>NZ_DATLIW010000001.1:0-87464 GCF_035539195.1 Luteibacter sp.
TTGGCGTCCACCCTCGAGGCGAGTTCCGCACAAGTGAGCGGCCGTAGGCCATATAGAACCATGGGCCGCGCAGCGGCCTTCCGCACCGAACGCGGAGGACCTGTCTGAGCAGCGAGGGTGGGCGCCAAGGTCTCCCCGCGAAACGCCCAAGTGTACAAAGCGATGGCGCAGCCGAGCCCGCGAAGCCGAAGGCGAGCGAGGCGCAAGGTGCGAACGAAGGCCCGGCATGCCGAACGCCCGCCCCCGGTAATCCGCGAAGCCCCTTATATTTTGCGCCGGAGTGCGTTTTTCCTACTGACCGGCGCCAGACTCCGCGTTGCGTTCCGCGCCGCCAGGCTGTCGCGCCACGTCGATGCCGGCGTCGGGCAACGCATAACGTGCGAGAAGGGGATCGAGCTTGTTCGTCAGGCGGAGCAGGGCGACGTTGCCCATGGCGGCGTCGGTCTGCTTCGTGCCCGCGTCTTCAGGGGCGGCGTTGGCGTCCGGGGAGCGGGTGAGTGAAGCGAGCTGGCTGCCGAGCACCTGGGTGAGGGCGAAATACGCATCGTCGTGAATGCCGGCGCGTTCGAGCACGAGGCCTGGAAGCATCCATGAGGCCATATCGCCATGCACCGGCGGCGGGCCGTCGCCATGGGCGTCGATCAGTACCCAGGGAACCATCTGTGTATCGAAGGACTGGCCGTCGCGAAAACCCGCGTGGTTGTACGTGTTGGTCAGTGCCGGAAGGTGGTCGCCGTAGAACAGGAGGATGGTCGGGCGCTCGCGCTTGGCCAGCAGGTCGGCAAGGCGTCCGAGCTCGGCGTCCGCGTGATGCATGTGATAGACGTAGTTCTGCCATTCGAGCTTGTCCTTGCCCTCCACGCCGGCGGGGACGGGTATGGCATCGCGTTCGGCGACATTCGTGTTGTCGGAGCCATCGTAGGGCCCATGCGCTTCGATACTGATCGCGAACACGAGGCGGGACGGCCCGGCATCCGGCAACTGCGCCATGATCTCGTCCGTCATCGCGCTGTCGGCCATGTAGGTGCCGTCGTTCTTCGCATCCGCAGGGAAGCCCGTGCGCGAGACGAAGCGATCGAAGCCGATGGCCTTGAAGGCGGCCGGACGGTTCCAGAAGTTCGGATTGTGGCCATGCAGGGCGACGGTTTCGTACCCGTGCGAGCGCAGTGCGCGAACCATGCTGGGTACCACCTGGTTGTGCAGGTCCAGGTAGGGATAGCGCATGTTGCCGAAGTAACGCAGCGAGAGGCCGGTGAGCACTTCGAACTCGGTGCGAATGGTGCCGCCGCCGAAGGTAGGCACATGCAGGCCGCCGCCGCTGCCTTCTTGCGTGAGGCGGTGCAGGTTGGGCGCGAGGTCCTCGTCGTAGCCGTTCACCGCGGATGGGTCGAAGAACGATTCACTCTGGATGATCACGATATCCGGCCGCTGCCGCGTATGCTCAGCCGCCCGCGCCATGTGCTCGCGCAACGCGGCGTCGTTGTCGCCGATGAGCTGGAGCGCGGCCTTGGGATCGTCCTTGGGTTTGTTGCGCGATGCCTGCAGGTGGAACTGCATCAGGTTGGATACGACGCCGTTGTATCCGGCGTTCTCCGAAGGCGACCAAGGCATCATGCCAAGGCGCTGGCCGTTGTAGATTTTCGCCCAGCCCGGCGTACCCGCGAACAAGGTGACGAAGAGGGCGCCGAGGGCGAAGGTCGCGACGATCCGGCGTCCATAGGTATGGCGCGCGAAAACCGGTGGCTCGAAACGTACGAGGAGTACGACCATGGCAATCAGGGCGCCGATGGCCAGGTAGGGACCGGCCTGTCGCGGCAGATAGCCCGACAGCAACGAGAGACCGCCGTTGCTCAGCTGGCCGATCAGGCCGAAGTCGGCCGGCAGTAGCGGCGTACCGAGGTTCTTCACCTTGATCGCGCTGATCGCGAACACGACGCCCTGGGCAAGAAAGGCGATGCCGAACGACAACCAGGTGCGGCGGGTGAGCGTGAGCAGGAGACTGGCCAGCATCAGGCCGGGCATGGCATTGGCGATCAGGTGGCCCGGACGTGTCATCCACTGGTCCGTGCCCACGCCGGGGTTGCCGTCGATGAAACCGGTGAAGAGGATGAACATCAGTGCCGTCACGACCGGGAGCGCGATGCGTCCCGCGCGGTGGCGCCAGGTTTTCGATTCGCTGGTCATATGAGCCGACGTCCGCGTCCAGATCCCGATGGGGGGTAAGGACTGTAACGGAACCGACATGAATCGGTTGTCAGCGGAAGTAATGGACTTTTCTACGATTCTTCGCAAGTTGCCGCTTCAGGCACAATGGCCACCTCATGAATGCCTCCACGCCGGCTCCGCGCGAAAGCCCCGAACTACGCGCACTCATCGACCATCGTTATGCCGACGTGATGGCGGCATGCCGGGCGGCTCGCATCCCTGTTCACGACGACGCCGGAGTGGCCGAGCGCATCCGGCGCACCTTGCTCGCGTCCGACTTCGCCTTCGACGTGTTTCGCCGACAACCGGAGTTGCTCGCACCCGCCGGGCTGGAACGTCTGCGTGCAACGGCCGATGCGGCGACACGCGGCGGCCTGCTCGACCTGCCGGCGGACGAGGAGCGCTGCATGGCCATCCTGCGGCGGTTTCGTCACGCCGAGGCCGTGCGTCTGGTGTTTCGCGACGTCAACGGGCTGGACGATATCGACGAAACGTTGGCCTCGACGAGCGCACTCTATGAAACCCTCCTGAGTGCCGCACTGCGCTGGTCCGAGAATTCGTTGCACGCCCGCTTCGGCCGTCCGCGCGACGGCGCCGGCGTCGAGCAGCGCATGGTGGTGATCGGTTTCGGAAAGCTGGGCGGGAACGAACTGAATTTTTCGTCGGATATCGATCTGATCCTCGCCTATGCATCCGCTGGCGACACCGACGGCACCCGCTCCCTCGACAACGGCGAGTACTTCATTCGCGAGGCGCGTCAGTTGGTGCGACTTCTCGCCGAGCCGACCGTCGACGGCATCTGCGCGCGCGTCGATCTGCGGCTGCGTCCGTTCGGCAACGCCGGACGCCTCGCCCTGCCATTCGCGGCGATGGAACAGTACTACCAGCGCGAAGGTCGCGACTGGGAGCGCTACGCATGGATCAAGGCGCGCCCGGTCGCCGGCGATCGCACCGCCGGCCGCGAGCTCCAGGACATGCTTCGTCCGTTCGTCTACCGGCGCTACCTCGACTACACCGCCTTTGCCGGTCTGCGCGAGATGAAGTCGCTCATCGACGCCGAGGTCGCGCGCAAGGATCTCGCCGGCAATCTCAAGCTTGGCCCCGGCGGCATTCGCGAAATCGAATTCGTCGTCCAGTTGACCCAGATGATCCGCGGTGGCCGCGATCCCGCCCTGCGCGTACGCGGTCTGCTGCCGGCGTTGCGCGCTTGCGAGGCACGCGGCTACATTCCGGCCGCGCGCGCAAAGCTTCTGCGCACGGCGTACCTGTTCCTGCGCCGTCTGGAGAATCGCGTGCAGATGCTGCGCGATGCACAGACGCACGATATCCCCGACGACGAACTCTCCCGCGAAAGGCTGGCGCTCGGCCTGGACTATCCCTCCTGGGACGCGTTGGCGGTGGAACTCGCTACCCATCGCGCGGCGGTGTCCGCCGAATTTGCCGCCGTGCTCGTACCCGAAGCCGGGCAGACCGCCACGGCGCCGGTCGCCGATATGGCGTTGTGGACGGCTGCGCGCGACGGTTCATTGAGTGCGGCCACACTGGAAGCTTCGGGTTTCGCCGGCGGCGCGGACGCCCTCGAGCAGCTGACGAAACTTCCGCAAGCCGCCGCGGTGCGTTCGATGTCCGCGCGTTCCAGCGAACGCCTCGAGCGCCTGATGCCCCAACTCATCGGCGCCGCCCGCGCGAGCACGTCGCCCTCCGCCAGCCTGCTCCGCATGGTGCGCCTGGTGCAGGCGGTGGCGCGGCGATCGTCGTATCTCGCGCTGCTCGACGAGCAGCCCAATGCGCGGCGCCGTGTCGCCGGCGTTTTCTCCGATAGCGCCTTCCTTGCCGAGCGCGTGATCGCGCAGCCGCTGTTGCTGGACGACGTGCTCGATCCACGCATCGACCAGTTGCCCTTGAAGCGTGCCGATATCTCGGCCGAGATCGCACGCACGCTGGGCACGTTGGATGAGCGCGATGCCGAGCGCGAGCTCGAGCGCCTCAACGAGTTTCGTTCGAGCATCGCGTTCCGGCTTGGCCTGGCGTTCAACGACGGTCGCGCCGACGCACCCGCTACCGCGCGGCGACTCGCCGGCCTTGCCGAGGCCGTGGTCGCCGCCGTGCTGGCGCTGGCGACGCGCGAACTCACCGCGCAGCACGGGCGCTTGCCGGGCGATGGCGGTGGATTCACCGTGCTGGGCTACGGCAGCCTTGGCGGCGAAGAGCTCGGCTTCGCCTCGGACCTCGACCTCGTTTTCGTCTACGACGGCAAGCTCGCCAATGCGATGAGCGACGGTGCGCGACCGGTCGATGGTACGCGCTGGTACCAGCGCCTCGCCCAGCGTGTGATGCACTGGCTCAGTGCGCAGACGCATGCCGGCAAGTTGTACGACGTCGATACCCGCTTGCGGCCCGATGGCTCGAAAGGCTTGCTGGTCGCCAGCGCGGACGCCTTCGAGGCTTACCAGCGCGACCGCGCCTGGACGTGGGAGCATCAGGCGCTGCTGCGGGCGCGGCCGGTCGCCGGCGATGTGCGGCTGGGCGGCGTCCTCGCCGATATCCGACGCGATATCCTGTCGGCGCCGCGCGACGCCGCGCGCGTGGTCGCCGAGGTCAGCGCGATGCGTCGCCGCTGGCGCGCCGAGCGCGATCGCTCGGACGCCTTACGCATCGACCTCAAGCAGGGCATCGGCGCACTCATCGATATCGAATTCGTGCTGCAGGGGCTGGTCCTCGCGCACGCGGCGCAGTTCCCGGCGATCCTCGACACGACGGCGAGCAGTACGCTGATCGATGCGGTGCGTGCGGTGGGCCTGCTTACCCAGGCCCAGGCCGATACGCTCCATGTGGCCCACGCGGATCTGCTCCAGATGGGCCTGGCCTGCACCCTCGATCTGCGTTCGCGCATCGCCCAGCGCAGCCCGGCGCTCGACGCCGCCTGCGCGGGCGTGATCCAGGTGGCGCGAGACCTCGGATTCGAGCTCGAAGGCGTCGACGGCGCGACGGCACAGGCTGTCTGAACCGGCCGGCCGGCGCTATGCTGTCCGGCCGTTCACGGACCTGACCTGCGATGACCCGACCCTCGTTGTTGATCGATACCGACCCTGGCGTGGACGATGCCCTCGCCATCCTGATGGCCCACGAGCACGGCGACGTCACCGCGCTCACGGTGGCGGCCGGTAACGTCGGCCTGGGGCATACGGTTCGCAACGCGCGCACGCTGGTCGAGCTGATCGGTGCGGCCACCCCGGTATTCGGCGGTTGCCCATCGCCGCTGGTGAGGGCGCCGGACGAGGATGCGGCGTTCGTCCATGGCGCCGATGGCTTCGGCGACGTCGGCTTTGCCGAACCGAAGCATCCGGTCGAGGCCGAGCATGCGGCGCTGGCCCTCATCCGGCTGACCCGCGAGCGCCCCGGCGAGCTGACCCTCGTCGCCCTGGGCCCGTTGACCAATCTCGCCCTGGCGGTTCGGCTCGACCCTTCGCTGCCCGAGCGGGTCAAGCGCCTCGTCGTCATGGGTGGCGCAGTGACCGGGCACGGCAACACCGGGAAGATCCCGGCCGAGTTCAACATCGGTTTCGACCCCGAGGCAGCGCACGTGGTTTTCCAGGCCTTCGAGATGTTCGACCTGGTCGACTGGGAAGCGACGGTGCGGCATGCCTTTCCGGACGCCACCTACGAGGGCTGGGTGGCCGGCGGCGACGCCCGGGCTTCCTTCTTCGAGAAAATTTTCGCGACGGCGCGCCGGTTCAATGCCGAGCACGAGCGCACGGGGTTCATCGCCGCCGATGCGCTCGCCATGGCGGTGGCGCTGGATCCGGGCATGGTGACCCGGGCCGAGACCCGGCACGTCGCCATCGAGCTGGACGGCCGGCTGACCCGTGGAGCCACCGTGGTCGACTGGCACAACCGCCTGGGCGGCAAGCCGAACGCCCGGATCGTGCTGGAAGTGGACCAGGGCCGGTTCGCCGAGCTGATCGCCGCTGCCCTGGGCGCCCGTTGATTCCAGCCAGGATGGCCTGGGTGGTCGAGAGGGCCTGACTTGATGTCGGCGACCCCGCTGGTTACAATGCCGCTCTTTTCACCCCGCTAATTCTCAGAGTCACGACCATGAAAGAGAACATCCATCCGAAGTACCAGTCCGTCGTTTTCCAGGACCTGTCGTCCGATTTCGCGTTCCTCACGCGGTCGACCATGTCCAGCAAGGAAACGGTCAAGTGGGAAGACGGTAACGAATACCCGGTGATCAAGCTCGATATCTCGAGCCACTCGCACCCGTTCTACACCGGTAAGCAGAAGACGCTGGACGTCGGCGGCCGCGTCGACAAGTTCCGTCAGCGCTACGGCCAGAAGTAAGCCGGTTCCATCCGCGCGCCGCCTGCGGGGTGGCGTTTCGCGAGGATAGACAGACACGGGGCGAGCCCACGGCTTGCCCCGTGTCTTTTTGCGTGCGCGAATCCGGCTCAAGCCAACGGACGTTTGAATAGGCTCTGTGCGATAATGGGGGACTTCGGCCGCACGCGGCGGCCGGTACGACACCTCTCCCCCGGGGTCGTTTTCCCAACATCGCTACGCTTCGCCACCCCCTGGCGGAGCGGGAACAGAGAGAAAGAGGAGCTCGCCGTGTCCGACGCCAAAACCGTCAAATTGGTCGATGAATCCAACAAGCCCGTAAGCGAACTGCCGGTTATCGGCGGCACGCTCGGCGCCGAGTGCGTCGACATCGGCACGCTGTACAAGGACACCGGTTACTTCACTTACGATCCGGGTTACGGCAGCACCGCCAGCACCAAGAGCGCCATCACCTATATCGATGGCGACAAGGGCGTCCTGCTGTACCGCGGATACCCGATCGAGCAGCTCGCCGAGAAGTCCACCTTCCTCGAGACGTCGTACCTGCTGCTCAACGGCGAACTGCCGAACAAGACCGAATTCGCCAAGTTCGAGCACGACATCACGCATCACTCGATGATGCACGAGAACCTCAAGTTCTTCCTGCGTGGCTTCAATCACGACGCGCATCCGATGGCCATGCTGGCCGGCTCGATCGCTTCGCTGTCGGCCTTTTATCACGACAAGCTCGACGTCGATAATCCGGAAGACCGCAAGCTCGCCGCCATCCGCCTCATCGCGAAGATGCCGACGATCTCCGCCGCCATCTACCGTCACTCGATCGGCTGGCCGACGCGTTATCCGCGCAACAACCTCGAGTACGTCACGCGCTTCCTGCACATGATGTTCGAAGTGCCGAGCGAGCCGCTGGAACTGAATCCGGTCGTCGCCAAGGCGCTCGACCTGCTCTTCATCCTGCATGCCGACCACGAGCAGAATGCGTCGACCTCCACGGTACGCCTGGTCGGTTCGACCGGTGCGAACCCGTACGCGTCGATCGCCGCCGGCATCACCGCGCTCTGGGGCCCGGCCCACGGTGGTGCGAACGAGGCCGTGCTCAAGCAGCTCGAAGAGATCGGTACGGCCGACAAGGTCGAGACCGCCGTCAAGCGCGCGAAGGACAAGAACGACTCCTTCCGACTGATGGGCTTCGGTCACCGCGTCTACAAGAACTTCGATCCGCGCGCCAAGATCATCCGCGAGATGTGCCACAAGGTGCTCGAGGAGCTCGGCGTCAACGACCCGCTGCTCGACGTCGCCATGAAGCTGGAAGAGGCTGCCCTGAAGGACGACTACTTCGTCGAGCGTAAGCTCTACCCGAACGTCGACTTCTACTCGGGCATCATCTACAAGGCCCTGGGCATTCCGACCGAAATGTTCACCGTGATGTTCGCCATCGCGCGCACCTCCGGCTGGATCTCGCACTGGATCGAGCAGCACGAAACCCCGGGAGCCCGCATCGGTCGTCCCCGCCAGATCTACACCGGCGCCGACGTTCGCGACTACACCCCGAGCGACAAGCGCTAAGAAGAAAAACCCCGCGAAAGCGGGGTTTTTTTATGGGCAAGACGTTGTGCCGAAGCCGCTGTGTGCCGAAGCCGCCTTGTGCCGAAGCGGCCGTGTGCCGAAGCGGCTGTGTGTAGGAGCCGCTTTGTGTGGGAGCCGCTTCAGCGGCGAAACCCAGGTTGCGGAAGCCTGGCTATCGCCGCTGAAGCGGCTCCCACAAAGGTCACGCTAGCGGGCAAGGGCAGAGGCATCGAACGCAGCGATGTCTTCTTCGGCGAGCAGTGCCTGCACCATCGACGCCGTCGCCCGGCGCATCGGCCGTTCATCGACGCGATCCAGCGGCGCCTGGCGTAGCGCATCCAGCGGGAGCACGGTGAGGTCGAACGGAATGCCGTCCGCGCCGAACAGCAAGACCGGATGCTCGGTCTGCTCGTTGCCCGACCAGCGCAAACGACGCGTCTGCGTCTCCAGCGGAATGCCTTGCTCCTGCAGGAACAGTGCCGGTGCTTCGGGATCGTCGCTGAAGACATGCAGGCAGACGGCCGAATGCTCGTCGGCCGTGCCCTCGAGTACGGCGCCTACCAGGCGCGCGTCGAATCCACGCAGGAAGCGCAGCGCTTCGACCGCTGCTTCGCGGCGAAGGCGGAGTGCCTGGGGCTGGGAATCCGCCTTGAAGATGCGCTGGTGTTCGCGCAGTGCATCCTCGATCTCGTTGTTGCGGGGCAGGGCCTGCGCGTCGGCGATGCCGAGTCGCTCGGCCGCCTTTACCTTCGCGTGGTGAAAGTCGCGAATGCCGTGTTCACTCATCAGGCGCGCCGCTTCCTGGGCGACAAGGGCGCGGTGACGCTGCGTCCGGTCCTGTGCATGAATCTTGTGATGCTCGCCTCGTGCCATGACTCACCCCCGTGTGGTGTGTATGTGTACGTCAGAAGATGTCGTAGGCGTGGTCCTGCTGTTCCTCCTGCTGCTTTTGTGCTGCCTGTTCGCGAAGACGATCGACGTCCTCGACCTTCATGATTTCACTCATCCCGCCGGGCGACGGCAGGCCGGAGCCTGGATCGATCTGCACGTTCGCGATACCGGGAGGCATCGCCAGGGTATGCGACGGCTTGTCCTTCAGGACCGTGCCCAT
The DNA here is from genome assembly GCF_035539195.1 of Luteibacter sp. Lineage (GTDB taxonomy): Bacteria > Pseudomonadota > Gammaproteobacteria > Xanthomonadales > Rhodanobacteraceae > Luteibacter. Next base: position 9,221 of record NZ_DATLIW010000001.1, read on the forward strand.
GTAATCCATCCAGATCGGCAAGGCGGCCTTGGCGCCGAACTCGCCGCGACCGAGGGAGCTGAAGTCGTCGAAGCCCACCCAGACGGCAGTCGACACATCGCCGTTGAAGCCAACGAACCAGGCGTCGCGATGGTCGTTGGTCGAGCCAGTCTTTCCGGCGATGTCGTCGCGGCCGAGCGCGCGCGCGGCCGAACCGGTGCCGCGCTTGATCACGTCCTGCATCAGCGAGGTCACGAGGTAGTCGTTGCGGACATCGATGACGTGCGGGGCCAGTTTCGGCACCTTCGCCTGGTCGGCGTGGGCATCGGCGGGGAGCACCGCGTCGCCCGTCCCGTTGCCGCCCGAACTGCTGGCGACGGCGGGCTTGGCCGGAATCAGGGCGGTCGATGGTTGGGTCGGCGGGCCGGCCGGGGTCGGATTGAGCAGGCGCTCCTGGCAATCCGCGCAGGCGCGCTCCGGATTGGCGACATAGACCGGATTGCCATCGCGATCGTCGATGCGCGAGATGAAGTAGGGCGTGACGAGATAGCCGCCGTTGGCGAACACGGCGTAGCCGCGCGCCATGCTCATCGGCGAGACCGAAGCCGTGCCCAAGGCGAGCGACAGGTTCTGCGGCAGGGCATCCGGCGTGAAACCGAAGCGCGTGATGTACTCACGAGCGTAGCGCACGCCGATGGCATCGAGCAGGCGCACCGAGACGAGGTTCTTCGACTTGACCAGGGCTTCGCGCAGACGCATCGGGCCGTCGAATTTGTTGTCGTCGTTCGCGGGCGTCCACATGCCGTCGGGACGCGACGGGTCGGGGAAGGCGACAGGCGCGTCGTTGACGATCGAGGCGGGCGTGAAGCCGCGCTCGAACGCCGCCGAATAAAGGTATGGCTTGAAGCTCGAGCCGGGCTGGCGGGCGGCCATCACGGCACGATTGAACTTGGAACGAAGGAAGCTGAAACCGCCCACGAGCGCGCGCACGGCGCCGTCCTCGGGGTCGACCGAGACCAGGGCTGCCTGTACCGCGGGAATCTGGGTGAGGTGCCAAGCACCCTTGCCTGGGTCGGGCTTCGCCTCGGTGGTGGCCTTCGCGGTGTCCGCCGCCTTGGCGTCTTCGTCGATATCGTCCTTTTCGCTGCGGATGAGGCGAATCACGTCCCCGCGCTTCAGGACCGCGTCGACGCGCGTCGGCGCGGCGCCCGCGCGAGCTTCGTTCACGTAGGGACGGGCCCAGGCGATCGATGCCAGGCTCAACGTCGCCGTCTCCTTCGCGGACAGGTACACCGTCGCCTCCTTCGCCCCGGTCTCGGTGACGATCGCCGGCATCATGCCCGCCACGCTCGTGTAGCCGGCGAGAACGCGGTCATAGTCCTCGGGACCGGCCTGGGCCGGGAGCTCCTCGTGGCCCTCGGGCCCACGGTAGCCGTGGCGACGGTCGTAGGCCGACAAGCGTCCGCGGAGGGCGTCGTTGGCCGCCGCCTGGCTGTCGCTGGGTACCGTGGTGTGGACCACGTAACCCTCGGTGAGCGCATCGTTGCCCAATTTCTCGAGTACCTGCTGGCGCACCATCTCGGCGAGATAAGGCGCATCCACCTCGATCTGCTGCTCATGCGGGAAGGCGTCGTTCGGCTCCTTGATGGCCTCGTCGTATTCCGCCTGGGTAATGAAACGGTTGGAGAGCATCTGGCCCAGCACCCAGTCGCGGCGGGCGATCATCCGCTTGGGATTGTTCAGTGGGTTGACCACCGAAGGCAGCTGGAAGGTCGACGCCAGGGTGGCGCTCTCGGCCACGGTCAGCTGGTCGAGGGTCTTGCCGTAGTAGTAGGACGCCGCGGCCGCAAGGCCGTACGAGCGGTGACCCAGGAACATCTTGTTGATGTAGAGCTCGAGGATCTGGTCCTTGGTTAGCTCGTTTTCCATGCGCAGGGCGATGAATACTTCCGTCAGTTTGCGCGAGTACAGCTTTTCGGGGCTGAGGAAGAAATTACGCGCCACCTGCTGGGTGATCGTCGAGCCGCCGGGGCCTTTGTCTCCCCCGGAGACGATGACGTGGATGCCGGCGCGGGCGATGCCGTGCCAGTCGATGCCGGGGTGGCTATAGAAATCGGCATCTTCTGCCGATAAGACAGCGTTCTTCAAACGTGCCGGCACGTCGGCTATGTGCACGGGTATGCGTCGGGTTTCGCCGAAAGAGGCGATCAGCCGGCCGTCCGAGCTAAGTACCCGGAGCGGAACTTGCATGTGATAGTCGCGCAGGACCGCGACCGAGGGTAGGCGCGGCGCGAGCAGCCAGTACGCCACGCCAATGGCGCCAGCGACGAAAAGGATGCCGGCGAGGGCGAGGTACAGCGCGATGCGCAGCAGACGCTTGAGGATTCGCATGGAGGGGGAAGGGGTCACCGCCGTGTGGGTCGTGGCGGAGTATAGAGCTAAGCCGGGGAGGCAAAGGGCTGGCGGATGCTCGACCAGCGGTGAGGGGTTTTCGCTAACCCAGTGACAGGATTTGTGAATTAGTGCCGGTAAGGGGCGATTTCGGCCGTTGCCAATCTGTTAAGTTTTAGATCTAATGCCTTCGCGCCGAAGACCAATTCCGACAAAGGCGCGGGGAAGGGGGACAACGTGGGGCTCTTTACACCCAAGGCGGCGCCTTTGATCGGCGTCGACATCAGTTCGACCGCAGTAAAGTTGCTGCAGCTCAGTCAGGCAGGTGGGCGCTACCGCGTCGAACACTATGCAGTCGAGCCGCTGCCGCCGAATGCCGTCGTCGAGAAGAACATCGTTGAGGTCGAAGCGGTGGGCGAGGCTATCCGGCGGGCACTGCTCCGATCCGGATCCAAGCTCAAACACGGCGCGGCTGCCGTGGCCGGCTCCGCCGTGATCACCCGCATCATTCCCATGTCGGCCGACCTCTCCGAGGATGACCTCGAAGGTCAGATCCAGGTCGAGGCAAACCAGTACATTCCCTACCCGATCGAGGAAGTTAGCCTCGATTTCGAAGTTATAGGCCCCGTTCGGGACAACCCGGAGATGAACAACATCCTCCTGGCCGCCTCGCGGACCGAGAACGTGGACATGCGCATCGCGGCGCTCGACCTGGGCGGGCTCACTGCCCGGGTGGTCGATGTCGAGGCGTTCGCCATGGAGAACGCGTTCGCCATGGTCGCCGACCAGCTGGCGGTATCGCGGGACGCCCTGGTCGCCGTCGTCGATATCGGCGCGACCATGACCACCCTGGCCGTGCTGAAGAACCAGCGGACGATCTACTCCCGCGAGCAGGTCTTCGGCGGCAAGCAGCTCACCGATGAGATCATGCGTCGCTATGGCCTGTCCTACGAGGAAGCGGGTCGGGCCAAACGCAAGGGTGGCCTGCCCGAGTCCTACGAGATGGAGGCCCTCGAGCCGTTCAAGGAGTCGCTGGTCCAGCAGGTGAGCCGCCTGCTCCAGTTCTTCTTCGCCGGCAGCGAGTACAGCCGGGTCGACCAGGTCGTCCTGGCCGGCGGCTGCGCCTCGATCGAAGGGATCACGGAGTTGCTCGAACAGCAGCTCGGCGTGCCCTGCGTCGTCGCCAACCCACTGGCCCGCATGGCGCTTTCCAGCCGTGTCCAGGCACAGACCCTGGCCCAGGATGCGCCCGCGCTGATGATTGCCGTCGGCCTCGCCATGAGGAGCTTCGACTGATGGCACATATCAACCTGCTTCCCTGGCGCGCCGAACGACGCAAGCTGCGCGAACGTGAGTTCTACATCCAGCTCGGCATGGCCTTCGGCGCCGCCCTCGTGGTCCTGATCGCCTGGTCGTTCTGGATGGATGCGCGCATCGACAACCAGAACGAGCGCAACACCTACTTGCAGGGCGAGATCAAGCAGCTCGACGACCGCATCGCCAAGATCAAGGATCTCGAGAAGGTCCGTGCCGGCCTGCTCCAGCGCAAGCAGATCATCGAACAGCTGCAGGCCAACCGATCGCAGATGGTTCACCTGTTCGACGAACTGGTGAAGACCATACCCTCGAGCGCGCGCCTGGCGGGCATGAAGCAGTCGGGCGATTCCATGTCCCTCGACGGCGTGGCGCAGTCCAACTCCAGCGTGGCCGAGTACATGCGCAACATCGAAGCGTCGCCCTGGATGGGCCATGCCGACCTGCGCAAGACCGAAAACACGCACGACGCCTCGCGGATGCCTTACGTCTTCGGCCTCGATGTGCGCCTGAACCATCCGGGCGATACGCCTGATGCGGCGCCGGCGGGATCCTCCAGCACCGCTGGCCCGGCCGCCCCGGCCGCGGCGACCGTCCCGGCGCCGTTGGTCGATGCGGCGAAAGCCATGGTCGGCAAGCCGGCCGCTACGTCGACATCCGCCGCCGCGGCCCCGGCTGCCGCTCCGGTGGCAGCGCCGCGTCCGGCTTCCGCCACCACGGCAGGAGCCAAGCCATGAAGTTCTTCGACGATCTGCGCAACCTCGATCGCCATAACGTCGGCGGCTGGCCGAAGGCGATCAAGCTGTTCTTTACCGGCCTGCTGTTCGTCGTCGTCGTGCTCGCCGGCTGGTATTTCGAGATCAGCTCGCAGCAGGACGACCTCGCCTCGGCCGAAAGCAAGGAGCTGTCGCTCAAGACCGAGTTCTCGACCAAGCAGGCCAAATCGGCAAATCTGGAAGCCCTCGAGCAGCAGCTGACCGAAATGCAGGACATGCTGCGTACCTTGCTGCGCCAGCTGCCCAGCCGCACGGAAATGCCCGAGCTGCTCATCGACATCTCGCAGACGGCACTCGCCGCCGGTATCGAGACCGAGCTGTTCCAGCCGGGTCCGGAAACGCCGAAGGACTTCTACGCCGAGAAGCCGATCACGCTGCGCATGGTCGGTACCTACCATCAGTTCGGTACGTTCATCAGCGGCGTGGCATCGCTGCCTCGCGTCGTCATCCTGACGCTGCACGACGTTTCGTTGTCGCCGAAGGTTGCCGACAAGAACGGTGTCAGCTCCGGTCAGCTCGTCCTGCAGGGAACGGTCAAGACCTACCGCTATCTGGAAGACGACGAGACCGCGGCCCAGGCCGCGCCGGCACAGGGGGCCAAATGATGAACGCCACGTACATCAAGCGGCGCCCCGCGGCCGGTCTGTTGTTCGCCGCCCTCGCGCTTGCCGGCTGCACCAAGGGCACGTCCGACCTGCGCGAGTGGGTCGACGCCGAAAAGCACAAGAAGGGAGAGCCGATTCCGGTCCTCCCGGTGATCCGCACGTTCGAGACGTTCGCTTACCAGGACCAGGGCGCTCGTGACCCCTTCAGCCCGAGTACGGCCGAGATGGACACGAACGTGGCTTCGGGGCCGCGACCGGATGAAAACCGTCCCAAGGAGCCGCTCGAGATGTTCTCGCTCGATACCCTGAAGATGGTTGGCACGGTCGGTGCTGGTTCCTCGCTCGAGGCACTCGTAAAAGATCCGGGTGGGGTGATCCATCGCATCCACCGCAATGAATACATGGGGCAGGCCTACGGTCGTGTAACGGCCGTCGGGGAGGATCGGATCGATCTGGTCGAACTGGTGCCAAATGGCCAGGGCGGGTGGATGGAGCGTCCGGCAAGCATCGCGGTCGGCGAAAAATAAGAACTCGGGGATGACGCACATGACGACCAACTTCCATCATCTGCCGGGTAGCGCGCGCATTCGCGCGCGCCGCTGGGTGCTCGGTGCCACGCTCGCTTTCACTGGCGTGTTCGCCGGCAGCGCATCGGCGGCAAACGCCCTGCAGAATGTCAGCTACGACGCACAGCCCGGGGGCCGCATCGAACTGACCCTCGCGTTCTCCGACACCGCGCCGGATCCGAAGGTCTTCACGACCAACAATCCGCCACGCATCGCGATCGACCTGCCGGATACGACCAACGCCTTCAGCAGCCGTCACATCGACATCGGCAAGGGTTCCACGGCCGGTGTTTCCGTGATCGCCGCCGGTGGGCGCACTCGCGTCACGGTCGAGTTGTTCCGCGAATCGGCCTACCGCACGCGTACCGAGGGCAAGAACCTCATCGTCACCGTGAATAACGGTCCGACCGGTGCGACGACGACGACGGCTGTCGTTTCCGACCCGACCAAGGCGCTCCCCTCGAGTGCCGGCACGCCGGTGTCGAACATCGATTTCCGCCGCGGTCCGAACGGTGAAGGTCGCGTCCTGGTGACGCTCGGTAGCACGGCGACGACGCCGGAAATGCATCGGGAGGGCGATCACGTCATCGTCAGCCTGGCCGGTTCCAGCCTCCCCGCCAAGCTCGCCCAGCGCCTGGACGTGCTCGACTTCGCCACACCGGTCCAGTCGATCGAATCGAAGGCCTCGCCGGGTGGTGCGCGCCTCGACATCCGCACCAAGGGCGAGGTCGAGACCTCGGCTTACCAGAGCGGCACCGAGTACGTGATCGAAGTGGCGGCGAAGAAAGTGACCGCGCCGACCGGTAAGGCCGCCAAGGGGCAGGATCCGACGTATTCGGGTTCGCGCCTGACCTTCAACTTCCAGGACATCCCGGTACGTTCGGCCCTGCAGCTGATCGCCGACGAAGCCAAGCTCAACCTGGTCGCCTCCGACAGCGTGGGCGGTAGTGTCACCCTGCGCCTGGTCAACACCCCATGGGACCAGGCACTCGACGTGATCCTGCGTGCCAAGGGCCTGGACAAGCGCCGCAGCGGCAACGTGATCTGGATCGCCCCGCAGACCGAACTTGCCAACTACGAGCAGAGCCTCGCCGATGCGCGCCAGAAGGCCGAGGACTCGGCCGAGCTGATCTCCGACTACATCCCGATCAGCTACGGCAAGGCGGAAGACATCGCGAAGCTGCTGACCCAGGGCAGCATGCAGAGCACGGGCGGCGGTTCGTCGAGCAACGCCTCGAAGGGCTTCCTTTCCGGTCGCGGCAGCGTCTCGTTCGACGACCGCACGAACACCCTGCTCATCAACGATACGCCGGACAAGATCCGTGACCTGCGCGAGCTGATCGGCACGCTCGACCGTCCGGTACAGCAGGTGCTGATCGAGTCGCGCATCGTGGTCGCCACCGACCAGTTCACCCGCGCGCTGGGCGTTCGTTGGGGGGCGGAGGCGTTTCGCACGAATCCGAGCGGGCAGGTCATCGGTACCACGCCGGATCTCACCAGCGGCACCGGCACGCAGCTTGGTACCACCGGTCTTGTGACCAACGTCGCCAACCTGAACAACGGTGCGCAGACGAACAACACGCTCACCTACCCGGGCGGTTACAACGTCAACCTGCCGGTCTCGAACCCGTCGGGCAGCATCGGCCTGGCGATCCTCGGCGCCAACTACATGGTCGACCTCGAGCTCTCCGCTGCACAGACTGAAGGTCGCAGCGAAGTGATCTCCAGCCCCCGCGTCATTACCGCCAACCAGCAGGAAGCGGTGATCAAGCAGGGTACCCAGATCGGCTATGTGACCTACCAGGCATCGAGCTCGGGCGGCGGTGCACAGAACGCGACCGTCCAGTTCAAGGACGCGGTGCTCGAACTGCGCGTCACCCCGACGATCACGGCCGACAGCCGCGTGTACCTGAAGATCAACGTCAAGAAGGATGCGCTGGCCAGCCAGACCCCATCGCCGGGCGGTGGCTTCGTACCCTCGATCGATACCCGCGAGATCAACACCTCGGTGCTGGTCGACAACGGTCAGACGGTGGTCCTGGGCGGTATCTACGAGATCACCAAGAACAATACGACGAGCAAGGTGCCGGGTCTGGGTGACATCCCCGGCCTCGGTGTGCTCTTCCGCCGTACCACACGCGATAACAACAAGGCCGAGCTGCTGATCTTCGTGACGCCGCGAATCCTCTCCGATTCCCTGCGTTAAGTTCGATTGCAACGAGTGATAAGGGGCGGCCTTCGGGCCGCCTTTTTTTTGGGGCCCTAAACTTCTCCCGTCGGCTGTGGTCTCATCGTCCCTCTACCCGTATGAGAATCGCCGATGTCCGAGCTGCCGATTGCCACGACGCCCCTCCAGGAAGCGTTCGTCCGCCTGCGCGAGGAGCTGTCCAGCGGCATCATCGGTCAGCCGCACCTGGTCGAATGCCTGCTGATCGCCCTCCTGGCCGACGGCCACCTTCTCGTCGAAGGTGCGCCGGGCCTGGCCAAGACCACCGCGATCAAGGCCCTCGCGACCCGCGTCGAGGCGGACTTCCACCGGATCCAGTTCACTCCGGACCTGCTTCCGGCGGATCTCACCGGTACCGATATCTTCCGGCCGCAGACCGGTAGCTTCGAATTCGAGCGGGGCCCGCTCTTCCATAACATCGTCCTCGCCGACGAAATCAACCGCGCGCCGGCCAAGGTGCAGTCCGCGTTGCTGGAAGCGATGGCCGAGCGCCAGATCACCATTGGCCGCCGTACCTGGCCGCTGCCCGACCTGTTCATGGTCATGGCCACGCAGAACCCGATCGAGCAGGAGGGCACCTTCGCCCTGCCGGAAGCCCAGCTCGATCGCTTCCTCATGCACGTGACCATCGGCTATCCCGATGCCGACGCCGAATTGGCGATCCTGCGCCTGGCGCGAGAGCAGGCCCGCGAAGCCATGCACCCGGTGCCCCCGCCGGCACATGTGCTGCGGCCCGCGGATGTGTTCGCCGCGCGCGACGCCGTGCTCGCGGTGCACATGGCCGCGCCGCTGGAGCTCTACATCACCCAGATCGTCGTCGCCACGCGCAACGCGGCCAAGTACGGTCCGGAGCTTGCCCGCTGGATCGCCTGGGGCGCCAGCCCGCGCGCGACCATTGCCCTGGACCGCTGCGCCCGCGCGCATGCCTGGCTCGCCGGCCGCGACTACGTCATTCCGGAAGATATCCACGTCATCGCGCACGAAGTCCTCCGTCACCGCGTCTTGCCCAGCTATGAAGCCGAAGCGGAAGGCGTGCGCATCGACTCGGTGATCGATCGCCTGCTGGATCTCGTACCGCTGCCGTGAATGCCGTCGTCCCTCTCCCGGATGGGCGCGTCCACGTATCGTTGCCCGAACTGATCGCGCTGCGCGCCCGCGTGGCGCGTGCGCCGGCACCGCCCGTGGTGTCACGTGTCCAGCGCAGTGGCCAGCGGCCCGGTCGGTTGCACGGTCGCGGCATGGACTACGCCGAATCCCGCGTCTATCAGGCGGGCGACGATGTGCGCCGGATGGACTGGCGATTGACCGCGCGCAGTGGCGTCGCGCATACCAAGCTATTCCAGGAAGAGCGCGAAGGTCGCCTGCTCATCCTCCTCGACAGCAACGCGAGCATGCGCTTCGGCACGCGCGCGCGGTTCAAATCGGTGCAGGCGGCGCGCGCCGCGGCGATGGCGGCGTGGTATGCCGTGCGCGGTGGCGACCGGGTCGGCGTACTCGCCTTCGGTGGGCAGCGCCAATTGCTTCGCCCCATGGGCGGTTCCCGCGGAGCGCTTGGCGTGGCCGGCGCGATCGCCGCGTGGGACGCCTTGCCGCCGGGTGCCGACGAAACGCTTTCTTCCGCCCTCCAGCGCGCCGGCCGGCTCATGCATGGTGCCTCGCGGGTGCTGCTGGTCAGCGACGGCTTTGCCGTCGACGAGGCGGCGCGGGGTCGCATGCTTGGCCTGGTCGGCAAGGCGCAAGTCTCGGTGCTCACTGTGGCGGACGCGCTCGAGCTCGCCGAGCCGCCGGCAGGCCGCTATCCGTTCGCGCATGGCGGCGTGCACTACGACGTCGTCCTGCAGGGCGATCGCCAGCGGGCGGAATTCGCTCGGACACTCGGTGACGGCGTGCGACGTCTGTCCGCCCTGGCGACGGGGCTCAACCTGCGCGCGCACACGATCGACACCACGGCGGATCCGCTCGATGCGATCGTCGCCTTGCTCGGTACGGGGAGGGCTCGTTGATGCCGACCGCCGGCCCCGAGCTTCGCGACATCCATGTGCCACAGGTCTCGATGTGGTGGCCCCTTGCCCCGGGATGGTGGCTCCTTCTCGTCTTGCTGCTCGCGGCGGTGGCCGTGGGCGTGATCTTTCTTCGTCGTCGGGCGGCATGGAAGCGCCATGTCGAGGCCACGCTCGCCGATCTCCGCGATGCCACCGCGCGCTACGCGCAGGACGGCGATGTGGCGGCGTTCGCTACGGCGGCGAGCCAGCTGTTGCGTCGGGTGGCCCGCACGCGCGATCCGCACAGTGTCGTCATGAAGGGCGCGGCGTGGCGCGCCGCGCTCGCGGCGATGGCGCCGCGCCAGGATGTCCATCGCCTGGCTGCGATCGAAGACGCCATCTACCGTCCCGAGGCGACGCTCGATGTGACGCCGACCGCCCAGGATGTCGAAGCCTGGGTGCGCAAGGCCATGCGAAGGAGGCCGTCGCATGTCGCTGCCTGAGTTCGCCTGGCCGTGGCTGTTTGCGGCCCTTCCCTTGCCCTGGCTGCTGCGTCACGTGTTGCGTCCGCTGAAGCCCGCGCAAGCCATGAACCTGCCACAGCCGGGACTTTCCCTGGTGGCGGCGTCGGTGACGCGTGCGCCTTTTGCCGCGACCCTCCTGCTGGCACTGGCCTGGCTTTGCCTGGTCAGCGCCGCGGCCAGGCCGCAACGTCTCGGTCCGCCGGAACCTCAGCAGCGCAGTGGTCGCGCGACCATGCTTGCCGTCGATCTCTCCGGCAGCATGTCGCTCGACGACATGGAACTGGCCGGACGTAACGTCACCCGTTTCGCCGCCGTCGAGGCGATCGCCGGCGACTTCATCGATCGTCGTGCAGGCGATGAACTCGGCCTCATCCTGTTCGGAACGCAGGCGTATCTCGTCACCCCGCTTACCTATGATCTCGATGCGGTGCGCGCGCAACTGCACGGCGCCGTCGTCGGCTTGCCCGGGCGCGAGACAGCCATCGGCGACGCGCTGGCCGTGGCGGTCAAGCGTCTCGCCGACATGCCCGAACAGGCTCGCGTCGTTGTCTTGCTCACCGACGGCGTGAACAACGCGGGTTCCATCGCTCCGCGCGAGGCGGCGCGTGCCGCGAAGGCCGCCGGCGTTCGCGTCTATACGATCGGCATCGGCGCGACAGCCATGCGCGTACCGGACTTCTTCGGCAGTCGAGTGGTCAATCCGTCCGCCGATCTGGACGTGGGCATGCTTACCGACATCGCCAACCAGACCGGGGGCCGGTTCTTCCGCGCGACGGACAGCAACGAACTCGCCCAGGCCTATCGTGCGATCGACGCGCTCGAGCCGGTGCCCCAGCAGGGCGCCGCGCTCAGGCCGCGCTACGAGTTGTTCCGCTGGCCCCTGCTGGCTTCGCTCGCGCTGTTCGCGATCGCCGCGTTGCCGCGCTACCTCGGCCGGAGGGCATTCGCATGATGGCGTGGCTTGGTGCCATCCACTTCATCGAGCCGCGCTGGCTCTGGTTGCTCCTGTCGGTACCTGTGCTGGCTTGGCTGGTCAGCCGGCGTTCGGCGGAAGTGCGCGTGCTGACGCGGTTGGCGGATCCACTGCTGCTGCCATACCTGCTCGATGGCAAGCCCGGTGCATCGCGCGCACCCGTCGTCGCCTTTGCCGTCGCAGCGGTCCTGGCCGTTCTCGCGCTGGCCGGTCCCACCTGGAACCGTCAGTCGCAGCAGCTTTTCGCCGAGCGTGCCGCGCAGGTCGTGGTCGTCTCGATGTCGCCACACATGCTCGCGCACGATGTCGTACCGGATCGGCTCAGTCGCGCGCGCTACAAGGTGCGCGAACTGTACGCGGCCAATCGCGACGGGATGAATGCCTTGATCGCCTATACCGGTGAAGCGTTCACCGTCGCGCCCCTGACCACCGACGCGCACAGCGTGGACGACCTGCTCACCGCGCTTTCTCCGGATACCATGCCCGTGGCCGGCGACGATCCCGGCAAGGCGATCGAGATGGCCGCCGATCTGATTCGCCACACCGACGTGCGTGGCGGTTCGATCGTGCTGGTGACCGATCACGCGGACGCGGCGGCAGCCGCTGCCGCGGGTCGTGCGCGCGCGGCGGGAGATACCGTGTCGGTGCTCGGCCTGGGCACGGCACGCGGCGGTCCGGTCCCCGGCGACGATGGCGGCTTTCTGAAGGACGAGCAGGGCGCGATCGTCATGGCGCCGCGCAACGACGCGTCGCTGACCGCCGTGGCGTCCGCCGGCGGCGGTCGCTACGTCGCGACCACGGACGACCAGTCCGACGTGACCGCGCTTGCAGCGGCCCTGCATGGCGATGGCGAAGGTAAGGCCGTGGAGGGCGCCGCATCCGGGCAGTGGCAGGATCGTGGCCCATGGCTGCTGCTGCCGCTCCTGCCGATCGTCGCCCTGGCGTTTCGACGCGGATGGTTGCTCACGCTGGCGCTGATGATGATGCCGCTGGCACCGGCGCGCGCCGACGGTATCGCGGACGTGTTTCGCACACGCGACCAGCAGGCCGCGAAAGCGTTGGCCGAAGGCGATGCGAAACGCGCCCAGGCCTTGGCCGCGAGCGACAGCCTGCGTGGCGTGGCCGCGTATCGTGCCGGCGACTACGCGGCGTCGGAGGCCGCGCTCGCGCATGGAGCGGACAGCGACTCCCAATACAACCTCGGCAATGCGCTCGCCAAGCAGCAGCGTTATGAAGACGCGCTCGCCGCGTACGACCGTGCGCTGAGATCGAATCCGGCCAACGCGGACGCCGCCGCCAATCGCAAGGCCGTCGCCGACTTTCTGCAAAAGCGGAAACAGCAGCAGGACCAGGACAAGAAGAACGACAAGAAGGACGGCAAGGGCCAGCAGGATCAGAAGCAGGGCCAGTCCGGCGACCAGGGCAAGGATCAGCAGGGTCAGCAAGGTCAGCAGGGCGACGACCAGAAGAAGGGCGAAAGCGGCCAGCAGCCCGGCGCCGACGGCAAGGACGGGCAACAGGGCCAGCAGGGTTCGCAGGACAAGACGGGCGAAGGCGAGGGTGGCGACAAGGGCAAGGAACCGGGCAAGTCGCAGGCGCCACAAGGCGACGCGGAGGCCAAGTCCGCCGCCGAGCGCCAGCAGGCGGCGCAGGCTCAGGCGGCGCTGAAGAAGCAGATGGATGCGGCACTCGCCGGCAAGCAGGCCAAGCCCGGCGAGGACAAGGGGCACGACCTCGGCGCGATCTCGGCCGAGGACGCTTCCTCGAAGTTACCTGCCGACGTCCGCCGCGCACTGATGCGCGTTCCCGACGATCCCGGTGGTCTGTTGCGGAGAAAGTTCATGCTCGAATACCAGCGCCGCCACGGCGCCGAGCCAGAGGAATGACGATGCGTTACCTGTTGCTGGTTCTCGTGCTGGCGATACCGTCCATGGCCATGGCGCAGTCGGCGGCACCGGTGGCATCGCTCGATCGCAGTACCGTCGGGCTGGGCGAGACGGTGACGCTGAACATCGAGATCGGCGACGAGTCCACGGATGCGCCGGATCTGTCGCCGCTGATGGCGGATTTCGTCGTCCTCGGCACGTCGACCAACCACTCCCTGAGCATCGTCAACGGACGGCGCGAAGCTCGCACGATTCTGGGCGTGGCCCTGCGGCCACGTCACGAAGGCCGGATCACGGTGCCTGCGCTGGCTATCGGTGGCCAGCGTACCCAGCCGGTGTCGCTCGAGGTAGCCAGCTCGTCGGACACCAACGCCGCCGCGGCGGACCGACCCGTCGTGCTCGAAGGCAAGGCCGAGCCGACCCAGGCCTATGTCGGCCAGCAGATCGACTACACCCTGCGCCTCTATTTCGCGGTGAATCTGGCCGACGGCCAGCTCGGCGATCCCGCCGCCGAAGGCGCCGAAGTACGCCGGATCGGCCAGGACGCGAACTACCAGAGCATGCGCGGTGGCCGCCGCTTCAATGTGATCGAGCGTCACTACGCCATTTTTCCGCAACGTGCCGGAAGCCTGGAGATCCAGCCGCCGACCTTCCAGGGCACGGCGGTCGATCCCACCGATGCGGGCTCGTTCTTCGGTGCAGGTGCACCGGTCAGCGCTGTCGCCGAACGCCTTCGCGTAACGGTTCGTGACCGCCCCTCGTCTGCACCGGACGCCGCCTGGATTCCAGCGCGGGAACTGAAGCTCGGTCTGGAAGGCCTGCCCTCCGACGGCAAGGGCCGTGTCGGCCAGCCGATCACCCTGACGATGCGCCTCGACGCGGTGGGCATGCCGTTCGAGGCGTTGCCGGCATTGTCGTTGCCAAAGATCGACGGCGCGGACGTCTATCCCGACAAGGCCGTCACCGGCGGCGGTGCCAGCGGGTCTTGGGTGACCGGGCGTCGCCAGCAGGGTTTTGCCGTGGTTCCGACGCGCCCGGGAACGCTGCACATTCCCCAGACCACGTTGCACTGGTGGAACGTCGTGACCGACAAGGCCGAAGTCGCCACCGTGCCGGCTCATGACATCGAAGTGACCGCGGCCGCGGGTGCGATCCCGGCGCCCGCGGCGAGTGCATCCGCTGCGCAGCCTCCGGCGACCGCGTCGACGCCGGCCGCCGCGTCGTCGGTCGCGTCGTCGGCGTCGTCCATACCCTGGCGCTGGCTGTTCGTTGGCGTGGTCGTCCTGTGGTTGGCGACGGTCGCGGCATGGCTGCTCCATGGGCGCCGCCGCCAAGCGGCCGGTACGGCGGCGCCGGTGTCGCGCGAGCCCGTCCGCGAGCGCCCCGCGCGCGAGGCGTTCCTTTCCTCGACGTCCGCCGATCCCGCGACGCTGGACCGTCTGCTGCTGGCCTGGGCGCAAACGGTCCGGCCGTCCCTGCGCAGCACGGGTGCCCTGTCCGACGCCCTGGCCGCCAGCGATCAGCGTGCGGCGATCGCCATGTTGGAGCGTGCCCGTTTTGCCGACGGGGCGGTCGATGGCGTGGGGTTAAAGGCCGCGTTTACCCGGGGATTCGACTGGACTGTCCGCCCGGGCGGTGACGGACCCTCGGGACTGCCGCCGCTCTACCCCCGATAGGCGTCCTCAGAGCAAGGGCTCGTAGACCCTGGTCATCGACGGTCCGAACGTGCAGAAGATCACGCGCTCGGGCCGCCATGCTGCCGAGCGCAGGGTAGATACCGCGATCCGCGCCGCCGCGTCGGCCGGGTAGCCATAGATGCCGGCGCTTATCGCGGGGAACGCGATCGACGTCAGGCCATGAGCCTTGGCCAGCTTGAGAACATTCCCATAGCAAGCCGCCAGACGTTCTGACTCTGCGTGGCCGCCACCGTGCCAGATCGGGCCGACGGTGTGAATGACGAAACGGGCGGGCAGGGCGAAGCCTTCGGTGATGCGAGCCTCCCCCGTCGGGCAACGGATGCCTGGGGCCACTTCCGGCAAGGCCCGGCAGGCGGCCAGCAGGGCCGCCCCGGCGGCGCGGTGGATGGCTCCGTCCACGCCCCCGCCACCCAAAAGGGATTCATTGGCCGCGTTGACGATGGCGTCGACCGCCAGCCGCGTGATGTCGGTCTCGATCAGCTCGAAAACCATGCCCAATCCTTCTGTGACGGTGGCGCCGCAATTGGCTAGGATGGCCGTACTCCCTACGCAGCATGCTCCTAGGTTATGGCTGACTCGCTCAAAGTTGAAGACATCTCGTTTGGCTACCTCCTCAACGACGTCACCTTGCTCTTTCGCAAGCACTTCGACCGGAGGGCCATACGCTTTGGCCTGACCCGCGCGCAATGGCGGGCCCTCAAGGCCCTGCATCGGCGTCCGGGGATGCGGCAGAACGAACTGGCCGAACAGCTGGACATGGAGCCGATCGCGGTCGGTCGCGTCATCGATCGCCTTCAGGCTGCCGGTTTCGTCGAGCGCCGTGCCGATCCGAGGGACCGCCGCGCCTGGCGTCTTCACGACACCGAGCAGGCACGCGGTGTCATCGATGGCATGGAAGATATCGCCCGCGGCCTTCGCCGCGATGCCACGGCCGGCATCTCTCCCGATGACCTGACCATGATGCTGACGGTCCTCGACCGCATGAAAGACAACCTGCAGAGTCTCGACGGTCCGTCGGAAGAGGGCTGACCGGGCGTCAACCGAACGTCCGCGCATGCGTTTGAATGGCGGATGTCCGAACCAAAACCAAGCCCGCGCTCGGCAGCGCGGCGACCGGATCCCCAGGATTCGGCCGGAGCCCACATGCAACGTTCCCCAGGGAAGAAACTTCTCGTCATCGTCGTGCTGGCCGCCGTCGGTGCCATGGTCACTACCATCTGGCGCCACGACGCGGGTAGCAAGGACGGCCCGAAGCCCGGCGACAAGACGGCGACCGGTGTCCCGGTTACCACCGCGCTCGCTGTGCGCGGCGACATCGACCTGTCGCTGAAGGTGATCGGTCGGGCCGAGGCGTATTCCACGGTGAACGTGCGCTCCCGCGTGGCGGGGCAACTGGAATCCCTTGCCTTCACTCCTGGCGCTCATGTGAAGAAGGGCGACCTGCTTGCCCGGGTCGATCCGCGTCCCCTCAAGGCCGCCTACGACCAGGCACAGGGCAACGTATCGCGTGACCAGGCACAGCTGGTGAAAGCCGAGGCAGACCTCGCCCGCTACGAAAACATGCTCGGCAAGGGCTTCGTCAGCCGCGCGGATTACGATCTGTACAAGGCCAACCTGGGTGTCGCGCGCGCGGCGCTGGAAAGCGATCGGGCGGCGGCGCGTGCCGCGCAGACCCAGCTCGATTTCACCACGATCAGCGCGCCCTTCGACGGCGTCACCGGTGCGCCGCTGGCCTATCCAGGCGCCACGCTCGCCGCCGACACCACGGATATCGTGGTGCTCAACGAGGTCGATCCCATTCGCGTGGCGTTCTCCATCCCGGAAGACAGTCTTTCCGCCGTGCGCTCCAGCCTGCGCAAAGCCGCGGTGCCGGTGCAGGCAAGCATTCCCGGCGACAAGGGCGCGGCCCTGCAGGGTGAACTGGAGTTCGTCGACAACGCGGTGGATGCGACCACGGGCACCATCGTCCTGAAGGGCCGCTTCCCCAATGCCGATGGGCGGCTGACGCCGGGCCAGTTCGCCGATGTCACGCTTCCCACGACGCGGCTGACCGACGCGGTGAGCGTACCGGTCATCGCGCTGCAGAGTTCCACATCAGGCTCGTTCGTGTTCGTCGTCAAGCCCGACGAAACGGTAGAGCAGCGCAGCGTCACCACAGGCGCGACCACGGCCGACCGCGCGGTGATCGACAAGGGTCTGGAAGGTGGCGAGCGGGTGGTCACCGAAGGTCAGATGCTACTGGTGGACGGAGCGCGTGTACGCCTGGACAAGGGCTGAGGGGCGCTCATGAACCTGCCGGAGCTCTGCATCCGTCGCCCGGTGATGACGACGCTGCTGATGGCCGCGCTGGTCATCTTCGGCATCGCCGCGTACCCGCGACTGCCGGTGAACGAACTGCCGAACGTCGACTTCCCGACCATCAACATCAGCGCCTCGCTGCCTGGCGCGTCGCCGGAGACGATGGCGTCTTCGGTCGCCACGCCGCTCGAATCGCAGCTCTCGACGGTCGCCGGCATCGACTCGATGACCTCGTCGAGCTCCCTCGGCTCGACGACGATCACCGTGACGTTCTCGCTCGACCGCAGCATCGACGGCGCGGCACAGGATGTCCAGGCGGCGATCTCCGCCGCGCAGCGCCAGCTCCCGCAGGACATGCCCACGCCGCCGACGTATCGCAAGGTGAACCCGGCGGACGCACCCATCCTGTTCCTCACGATGAAATCGTCGACCCTGCCGTTGTACACGGTGGACGACTACGCCGAAACCGAGCTCGCGCAGCGCCTGTCGATGGTCGATGGCGTGGCGCAGGTGAGTGTGTACGGTTCGCAGAAGTACGCCGTGCGCATCGCCGTCGATCCCGACCGACTCGCCGCGACCGGCATCGGCGTGGACAAGATGGTCGATGCGATCGCCGCGGCGAACGTCAACAAGGCCACGGGTTCGCTCAACGGCAGGCGACAGCTGTTGTCCATCCGTTCGGATGGCCAGTTGATGCGTGCCGCCGACTACGGCCAGATCGTGATCGCCTATCGCAATGGCGCGCCCGTACGCCTGTCCGCTATCGCAGTCCCGCGCGATAGCGTGCAGGACGACCAGAAGGCGAGCTGGTACAACGGCACCCGTGCGATCACCCTGGCGATCCAGCGCCAGCCCGGGGCGAATACGGTGGAGACGGTCGACAAGATCCTCTCCCTCCTGCCTGCCTTCAACGCGACGCTGCCGCCGTCGGTGAAGCTGGACGTGATGTACGACCGCTCGGTATCGATCCGCGACTCCGTACACGACGTCCAGTTCACCCTGGTCCTTGCCGGCATCCTCGTCGTCCTGGTGATCTACCTGTTCCTCGGCAATGCGTCGGCCACGCTGATTCCGGCCGTCGCCCTGCCTATTTCGGTGCTGGGTACCTTCGGCGCGATGTTCGCGCTCGGCTACAGCCTGGACAATCTGTCCCTGCTGGCACTCACCCTGGCGGTCGGCTTCGTTGTCGACGATGCCATCGTGATGCTCGAGAACATCATGCGTCATATCGAACTCGGCGAGACGCCATTCGATGCCGCGGTGAAAGGCGCCAACGAAATCGGCTTCACCATTTTCTCGATGACGCTTTCCCTGGTCGCCGTGTTCATCCCGGTGATGTTCATGGGTGGCATCGTCGGCCGTCTTTTCCATGAGTTCGCGGTCGTCATCAGCGTGTCGATCCTTATCTCCGGGTTCGTATCGATCACGCTGACGCCGATGTTGTGCAGCCGTTTCATCAAGGCGCACGCGCACGACAGACGCAGCGTCATCGTCGTCTGGTTCGATAGCGGTTTCGCCGCGATGACCGACGGCTATACGCGTACGCTGGCCTGGTGCATGCGCCACCCGCGTACCGTGGTGGGGGTGTTCGCGCTGAGCCTGGCCGCGACCGGCGTCCTGTTCGTGATCACGCCGAAGGACTTCATCCCGGCGGGCGACAGCGGCCAGCTCCGCGTGACGACGGAGGGGCCCACCGACATCTCCTTTGCCGCGATGTCCGCGCGCCAGCAGTCGCTGGCCGGTATCGCCCTGAAAGACCCGAACATCGAAGGTGTCATGTCCAGCGTCGGTGCCGGTGGCGCACGCGCCACGATCAACTCGGGCTCCTTGTTGCTTCGCCTGAAGGAGCCCGGCGAGCGTGGCCATACCACGCCGGACCAGATCATCCAGGAACTGCGGCACGCGTTCGCCGAGGTGCCTGGCATCCGCACCTATATCCAGAACCCGCCGTCGATCCAGGTCGGTGGCCGGCAGTCGAAGGCCCAATACCAGTACACCGTGCAGTCGACCGACCTGCATGCGTTGTACGACTGGTCGGGCAAGCTCGTCGGCGCGTTCCAGAAGCTGCCCGGCTTCCAGGACGTCACTACCGACCTCGACCTCAACAGCCCGTCCCTGGTGGTCACGGTCAATCGCGACAAACTGGCTCCGCTCGGGTTGACGATGGCCCAGGTGCAGACGGCGCTTGGCTCGGCGTTCGGCGAGAACCAGATCTCGACCATTTATGGGTCGGCCACGCAGTACTGGGTGATTCTCCAGGTGGAGCGCCTGATGCAGGACGATCCGGCCGTGCTGTCCAGGCTCTATGTCACCTCGGACAGCGGCAAGCTCGTGCCCTTGAACACGGTGGCAAGCTTCGAACGTAAACCGCAGGTGCTCACCGTCAATCACCAGGGCCAGCTTCCGGCCGTGACGGTGTCGTTCAACCTTGCCCCGGGGGTATCGCTCAGCGATGCCGTGGCGAGCATCGATCGCGCGACGACGGAACTGAAGCTGCCGCCGACGCTCAGCGGCAGTGTCCAGGGCACGGCGCAGGCCTTCCAGGATTCGGTCAAGGGCATGGGCCTGCTTCTCCTGCTCGCCGTCTTCGTCATCTACCTCGTACTGGGCATTCTCTACGAAAGCTTCATTCACCCGCTGACGATTCTCTCGGGCCTGCCGGCGGCAGCCGTGGGCGCGTTGTTGACGCTGGCGATCTTCAATGCCTCGCTGGATCTGTTCGCCTTCGTCGGCATCATCATGCTGGTGGGTATCGTGAAGAAGAACGCGATCATGATGATCGACTTCGCCCTGGAGCGTCAGCGTGAGAGTGGCGTCACGCCGTACGAAGCCATCGCCGAAGCGTGCCGCGTGCGTTTCCGCCCGATCATGATGACGACGGCTGCCGCGTTCGCCGGCACGCTGCCTATCGCGCTCGGCATCGGCGCCGGCGCCTCCACGCGACAGCCGCTGGGCCTGGCCGTGGTGGGTGGTCTGGTGGTGTCGCAGATCCTGACGCTGTACCTCACGCCGGTGATCTACCTCTACATGAACCGCCTGCAGGATCGCCTCGCGCCGGCGGCAGGACGTGTGGGAGCCGCTTCAGCGGCGAATAGCCGACAGGGCGGATAAGCCGCTGATGCCGTCGCCGGCGTGGCCGGCTTTCCTGTAAGGCATCGCCGCTGAAGCGGCTCCCACAGAAAGCGGCGCCCACAGAAAGCGGCTCCTACAGAAAGCGGCTCCTACAGAAAGCGGCTCCCGCATGTCTGCGGGAGCCGCTCGATCGATCAATCGTGCGCGCCATCCTTCGCGAACGCACCCGGCTTCGAACCGAAGTCGCCGTTGGCCTGGGCGGCCATGTACGCGAACGCGGCATACACGGCCACGTTCTGTGCGAGGGCCTTCGGGTCGATCTTGTCGAGGGTGTCGTTGGCGTTGTGGTGGTAGTCGAAGTAGTCCGTGCCGTCCTGGGTCAGCGACAGTGCGGCCATGCCCTTGCCGTGCATCTGCGAGAGGTCCGAACCGCCGCCGCCGGGCTTGCCGGCATCGTAGGCGACACCGATCGGCTCGACCACCTTGGCGATCTGCTGGATCGCGCCGAGAGCTTCCGGCTTCACGCTGGCGCTCATGCGCCAGATGCGGCCCGCGCCGAAGTCGGATTCGGTGCCGAGCTGGAACTTCGCGACCTCTTTCGCGTGGGCTTCGGCATAGGCGCGCCCGCCCCACAGACCCATTTCCTCGTTGGAGAACGCGATGACGCGAATAGTGCGGTCGGGGCGCTGCGGCATGTCCTTGATCAACTTGGCAGCCGCGGCGGCGATCGCCACACCGGCACCATCGTCGATCGCGCCGGTGCCAAGATCCCACGAATCGAGATGACCGCCGATCGCGACGACTTCGTTCGGGTACTTGCGGCCGGTGACTTCGGCGATGACATTGGCACCTTCATAGGTGCCGGCGAAACCGACGTCGAGGTCGAGCTTGAGCGTAACCGGCTTGCCTTCCTTGAGGATGCGCTCGAGCTGGTCCGCATCGGGCAGCGACAGCGCGGCGGCGGGGATGGCCTGCTTCGGATCGGTGAAGCCGGTGACGCCCGTGTGCGGCGTGCGGCTGTGCGCATCGGTGCCCGCCGAACGGAGCAGGTAGGCGGCCGCGCCCATCTGGGCGGCCAGTACCGCGCCGTGCGTACGCGTGGCGGAGCCCATGCCGTAATCGTGCCCGTCCTTCTGCTGCTGCATGTGGGTGCTGACGTAGACGATCTTGCCCTTCACCGTGGCCGGGTCGGCGGCCTTGAGTGCATCGAGGTCGTTGAAAGCGACCACCTCGCCGGTGAGGCCGCCACTGGGGGTGCCAGCGGAGTACCCGAGCGCGGTGAGCGCGAGCGACTGCGGGAACGGTGCGACGATCTCGGCGTGCTCGCTGCGGCGCTGCCACAGCGGATAGCTCACCTTTTCGGTGTAGACCTTGTCGAAGCCCATGGCCTTGAACTTCGCCACGGTCCAGGCGACGCCGCGCGCGTCGGCGGCGCTGCCGGCAAGACGGGGGCCGACTTCGGTAGTCAGCGCGGAAACGAACTCATAGCCCGTGTTGTCGTTCATCGCGCGATCGCGAAGCTCGGCCGCCGCGGCGACGGCCTTGTCCGGAATCGTCGTTGCCTTGTCGGCGGCGTGGGCGGAACAGGCGAGCGCAAGGCACGCGGCGAGCGCGGTGAGACGAAGCGAATGACGCATGGGGACCCCCGGGGACGGAAAGGTCGATTATGGCCCCACGACGGGGTGCCCCCGCGTAGGTAGGAAGTCATGCCTGGCCGGCATCACGTTCCGGGCGGCGCCGTGGCGGGCAGGCTTACGATGGCACGGAGGCCGCCGTCCCTGCGATTGCGCAGCAGCACGGTGCCGCCGTGGTCCAGCACGATGGCGCGCACGGTGGCCAGACCCAGTCCGATGCCGCCGGTATCGCGGTTGCGTGACGCTTCCAGGCGGAAGAACGGCTCGAACACCTGCTGCTGCATGGTTTCGGGGATGCCGGGGCCGTCGTCGTCGATTTCCAGCACGCATCCGTCGCCGGTGCTGCGCAGGCGTAGGCGTACGCGTTCCCCATACTTGAGTCCGTTCTCGACCAGATTGACCACGGCACGCCGCAGCGCGACAGGATCGCCTTCGAGCGTGATCGCCGCACCGGGCTGCACCGTGACGTCGTGGCCGACGTCGGCGAGATCGTCGACGACGCTCTCCACCAGCAAGCGCACATCCAGCCTCTGCCGATGCACACCCAGCGACCTGTCGCGAATGAAGTCCAGCGCGGCGGAGATCATGGCCTTCATTTCCTGGATGTCGGAGTCGACCTTTTCCGCCAGCGGTGATGGCAGGCCGTCCAGACGAAACGTCAGGCGCGTGAGCGGCGTGCGCAGGTCGTGCGCGATCGCGGCGATCATCTGCGTGCGCTCTTGCAGGAGGCGGTTGATCCGCGCTTGCATGGCATTGAAGGAGTCCACCGCCTGGCGCATTTCGGGAGGCCCTTCGCGGACCACCGGTGGCGCGCTGGTGTCGCCGCCGAGCCGTTGCGCGGCTTCGGAAAAACGCCGGATCGGTGCGGCGAGCGCGCGGGCGAAAAGGAAGGCCACGGGGAGCAGGACGAGGATGCCCAGGGCGAGCAGCAGGAAGAGCTGCTGCTGAAGCACGGTCGGGAAGGGTTCGACGGGTACCGTCGCGACACGCCAGCGGCCATCGGCCTGGCGAAGGGCGACGATCGAACCGCCAGCCAGGCCCAGGCGGGTCGGCCCATGGGCGCCGGCGAAGTCGCGTTCGGTCGCGAAAACACGCAAGCGCTCGCTGGGTACATTGAAAATGTCCGCAAGGCGCATGGCGATGCGCGCGGAGGTCGGCTCGTCGAACGAGGACGGCGCGGCCGGCGGCCCCGCAGTCGAGACCACGTCGAGTTCGGCTTCGCCGCGACGGTCGAAACCGGCGCCCGGTGGTGGCCCTTCGGCGCCTTCGGGAGCAGGGCGATCGTCGCCGAAGGGGTGGCCGGTGAAGGGCGATCGCTCCGGCTGAAGCACGGCGGCGAGTTCGAACAGGCTGACGGAAGACGGATGCAGCGGCGGCCGTATGATGAGCACGGCAAAGCCGATCGCCACGGACGCCAGCAAGGCGCAGATCATCAGCAGGAAGGTACGTGCGAAGATCGACAGGCGCGGCAAATGCATCACAGGCGCGACACCTTCGGTACCAGCATGTAGCCCTCGTTGCGCACCGTGCGGATCATCTCCGCCTGCACACGATCGTTGAGCTTTCGGCGTAACCGGCTGATCTGCGTGTCGATCGCACGGTCGAACACTTCCGAACGTCCGCCATGGACCAGGTCGAGCAATTGATCCCGACTGAGGATACGCTGCGGATGCTCGACGAAGCTGCGCAGCAGGGCGAATTCACCGTCGGAAAGGTTGATGAAGATGCCGGTGGGATCGCGAAGGTCGCGCCGCGTGACATCCAGGCGCCATCCGGCGAAGGCGTAGGGCCGCGCATCCTCCATCGGCACGGGTTCGCGGTTGCCGATTCGGCGCAGCACAGCGCGGACACGCGCGAGAAGTTCACGCGGATTGCATGGCTTGGCGAGGTAATCGTCGGCGCCGACTTCCAGGCCGATGATGCGGTCGGTATCGCCGCCTAGCGCACTGAGGATGATCACCGGCGGCCCTTTGTCGGCGGCCAGCCGCCGTGCGGCGCTGAGCCCGTCCTCGCCCGGCATCATCACGTCGAGGACGACAAGGTCCGGGCGCTCGCGCTCGATCGCCAGGTTCATCTGCAGCGCATTCTCGGCGGCCTGCACGCGGTATCCATGACCACCGAGGAACGCCGTGATCAGACGGCGCAGTTCGGGGTCGTCGTCGACGACGAGGATGAGCGACTGGAGATCCATGGTCATGCATAACGTGATATCAGACCAGTCTACGGCGCGTTTGCCACGCCGGCAAAGAAGCTGACACAAACCGGACACATGCGGACAACCGGCGGTGACGGACGCCGACTAGCTTGGCCTCTCCGCTCGATCCCATGGATGCCAACCGCATGAAGCCCTTTCCCACGCTGCCGTGCCTGCTGTTCGCCTCTGGCGCCGTGCTCGCCGCGGCCCAGGAAACGCCGCGTGTCCACCCTGCACAGGCCTCGCGGGTGCAGGCAGCGCTGGACGACTGCTGGGCCGACACCGGTGGGAGGACCGATGATCCGGACGATGGCGTGGACGCCGACCTGATGGACCTGTGCATGGCCGACAAGGGGTTCGATCCGCCGGGAGGACCGCCACCGGGGCCCGACGGCGGTCCGCCGCTACGTCGCTCCCTTCCCTGATTCGGGAGTCGCCCTCCGTTGTCTACCCAGCCCCACGATGTATCCGCCTTTCCCCCGCCACCCGACGCGGGCAAGGCCGGCCGACTGTTCTGGCAGGACTTCTTCCGAGGCCAGGGCGTGAGCACGATGCTGGATGGCTACGCCGGCGAGCGCCTGCGTCTGGCCACGTTCCGTCACAGGCCGCACGTGCTGACGGGGGATGGTCTGGCGCGCACCCATCGGGGCGCGGCGCTGCTCAGTCACCACCTGGAGGGAGGCGCTGCCGTGGAACAGCATGGCCGGCAGGAGGAGATCGTCGCGGGCGACTTCTGTCTGATCGATCTCTCCCGACCCTTCAGGCTGCAGATGGGGACGGCCACCGTACAGGTGGTCTATATGCCACTGGCGACGTTGCGCGAGGTCATGCCGAGGCTCGACCAGCTGTCGGCGGTCTGTCTGCCTGGGAACCTGGGCGCCGTCGGTTACCTGCGTGTCCTTCTCGGGGAGATGTTCGCACACACTTGCGACCTCACCGAAGCCGTAGCGGATCGTTTGGCCGACGCCATTCCGCACATGCTTGCGGCCGCCTTCGCATCGAGGGGGCGGACGGAGCCATCGCCTTCGCAACTTCGCTATCAGTACAAACAGCAAGTGCGCCGCTTTGCGAAAGATCACCTCGCCGACCCGGCCTTGTGCGTCGAGATGATCGGCCTGGGCGTGGGGCTTTCTCCGAGCTATATCTTCGAACTCTTCGCCGACGAGTCTCTGACGCTGATGCGTTGGGTGCGTGCCGAGCGCCTTGCGCGTTGCCGTCGGGAACTTGCGGACCCTGCCTTGCGCCATCGCAGTATCGCGCAGGTGGCGCAGTCGTGGGGTTTTGGCGACATGACGCACTTCAGTCGATCGTTTCGCGAAATCTTCGGCGTCTCACCGCGCGGATACCGCCAGGCAAGCCTCGATGGAGATCCAATGAAGCAACTTCTTTCGGCCGTCCATACGTCCGATTAATCGACAAGTCACGCGGCACTTTTCGCCACATTCGAACGTCGTCTTAACACTAAATTGAGATTGTGGTCGCCGGACCAAGTGGAGGAAAGCGCCTGCCGGGCGCCCCGTCCGGCGGCGACGTCAATTCAATTTCGGGGAGTGCTTCACAGTGCTGATGAATAAATTCCAATGGGTGCGCCTGAGCCGTATCAGCTTCGCGCTGAGCATGGCGCTGGGTAGCGCAGGGGCGATAGCCCAGTCGACCACGGGCAGTATCTTCGGCCAGGCGCCGATCGCCGAGGGCGAAACGGTCCAGGCCAAGAGCACGTCCGGCCTGACGCGCGAGGTGGCGGTCGACGCCCAAGGGCGCTACAGCATCGGCTCGCTGCCGCTCGGCACTTACACGGTGGCGCTGATCCAGGGTGGCAAGGCCATCGATTCGCGCAACGATGTCACGCTGCGCGTCGGCTCGGGTACCGAAGTATCCTTCGCGGCCGCCAGCAGCAACGCCACCGCCCTTGGCTCAGTCACCGTGTCGGCGAACGCGCTGCCGGCCATCGACGTGACCAGCGTCGACGCTCGCACGGTTATCACCTCCGAACAGCTGGCCAAGCTGCCGTTGTCGCGCAGCGCCGAAGCCATCGCTTTGCTCGCGCCCGGTGTCGTTCCTGGCTATAGCGGTTTCAAGAGTGGTACGACCGGCGGCTCGCTGGTGTCGTTCAGTGGTTCGTCGGTCACCGAGAACGCCTACTACCTCAACGGATTCAACACCACGGATCCGCTGAGCGGCTTCGGCGGTATCAGCCTTCCCTACGGTGCCATCGACCAGCAGGAAATCCTCAGTGGCGGCTACGGCGCCGCCTACGGTCGGTCCGACGGCGGCGTCATCAGCCAGAGCGGCAAGCGCGGCACGAACGAATGGCATTTCGGTGCTCAGGTGCAGTGGACGCCCGCTTCGCTCGACGGCGTCAGTCCCGGCTCCTATTACGTCACGGGTTCCGACGCGGGCAATATCTATCGTCGCTACTCGGACAACAAATCGTGGACGACGACGGAAAGCGGGTATGTCGGCGGCCCGCTGATCAAGGACAAGCTGTTCTTCTTCGCCGCGGTGGAGGAGTCGAAGAACGTCGGCAATAGCGTGGGGTCGGTCACGTCGTCATACAACACCAACTACGAATATCACGATCCCAAGTGGTACTCCAAGATCGACTGGAACATCACCGACAACAACATCCTGGAGCTGACCGGCGCATCGCAGAAGACGTCGTACAAGGGAAACCTGTATGACTATGACTATGCGACCAATACCACCGGAGCGCTGAACAGCTACGACACCTCGACCAAGAACAGCGCCGACGTCTATGTCGCCAAGTTCACCAGCTACATCACCGACGATCTCACGCTTACCGCCCTCTACGGCAAGCAGAAGATGAAGTACTACAGCGATACGCCGGGGTACGATCCGACGCTTACGTACATCGACAATCCCGAGAACCAGAATCCGGCGATCACCGGCGGTAACAACATCGTCAACTCGCAGACGGTGCTGACGGCCAACGATCCCAGTCACCGGGCGACCACGAACAACCTGCGCCTGGACCTGTCCTGGAAAGTCGGCGATCACACGATCACCGGTGGTATCGATAACCTCAATTCGCACGATATCGACGACGGGCAGACCGCCAGCGCCTGGGACTATGGCTTCGGCGACCCAGGCACGGCGATCAGCGACAGCCCCTTCGTCGCCGCGCCGAACACGGGCGTGGGTGGCGAGAATGGCTACTACGTGTCGCAGTACCTGTACAGCACGGCCGCTTCGGTTCGCGTGAAGCAGCGCGCGCAGTACATCGAGGACAGCTGGCAAGTCGACGATCGCTGGCTGGTGAAGATCGGCCTGCGCAACGACCAGTTCACCAACTACAACCCCAATGGCGATGCGTTCCTGCGCATGACCAAGCCACAGTGGGCCCCGCGACTCGGCTTCAGCTGGGACGTCAACGGCGATTCGACGCTCAAGGTCTACGGCAATGCGGGCCGCTACTACCTTGCGATGCCCGCGTCGGTCGCGCTGCGCGCCGCCGCCGGATCGCTTTACACCAACGAGTACTTCACCTATACCGGCATCGACGGTAACGGCAATCCGACCGGTCTGACCCAGCTCGCCTCGTCGACGGGCGGCGCCGTATCGGCGAACAACGAATACGGCCAGTCGCCGGACCCGAAGACGGTCGCCGCCAGCAACATCAGGTCGGAGTACCAGGACGAGTACCTGCTCGGCTTTACCCAGCAGATCAATCCCGACTACGTGTGGGGCATGAAGGCGCAGGTCCGCAAGCTGCGCAACATCCTCGACGACATCTGCGATACCGGCACGATCGGCGACAAAGCGGCCGCGCTTGGCTACGACATCGACCCGAGCACGCTCAATGGTTGCTACCTGTCGAACCCGGGACGCAGCAATACCTACCGTATTCCGGACCCGGCCGGCGGTTACTACAATGTCAGCGTCTCCGCGGACGACTTCGGCATGCCGAAAGCCAAGCGCAGCTACTACGGACTGGAAACCTTCCTCGAGCATCCGTTCGACGGGGTATGGCAGGCCAAGGTGGATTACGTGTTCTCGCGCAGCTACGGCGATACCGAAGGCCAGGTGCGTTCCGATATCGGCCAGACCGACGTTTCCGCGACGGTGGATTGGGACTTCGGCAAGCTCATGGAGAACTCCAACGGCCTGCTCGCCAACGACCGCAAGCACCAGCTGAAGATCTACGGTTCCTGGCAGGTGGCGCCGGAGTGGATGCTCTCGGCGAATATCGCGCTGCTTTCAGGTACGCCGAAAACCTGCCTGGGTTTCTACGGTGCGGATGAGAGCAACCCGGTCGGCTATGGCAGCTACTACCACTACTGCGGTGGCGTCGCTTCGCCCCCGGGCGCGGCCGGTCGCGAGCCGTGGCAGCACATCGTCTCCCTTTCGGCGGAATACCGTCCGAAGTGGGCCGACCAGAAGCTGGGCTTCAACGTGATGATCTACAACGCCCTGGGCGAATCCGTGCCGACGGCGACGTACGTGAATTACGGCAGCACGGCCGCACCCGACACCAACTACAACAGGGTCACGTACTTCAGTCAGCCGCGTTATGTCCGCTTCGGCATCAACTACGACTTCTGATACCGACAGCGCATACGCACGAACACCCGTAAAAACCGAATACCAATAATAAGTGCCCGAGCCGGTGACGGCTCAACTCCCGGGCACAATGCGTCTCCCCAGATAGGCCGCCGATACCCCATCGGCGGCCTCTTTTTTGCGACGAATCGCTTTCCTTAGCGGCCCTGCTGCGAGCGAAGCAGGTCGCGGATCTCCGTCAGCAGCACGACATCCGCCGCCGGTGCAGCCGGGGCTTCCGCTTCGCGGCGGGTGAGGCGGTTGATCGCCTTGACCACGACGAAGATCGCGACGGCGACGATGAAGAACTGGATCAACACGTTGATGAAGAGGCCGTACTGGATGGCGACCTCGGCCTTCTTCGCGACCGCGTCGGCGGGCTTGAGGACCCACTTGTAGTCGGAGAAGTCGATACCGCCGATCAGCCAGCCGATCGGCGGCATGATGATGTTCTCGACGAGCGAGGTGACGATCTTGCCGAATGCCGCACCGATCACGACACCGACCGCCAGGTCGACAACGTTACCGCGTAGAGCGAATTTCTTGAATTCCGCGACGAAACTCATCGGTCTTTCTCCTTATTGGCCGAACGTGGAACGGTGGAAACTAGCGAGATGGATGTCGGCGGTTCGCGAAGTCAGCGCACGCGGCCTTCGAGCGTCGCGACGCCGTCGAGGGTCGCACGAAATGTATCGCCGCGTACAAGGGCGGAGACACCGGCCGGGGTGCCTGTGTAGACGATGTCACCGGCCTTCAGCTCGAACATCTTCGACAGCGCGCTGAGGATTTCCGGCACATCCAGGACCATGTCGCCTAGCGTGGCCTGCTGGCGGACCTCGCCATTGATCTCGAGCGCGATACGGGTCGAGGCGGTCGGCGTCACTTCCGATGCCGGGACCAGGGCCGAGACCGGCGCCGAGTGGTCGAAGCCCTTGGCGACGTCCCACGGCGCGCCCTTGGCCTTGGCCTGCGCCTGGAGATCGCGGCGGGTCAGGTCCAGGCCGACGCCGTAGCCCCAGACCAGCTTGCCGGCCTGCTCGACCGACAGGTCCGAACCGCCGGCACCCAGGGCGACGACCATTTCGACTTCGTGATGGAGGTCGCTGGTGGCGGAGGGGTAGGGTACGTCGGCACCGTCGGTGACGATGGCATCGGCGGGCTTGGTGAAGAACATCGGATTCGCCTTGTCGACCGAGGCGCCCATCTCGCGGGCGTGGTCGGCGTAATTGCGGCCGATGCAGAAGATACGGCGGACCGGGAAACGCGCGGTCTGGCCGACGACGGGGATGCTCGGCTGGGCCGGCGCGGGAATGATCGTATTCATCGTATGAGGTTAGCAGGTGACACCTGTCACGGCAGATGACTGATGCGCGGAAGTGGCGCAGCGTCGGCCCGGGTCGCATGATCTTGCCATGCGGTGGGGCCGCGGGGGATAGAGGGAAGCATGAATTCGAACGCCGAGCTGCTGAGGCAGCTGAAGATCGATAAATCGCACAAGGAAGCCCATGGTGGCGGAGGCGGTGGCAGGGGAATCCGGCTCGCGCTGATCGCAGCCGGTGTCGTGGTCTTGCTGCTCGCGGTGGGTGCCGGCGCCTGGGTCTTCGTCGCCCACCGCCCGGTCGAGGTGAAAACCGCCACGGCCGTATCGCCTTCCGCCAACGCCGAAGCGGGCGCGGTGCTCCAGGCCACCGGCTATGTGACGGCGCGTCGCCAGGCCACGGTATCGGCCCAGATCACCGGCACGCTGACCGAGGTACTGATCGAGGAAGGCGACCGGGTGAAGAAGGGCCAGGTCCTCGCCCGTCTGGAAGACAACGCGCTGCGTGCCAGCCTCGACGCCGCACGGGCCAGTGCCGCCGCGGCCCGCGCCACCGTGGCCCAGACCCAGGCCCAGCTCGAGCAGAACCTGCGTGACGCCGATCGTGCGGAGGCCCTTGTCGGGCGCGGGCTCGTCTCCAGGCAGGTGTCCGAACAGGCCCGCACCCAGGCCAATACCTTTCGTGCGCAGCTCAACACGGCGCGGCGCCAGGCCGACTCCGCCGACGCGCAGGTCCAGGTCGGACAGGTCAACCTCGACTACACCGTGGTCCGTGCACCCTTCGATGGCGTGATCACCGACAAGGCGGCCCAGGTCGGCGAGATCGTGTCGCCCCTCTCGGCCGGCGGCGGTTTCACCCGGACCGGCGTCGGCACCATCGTCGATATGGACTCGCTGGAGATCGATGTCGACGTCAACGAAGCCTATATCGGGCGCGTCCAGGCGAACATGCCCGCCGAGGCAGTGCTGGATGCCTACCCCGACTGGAAGATTCCCGCCCATGTGATCGCCATCGTGCCGGCGGCGGATCGCGGCAAGGCCACGGTTAAGGTTCGCGTCGCGCTGGAGAACAAGGACGCGCGCATCGTCCCCGACATGGGCGTGCGGGTGTCCTTCCTCGAGCGTCGCGCCCCCGTGGCGTCCGCGGCTCCGAAGGGCGTCTTCGTTCCCGCCGCGGCCGTCGTCCAGCGGGACGGCCACGACGTCGTCTTCGTCGTCGCGGACAACACGGCGAAGCGCCGTCCGGTGACCGTCGCCATGCAGGCCAGCGGCGACATGCGCCTGGTCAGCGACGGCGTGAGCACCGGTGAGACCGTGGTCGTCTCGCCGCCCGAATCACTCGCCGACGGCGCCGCCGTCAGCATCGCCAAAACCACGCCCTGACGTTTTCGGAGACATGACATGGCTACCCTGATCGACATCCAGGATCTCTCCAAGGTCTACGAACGTGGCCGGCAGAAGGTCGAAGTGCTGCACGGCGTGAACCTGAAGATCGAGGAAGGCGACTTCCTTGCGCTCATGGGGCCTTCGGGCTCGGGCAAGACCACGTTGTTGAATCTCATCGGCGGCCTCGATACGCCGACGGGCGGCAGCATCACCGTGGCTGGCGAGCGTATCGACCAATTGGGCTCCGGCGCCCTGGCCAAGTGGCGCGCCGCGCACGTCGGCTTCGTTTTCCAGTTCTACAACCTCATGCCGATGTTGACCGGCCAGCGCAACGTGGAGCTTCCCCTGCTGCTGACCAGGCTGTCGGCAGCCCAGCGCAAACAGAATGCGTCCATCGCGTTGCAGCTGGTGGGTCTCTCCGACCGTGCCACGCACAAGCCTTCGGAGCTCTCCGGCGGGCAGCAGCAGCGTGTGGCGATCGCACGCGCTATCGTTTCCGATCCCACGTTGCTGGTTTGCGACGAACCGACCGGCGACCTCGACCGCCAGTCCGCCGAAGATATCCTCGGCCTCCTGCGCGAACTCAATCGCGAACACGGCAAGACCATCGTCATGGTCACGCACGATCCGAAGGCCGCCGAGTACGCCAACCACACGCTGCATCTCGACAAGGGCACCCTTGTCGAGCAAGCCCTGGCCTGAGCGGGGATACGCGCATGAAATACATGCATCTCATCTGGGCGGCGCTGTTCCGGCGCAAGTCCCGTACGTTTCTCACGCTGGTGTCGATCCTCGCCGCCTTCCTGCTTTTCGGCATGCTCGATGCGACGCGTGCGGCGTTCGACTCCGGTGACAGCGTCATCGGCGTGGATCGACTTATCACGACCTCACGCTACTCGATCATCCAGTCCCTGCCGGCGAGCCTGCAGACGCGCATGGAAGCGATCCCGGGCGTGAAGTCGGTGGGCTACGCGAACTGGTTCGGTGGCATCTACCAGGATCCGAAGAACTTCGTGCTCAGCTTCGCCGTCAGCGACAACTACCTGGACATCTACCACGAGATGGAACTGCCGGCGGAGCAGCGCAAGGCTTACGACACCACCCGTACGGGAGCTATCGTCGGCGCTGCACTGGCCAAGCGTTTCGGTTGGAAAGTAGGCGACAAGATTCCCCTGCAGTCGACGATCTTCCCGCAACGGAACGGCGACAAGACCTGGCCCTTCGACATCGTCGGCATCTACACGCCGGCCAAGGGCGCGGCTAACGGTACGGACCAGCAGTTCTTTTTCCATCACAAGTACTTCGAGGACGCCAACGCGTTCCGCAGCATCGGCACCACCGTGGGCTGGTATGTCGTGAAGCTCACCTCGGCCGACAAGGCCGATAGCGTGGCCAAGGCCATCGACGCGCTCTCGGCCAATTCCGATCACGAGACCAAGACACAGACGGAACAGGCGTTCAATGCCTCGTTCGCCAAGCAGCTCGGCGATATCGGGCTGATCGTCTCGGCGATCATGGGCGCGGTGTTCTTCACCCTCATCCTGCTGACCGGCAACACCATGGCGCAGGCGGTGCGCGAGCGGACCAACGAACTGGCCGTGCTCAAGACCATCGGCTTCTCCAGCCAGAGCGTGCTCGGCATGGTCCTCGCCGAAGGCGTGTTGCTGCTGCTGCTGGGCGGCGTGCTCGGGCTGGCGCTCGCCGGCGTCGTCGTGCCGATCGTCGCGAAGGGCAGCGGCGGCATGCTCAACCTGCCGCCGATCGGTGCCTCCACGTGGATACTCGGGCTCGCGTTGATGGTGGCGATCGGCGCGCTGGTCGGCGCGTTGCCCGCCATCCGCGCCATGCGTCTCAATATCGTCGACGCGCTGGCCGGGCGCTGAGGAGCACGACATGAAATCACTCAAGACCTTTGGCTTCGGCCTCCTGATGCTGCTGATCGTCGCCGCCTTTCTCGCGCTCTGGATCGCGCTGCCCTGGCAGGGCGTCGTGTCGCTGGCCGTACTCCTCGCCCTGTGGATGGCACTCACGCGCCGCGGGCGGCAGACCTGGCAGGTGACCCGCGTGGGCCTGGCGACCGTGACCCAGCGCCTGGGTTCGTCCTCGGTCGTCGTGGTCGGCATCGCCGGTGTCGTCGGCGTGCTCGTGGCGATGCTGGCCATGAGCGATGGCTTTGCGGAAACCCTGCGCTCCACCGGCAACGACCGCACCGCCATCGTCCTGCGCGGCGGTTCGCAGGCGGAGCTCAATTCCATCCTCGATCGTGACAGTGCCAACGTGGTGATGCAGGCGCCTGGCGTGAAGAAGGATGCGCAGGGCAAGCCGATCGCCTCCGGCGAACTGGTCGTTGTGGCGAACCTGCCACGCAAGGGCGACCCGAACAGCGACTCCAACGTGCCCATCCGTGGGGTCAGCGAGGACGTGTGGACGCTCAGGGACCAGGTGAAGATCGTCGAAGGCCGGAAATTCCGTCCGGGCCTGGGCGAGATCATCGTCGGCAAGGGCGCGAAAGCGCAGTTTGAGGGGATCGATGTAGGCAAGACCCTCCGCCTCGCCGGGCAGAGCTGGACCGTGGTCGGCGTTTTCGAGTCCCACGATGCGCTCGAGTCGGAGCTCTGGGCGGACACGCAGAGCGTGGCCTCGGCGTATCGCCGCGGCAGCAGCGTGCAATCGGTCACGGTGATGCTGGATTCGCCGAAAGCGTTCGACACCTTCAAGGCCAATCTCGTCGCCGACCCCCGACTGAAGGTGGACGTGAGCACCACGCAGGATTATTTCAGCAAGCAGTCCGAAGGCCTGACCAAGGTGTTGCGCGCGGTGGGCATCACCGTCGGCATCATCATGGCCATCGGCGCGATCTTCGGTGCGCTCAACACCATGTTCGCCGCCATCCAGGCACGGGCCCGTGAAATCGCCACCCTTCGCGCCATCGGTTTCCGGGGTGTCCCGGTGGTGGTCTCGGTCATGCTCGAAACCATGATGCTCGCGCTGCTCGGCGGTCTGATCGGTGCCGGCGTGGTGTGGGTGATCTTCAACGGCTACACCACGTCCACGCTCGGCGCCAACTTCAGCCAGGTGGTTTTCCGCTTCCATGTCAGTGGCGAACTGCTCTGGACGGGCATCAAGTGGGCCCTGGCCATCGGTTTCATCGGCGGCCTGTTCCCCGCGCTGCGCGCGGCACGCGTGCCGGTGACGACGGCGCTGCGAGAACTCTGAGACGGCTCGCGCGGAGCCCTACAGGGCTTCGCGCAGCTCGCGAACACCGGGCTCGCTCGGCTCGATGCAGGTATGCGCATGCATCAGCCAGCGACCGCCGCGGTCGAGGCAGGCGTCGTATTCCAGGTAGTCCGCCACTGGCGAGGCGAGGCGCGAGGCAGGCGTGTCGCGAAACGTCTGGCACGAGGCCACGGCAAGGATGGCAATGCCGAACAGCGTGCCGCCGCGGGCGACGCACAGATACACGCGTCGCGACGATTTCGGGGTAAGGCGGGACATGGTCGCTCCTGGGACGGAAAGGCCCGAGCCTAGGTGTCGCTATCGCCGACCGACATCGAATAATTCTGAAAATGCGTCGCCGGAGGCCGCGAATGCGACGTCCGTCACAAACGGCGGCTTCAGGCCTTGCGTGTACGCATCATGGTGATGATGCCGACGCCCACCAGGATGATCGCCATGCCGGCCAGATCGAAGGGGCCGACGTGTTCGCCGGCGACCGCGACGCCGAACAGTACGGCCACCGGCGGGTTCACGTAGGCATAGCTGGTGGCCAGGGCCGGACGTACGGTCTTCAGTACATAGAGGTAGGCGCTGAAGGCGACGATGGAGCCGAACACGATGAGGTAGCCCAGGGCGACGGTCGCACCGACCTGCGGATGCTCGGGGAAGCGCTCGCCGTGAAGCAGGGCGATGATCGTCAGCGATACGCTGGCGCAGAGCATCTGCGCGGCGGTGTTCATCGGGCCCGACGGCATGTCCTGGCGTTTGGACCAGACCGAACCGAAGGCCCAGGCCATGGCGGCGCAGATCAGCGCGATCGCGCCGAGCGGCGATCCCGACAGCCCCGCGCCAAGGTTCAGCACGACGACGCCAACGAAGCCCAGGAGCAGGCCGACGGTCTCGCCGCGCGTGGGCCACTCGCGGTAAAGACCGCCGAACACGGCCGCGAACAAGGGCATGCTGGCGACCGCGACGGCGGCGATGCCCGAACTCACCGACTGCTCGGCGAAGCAGACCAGGCCATTGCCGCCCGCGAGCAGCAGCGTGCCGACGATGGCTGCGTTCTTCCACTGCCGCGCCGTCGGCAAGGTGGCGCCGCGCAGGCGCAGCACGGTGAACAGCAGCACGCCGGCGACGGCGAAGCGGATCGCCGCGAGCATGAAGGGCGGGTAGCTCACCAGGGCATAGCGGATGCCGAGATAGGTCGAGCCCCAGATCAGGTACATCGACAACAACGACAGCGGCACCAGCCAGCGGGGACTGGCGACGGTGGGGACTTCGTTCGCGGTACAGGCGGCGTCGGGCATGGCGGATCCAGGTTGAATCCGGAACGATATCGCCGCCGCGCGGGCGGCGGTAGCGAAACGTTCGAAGGTCAGCCTTGAGTGGCGCTCATGGCACGTTCGGTGGCGAGCAGCTGTTGCTTGATTTCCAAGCCCCAGCGCCAGCCGCCCAGGCTGCCGTCTTCGCGAATGATCCGGTGACAGGGAACCAGCAGGGCCAGCTTGTTGCTGCCGCAGGCACGACCGATGGCGCGGGCGGCCTTGGGGACGCCGAGCTTTGCGGCGAGTTCGCCGTAGCTGAGGGTTTCGCCACGGGGGATTCGCGTCAGCGCGTCCCAGACGCGCCACTGGAATGCCGTGGCGGCGATATCGATCGGCGGCATCGCCGGCGTGTCGTCGGCGTCCCAGCCGAGGTCACGGGTGACGCGCGCGATCACGGCGTCCAGCCATTCGTCGCGTCCCTCGTCGACGCGCTCACGCCCGGCCAGCGGGAACTCCTCGGCGAGTCGCGTTTCCAGCGCCGCGTCGTTCTCGCCCAGAGTCACCGAGCAAATTCCTTTGGCGGTGGTGGCCACCAGCAACCGGCCGAGCGGCGTATGCGTGGTCGTGTAGCGAATCGAAGCGCCGGCGCCGCCCGCGCGGTAGCTGGCTGGCGTCATGCCCAGCCGTCGATCGCTCTCTTCGTAGACGCGGCTGCCGGAGCCGAATCCTGCCTCATAGACCGCATCGGTGACCGCGGCGCCGTCGCGTAGCGCTTCACGCAACTGGCCGAAGCGACGGGCGCGAGCGTACTCGGCCGGGCTGACGCCATAGCGGCGACGGAAGGCGCGCTGCAGGTGGGTAGGGCTGAGTCCCGCGATAGCGGCGAGGCTGGCCAGATCGCTGGCGGAGTCCTCGCGGTCGAGCGCGGTGCGGACACGTTCGAGGGCTTCGTCGGCGGCGGGGCGCATGAACTGGACCTGGGTTTTCATCGTGGCCTCCTGATCGTTGGAGGCCAGCGTAGGCGGGCACGGTGTCCGCCACCATCCGCTTCTTGCGCGGTCGGAACTTAGTGGTGGACCGGATCGCGTTGGCGGATAACCACGAATTCGCCTTCGAGGACCTTGGGATCCTGGGTCGGGCGCGCGGCCGACGCCTGGGGCGCCGCGCTGGCGCCGCCGCGGGCGAGCTTCCACTGGCGGACGGCGAGGAAGACCAGGCCACCGGCCAGCAGCACGCCGATGACGACCACGCCGAACACCAGCAGGACGCCGAGCACAGCCAGACCGGCCACGACGGACAGGGCGCGAAGCAGCGGGTTTCGCGAACGGCGGATGGGCGGGAAGACGAAGCGCATTGGTTAAAAATCCGTATGGCACAATGACATGCGTGGTGCCCCTTTACCTTGGGGCAACCCATCCTCATAGACAAGTGCCATGACTCCTAACGCCGACACCCCGCCCTTGTGCCTCCTGGCCGACATTCCCGATGGCCAGGCCATCGAGGTGGAAGCCATCGTCAACAGCGAGGTGGAGTCGCTTCTGGTCTACCGCCACGGCGGCGAGGCGCGCGCCTACTTCAACGTATGCCCGCATGCCGGCCGACGCCTCGACTATGCGCCCGGGCGCTTCCTGGTCCGCAACGGAACGATCATCTGCGCGGCTCACGGCGCCACCTTCACGGCGGACAGCGGCGACTGCACGGCCGGTCCCTGCCGCGGCGACCGCTTGCGTGCCGTCCCTGTCGAGGTGGATGACGGAGCGGTGCGGCTTATCGGTACATGAAGTTGATGGTGACCAGGGTCAACGTCAGCACGATGAGCGTCAGGGGCAGGCCGACGCGCAGGAAATCCTTCGCGCGGTAACCGCCGGGACCGGCCACCATCATCAGGGCCGGATGGCCGGAGGGCAGCAGGAACGTATTCGACGAGGAAACGGCCACGATCAGCGCATAGGCCGACGGGTTGCCGCCCGTGCTCACGGCCACGCTGATCGCGATGGGCACCATCATCACGGTGGCGCCCACGTTCGACATGACCTGCGAGAACATCAGCGTCAGCACGGCGATGGACAGCTGCAGGGTCCACTGCGGCGCATGGCCGAGCACGGCCAACACCTCCTGGGCAATCCACGATGCCGTGCCGGTGGAATCCATCGACCAGCCGAGTGGAATCAGGCAGGCGGTGACGAAGATCGTCTTCCAGTTGATCGCCTTATATGCCTCGTCCATGTTCAGTACGCCGGTCAGCAGCATGCCGACCGCGCCGGTCATCATGGCCACGGACAGGTCGAGGTGGGTGAACAGGGCCAGGCACTTGGCCAGCACGAAAAAGCCGACGGCCTGCCAGATCTTGCCCGGACGCGCCTCTTCCTTGGGGACGTCGGTGACGACGACGAAGTCGCGATCCTCTTCGGCGAGCATGAGGTCGCGCCACTTGCTGTGCAGCACCAGGGTGTCGCCGGCTCGCAGGGTGACCGCGCGCACGTCCTCGCGGAATACTTCGTCGCCGCGGTTGACCGCCAGCACCGAAATACCGAAGCGCTTGCGCAGGCGCAACTCGCCGACGGTCTGCTTGATGAAGCGGGAGCTGGGTGGAACGACGGCCTCGGAGATACCGGCGCGCGTCGTGTTGAACTGCTCGCCGAGCTGGCGCATACGCATGGAGACGCGGCATAACTGATTGTTGGCGAAGGCATTGATCGCATCTCGCGGGGCGAGCACGCCGAGCACGGTGCCGACCCAGATCATCTGGTCGGACGGCGGCGCGACGCGGCTCTCGTTGCCGTTCTTGATCGCCAGGATCAACGGGGCACCGTGCAGTTGCTCCACCTCGCCGATGCTCATGCCGACCAGCGGGCTCTCCGCGGTGACCGTCAGCTCGGCCGTTTCGCCGGCGATGCCATAGGTGTCGGCGAAATAGCTCTCCGTGCGGCCTGGCGTGACCTTGAGGCGTTCGTCCTCGCGCTCGGGCAGGAGCTTGCGGGTGAACAGGTAGAAGAACAGCACACCGACCACGGCCAGCACGAGGCCGACGGGGGTCACGCTGAACAGGCCGAACTTGGGAATGGTATGCGCGCCCGGCGGCAGGTTGCTGTTCGCGCTGGCGATGAGGTCGTTGAGGACGATCAGCGGCGAGTTGGCGATCAGCGTGGTGTTGGTGGCCGTGAGGATGCAGAACGCCATGGGCAACAGCAGGCGGGACATCGGCACGCCCGTGCGGGCGGACAGCCGACTGGTCACCGGAATCATCAAGGCGGCCAGCGCCTGGCTGGGGATCACCGCGCTGAACAGGCTGGTCACGCTGTTGACCACCACGCCCAGGCGCGACTCCACGCCGCGCGCCATGCGCATGACGAAGGCGGCGGTGAGGTTGAGCACGCCGGCGCGGTCCAGGCCGGCGCCCATGATCATGATCGCGATGATGGCGATGACGGCGTTGCCGGCGAAGCCGTTGAACACCTGGTCGCCGGGAATGAGGCCGGTGAGCCCGATCGTGACCACGACGAGCAGGGCGACCATGTCGGCCCGGATCCACTCCAGAACGAGCATGAGCATGGTGAAGCCCACCAGGCCCAGCACGAGCATCATTTCGGGAGTGAGGGTCAGTGCCACTAGCCGGCTATCCGGATCCGGTCGATTGGGACGTGCGGTGGCATGGTCTTGCCAGGCGGCGATTGATGCCGCAGGAGTATACGCGTTGGGGGTGGCTCCCGGCTGAAGCGGGCCGCACGACGGCCCGCTTTTTTGCTGTCGGCGATCCGCTTATCAGCGGCTGAGGTTGCTCAGGGCGAGGTCCACGATCGAATCGCCGCGTCCACTCATCACCGCTTTCAGCGCATACAGGCTGAAACCCTTCACTTGCTCGCCGCTGATCTTCGGTGGCATCGACAGCTCGAGGCGATTGCTGACCACGTCGAGAAGGGCGGGGCCTTCGTGCGAAAGCACCTCGGCGACGGCCGAAGACAAGTCGCTGGCGCGAGTGACGCGGCGGCCGTGGATACCCATGGCATTGGCCATCGCGGCGAAGTCGGGATTCTTCAGTTCCACGCCCGTTTCCAGCAGGCCCGCGGCCTTCATCTCCAGCTCGACGAAACCGAGGGTGCCGTTATTGAGCACGATGACTTTCACCGGCAGGCCTTGCTGGGCGAGCGTGATGAAGTCGCCCATCAGCATGGAGAAGCCACCATCGCCCGAGAGCGAGATGACTTGCCGCCCGGGATAGGCAGCCTGCGCGCCGATGGCCTGGGGCATGGCGTTGGCCATCGAGCCATGCACGAAGGAGCCAAGCAGGCGGCGCTTGCCGTTCATGCGCAGGTAACGCGCCGCCCACACGGTCGGCGTACCGACGTCGACGGTGAAGACCGCATCCTCTTCCGCCAGCTCGCTGACCAGGCGGGTGAGCTGCTGCGGATGGATCAGGTCATGGCCCGGTTCGATCGCGGCGAGATCGTCCAGACCCTGGCGGGCACGGGCGTAATGGGCGAGGCAGCGGTCCAGGTGGCCGCGCACGCGCTTGGGTTCGATGCGTGGAAGCAGGGCACGAAGCGTCTCGCCTACATCGCCGACCACGCCGAGATCCACGCGGCAGCGCCGACCGATGTTGCCCGGGCGCAGGTCCACCTGGGCGATCTTCGCGTCTTCCGGATAGAACTGCCGGTAAGGAAAGTCGGTACCGAGCATGAGCAAGGTGTCGCAGTCCTCCATGGCATGGTAGCCGGAGCTGAAGCCGATCAGGCCCGTCATGCCGACGTCGAAGGGATTGTCGTACTCGACATACTCCTTGCCGCCGAGCGCGTGCACGATCGGCGATTTCAGGGCATCGGCCAAGGCGATCAGGTCGTCGTGCGCGCCGGCCGTGCCGCGCCCACAAAGCAGGGTGACGCGCTTGCCCGCGTTGAGCAGGGCGGCGAGCGCATCGAGTTCGCGCTCGGCCGGGATCACCTTGGGCTTCGGCGGCAACAGGCCGGCTGCAGGCGTCGCCGCCTTGACCAACGCCTTGCGCATGGCCACGTCGCCCGGGATCACCACGACGGCCACGCCTCGCTGGCCCACGGCGGCACGAATGGCCGAGTCGAGCACATGGGGCATCTGCGCGGGATCGGAAACCATCTCGCAATACACGCTGCACTCGCGGAACAGCTCGGTCGGATGGGTTTCCTGGAAATAGCCGCTGCCGATCTCGGCGCTGGGGATGTGTGCGGCAATGGCCAGCACCGGCGTACGCGAGCGATGGCAGTCGAACAGACCGTTGATCAGGTGCAGGTTGCCGGGACCGCAGCTGCCCGCGCAGACGGCGAGCTCGCCGGTCAGCTGGGACTCGCCGCCGGCGGCGAAGGCGGCGGCTTCTTCATTACGCACATGCACCCAGTCGATGCGGTGGCGTTCGCGCAGGGAATCGGTAATGGCGTTGAGGCTGTCGCCGACCAGGCCGTAAATGCGACGGACGCCGGCTTCTTCGAGGGTTTCGGCGATCAGATCGGCCACGCTTGAAATGGACATCGGGGAGACTCCGTAAGCACGAAGCCCCCTTTATGCCAGCCGGGCGGTCAAGGTGTCG
The DNA here is from genome assembly GCF_035539195.1 of Luteibacter sp. Classification (GTDB taxonomy): domain Bacteria; phylum Pseudomonadota; class Gammaproteobacteria; order Xanthomonadales; family Rhodanobacteraceae; genus Luteibacter. The sequence goes on from NZ_DATLIW010000001.1 coordinate 50,638, forward strand.
TGGTCAAACCGCGCCGCGCCATTCGTACAAGAAATCCCACACCCCGTGGCCTAGCCGCGTGCCGCGACGCTCGAAATGCGTCTCGATGCGCCACTCGGGCCGCTCGGCGCTCGCACCGGGCCCCACGCGGTTATGCCAGCCCTGGGCGGCTTCCATGGTCTCGCGCATGTGTTCCGCATACGCCTCCCAGTCCGTGGCCAGGTGGAGCAGGCCGCCTGGCGCCATGCGTGAGGCGAGCAGCTCGACGAAGGCAGGCTGGACCAGTCGACGCTTGTTGTGGCGCTTCTTGTGCCAGGGATCCGGGAACCAGATGCGCACTTCGGACAGGCTGCCGGCCGGGATCTCGTGTTCGAGCACCTCGACGGCATCGTGCTTGTACACGCGGACGTTGCCGGCCTCGCGTGCCGCGAGGGCGTTCATCAGGCGGCCGACCCCGGGGCTGTGCACTTCCACGCCGATGTAGTCGCGGGCCAGATCGTGCTCGCTGGCCCAGGCCAGCGCTTCGCCATTACCGAAGCCGATTTCCAGCACGCGCGGTGCCTCGCGGCCGAACGTGGCGCCGAGATCGCGTTCGGCGCCTTGGTAATCCAGCCCGAAGCGCGACCAGTGATCGTCGAAGGCGCGCTGCTGCGCCGTCGTCATGCGACCTTCGCGCAGCACGAAGCTGCGGATGCGACGGAGGTAGGGCGCGTCGCCTGTGGTGTCGTCGTCGTGCGTCATCTCAGCCAACCAGTCCGTCGACGGGGCTCGACGCCGAGGCGAAGCGCTTGCGCGGAATGCGGCCCGCGCGGAACGCGGCGCGGCCGGCCTCCACGGCGAGCTTCATCGCATGCGCCATCAGCACCGGGTGCTTCGCTCCGGCGATCGCGGTGTTCATGAGCACGCCGTCGCAACCGAGTTCCATGGCGATCGCGGCATCCGACGCGGTACCGACGCCGGCATCGACGATCACCGGCACCCTGGCGTTTTCGACGATCTCGAGCAGGTTGTAGCGGTTCTGGATGCCGAGGCCCGAACCGATCGGCGCGGCCAGCGGCATGATCGCCGCACAGCCGATCTCTTCCAACCGCCGGGCGAGGATCGGGTCGTCCGAGGTGTAGACCATGACGTCGAAGCCGTCGGCGACGAGCTTCTCGGCGGCGACCAGGGTCTGCACCACGTCCGGATAAAGCGTGCGCTCGTCGCCGAGCACTTCGAGCTTGACCAGGTTGTGGCCGTCGAGCAGTTCGCGGGCGAGTCGGCAGGTGCGGACCGCATCCTCGGCGGTATAGCAGCCGGCGGTATTCGGCAGCAGGGTGAAGCGGTCCGGCGGCAGCGCGTCGAGCAGGTTCGGCTGGCTCGCGTCCTGGCCGATGTTCACCCGGCGAATGGCCAGGGTAACGATCTGCGCGCCCGCGGCATCCGTCGCCCGACGGGTCTCGTCGAAGTCCTTGTACTTGCCCGTGCCGGTGAGCAGCCGCGAGTGGAACGTGCGGCCGGCGACGGTCAGCAGGTCGTCGTCGGCGGGGGAATAGTGGTTCATGCGGAGTCTTCCGTCGGTGGGCGCGGCTCAGCCGCCGCCAATGGCATGGACGATCTCGACCCGGTCGCCGTCGGCGAGCAGGTGGGTCGCGTGCGCGCTACGCGGCACGATTTCGAGGTTCACTTCCACGGCCACGCGCTTGCCGGCATAGCCGGCGGCATCGAGCAGGGCCGACACGGACGTGCCGGGCGCGCAGTCACGCGCATCGCCATTGAGGGTGATATGCATCCGCCGATTGTAACGGGCGGCCGTGGCCGCGGCGAACCCGTCGCCTCAGCGGCCGTAACCGTTGCCGCCACCGCCACGCAGCGGAATGCCGGTGCCCGGCTGGTTACCCGTGCTTATGCCGGTGCCCGGCTCCGAGGCGCGATTGGCGTTCACGCCGTTGGTCACGGGTATCGGTTGGGGGTACGGGTTCCAGCCGTTGTTCCCACGGTGGCCGCCGTCGCGCGCCTGCCTGGGCGGCGCGACCTGCACCGCGGGCCTGCCGTTGGGCGGATTGGCTTTCATGCCGACGCTGACCGAGTTGCCGGGCTGCTGGTAGCCATTGCCGTCGTGGCCGCCGCCATGACCATGGCCGGGGTAGCCGCCGTGATCGTGGTCATGGCCGTAGCCGTAGCTGTCGTTGTTCGGGTAGCTGCCGTAGCCGCCGGAGTAATAGCCACCGCCACCGTCGTTGGCGGCCTGGTTGTCGTAGCCGCCGTTACCGTACCCGCCCTGGTCCGGGTAGCCGCCGCTGTTGGCCTGACCGTCCACGTACAGCCGGGCCGGCTGGGGCAGGGTGCCAGTGCTGACCGTCTCCCGGCGAACCGGTGCGGAAGGACCCGAGATATAGCTGACGCCGGGTTTGGGCATGTCCGCGGTGGACACCGTTCGGGACTGGGCCGAAGCGACCCCGACCGCACCGAGCGCAAGCCCCGCGAAGACGGAAAGCGACAGGATTCGATGCATGGCCCGGCCCTCGTAAGAATTCCCCGTCACGATTATGCGCTCGCCACCGGTGGCCGGCGTTGCCGCTCCCTTGGGCGTTCAGCCGGGCGCCACCTTTCCCCCGAGCGTGCCGACGTATTACCATCCCCTCCCGATGCGGGTGTAGCTCAATGGTAGAGCTGTAGCTTCCCAAGCTACTGACGAGGGTTCGATTCCCTTCACCCGCTCCACTTCGCGACGTGATGCGCCAAGTGCCTTCTCTGAAACGTCTTTCTTGGCTTCGTCAGCGGACCTATGCGGCCTCCCCAGAGGTGTCGTCCGAGGTGTCGTCAAGCCATCCATGATCGCCGGGTCGTGAAACGCCACCTCGGCGAGAGGAAGCTGTATTCCGCGCGGGAGGAGCCGATGCTCGCGTTTCAGACCATGGCGAATGCGGTGGCTCCGCCCGACGAACCACAGTCGCGGCCAGCCCTCGGGCGTCCTCCGGCTGGTTTTTAGTAATGAATCAGGGCGCCCGCATCTTGGGCGCCCTTGGTGGTGCGGTTGAGAGAAAAGCGACGCAGTTCGCGATTCAGTCCTTTGTAGGAAAGCCCCTACACCTCGTAGGGGATTACGCTGACACGCGTCGGCGGACTGTTGTGCCAACAATTCCGCACCTCTACGCCCCGAGTGCTTCGTGATGCCGACGACATGGACTAAGTCAGTGCGCCACCTCGCTTCTTCGCTTCTCTTGCTCATCACTCTTCAGGTCGCTTCAAGCCCTAGCGCTTTCTCATGAAGCAATCTAAAGCGCTACTCATGTCGGTGCTGTGGTTCGCGAGTCATACCGCCTACGCACAAAATGCGTCGGAGCAGCCGGTAAACCTCAATCAAGACTTGGTCCTCACGCAGCAGCAATTGCGAACCCTTGCGGTTGAGGCGATGCGTGGGTCGTCGGAAGCGGCGTCTAAGATCTCCGTGTTTTACGGTTTTGTGCTTCTTAACCCTATGGAGGAAAGGCGTTGGGCGCTCATTGCTGCGGAGAATGGCGATCCTGTCGCGCAATACAATGTCTACGAGGACTTCGTGAACAACGACACGGCGCTTGATCGCGAGCGTGCGCTGTTCTGGCTGAGGAAGTCAGCCAACGCCGGCTATAAGGACGCGCAGGAAAAATTAAAGCGCGTCGAGCAAGACGGGAAGCATGCATTGGCCCCGCATGCTTTGAAATCAGATCCGCACGTAAATCGATCGGATGCTTCTGCTTCTGAGTGACCAGAATCGGTAACACGCCGATCCTGGCAAACCTTGGCTACGGTGTTCGCGATTAGGCATCTGGCATGTATCTCTATGCTGGAACGGTGAGCGTTGGCATCGTCACCGGACTTCCGAGCACCTAAATGAGGACACGCCGTGGCACATGCAGGCGCCCGAGAAGTTCAAAAGCTAGCTTGCCGTGCGAGCGAGTTCAGTCGGTCGCGCACGCAGCTCAGACGGCGCTTCGATGGGATGCAGGCGACCCCGAATAAGGCTGGGCGGGGGCATCGGCGGTGTGGTTGGCCCGAAATGGTCGCGGCCCACGCCCGGCCCGGTCCAGACTCGACAAGGCTCTCTGTAGCCTGATACGTCTCCTGGGTATCGTTTTGGGTATCGCTGTTCATAAGCTGCTGAACAGGCTGTAGATTGGCTGGTGCGGGGAAAAGCCGGATCTCGATTCGATTCCCTTCACCCGCTCCATCGCCGCGCCAGGCGCCTGCCCCCGCTGTTCCGCCCTCGTCGATACCCCGGCATCGTCCGCGCGATCGTCGATGGCGACGCAACCCTTCGCCGCGCCGGCGGCACTACCTGCTTTTAGCCTGGTCGCGCCTGCAGCATGGAACCTGGCCGCACGAACTATCGCAACATCCAGGGCCTGCGCGCCGTCGCGGCCCTGATGGTCCTGGCCAGCCATCTGTTCTGGGATATCGTGCCGATGCGGACGCATTGGGCAAAGCCATGGTTCACGGCCGTCGGACCGTCCGGTGTCGATATCTTCTTCGTGATCTCGGGCTTCATCATCTATCAGGTCACGAGGCGGTCGACCCGACATGTGGGCCCTGGGGGTCGATACCGGGCGTTCCAAGAATTCGCCATGAAGCGAGTCATCAGGATCTACCCGCTGTACTGGATCGTGTTCGGTGCCGCCACGGTGATGATGATCTGGCTGCCACCGGCAAGCGGCTTCATGAAGAAGCCTCAGCTCGAACTGATCTTCCTGGTAAACAGCATCCCCAACTACCGCGTCCAGGCAGCCTGGACGTTGACGTTCGAGGTGTACTTCTATGCGGCCACGGCGCTCAGCATGCTCGTGTTTCCGAAGCGGATCCATGCCGGCCTGTTCGGCTGGTTCGCGACGATCGGTGTGGTCGCCGTGCTGACGACGGTGTTCGGCCTCGCTATCCCGCTGGACTACGTGTTCGCGCCGATCCTTCTCGAGTTCCTGCTTGGCATGGGTGTCGCCATGCTCATCGAGCGCGGCGAGCACCGGTACCGCGGGCTCGCGCTCTGCCTCGGCTTGGTGTGGTTGCTCATCGGCTCCATTCCCTTGCACGCGGACGGGGGCCGCGCTGCGCTGTCCTATCTTCTTCGTCTTGGCTGCTGGGGAGTTCCGGCCGCATTCGTCGTTTACGGAGCCGCAGCGTTCGAGCTCGGGCATTCGCGGGTCATGCCCGCATGGCTTCAGGCGCTGGGCGATGCGTCGTTCTCGATCTACCTCTGGCACGCGGTGATCTTCATCGGCGTGGGCGCCGCCTACGCCCGCCTGGGCTGGGTCGGCGTGGTCGACCGTTCCGTACTCGCCCTCGTCATGGGTCTTGTCGGGCTTGCTGTGGGCCTGCTCAGCTACCACCTCGTCGAAAGACCCCTGTTGCGGGGACTGGGCAAGCGTTTCCTCGGGCGACCCGTCGGTTCGCATTCGCTGGATGCCGTCCCCGCTTCCGTTCGCTGACGAAACCCTGACGCGATGCCGGCCAGGATGGCGACTCCATGCCACCGCCGGTAATGCCATGTCCGAGACCATCTTCGAAGCCCTCCGCGAAAGCCACGTCATCCAGCGCGCGCTGATGCGCAAGCTCATGCGTTCCGACCCGGGCGAACATCGCGTGGAGCTGTTCACCGCACTGCGTATCGAACTGGCCGCCCACGAAGCCGCCGAGGAACGCTTCCTCTACGTCCCGATGTTGATGGACGACCGCGGTCTGCACCCGTCGCGCGACGCCCTGGCCGACCACCACAAGATGGACGAGCTGGTGGAGGAACTGCAGACCGTGAACCATGCCGGTCGGAAGTGGACTGCCAACCTCGGGAAGCTCTCCGACGAACTGCACGACCATCTTCGCGAGGAGGAACGCAGCTTCTTCCAGCTTGGCGGCAAGATCCTTACCGACCGGCAGAAGACCGGGCTGGCGAAGAAGTATCGAAAGGAATATCTCGCCCTGCACAAGCGGCTCGCCAGCGAGTAACGGCCGGCGCCTTCGCGAACCATGCCCAAGGGCGCGCCGGCGCGGTACCCTTGACGCCTGTGTTTCGCGCTGCCGCAAGGAATTCCCCGTGTCCGACCGCAAGAACGTAGCCTGCTGGCTGACCGACATGGACGGCGTCCTCGTCCATGAGAACAAGGCCCTGCCGGGCGCACCCGAACTCATCCGCCAGTGGCGGGACAACGGCACGCCTTTCCTGGTACTGACCAACAACTCGATTTTTACCCCGCGCGACCTGAGCGCGCGCCTGCGCACCTCGGGCCTGGATGTGCCGGAGGAGCAGCTCTGGACCTCGGCATTGGCGACGGCCACTTTCCTCAAGGACCAGTCGCCCGGCGGCTCGGCCTTCGTGATGGGTGAGGCCGGCCTCACCACGGCGATCCACGAGGCGGGCTTCATCATGACGGACACCGCACCGGACTATGTGGTGCTGGGCGAGACACGCACGTATTCTTTCGCCGCGATCACCAAGGCGATCCGCCTGATCGGCAACGGCGCGCGCTTCATCTGCACCAATCCCGATGCGACCAGCCCGAGTGCCGAAGGGCCCTTGCCCGCGACGGGTGCGGTGGCGGCACTGATCACGCGCTGCACGGGCCGCGAGCCCTATGTGATCGGCAAGCCCAATCCGATGATGTTCCGCTCGGCCATGAACAAACTCGGTGCGCATTCGCACAATACCGGCATGATCGGCGATCGCATGGATACGGACGTGGTCGCGGGTATCGAGGCAGGCCTGCATACCGTGCTGGTGCTCAGCGGCATCGCTACCCGCGCCGACGTGGAAGGCTACCCGTTCCGTCCCGCGGAGATCCTCGATTCGGTGGCCGATCTGCTGCGCTGAGCCGTCGCCCGCGCCGGTCGTATGTCACACTTTTCGTCATCGGGACTGTCGTAACCACCCATGAGCGCAACCCTCGAACCTACGGATCGCCGCACGCTCGACCGCGGCGATGTAAAAACGCTGCTCCTTTCCGCGCTCGGTGGCGCGTTGGAGTTCTACGACTTCGTGATCTTCGTCTATTTCGCGAAGACGATCGGCCACCTGTTCTTTCCGCCGGGGACCTCCGACTGGCTGGCAAGTCTGCAGGCCTTCGGGATCTTCGCGGTGGCGTATCTCGCGCGTCCTCTCGGCGGCATCGTCATGGCGCACTTCGGCGATCGCATCGGCCGCAAGCGGATGTTCACGCTGAGCGTCTTCCTGATGGCGGTGCCGACACTGCTTATCGGTGTGTTGCCCACGTACGCGACGCTCGGCGTGCTTGCGCCGCTGCTGCTCACCCTGCTTCGCGTGGTGCAGGGCCTGGCTATCGGCGGTGAAGTGCCAGGTGCATGGGTGTTCGTGGCGGAGCACGTACCTCGGCGCCGCGTTGGACTCGCCGTGGCCAGTCTTTCGGCAGGTCTCACCGCGGGCATCCTGCTCGGCTCGCTGCTCGCGGCGTGGCTCAATGCCAACCTTTCCGAAGCGGACATGCTCGATCACGGCTGGCGTATCGCCTTCATCCTGGGTGGTGTATTCGGCTTCATCGCCGTGTACCTGCGCCGCTGGCTGAGCGAGACGCCGGTGTTCGCGCGCATGCGCGAGCGCAAGGAGCTCACCGAGGAGCTGCCGGCGCTGGTGGTCATTCGCGATCACCTGCCGGGTGTGCTGCTGTCGATGACCGTGACATGGGTGCTCACCGCGGCGATCGTCGTGGTCATCCTGATGACACCGACGTTGATGCAGAATGCGTTCCACGTCGCACCACCGCGGGCGTTCACCGCCGGCAGCGTGGCGGCTTTCACCCTGTGCCTGGGCTGCATCGGCGGTGGCTTGCTGGTGGATGCCATCGGACGCGCGTGGGCCATGCTCATCGCCTCGGTCGGCCTCGCCCTCAGCACCTACGCGCTGTACTTCGACCTGAAGGCGGGCGGTGCCAACCTGTTCCCGCTCTATGCGCTGGCGGGCCTGTTCGCGGGCGTCGCGGGCATCGTTCCCGCGGTTCTCGTCGCCTCTTTCCCTCCGGCGATCCGGTTCTCCGGCATTTCAGTCTCCTACAACGTGGCCTACGCGATCGCCGGCGCGGCTACGCCCGTGCTGGTCGGCTACCTCATCACGACGGCAGGCGGCCTGGGGCCGGCCCATTACGTGGGCCTGGTCTGCCTGGCTGGCGTGGCCGCGTCGATCTACATGCTGGTCGGCCCCCGGGACACGGCCAGCCGCTGAACAGGTTCCGGCGCGGCCCTGTTCACGCCGATTTCATGGGCGTGACAAGCCTGGGCCCCCGGATCGGTCGTGCCGGTTGAAACCCGGCACCACCTTCGGCATGCTTTTGTATCCGGACCGTTCCCCCGGTCCACCGTCGTCCCCCTACCTTCGCACCAGACCCATGACTGATGTCATCACCCTAGGCTGGCGCGAACGGCTCGCACTTCCGTCGCTCGGCGTCCCTGTCCTCAAGGCCAAGCTCGATACGGGCGCGCGCTCGTCGTCGCTGCACGTCGAGTGGCTGGAAGTCGACGTGCGTGACGACGGCACCTGGCTGCGTTTCCAGGTGCGCACGACCCGAAAGGGCGGCGTGTCCTCGACTTGCGAGGCGAAAGCCATCGGCCAGCGCACGGTGACCGACTCCGGTGGCCACGCGACCACGCGCTGGTTCATCCAGACCGAGATCGAGCTGGCCGGGCAATCCTTCGTTGCCGAAGTGAACCTGACCGACCGCCGGCACATGCTGTTTCCCCTTTTGCTCGGCCGGACGGCGCTGCACGGGCGCTTCCAGGTCGATCCTTCGCTTTCCTATTCACAGACGCCGCGCCGCGCCGTCCGGGAACCCACATGAAGATCGCCATCCTGTCGCGCAATGCGCGGCTGTACTCCACGCAGCGACTGGTGGAGGCGGCGCGCAAGCGCAAGCACACCGTCCGCGTGATCGATCCGCTGCGCTGCTACATGAGCATCGCGCCGCAGATGTTCGCGATTCACTTCAAGGGCAAACCGCTGGGCCCGATCGACTGCGTGATCCCGCGTATCGGCGCGTCCAGCACGTTCTATGGCACGGCCGTGCTCCGCCAGTTGGAGTTGATGGGCGTGTTCACGCCCAATCCCTCGGATGCCGTGCTGCGCGCCCGGGACAAGCTGCGCAGCCTGCAGATCCTGGCGGTGAAAGGCGTGGACATGCCGGTGACCGCCTTCGGCGACAACCCCGACGACACCTCCGACCTGCTCGCCATGCTGGGCGACCCTCCCCACATCATCAAACTGAACGAGGGCACCCAGGGTGCCGGCGTGGTCCTGGCCGAGAAGCGCTCGGCCTCGCAGAGCGTGATCGAAGCCTTCCGCGGTCTCTACGCCAACTTCCTCGTCCAGGAATTCATCCGCGAGGCCAATGGCAGCGACCTGCGCTGCTTCGTGGTCGGCGACCAGGTGGTGGCCGCCATGCAGCGATCCTCGGCGCCGGGTGAATTCCGCGCCAACCTGCACCGCGGTGGCTCCGCGGCGTCGGTCGAGCTGTCCGATGACGAGCGTCGCGTGGCCATCCAGGCCGCCTCGGCCCTCGGTCTGGAGGTGGCCGGTGTCGATCTGCTGCGCTCGTCGCGGGGTCCGTTGCTGCTCGAGGTGAATGCCTCGCCCGGTCTGGAAGGCATCGAGGGCAGCACCGGCGTGGACGTCGCCGACGCCATCATCGCCCACTGCGAAAGCCGGGTCGCCGCGCGACCGGCGGTCGCCAAGGCCCGCCGGCCAAGGGCTGCCAAGGGATTAACAGCGATTTAAACGACCCTCGCCTATAAAGGTTCCACTGTGATTCCGCGACGCGGGGTGACGGTATCGGGGCAGTAGTTCTTTCGGCCCGGGCGGGTTTCCCGTCCGGGCCTCTCTTTTACTGCTGTCCGCTTCACGGATTCGGCGTTAAGCTTCCGGTCGCAATACTGTTAAGACTCACCCGCGACCGCACAATGGAGTGCCGAATGCGCGTTCTGGTCATCGAAGACAACACCGACATCGCGACCAACATCGGGGATTACCTCGAGGATCGCGGCCATGTGGTCGATTTCGCCGGCGACGGCGTGACCGGACTGCACCTGGCTGTCGTACACGATTTCGACGTCATCGTGCTCGACCTGACCCTGCCGGGCATGGACGGGCTGGATGTCGCCAAGAAGCTCCGCCACGAGGCCCACAAGCAGACGCCGGTGCTGATGCTCACGGCGCGCGACTCGCTGGAGCACAAGCTCACCGGGTTCGAATCCGGTGCCGACGACTACATGACCAAGCCCTTCGCCTTGCAGGAACTGGCGGCGCGACTGGAAGTGCTGGCCCGTCGCGGCAAGGGCCCGCAGAGCCGCGTGCTCAAGGTGGGCGGGCTTACCTACAACCTCGACACGCTCACCGTGAGCCGGGAAGGCAAGTCCATCCAGCTCAACCCGATCGGTCTGAAGCTGTTGCAGGCGCTGATGGAAGCCAGTCCGTCCGTGGTGACTCGGCAGGACCTCGAGCAGCGCGTGTGGGGCGAGGAGTTGCCGGATTCGGACTCGTTGCGCGTACACATTCACGGGCTGCGTGCGGCCATCGACAAACCTTTCGAGAAGCCGCTGATCCACACGCGTCACGGTATCGGATATCGCATGGTCGATCCGGATGCGGTCCAGACGTAAGCTTCGTTTTCGCCTGATAGTCACTTTCACGCTGTTCGGCTTCAGCCTGAGCGCTCTTTTCGCGTACGCGGCACTCAACATCCGCGAGCGCGTCGAAGAGCAGCTGATCAATTCGGCCATGCAGGACGAAGTCGATTCGATCAACGAGAAAGTGCTCGCCAATCCCAATCAGGCGCCGCCCATCGAGATCGTCAAGGGCGCGACATTCAGCGACCGGACTATCTACAAGGCCCCGCTCGCGTGGCAGCCGCTCGACACCGGCGTGCACGACATCTACGAGACGGGCAAGGACGGGCGCGCCCATCACTACAAGGTGGCCGTGCGCCGGAAGGGCGGCATCATCAACTTCCTCCAGTTCGACGTCTCTCGCGACGAACTGGGCAAGCGCCAGCTCGTCACCAGCGTGATCGCCGCGGTGTTCCTGTTCGGCCTGTTCTCGCTCGTGCTCGGCGTATGGTTGTCCTCGCGCGTGCTGCGTCCGGTAACCGACCTGGCGCGACGCCTGCGCGACTTCCGCCGCATCGGCAAGGCCGAGGCGCTGGCGCCCCATTTTGCCGATGACGAAGTGGGCGAACTGGCCGTGGCACTCGACGAATACGCCATGCGCCTGACGTCGGTGGTCGAACGCGATCGCGAATTCAATTCCGACGTGAGCCACGAACTGCGCACGCCACTGGCGGTCATCGCCAGTACGACGGAACTGTTGCAGGGCTCGCCCGATCTCACCGACAAGCTGCGTGAGCGCTTGAAGCGTATCGAGCGTGCATCGCGCCAGGCTACCGAACTGATCGAAGCCCTGCTGCTGCTGTCGCGAGCGGAACGTCGTGGTCCGACGCGTGGAGAAACGACCGACGTAGCCAGGGTCGCCTCGGATGTGATCGAAAGCCAGCGCCCGCAGATGGGCGGCAAGCCGATCGAGATCGAGCTGATTTCCGATGGATCGGTGACCGTGAACGCGCCGGCTTCCGTGCTGTCCGTCGCCCTGACCAACCTGATCGGCAACGCGATCAAGTACACGATGGAAGGCAAGGTGACGGTGCGTGTGCTCGACGGCCGCGTGGATGTGATCGATACCGGTCCCGGGATCAAGCCGGAGGATGCGGAGAAGCTTTTCCAGCGAGGCATTCGCGGCGAAAGCGCCACCGGCGGCGGTGCGGGCCTCGGCCTGGCGATCGTGCGTCGCCTGTGCGAATTGTACGAATGGGATGTTTCGCTGCGCCCACGGCCCGACATGGCCGGCGCGATTTCGACGATCGATTTTCGCTGATCCAACGCGGACGGCTGGCCGTCCGCGCACGTTCCCGGATCCGCGACGCTTTTCGCTCAACCCTGCGGCGGGCCTTCGTGACAGTTCGCGCCGTTGCAGATGATTTCAAGCGGCGCACCGCCGCTTGGGCAGGTGCTGAAAAGATGCGCATTGTCGCCTTCGACATTGCGTACGCGGACCAGGCGATCGCACTGATGGATCGCTGCGATGTTCTGCGCCGCGTTGAACATCGGTACGGTCACACGCGGATCGAGCGAGGCAGGGCCGCCTTCCGTCTGGAGGCTGCGGCCGCTGGCCTGGGCGGCGTCAGAAGCGGACTGCGTCGAGGTGTCAGCGACAGGCGCATCGGTCCGCATCGCATGGGCATCGGGCATGCGAAACGCCGGCGCTTCGGTCTGCAGCAATTCGCACTCACGGACGCCGTCCTGGCCCTTGGTCGTGTCGACTGCATGCAGCATGCTGTTCGCCGACCACATGCCCATCTTCACTTCCTGCCAGACGTAGTAGGTCTGGCCGGCCTGGGTATCCAGCGAAAGCGATGCAATCTTCTCGCCTCGGGAGGTAATGGTGTGCGGCCCGGGGGGCAGGGCGAGCTGCAGGAAGCTCTTCGGTCCCGTGTCGCCGACGACGATGCCGTCGACGCTGACGTGGAGCTTGATGGCGGAGCCGAGAATCTCGTCGCGATAGATGTAGACCACGGCCTTGTCGGTGATCGGCGAGAAAGTCTTCGCCTGTGTGCTGGCGTTCCGATCGGCTTTGTTCACGCTTGCGCAGCCGCTGACGAGGCATGCGACGACGATCGCCGCAGTGGCGATATGACGGAGCTTCATGTTTTCCCCCTGTTGATTGGCCAGTCCTGTTGGCTCATTCCCTGGCGGGGGCATCGTAGCGCGTCCTTGCGCTACGGTGGAGGGGCTCAGAGCGCCTCGAGCCAGCCCCAACGGTCGGCGGTCTTGCCGTTGAACAGGCCGAAGTAGAGCTCCTGCAGGCGACGGGTGATCGGGCCACCCTTGCCGTTGCCGATCTTCTTGCCGTCGACGGCGCGGATCGGGGTGACTTCCGCCGCGGTGCCGCACATCAGGATTTCGTCGGCGAGGTAGAGATACTCACGCGGCAGATCGCGCTCGACCACGTCGATGCCTTCCTCGCGTGCGAGGGTCATCAGCGTGTGGCGAGTGATCCCGGTGAGGATCGATGCGCTTGCCGGCGGCGTGTGCAACACACCGTCGAAGACCAGGAACAGGTTCTCGCCGGCGCCTTCGCTGAGCAGGCCGGTCGAGGCGAGCGCGATGCCTTCGCCGAAGCCGAGACGACGCGCTTCACGCGCGATCAGCTGGCCGGAAAGGTAGTTGCCGCCGGCCTTGGCACCGGCGGGAATGGTGTTCGGCGCGAAGCGCTGCCAGCTCGAGACGCAGGCGTCGATGCCGTTCTCCAGCGCCTCGGGCCCGAGGTAGGGGCCCATCGGCCAGGTGGCCACGGCGACATCGGTGGGGCATTCGGCCGAAAGACCGAAACCGCCCAGGCCGCGGAACGCCACGGGGCGCAGGTAAGCCGCCTTCAGGTCGTTCTTCTTGACCACGTCGCGGCAGGCCGCGGCGAGTTCGTCGATCGTGTACGGAATTTCGATGTCGTAGATCTTCGCCGAAAGGTACAGGCGCTTGAGGTGGTCGGTGAGGCGGAAGATGGCCGCGCCGTCCGGCGTCTCGTAGCTGCGGATACCCTCGAACACCGAGGATCCGTAATGCAGCGCGTGCGCCATCACGTGGACGGTGGCATCGCGCCAGGGCTTGATCTGCCCGTTCTGCCAGATCCAATCGGGGTAGTTCTGCATGGTGCGCTCTCCTGGGGACCGCCCATGATAACGCGCAGCGCGACCCCTGCCATGGCGCGACGCGTCAGTGCGCGGGCGGATGGCGTGCCGGGATGGGCCTGGGCGGGCTCAGGCCGGCGGGCGCAGCCAGAGGCAGCCCGAGTCCCGTACTACGCTGAAATGCGCGCGCCGGGTCGCAGCCTCGTTGCCGGGTCCGGAGGTCACGGCGTCGAGTCCCCCGGCTTCATTGCCTTCCACGGCCAGGAGCGGCTGGCGGACCAGGGCATCCATGTTTCGGATGTTCTCCACGGCGCCGCTGCTCCCGTACCCGCTCCATAGGATCAGACCGCCGATGCGGTTGGCGTCGTGGCTGGCAAAGGCCTGGGCGATGCCTTCGCGCAGCCCTGCCACGTCCTTTGCGCAGAGAAGGCCCGTGCTGGGACCGGCCGGTGCGTCGGACGAGCCGGCGCTGGAACTGGCGGCGGCAGGCGTAGGCGGCATGACCGACGTCGCACCGATGCTCGTGCACTGCTGGTCGGAGAATACGGGGCGGCCGTCCCTGCCGACACAACGATGGATCGCCGTCTGCGCGGCGGCCGGCAGGGCGATCAGGAGCAGTAGCAGGACGAAGGCACGTTTCACGGGGCGGCACGCTTGGCGACGGTGCGCCATCATCCGCGTACGCGCTTCAGCGGAGAGTGACGGCGCGCACGTTTAGCGCGTGGCGAGGCGCTCCAGGACGCTGATCGTCGCCTTGGCCCGGTTGATCGTATAGAAGTGCAGGCCGGGCGCACCGCCATCGAGCAAGCGCTGGCAGAGCTCGGCCACGACGTCCGCACCCAGGTCGCGGACGGCCGCCGCGTCGTCGCCATGCGCCTGCATGCGTTTCACGATCCAGCGGGGAATCTCCGCGCCGCATTGGTCGGAGAAGCGGCGCAACTGACTGAAGTTCGCGATCGGCATGATGCCGGGCACGATCGGAACCTTCACCCCAAGGCGGGTCACATCGTCGACAAAGCGGAAATAGGCGTCCGGATTGAAGAAATACTGGGTGATCGCGCCATCGGCACCGGCGTCCACCTTGGCCTTGAAGTGGCGCAGGTCGACCAGCGCGTTCTCCGCTTGCGGGTGCGTTTCCGGATAGGCGGCCACTTCGATATGGAAGTGGTCACCGCTGTGCTGGCGGATGAAGCTGACCAGTTCCGCGGCGTAACGAAAGTCGCCGGGCGAGGCCATGCCCGAAGGCAGGTCGCCGCGCAGCGCGACGATGCGTCGGCAGTCGGTGGCCTTGTAGAGATCCAGCAGGGCGGCGATCTCGGCGCGCGTGCCACCCATGCACGACAGGTGGGGCGCCACGGAAAGGCCATGCTCGGCACGCAGCCGTTTCACCGTTTCGTCGGTATAGCTCAGGGTCGAGCCGCCCGCGCCGAAGGTCACCGAGACGTAGTCCGGCGCGTGCTTCTTCAAGCGGCTCACGGTGGTGTCGAGCTGGGCGCGCTGCTCGTCGGTCTTGGGTGGGAAGAACTCGAAGCTGATGGCGGGCATGGACGGGGTTCCCGGAACGATGTCCCGAGTATATATCTTTCCATCCAGATGGAAAGATGGCTATTTGCCACGGGGTCACCAAAAAGAAAGGCGCCCCCGAGGGAGCGCCTTTCCGGTTCAGCCCTAACGCCGATCGATCAGTAGCGGTAGTGGTCCGGCTTGTACGGGCCTTCCACCGGCACGCCGATGTAGTCGGCCTGGTCCTGGGTCAGCACGGTCAGTTTCACGCCGATCTGGGCCAGGTGCAGGCGGGCGACTTCCTCGTCGAGCTTCTTCGGCAGGCGGTAGACCGTCTTCTCGTAGGTGTCCTTGTTGGCCCACAGGTCGAGCTGGGCCAGCGTCTGGTTGGAGAAGCTGTTCGACATGACGAAGCTAGGGTGGCCATGGGCGCAACCGAGGTTCACCAGGCGGCCTTCGGCCAGCATGTAGATGGCGTTGCCCTTGGCGAACGTGTAGCGGTCGACCTGCGGCTTGATCGTCTCGCGGGTGACGTCCTTCGCACCGTTGAGGCGATCCATCTGGATCTCGTTGTCGAAGTGGCCGATGTTGCAGACCAAGGCGTTGTTCTTCATCGCCGCCATGTGCTCGAGCGTGATGATGTCCTTGTTGCCCGTGGTGGTGACATAGATGTCGCCGAGGCCGAGGGTGTCTTCGATCGTGGTGACCTGGAAGCCTTCCATCGCGGCCTGCAGGGCGTTGATCGGATCGATCTCGGTCACGATCACGCGGGCGCCGAAGCCCTTGAGCGAATGGGCGCAGCCCTTGCCGACATCGCCATAGCCGCAGACCACGGCCACCTTGCCGGCGACCATGAGATCGGTCGCGCGCTTGATGCCGTCGGCCAGCGACTCGCGGCAACCGTAGAGGTTGTCGAACTTGCTCTTGGTCACCGAGTCGTTGACGTTGATCGCCGGGACCAGCAACTTGCCGGCTTCGGCGAGCTGGTACAGGCGGTGCACGCCGGTCGTGGTCTCTTCGGAGACACCGCGCCATTCGGCGGCGATCTTCTTGAACCAGCCGGGACGGGCGGCGGCGGTGCGCTTGACCAGATCCTTGATGACCTGCTCTTCGTGGTTGCCGCTGGGGGTGTTGACCCAGTCGCTGCCGTCTTCGAGTTCGACACCCTTGTGGATGAAGAGGGTGGCGTCGCCACCGTCGTCGACGATGAGCTGCGGGCCGAGTTCACCCGGGTGGGTGAGCATGTCGAGCGTGCAGTCCCAGTATTCCTCCAGCGACTCGCCCTTCCAGGCGAATACCGGCAGCTCGCCCTCGGCGAGTGCCGCGGCGACGTCGTCCTGGGTCGAGAAGATGTTGCAGGAGGCCCAGCGCACCGAGGCGCCGAGCTCGCGCAGGGTTTCGGCGAGGACCGCGGTTTCCTTGGTCACGTGCAGCGAGCCGGACAGGCGCACGCCCTGGAGCGGTTTTTCCTTGGCGTAGCGGGCACGGATCTGCATCAGGCCGGGCATTTCTTCTTCGGCCATGCGGATACGGCGGCGGCCGAGGGCGGCCTGCGAGATATCGCGGACCTTGAAATCCTGGAAGGAGGTCGGTTTCGTGACGGCGTTCATGGGGCGTAGCTCCGATTGGTTACGGGGGCGCCGTTGTACAGGAGGCCGCGCCGAGCCTGGCCTATGGGAGTCCCCATGGTCGCAGCGCCCCTCGGCGGGCAAAACGGTTTCCCATTGTATCGCGGAATCCGGATGCAGGGATGAACACACTTTTTTAGGTACTCTCGGGGTTCCGATGACTGCCGAGAGCCCGATGGAAGCCGCACGCGATCCCGAATTCCTGCCCCACGACGGCCCCCTGCGCGAGGACGTACGCCGCCTCGGCACCCTGGTCGGCCAGATGCTCGCTGAGCAGGGCGGCCAGGCCTTCTACGAGCGCGTGGAACATGTGCGAACGACCGCGATCCACCGCCGACGCAGCGGCGCCGCCGTGGATGCGCTCGCCGAGCCGTTGACCGGCCTGGAGGCGGCCGACGCCGAATCCCTGGCGCGTGCCTTCGCCACCTACTTCCAGGCGGTGAATACCGCCGAGCGCGTCCATCGCATCCGCCGCCGTCGCGACTACCAGCGCGAAGGTGGCGCGCCGCAGCCCGAGTCGCTGGCTGCGGTGCTCGGCCTGCTGAAGAAGGACGGGGTGGGTCGCGACGAACTGACGGCGCTCCTGGATCGTCTGGATGTCGAACCCGTCTTCACCGCCCATCCGACCGAGGCGGTGCGGCGCTCGCTGCTGGAGAAGGAACAGGAGATCGTGCGCGCCCTGGTCGACGAGTTCGATCCGACGCGCACGCCGCAGGAACGGCGCGACGACGATGCGCGCATTCTCATGGCGTTGTCCGCCGGCTGGCAGACGGCGGAAGCCTCGCCCGTGCGACCCAGCGTGCAGGACGAATTCGACCACGTGGGCTTCTATATCGCGAGGCCGATCTACCGCGTGTTGCCGGCGCTGTACGAAGCGTTGGAGCAGGCCATCGTCGAGACCTACGGCGATGGCATCGCCATTCCCCGCCTGCTTCGCTTCGCCACCTGGGTGGGCGGCGACATGGACGGCAACCCGAACGTCAACGCCGAGACCATCGCCGCGACGCTTGGCGCGCAGCGCTCGTTGGTGCTGGAACGGTACCTCGAGGACACGGCGGCGCTGGGCCGGCTGCTCAGCCAGACCGACGACCGTGTGGCGCTCGACGACCGCCTCGTCCGCCGCCTCGGGCGCTACCACGAGGATCTTCCCGAAGCCGCGGCGAGCATCCGTCCGCGTCATGCGGACATGCCGTATCGAAGCTTCCTCAAATTCGTTGCCGCGCGACTGGATGCGACCCTGCACGAACAGCCCGTGGGCTATGCCTCGGCGGACGAGTTCATCGACGACATCGCGCTGATCGAGAAGAGCCTCCTCGCGCATGGCGGCAAGCATGCGGGTGCGTATGCGGTCGGCCGGCTCCTGTGGCGTGCGCGCACGTTCGGCTTTCATCTGGCTCGCCTGGATGTGCGTCAGGATGCGCGGGTGCACGACGAGGCACTTTCCGCCCTGCTCGACGACGCGGAGTTCGCCAACCGCGACACCTCGGCCCGGGTGACGGCGCTGCGCCCCTACGCCGCCGGCGAACGCAGCTTCGTCGCCGGCGACGACAACGATGCGGCGACGATGCTGCGCGATGTGTTCGCCACGCTCGCCGATTCGCGCCGGCGTTACGGCCAGGAAGCCACCGGTCTCTACATCATCAGCATGGCCGAGAGTGCGGCCGACGTGCTGGCCGTGCTGGCGCTGGCCCGCCGTGGCGGTCTGGTCGAAGACGGACGCGTGCCGCTCGATGTTGCCCCGCTGTTCGAGACGATCGACGATCTCGCCGGCGGCGCGGAAACGCTGCAGGCCCTGCTCGACGACCCGATCTATCGCGAGCACCTCAAGGCGCGCGGCGACCGCCAGTGGGTGATGCTCGGCTATTCGGACAGCGGCAAGGACGGCGGCACGCTGGCTTCGAAATGGAGCCTGCAGCGCGCGCAGGTCGACCTGCTCGAGGTGGCCGAAAAGGCGGGCATCCGCGTGGCCTTCTTCCACGGTCGCGGTGGCTCGGCCAGTCGCGGTGGCTCCCGCATCACGCCGGCCCTGATGGCGTCGCCGCGTGGCTCCGTCGGCGGCGTGCTGCGGGTGACCGAGCAGGGCGAAGTCATCCATCGCAAGTACGGCATCCGCGCCCTCGCCGTGCGCAACCTGGAACAGACGCTGGGTGCGGTGATGCGGGCCTCGTTGCGTCCGCGCGAGGTGGAAGTCCGTGAGTCGGGATGGAAGGACACCATGGCGAAGCTCTCCGCGGAAAGCCGCAAGGCGTACCGCGCGTTCGTCGATACCGAGGGCTTCGTCGACTATTTCCGCGGTGCCACGCCTATCGATGTGATCGAGCGCATGACCCTCGGATCGCGCCCGGCGCGTCGGCGCAGCATGAAGGGCGTCGAAGATCTCCGCGCCATTCCCTGGGTGTTCTCCTGGACCCAGTGTCGCGCGGTGCTGACCGGCTGGTACGGGCTGGGCAGCGCGCTCGACGCCGTGGCCAAGGAATGCGGCGAAGAACATCTGGTGCACATGGCGCGCGAGTGGCCCTTCGTCTCGACCATGCTGGACGATGTGGAGATGGTCCTGGCCAAGGCCGACATCGATATCGCCGAAGCGTTCTCAAAGCTCGCCGGGCCCCTGCACGAACGCTTCTTCCCGATGATCCGCGCCGAGTTCGAGCGCACGGTGGCGTGGGTGCTCAAGCTCAAGGCGGCGGACGAGCTCCTGGCAGGCGATCCGCGCCTGGCCACGTCGATCCGCCTGCGCAATCCGTACGTGGACCCGATGAGCCTGCTCCAGGTCGACCTGCTCAAGCGCTGGCGCGCGACCGGCGGCACGGACGACGCCCTGCTCAACGCGCTCGTGGCCTGCGTCAACGGCGTGTCCCAGGGACTGCAGAACACCGGCTGATCGATTTGCCATACAAATCGGTGAGGCAGCGGGCTCCGCTGTCTCACCGCGGTAAGAGAATGCAGGGCTGGGCCTAAAGTCCACAGGAAGTCTGCCGACAATGCCGGTGTAAGGGCATCCGCAAGGGGTGGCCGCTGACTTCGCATAGGCTCTGGGCATGAACAGCATCTTCCATCGCGCCACGGTGCGCACTATGAGCGTGGGCGCGCGCCTGACCCTGCTCGTGGTGGGCATCGTGGCGCTCGGCGTCGCGGTGCTGACCATCGTCGTGACGACCATGGTCTCGCGCGAACTCGAGACCCGCGCCCGCGCCGACCTCGAGCGCGGCAACCGCGCCATCATCGCCACGGTGAACACCTTCTCCGGGGCCTTGCTCGCCGAGTCGGACCGTTTCCTGGGCGTGTTCCAGAGTTACTACCCCGGCACGTTCACGATCGACGACAAGCACCGCGTGATGATGGGCGGCCATACCGTTCCCACCCTGCTCCACGACGGCAAGGTGCTCAACGGCGACTTCGTCCAGGTGGACGAGTTCTCGGCGCGCGCGCACGTGGTCGCGACATTGTTCGTGCGTGACGGGCCGGACTTCATCCGCGTCAGCACCTCGTTGAAGAAGGAAGACGGCTCCCGCGCGATCGGCACATCGATCGATCACGCCCATCCCGCGTTTCCCCAGTTGCTGTCCAATAAGTCGTACGGTGGCCCCGCGGTGTTGTTCGACCGGCCGTACATCACCCGCTACGAGCCGATCCACGACGCCTCCGGCAACGTGGTCGGCGCATGGTTCGTCGGCGTCGAGATCACCAGCGAGATGGCCAATCTCTCGCACGAGATCGCTTCGATTCGTATCGGCCAGAGCGGTTACTACTCGGTCGTCGACGCCAGTGCCGGCAAGCGCTATGGCACGTTCGTCGTCGATCCGATGATGAAGGACGCTGTGGCGAAGGCCGACGGCGCCGCTCTCAAGGTGATGGACATCGACGGCCAGCCGGTGTTCGGTCGCATGTTGTCGGGCAGGCAGGGCGCATTACGCTACAGCGTGAACGTGGACGGTCATACGGTGGACCGCCTTTCCATCTATGCGACCGATCCCGCATGGAGCTGGCTGGTCGCCGGTACGGTGGACATGGACGAGCTGTATGGCCCGGTGCGGCACCTGCGGATGGTCGCGATCGGGACCGCCATCGGCATGGTCGCCGTACTCTGCGTGCTGCTGTTCATCGCGATTCGCGTGCGCATCACGCGGCCGCTCGCGCGTGCGGTCGAAGCCGCGAAACGGCTGGCCGAGGGCGATCTCACCGCGCGGCTGGCGAACGCGCGCGGTGACGAGATCGGCCAGTTGATGCGCTCCATCGACGGTATCGGCGACGGCCTTGGCGATATCGCCCGCTCCGTACGCAAGGCCGCGTCGAGCATGGCCGGAAGTACCTCCGAGATCGCCGCGGGCAATGCCGATCTCTCCACGCGTACGGAAACCCAGGCGCATGAGCTGCAGATGACGGCGTCCAGCCTGGACGAGCTCACGCGCACGGTGCGCGACAACGCCGGGAATGCGGCGCGCGCGAGCACGCTGGCCGAGCATGCCAGCGTCGCCGTGCAGCAGGAGGCGGGTTCGATGCGGGAAGCGGTCGACGCCATGAACGGCATCCAGGCCTCGGCGCAGCGCATCGCGGATGTCATCGGTATCATCAACGGCATCGCCTTCCAGACCAACATCCTTGCTTTGAACGCGGCCGTCGAGGCGGCGCGCGCGGGCGAGCAGGGCAGGGGCTTCGCGGTGGTGGCCGAGGAAGTGCGCAACCTCGCCCAGCGCAGCGCGACCGCGGCGAAGGAGATCGAATCGCTCATCAACGAATCGGTCGAGCAGGTGGACGCCGGCCACGGCCTGGTGACCGAAGCCGGTCGCAACATGGCCACGGTGCTCGACCGTATTCGCGATGTCGCCCAACTGATGGGCAATATCAGCCGTGCGACGAACGAGCAATCCGAACAGATCGGCCGGATCAATCACGCGGTGTCGCGGATGGACGACTCCACGCAGCAGAATTCGGCGTTGGTCGAAGAAGCGGCGGCAGCGGCGAAGAGCCTGGAGGACCAGGCGGGGGAACTGGCGCGGGTGGTGGAAGTGTTTCGGTTGTAGGCAAGAGCATCGCCGCTGAAGCGGCTCCCACACGGGCCCTGCGAAGACGCATTGTAGGAGCCGACGAAGACGCATTGTGGGAGCCGATTCATCGGCGATAGGTGCTCCCACACGGGACCAGCGAAGACTGACTGTGGGAGCCGATTCATCGGCGATAGGTGCTCCCACACAAGACCAGCGAAGACTGATTGTGGGAGCCGATTCAATCGGCGATGGGTGCTCGCGATCACATGAAAAGCTCGCGATCGCACCCGCGCCGTAATCAGCCTTCCAGCTCTTCCCACCGCGCGAACGCCGCATCCAGCTCGGCCTGCAGTTTCACCAGTTCCTCATTGCCACGTGTGATCGCCGCGGCATCCTGCTGGAAGTACTTCGGATCGTTCATCGCCGCGGTGCGCGTCGCGATGGCGTTCTCGAGCTCCTCGAGCTTTGCCGGGAGCAGGTCGAGCTCGCGCTGCTCCTTGAACGACAATTTCTTCTTCGGCGTGGCGGCGACGGGTGCCGGTGCCGGAGCGGGCGCCGGCGTCGCCTTCGCATTGGCCGCACGCGCCGCCGCGATGATCGGCTTCTGGCGCAGCCAGTCGCTGTAACCGCCGATGTATTCGCCGACCTGACCACCGCCTTCGAGCACCAGGGTGCTGGTCACGACGTTGTCGATGAAGTCGCGGTCATGGGATACCAGCAACAAGGTGCCGGTGTAGTCGCCCAGCAGTTCTTCGAGCAGCTCCAGGGTTTCCACGTCGAGGTCGTTGGTCGGTTCGTCCATCACCAGCAGGTTGGACGGCTGGGCGAACAGCTTGGCCAGCAGGAGGCGGTTGCGCTCGCCGCCCGAAAGACGGGTGATCGGCGCACGCGCACGTTCCGGCGAGAACAGGAAATCCTGCAGGTAGCCGATGATGTGCTTGCGTTGCCCGTTCAGCTCGATGTACTCGCGGCCTTCGGCCACGTTGTCCAGCGCGTTCAGGTTGTCGTCCAGCGTGGAGCGGTGCTGGTCGAAGTAGGCGATCTGCAGGCCGGTGCCCAGGGTGACCTCGCCCTCTTGTGGCTTGAGCTCGCCGAGCAGGATCTTCAGCAGCGTGGATTTGCCCGCGCCGTTGGGGCCCATGATACCGACGCGGTCGCCGCGCATGATCGTGGTCGAGATGTCGTCGAGCAGCGTGCGGCCGCCGTAGGCCTGGGTGACATGCTTGGCATCGGCGACCTTGCGTCCGCCAGCCTGCGCGACGGCCAGCGTGATCTTGGCCGTACCCGACTGCTCGCGCCGCTCGGCGCGCTCGTTGCGCAGGGCTTTCAGGGCGCGCACGCGGCCTTCGTTGCGGGTACGACGTGCCTTGATGCCCTGGCGGATCCAGACTTCTTCCTGGGCCAGCTTGCGATCGAAGTGCGCGACAGCCTGGGCTTCCGCATGGAGGCGCTCTTCGCGGCGGCGCAGGTAGTTGTCGTAGTCGCCGGGCCAGCTGGTTACATTGCCGCGATCGATCTCGACGATGCGCGTGGCCAGCGAGCGCAGGAAGCTGCGGTCATGGGTGATGAAGACGATGCTGCCACTGAAGTTCTTCAGGAAGGTTTCGAGCCAGGCGATCGCTTCGATGTCGAGGTGGTTGGTCGGCTCGTCGAGCAGAAGCAGGTTCGGATCGCGCACCAGGGCCTGACCGAGCAGTACACGACGCTTCATGCCGCCGGAGAGGTCGGCGAAATCGGTATGGGCCGGCAGCTCGAGCCGCTCGATCACCTGTTGCACGCGGGAATCGAGGTCCCAGGCGTTCAGCGTCTCGATCTTCGTCTGGACGTCGCCCAGGGCTTCCATGTCGCCTTCTTCCAGAAGATGGTGATAGCGGGCGAGCAGATGCCCCAGTTCACCCAGGCCATCGGCCACCACGTCGAAAACGCTGCCGGTGGTGTCCTGCGGCACTTCCTGGGTCAGGCGGGCGATCCGGGTGCCGCCCTGCAGGCGGATCTCGCCGTCGTCGGCGTGGATTTCGCCGGCGATCAGCTTGAGCAGGGTGGACTTTCCGGCGCCATTGCGCCCGACGATGCAGACGCGCTCGCCGGCATCGAGGGAAAGATTGACCTGTTCGAGCAGGAGCGGGCCGCCGACGCTGTAGTCGACATTGAGGAGTTGGATAAGGGACATCCGCCCATTCTACCCGGGTACGGGCTCGCACAGGCTCCTGCCAGGGCAGGCAGGGGTATCAGGCGGTATCGACCCGGTAACGCGTGTGCTGGCGCCATACGACCCCGGGTCGCAGGATCGCGCCCTCGGCCTCGGGGCTGTTGATCTGGTCCGGGAAGGCCTGGGTCTCCAGCGCGAAGCCGGCGAAAGGGCCATAGGGCTCCAGGTTGCGACTGGGCTGGCCGGTGAGCTTCTGGCCGCTGTAGAACTGCAGGCCGGGGCGGTCGGTCTCGACGGTGAGGCGACGACCGCTGGATGGCTCGGTGACCACGGCCACCGTCCGCAACGACGAACCCATCGGCCCGTGCGGGATGTAGCAATGATCGAAGCCGCCGACCAGGCGCAGCTGCGGATCGGGCCAGTGCAACCGCGATCCGATCGGCGCGGCGTCGCGGAAGTCGAAGGCGGTGCCGGCGACATGCTGGCGACCGACGGGAATCGCCCCCGCGTCGATCGCGAGGAACTCGTCCGCGTCGATGCGGATCACGTGGTCGCGGATATCCGGCCGGCGGTCGTTGAGGTTGAAATACGGGTGTGCGGTGAGGCTGAGCGGCGTCGGTGCGTCCGAGGTCGCCTCGTACTGCAGGTCCAGGGTGCCGTCGTCGTCGAAGCGGCAGCGCAGCTCCACGCGTACCTCGCCCGGAAAGCCGCCGTCGCCTTCGGGCGAGACCAGGCGCATCACCAGCGACTCGCCCTCCGGTTCCACGTCCCAGCGCTGCAGGTGGAAGCCGTACTGGCCACCATGCAGGTGGTTGCCACCATCGTTGCGATCCACTTTGTAATCGATCCCGTCCAGGCGAAAGCGCCCGCCGCGGATGCGATTGGCCCAGCGGCCGACGACGGCGCCCATGTATGCGTTCGAGTCGAGGTACTGCTGCGCCGTCGCATGGCCGAGCAGCACCTCGCCGACGCGGCCCTGGCGATCGGGCGATTGCCAGGAGAGCAGGCTGCTACCGAGGTCGGCAATGTCGATCTGCGCATCGCGTGCGTTGCGCAGGGTCCAGCGGTGGAGCGGTCGGCCGTCGGGAAGCTGGCCCCAGGCGGTGGCATTGGATACGGGCATGGATGAAGCGGTCCCTGCGGGCAACGATCAGGTTGCCGCCGTCTTGCGATGGAGGTCGAGGTACTGGCGTGGCGTACAGTCGTACTCGCGCCGGAATACCGCATACATGTATTGCAGCGAAGTGAAGCCGCAGCGCAGCGCGATATCGGCCAGCGGTACGTCCGAATTCACGATGAGGTCGCACGCGGTGTCGAGCTTGTGCGTAAGAATGACCTGGTGCACGGTCTGCTTGAGCTCGCGCTTGAAGTGTTCTTCCAGCACCGTACGCGATACGCCGACATAGTCGGCCACCTGTTCGGTCTTGATGCCCAGGCAGCCGTACTGGCGGATGTAATGACTGGCACGCATCACGTGCGGACTGCGGATCGGATGGAACTTGCTCGAGGCCTGCACGTTGATGCCAACCGGTGGCACCAGCACGCGCGTGCCGGCGCAGTCCATCCCACGTAGCATCTGGTGCAGCAGGTGAGCGGCCGTCCGGCCCATTTCCTCCGCGCCCTGGATGACCGAGGTGAGCGGAATGCGAGTAAGTAGCTGGGCCATCGGATCGTTGTCGATGCCGACGATGGCGATCTGCTCGGGCACCGCGATACCGCCCATCACGCAGGCCTGCAACAGCTGACGCGCACGCGCGTCGGTGACGGCGACGATACCGATCGGCTTGGGCAACTCGGCCAGCCAGGTGACCAGTTCCTCGACCGCCTGTCCCCAACCGCCCGCGCTGGTCGGCGAGCCCTGGTACACCAGGCCCTCCACCGACTCTTCGGCCACGATCGCGCGGAACGCATGCTCGCGTTCGTGCGCCCAGCGGCTGGTGGGGTGGGGCGGCAGGCCATAGAAGGCGAACCGGGTGAGGCCTTGCTCGATCAGGTGGTCGTAGGCGAGGCGGATGAGCCGGGCGTTATCGGTGGCGATGTACGGCACGTCGCCCGGATAGTTCGCCGGGTCGTGGTAGGAGCCGCCCACGGCCACCACGGGGATGTGCAGGTCGCTCAGGGTGTCGGGCGCTTCCGGATCGTCGAAGTCGGCGATGACGCCGTCGCCACGGAACTGCCGGATGTCACGCAGGCGGCTGCGGAAATCCTCTTCCATGAAGAGGTCCCACTCGACGCGGGTGCTGTTGAGGTAATGCCCAATGCCGGCGATGACCTGACGGTCATAAACCTTGTTCGCGTTGAAAAGCAGGGCGATGCGATGGGGTGCCATGGCCGGAGAAATTACCACGCCACGCGTTAAACCGGCCATGACGCACCGCGGCAAAGAAAACCACGGGAGGCGCGTGGGAAATCGCAATTGCGCCGCATGCCTCCTGCTCGTCAGCATCGTCGGGATTCGTCCCCACGTTCGTCAAGGAATTGTTATGTCGTACTTTTCCCACATCCCCAAGATCGCCTTCGAAGGCGCCGGCTCCGAGAACCCGCTGGCGTTCCATCACTACGACGCCAAGAAGCTGGTGCTGGGCAAGAGCATGGCCGAGCACCTTCGCCTGGCCGTGTGCTACTGGCACACCTTCGTCTGGCCGGGCTCGGACGTGTTCGGCGCCGGCACCTTCGACCGTCCGTGGCACACCGCCGGCGACCCGATGGAAAAGGCCCGCGAAAAGGCCGACGCGGCGTTCGATTTCTTCAGCCGCCTGGGCACGCCGTTCTACACCTTCCACGACACCGACGTGGCCCCGGAAGGCGCCAGCCTCGCCGAGTACAAGAACAACTTCGCCGCGATGGTCGACGTGCTCGAGAAGAAGCAGGCCGAGACCGGCGTGAAGCTGCTCTGGGGCACGGCCAACGTCTTCAGCAACCCGCGCTACGCCGCCGGTGCCGCCACCAACCCGCAGCCGGAAGTGTTCGCCTATGCGGCGACCCAGGTGCGCCATGCCATGGAAGCCACGCATCGCCTCGGCGGCGCGAACTACGTGCTCTGGGGTGGCCGCGAAGGCTACGAGACCCTGCTCAACACCGACCTCAAGCGCGAGCGCAACCAGCTCGGACGCTTCTTCCAGATGGTCGTCGAGCACAAGCACAAGCTCGGCTTCAAGGGCACGATCCTGATCGAACCCAAGCCGCAGGAACCGACCAAGCACCAGTACGACTACGACAGCGCCACGGTCTATGGCTTCCTCAAGGACTTCGGTCTCGAGAACGAGGTCAAGACCAACCTCGAAGCCAACCACGCCACGCTCGCCGGCCACTCGTTCCAGCACGAGGTAGCCACGTCGATCGCCCTGGGCCTGTTCGGCTCGATCGACGCCAACCGCGGCGATCCGCAGAACGGCTGGGACACCGACCAGTTCCCGAACAGCGTCGAAGAACTCACCCTCGTCACCTACGAGATCCTCAAGGCCGGCGGCTTCACCACGGGTGGCTACAACTTCGACACCAAGGTCCGCCGCCAGAGCAGCGCGCCGGAAGACCTTTTCCATGGCCACATCGGCGCGATCGACGCGCTGGCGCTCAGCCTCGAGCGTGCCGCGAAGATGATCGAGCGCGACGCCCTGGCCGATTTCAAGGCCAGGCGTTACGCCGGCTGGGACGCCGAGTTCGGCAGCAAGATCCTGCAGGGTGGCTTCACGCTGGCTTCGCTGGCGGACGAGGCAATCTCCCGCGATATCCACCCGAAGCACGTCTCGGGCGGCCAGGAGTTGCTCGAGAACATCGTCAACCGCTATATCTATGGGTGATATGAGACCCGACATGGAAGCTTCGGCACGTATGTTCCTCGGCATCGACCTCGGCACCTCCTCGGTCAAGGCGGTGCTGGTCGACGACTCGGGAGACGTGCGCGCCAGCGCCACCAGCCCGCTCGAGGTTTCCCACCCCAGGCCGCGCTGGTCCGAACAGGACCCCGCGAGCTGGTGGTCGGCGACCGAGGCCGCCGTTACGGAAGTCCTCAAGGCAACCGATGCCCGCCGCGTGGCGGCCATCGGTCTGTCCGGACAGATGCACGGTGCCACGCTGCTGGACAAGTCCGACCATATCCTGCGGCCGGCCATCCTCTGGAACGATGGCCGCTCGGATGTCGAGTGCGCCGAGCTGGAGAGGGTCCCGGGCTTTCGCGAGATCACCGGCAACCTGGCCATGCCGGGTTTCACGGCTCCGAAGCTGGCGTGGGTGCGCAAGCATGAGCCCGAGGTCTTCGGGCGCATCGCGAAGGTGTTGCTGCCGAAGGACTACCTGCGCCTGCTCCTTACCGGCGAGTACATGACCGATGCCTCGGATGCCGCCGGCACGTTGTGGCTCGATGTCGCCAGGCGCCAGTGGAGCGACGCCATGCTCGCCGCCACGGGGCTCGACCGGTCCCACATGCCGCAGGTGTTCGAGGGCAGCCAGCCTGCCGGCAGGCTGCGCCAGGAACTGGCCGATCGCTGGGGCATGAACGCGGTGCCCGTGGCCGCCGGTGGCGGCGACAACGCGGCAGGCGCCGTCGGTGTCGGTATCGTGCGCGATGGCCAGGCCATGCTTTCGCTGGGCACCTCGGGCGTCTACTTCGCCGTGTCCGACGGCTTCCGCTCCAGCCCCGAGCAGGCCGTGCACAGCTTCTGCCACGCCTTGCCCGACACCTGGCACCTCATGTCGGTGATGTTGAACGCCGCCAGCTGCCTGGATTTCACGGCACGGCTGACCGGGCAGAAGGACGTTCCGGCACTGCTCGCCGAAGCGGAAGCAAGTGGGCTCAAGCCCGACGGGCCGATGTTCCTGCCGTACCTGACGGGGGAACGCACGCCGCACAACGACGCGCATGCTCGGGGCTCGTTCACCCAACTGGGGCCCGGGACCGATCGCGCCGACCTGGCCAATGCCACGCTGGAAGGCGTCGGCCTCGGTCTGCTCGATGGCCTGCTTGCGGTGGAATCCACCGGGCTGGTGGCCGAGGAGATCACTGTCATCGGTGGCGGTTCGCGCAGTGCCTACTGGATTCGCATGCTGGCCGACATTCTCGGCAAACGGCTGGTCCTGCGTAGCGGAGGCGAGGTCGGCCCGGCCCTGGGCGCGGCCCGCCTGGCCCACCTTGCGGTGGATCCGCAGGCCACGCTGGAAGCGGTCTGCCCGATGCCTTCCGTGACGGCGACCTACGAGCCCGATGCAGCGCGTCATGCTTATTTCCTGCAAACGCGCCACCCTCTGTTCCGCCGTACCTACGAACAGTTGAAGTCCCTGACTACCGACGCCGTTCGCGGCGACGATTTCCGCCCTTCCTGAAGGGCGATTCCATAAGCACGGAGATAAGCATGAAGCAGAAGGCTCTACACACGGTGCTGGCCATTTCGATGATCGCCGCAGGCGTTTTCGCCACGCCGCAGGCCCACGCGAGCAAGGAAAAGCCGGTCATCGGTTTCTCCATCGACGATCTGCGCGTCGAGCGCTGGACGAAGGATCGCGACTACTTCAAGGCTGCCGTCGAAGCCAAGGGTGGCACCGTCTCGGTGCAGTCCGCCGACGCCAACGAGCAGAAGCAGATCCAGCAGATCGAGAACCTGATCTCGCGCAAGGTCGATGTCATCGTCATCGTGCCGTTCAACGCCAAGACGCTCACCACCGTGGTCGCCGAAGCGAAGAAGGCCGGTATCAAGGTGATTTCGTACGACCGCCTGATCCTCAACGCCGACGTCGACGCGTACATCTCGTTCGATAACGACAAGGTCGGCCAGATGCAGGCCCAGGGCGTGGTCAACGCCGCACCCAAGGGCAACTACTTCCTGCTCGGCGGCGCGCCGACCGACAACAACGCGAAGATCCTTCGCGAAGGCCAGATGAAGGTTCTCAAGCCGCTGGTCGACAAGGGCGACATCAAGATCGTCGGTCAGCAGTGGACCAACGAGTGGCTCGCCTCGAACGCCCAGTCGATCATCGAGAACGCGCTGACCGCGAACAAGAACAACATCCAGGGCATCGTCGCCTCGAACGACGGCACCGCCGGTGGCGCCATTGCCGCCCTCAACGGCCAGAAGCTGGCCGGCAAGGTGGCCGTGTCGGGCCAGGATGCCGATCTGGCCGCGATCAAGCGGATCAAGGCCGGCACGCAGACCATGACGGTCTACAAGCCGATCAAGACGATCGCCACGGATGCCGCCAACCTGGCGATCGACCTCGCCCAGGGCACCACGCCGCAGTTCACTTCCAAGATGAACAACGGCAAGGGCGACATCAACACCATCCTGCTCACCCCGACCCTGCTGACCAAGCAGAATGTCGACCTCGTGGTGAAGGACGGTTTCTACACCCAGGCCCAGGTCGGCCCGTAAACCAGCGTTAGCGTAAGATCGACGACGCCCCGCCTCATGGCGGGGCGTCGTCCTGCTAAAGGAAATATCGGTGAGCGAATACCTGTTCGAGATGCGCAACATCGTCAAGGAATTTTCCGGCGTGCGCGCGCTCAATGGCATCGACCTGGCCGTCCGGCCGGGCGAATGCGTCGGCCTGTGCGGCGAGAATGGCGCCGGCAAGTCGACCCTGATGAAAGTCCTTTCCGGCGTGTACCCGTACGGTACCTGGGAAGGCGAGATTCTTTTCGATGGCAAGCCTCTGCGTGCCGCATCCGTGCGCGACAGCGAGGCGGCCGGCATCGTCATCATCCACCAGGAACTGATGCTGGTTCCCCAGCTCTCCGTGGCCGAGAACATCTTCCTCGGCAACGAGATCCGCAAGTTCGGTGGCCTGATGGATTACGACGCGATGTACGCCAAGGCCGAGGCCTTGCTCGCGCGCCTGAAGCTCCGTGACGTGAACGTGGCCGCGCCGGTATCGAACTACGGTGGCGGCTATCAGCAATTGTTCGAGATCGCCAAGGCGCTGGCGAAGAACGCCCGCCTGCTGATCCTCGACGAACCGTCGTCGTCGCTGACCTCCTCCGAGACCGATACGCTGCTGGCGATCATCGAAGACCTGAAGAAAGACGGCGTGGCCTGCGTGTACATCTCGCACAAGCTCGAGGAAGTCGCGCGCGTCTGCGATACCGTCACCGTGATTCGCGACGGCAAGCATATCGTCACCAAGCCGATGAGCGAGATGACCACGCATTCGATCATCACGGCGATGGTCGGCCGGGATATCGAGAACCTGTTCCCGAAGGTGGACCACGACATCGGCGAGGTGATCTTCGAAGCGAAGCACGTCACCTGCTGGGATCTCGCCAACCCGAACCGCAAGCGCGTCGACGACATCTCGTTCGAGCTGCGCCGCGGTGAAATCCTCGGCATCGCCGGTCTGGTGGGTGCGGGCCGTACGGAACTGGTCTCGGCCATCTTCGGCGCGTACCCCGGCCGGTACGAGGCGGAGCTGGTCCTCGAAGGCAAGCCGATCAAGATCAAGAATCCCGAGCAGGCGATCAAGGCCGGCCTTTCGCTCGTGCCGGAAGACCGCAAACGCCAGGGCATCGTCCCGCTGTTGGGCGTGGGCGACAACATCACCCTCGCCACGCTGTCGCATTACGCGCACGCGGGCCAGATCGACCGCCAGGCCGAGCTGCAGGTGGTCGACACCGAGATCAAGCGTCTGCGCGTCAAGACGGCCAGTCCGGAACTCGCCATCGTCGGTCTCTCCGGCGGCAACCAGCAGAAGGCCGTGCTGACCAAGATGCTGCTGCCGGGTCCCAAGGTGCTGATCCTCGACGAGCCGACCCGCGGCGTCGACGTCGGTTCCAAGTACGACATCTACAAGCTCATGTTCGAGCTGGCCGGCAAGGGCGTCGCGATCATCATGGTCTCCTCGGAAATGCCCGAGGTGCTCGGCGTGAGCGATCGCGTCCTGGTCGTCGGCGAGGGCAAGCTGCGCGGCGACTTCAAGAACGTCGGCCTGACGCAGGAACAGGTCCTCGCCGCCGCCATCTCGCATGCCGCCGAGGGCCCCGCGCACGCGGCCTGATCCTCCCTCTTATTCACGCGTTACCAGGAAGCTCCTCCATGCAGTCGCAGCAAATCCAGCAACTGTTCGTCCGTTACAAGATCCTCGCGCTGCTCATCGCCGTCGCGATCATCTGGGTGTTCTTCCACATCAAGACCGATGCGGCCTTCATCACCCCGGGCAACCTGTCCAACCTGTTCCGGCAGATGGCCATCACCGGCATGCTTGCCTGCGGCATGGTCTTCGTCATCATCGCCGGCGAGATCGATCTGTCGATCGGCTCGCAACTCGGTCTGCTCGGAGGCGTCGTCGCCATCCTCACCGTGAACCAGGGCTGGGGCACGTGGTCCGCCATCGGCGCCGTCCTCGTCCTGGGCATGCTGATCGGCGCGTTCAACGGCTTCGTCGTGACGAAGATGCGCGTGCCGTCGTTCATCGTTGGTCTGGGCGGCATGCTCGCCTTCCGCGGCATCGTGCTCTACATCACCGGCAGCTCGACCATCGCGCCGGCGCCGGACGACCTCATCGCACTGGGCCAGGGCTTCGTTCCCCCGGTGCTGTCCATGTGGATAGGCGGGATCATCTTCCTCGCCATGGTCGCGCTGACCGTGCGTCGTCGCCTCCGCCGCGCCAAGCTCGGCCTGATGCAGGGCGCGCTGTGGATCGATGTCGCCCGCCTGGTTGCGATCGGCCTGTTCATCGCCGGCTTCGTTCGCATGCTCAACGACGCGAACGGCATTCCCATCCCGGTGATGATCCTGCTGGGCCTGCTGGCGGTCTTCACCTACGTGTCGACGCAGACGGTGTTCGGCCGGCATATCTATGCCGTCGGCGGCAACATGGAGGCGACGCGCCTCTCGGGCGTGAACGTGGCCGGCGTCAAGCTGGTCGTCTTCGCCGTGATGGGCCTGATGTGCGCCTTCGCCGGCATCATCACCGTGGCCCGCACCGGCTCGGGCTCGCCCTCCGCCGGTACCGGTGGCGAGCTGGACGCGATCTCCGCCTGCTTCATTGGCGGCACCTCCATGCGCGGCGGTTCGGGCACGGTCTACGGCGCGCTCATCGGTGCGCTGGTCATGGCCAGCCTGGACAGCGGCATGCAGCTGATGGACGTCGACAACTCCTGGCAGATGATCATCAAGGGCGTAATCCTCGTCCTCGCCGTGTGGGTGGATGTCCTCTCCGGTTCCAATCGCAACGGCTGATCGCTCGCCGAAGCATCGCCGCTGCCCACATAAGCAAGAAAGAGCATCGCCGCTGAAGCGGCTCCCACATAGGCAAGAAAAAGCATCGCCGCTGAAGCGGCTCCCACATAGGCAAGAAAAAGCATCGCCGCTGAAGCGGCTCCCACATGAGCAAGAGCGATGCCTCTTGTGGGAGCCGCTTCAGCGGCGATTGGGTGCTGGCCAAAGACCGTCAAAGACCGTCAAGGAAGAACCATGGAAGACCTCCAAGCCCTCCAGGGCAGCTGGGAGCAGACCCGCTTCGAAGAAAACGGTCTCATCGACCCACCAGATATGCACGGCGGCAACGGCGCGATCACCACCATTGATGGCGATGCCTTCGCCGTTCGCCTGCCAGGCGGAGACCTGCTCCTCGCAGGGCGCTTCATCCTCGATCCGAGCACCACGCCGCGCTCGATCACCTGGATCGACAGCATGGGCGAGGACGCGGGGAAGCACCTGCCCGCGAGCTACGTGCTGGACGGCGATTCGTTCGTCTTCATCGCGGGAGACGAAGGCAAGCCGCGGCCAGTCGAGTTCGCGACATCGCCAGGGCTGACGTTGCGCGGGTTCGTTCGGTGCGGCGCTGTTTAGCGCAAAGCAAAGAGCATCGCCGCTGAAGCGGCTCCCACATAGGCAAGAAAAAGCATCGCCGCTGAAGCGGCTTCCACATGAGCAAGGGCGATGCCTCGTGTGGGAGCCGCTTCAGCGGCGATTGGGTGCTCGCGATTCCACTACCGGCTGGGAGTCACTTCCCGCTATTCCTTGCAATCACTTTCCGCTATTCAAAGCCCGCGCCATCTTCAGATGGTCTTTCAACACCGGCAGGGTTTTCTTCGCAAACGCCTGCAGTTCCTTGTTCGATCCCTTCTCCGCCTCGACCTCGAAAATCGCCACGGCCTTCTGGTGGTCCGCGACCATCACCTTCGCGAACTCCTTGTCGAAGGCCGCGCCATGCAGCATCTGCAGGGCGTCGATGTCCTTCTGGTTCGCCGGTGGCGGCGACTCGGCCGTGGCATAACCGCGGTCGCCTGCGGCGAGAGTCTTCAATTCTTCGCCGGCCTTGGTGTGGTCGGCGATGATCTGATGGGCGAAGGTTTTCACCTTGTCCGAGCCGGCGTTCGTATCGGCCAGCTTGGCGGCTTCGATCTCGGCGAGGCCCGCGCCGCTGGCATTGGTGACGAAGCCGGCGTCGGTCGGCGTACCGCCCTTGGAGTCGGTGTGCTGGGCAAA
The DNA here is from genome assembly GCF_035539195.1 of Luteibacter sp. GTDB lineage: Bacteria > Pseudomonadota > Gammaproteobacteria > Xanthomonadales > Rhodanobacteraceae > Luteibacter. The sequence goes on from NZ_DATLIW010000001.1 coordinate 84,976, forward strand.
GGCGGCCATGGGCATAGCGGCGGCGAGGAAGGCGGTGGCCACGAGGCGGGGCAGGGTGCGTGACATGGGGGCTCTCCGTTGACAGGCCCCAGATGTCGCATCCGGGCCATGAAATCGCCGTGACTGCGGCGTAAGTCCGTCTTGGTTCGACGGCCGCGTTCTAGACGCGGGCTTCGCCAGCCATCGACGACTGGCGGAGGTGGTCGATGAAGTCCATCTGCAGGGCGGAGCGCTAGCAGCGTTTGCTTCACGCGTCATGAGATTGTCGGCCGCGAGCCGTCCCCGTCGCTGGAAGTGTTATACGCCTCACAAAGTCACTCCTAAGTGCCGCTTCTCAGACTCCTTCCATAGGCTGACGTGAGGCCGACGCTTAACCTTTCGCCATTTTTGACGAAGGTGCGGGCACACGACCAAAACGCGGCACAGAAACCTCCTGGCAGCATTCTTCTTTTTGGATTTCAAGTTCGCCTGCCGCAGAATCCCCGGGGCGAACACTGGGCGCGAACTGGGTACAGGCAGTTCTTCAGGAGATACAGGTGTTTGCCTTGCGAGCGACTACACCTTCGTCGGGAATCCAATCAATAAAGCCTTTGGATGAGGCCTGTCAGGCGAACGGATGTGAAAACGCCCATGCGATGAAACGGGATCTCCAACTGGGTAGCGATCGAGATATTTTCGTGGACGGGAATGGAAACATGTAATCGGGTCTCCACCAGGGAGCCGGAGAAATGGAATACCTGCACATGAACGTAAATGGGTGGAAATGATGTCCGACTACATGTTTATCTCACTCTCTCTCAGAAATACTACGACGCCGCCGCGCGAGATTTCGACGGCTACGGGTGTCAAGCCATCAACTGCATCGTTGAAGGGCGAACGCGACGCAGCTCGCGTCCTTCCGAGATCGAATCTCTGGTCGATCGAGTCGACGAAAAGCCTCGAGGGGTCTTTGGAGGCATGCTGGCGGACGCTCGAACCTGAACTCGTGCCACGCACTGAGGCATTTCGTCGTTTCGCTTCCGAAGGATCGGCCGTGCTTACGATAGCAATTCGGGGTATGGAAGGACGGTATCCGTCCATCATGATCCCGCCTTCGATGTCACTTTTTGCTGGAACAATCGGTGCCGTTATAGATATTGATCATTTGCTCTCCGCTGACTAGCAGCGCTTGAGAATCGGAGGGCGACTAACTGGTCAACCTGCGCTTTCCCGGCCAGTACTTCGATACCGAATCGGGCCTGAACTACAACGTCAATAGGGATTATGAGGCGGCGAGGAGACGATAATTCCAGAGCGACCCCATCGGCTTGATGTCATCACGGGCGACCATGAGGGGAACGCTGTGAATCACGGAAACGACGGGGACTACACGCAGTGAGTGACTTATTCATGACAATTTCCGTCAGCCTGAGAATCTTCAGCCAAGACCTCACTGCTGCTGACATCGTGGCTTCGCTCAACCTCACACCGACGAGGCAATGGACCAAGGGCGAAATCAGAACAGCGCCTAGTGGTCGTGTGCTTGATGGCGTGTGGGAAAACACCTACGTGACGTTTCGACTTATGGATGGGCAGCGCATCGGGTTAGCAGATGCATTGTCATCTTGCGTGCGTCAGTTGGATCACCTCGCTTCTGTGTTGGACAAGCTGAGACAACGCGGTGCAAAGACCGAGCTTTTTGTTGGGTGGTTCCTCGATAAGGACGGTGGCGACGCCCTACCAAGCGATTTGTTAGTGGCGTTGTCGAACCTTGGGCTGGATCTCTCGTTAGACGTCTACACGGCGGACACCCACAGCAAGGCACATCCCTAGGCGGGAGCGAACCAGGTTACGGTTTCGCTTAACGCTGCGAGCCGCTCCAATACGACACCGCGCCGCGTCAAGGCCACCACCTGCGTCGGTGCCGGGGTGCGTCAAGAGTGTGGTTCCCGGGCCCAGCCACTACTGGGTCAATACTGATAGCAAGATGCTGGCATGGGTGAGAACTGCCAGATTTCAGGGCAGAAATGTTCGGATCTTCCGTTGACGGAGCCGGCTCCACGTGAACGGTATTTTACTAAGTGGAAACCGCCAGACGTTCTCTCGCGGGTGACCGTCTGATGCTACTTTCTTTGACGTCGACCCACTTTTCGACACAGCCCATAACTAGAGGTAAGGTCGCTTCACCCAGCGGCTTTATTCGTTTCGATTCTTTTTCGGCGCGGGGACGCACAAACGAAAGCGGGCGCCCGAAGGCGCCCGCTACGTACAACGCGTTTCCCACCCGCTTACTTGACGCGAACAGCCTTCACACCAAGACCGGCGGCATCGCGCAGGATCTCGGCCTTATCCGTCTTCTCCCACGAGACCGCCGTGAACGTGTTGCCGTTCTTGTCGGTGATCTCATAGGGCTTGCGGCCGAAGTGACCGTTCGAAGCGGTCTGCTGGTACATCGGGTGCACGAGGTCGAGCATCTTGATGATGCCGAACGGGCGCAGGTCGAAGTGCTT
>NZ_DATLIW010000002.1:0-82619 GCF_035539195.1 Luteibacter sp.
CTTGCTGCGGTCTTCGTCGAAGTAGAGGGTGTGGTCCCAGCGCTCGGACGGAATCTCCGTGATGCTGTCCTTGCCCTGGCTGAGGTTCGCCCAGAATTCCTCGAGGTTCCGCGCCTGCGGATAGCGGCCGGCCACGCCGACGATCGCGATCTCACCGATCTCGGCCCTGACCTGGCCGACCTGGCTGCTCTTCTTCGCATAGGCCGGCGACGCGGAGCGCGTTGCCGTCGGGACGCTCACCGTCGACGCAACAGCCCGGCGCTCGCCCAGCAAGGCCGCCATCGCCGTGGCGTGCTGCTGCACGAAATAGCCACTCAGCGCGGCGATCGTCTGGTATTCGAAGAACAAGGTTTTCGGCAGCGGTCCGAACGTCTTCTCGAGCGAACGGGTCAGGTCCAGCACCAGCAGCGAGTCGATACCGTAGTTTTCCATACGTGCCAGCGGATCGATCCGCTGGGTGGGCAGCTTCAGGGTGGAAGACAGGAAGCGCACGAAATAGCGCGTGGCTCGCTCGAGGAGATCGGCGGCCTCGTCCGTCGAACCGGTGACAGCCGCAACCGCGGCCGGACCCGGCACCGGCTCACTCTCGGCCTCGGCGGCGCGCGTAGCGCGGAACGTCAGCGATCGCATGCGCACACACACCATCCCGCTGTCGTCGCAAAGATCGATATCGACGGTGCGGGAGGTCTTATTCTCCAACGAGTCGATGCAAGGTCGGACGACGGCCCACATCGCCGCCGTGCAAGGGGCGAACATCTCCAACGAGCCCAGCGAGAATGGCAGCATCAGACCCGGCGGTTGCGATCCGTGGTCCAGGGCCAGGCCGATCGAAGCCTGTAGCGCGGCGTCGAGAACGCTCGGATGCAGTACGTAGGCATCGCTCGCGGAGGCGACGGAGGCTGGCCGCGTCACGCGAGCCAGCGACAGGCCGTCACCCGGGAACAGCTCGTCGATACCCTGGAATCCGGGACCGTAGTGCAGTCCCAGCGCGGCGAACGTGGCATAGAGCTGCTCGGCGGCGACATGCCCGCGAACGCATCTTTGCCGAAGCTCGGCGAGGTCGTGCCTCTCGGGCGCGACGAGGGCTCCGATCGGCGTCGCCACGCCACGGCCATGCACGGTCTCGTCGTCACCGGATCCGGAGTGGATCCGATAGGCGACATCGCCGTTGTCCTGCGGATGCAGCGACACATGGATATCGCTACCGCCCGCACCCACCACGGCGGGGCGCGACCAGACGATGTCCGTCAGGCGAATCCCGGCCTCCCCACCCATGGCCTCGCTCACGGCAAAACGTGCCATCTCCAGTTGGGCGACGCCCGGGAGCACGCGTTCGTCCCGAACGACATGGTCGGCAAGAACGAATTCGCTGCCGTCGAAGTGGCTGCTGAAGCGCGGACCCGCCAGGTTCGATGTGTTGCGCTGAACCAGCGGGTGCAGCCGGTCGATCGCCGGCGATGTCGTACGCAAGCCGCCGTTCGCGGCGGCAACCCAGTAGCGTTCCCTGGCGAAGGGATACGTCGGCAGGCTGATACGCCGCGGCTTCCGGCCGGCGTACAGGTCGCCCCACGGGATCTCGTGGCCCTCGACCCAGCGCTCGATCAGGCGGCCCACGTCGTGGCTCATGGCGCCGTCGGTCGCGACCACGTCTGTCGCATCCTTGTCGCGCCCGGCCCGGCCCGCGTACAGGCCGTCGATCGTCCGGTCGCCGGCCAGATAGCGCGCGAGCTTCTCGCGCAGCTCGCCGTTCGAGCTCACCGTCATGCCGATGCGGTACTCCATCGGCTCCCGGCCGACTTGCAGCGTATAGGCGAGTTCGGTCAGGTCGGCATGCGCCCCCGCGTGCGGCGGCGACACGAAGTCCAGGAGTTCGCGCACCTGCTCGCGAACGCGCTCCTCGCTACGCGCCGACAGCAGGACGGCGACCGGGCCGTTCGCCGGTGCGGCGCTCGCTAGCGGTACCGGCGGGACGTACTCCTCAAGCACGACGTGCGCGTTGACACCGCCGAAGCCGAACGAACTGACGCCCGCCCGGCGAGGTAGCGGACGTCCGGTCGCGTCGTGTGCGACCGCCCATTCCCGCGTCTCGCGTACGACATAGAAAGGACTGCCGGCGAGGTCGATATAGGGATTGAGGTGTTCGCTGTGCAGGCTCTCGACCAGCGTGCCGTGCTTCATCTGCAACAGCACCTTGACCACGCCGGCCACGCCGGCAGCGAGCTCCAGATGACCGATGTTCGTCTTCACCGACCCCAGCCCGCAATGCGGCGCGCCGATATCGCCGCCGGCCGTACCGGCATAAAGCTGCTTGAACGCGGCCTTGAGACCGTTGATCTCCACCGGATCGCCGAGCGGGGTGCCTGTGCCATGTGCTTCGATGTAGCCAACCGTGCGTGGATCGACGCCGGCATCCTCATGCGCCTGTCGTATCACCGCCGCCTGCGCCTGCGGGTTCGGCGCGGTCAGTGAATTGGCACGACCACCATGGTTTTCGGCGGTGCCGCGGATCAGGCCGTGGATGGGATCGCCGTCGCGCTCGGCGGCCGAGAGTGGCTTGAGCACGAGCATGGCGACACCTTCGCCACGCACGTACCCGTTCGCATCGCGCGAGAACGTCTTGCAGCGCGCATCCTCGCTGAGCATGCCGGCCCGGCCGAAACTGATGTGCAGTTCGGGATTGACCAGCGTATTGACACCGCCCGCGACGGCGATCGCACAGTCCCCACGCCGGATGGCGAGGACGGCGCGGCGCAGTGCCACCAGCGAACTGGAGCACGCCGTTTCCACAGGCTCGCTCGGTCCGTGGAAGTCGAGGTAGTAGCTCATCCGGTTGGGACCGACGGAGGCGACGGCACCCGTCGACGAATAGCCTTCGATCGCCGTGCCGGCGCGACTGACCAGGCTGCCGTAGCCGCTGGGCATGGTTCCGACATAGATGCCGGTGTCGCTGCCGGCAAGCGACGGGCCAGCATAGCCGGCGTCTTCGAGCGCCTTCCAGATGTGGATCATCATCAGGCGCTGCTGAGGATCCATCAGCTCCGCCTCCCTCGGCGAGATGCCGAAGAACATCGGATCGAACTCGTCCACGCCATCGATGAAGCCACCGCGCGTCACGCGATCGGCCGCGCCGTCCGGCGCCCTCTCGGCGTGCCAGCGTTGCCAGTCGTCGCGTGCCGAGGGCATATCGCCGATGCAGTCCTTGCCGTGGAGCAGGTTCTGCCAGAAGGCGTCGATGTCGCGAGCCTGCGGGAATTGCCCGCTCATGCCGATGATCGCGATGGGTTCGTTCGCGGGCCGCGTGCGGGTGCGCGGCGCCCCGCGCATGCGAGCGCGTGTGAGGACGGGAGAAGCCGCGACGACATCGCGATCCGGGATGCGGTCGCCCTTCGCCACCGCGAACACCGCCGCGTGCTCGCGTGCCAGATAGCCAGACAGTCCGTCGAGCGTCGGGTACTCGAAAAAGATGGTCGGCGTGAGCGCGAGCCGATATTGCTGGTTCAGCGCGTTGCTGAACTCGGTCAACGAGATCGAATCGAAGCCGTATTCGCTCAGCGCCGTATCGCCGTCGATATCCTCCGGCTTGACCTTGATCAGCGACGAGACCATCGCGGTGAGCGCGCGCCTGACCTGGACGGGCAAGTCCTGCGCGGACGCAGGGTGATCGTGCATCGCCGACACCGTGGCTGGCGCCGATATGGCATCGTGGCGAACCTCGCCCATCACGGTCTCGCGAATACGCGCCGCATCGCCCGCGATCACCATCACCTGGCTCAGTCCACTGGCCAGCGACTGCCGCAAGGCCAGCAAGCCGGGTTCGGTGGCGAGCGCATGCATGCCCCACTGCCGGGCCAGCATCTCGCGCGTGGCGGCGTCGGCCTGCATGCCGCCCTCATCCCATAGCGGCCAATTCACGGAAAGGCTGCGGCCGTGGCGCTCGCCCCGTGCGACCTGGGCGGCACGGTGGTGCACGAAGGCGTCCATGAAGGCATTGGCGGCGGCGTAGTCGGCCTGCCCCACGTTGCCCAACGCCCCGGCGATGGACGAGAAGCAGATGAAGAAGTCCAGCGCCATCTCGCGACTGGCCTCGTCGAGGTTCACCGTGCCGGCGAGCTTGGCGGCGAACACCTCGTGCAGCTGCTGGCGCGTCTTCCGGGCAACGAAGCTGTCACGAACGACGCCTGCGCTGTGGATGATGCCGTCGAGACTTTCGAAGTCCTCCGGAATGGAACGGACCAGCTCGCCAAGGGCCGCCGCGTCGGTCACATCCACCGCGTGATAGCGGACCTCGGCACCGAGCGTTTCAAGGCGGCGGATACTCGCCTTGATCGTTTCGTCGAGCGGCGAGCGTCCTGTGAGGACGAGCACAGGATGACGAACCTGGCTCGCGATCTCGTGCGCGAAGATCAAGCCAAGACCGCCCGCGCCGCCGGTGATGAGGTAGACGCCGTGGGCCTTCCACGGCAGCGCTGCCTCCGATGGCGGCAGTCGCTCGGCCCAGGCCGATACCTCGCGCCGGCCACCGACATGGCGCACGTCATGGGCGCTGTCGCCAAGGTTCTCGCGCAGGAGTCGAACGATGTCCTGCCCGGATTCGACGGCAATCACCTGACCGACGATGCGAGGGTTCTCGCGTTGTGCGCTGCGTAGCATGCCGCCCAGGCCGCGCATGACCTGGCCCGGCCCCACGGCGGGAACGACTACCTGGATCAGGTGTCTGCCGCTGCGGCTACCCAGTGACTGCAGGTGCTCCAGGAGTGCGCCTGCCGCCGCTTCGAAACGATGCGCCAGATCGGGCCCGGTGGCGGGCCTCAGCCAGGTCGCTTCCGGAAGCGGGTCGCCGTCGACGACATCCACGTCGCATAGCACCACGGCATGGCTGGCGTAGCCGGCGTCGGCAACCGCGGAGGGCGCCGCCGCCGTCCACGTCGGCTCCAGCAGCAGGGGCGCCGGCGACACGGCACGGGACGGCTTGCGCGGCGTGACGACCGGCGTCGCCGCCGATGCCCTGAGATTGAATCCGGCGAAACGCACGCAGACGCGACCCTGCTCGTCACAGAGGTCGACATCGAGTCGCTGCACCGCATCACCGGGCAGGCTACCGTCGCTGGGCCGCACGAAGGCCCACATCGCGTCCGTGCAAGGCGCGAATACCTCGAGCCCGCCAAGGGCGAAGGGCAGCATCACGCTCGCGGCGGCCGCATCCTTCGTCGCCGGCACCTGCAAGCCGAGCGTCGCCTGCAAGGCCGCGTCGAGCAGGCTCGGATGCAAGACAAAGCCGTTCGCGGGTGCCGACGCCGGCAACGCGATGCGCGCGAGCACCCGGTCCGCGCCGATGTACATGTCGCCCACACCCTGGAATGCCGGGCCGTAATGCAGCCCGAGGTTTTCGAACAACGCGTAGCATGACGCTGCGGCCAGGTGGACGGCGTCGCATTGCGAGCGAAGCGCGGCCAGGTCGTGCGCCGGTATGGCATCGTCGCCGATCGCCTCGACAGGCAGCACCGAGCCCTGGCTGTAGGTCACGATATCGCCGTTTTCCTCCTCGCTATAGAGGTCGAAACCGATCTCGCCGCTCTCTTCGGGATAAAGAGCGATGTGCAGCTCGAGGCCGTCGGCACCGACGGTCACCGGGCGGATCCAGGCGACGTGCCTGAGCGACAATGGGCTGTCGACATCGCCCATGACCAGGCGTGCGGCCTGCCGCGCCATCTCCAGTTGAGCGACGCCGGGAAGCATCCGCTCACCGCGGACGACATGGTCGGCGAGGAAGAATTCACTGCCGCCCAGCCGCGTGCTGAAGCGCAACCCGGCAACGTCGGAGGTGTTCCGGTGCAACAACGGATGCAGGCTTTCCGCGGCATCCGACGTCGCGATCGCTGCCGGGGCGACCGCTACCCAGTACCTCTCGCGCGCGAACGGGTAGGTCGGCAGGCTGATCCGACGCGGCCTGTCTCCGGCATACAAGCGCTGCCAGTCGACACTCAGACCCTTGACCCACAGGTCGAGCAACTTGCCGAACTTGCCCTTGGCGATCCACGCCTGGGCGATGTCGTCCATGTCCTCGTCATGGCTCAAGGCCGCGAGGGCATCCTTGTTCTTCTTGACCTGACCGCGATAGAGATCGTCGATGACCGTATCGCCCGCCGCGTAGGCGGACAGCTTCTCGCGTAACGCGGCCACCGAATCGACGACCAAGGCAAGGCGTTCTTCCATGGGCTCACGCCCAACCTGCAAGGTGTATGCAAGGTCGGCGAGCGCGATCTCGGGGTTGCTCGCCAGTGCGGCGAGCAGCTGTTGCACCTGCTCGCGCAGACGATCTTCGTGGCGCGAGGACAACACGACGAGCGCCGGACCACGCGCGACAGTCGACACCGCGGGCGCCACGTATTCCTCGATCACCACATGCGCGTTCGCGCCGCCGGCACCGAACGAAGAGATTCCCGCGATGCGTGTGCCATGCGCGGGCCGCGGCCACGGCGCGAGATCCTGCTGGACCACGAACGGCGTGCCGTCGAAGTCGATGTTCGGATTGAGTACGCTCGAATGCAGGCTCGGTGCCAGTTGCCCGTGCTTCATCTGCAGCAGGACCTTGGTCACGCCGGCGATACCGGCCGCGCTCTCGCAGTGGCCGATGTTCGACTTGGCCGAACCGATCGCGCAGAACCTCGTGTCCGGGGTCCAGTGGCGGAACGCCTTCGCCAGACCGGCGATCTCGATCGGATCGCCCAAGCTGGTGCCGGTGCCGTGAGCTTCGATGTAGCTCACCGCCCGCGCATCGATGCCGCCCTCGCGCAGGGCCTGTTCGATCACTTTCGCCTGCGCGTTGGGGTTGGGCACGGTGTAACCGTTGGTCTTGCCGCCGTGGTTCACCGCCGTGGCCTTGATCACACCGTAGATGTGGTCGCCATCGGCGATCGCCTGGGCCAGCGGCTTCAACAGCACCGAGCCCACGCCCTCGCCCGGTACGTAGCCTTCCCCGCCCTCGCCGAAACTCTCGCAGCGGCCCTTACCGGAAATGAACTTGCCCTGGGCGAGCATCAGGTACTTGTTGGGATGAATCGACACATTGACGCCGCCGGCGATCGCGACCTCGCAGCCACCCGCGCGCAGGCTCTGGCAGGCCAGGTGAATCGCCGTGAGCGACGACGAGCACATGGTGTCCAGCGCCATGCTCGGGCCGTGGAAGTTACTGAAATACGAGATGCGGTTGGCCACCGACGCCGAGCTGTTCAACAACGCCAGGTGACGCCCCCTCGCCTGCTCCTGGGCGCCATAGAGCTGGTATTCCTCATACATCACGCCGACGAACACGCCGACGTTGCCATCGTCGGCTACGTTGTCACGTGTGTAGCCGGCGTCTTCCAGCGTCGCGTGCACGCATTCGAGGAACAAGCGCTCCTGCGGATCCATCAACTCGGCTTCGCGTGGGGAGATGTTGAAGAACAGCGGATCGAAGCGATCCACGCCGTCGATGAAGCCGCCCCATTTGCTATACGTCTTGCCAGGCTTGGCACGATCTTCGTCGTAGTAAAGCCGATAGTCCCAACGCTCGGACGGAATCTCGGTGATGCTGTCCTTGCCCTGGCTGAGGTTCGCCCAGAATTCCTCGAGGTTCCGCGCCTGTGGGTAGCGGCCGGCCACGCCGATGATCGCGACATCGCCGGGGTCGGAGCTCTTGTTCGCCATGCGCGAACGGGGTTCCTCCCGTGGGCCGCGCGAATCGCTGCCAAAGCGGGGGCGCCGGTGCGCCACGACAGCGGCGGCGACCTCGGGCTGCGCCTCGGTCGCCAGGGTCTCTTGCCGCGCGTCCGGCGCCGTGTCTCCCAGCACCTCGGCCAGGCGGCCCGCGTGCTGCTCGAGAAAATGCCCGGCCAGGGCCGCGATGGTCTGGTATTCGAACAGCAGCGTCTTCGAAAGCGGACCGAAGACCTGCTCGAGCGCGCGGGTCAGGTCCATCACCAGGATGGAATCGATACCGTACGCCTCCATCGCCACGCGCGCGTCGATACTATGAGCCGGCCGCTTCAGGGTGGTCGAAAGCAGACGGATGAAATAGCGCACCGCCTTCTCGCGGAATTCATCGGACGGCATGGCCGGCGTCGCCGTCGATACCTCTGTGACCGGTCGCGCGACCGGGGACAGGCTGCTCTTGAAGCGACGTATGTCGCCCTCGGCGACGAGCACCTGCGGCAGGCCACTTGCCAGGGCTTCGCCGAGTGCCGTGCAACCTGTCGCGCTGCGCAGGGGAATCAGTCCGGTTTCCTCCGCCATGCGTCGGCGCGTGGCGGCGTCGACCTGCATGCCCCCGTCTTCCCACAACGGCCAGTCGATGGAAAGCGTGCGTCCGCGACGCTCCCCACACCCGACCAGCGTGGCGCGATGCCGGGCAAACGCGTCCATGAACGCGTTGGCTGCCGCGTAGTCGGCCTGGCCTACGTTGCCCAGTGCACCCGAGGTCGACGAGAAGCAGATGAAGCAGTCGAGCGCCAGGTCGCGACTCGCTTCGTCGAGGTGGAGCGTTCCGGCCACCTTGGCGGCAAAGACATCGCGAAGCTCCTCGGGCGTCTTTCGCGACAGGAAGCTGTCGCGCAGAACGCCGGCCGCGTGCACGATGCCATTCAGGCCAGCGGAACCGGCATCGATCTCACGCAGCAGGGCCGTCACCGCCGCGCTGTCGCTCATATCGGTCTGGCGATAGGTGAGCGACGCACCGAGTGCTTCGAGGCCGGCGATGCTCTGCCGCGCCGCGTCGGACAAGGCCGAGCGCCCGGTGAGGATCAGCCTGACGCCGGGCGCTCGCATCGCGATGTCGCGTGCGACGATCAGACCCAGGCCGCCCGCGCCGCCGGTGATCAGGTAGGTACCCCGCGCTTTCCAGGGCGATGGCGAATCGGTCGGTGGCTGCCATTCGGTCCAGATGCCAACCTCACGCACACCGTCTCGGTAGGCGATCTCGGTGACCGGGCTATCGCGGTTCTCGCGCAGCGCCTGCAGGACATCCTGTCCTTCGTCCACGTGGACGATCTGGCCAAGCAAGTCGGGGTTCTCCCGGCGCGCCGTGCGCAACATGCCGGCGAGGCCCGCCATCGGGCTGAGCGGCCCGCTCGCGGGGACGACGATCTGGACCAGGTGCGAACCCGGCCGGCCGCCTACGGATTGCAGATGCGCGAGCAAGATGTTCGCTGCAGACTCATAGACGTTCGCGAGGGACTCGCTAGGTTCGACGACGACGCAGTTCGCACCGGGAAGCGCCGACAGCACCTCGGACGCATCCGGGCGGAAAGCCCTTGCGCTGTCACAAAGCATGACCAAGTGGCTCGCGTGAAGCGTCGCATCCCCACCGGCGACGGGTTGCGGAACCCATTCGGATCGCAGCAAGGCCTTCCTCGCCGGCTCGTCGACGGAAGCCACGGCGCTGGCGCGGACGACGAAGTCGCCGAGTTGCGCGCAGACCGTTCCCGCCTCGTCGCACAGGTCGATATCGAACACGTGCCGAGCACGACGACGGATCACGGCCCATGTATCGCCGGTGACCGGGGCCAGCACGTCCAGCGACCCCAGCGCGAATGGCAACACGGCGACCGGGTCGTTCCAGGCGTCCGTCGTGTCGGCCTCGAAGGCGATCGTCGCTTGCAGGGCGGCATCGACGATACTGGGATGGAGCACGTACTCGGCACTCGACGACATGACCGACGCGGGAAGCGTCAGGCGCGCCACGGCTACATCCTCGCCGACGAACAGGTCGGCCAGGCCGCGGTGTCCGGGACCGTAGGCAAGACCGATACGATCGAAGAGCGTATAGCAAGCGTCGTGCGCCCTGTGCGAACGGACGCATCGCCGACGCAGCTCCACCAGGTCATGTGGCTTCACGGGCACGCGGCTTCCGACCGCGGCGAACGAACCTTCGCCGTAGACGACCGCGTCGTCGCCGTCGGTCTCGTCGTAGAGCTCGAAGCTGAAGGCGCCATCGTTCTCGGGGAACAGCGCGATATGCAGGTCCTTCGGTTCGACGCCTACCGTAACGGGACGAAGCCAAAGGACGTCCTTCAGCCGGTAGTCCGCATCCACGACGGCATGGGCCATCGCGCAACGGGCCATTTCGAGTTGGGCGGCGGCCGGCAAGGTCGCCTGGCCATGGACGACATGGTCGCCAAGGAAGCATTCGGCGCCGGTGAACCGGCTGCTGAAGCGCAGACCCGAGGCGGTCGAGGTATTGCGGTGAACGAGGGGATGAATCGCAGCCTGCGTGGTCGTCCGCTCGCCCACCTTCCTTTCCACCCAGTGCCGCTCCCTGACGAAGGGATAGGTCGGCAAGGCAAGGCGACGGCGTGCGCCTGCGTCGTAGTGTGCGGCCCAGTCGACGCCATGGCCGACGACCCAACGCCGGGCGACGGCCACGAGGTCGTCTCCTGCAAGCTCCGAGGCGGCGGCGTCGACGCGGTCGAGGCCCACCTCACCGGTGAACACGATCTCCGGCTGGGAGGCACCGGCGACCCATCCTTCCAACGCCGATCGCAGTGCATCGAACGAGTCGACGACCATGGCCAGGCGTACCGCCATACCCTGGCGACCCACTTGCAACGTATAGGCCAGGTCGCCGAGCGCACAGGCACGAAGGTCCGGCGTCGACATCGCCGCGAGCAACTGCCGCGCCCGCTCGCGAAGCACCGGCATCGTGCGCGCGGAGAGGACGATGAGCTCGGGGCCGATCGATGCGTCCACGTCCACGCGCGGCGGCTCGACATGCTCTTCGACCACCACGTGGGAATTCACCCCACCGAAACCGAAGGAACTGATGCCGGCACGGCGCGGCAAATCGCCTTCCTCGCCCGGCAACGCAGGCCAGGGCTGCGCCGTGTCGACGATGAAGAACGGGCTGTCGTCGAACGATATGCGTGGATTGAGCTTCTGGTAATGCACCAGCGGCGGAAACATGCGGTGCTTCATGCACAGCACCGTCTTGATCAGGCCCGCCAGCCCGGCGACCGATTCCAGGTGACCGATATTGGTCTTGACGCTGCCGATACCGCAGGCATGTTCGGCAAGCACTTCGCCGCGTTCCTCGGCCACCCGCGCGAAGGCCAGCTTGAGTCCTTCGACTTCGATCGGATCGCCCTTCGGCGTGCCCGTGCCATGGGCTTCCACGTAGCCGACCGTCGCGACGGGAACCCGGGCTTGCCGCAACGCCTCGGCAACCACGTTGGACTGCGCGAGCGAACCGGGATAGGTCACCGTTCGTGCGTGGCCGCCATGGTTCATCGCCGTACCGCGCACGACGGCGACGATTCGGTCGTTATCGCCGATGGCCTTGTCCAGCGGCTTGAGCAGCAACATCGCCGCGCCCTCGCCGCGCACGTATCCATTGGCCCGTTCGTCGAAGCTCTTGCAGCTGCCGTCCGGCGAGAGCATGCCGGTCTTGGAGAAGGAGATGAAATGCGTGGGGCTGCATAGCACGCTCACCCCGCCGACCAACGCGTGGTCGCATTCGCCGCGGCGGATCGCATGCGCGGCCTTGTGCAGGGCGACGAGCGAACTCGAGCAGGCGGTATCGATCGGCAGGCTGGGGCCGTGCAGGTTGAGGAAGTGCGAGATCCGGTTCGGAATGAGCGCCGTGTGGGTACCTGTCGATACATGCCCCTCGATCGCCTCAAGCTCGCGACCGAGATGGTCCCTGTAGTCGAAATTGAACACCCCGATATAGACGCCGGTATTGCTTCCACTGAACACCGCCGGGTCGTATCCGGCATCTTCGAAGCAGTTCCACGCCTGCTCCAGCATGATCCGCTGCTGCGGATCCATCACTTCGGCTTCGCGGGCCGATACGCCGAAGAAGTCGGCGTCGAAGTACTCCACCCCATCGACGAAACCGCCCCACTTGCTGATCGTCTTGTTCTTTTCCCGCACGTCACGGGAATAGAACGCGTCGCGATCCCAGCGGCCCTCCGGAACCTCGCCGACACTGGACAACCCGCTACTGAGGTTTTCCCAAAAGCGCGCATAGTTCTCCGCACCCGGAAAGCGGCATGACATGCCGATGATGGCGATATCTTTCATGAGCGAGCCTTTCCTGTATGCGTGCTTCGAGTGGCATCAATGGCGATGAAAGCGGGCGTACGACCGCGTGAGGTGATCCGCCGCGGCTTCCATGATTTTCAGTGCGATGTCGTCGACGTGCCGGTTGGTCCACGGTTCGAGCTCCGTGCCCTTGACCCACTGGTTGAACGAGCCGAGAGCAGGCCCCGTGTGGATCTGGTAGTTCACCCGATCGGTTCCGGCGCCCTCCATGGCGACGCGCGTGCAGTGCGTGAAGTACCAACGAAACACCAGGGCCATCTTGTGTTTCGGGTTCGCCTCGGCCTTGGCCACCTCGTGCTCCATCTGTGCCGAGCGCAAGTACCCCGCCGTCTCGTGCCAGATCTCATCGAACGTCTTCTTGAAAAACGTACCCTCCAGCTGCTGCCGCGTCCGGGCCGGGATATCGTCCAGGCTCTCATGATGGCGATAGAGCGAAAGCAGCTTGTTCGCACGCGCCGGGAAGAACACCGACTTCTTCAGCACCTGCACCTGAGCGCCCATCTCGAACATGTCGCCTGCCGGCGCGTACTCGGTGTCCTGGATATCCATCTCCTGGAGCATCGACTTGCCATCGGCGCTCATGCCGGCTTCCACCGTGCACTGGTTGATCGAACCGGTGACGATAAAATCGGCGCCGAGCAGGAAAGCCGCCGACGCAGCCTCGGGACCGCCGATGCCACCTGCCAGGCCCATGCATATCGGCTCCGCATAGCGGTGCCGACGCTGCATCTCGTCACGCAGGCGCAGCATCGGCGGCAGCATGACGGCGGCGATACCGCCGTCGGTATGTCCGCCCGAATCCGCTTCCACGCAGATGTCGTCGCTGACCGGAACGCGCTGCGACCACTCCGCTTGCTGTGGCGTGATCTGACGCCGTTCCAGAAGACTCTCGACGATGGCGCGCGGCGCCGGGCTCATGAAAGCGGTGGCGACCTCCGGTCGCGACACCTTCGCCACGATCCGGTGGTCGCAGACCAGTTCGTTGCGCTCGTTCATGCGCAAGCCCTGCAAGCGGAACCTGACCAGGGCGGGCGTCATCTGCATGAAGGCCGCGGCTTCGACGTTCTTCACCCCATGGCGGAGGTAGAGATCGACCACTGCCTCCTCCCTGGCCGGGTATTCGTAGTTCGCCAACAGGTTCATACCGTAGGGTTGCCCCGCCGCGAGCTCGGCCTGGATGCGGACGAGGTTCGTCTCGATCTTCGCCGGCGAAAGGCCACCGGCGCCGAAGAAGCTCAGCAGTCCGGCCTTGCCCATGCGGATGACGAGATCGGCCGAAGCGACGCCGCGGTACATCGCGCCCGCCATATAGGCGTACTTGAGTCCGAAGCGGCGCTGGAATACAGGGCTGCCGAGCGACGTCGCGGGGATCGCCGTCGATGCCTCCTTCGGAGCCGGGCCGACCGCTGGCTCGATGGAAGACTCCGAGCGCGCCATGCCATCCAACGGTCGCGTCGACGGCGCGTCCTCCACGATCGGCGCTTCGGTGCGGCGTATTTCGGAGACCATTTTCGACAGGACACTGGCGCCCACTTCATGAAACTCGATATCGCCTTTCCCCATCACATAGCGAATCGAGTCCACCCACTGCACCGGCGTGGCTATCTGCCTGGCGAGCGTCTCGGCAACGCGTGAGCCGTCGTAGGGTCGCGCGGTCGCGTTAGCGATGACGGTCACTTCGGGAGCGGCGAACGAGAACTGGTCGAGAAACGCCGCGAACTCCGCATGGGCAGCCTGCATGTGCCGCGAATGGAACGGTGCGCTCACGTTCAAGGTGACGCAGCGCACGTCCATCCGGGCGAACAGGTCCGTGGCGGCAGCGAGCGCTTCCTTGTCGCCGGCGATCACGGTCTGGGTCGGCGTGTTGAAGTTGGCGATGTCGATCTTCGTCAGGCCGTGCTCGTCGAGCATGGCCCTGACCTCGCTGGCCGGCACACCGAGCACCGCCGCCATGCCGCCGCCGCTGGCCTTGCCCATCAGCTCGCCGCGCTTCTTCACCAGGCGCACGCCGGTCTCGAACGAGAACACTCCGGCGGCGAGCAAGGCGTTGTACTCGCCAAGGCTGTGTCCGGCGAAGAAGTCCGGTGCCATATCGGGCTGCTGCGCGCGCTGCCGATAATGATGCAGCGCATTGACCACGAACAACGCCGGCTGGGTGTACTGGGTCTGCGAAAGAAGCCCCTGGCGGTCGTTGACGCAGAGGTCTTCGATCGAATAACCGAGGATCTCGGATGCCTGCCCGACTTCTTCCGGGAACAGCGGAAAGAGATCCTTGCCCATACCCCTGAACTGCGAACCCTGTCCGGGAAAAATGACTGCCTTCATCTTGCGTGGCTCCAGCGCGGCCAAACGAACCATGTCGCCTCCGAAAGGCGACATGACGTGGTGAATCCGGGAGGTCGACTCTGCCGGCAAGGCGTACTTCAGGAACGTCCCCATCGTTCCGGCCGGGCTTACATCGATATAGCGATAGCTGCCCTGCGATTCGAGCAGTTCGAGCGTCTTGAGAAGGAGAACCGGATCACGAACAGCCGACCAGAAGTGATCTTCCGGCAGAGCGTCGGAGACCGTGCCAGTGGCACAGCAAGCCACAGGAAGCGCGCCTCGTCGAAGCGGCATGCCGCGAAGGAATCGCGCGAACGGTTCCCTGGCGCCGTCTATCCAGCGCGAGTGGAAGGCATACCTGACCGGAAGGCGATGGCATGCCAGGCCCTGCCGACGCAGATGGTCCTCGACGGCAACGAGGTTCGCTTCGGGCGCAGAGAGGACCGCATGCGTGGCGAAGTTGCGCGCTCCCACCTCGCACAAGGCGAGCAACTCGGGCGTGAGGTAGTTTTCCGGCTCACCCATCACCGCGATCATGCCGCCGGCCTCGCCGTGGGCCTCGACCGCCAGCGCCTGCGCGACAACGGCCGACAAGGCCGTCTCGGGGTCGACACAGCCCGCCACCGCGGCGGCGGCGAAAGCGCCAAGGCTCGCGCCCAACACGAGGTCGACCCGCACGCCTCGCGCGATCAGCGACATCGCCAGCGCGTACTCCACCATGAAGATGGCGCAATGGCTGTGCAGAAGGCGGTCGAACGCCAACTCGCGAACGTTGCCATCGGCGAAAACGACGCCGACCACCGACTCGCCGCCATGCTTTTGCAGCAGGCTATCCAGGTGAAGCACGGTGGAACGAAACACGGGATCGCGCTCGAACAACTCCCGCCCCATCTGGAAGTGATGGGATCCCTGTCCCGCAAAAAGAAGGATGGTCTTCACAAACGTATCCGTACCGGGCCGTGAGTCCGCCTCCAGTTCGCGACGCGAACCGGACGTCATGGCATACCGCGCATCCACTCCCCCCGGGGGCGTGCGGACAACCTGCTACCGCGTCGCCACTAATGTGGCGGCATGGACTCCATCTGGCGGCGAAGTGACAGCGGACGCATGTCGGTCCAGACCTCGCTGATGAAGGCGAGACAGGCGTCCTTCGGACCCTGTTTGCCTGCTTTCGTCCAGCCTTCGGGCAACGCCTTGGGTGCCGGCCAGATCGAATACTGCCCTTCCTGGTTGACGACCACTTCGTACGTCGCTTCTGACGGACTCACACTGGTAGACATGCGTACTCCTCTGCAAACGAAAGCCGCAATCGCGATGGCATGCGATTGGCGCATCACTACATGGAAACGATGACTTGATAGGAATGACGGTTGCCGCGAGAACCATGTTCCGCCGGAATCATGTCGCTTTGTTGGCAGTGCCACCCCTGAATCCCTTCACGAATCGGCGCGCTTCAGGACTGCGCCGCTGCTCCCCTGACGTTCTTATTCTTCGAAGAAGAGCGACGGCTTTGCAAGCAGCAAGTTCTTGCGAACTTCACACACGCGAATTCGGCAAACACCATGCAAATACGGCAATTCACTTGCTTTTATGCGACGCGTGTCACGGCACTAAATCGCAAGGACGTGGCGGAAAAGCGTATCGCTCACCGGCGTCGCGCCGGTTGAGAAGGCCACCATCCGACACCGTTGGGGGACGATGCACCGCGAGAAGGCCGAGGCAGGCACGCGCTACTTCGACCACGTGTTGAAGGCGCAGCCGTATGTCGCTGGCGATAATTTCTCGAGGGCCGCTACCACGGTGATCGGTGATGGGGCTGGGTGCGTGGAAGGCGCGGGGGATGCTCGGGAGAGTGGGAGGCTTGCTTGCGCCGGTTGGAGCATCGCCGATGAATCGGCTCCCACATGGAGCAGCGCCGATGAAGCGGCTCCTACATGGGGCATTGCCGCTGAAGCGGCTCCTACATGGGGCATCGCCGATGAATCGGCTCCTACATGGGGCATCGCCGCTGAAGCGGGTCATACATGGGGCATCGCCGATGGATCGGCTCCTGCGGACAGCGCGGGAGCCGATTCGTTGGATGCGCGTTACTTTGGATGCGCGGTTACTTCGGACGCACGGACTTGAACGACGTCCTGATTTCGGAGACGTACTCGTCCGGCTGCTCCCAGGCGGCGAAGTGGCCGCCCTTCGGCAGCGTGTTGAAGTGGATGAGCTTCGGGAAAGCCTTCACCGCCCAGCTCTTGGGTGCCGCATATATCTCGTCGGGGAAGACGCTGACCGCCACCGGAATAGCGACGTGTTTCGGCTCGAAGAAGGCCAGTTTGTTCTCCCAGTACAGCCGTGCCGAGGAGACGGCCGTATGCGTCAACCAATACAGCGTGATGTTGTCCAGGACATCGTCGCGCGACAGTCCTTCGGGCTTGCCGTCGAAGACGCGGACGATCATGGCGTAGCTGCGGGCATCGTGGTCGAGCATCCAGGCGGCAAGGCCGACCGGCGAATCCTCCAGGCCGTAGAGTGTCTGCGGACGATTGGTCATTTCCTGCGCGTAGCCAAGACCGTGCTTGTAGAAGAAGTCGAGCATCTCGTAGGCGTTCTTTTCGTCGGGTGCCAGACCCGCCGGGGCGGGCGCGCCTGCCGCGAGGTCCTTGGCGATATCGTCCGGCACCGTCGCCGGCATATTGGTGTGGATAGCGAGCAGCTCCGGTGGCGCCTGCACGCCCATCTGCTCGGTCACGGCATCGCCCCAGTCACCGCCCTGGGCGACGAAGTGCTTATAGCCCAGGCGTTTCATCAGCGTGGTCCAGGCGCGTGCGATGTGCTGTGGATCCCAGCCGACAACGGTCGGCTTACCGGAGAAGCCATAACCCGGCAGGGATGGAACCACCACATCGAAGGCATCCGATGCCTTGCCGCCGTGGGCCGTCGGGTTGGCCAACGGATCGATGACTTTCATCTGCTCGATAATCGAGCCCGGCCAGCCGTGGGTGATGATGATCGGCAAGGCGTTCTTGTTCTTCGACTTGACGTGGATGAAGTGGATATCGACACCGTCGATGGTGGTGACGAACTGCGGAAGCGCGTTCAGCCGGTCCTCGACCTTTCGCCAGTCGTATCCGGATTGCCAGTAATCGGCCAGTTTGCGCAGCGTCGCGATCTGCACGCCTTGCGTCGCATCCGGCACCAGTTCCGGACTCGGCCAGCTGGTGGCCGCAATCCGCCGATGCAGGTCCTGGAGGGCCTCGTCGGAAAAATGGATCTTCGGGAAAGAACGGATCGACGTGTCCTCCGCCGTCGATGCCGCTTGCACGGGGGAGACGCCGGCGGCGTGGCTGGGTGTCGGCAGGATGGAGCAAAGGGTTCCGGCGATGGCAGCCGCCGTGAGGAACTGCAAACGCGTGGACCGCATGAAATGTGACGCCATGACA
The DNA here is from genome assembly GCF_035539195.1 of Luteibacter sp. Lineage (GTDB taxonomy): Bacteria > Pseudomonadota > Gammaproteobacteria > Xanthomonadales > Rhodanobacteraceae > Luteibacter. Next base: position 17,832 of record NZ_DATLIW010000002.1, read on the forward strand.
ATACCCCTCCGTTGGAGAACAGGTCTGCTTGCCAGGATCTGGGCGTCAGGAACCGTCTAAGCGCTCGCGACGCGCTTAGCAGCCTCTCCGATGACGTCGGGGACGGTATTGAACCCGTCCCCGATGGTTTGAACGTGACGATCTCGCCGACGGGGCCTAAGCGGTGAGGTTCACCGAGGCCTCGGTCGTCAGCGACAGGAAGGTAAAGGTCTCCTGCAAGTACAGGCGTACTTCCGCGGCGTCGTGCGAGTCGTAGCCGATGGAGACGTCCTGGCCCAGGTGCAGTTCGAAGTCGCCGCCGCGAGACGTGGTCAGCACGCCACCCTCGATCGCCGGGGCCCAGACGATGCCGCCATCGAGCATGGCTTGTAGCTCGCGGAACACCGGGTAGCCCTCGTCGGTCGCCCCGTTGAGGTCCGCGTAGGCCTTGGCGCCGATAGCCAGCTTGTAAGGTCCGTTCACGCCGGCGAGCCGGAGCTCGTTCAAGGCCTGCGCCACCGCCACCGGATACGCCGTGAGGTCGGCGGGCAGCGCGATCGCCCGGTTGCTCGTGGTGTTGCGGATACCGGCGATGCCGCCGGCGGCATAGCCGTCGAATACGGCGCGATCTTCCGAAAAAGCGAGCTTCCTCGCGGCATCCTTCAGCGGCTGCAAGTCCGGATCGTTGGAGCCGCGGGCTACGTCGTCGATATCCTCCCGTGAAAGCACGAAGGGAACGCGCAGTTCCACCATCGCGGCGACCTGCCGCTGACGCACCTGGACACCACTCTCGGGCGTTTCGATCGAACGGGTATGACCCGTGCCCACACCGGGATAGTCGTAGCCCTTGGGTCCGACCACGTCGACGATGCGACGCGCCGCCATGTATTCCTTCAGCGTGCGCCTGGCCTCGTCTTCGATCTGCTCCCAGGCGCCACCACCGATCGGCGCGAGTTCGCGAAACAGGTTATTCATGGGTGTTCTCCATTTTTAGCGAACCGATACCGAGTGAACCATCCGATGCGCGAGGGGTGTCGTCTTGGTCGTTCGCATCGTCCTGGCTGGCCGTCCGCGGCGAGGGACCGTCCGGAATATCGTCGAGGAACGTCGCCGACGGTACGAAGAAGAGACTGCCGGTGACGGCCGTGCTGAAGTCGAGCAGGCGATCGTAGTTGCCTGGTGGCTTGCCGATGAACATGTTGTCGAGCATCTGCTCCGTGCGCGACGGCGAACGCGCGTAGCCGATGAAATAGGTGCCGAACTCGCCCTTCCCCACTTCGCCGAACGGCATGTTGTCACGCACGATGTCCAGCTCCACACCGTTCTCGACGATGGAGGTGAGCACGTTGTGCGCGTAGGAGGGCTTGGCCGCGTCGTCAAGCTCGATGTTGGTCTGCTTGTGCCGGCCGACAATGCGTTCCTGCGTTTCCACCGGCACGGCATTCCAGGCCTTGAGGTCGTGCAGGTACTTCTGCACGATGACATAGCTGCCACCGACGAACGCCGCATCTTCCTCGCCGATGACCGCGGCCTCGATGGCATCGGCATCCTGCGGGTTCTCCGTACCGTCGACGAAACCGATCAGGTCGCGGTCGTCGAAGTACTTGAAGCCGTGTACCTCGTCGAGCGCGGTCACCGCATCGCCAAGACGCGACATGACCTGCGTGGCCAGCTCGAAACAGAGATCCTCGCGGTTGGCGCGGATATGCAGCAGGATGTCGCCGGGCGTGGACACCGCCCGATGGACGCCGACGATTTCCCTGAACGTATGCAGCTCGGCGGGCCGCGGACCGCCGAACAGACGATCCCACACCTCCGAGCCGAAGCCCATCACGCACGTGAGCCGGCCGTCGAGGTCGCGAAAGCCCACGGCGCGAAGCAGGCCGGCAAGGTCGCCACAGAACGAACGCACCGCCTCTTCGGCCTGCCTGCCCGGATTGACCTTGAGCACGAGAAAGATGGCCGAGCGCGTGAGCGTGGCGACGACGGGTTGCGCAACGACGGTAGCCACGAAGGCTCCTTTCCACGGAAGGACGTAAAGCGAGCATTCTCGTCCGAGCTGGAGCCAACAGACAAGACATCGGCGCGACAGCAGGGTAATTTCCACCAAATGCAGTGACATCCCCACCATCTGGAGCAAGCCCATGAGCCACCTGCCGCCCTTCGACTACCTGACCTCGTCCGCACGCTGGTTCGGCACGGAAGGCGCGAAGCTCAACCAGACCGCCCGGCGCGTTCTCGAGCGGGCGACCCGGCGCGCGACGGTCACCGAAGATATCAACGAGCGGATCGACGCCAAGACCACGTTCGGCCAGCGCCTGGCGGACAAGGTCGCGGCCTTCGGCGGCTCGTGGACCTTCATCATCGTGTTCGTCGCCATCCTCGTGGCGTGGGTGGTGCTGAACAGCCTGCTGTTGGGCCGCTCGGCCGTCGATCCCTACCCGTACATCTTCCTCAACCTGATGCTCTCGATGCTGGCAGCCTTCCAGGCACCGGTGATCATGATGAGCCAGAACCGCCAGTCGTCGAAGGATCGCGAGATGGCCGCCTACGATTACGAGGTCAACCTCAAGGCCGAGGTCGAGATCCTCGCCTTGCACGAAAAGCTCGATTCGCTGCGTAACGAGCAGGTCATGCAGCTGCTCACCCAGCAGCAGGCCCAGATCGACCTGCTGACCCGCCTGATCAAGGAAGGCGGTAAATGAGTCGGCGTCAGGCGTCCATGTCCTCGCAAGCCTGGACCATCGCACCCGGATGCGTCTGGTCGCAGGGGCGGTTCGGCAGCACGGGCTCGGTCTTGGGTGCCAGGTGGGTGACGATGTCCGCACCGACGCTGAGCGTCTTGCCGACGGGGCAGCGGTCCGCCATCGCGAGCAGGCGTGCGGCCTGTGCGTCGTCCAGCGAACCCTCGATATAAAGCGCCCGCTCGAAGGTATCGCGACCGGTGATCGCATCGCGCCGATGTGTCACCGAGACCTGCACGTCGGTCAGCGACAGTCCCTTTCGTCGCGCATACAAGCCCAGCGTCATCGCCGTGCAGGCGCCGAGGGCTGCACTGAGCAGATCGTAAGGCGTCGGCCCCGTGGCGAGGCCGCCCATGGCGATGGGTTCATCGACGAAGAACGAGGGGCCCTGCGCGCTCACCCGCACCTGGAATTCCCCTTGCCCGGTGGGCTGGACGATAACCGGTTGCGACGTCATGGCGTGGTTGCTCCCTGTGCCGAGCCGATCGCTCCAAGCCACAGCGCCACCGCGAAGGCACCGGGGTCCGCGTGGCCCAGCGCACGCTCGCCGAGATAGGACGAACGGCCCAGGCGCGGACGCATCCGTTTCGTTGCCTCGACACCGGCCTGCGCCGCCGCGATCGCGGCTTGCAGGATCGCGGGGTTGGCCTCGCCACGCCCGATCGCGGCGTCGATCGCATCGGCGGCGGGAATCAGCGCGTCGAGCATGGTCCGGTCGCCGGCCTTGCCGCCGCCCAGCGTCTGCACGCCTTCCACCGCGGCACGGAAGGCCGCCGCCCAGGCGGCCGCGGAATCGACCTCGTCGCCCTCGGCAAGCTGGCTCGCCCCGCGCACGACGAACGCCGCGTACAACGGACCGGACGTACCACCCAGTTCACGACGCAGGATCGAGGCGATGGCCTGCAACGCGGCCGCAGGGTGCGCGTTGTCGAGAGTCGGCAGCGCCGCCTCGACGGCCCGCGACCCGCGCGCCAGGCTCAGGCCGATATCGCCGTCACCGACCACCGAATCCAGCTCGGTCAGTTCATGCTCCGCCTCCTGCAAGGCGGCGGTGATCGCACGGAGGGCGGCGACGAAGCCTTCCGGGTCTCCCGGCGTCTTCCATGCCGGCCCCGCCGGCAACGCCGCCTGTGTCGCGGTACGCGCCGCGACACTGGGTGCCTGGGTGACAGGGTGTGTCGGCGCGCTCCAAGCACCCGCCGTCGCCGGCGCGAGCAGGCGCTCACGGCGCTGCTCGTCCAGGCGCATCAGGCTGAGCGAGCAGCCAGGCATCTCCAGTGCGGTCAGGAAGGTACCGACCTGGACCATCGCGACCTCGATATTCGCACTGGCCAGTCGCTGGAGCGCGTGGCGGGCGACGATTCCCAGCTCCTGCACGGCCGTGCCGCCGAGGTTGTTCACCAGCAGCGCGACACGCTCGTTCGCGCGCAGGCCGCCGCGCTCGAGCAGACGATCGAGCAAGGTATCGAGCATCGTGTCGGCAGCGGCGATCGGACCGCGCTTCGCACCACGCTCGCCATGGATACCGAGGCCGTACTCCACCTCCGTCTCGGACAAGTCGAAACCCGGCGTCCCGGCGGCCGGCACGATACACGCGCCCAGGCCCAGACCCATGCTGAAGACGGCGTCGATGGCAGCCTGCGCTTCCCTCTTGACCTCGGCCAGCGAGAGACCGGCTTCCGCCGCGGCACCGGCGACCTTGTGCACGAGGACGGTGCCGGCGATGCCGCGGGCACCTACCGCGCCATCGCCGGTATCCAGCGCGACGTCGTCGGCGACGACGACCAGGTCGACGGTCACGCCGGCGGCGCGCGCGAGCTCCGCGGCGAGACCGAAGTTGAGTCGGTCGCCGGTGTAATTCTTCACGATGAGCAGGACGCCGCCCGGCCCGGCCACGGCGAGGATGGCAGCGAGCACGGCGTCCACGCTGGGCGAGGTAAAGACTTCGCCCACCACGGCGGCGGTAAGCATGCCCTGCCCGATATAACCGGCGTGGGCCGGTTCGTGCCCCGCGCCCCCGCCCGAAACGAGGGCCACCTTGCCCGACCCGGCATGCTGCGCGTAGTCGGCGCGAAGAACGACATTTTCACCGGCGATGCGGGTGAGGCGGTCGTCGGCCAGAACGAGGCCCTCGATCATTTCGCTCACGACCTGGAGCGGATCGTTGATGAGTTTTTTCACGTGTCGTTCCTCGAGGCAGGTTCAGGGAGAAAACAGGAAATAGACGAAGCACACGAAGATCGTCAGGTGCACCGCGCCTTGCAGCAGGTGCGTCCTGGCGCTCGAGAACGTGAGCAGCGAGAGCATCAGGGTCAGGACGAACAGGACCAGGTCCGTGCGCTCCAGCCCCAGGATCACCGGGTGATGCGTCAGCTGGCCGATCAGCAGGATCGCCGGAATGGTCAGGCCGATGGTGGAGAGCACCGAGCCGAGGAAGATGTTGACCGCGCGCTGCAGGTCGTTGCGGCTTGCCGCGCGGATCGCGCCCATACCTTCGGGCAGGGCGACCAGCATAGCCATGGCCAGACCGCCCAGTGCGGCGGGCGCGTGGAGCGTCTCCACGACGTAGTCGACGGGGATGGCGAGCTGGTCGACGAGGAAGACCACGGGAATCATGTAGGCGACGAGCAGTACGGCGGATGCCACCGGGCCGTATGTCGTCGCTATCGCCGCATCGCTGTCGACCGTCGCGGATGCATCCGTGGCGAAGTACCCCTTCATGCGCTTCGTCTGCAGGCCGATGAAGGTCGCGTACAAGGTGAGTATCGCGACCACGATGAACATCTGGTGTGCGAAAGGTAGCGGCGCACCATCGGCGACGTTGGTGAACCGCGGCAACACCAGGCCCAGCACGCCCAAGGGGATGATCAGGCCGAGATATGCGTTCGCGCCCTGCAGGTTGTAGGCCTGCTCGCGGTGCTTCCACCCGCCCCATAGCAGCGACAGCCCGACCATGCCGTTGAGCACGATCATGGCGACCGAGAACAGCGTGTCGCGGGCCAGGGTGGGATTGTTCTCGCCATGCAGCATCACCGCCGAGATGCTCATGATCTCGATGGACGTCACCGCGATGGTCAGCACCAGGGTGCCGATGGGTTCGCCCAGGTGGCGGGCCAGCCCCTCGGCATGCCGCAGCACGGCGAGCGCGGAGCCGAGAATCACCACGAACAGCCAGACGAACATCAGAACGAGCCAGGCCCGCGATTCGAGACCGGCCAGGAGCGAATCGTGCATGCGCAGGAACACCAGGCAGGTCGGCACGGTGACGACCAGGAACCATTCCTCTCGCGCAAACGCGGTCGGTGTGCTCATGCGTGCTCCACGAAGGACGGCAGGCGGACCGGCCTAACCTGCCCGACCGCGCAGCGGTTGGCAAGTCAATCCGGCGATCCTACCTGGGTTCGGAAGGCCCGGTGTTCGCGACCGGGCCGCCCGTATCGCCGATCAGCGACACCGCGTCGAGCAGTCGCTGCTCGCGGACGTCGAGCGCGTTCTGCTGGGTGCCGTACAGCGTGGTCTGCGCCGTGATCGCGGTGGTGTAGTCGACCGTGCCTGCCTTGTATTCGTTGAAGGCGATCTCCGAGCCCCGCGTAGCATCGCTTACCGCGGTATCGAGCACCTCGGCCTGCCGGGCAAGGATTCGAATGCCGGCCAGATCGTCCTCGACGTTCTGCAAGGCGGTCAGCACCGTACCCCGGTAGTTGGCCACCGCCGACTCGTAGGACGCACGCGCCGCGGCGACCTGGCCGTGCCGGGCGCCGGCATCGAAGATCGTCTCGCTCACATCCGCGCCCAACGACCAGACGTGGTTGGCCACGTGCAGCAAACCGGCCAGCGGCGATTGCGAAAACCCATCCGCACCCGAGAGGGTGATGTCCGGGTAGTACGCGGCCACGGCGACACCGATGGCGGCATTCTGCGCGGCCATCTCGCGCTCGGCGACGGCGATGTCCGGCCGGCGCTGTAACAGCGTCGACGGCATGCCGACCGGAAGCGAGGGCAAGGTCGGCAGTGCGGTGCTGTGCGGAATGTCGAGGTCCTCGGGATTCTTGCCGACCAGCACGGCGATCGCATGCGCGTACCGCGCACGCGACACGCCCAGCGCGATCAGGTTCGACTGCGCATTCTCCAGCTGGGTGCGCGCCGCGATGACGTCGGAGGGTGGCGTGATGCCCGCGTTCCCCTGGTTGGCGACCACGCGCAGGAATTCCTTGTATGCATCCACCGTATGGGTGAGCAGGTCGATATTGGCATCGGTGACCCGCAGGTCGATCACCGCCGTGGCCAGCGCCACCTGCTCGGTCAGCGTCGCGTTGGCCAGCGTCGCGGCACCGGCTTCGGCGGTTGCCTTGTTCTGCTCGACCGTACGGCGCGTCTTGCCCCAGAAATCCGGGGCCCAACTCACGTTCCCTTCGAGCGACCCGGCCGTGCGGATACCGGGATTCACCGAGACACTGTTGCCCGAGCCGTTGCTCGCACTGCGCTGCTTGGTCGCGGAACCGGTGATGCCGATGGTCGGGAACAGCGCGCTACGCGCGACCTGCACCTCGGCCAGGGCCTCCTGGTAGTTCGCGTAGCTCTGGCGCACGGTCTGGTTGCTTACCGTCACCATGGGCTCCAGCTGGTCTAGCAGGGGATCGTGGAACACCGACCACCAGTCGCCCTTGGGCGCGGCATCGGCCGGCTCGGCCGGATGCCAGCCCGGCAGTTCCTTATAGGCGACAGGCATGGCGACATCGGGCTTCTTGTAATCGGGACCGACCATGCAGCCATGCAGCAACCACGCAACCGAAGCGACGAGGAAGGTACGGGAAGTCTTCATAGGGATGTACTCGCGTCGACATGGTTCCATGGCAGGCGGGCGTTCCACGCTGCCAGCCTGGCACGGAAGCCGTCCAGGTAGAGATAGATCACCGGCGTGGTGTAGAGCGTGACGATCTGGCTGAGGATCAGGCCACCCATGACGGTGATGCCGAGCGGCTGGCGCAGCGAAGCGCCCTGCCCGATGCCGATCGCCAGCGGCACGGCGCCGAGCACCGCGGCGGCCGTGGTCATCATGATGGGACGCAGGCGGATCACCGCCGCGTTATGGATCGCTTCGCGCGCGTCCAGACCCTCATCGCGCTGCAGATGGATCGCCACGTCGATCATCATGATCGCGTTCTTCTTCACGATACCGATCAGCAGGATGATGCCGATCATCGCGATCACGGAGAACGGCGTGCCGAAGATGAGTAAGGCGAGCGTCGCGCCGATCCCCGCCGACGGGAGCGTGGACAGGATCGTCAACGGATGCACGGTGTTCTCGTAGAGGATGCCGAGCACGATGTACACCGCCACCAGTGCCGCGACGATCAGCAAGGGCATGGTCGACATCGACTGCCCGTAGACCTGCGCCGCGCCGGCAAAGCTGCCGTGGACGGAAGCCGGCAGTCCGATCTGCCGGGATACCTGGCCGATGATCGCCGACGCCTGGCTGAGCGAGCCGCCCGGCGGCAGGTTGAACGAGATGGTCGCGGCGACCAATCCATCCTGGTGGCTCACCTGGGTAGCCGTGTGATTGCTGACGTAGCTGGCGATCGCCGGAAACGGCACCAGGGTCTCCGCCGCGGTACTGTCCGCACTGCCGCTGGAGCCGCCGCCCTTGGCATTGGCAATGGCATTGGTAAGCAGGTTGGCTTCGGCATCGGCATTCTTCGCATTGGTCGTCGAGGTACCCTGCGCCGTGGTCGTCACCGTGGTCGCCGCGACACCCTTCACCAGCGAACCCGACATCTGCGTCTGCTGCGTGCCGCTCGCGTTGCCCGCCGCCGTGCTGAAACGTATCCGTTCGAGCATCTGCGGGTATTGCCAGTACGCCGGCGCCACTTCCATGACGACGTAATACTGGTTGAGCTCGTTGTAGACCGTGGATACCGTTCGCTGACCGAAGGCGTCGTACAGGCCGGTGTCGATCTGGTTCGGCGCGAAGCCGTAGCGCGCGGCCGTGGCGCGATCGAAGTTGACGAAGATCTGCAGGCCGTGTTGTTGCAGATCGGAATTGACGTCGGAAAGGCGCTCCTTGCCGAGCGCCGCCACCAGCTTGGGTACCCAGGCGAACAAGGTATCCGGATCGTCGCTGGTCAGGGTGTATTGGTACTCCGCGGCGGACTGGCGTCCACCGATGCGAAGATCCTGTGCCGCCTGGAGTAGAAGCCGCGCCCCCGAGACCGCGTTGAGCTTCGGGCGCAGGCGCTCGACCACCTGGGCGGCGGAGATCTTGCGCTCCGCCAACGGCTTCAGCTCGATGAAGACATTCGCCGTGTTCAGCGCACGGCCACCGGTGAAGCCCGCGACCGACGCCACCGCGGGGTCCTTCTGCACGATCGCCTGCAACTGGGCGAGCTTCTTCTCCATCGCCTGGAAGGAGATGCTCTGGTCGGCGATGATCTGGCCCTGGAGAATGCCGTTGTCCTGCTCCGGGAAGAAGGTCGACGGCACGAAACGGATGAGGAAGACATTGAGCACGATCAGACCGATGAGCACGAGCGCCACCAGCAGGCGGTGGTCCAGTGCCGTCGCGAGCGAGCGGTCGTAACCCTGCTTGAAGCGCTCGAACTGACGCTCCGACCAGGCGGCGACCCGCCCCTGCGTCTTCGCCGCGCCGCGTCGACGCAACACGAAGGCCGCCATCGTCGGCGTCACCGTGAGAGAAATCACCAGCGACAGCAGGATCGCGATCGACAGGGTCACCGCGAACTCATGGAACAACAGACCGACGATGCCCGGCATGAGCAGGATCGGCAGGAACACCGCGATCAGCGAAAGGCTCATCGAGATCACCGTGAAGCTGACCTCGGCACTGCCGACAAGGGCGGCCTCATGCACATCCATGCCTTCGTCCACGTGGCGGACGATATTTTCCAGCACCACCACCGCGTCATCCACGACGAAGCCGGTGCCAATGGTTAGGGCCATGAGCGAGAGGTTGTCGAGGCTGTAGCCGAGCAGGTACATCGGCCCGAACGTGCCGACGATGGACAGCGGCAAGGCGACCGCCGGGACCAGTACGGCGCGTGGCGATTGCAGGAAGATGAAGACCACGCCGATGACCAGGAGCACGGCGATGAACAGCGTTCGCTCGGTATCGCCCACCGCGGCGTTCACCGACTGCGAGCGATCGACCGCGATGCCCACGTGGACGTCGTGCGGCAAGGTGGCTTCGACGTTGGGCAACACCTGGCGGATCTGTCCCACCGTCTTGACGATATTGCTCCCCGGCAACGGGTAGACGATGACCAGGACCGCGTCCTTGCCATTGTAGAGGCCGGCATTACGCAGGTTTTCCGCCGAATCGCTTACCTGGGCGACATCGCGAAGGAACACCGGTGCGCCCTGTCGATACGCCACCACGATGTCGCGATACGGCGCGGCCTTGCTGATCTGGTCGTTGGAAAGGACCTCGAAGCGCTGGTCGCCCTGGTCGATATGGCCCTTGGCGCTGTTGGCATTGGCCGAACCGAGCGCGGCGCGGACATCCTCCAGGCCGATGCCGTAGCTGTTGAGCTGGTCGGGCTGCAACTCCACGCGAACCGACGGCAAGGCGCTGCCACCGAGGGTGATCTGGCCTACGCCATCCACCTGTGACAGCTGCTGCTGGAGAATGGAGTTCGCCGAATCGTAGAGCTGCGCGCGTGTGAGGGTGGCCGAGGTCAGCGCCAGCACCATGATCGGTGCGTCCGAAGGGTTGTACTGCCGGTAGGTGGGGTTGTTGCGCAACGTGCTCGGCAGGTCGGCACGCGCCGCCTGGATCGCCGCCTGCACGTCGCGCGCGGCACCGTTGATGTCGCGACCGAGACCGAACTGGATCACCACCTGCGCCGAGCCGACCGAGCTGTTCGACGTCAGCTCGGAAACATCGGCGATCGCGCCCAACCGTCGCTCCAGCGGCGCCGCCACCGTCGAGGCCATGATGTCCGGACTTGCGCCGGCCATGCTCGCCTGCACCACGATGACCGGGAAGGTGACGTTGGGCAGCGGCGCCACCGGCAGCTTGAAATACCCCAGCGCGCCGGACAACAGGATCGCCACCGCCAACAAGGTGGTCGCCACCGGCCGCCGGATGAACAGGCCAGGGATACTCATGGCGCGTCGTGCCCGATCAGCTTCTGTTCCGGCTTAGGCCGCATGCGCAGGGCGAGACGGTCGAAGAACAGGTAAATCACCGGCGTGGTGAACAGGGTCAGCAGCTGGCTCAGCGCCAGGCCACCGATGATCGCCAGGCCGAGCGGCCGGCGCAGCTCCGAACCTGTGCCGTTGCCGACCAGCATCGGCAAGGCGCCGAGCATCGCGGCCAGTGTCGTCATCAGGATGGGGCGGAAACGCAGCAACGATGCTTCGAAGATCGCTTCCTCCGGCGGCTTGCCGTGTTCACGCTCCGCCTCCAAGGCGAAGTCGACGATCATGATCGCGTTCTTCTTCACGATACCGATCAGCAGGACGATGCCGATGATGCCGATCACGTCGAGGTCGTGCCCGGCCACCATCAGCGCCAGCAACGCGCCGATACCAGCCGACGGCAGGGTCGAGAGAATGGTCAGCGGATGAACGAAGCTCTCGTACAGCACGCCCAGCACGATGTAGACGGCGACCAGCGCGGCGATCAGCAGGTATACCTCGCTGGACAACGAATCCTGGAACGCCTGCGCGGCGCCCTGGAACGACGAGGTGACCGAGGCTGGCAGGTGGACCGCCTGCTCCGCCGCCGTGATGTCCTTGACCGCCGAACTCAGCGAAGCATCGGGTGTCAGGTTGAAGGACACCGTCACGGCGGGGAACTGGGCCAGGTGACTGATCACCAGCGGCGACTTCACGATCTGGATAGCCGCGATGCCCTTCAGCGGCACCTGTCCGCTGCTGCCGGTCTGGCTGGGCAGGTAGATATCGCCGAGCGAGGCCACGGTCGGCAGGCTCTCCGGCTTGGCCACGAGGATGACGCGGTACTGCCCGGACTGTTCGAAGATAGTCGATACGATGCGCTGGCCCAGCGCGTCGTAGAGGGCATTGTCGATCGTCGCCGGGGTGATGCCGTAGCGCGCGGCGAGCTGCCGGTTGACCTCCACGTTCACGGCCAGGCCGTCGTTGTCGAGGTCGCTGGTGACGTCGGTGATCGAATCGATCTTGCGCATGCGCTCGAGCAACGCGGGAACGTACTTGCCCAGTTCCTGCAACGACGATCCGCGCAGCACGAACTGGTACTGGTTGGGCGATACCGTGGTGTCCAGTGTCAGGTCCTGCTCCGGCTGCACGAACAGGCGGATACCCGGCACGTCGGCCGTTTCGCTCTGCAGGTTGCGCGCGATCTCCGAGGCGCTGAGCGAGCGATCGGCCTTGGCCTTCAGGCCAATCAGGAAACGACCGTTGTTGAGCGTCTTGTTGGTGCCGTCGATGCCGACGTAGGAGGTCAGTCCCGTCACGTTCGGATCCTTCAGGATGGCGTCGGCCAGTTCGGCCTGCCGCTTCACCATGGCGCCATAGGACACCGAATTGTCGGCTACGCTGATGCCTTCGACGGCGCCGACGTCCTGGGTCGGAAACAATCCCTTGGGGATGACGATATAGAGGATGACGGTCAGCGCGACGGTGGCGAGGAACACGATCAGCGTCAGCGTCTGGCGAGCCATGACGAAGCGCAGGCCGCGCTCGTACGCGGCAAGCGTCTTGTCGAACAAGCCCTCGCTGATCCGTTCGAAGCGGCTGGGATGGCGATCCGCCTGCGCGCGCAGGATGCGCGCACAGAGCATGGGCACCAGGGTCAGCGAGACGATGCCCGAGATCACGATGGTAACCGCGAGGGTCACCGCGAACTCGTTGAACAACCGGCCGATAACGCCGCCCATGAACAGCAGCGGGATCAGCACGGCGATCAGCGACACGGTCAGCGATACGATGGTGAAACCGATCTGCCCGGCACCTTCCAATGCCGCCTCGAGCGGCGCCATTCCCTCCTCGAGATAACGCACGATGTTCTCGATCATCACGATGGAGTCGTCCACCACGAAGCCGGTCGCGATGATCAGGGCCATCAGCGAGAGGTTGTCGATGGAGTAGCCCAGCTCGTACATCGCCGCGAGTGTGCCGATCAGCGACACCGGCACCGAGATGCTCGGGATGATCGTGGCGGGCACGTTGCGCAGGAAGACGAAGATCACCAGCACCACCAGCACGATGGCCAGGCCGAGCTCGAACGCCGCATCGGACACGGACGAACGGATCACGCCCGTGCTGTCGGCGACCACTTCCACCTTCATGCCGGCGGGCAGCGTGGATTCGAGCTGGGGCAGCTTCGCCTTGATCTGGTCGACCGTGGCGATCACGTTGGCCCCCGGCTGGCGCTGTACGTTGAGCACGATCGCCTGGGTCTTGCCGTACCAGGCGCCCTGCTCGGTGTTCTGCGCGGACTGGGTTACCCGGGCGATGTCGCGCAGGTAGACCGGTGCACCGTTCTGGTATGAGACCACGGTGGCCAGGTAGTCCTTGGGATCGCGGATCTGGTCGTTGCCGTTGATGGTGTAATCGAGTTCGGGTCCGTCGAAGTTTCCCTTGGGCTGGCTGACATTGACGTTGGCCAGCAGCGAACGCAGGTCGTCGATGTTGAGCCCGTAGGCGGCGAGTTTCTTCGGATCCGCCTCGACGCGGATGGCGGGTACGTTGCCGCCGGCGGGCACCACCAGGCCGACGCCCGGCACCTCGGCGATCTTCGAGCCCAGGCGGTTGTTCGCGACGTCCTCCAACTGCGGCAGCGACATCGATGTCGAGGTCACGGCAAGGGTCAGGATCGGCAGGTCGGCCGGGTTGACCTTGGCATAGGTGGGCGGCGCAGGCAGACCGGAGGGCAACAGGCTGTTCGCGGCGTTGATCGCCTCCTGCACGTTCTGCTCGGCCACGTCCAGGCTGAGCGAGAGATCGAACTGCAACGTGATCACGGAAGCGCCGGCGGAGCTGTTCGAGGTCATCTGCTGCAGACCGGGAATCTCACCCAACTGCACTTCCAGCGGTGCCGTCACCGTGTTCGCCATCACCGAAGGACTGGCGCCGGGATAGAAGGTCTGCACCTGGATCACGGGATAGTCGACCGCCGGCAGCGACGACACCGGCAGGAACCGCACCGACACCAGGCCGACGAGGACGAGCGCGAGCATCAGGAGCGCGGTGGCTACCGGCCTGAGTACGAACAAACGGGAGATGTTCATCGGATCGCGTGCCCGCCTTTACGACGCGTGGTGTCTGGCAGGCGCGGCCGAGGTCGATGAGCCGGCGGGGCCCTTCGCACCGGCAAGCTTCACCTTGGCACCGTCGGTAAGGCGATCCATGCCGTCGGTGACCACCGTCTGCCCGGCGCTGAGGCCGGCGGCGATCACCGTGTTCTTGCCGTCGCTGGGGCCGAGCGTGACCTTGTGCACCGAGACCGTCTGGTCCGCGTTGACCAGGTAGACGAAGTCGCCGGGGGCACCGCTCTGCACGGCAGGGGTCGGTACCAGCACGGCCTGCTTCAACGTGTCCACTAACAGCCGCACGTTCACGAACTCGTTCGGATACAGCGCTTCGTCGTCGTTGTCGAAGGTCGCACGCAGGGTGACCGTGCCGGTGGCCGTGGCCATCTGGTTGCCCAGCGCATAGAGCTTGCCGGTGGCGATCTGGCGGCTGTTGTCGCTGCTGAAGGCGGTAACCGGCAAGGTCGTATCCGCCGTGCCGAAGCGTTTCAACACATTGGCCAGCGAGTTCTGCGGCACGGTGAACTGCACCGTGGTCGGCTTCATTGTCGTAATGGTGACGATCCCGGGCGAGGTCGACTGGGTCACGTAGTTGCCGGGATCGACGAGGCGCAGGCCGACGCGACCGGACACGGGTGCGGTGATATGGCAGTAGGCCAGATCGAGATCGAACTGGGCGACGTTCGCTTCGTCCGCCTTCACCGCCGCTTCGTCCTGCTGCACGGCGAACTTCTGGTCGGCGAAGGTCTGCTCCGCGATGGACTTCTGCTCGTTCAGCGTGGTGAAGCGGGCGAGGTCGGAGCGGGCCTGCGCCAGGGTGGCCTTGTCCTTGGCCATCTGCGCCTCGGCCTGGCGCTTGTCGATCTCGTACTGGCGTGGGTCGATCTGGGCGAGGAACTGGCCCTTCTCCACATCCTGACCTTCCTTGTAGCCCACTTCGGTGAGGTAGCCGCTGAGCTGGGGCAGGACATTGACCGTGGCGACCGGGGTAACGGTGCCGAGCTCGTCGAGCAGTTCGGGCATGTCGCCGAGCGTGGCCTTGGCCGCGCTGACCAGTTGGGGTGGGGTCACCGGCTTCTTTTTGCCGGCACCGCTCATGACATGGAACAGCACGAGGGCGACGATTACGACGGCGACGAGCGAGGCGATCAGCAGACGCCGCCCCTTGTGAGGCGAACGGTGGGCTTGTGTCGCATCGCTCATGAATCGATCTCCTGGCTTATCCGTTCAGACTTGCTAACAGGAACGCACGAGGTCGCAATACGTTTAATCGAGGCAGCGCGTGCTTAACGTACGCTCATTCATGTCGGTTCGCAGGATTTCGCGACGTAAACCCCTACGATGGGCGATGCGTTGTAGTAGGCATGTCCACGTCGCCCAAGGTGATCGCCATGAACACGCTCCGCTCCCTCACCCTCGCTGTGCTGGTTACGGTCGGTGCCGCCGCAGGCGCCCCGTCGGCAGCCGCGCAGGTATATGTCGATGAAAGCGTGGACATCGGCCCCGAGCCTGCCTGCCCTTACGGCTACTACGATTACGCGCCCTACCCCTGCGCGCCCTATGGCTACTACGGTGCCGAATGGTTCGCGGCCGGCGTGTTCATCGGCGCGGGCCCCTGGTTCCGCGGCCCTCACGACTTCCGCGGGCACGTCGATCCGCGCTTCGACGCGCGTCGCGGCTATGCCCGTCCCCTGCCCCAGGTACACGAACGTCCCGCGCCCGGTACGCGGTTCGATCGCATCCCCAATTTCCACGGCGACGAGTGGCATGACGGCCGCGGCAACCCGGGGCGTGGCGACGGCCACGGCGAAGGTCACGGCGACGATCGTCGCTGACGCCTGACTCGCCTCCCGCCTCAAGTTCCTGCGCTTTTTGCCGTTATCCGGTGAATGGAACAGGGACGAGGGGCGGAAGGATGACAATATCTTCATCGAGTGCATTGGGCCCGGCGGTCGACCCGGTCACCCAGCGTAACAGTCTGTCCGCGCCGTCGACGTCATCGGTCCCGGACTCCGCCATCGCCGCGCCGGCATCGTCGGTTTCCCCGCCGCCGTCGGTCATCGTCACGCTCAGTGGCGCGACGACCGCTCCGCCACCGATCGTATACAGCCCGGCACCGTATACGCCGCCACCGGTCTGGCAGGACGCCTCCCTCGCCGTCAAGACGGCCAGCGGGCGCACCCTCACCCTCGGTCTGCCGGGCAACGGCGGCGACATGGTCGTCGAAGCCGACGGCGATGCGCCACTGAGCGACGCCGAGACGGCCGCCATCGGCATGTTGTCGAAGGCCTTCAAGAGCGCCCTCGACGGCATGGCCTCGGCGCCACCGCGCCTGGATCTCACCGGCCTCGCACAACTGGACCCCAGCGTTCTTCGTTCGGTGCACCTCACCGCGCAGGCATCGGATAGCCACCAGATGGTGCAGACGATCGAGTTCACCGCCGATGCCACCTCGCGCAGCGTGAAGATCGACGGCCCTGCCGGCAAGATCGACGTCAGCGTGGACCTGAGCACGCCGGCCTTTGCCGGCAGCAAGGCTCAGCAGGCATCGGCGATCGACAACTATCTCAAGCAGTTCGATCGGGCTGCCGCGCGTGGTCACGCCGACCGCGAGCTGATGTCCGTGTTCAAGAGCGCCTTCACGCAGATGAACGCGCCCGCCGGCGCCGACACGCCCACCCTCACGCGTCCGGTCTCGTGGCTGAGCGACACCGATCATTCCCTGCTGAGTGGCCTGGCGGACTTCAACGCGTCGATCACGCAGACACCGACCGCGTCGAATCCTTATCGGTCCGACGAGCGCGACGGGTTCACGTTCCAGGTGGCGCAGACCACGCGGATGTCCGGGCGCGATCCGTCGGAGCGCAGCATCGCGCAGACCTCGTCGTCGCAGCTCCATGCAAGCTACCACTCGGCCATCTGGGCCGACTCCCCCCTCCATCTTACGGAGGATCCGAGGTCGCAGAATTACTACTTCACCCAGATCGACGACTCGGCACGGAGCGACATGAGCATCGGCTATCGGAAAGGCAAACTCGTGCAGGCTCAACTCGATCGCACGGCGAGCCAGAACACCGAGGTGTCGAAGTTCATCATGGGGCGGAAAGTCGAGGACGTGACGACGCCGCTGCATCGAACCCAGCAGCGCGACCTGCTTTCGATGCTGACGGACATGGAACGGCATCCACCGCAGACGGCGAAGGAACGCGACGCGCGTACGCGCGACCTGGCGACCCTCCACGCCAGTGTCGGACTGCAGTCCGACCCGGTCGGCCTCGCCTAGCCCGGACCGGCATCTCGAAAGAGATGTATAGAGGGCTATACATTCGAAATTAGTTTCGATATAACTGGCTCACGTGCTGCAACGCAGCACGTTTGTCACATCAGGGATGTAGCCGGCGCCAGCCCGGTTACCGGCACCCTGCCCCGGCGATTTTCGCCGGAGCAGCGGTCGCGCCTTTGGGGGAATTCTTCCATCACTCGTCATGCCCGGTCCTGCGGCAGCAGCGACCGTGCGCGCTTACGCCCAGATTCGGTCCGAGGAGAGCGTCGTACATGTCCAGCAAGACTTCCATCATCCCGCGCGCCCTCACCGCAGCCGTCGCACTGGCGATCGGTTCCGGTGCCCTGGCGCAGTCCACCACCGGCAGTCTTTTCGGGCAGGCACCCGCCGCCGCGGGAGAATCCGTGACGGTGACCAGCGATACCGGCTTGAGTCGCGATATTCCCGTCGACGACCGCGGGCGCTTCTCGGCCGGCCAGTTGCCGTTGGGCACGTATACGGTAAGCCTGAAGGTCGGCGGCAAGATCGTCGACACGCGCCAGAACATCGCGCTCAAGGTGGGCGCGGGTACCGAGGTGTCGTTCGCCGCCACCCAGGCGCAGGCCCTCGAGGGTGTGACCGTGTCCGCCGCGGCGCTGCCCAGTATCGACGTCTCGACGGTGGATTCGCGCACCGTCGTGACCTCCGAACAGCTGGCGCGCCTGCCCCTGGGTCGCAACTCCGAGGCGATCGCTCTGCTCGCCCCCGGCGTAGTCAACAACGGGGGAAGCTTCAAGGGTCCCACCGGGAATTCCCTGGTCAGCTTCGGCGGTTCCGCGGCAAGCGAGAATGCGTACTACGTCAATGGCTTTTCCACGACGGATCCCCTGCGTGGCTTCGGCGGCCTGTCGCTGCCGTATGGCGCGATCGACCAGCAGGAGGTCTATACAGGCGGTTACAGCGCCCAATACGGCCGATCGGATGGCGGCGTGATCAACGTCGTCGGCAAGCGCGGCACCAACGAGTGGCACTTCGGCACCCAGGTGCTATGGGAGCCGAGCTTCGCCCGCTCCGACCAGCGTAACCGCTACTTCGAGAACGGTCTGCCGGCCTCGCCGAAGGCGGGCCAGCTGTACTCGCCCGACAGCAAGGACGCCTATAGCAGCACCACGGTCAGCGCCTATGCCGGTGGTCCGCTGATCAAGGACAAGCTGTTCATCTTCATCGCCGGCGAGTACGAACGGCAGCAAGGCGACACCGTGAATCCCGTCAGCGGGTTCACCAGCACCAAGCCCTACGTGGACTACCGGTACAACGAGCCGCGTTGGTACGGCAAGCTGGACTGGAACATCACCGATAACAACATCGTCGAACTCACCGGCGCCTCGGACAAGTACGAAACCTCCGGTACGGTCTATGGCTACGACTACCAGACGCGGACGCGCCAGCAACGGATCGGTAGCGACGACAACATCAAGACCGGCGGCGACCTGTGGACGGCCAAATACACCGGCTATCTCACCGACAGCCTCACGCTCACGGCGCAGTACGGCAAGCTGAAAAGCAACGACTACGATGCCCCCGCCGGCTACAACCCCGATCTGACCTATGTGGACGGGCTGACCAACCAGAACCCGGCGCTCAACGGCGGCGCGCCACGCGGTAACAACCAGACCGTTTCCAGCCTGAGTCCCGCCGGCCGCGGCAACCGCACCACGAATACCCGGATCGACCTGACCTACAAGATCGGCGATCACACGATCACCGCCGGCATCGACAACCAGACGGCGAAGGCGCTCGACCAGGGCACGATCACCTCCGGTCCCAACGGCTACTCCTGGACCTACGGCCAGGGCGATCCGAACACGCCGATTTCCACCGGGCTCGGCGTGCCGGCCACGGGTGGATTCCCGAACGGCGCGCAGGGCTACTACGTCATCCAGAACATCAACAGCAGCCTGGCCACGGTGCGCTCCACGCAACGCGCGCAGTACATCGAGGACAAGTGGCAGATCGACGATCGCTGGCTGCTCTCGGTCGGCGTTCGTAACGACCAGTTCGAGAACTTCAACAGCGACGGCAAGGCCTTCGTCACCCAGCACAAGCCGCAGTGGGCGCCACGGCTGGGCGCGAGCTGGGACGTGAACGGCGATGCGACGTTCAAGGTCTACGCGAATGCCGGCCGTTACTACCTCGGCCTTCCGCTCAACCCCGCGCTCAACGCAGCCGGTGGCGCACTGACCACCTCGCAGTACTACACCTACGGCGGCATCGCCGGCGACGGCACGCCAACCGGGCTGCTCGCCATTTCGCCGCCGGTCGCCGCCAACAACACATTCGGACAGCTGCCGGATCCCTCCACCGTGACGACCAAGGGACTGAAATCCGAATACCAGGACGAATTCATCCTCGGCTTTACCAAGACCCTGGGCTCGAAGTGGGTCTACGGTGCCAAGGCCACGCAACGCATCCTGCGCAATGCGATCGACGACTACTGCGATATCGACCTGGTGCTGGCCAAGGCGCAATCGCTGGGCTATGACGTGACCACTTCGAGCAATCCGGTCAGCTGCTGGTTGTTCAACCCCGGCAAGGCGAACACTTTCAACCTGGTCGATACCGCCGGAAACCACGTGAGCGTGCCGCTGACCAACAAGGAGTTCGGTTTCGACCGCCTGAAGCGTCGCTATTACTCACTGGAGTCCTTCCTCGAGCATCCGTTCGACGGCACCTGGTATGCACGGGCCACTTACACGTTCTCGCGCAGCTACGGCAATACGGAAGGACAGTTGCGTTCGGACCTTTATCGCGAATCGCGCGGCACCGGGCAGACCGCGGTCTCGACCACGCAGGACTGGGACAACTCGTACATCATGGTCAACACCAACGGGCCGCAGAACAACGACCACAAACACCAGCTGAAGATCTTCGGCTATTACCAGATCACCCCCGAGTGGCTGGTCAGCGGCAACCTGAGCATGATTTCGGGCGCACCCAAGCCCTGCCTCGGCTACTTCGGCCCCGATCGCGAGGACCCGGCCGGCTACGGCAACAGCTACCACTTCTGCAACGGCCTGCCCTCCCCGCCGGGAAGCCACGGCCGCCTGCCATGGGTGCGGCAGCTCGACGTGGGCGCGACCTACCGGCCCGCTTTCGCCGATGCGAAACTGGCATTCAACGTGAACGTGTTCAACGTGCTGAACGAGCAGCGCGTGACGGGCATCTTCCCTAACGCGGAGTCCAGTCCGAACCTGGCCAACCCGCTCTACGGCACGCCCACGTCACGCCAGTTGCCACGTTACCTGCGACTGAGCGCCAACTACGACTTCTGACGGCGTATCAGCCATCGTCCTCGGGCGCCTCGAACGGTACATCGTCTTCGGGGCGCCCTTCGCTGGAATAGGCCTCGTCGGCCGCTTCGTCGTCGGCGTCGCGTTTGGATGGCGCCGGTTTGGGCACGTACTCGGTCGGCACCTCGCCGCGGCTTTTCCGCAGATCGTCGATGATGCGCTGGTTGATGCTCTGGAACGGGCTGCTCATCGTGGACCTCGAAGGCCGTTCGTCATTGCCGCGAGGTTCGCGGCGGGAAGTGCTCCGGTTCGCTGATCACCGAATCGGGCGCGGCGACGGATTGGCGTCGCCTCAGCTGCCTTGCGGTGAGCGGCAGGCACTCACCCTTCTCGTTGATTTCGCGTATCGCACAAGCGGCCGGATGGGTGGCCGCTGCGATGTCGTACGCCTCGAGCAGCGAGCGCCGGGTCTCGAGGTAGGACGGTCGATCCTTGGAAATCGCGCTCATGGCTCGTTTCTCCCGTGGACGCCGCGAAGCGCGCCGCCATGGGCGAGGCTGCGCCCCGCGGCGTTACCCTGGCGTTAGGTTCGTGGGTACACCACATGCACCTTGTGCTCCGTAGCGTCGTCGCGCAACGGCAGGCAATCGCCGTCGATCGATCTGCCGTCCAGCAGCAGGCCGGCCGTTTCGCCGTCTCGCGCCGGCCGGAGATCGATCTCGTAGGTCGAATGGCCGAACACATAGCGCAAGCTGTAACCCGCCCACGAGGTCGGTACACGAGGACGAATGCGCAGCTGGCCTTCCTGCAGGCTCAGTCCCAGCAAGGACTCGACCAGCAACCGGTACATCCAGCCGGCCGAGCCGGTGTACCAGCTCCAGCCGCCACGGCCGACATGCGGAGCCACCGAGTACACGTCCGCCGCCAGCACGTAGGGTTCGATCTTGTAGCGCTGCACCGCCTCGGCGTCGCCGGTATGGCTACCCGGATTGATCATGCGCGCCAGTTCCCACGCACGATCGTGACGGCCCATATGGGCGAAGGCCATCGCGGCCCACACGGCGGCGTGCGTGTACTGCCCGCCGTTCTCGCGCACGCCCGGGACGTAGCCCTTGATGTAACCGGGGTCCATGGCCGAGCGGTCGAACGGCGGGTCGAGCAGGCGGATCAGGCCGACGTCGTCCTGCACGAGATGGGCATCGAGCGAGGCCATGGCCTGGGATCGACGCGCGTCCCCCGCCACGTCGGACAACACCGACCAGCTCTGCGCGATCGCGTCGATACGGCATTCGTCGTTGACCGCCGAGCCCAGCGGCGTACCGTCGTCGAACCAGGCACGGCGGTACCACTCGCCGTCCCAGGCATGTGCCTCGAGGGCCGCGGAGAGCGCGACCACCTCGGCCGCGCAGCGATCGGCGAAAATCGTATCGCCGCGCGCTCGCGCGGTGACCGAGAACTCGCGCAGCACGTAGACGAGGAAGAAGCCGAGCCAGACGCTCTCGCCCTTGCCGCCCTCGCCCACTTTGTTCATGCCGTCGTTCCAGTCGCCGCTGCCCATCAGGGGCAGGCCGTTCCGGCCGCGCGGCATGGAGTGCTCGATGGCCCGCACGCAGTGCTCGTAGAGGCTGGCGCGAATGCCCGAAGGGCGAGGCAGGTCGTAGTAGGACTCTTCGCCCGGACGCAGCGGACGGCCCTCGAGGTATTCGACCGATTCGTCCAGTACCCCCGCGTCCATGCTTGCGTGCACATAGCGGCTGGTGGCCAGGGGCAACCACAGGTAATCGTCCGAGCAGGCGGTGCGCACACCGCGTTCGATCGGCGGATGCCACCAGTGCAGCACATCGCCTTCGACGAACTGATGCGCGGCGCAGAGCAGGATCTGGGCGCGAGCCATCGCCGGCGCCGCGTGCTGCGTAGCCATGGAATCCTGCAGCTGGTCACGGAAACCGATGGCACCGCCGGACTGGTAGTAGCCACTGCGTGCGAACAGCCGGCTGGCGATCGTCTGGTAAAGCAGCCAGCCGTTGGCCATGGTATCCATGGCGGGCTCGGGTGTCCTCGCCTGCACCACGCCGAGCACGCCGCGCCAATGCGCACGGACATCGGCGAGCACCCTCGCGGCCGAGCCATCGAGGCGAAAACGCTGGACCAGCTGACGCGCCTCGGTCGCGTTGCCGCCCATGCCCAGCCGGACCACGATCTCGCGCGATTCGCCGGGTTCGAGCAGGAAAGCGACGCGCAAGACGCCGCAAGGGTCCAGTCCGGCGCCGATGCGGTTGCTCCAGCCCTGGCGACGCATGCCCAGCGGCGAGTCCATCCGGCCGTTACGGCCGAGGAATTCGGTCCGATCGCCGCCGACCGAACGCTCGCGGCTGCCGACGTCGAAGAAGGCCACCCGGCCGGGAAAGTCGCTGTTATAGGCATTGCGTGCGAAGAGCGCACCGGTGATCGGATCGACCTCGGTCACCACGTGCATCGAACTCTTCTCGCGCACATCGCCCAGCAACCATTCCACGTAGGCGGTGATCGACAGACGACGCGCCTCGTCGCCGCGGTTGGTCACCGTGACGACCTGGAACTTCACCGGCGCATCGAGGGCGACGAAGGTCTCCAGCTTCGAATGCAGCGTTTCCTCGTCGTGCTCGAACGTGCTGTAGCCGAAGCCATGCCGTGTGGTGTAACTGCCCTTGCCGCGCATGGGCAATGGGGTCGGCGACCAGGCGCGTCCGCTCGCCTCGTCGCGCAGGTAGACGGCTTCGCCGCTCGCGTCCTCGACCGGATCGTTGTGCCAGGGCGTGATCCGGCAGCCATGGGCGTTCTCGGCCCAGGTATAGGCCCCGCCACTTTCGGAAACCACCGTGCCAAAGGACGGATTGGCGATGACATTGCACCAGGGGGCCGGCGTTTCCGCGCCGGGTTCCAGCACGATGACGTATTCGCTGCCGTCGGCCGAAAAGGCACCGGTAGGCGGCTTCGCCGCGGACATGTCGGGACGCGGGAGCCGTGGCCACGCTGCCGGCTCGGCGGCGGCGGGCCGCGCATCCAGGCGATGGCGCTCCATCTGCTCGGCGAGCGAGCCAAGGCTGTCGACGACCACGATGCGCGCGCTGGCTTCCATCACCAGGCGGTCTTCGTAGGAGAGCGGCTGCGCCGCGCGAATGTAGACGCCACCGGGCCGGTCGAGCAGGTTCGATTCGGTGCCGGAGGCGAGCAGGCCGGTCAGGGCGTCGTGCAGGGTCTGCCGGTAGCCGGTCGTGTCTTCGTTCCAGATGACCAGGTCCACGGCCAGGCCGCGGAGGCGCCAGTACGCCGCCGCGCGCACGAGGTCGCGCGCAACGTCGAGCCGGGCGATATCGCCGATCCGCAGGAGCACGATCGGCAGGTCGCCCGATACCGCCTGTCCCCATAGACCCGACTGCCCGCGTGCATTGGCGGCGATGAGCGCCGGCTCCGCGCGCAGGGCCAGGTTCGGATAGACCACCGATGTCGCCATGTGTTCGTAGAGCTGCGCGTCGGCCAGGGTATTGTTGGCCTGGCGCAGGGATACCTGGCTATGGGTCCATGCCAGGTCGAACACGCGATCGGAGAGATGGCGGTCGCGATACTTCTCGATCAGGCGCATGCAGCCGTCGCGCGTGTCCGCCACACCGGTGACGAAATCCAGCGTCGCCGTCTGCTCGGGATCGAGCGTGATGCGGACCCGGATGGCGACAATGGGATCGAGCACCGCGCCGGCTGTGTCGGTCAGTTTTTGCACGCCGGCATCGAGTGCCGCCGGCTGCGCGGTGTTGCGCCCACGACCGATGAAGCTCGCGCGGTCGGTTTCGTAGGAGATCTCATCCACGTCGGCGTCGTGCACCGCCACCAGGTGGCACATCCATGGCGGCTGTTCATCGGCCGAACGTGGACGTCGTGCGCACAGCAGGGCCTGCATCGCCGCGACGATTTCCGTCGTGACGAAGAGCTTGCTGAAAGCCGGATGCGCCATGTCTCCGTTCGGGTCGGTCAGCACCACTTCCGCATAGCTGGTCAGTTCGATGGTCCGCCGCGTCCGCCCGCGATTGGTGACCCGGGTGCGGCGCAGTTCGATATCGTCTTCGGGCGAGACCACGATCTCGGCATGGGTCTCGAAGCCGCGCTGACGCACGCGGAATTCGGCGCGGGACTCCGAGAAAATCGCCTCGAACAGTTCGGTGCGCCGAGCGACCGGTTGGTACGCCGTCGTCCACACATCGCCCGACTCGGGATCGCGCACGTAGCAGAACATGCCGTGGTTATCGCGGGTGATGTCTTCGCGCCAGCGGGTGACCGCCATCGCGTCGCGCCGGCTGTAGCCGCCACCGGCGCTGCTGACCATGACGTGGTAGCGCCCGTTGGAGAGCAACTGCACGGCAGGACGAGGACGATCCGGATCGGTGAACAGGCGCAGACGCGCTTCCGGTGTCGAGGGCGCCGTGGCGTCGTCGCCAAGGCCGGCCGTGTGCAGGTACTCGGTCGCGCTGCGCGGCACGCGCTCCTGCAGGAGCAGCGTCGTCGCCATGACGTGCGGGTCCGATTCGAAGCGCCGCACCATCGGCTGACCGAGCAGCAGGTGATCGATCGCCAACAGCGACATGCCCTGGTGGTGCGCCATGTACGAGCGCACGATCACAGCGTCCTGCCCTGGCGGCAGCCGCGATGGCGTGTAATCGACGGCTTCGTACAGGCCGAAGCGACCGGCGACACCGGCGTCCGTAAGGCGTCGCAGGTTGGCGCTAGCGGCGGCCGGCGCCACCATGAGCGCAAGCACGCTGGCGTAAGGAGCGACGACCAGGTCGTCGCCGAGGCCGCGCTTGAGACCCAGCCCGGGCACGCCGAAGGCCCGGTACTGGTACGTATGGTGGGCGTCTACCGCGTTGTAGCCCGACTCGGATACGCCCCAGGGAAGGCTGCGCTGCTTACCGTATTCGATCTGCCTGGCGACGGCCGCACGACAGGTCTGGTCGAGCAGGCTGCCTTCGTAGGACGGCATCACCAGCATCGGCATCAGGTACTCGAACATCGATCCCGTCCACGACAGCAGGACGGGCGAGCCGCCGGTGGTCGTCAGCAGGCGGCCGAGCGAGAACCACGCTTCCTGCGGAATCTGCCCCTGGGCGATCGCCACGAAGGCGGTGAGTCGGGCCTCGGAAGCCAGCAGATCGTAGAACGAGACATCCAGCGTGCGCCGCTCGATGTCGTAGCCGATCGACATCAGGTGGCGGTTGTCGTCGTACAGGAATGCGTGATCCATGATGGCCAGCTCGCCGGCCAGCGCAGCGGTGTCGGCCAGGGCCTCGATCCGGGCGCGTGCCGCGGCTCGGACCGCGGTGTCGGAAGCGTCGGCGTGGCCGAGCTGCCACAGGGTCGGCACGCCTTCCTGCGCACCGTCGCCCTGCCATTGCTCCGCCTCCGTCACCAGGTCGTCGCACTGCGCCGTCAACCGCGAAAGCCAGAACACCGCCTCCTCGGAAAGCTCGCGCGCGAGTGCCGGTGCCACGAGGCACAGACGGTCGGCCTGCCCCAGCGCGAAGGCAAGCACCTCGGTCATCGTACGCGGCGGGGCAGCGACGGCGTCGCGCAGTTCGTCGGACCACGCTTCGAGTGCAGGGCGATCGGCATCGTGAAGGTGTTGCACGAGCACGCCGAGCGTGTCGCGCAAGCCTTCGATCGTCGTCGCGCGGAACACCGGCGCATGCGCCAGCGCGAGCAACCCGCGCTGGAGCGTCAGCAGGTGACCGGCCAGGTTGCCGCTATCCACGCTGGACACGTAGAGCGGTCGCAGCGGCGTGAGCGTTTCGGTGTCGTACCAGTTGTAGAAGTGACCGCGGTAGCGCTCGAGCGAATGCATCGTCGCCAGCGTCGCCGCCGTGCGACGGATGACGCCACCGATGCCGAGGTAGCCGAAATCGTACGCGGCAAGGCTGGCCAGCAGCCCAAGCCCCATGTTGGTCGGCGAGGTGCGCCGCGCCACCCGGGTATCGGGGGTCAGCTGTATGTTGTCCGGTGGCAGCCAATGGTCGTCGGGTCCCACGTGCGCCTCGAAGAACGACCAGGTGCGGCGAGCCAACTGGCGCAGGAAGCTCCGATCGACGGCGCTCGGCGCGTAGGCATGACTGACATCGGGACGACTGACCCACCAGGCGAACACCGGCGAGAAGAACCAGAGCAGCAGCACCGGCGTCGCGATGGCGAGCACCATCGGGCGCTCGGCGGCGAGCAGGAGGGCGAGCACCACCGCGACGGCGGGCCCGGCCCAGAGCGCGCGCCAGGGCACGGCACGATTGCCCCGGCCGCCGCGTTCGACCTCGCTGGAGGAACGCCACTGCAGCAGGTGGCGATGACTGATCGCGATGCGCCACAACGACCGCGCTACGGCGTCGACGCTTACCCAGGCCTCGTGCGGCAACCAGGCCATGGAGAGCACCAGGCGCAGTCCATGCTGGCCCGTGGCGACGAGCGATGCGCGCGCATGTTGTCGCCAGCCGATGTCGCGCGGCTTGCGCGCGGCTTCCATCAAGGCCTGCAGGAGCACCGGCACGAAGGCCATGGAGAGGACGGCCAGCGTCCAGGTCAGGACCGGCGCCACCCACAACCAGCCCGTCACGAGCAGGGCCAGGGCGGCGGGCGCGCCGACGCTGCGGCGAAGGTTGTCGAAGATCTTCCAACGCGACAGGTTGCCGAGGTCGTTGCGTCGCCAGCCATCGCGCGTCGGCACGGTCGGCATCAGCCAGGGCAGCAGTTGCCAGTCGCCACGCATCCAGCGATGGCGACGGATGCTGTCGTCGACATAGCGTTCGGGATTCTCCTCGAACACCAGCACATCGCTGAGCAGCGCCGTGCGCGCGAAACAGCCTTCGATCAGATCGTGACTCAGTACGCGCTCGTCACGCAGGCGGCCGGCGAGCGCATGTTCGAAGGCATCGACATCGTAGATGCCCTTGCCGATGAACGAGCCCTCGTGGAAAAGATCCTGGTAAACGTCGGAGACGGCACGGGTGTAGGGGTCGATGCCGGCATCGGCACCGTAAAGGCGCGCATACGCCGAGCGTGCCTGGGCCGGCAGGCCGATACCGACACGCGGCTGCATGATGCCGTAGCCGGAGACGACGACACCGCGACGCTCGTCGAACACCGGACGATTCAGCGGATGGTCCATCGCCGCGACGAGCAGGTGTGCCGTGTCGCGCGGCAGTTGGGTATCGGTGTCCAGCGTGATCACGTACCGCACCGGCGGCAGGCTCTCGATCCGGCCGACGATCAGCAGGAAGCGATCGGCACCCTCGCCCCGAAGCAGGCCATTCATCGCGGCCAGCTTGCCGCGCTTGCGGTCGGCACCGATCCAGCGCTGCTCCGTCTCGCTCCATTCGCGCGGGCGATGGAACAGATAGAAGCGGTCGACGTCCGGCGAGGGATACTTCGCATTGAGTGCCGCGATGCGTTCACTGGCGCGTTCGAGGATCGCGGCATCGCCGGGCGTGGACTTCGCGTCAGCGTCCATGAAATCGGTCAACAGGGCGAAGTGCAGAACCTCGTCGCGATTGGCGAGGAATCGCACTTCGAGCGCTTCGACGACGTCGTCGACATCGGCGGGGCTGCCGAGCAGGGTCGGCACGGCCACCAGGGTGCGCGCCTGCGCCGGAATGCCCTCGGCGTAGTCCATGCGCGGCAGGTGATCGGGCGTGGTGACCAGCACGGCGACGAGATTGAGCAGGCTCAGCGTGAGCTGGCTGGCCACGATCAGCGCGGCGAAGGCCAGCGCCGCCACCGCCCAACCGGAGCCGGCCGGCAACGACGCGCTTTCGACCAGGCCCGTGGTCAGGCCCGCCAGCAGCAGCAGGAATGCCGCGAGCGAGAAACCGAAGGGCGCGCGGTCGAACACGCGTCGACAGCGCGCGGCGAACGTCGGCCGCGTGCCAAGGCGACGTTCCAGCGCGGCGAGGCCGGGTCCGACGAGATGGTAGCCGACATGGGTGATCGCACCGTCGCGCGGCTCGCCCGGGTCGGGACAGCTTGCCGTCAAGGCGGCACGCGCGGTGGCCACTTCGCCGATGTGGCCGGCGCGGGCCAGCCGCTCGACGACATGGCGATAGCGATCGCGGCTGGCAAAATCCATCGCCGCGTAGATGCCGGCGGGGTCCTCGCGCAGGCAGGCCTCGACCAGGCTGGCATGCTCGACGAAGTCGCGCCAGTCGACGGTCACCAGCGCGCGCAGGCTGCCGATGCTGTTGCCGACCGACACCTGATGCGCCGCCTGTTGCTGCGACTCCATCTGCACGAGATAGTCGATGCTGCGGCCCGATTCGGCGAGACGCTGTTCGACCCAGCCCAACGGCATGGCCAAGGCGGGCCCCTGCCCTTGCAGGCGGCGGACGAGCTCGGCGACGAAGGGTGCGCTCATCACCGGCGACGAGCGCGCCATGTCGGCAACGACAAGCACGACGTTCTTCGGGTCTTCCGCCGCCATGCGGGTCATCGCATCGGCCCAGCGCGTCGCCCGGCGGCGCCGCGCCTTGTCGAGCATGACGCGGGCGGCGATACGCCGGAGGTTCTCGATCAGCGCGAGGCGCAGCATGATCGGGATGGCCCACAGTTCCCCGAGCTTGAGCGGCACGACGGACTGGTAGGCCTGCAGGAAGCGCGCGAGGCCGGCCGCGTCGATGCGACCGTCCCCATGGGAAATGACTTCGAGCGCGATGTCGTAGACGCGTGGCAATCCGCGCGAGGGACCATCCTCCAACTGCACCAGTTCGCGGCTGTACCCCTTGGGGAAATCCTTGTTGGCAATGCGGATGTGTTCTTCGATGAGGTAGAGGTTGTCCAGCAACCACTCCCCCGCCGGCGTCGTTCCCGCGCCCCGCCGCCCGGCCGCCATCAGTGCGCGGCAGACCTCCAGGATGACGCGTTCGTTATCCGCCAGCCTCGGCAACAGCCACTCGGCCGAGTGTCGCGTCGCCACCTGGTGGCGCCTGGCGAGCACCAGCCCATGGGCCTCCATCTGGTCTGCGTTGAAAAGTTCCGCCCGCAGTGCGGGCTCACGCTCCGGACCCGGAGCGTCATGAATACGTGCGCGCCTGAAAAGCTCTATATCCTGCCCCTCGGGGGTGGTGGGACTCGTTTCATGGATCGGCGCTGAGGCCCCGGTGTGGGGCGCCGACCCAGTCTACGCTCTCCGCTACCGCGCCGTGCGAAAGGTCAGGTTGAGCCGGTCCATGCCCGTCAACGGGTGGTGCGAGGCCTTCAGCGGCAGCACGCCGTGGTAATTCATCCGCGAGGGACCGCCCCAGACGACGACGTCGCCGTGGACCAGGGGGATTTTCAGCGGCGTGACGCCCTTGCCCTGCCCACCGAACTGGAACATGGCGGGCACGCCGAGCGACACGGACACGATCGGCTCGGAATCGCGCCTTTCGTTCCTATCCTGGTGCATGGTCAGGCGCGAGCCGGTCACGTAGCGGTTGACCAGACACGCATCCGGCACGAAACGCTGGAAACCGGCCTCTGCGGCCGCCTCCGCCGCCAGGCGCATGAACAGCGCGGGCATGGCCGGCCACGGCTGGCCGGTCTCGGGGTCGATCGCGTCGTAACGGTAGCCGCGCCGGTCGCTCACCCAGCCCACGTCGCCGCAGTTGGTCATCGCCACGCTCATGGTGTGGCCGCCGGGCGTGACCAGATGGCGGAAAGGCGAGATCGCGGCAAGCGCGTGGATCGCCGACACCAGTTCCGCGCCCTGCGCCAGCGCGAACGCGCGGAGCACGACGGCGCCCGGGCCGAGCGGCTCGTTGCGCCGGTCGCTGGCAGGGGTATCGGCAAACAGGTCTGCGGTCATGTCGACATTGTCCCACCTATTCGCCGAGTGGGATCGGGGTGCTGCCGGGTCAGGGTGGCGCGTGCGCGGCGGCCGGCGCATTGGCGACGATCCCGAACAACTCCGATGCGCCCAACCAGAGAATCTGCAAGCCGATGCAGAAGATGAAGAACGCGAACAGGCGCATCACCACCTGTGTGCCCGCCGTACCCAGCCCTCGCTCGATCCGCTCGGCGAAGCGCATGCACAGGTAGATGCTCGCCGTGATGACCACCAGCGCGATGAACACCGCGGCGAAGTGAACGAGCGTCGGTCCTTCCCGCGGCGATCCCGTGCCGAGCGCGATGGCCACGGCAATCGAGCCGGGACCGACGGTAAGCGGCAGTGTCAACGGGTAGAACGACGGATCGCGCCGGCCATGGTGGTGATCCACCGCCGCCGCCTCGTTGTCCTGCTCTTCCTCGACGTCATCGGGGGCATCGAGCAGGCGCCAGCCGGCCATGGCCACGACCAGGCCACCGGCCACGCGCAGCACCGGTATCGAGATACCGAAGAAGCCGAGCACGTAGGCGCCGACAAGCAGCGAAGCCAGCAGCAGCGCAAAGCTGTTCACGGCGACGCGGCGCGCCATGTCGGCACGCTCGGCGTCGGTCGCGTGCGGCACGATGCTGATCGCCATGAACGCGGATGCGGGCGGATTCACGATCGGAAACAGGCTTGCGACGATCAACAGGACGGTCTTGGTCAGCTCTTCCCACATGGGCACTCCAGGGTTTCCAAGGAACGATGGCCGGGAGGATCGCAGCTTGTCCGCCGTACGGATTGCAGCTTTGCCGCGTGCTGCGACGCAGGATGACAGATTCGTGTCACTTCGATCATCCTCGCCGCCGGTGCGTCAGGGGGCGCGTCGTTCCATCATTGAACGCAGGGATACCGATGAATCGCCGACGCATGACGCCGTGTCTTACCGCGCCCGCTCTGCAGCCCCGCCCATTGGCCCTGGCCTGTGCCGCGGCCTTCCTCCTGCTCTCCGGGGGCAACGCCGCCGCGCAGGAGCAGTCGTCGCCGGCGGCCGCGCCGCAAAGTGAGACGCCGTCCACAAAACCGGCAAAGCCTGCCAAGGACGCGGACAAGCGCGCCGCCAACCCGGACGCCGCGAGCAACCTCGACGCCATTGTCGTCACCGGTATCCAGGGCAGTATCCAGAACTCGCTGAAGGCGAAGCAGACCTCCGACAACATCATCGAGGCGATCTCCGCCGAGGACATCGGCAAGCTGCCGGACAGCAGCATCGCGGAGAGCCTCGCCCGCCTCTCCGGCCTGGCGACCCAGCGCGTGGATGGCCGCGCCAACCAGATCTCGATTCGCGGCCTTTCGCCCGACTTCGCCGGGACCACGCTGAACGGCCGGGAGCAGGCCACCATCGGCGAGAACCGTGGCGTGGACTTCGACCAGTACCCGTCGGAACTCATCAGCGGCGCCGCCGTCTACAAGACACCGGACGCCAGCCTGATCGGCCAGGGCCTTTCCGGTACGGTGGATCTGCACACGATCAAACCGCTCGACCTGCCACAGCGCACCTTCGCCGCCAACCTGCGCGGCGAGAACACGTCCAACGGCAGCCTCAACCACGGCACCGGTGTCGGCGACGCCGGCCACCGCGCCAGCTTCTCGTATATCGACCAGTTCTTCGATCACACACTCGGCCTGGCCGTCGGCTTTGCACAGCTCGACTCGCCGGTTCAGGAAAAGCAGTACCAGGCCTGGTGGTGGAGCAACAACAACGGTCCCAACGGTGCCGAGGGGCAGTGGGGCGCGCCGCACACGCCGGGCCTGCCCGACGACGTCCTCTCCCAGGAAGGCGCCCAGTTGCGCGCCAAATCCGAAAGCCAGTTGCGCAACGGCCTGATGACCGTGCTCGAGTGGGCGCCCGACGATCACTACCATTCCACGCTCGACCTCTACTACTCCACGTTCGATCAGAAGACGTACCTCAACGGCGCGCAGTGGTCGAGCAGTCCGTATGACAACGTCTCCTACTCGAACATCGGCCAGGTGCCGGCACAGCCCTATCCGATCGTCACCTCGGGTCATATCGACGGCCTGAAAACGGTCCTGCAGAACGAGTACACCAAGGAACGCGACAAGCTGTTCTCGGTGGGCTGGAACAACCAGTACGACTTCGGCAACGGCTGGAACGCCACCGCCGACCTCTCCTATTCCAGCGCGAAGAAGCGCCTGCACGACGCCTACCTGTTCGCCGGCCTGCCGGGCCAGGCGACGTCGTCGACCGATTTCCAGATCAAGCGCGACGAAGGCTTTCCCGACTTCTCGCCAGGCACGGACTGGTCGGATACCTCGGCGGTAAACTTCACCGATCCGAACAACTACGGCTACGACGGCCGCGAGGAATACGACAAGCAGCGCGATACGATCAAGGCCGTTCGCCTGGAGATCAGCCATCCGGTGGGCTGGATTTTCAGCGACTTCAACGTCGGCGTGAACTACTCCGATCGCGAGAAGACCAAGCAGGCCGACGTGCTGTTCGCCTGGCTCAACGGCAACGGTTCGACATCCACCGATTACCTGCCCGGCTTCGCCGCACCGATCGATCCGTCCTCGCTTCGCGGGATCACCGATCTCGGCTACGGCGGTATCCCCGGCATCGTGAACTACAACGTGCTGCGGGCGTTGGAGAACCAGTACTACCTCACCGAGCGGAATGCGCAGGGCGACTGGAGCCGCAACTACACGGTGCGCGAGAAGGTGCCGGTCGTGTACCTGAAGTTCAACATCGACACGATGCTGGGCGACATCCCGCTACGCGGAAACATGGGCGTGCAGGCAGTGCGGACGCTGCAGTCCTCCGCAGCCCTGCAGACCAACGGCAACGTACTGGTCGGGCGCATCGCCGACGGCACGAACTACACCAAGGTCCTGCCCAGCCTGAACCTCGTCGCCGAAGTGTCCGACAAGCAGTACCTGCGTTTCGGCCTGGCCAAGACCATGGCACGCGGTCGCATCGACGACGAGAAGGTGGCCACCTCGGCCGGCGTCGCGCTGGTCACGGATGGTCCCGGCGCCGGTCAGGTGCTGTGGTCCGGCAGCGGCGGCAATCCGAAACTGAAACCGTATATCGCGGTAGGCGCGGATCTTTCGTGGGAGAAGTATTTCGGTACGGCGAGCTATGTCGCCGCGGCCGTGTTCAACAAGAACCTGCTCAACTACATCTACAACGAAACCACGCTCGACTACGACTTCTCGCGCTACACCAACGACACGCCGACGCTCACGCCCACCAGCACGATCGGCTCGTTCACCCGGCCGGAGAACGGCACGGGCGGCAGGATGCAGGGGCTGGAGCTGTCCGGCTCCTTCGAAGGCGGCCTGCTGGCACATGCGCTCGACGGCTTCGGCGTGCAGGCCAATTTCTCGCTGACCAACAGTTCACTGCCGGTGAGCGCGGTGTCGACCATTCCGGGCAGCCCGTCCACCCTGCCCGGCCTGTCGCGCAAGGTGGCTAACCTCGCGTTCTACTACGAAAAGCATGGCTGGTCGGCGCGCATCGCCGAGCGCTATCGCTCCTCGTTCACCGGCGAGGCCGTCGCCTTGTTCGACCAGCTCGGTTACACGCAGGTCCTGGCCGACAAGCAGACCGACTTGCAGCTCGGCTACGCCTTCACCGAAGGACGCTGGAGCGGCTTGTCGGTCCTGTTCCAGGTCAACAACCTGACCAACTCGCCGATGAAGACCCAGCAGATCGCCTCGCTGCCGAACAACCTTAAGATCGCCCGGCCGCTGGAGTACGACACGTATGGTCGCACCATGATGTTCGGGCTGAACTACAAGCTCTGATAACGACCGGTCCGGGAGGTCGTGTTATACCCTCCAGCCATGCTCAAGGACCACCGTTCCGGCCCCGACATCGTCCGGCCCTCGCCCCTGCGGCGTCTGGTCTGGACGATCGTCGGCGTGTGCATCCTCGCCCCCCTCGTCTATCTCGCCGCCGCCCTCGTCCTCGGCGCCGTTCCGACGAACCGGCACTGGCAACCTGCCAGCGATGGCGTGACGGTCTGGCTGACGACCAACGGCGTTCATGCGGGCCTGGCGCTGCCGGCCAGGCACGCGACGATGGACTGGACGACGCTGTTCCCGCCGGTGCACAACGCGCACGGCAAGGATGCGGTTGCCGACGACTACGTGACCCTCGGCTGGGGCGATCGCACATTCTTCCTCGATGTGCCCCAATGGCGCGACCTCGGCGCATCGACGGCGCTCAAGGCCATCGTCGGGCGCGACGCTGCCGCGATGCACGTCGAGTACGGTCCGGCACCGGCCGGCGACCCGACGGCCCTGCGACTCACCGTGACACCGGCAGCCTATGCCAGGCTCGTG
The DNA here is from genome assembly GCF_035539195.1 of Luteibacter sp. Classification (GTDB taxonomy): domain Bacteria; phylum Pseudomonadota; class Gammaproteobacteria; order Xanthomonadales; family Rhodanobacteraceae; genus Luteibacter. Next base: position 52,580 of record NZ_DATLIW010000002.1, read on the forward strand.
GCGTTCATCCGCCGCAGCGTCGCCGTCGACGATGCAGGCGCCTCGGTGTGGATCCCCGGCCATCACTACGATGTGAACGACGCCTTCTACGAAGCCAATGGCCGCTACAGTCTCTTCGTCACCTGCAACCAGTGGACGCGAAATGCGCTCGCCGCGGCCGGCGTGCGGGCACCGGTCTGGTCGCCGTTCGACAAAGCCCTGTTCTGGCAGTTGCGGGGCAGCGTCGTCGCAAGCCCCTAGGCTGACGCTCCTTTGGCGAGTTCGCGCCGCTCAGGCGCGGTCGATGCGCGCGGCGTAGCAGCCGTAGGCGGCGTAATGCGCATGCGCGTAACGCACCGACGACATCGCGAACATCCGTTCGATCGCTTCGTCCAACTGCTTACCGTCGACAAGCACCGCGCTGGCGATGTGGTCGCGCTCGTCGAAACCGCGTAGCGAAAGCATACGGGTGCGCAGTACCTCGGGTACCTCGTCACTCACCGCGCAGGCTTCGGTCGCCCCTTCGCGGATGAAGATCGCATGGCTCGAGCGATACGGCGAGCTGGCCGGCTGGTGCGTATGGTTGAGCAGGAGCAAGGCCTCGCCACGGCGTGCGTTGCGCAGCTCGATACGTTCGGGGTAACCCGTATCGTTCTCGGCGACGACGCGGATCACGCCACGCTTGGCGAGCTGTTGCTCGTTCAGCCCGTAGAGCGAGGTGAAGGGCTTCGGATCGATACCGGTGATGCGAAAAGACATGGCGTGGCTCCGTGGGGGGTATGAGGCCATGCTCCGCCGATGCGGCGCACCCCACCATCCGGATCTTGCGTCAGTCCGACGCCCGGCCTTCGCGACGAAAGCGCGCCGGCGTGCTGCCCATCACGCGCGTAAAGGCCTTGCCGAAGGCGGATTCCGACCGATAGCCGACACGATCGGCCACGGCGCCAGCCGTGAGTCCGCCACGACGCAGCAGATCGGCCGCGAGATGCATGCGCAGCAGGGTCAGCACTTCGTGAGGTGCAAGGTCTCCGCGTGCTTCGAAATGCCGCGCGAACGTGGCACGCGACATCGCCGCCTGCTCCGCGAGCGCCGCGACGGTCCAGTCACGTTCGGGCTCGCGCAGCATGGCGAGCAACGCGCGGCTGAGCCGCGGATCGACCATCAGCCCGAGCAGCGACGGCGGCATGATCCCGTCACGAAGCTGCGCCCGTAACGCGAAGACGAACAAGGCCTGCGTCAACGATGTCACCACGGCCAGCGCGCCCGGCTCCATGCGCGCCACCTCGTTGCGGAACATGGCGACGATACCGGAAAGCGCGTCGATCCCGTGCTCGCCGCCGAGCCTCACATGAAGCACCTCCGGCAAGGCGCCGAACAGCAACCGGCCTGCGTCGGGCGCGAAGGTGAAACGACCGCAGAGCAGGTCCAGTTCGGGCTCGCCGTCGGTGTTTCGCTTGATGCTGAACGGGCCGACATGGTCGAGCGACATGGTCGTCGTCACATCCCGTCCGCGCAGGTCATGAACGCGGTGACGGGTTCCCCTGGGCAGTATCAGCAAGTCGCCCGGCTCCATCACCACGGTGTGTCCGGGCAACTCCATCGCCGCGCTGCCACCGAGGACCAGATGGAAGGGCGCCTCGCCCGGTTCGGCATCGACATGGTCGAGGCTGAACCCGCCGGCCAACTGGCAGCGAAGATCGAGGGTGCCCTGCACCTGGGCGAGGTCGAGCACGCGGGTCAACGCATCCATGAGACGTTCGCGCCATTCATCGAGTGATATGAGTATTCATCCTCTCAGGCGCCTCGGCAACGCTTTCTTCATCGCTCTGCGAAGAACCGTCAGAACCGATAGCCGACGCTCACCCCGTACACCCAGGGATCGATGTGGGCGGTACCGACATCGGTGCCGCCAACCTTCACCTTGGAGTCGATATCGATCCAGCGCACGTCGGCGGTCACCGTCCAACGCGTATCGAGCGCGATGTCGACGCCACCGTGCCATGCGATACCCCAGCTATCGTCGAGGCTCACCCTGGTGCCTTGCAGGACGTTGCGACCCTTGGCGTCGAAGAAGTGCGTGTAGTTGACGCCGACACCGACGAACGGCGACACCTTCTGCCCGGCAAGGAAGTGGTAGTTGACGCCGACGACCGGCGGCAACTGCTTCACGCTCGCGGCGCGCTGGCCGTCCAGACGAACGTCGTGATGAAACGGCAATGCCGCCAGCGCCTCGATGCTCCACGACGGTGTCAACACGTACTCGATACTGACCGAGGGACGCATGCTCCGCGTGGTGCTCGCCGACATGCCGGCCAGGTCGCCCGTGTTCGACTTCGGATCGACCACATGCACGCCGACGTGCACGATCCACGGCGATTCCACGCTCTGCGCGATGGCGCCGCCAACGGGAGCGGCGCACAGGGCGCCGGCAACGATGAACTTCTTGAAGTGATACACGTCGAACTCCTGACCTGCTTGCGTCGGTAATGACCGGATGCGCACAGGTTAAGAATTCGGAAGGCGTCGCGTGGGGAATGTCGTGTCGACGCGACAATCTGCCGTGGATGCCCCGCGCGGCAGAGCGTGAGACGCACGAGCCAGAACTAGATCGTTTCGCGTATTTCCCGGCGCACGGACCAGGGCCATCATCTTCCTACCGACGGTACAATCTCGTGCCGCCGGATCGACCGGAGGATCATCCCATGCTCAACTGGCCTGAATATCGCGCCGAACTCGGCCCGCGTATCGCAGAAATCGCCAAGCTCAGCCCCGATACGATCAAGGGTTACCAGACCCTTTCCGGCGCCGGTGCCAAGACGAATCACCTCGACGCCAAGACGCGCGAACTCATCGCCCTGGCCGTTGCCGTCACCACCCGTTGCGACGGTTGTATCACGGTGCACACCGCCGAAGCCCTCAAGCACGGTGCCACCCGCGAGGAGATCGGCGAAGCCCTCGGTGTCGCCATCGCCCTCAACGCCGGCGCGGCGCTGGTCTATTCCGCCCGCGTCATGGACGCCACCGAAGCCTACTCGAAAGCCTGACCCAAGCCCCCGCCCCTTGTGGGAGCCGCTTCAGCGGCGATGGGTCCTGGAAAACCTTCGCCGCTGCCGCTGCCGCTGCCGCCGAATCGCCTGCGACACCGCTACATCCGCTCCGGCACCTCGATCGCGAGCAGGAACAGCGCCTTCTCCAGCACACGCAACGCAAGCAGGCAAAACCCCAATCGCGTGGTGCGAACGCCAACGTCGGGCTCGACCAGCACCGGGCACGCCGCATAGAACCGACTGAACCGTTGCGCCACTCCGAAGGCGTACTCCGCGATCACCCCCGGCTGCATCAGGCGCGCCGCTTCGGCCACGGCATCGCCCAGGCCCAGGCAGGCCATGACCAGTGCCCGTTCGCTATCGGCCTGGGGAACACCCGGCTCAGCCGCGCTACCGCCAGCCTTGGCCAACAACGACCGCAACCGCACGCAGGCATATTGCAGGTAGGGCCCGGTACGCCCTTCGAAGGCCACGAGCCGCTCGACATCGAACACGTACCCCGACAGCCGGTCACCGGAGAGGTCGGCGAACTTCACCGCGCCGATTCCGATACGCCGGGCCAGGGCCAGCTTGCCCGCACCGTCAAGACCCGCCCCGTAACCGGACCCTTCGATCCGCTCGACGGCCTTCGCCACGGCTTCGTCGAGCAGATCCGTAAGCCGGGCGACACCCCCGTCACGCGTCTTGAACGGCCTTCCATCGCGTCCGTTCACCGTGCCGAAGCCGACGTGGATCAACTCGACGCCGGCGGCGATTCCGGCTTTCGCCGCCGCGCGGAACACTTGCTCGAAGTGCAGCGCCTGTCGCTGGTCGACGACGTACACGACGCGCGCAAGGCCGGCCTGCGCGGCCCGCGCTTCCAGCGTTGCCAGATCGGTCGTTGCATACAGCGCCGCGCCATCGCGTTTGGCGAGCAGCAGAGGCGGCACCGCGAACGCGTCTTCCGGCGCGGCCACGTCGATCACCAGCGCGCCCTCGCTTTCCCTCGCGATGCCACTGGCGCGAAGCCGCTCGACCAGCGGAGCGATGGCATCGCGCACATCGCTCTCGCCATCGAGCCTGTCGAAAACGACGCCGAGTTCGCGAAAATCGGCTACCTGCGAGGCCAGGCTCAATGCACGCAGCGAATGCCATAAGGCAAGCAGACCCGGATCGCCGGCCTGCAGGGCCGCGGTATCGGCGCGCGCCTCGGCCATGCGCGCGGGATCTGTCCGGCAGGCCGCCGCTGCTTCGGGATAGAGCCGTTCCAGCTCATCGAGGTTCACTGGCGCGACCGCCGGCAAGGCCTCATGCGCCATTCGACCGCGGAAAAACGGTAGCGAGGGATCGCGCCGGCGTATCGCGGCGCTCAGCATTCCCATCTGCAGACCCCAATCGCCCAGGTGCGCGTCGCCCAGTGTCCGCCAGCCCAGGGCCGCATGGACACGACGCAGGCTTTCCCCGAGCACCAGCGAGCGGAGGTGCCCGACGTGCAAGGGTTTGGCGACGTTGGGCCCGCCGAAATCGAGGATCGCCAGGCGGCCACGGCCTGGTTCCGGGATACCCAGACGCGCGTGGCCGGCCATGCCGCGCGCCAGGCTGGCCAGGAAGGCGCCGGCCAGGGTCAGGTTGACGAAGCCCGGACCGGCGATCTCCACCGTCGAGAACATCGGCAGTTGTCGAAGCTGGCCGGCGATGTCCTCGGCAACGGCGCGCGGCGGCCGGCCAAGCTCGCGCGCGAGGACCAGGGCCGCGTTGCATTGGAAATCGCCGAATTCGGGTCGTGTGGACGGCTGGGCGCGAGCCAGGGCGACAGGCAGGCCGAGGCTCTCGAACGCGCTCACGAGCGAGGCGTCGATCTGCGACGCCAGGGGCAGGAACATGGACTTCTCCGTAAACGATTGGCACGGGCGCGCGCCATGCGGCGCCGGCTGGCATCAGCGCGTCGTACGTCGTCGGAGCAGTCTTGTAGAAGGCATGCGTCCGATTAGGCCGAAAAAGGCCAGTCTTCGCAAGCAAGCAACGAATCCCTGCGTATCCTCGAAGCCAGGTTATCGAGGAGACTCCTATGACGGCTTCAAAGCGACCCGGCGCGCATACCGTCGTGATCGTGGGCGGGGGCGCGGCGGGCATCGAACTGGCCGCACGGCTGGGCAAACGCGGCGACCTCGACGTCGCCCTGGTCGACCGGGATGCCAGCCATTTCTGGAAGCCACGCCTGCACGAACTCGCGGTCGGCTTGCTGGGCGATGGCGAAGAGGCCGTGCCCTACCTGGCGCACGCGCAGTCGCATGGGTACCGCTTCGAACCTGGCGCGCTCCGCCGCGTGGATGCCGCCGCCAAGACGATCGACCTGGACGAAGTCCGCTTTCCGCTCACCGACGAAGTCATCCTGCCGCCGCGCACGTTGAAGTACGACACCCTCGTCCTCGCCTTCGGCAGCCGCGTGAACGATTTCGGCACGCCCGGCGTCCTCGAGTTCTGCGACATGCTGGACAGCCCGGCCCAAGCCATCGACCTGCGTCGCAAGCTCCTGGCTTTGGCCCTGCGCACGGCCGGCGATCCCGGGCAGCGCATCCGCATCGGCATCGTCGGTGCCGGTGCGACCGGTGTGGAGCTGGCGGCCGAGCTGCACCATGCCTTCAACGACATGCACCGCTATGGCGGCCTCGACCCGGCAAGCAAGCTGGACATCACGCTGATGGATATGGCGCCGCGCGTGCTACCCAACGTGGATCCGCGCACCTCGGAATCGGCGGAGAAGATCCTCCTGCGCATGGGCGTGACGATACGCACGGGCGTGGGCGTGGACGAGGTCAAGGCGGGCGCCTTTCACCTCTCCGACGGTAGCAGCGTGCCCTGCGACATCCAGGTCTGGGCGGCCGGCGTCACCGGGCACGACGTGGTCAAGGGCCTCGGCCCGTTCGAACTCTCCCGCGACCGGCGCATTCTCGTCGACGGCCAACTCAAGGCCCAGGGGCTGCCGGACATCTACGCCATGGGCGACTGTGCCTTCGCGACCACCACACCGGGCGGCCCGAGCGTGCCGCCCACCGCGCAGGCGGCCCACCAGCAGGCGACCTACCTGGCGCGCGCCCTGCCCCGCGCGCTGAAGGGCGAGGCCGTCGCCCCCTTCGTCTACCGTTCCAAGGGCACGCTGGTGTCGCTCGGCTCACGCCAGGCGACCGGCGAGCTGCCGTCGGGCCCGCAAGGTCGGTCGATCATTCCCATGCGCGGCTGGTTCGCCAAGATGCTATACGTGTCGCTACAGCAATTGCACCGGGCCACGCTGCACGGCTGGCCGAGAGCCACGGCGTTGTGGCTGGCGGACTGGCTTCGGAATACGACCCTGCCGCCAGTGAAGCTCCACTAGCGGTTCGCGGGAAGGTGACGCAGATCACGTCCTCTTCCCCCCTTTAGCCGCTACGTTCCGCTGTCCCTTCTCGAGGAGTCGCGATGCAAGCCGCGCCCTTACCCCAAGACGAACGATCGCGCCTCGAGCGGCTGCGTGCCCTGGCCGTGCTGGACACGGCCCCGGAGCCGCTTTTCGACGAAATCGTCCGGGTAGCCGCGTTGATCACTGGCTCGCCCATCGCGATGGTCAGCCTCGTCGACCACGAGCGCCAGTGGTTCAAGGCCCGGGTAGGCCTCGAGGGGCCGAACGAGACCTCGCGAGACGTCTCGTTCTGTGCTCACGCGATCCACGGCGATGTCCTGTTCGAGGTGGAAGACACCTATGCGGACGAACGCTTCGCCGATAACCCGCTGGTCGAGGGCGAACCCCGCATCCGATCCTACGCCGGCATGCCCATCGCGATGCACGGTGGCTCCGGCCTGGGCACGCTCTGCGTCATCGACCACGTTCCCAGGCACCTCACCGACACGCAGCGGGAGATCCTGACCTCGCTGGCCGCCATGGTGGGCATGGCGCTGGAGCAGCGCGCGACGGCGGTCGAACGCAATGCCGCGCTGGCTCGCGAAATCACCCTGGAACGCGATCTTCGGCACACCGCCCAGGAGTGGGAAACGCACCGCCGGCGAGCGGTCGCATCGTTGGAGGCCAGCGAGCGTCGATTCCGCCAGCTGTTCCATTACAGCCTCGGTCTTATCTGTACGCACGACCTCGACGGTGTCCTGCTCTCGGTGAACCCTGCGGCGGCGCAATCCCTGGGTTATCCGATCAACAGCCTGATGGGCCGCTCGCTGGCCGATTTCATGCGGCCCGAAATGGTCCCCGCGTTCGAGGCCTATCTGCGCAGGATCGTCGACGAAGGCAGCGATTCGGGCCGTCTCGAACTCCGTGACGCCAACGGCGAGCTGCGTATCTGGGCGTATCACAACGTGCTCGACCACGACGACGAAGAGCGCTACGTGCTCGGACACGCACAAGACATCACCGAACAGCACCGGCAGGAGCGACAGCTGCGCGAATGGTCGCTGTGCGATCCCCTCACCCATTGCTTCAATCGTCGCTATCTGGGTCAGCTCGGCGAACTCACGCGAAACGAGACGCTCGGCTGCATCACGGTGGACCTGGACCACTTCAAGGCCGTCAACGACACCTACGGCCACCAGCGCGGCGATGACGTACTGGTGGACATGGCGACATTCCTGCGCGCACGCGTGCGCGACGACGACGCCGTGGTACGCCTGGGTGGCGACGAGTTTCTCGTGGTCTTGCGCCGTGCCGACGATATCCGCCTGGCCGAAGTCGGCGCGCGATTGCGTGGCGACGCGGCACAGGCGCCGATCGGCTTTACGCTGGGTGCGGCGATCAAGGCGCCCGGCACGCCACTGGACGCGGCGCTGAGCAGCGCCGACAAGCGGTTGTACGAAGCGCGCGCGTGCAGGAGCGTCGGCTGACGACGCCGGCTCGCCGCGTGAACACCCGGACCGCCTCGGCGGGAGTCGCATCGGCGGCTCCCGCGTCGGGTCTTACTTGACGGCGTGCTCGAGCGCTTCGAAGTCTTCCTGCGACAACTTCAGCGATGCACCCTTGACGTTCTCTTCCAGGTGATCGGGGCTACCGGTGCCCGGGATCGGCAGGATCACCGGCGAACGCTTGAGCAACCACGCCAGGGCGACCTGGCCGTCGGTGGCATCGAGTTTCCTGGCGATCTTCGACAGCACCGAACCTTCCTTGGCCAGTTCGCCGGCCGCGAGCGGGAACCAGGGGATGAAGCCGATGTTGTGTTTGTCGGCATAGTCGACCACCGCCTCGCTCTGCCGGTTGCCAAGGTTGTACAGGTTCTGCACCGTTGCCACCTTGAAGAACTTCGAGGCAGCTTCGATCTGCTCGACATTGACCTCGGAAAGGCCGACGTGGCGAATCAGGCCTTCGTTCTGCATGTCGCGGATGACACCGAATTGTTCGTCCTGCGGCACCTTTTCGTCCACGCGATGCAACTGCCACAGGTCGATGCGCTCGACACCCAGACGACGCAGGCTCATCAGCACGCACTGGCGCAGGTATTCCGGCCGGCCCAGCGGCGCCCAGATGTCCGGCCCATGACGGGTCAGGCCGCCCTTGGTCGCGATGACCAGGCCCTTGTACGGGTGCAGCACTTCACGAATCAGATCCTCGCTGACATACGGGCCATAGCTGTCGGCCGTATCGATCAGGTTGACGCCAAGCTCGGGCAACTTCGCCAGGGTCTCGCGCGCCGCCTTGGGATTGGCCGGCTCACCCCAGATACCCTTGCCGGTGATGCGCATGGCGCCAAAGCCAAGGCGGTTGACCTCGAGGTCGCCACCGATCTTGAACGTACCGCTCGCGGATGCGTTGATACTTGTCATCTGTAGACTCCATTTCGTTGGGACGAGGGAAAGTCAGACAGACATTGGTACGCCATCGAACGTTTAAAGGGCGTGCAACCCAAGCGATAGCTAGAGCCGTGCGGCTATCGCATCGAGCATGCGCCCGACGAGCTTGCGATGGACCGGCTCGGCGGCCAGCGCCTGCTCGACCCGGTCGATATCGGCCGCGATGGACGTCGCGCCCCACACCAATGCACCCCCTTTCAGGCGGTGGGCGAAATGTGCGGCCTTGGTCATATCGCCCTCCGCCAGCGCGGCGCGAATGGCGGCGACGTCGATGAGACACTCCCTGATGAACGTCGCATCGATTTCCGATTCCGTGCGCGGCGCGACCAGGGCGGCCTTCAGGCCTTCGAGCGAAAGCGGCTTGCCAAGAACGGTGTCGATGCCGCTCTCTTCGCAGCGCCGGATATGCGCTTCACCGTGGTTCGCGGAAATCGCGATGAAACGCGTCCGCGGCCCACCGGCCGAGCGCTCGCGCGCGCGCAGCTCCGCGGCGATGTCGTAGCCCTGCATATCCGGCAGCTCGCAATCGAGCAACACGCCGACGTAGCGCCCGGCCTCGAACACATCGATCGCTGCCTGACCGTGATCGACCGCCTGCGTCGCATAGCCGATGAACTTGAGCTGCGCGGTGATGATCTGGCGGTTCGCCGGATGATCCTCGACCAGGAGAACCGTACCGATGGGTTCGTCCTTGCCCATGTCCGGCGCGTGGGCATCGGGGACGGTCGTCACCGGCGGGACCAGGCTGGTCGGCAGCTCGATGCGCACGGCCGTGCCGACGTCGACCTCACTGGTCAGGTCGAGGCGCCCGCCCAGGTGCGTCACGATATCGCGGCAGATCGCCAGGCCCAGCCCGGTACCGCCGAGCCGTGTGTCGAGCGAACCGTGCGATTGCGCAAACGCGCGGAACAACTCGCGTTGCCGGTCCACCGGCACGCCGATACCCGTATCGAACACGTCGATCACCAGGCGACGCACGCCGTCGGCGGTCTCTTCCGTGCCCTGCCACAGCGCGATACCCACGTGGCCCTTCTGGGTGTATTTCACCGAGTTGGCGAGCAGGTTCTCCAGCACCTGGCGCAATCGGGTCTCGTCCAGCAACAGCCAGGGCAAGGGGCCCATGGGCAGGTCGAGCCGTATGCCGAGGTTCTTGGCCTCGATAGCCGGTCGTTGCGACTCGATCACCTGGCGGGCCACCGCCAATACGTCGCAAGACACCGGATCGGGCGTAAAACCCTGCACTTCGGAGCGCGTGTAGTCCAGCGCGCTCTTCAGCAGCGTGCGCAGGTTACGGCTGCTGGCTTGTGCGATGGCCATGAGGTCGCGTTGCGGTCCTTCCAGCGGTTGCCGCGCCATCAGGTCGATCGAGGACACCACGGCGTTCACCGCGTTGCGCACTTCGTGGCTCATCACCGCCAGCAGCATGGTTTTCTGTTGCTCGCCGCGCTGCGACGCCAGCTGCGCGCGGCGCATCTGCCACAGCGCGAACATCAGCGCGAGCACCAGGGCCGCGCCCAGCGCGATCTCCAACTGGTACACCGAAACCACCTGGGACAACGTCGGCGCACGCAGGTACGCGGTCTCGAGCCAATGCTCGATCACCGCCTCGTTCTCGTCGGCGGTGATGCGGTGCATACCGCCGTCGAGCATCTCGATCAGTTCGGGCTCGTCGCGCTGCACGACCACCCTGACCGTCACCGGTATCTCCGGCACGTCGCCGGCGATACGCAGGCTGGAAGCGTAGTCGCGGCGCACGATGGGATGGTATGCCACGTCCATGCCCACGGCGGCGTCCGCGATGCCGCTTTCCACCGCCGCCAGCACCTCGTGGATGTCGTCCAGCGGCAGGCGCGTGATCAGCGGATGCTCGCGTTTCAGCCAGGTCTCATAGGCGCCACCGCCCTTGAAGGCGACCGTGTGTCCGTCCAGATCGCGGATATCCACCTTCGCCGGCCCGACGGTTCGCGTCACGATCAGCGTGCGGCCGACGTAGAACGGCGCCGAAAGCAAGGCCCGATCGCCCAGGTCCGCCAGGACCATGCGGTCGCTGGTGGAAGGCAGCAGATCCACGCGATGTTCGGTGAACGCCTTGACGGACTCTTCCCAGGAATGGGTCCGCACCGTTTCGAAGCGGACACCCGTATGCTGCGCCACCAGCGCCAGGTACTCGCTGACCAGGGGGTTGCCCTGGCCGCCTTGGATTTCCGCGCCTTGTTGTGGATCGATCGCGATACGCAACACCGGATGCTGCGCGACCCATCGCTCGCGATCGGGATCCGGCGGGTCGGTGGCGGCGATGGCCGTCGTGAAGAACGCAAGGAGGAAAAGCGCGATCCATCGCCTCACTTCTGCGGCACCTCACCATTCGACGCAAGAAGATACGAGCGCAGCATGTGCAGTTCGTTGTCCGCGTGGATGTCCAGCTTGCGATAGGCAGCCGACTTCTGCGTGCTGACCGTTTTCAGGCTGCGATTGAACTTGTTGGCGATCTGGGTCACCGACAAACCCTGGAGGACGCATCGGATGACCTCCCATTCGCGCGGTGAGAGGTCGGCCGCGGGGTTGTCCGCCATGCCGCCGGTCGTGCCGGGAGGCAGGTATTCACGATCCGTCATGACCGCATCGATCGCACGAATGATCTCATCGGGCTCCTGGCTCTTCGCCACGAAACCGTGCGCGCCGGCCTGCAGGAGGCTACGGATCACCAGGCGCGAGCCATGCGCGGAAACCACCAGGATCTTCAGCGCCGGGTGCGCCGCGCGCAACAGTTTGATCAGGGCGACGCCGTCGATGTCGTCCATCGCCAGGGAGTAGTCGATCAGCGCCACGTCCACGGGCATGGCGGCCAGCATGGTCCGAAAAGGCATGCTCGCGCCATGGCTGCCGACGATCAGGATCGAGGGGATTTTTTCAAGGTGCGCGATGAGCCCCTTGAGGACGAGCGCGTGATCGTCCAGCAAGGCCACGCGCACTGAGCCGGTGTAGGTTCGCGCGGACATGAGTCGATCGGGTACACCTTTGTAGTCATATGCCCACCTGCCAGGTGGCACAGGACGAACCATATATCGGCGATGGAGGCTTGTAAACGCCACCCACTTCGAAAAATCGGCATCGGCCATTCGGCTACCTCCGTAAGCCGTACAGGCAAGCCACGAGTGGGTTGCTAACCTCTCATCGCCCCGCAAGACGGGGCTTCCGGACAACCAAGGGGTAGGACGCGGGCATGGACACAGTAAGCCGCAGATCGGCCGGCACCGCCGCCGTGCGCGAACCCGTCGCGGGAGACCGCCCGTACGACGCCGCCAGGGAGACCGTCCAGCTGTCGCTGGACACGGTGCGCATCGGCATCGTCGGCCTGGGTTACGTGGGCCTGCCGTTGGCCGTCGAATTCGGCAAGCGATACGCAACCCTCGGATTCGACATCAATTCCGGGCGCATCGACGAGCTGCGCCACGGTCACGACGTGACCCTGGAAGTGGATGCCGACGAGCTCGGCGCGTCGCACCGCCTGCGTTTTTCCGCGGGCATCGACGATCTCGCCCAGTGCGATGTCTACATCGTCACCGTGCCGACACCGATCGACGATGCCCGCAGGCCGGACCTGACACCCCTGATCCGGGCCAGCGAAACGCTGGGCAAGGTGCTCAAGCGCGGCGATATCGTGGTCTATGAATCCACCGTCTATCCGGGTTGTACCGAGGAAGTCTGCGTGCCGATCCTGGAGAAAGTTTCCGGGCTGGTGTTCAACGAAGATTTTTTCGCCGGTTACAGTCCCGAGCGGATCAACCCCGGCGACAAGACGCATCGGGTTACGGGAATACTCAAAGTAACCTCGGGGTCGACGCCGGCAACGGCCGATTTCGTCGATGCGCTGTATCGCTCGGTCATCACGGCGGGCACCCATCGAGCCAGCTCGCTGAAGGTGGCCGAAGCGGCCAAGGTGATCGAGAACACCCAGCGCGATCTCAACATCGCCCTGGTCAACGACCTCGCCATCCTGTTCAACAAGCTGGGCATCGACACCCTCGAGGTACTCGAAGCCGCCGGCACGAAATGGAACTTCCTGCCGTTCCGGCCGGGTCTGGTCGGCGGCCACTGCATCAGCGTCGATCCCTATTACCTGACCCACAAGGCGCAGCAGGTTGGCCACCATCCCGATGTGATCCTTGCCGGGCGGCGCACCAACGACGGCATGGGCACGTACATCGCCTCCGAAGTCGTGCGGCTCATGGTACGCAAGGGCATCAACCCGGTGCGTGCCCGTGTGCTGATCCTCGGCCTGGCCTTCAAGGAAAACTGCCCGGACCTGCGCAATACCCGCGTGGTCGACATCATCAACGCCCTCGACGCCTACGGCGTCGGCGTCGATGTGCACGACCCCTGGGTGCGCGCGAGCGAGGCCGAGCACGAGTACGGCATCACGCCCATGGCCGATCCGGCACATGGCACGTATGACGCGGTGGTCGTCGCCGTGGGCCATCGCGAGTTCGTCGCCCTGGGCGCTGCGGGCATCCGCGCCTACGGCAAGCCGGAGTCCGTGGTCTACGACGTCAAGTACGTCCTGCCGCGCGACGCCGTGGACGGCCGGCTTTGATCGCGGACGCGACAGCATGAAAGTGCTGGTGACCGGCACGGCCGGCTTCATCGGATCGCACGTGGCGATGCGTTTGCTCGCGCGTGGCGACGAGGTGATCGGCCTCGACAACCTTTCCGATTACTACGATGTGGAACTGAAGAAGGCCAGGCTGGCGCGTTTCGCCGACCACCCCGGCTACACCCATATCCATGCCGACCTGGCCGACCGCGACGCCGTGGAAAACGCCTTCGTCACGCACAAACCGCAACGGGTGGTCAACCTCGCGGCGCAAGCGGGCGTCCGATATGCCGCCGAAAATCCCCACGTATACGTTGCCAGCAATGTCACCGGCTTCCTGCATGTGCTCGAAGGCTGCCGACGCCACGATGTCGAGCATCTGGTCTTCGCTTCGACCAGCTCGGTGTACGGCGCGGATACGCGCATGCCGTTTTCCGAACACCAACCGACCGAGCACCCCCTGACCTTGTACGCGGCCTCGAAGAAAGCCAACGAGCAGATGGCGCACAGCTACGCGCATCTCTACGGCGTGCCCTGCACCGGCCTGCGTTTCTTCACCGTGTACGGCCCCTGGGGCCGCCCCGACATGGCGCTGTTCCTGTTCACCAAGGCGATCCTCGCCGGCGAACCGATCCAGGTATTCAATCACGGCCACCACAAACGCAGCTTCACGTATGTCGACGACATCGTCGAAGGTGTGATGCGCACGCTGGACAAGGTACCCGAGAAGAACGCGGACTGGTCGGGCGACCGGCCCGATCCCGGTTCCAGCGGCGTCGCGCCCTACCGCATCTACAACATCGGCAACGAGAAACCGGTGGAGCTCATGCAGTACATCAGGGTGCTGGAGAAGTGCCTGAAGAGGACGGCGCGCATGGAAATGCGCCCCCTGCAAGCCGGCGATGTCCCCGACACCGAAGCCAACGTCTCCGCCCTCGTCCAGGCCACCGGCTACCTGCCGAAAGTCGACGTATGCGAAGGCGTAGGCAAGTTCGTGGACTGGTACCGCGGCTACTACAAAGAATAAAAACCACGCTGGGAGATACACCCCGTGATCATCGACTACCTCGACAAGTCGGCGGCTGCCGACTATCAGGCGGACCTGTGCGTCATTGGCGCGGGCCCCGCCGGTATCGCCATTGCCCGTGCCTTCATCGGCACCTCGACGACCGTATGCCTGATCGAAGGCGGCGGCCTGGCCGGCGAGGACCGCAGCCAGTCGCTCTACGAGGGAAGCTCCGCCGGCAGCCCCTCCCTCGATGCCGGCACCTCGCGCATGCGCGTGTTCGGTGGCAGTTGCACGCTCTGGGGCGGCGGCTGCATTCCGCTGGCCGATACCGACCTCGAGCCACGCGACTGGGTCCCCGAAAGCGGCTGGCCGCTGCGCTACGCCGACCTGGCGCCCTGGTATGCCAAGGCCAGCGAGTTCTGCCGGATCGATCCGGCGCACGCATTCGGCCCCGGAACCTTCGCGGGACCGACGCCACGAGCGCCGCTGCCCCTCGATCCCGAGGCCATGGTCAACTTCATTTTCGCACGCAGCCCGATCACCTTCGGCGAGGCTTACCGGGACACGCTCGCCCAGGCTGCCAACATCACGGTGCTCCTGCACGCCAACGTGATGGAGCTACGCGTCACGGACAACGCGACGGCCGTGACGGAAGCCGCCATCGGCTCACTCGACGGTCGCCGCGGTCGCGTGCGGGCGCGCCACTACGTGCTGGCGGCCGGCGGCATCGAGAACGCGCGCATCCTGCTGCTGTCCGACAGCGTGGCGCCGCACGGCCTGGGTAACGATCGCGACCTGGTCGGCCGTTACTTCATGGACCACCCCAGCGGCGCCATCGGCAGTGTCCATTCGGCGCATCCCGATCGCCTCACGCGTCCGTACGAGCGCAGCATCGGCAAGATCCGGGCGTCGGTCGCCTCCGAAATCGGCCTTTCGTTCGAGGCGCAACGCGAACACCGCACGCTGAACGCACGCGTGCATCCGTTCGCGGTGGAAGGCGAGGTACCGCGTGGCATTCGCGCGCTGCGCGACGTACGTACCGCGTTGCGCCCGCCCACGCGCGACGAGGCCGCCCTGGTCGAAGCGCGTCTTTCGGCGGCCTTGCAGAACGGACCGCGCGGCACGGCGCCCCTGGTCGTGCCCCAGAATCTCGCGATCAGCGCCATGCGACTCGGCCTGCACCTCGGCGACGTGATCCGCGCGGTGGCAATGAAGGTCGGCGACAAACCGACCGTGAGCAGCGACCGTGTCGAGCTGGTCGGCTTCTTCGAGCAGGCACCCAATCCAGACAGCCGGATCACCCTCGACGACACCCGCGACGCGCTGGGCCTGCGCCGTGTGCGCGTGGACTGGCGCCTCACCGACCTCGATCGTCACACCCATCGCACGCTCGGCGCACTCACCGGCCATCGCCTCGCCCAGTCCTGCGCGGGTCGCTTCGAGGCCGCCGCATGGACGACCGATACCGACGCCCCTTCCGAGGTACACGGCACGGCGCACCACATGGGCACGACGCGCATGGCCGAGGACGCGACACAAGGTGTGGTCGACACGCAGGGCAAGGTCCATGGCGTCGCCAACCTCCATGTCGCGGGAAGTTCGGTCTTTCCCACCGGCGGTTGGGCATTTCCCACCTTCACTCTCGTCGCACTCAGCCTGCGGCTTGCCGAGCAACTGCGTGTGCTGCTCAGCGTCGCCTAGCCGGAGTGTAACCAGGGTGTTACAGGGGGCGATACACCGATGCGTCACACGGCCGTTTGGCCTAGCCGTGTGCAAACCGGAAGTGCAATCGACAGATCGCGTCGGCATTCCTAGCCTCCATGTATCGACACGTTCGGACAACGTGCGGAGGGGAACACGATGATCCGTCTTTTCAGACAGCCAATCGTTCGCTGGCTCATTCTCATGGGTGCCTGTGAACTGCTGTTGCTGGCCGCCTCGCTCAGCGTCGCGACCTACATCCGCTTCGCGCCATCGCCGGACGATCTTGCCGCATCGAACCAGACCCTCACCGCTCGCGCGGTGATGTTCGCCACGGTGATTTTCCTGGGCATGGCGGCACTCGGCGAATACCGCTCCACCTTGCGCATGAGCTGGCGCGGCCAACTCGCCCGGCACGCGATCGCCTTCATATTGGGCGGCCTGGCCCTGGTCGTCGGTTACTACGTGATTCCCCAGGCCTACGTCGGCCGCGGCGTGCTCGGCATGGCGCTGGTCATCGCCTTCATCGCCACGGCGGCTTTCCGCGGCCTATTCATGCGCCTGGTCGAAATGGAATCGCTGAAGCGCCGCGTCGTGGTGCTCGGTGCGGGACAACGTGCGGCGCAGATCCACAACCGCATGCGCCGTCGCGCGGACCGCCGCGGCTTCTGCCTGGTCGGCTACCTGCAAGGCCCGAACGAAACCGTGATGGTTCCGGAGAACCTGCTGCTCGCTCGCGACGAAACGCTGGCTCAGCTCGCCCGTCGCGAGCACCTCAACGAGATCGTCGTCGGCGTGGACGACCGCCGCGGCAGCCTGCCGATGGACGACCTGCTGGCCTGTCGTCAGCTCGGCGTACAGATCACCGACCTGACGACCTTCGTCGAACGCGAGGCCGGCCGCGTGCAGCTGACCATGCTCGATCCTTCGTGGCTGGTCTTCTCCGGCGGCTTCAATGCCTCGCCGGCGGCGGTGTTCCTCAAGCGCGCCTTCGACATCGCCGCGGCGCTCGCCATCGCCCTGCTCTGCTGGCCGATCATGCTTGGCGTGGCGGTGGCCATCCGTCTGGAGTCCGGGCGCGGCCAACCGATCCTCTACCGCCAGGAGCGCGTCGGCGAGCATGGTCGTCCGTTCTGGCTGTACAAGTTCCGCAGCATGCGCACCGACGCCGAAATGGACGGCGTGGCGCGCTGGGCGAAGAGCAACGACGACCGCGTCACCCGCGTCGGCCGGATCTGCCGCAAGCTGCGCTTCGACGAGCTACCGCAGTTGTGGAACGTCATCCGCGGCGACATGAGCATCGTCGGGCCGCGCCCGGAGCGACCGCAGTTCGTCTCGGACCTGGAAACCAAGATCCGCTATTACAACCTGCGGCACAGCATCAAGCCGGGTCTCGCCGGCTGGGCCCAGCTCAGCTACCCCTATGGCGCCTCCGAAGAAGACGCCGCCGAGAAACTCAAGTACGACCTCTTCTACGTGAAAAACCACAACCTCTTCCTCGACATGGTGATCCTGATCGAGACGGTCGAGGTGGTGTTGTTCGGGCGCGGTGCCCGCTAGGTCATGGATGCCGCGGTAACCGAGGGGTCGGTCGAGGCTTCGTCGTCTTCCGAGCCGACCGGAATCAGCGACCAGGCGATGACAGCGACGATGACCAGCGCAGCGAGCCAGAGCCAGCGGGTGCGCCATGCGTGCACGGGCGTGTCTTCGAACCGTTCATCCGTATCGGGCGATACCGACGCCGAAGCCACAGGCGTATCGCCCCGGAACGGCGCGACGGGGTCCGCGATCGCCGCCACCGCCACGCGTGGTGGCGACACCGCACCGGGCAATCGCCCATGACGACGATGGAATTCCATCGCGGCGCTGTACTGCGCGGTGAGACGTTGCAGGCGCGCGGCAGCGAGGGCATCGGCGCGGTTGCCCCGTCGACGATCCGGATGCCAGGCGGCCACATGGCGACGATAAGCCTGCTTGAATTCGGCCAACGTACAGCTCGGCTCCAGGCGGAGCTTGCCGTAGAGATCGAGAAAGTCGGTTTCGTCGGCCACCGTGCGGTTCCCCTGTCGCGATGTGCGCGGCCAAGCGTGGCCCACGCACGCGCCCCTTGCAAGTACAACTTTTGGAGAACGTCCATGCGCCAGGCCCGCCGATTCGCGCTCGCCGGTCTCCTGGTCGGCATGCCGGCGATGTCCACGGCGGCCGACGCGTCGTCGCCCTCGCTGGGTGCCCACGTGTTTCTTGGTCAGGGCGAAGGCCTCGGTGTCAGTCCGGCGGTGACCCCGGCCCTGGACACCCAGCCGGCCGGCAGCGTCTTCATCGTCTTCAACGCTGGGTACAGCAGCAACGACGGCGCGCCCGTCGATACCTATGGAAACCACTGGAGATCGCTGGGTCGCCCGCTGACCTATGCCGACTACGGCGATCGCTTCGACGTACGGGCGTATGTCGCCGGCGCGGGCAAGGGCGGGCCCGGCCACACCGTATCGATCGCCAAGCACGGCGAGCCCAAGGGTGAGCTGTCCCTGCCCTTCGTCGAAGTACGCAATGCGTCGCGCGTGCAGGCGTTCGCGCAGAATTACGCCGACAAGGCGTTGGTGGTGGCCAGCGATGAAATCACCGTCGATGGCCCGGCGACCCTGCTGGCATTCTGGTGGGGAGACGGCGGCGTCAAGCGCATGACCGTGACCCCGGGCGACGGTTTCCAGTTGATCGATGCCTTTGTCGACCTGCCCGACGAAAGTGGCGTGCAAGGCGCGGTCGCGTGGCGCCAGGTAGACGCCGCGGGAACGTATCGCGTGCATTGGACCGTCGCACCGGTGCAAGGCGCCGCCCTCTGGATCGTCGCGATTCGCTGAGCACTGTCCGATTCCGGACGTCCGTGAGTGCTGACGGAACGGGCGCAGGCCCGTCGCGTCGGGCCTATCTTTAAATGACGGACAACATCATCGGATCGCCTGTCGTGGCAGCTGTCCGAAAACGGACGTTGGCGCCTACAACCATTGACCTATTTTCTTCGGTATTACATGGGCATAGCTTTACCCCCCGATACCCGGTGCCGCGGCGAGTTAAAGCAGGACGCCACGGACGCTGCAGGAGCACGATTGCGCAAGGATGCGCCAGGGATGCGCCGGAGAGCGCACCTCGCACGCGGCCCCGCGGTGTCGACTGATTTAGGTGAGGGCACGCCGACGTGCCTGGTGGCATCGACGGCTGGAGGCCTCATGACGGACCGCAAGAAGCAAATCAAGACGGGCAAGAGCGTGGCCGTGCCGCCTTCGCCAGAATCCGGAAGCATGCGAACGGCCATCGAGGCCATCCGGCGCCTGTTCGTCGATAAAGTGCAGCACGATCATATCGTCAATGAAAAGCAGACCCCGGCCAAGAGAGCGGCTTTCATCAAGCAGCACGGCAGCGCGCATGCGGTCTTTCAGGTCAGTGACGATCTGGATGAAAGATACCAGGTAGGTATCTTCCAACCAGGAGCGCACTACGAGGCATGGATGCGCTTCTCAAGCGACATTCCCGATGAACGCCCTGACAAGAACAGTACCGTGGGCGTTGGCATTAAGCTCTTTGGCGTCCCCGGCGAAAAGGCGCTTGAAGAGGATATCCATGTCGATACCCTCGATTTCGTCCTGCAAAATACGGAGGTCTTCTTTGCAGCCGATGCCATGGAAATGGCCGAATTCAAGACGGCGGCGGTGAACGGCACGCTGCCGCAATGGCTGGCCGAACATCCGGAAACAGATGCGATTCTGACCGCGATGGAAAAGCCTGTCGATAGCGTGCTGACGGAAAGGCTGTGGAGTTGCATCCCCTATAAGTTCGGGCCGGACGACTACTGCAAATACATACTGTCCGTACAGTCCGCGGCCGATCCAACCACCCCGCCCGATATGGACGAACCCAACTATCTGGCGAGGGACCTGCAAGAACGATTGCTCAATGGCGGAGCGAAGCTGGACTTCTATGTTCAATTGCGCACAGACGCGAAGGAATCGTTGATCAATGCGCGGAGCATCTGGGACGAGAAGATCGCCGTCCCGGTGAAGGTCGCCACGCTGATTATCCCGCAGCAGGATATTGGCGCTCGAGGTCAGGCCGAATACGGCGAGGCGCTTTCCTACAATATCTGGCGTACCTTGACCGACCTGGCGCCCGTCGGGAGTATCGCCGAAGCGAGAAAGGTCGTTTATCGGTCCTCGTCGCAAACGCGACGTAATGTCAACGGCCAGCCCATAGGAGAGCCCATCGAGCCGCGCCCGCCAGGCGCACCGATACCTCCCTACGAATCGACATTCGAGGAACCCTGGCCCCCGTCCAAGGCCGACGAGGACGCGGTGGCTTATGCGGTGATTCATCCTGGCATTGGTGTGGCTCGCGTTGGGAACAGTCCGACCGAATACTATGTCGGCCCGGAGTATGCCTCCGCGCCCCCGCCACCTTTTGGCTCGACGCGGGACGGTACTGGGGCGATCAAGCGACAGGCCGCGCGCTTCCGCATTTATGGCTACAACAGCGCCGGCGTCGCGATCAAGGAATTGACCCCTGACAATGCGGATATCGAATGGAAAGTGGAGATCGCCAACAAGAAGGCGGAGTGGTTTGCGTTCGACACCGCCATGGATATCCCCGAAGCAAAGCCCGTAGCACGCCGGAATCCCCTGATCACCGGAGCCGCCCGCGCGAAGTTGGCAATCAGGCCATCGGCAAAGACCATTCGCGGAAAACATGCGAGTGCCGTTCAGTTCGACGACGGCACGTTCAAGGATAAACCGGTCAATCTCGGCGAACTGCGCACGGATGACCTGGGGCGCCTGTTGGTCTTGGGCGGGCACGGTGTCTCGGCGTCGCCGAGCGGGGCACCTCTTGTGACCTTCGTCGATGGCGTCGAGCAGAACTTCAACAACTCGGTCGACTGGTACGACGACACCGCTGATGGTCCTGTCTCGGCAACGGTACATGTGGCTGGGAATCCCATTCCCGTTACGGGCGCCTGGGTCGTCGTCGCTCCTCCCGATTACGCGCCGGGCATTGTCGCCTTCCGATCCATGTATGACATGGCCCGTCACGCTGCCATTGACGGCGGGATCATCCCCGCCGACGACGCGACGTCCTACTCCACGGACATCTTGCCGTTGCTGCAGCGACTCTCCGACCTGCAATGGGTAAACCTGGGTTTTGCCGAGGTGTTCGGCATGGGAGGTTCGACTCCCATCTCCACGAGTCTGATTCGTGAATTGCCAGCACCCGAGAGTAATGACCAGAGAATTGATATCTACGCTCAGTTCCGGTCACCCGATGACGAGAGCCCGCCGGTCGGAAGCGCATTGAAATGGCCTCAGCTTTACGGTGATGGGCTTGGCCAGGCTGCGCCCTCGTCTCCGGGGGATGTTCTACCCGTTGCGCCACGAACGTATGCCCATCTCGCCAACTTCGCGCAATCGAATTTTGTGAATGACCTGGATCTCACGCAATATCCAGAGATCCCGCATTTCGCCGAACCGCGCTATGCGAAGCCCATTGAAGAATCGCCGATCGCAGACCAACCTTCCCGGCTCGACGAGGGTCCGTTGTCCTATTGCATCGCCGATGCATTTCACCCGGGATGTGAACTCACCTGGCCGATGAGGCACGCGACTCTCTACGACGCACTGGTGCGCATCAAGCATCGGCCCGACTCGGCGCAAGAGCCCGACTACGGCGTTACGCTGACCCCAGAGCAAGCCCTTGCAAACGATGGCCCTCTGCAGGCACAAGGACCGGGTGATTTGACACGCTGGATGGCGTTGCCATGGCAAGGTGATACCGCACGGTGCCGGTCCGGCTACGATCCTGAGTTCCATCCCTACCTACCGTCCTTCTGGCCAGCCAAGGTACCCAATGACGTACTGACGGAGGCCAATTACCTGACATACCTCAATACCAGTCTGTCCGACGGTGCTCGCAAGGGGGCCTTTGCACAGCGTGACAAGTGGCTACGAGCATTCCTCCTCGAGAATCAGGACAATGAAGCCGTCATGCAAGCGATGGTAAGTCGCTTCGATGAGATGGGCATCGTCCAGCTTCGTCCAGCTCCCGCCGACTATTCCACGGACATAGCCAGCGTATACGTCGAACAACTCAAACCTGGCGCTCCGCGACTTCCACGGGCGGCCGCAGCGTTTGGTGGTCGTATCGACGGTGTGCCCATTGCCGAGCGCGGCGACCTGCTCAAGGAAGCCGGATGGACCGAATCGGCGTGGGACGCGTTCCGCCGCAAGCGATGATCCCCGGAACCTGCGATGTGCTTGTCGTTGGCGCGGGTCCGGCTGGCGCAGTGGCTGCTCATGTCTTGGCCTTGGGAGGATTGAAAACCGTGCTGGTAGATAGCGTGGCGGCAGACGAGCCCAAAGTCGGAGAGAGCCTGCCGGGGGCGGCGCGCGCGATGCTGCAGTCAGCGGGACTGCTGCCCTGGCTGGAGCGAAGTTCCCCACAAACCAATATCGGAAATCTCTCCAGTTGGGGTTCGGCGCCGTTGATCGCGACGGACTTCATTTTCGATCCCCAGGGCTCCGGGTGGCATCTCGACCGCGCGCGCTTCGACCAGTGCCTGCGAGAAGCCGCTGTACAGGAAGGTGCGATCCTGTGTGAAGGGCGACTTCGTGCACTTTCTTCCGGATTGGAAGGGATACAGGCGACTATCGCGGGTCAACAGATCGTTGCTCGATGGGTCATCGATGCCAGCGGAAAATCGAGAGCGGTTGCGCGCCGTATGGGCGCAACGCGGAAACGAGATTCGCCCCTTATTGCGCTGTACGCGTGGGGGAAAAATCGTCATCCCGATACCCGTAGCGTGGTCGAGGCCGTCGCCGATGGGTGGTGGTACACCGCCGGCCTACCGGGAGGTGCGCGCGTCGCGGCGCTTCACGTGCTGCCCGCTCAAGCCGCAACCGTTCTCAGACATCCGAACGGTTTCGCTTCAGCGATGTTCAAGTCGACGCACATCCAACACTACTGCACGATCGATGACACCTGGGGTTCTGTGCAAAGCACGGACGCGGCGGGAAGTTGGCTCACGCAGTCGCACGGCTCTCACTGGATCGCGGTTGGCGATGCTTCCATCGCCTTCGACCCGTTGTCGTCACAAGGGTTATTCAACGCCATCTATACCGGACTTCGCGGTGCGCAAGCGGTTTTGTCATCCGTGCGGACAGGCAACTCACATCAGCTCGTGCAATACGGCATCCGCCTCAAAGAGATTCGCGAAGCATACCGACATCAGCTTGTCGAATACTATCGACAGGAGCGACGGTGGCACGATCTTCCGTTCTGGCGAAACCGTCATAGCGAGCGGCCGTCATCAGAAAGCTAAAGGGGCTGTCAACATGCATACATCGACTACAAGAATGACCCGCGCCACACCGGCGCCGCCTTCGAAGGCGATGCTTCCCTCTCCTTCCGTTACCGAAGCAGAGGGAAACTCGCTTCCCAGCACCGCACCTTTTGCAACCGTCGTGGTACCTGCCGATGCCAACCTGCAGGATCACGACCTGCTCATCGTGAAGTGGGAAGGGGTTGCCGGCGTCGGCACGGTCGTCAGCTATCCGCTTCCCATTATCGGCGCAGCTGCCGGCAAGCCCTATCCCTATAAGGTCAAAGCTCCTGCCATTGCAGCCAACGCGGGTCGCACGGTCAAGGTAAGTTATGACGTCGTGCGCGGCCCCTCCACCATCCCCTCCAATCCATTCGTCGTCCAGGTCGACGATGCCCGAATGGCGGGGGCCCCCGAGATCCCTCTCGCCCTTGGCAACGTCGTCTACATGGGTGAGATCCCGAGCGATGGGTTGCCGGTCCAGGTACCGGTTTACGAAGGGATGGCAGCGGGCCAGAAGCTCCGCATCAGGTGCGTAGGCGAGCAGACCCAGGAATTCGGTCCGATAGACGTCACCGGCGTCGTCATGCAGACGATCGCGGTTCCGAAAACCTATTGGGAGGTGGAGGCTGCGCCATCCGCGCCGGCCGTGGCGGTGACCTACATCGTGACCGAGCTTGGCACGTCCCGTGCCCTGATCATTGCCCCACGGCCCGGTGCCGCCCCCACGTCCGCGCCGCCTCCGACCGTCACCGGCGTGATCGGAGGCAAATTGCCTGTCGACGCCACGCACGTCACGAACATCGTGCCCGCCGCTGCGAATCTGGTGCTGGGCGATATCCTCACGGTGTCTTGGTCGGGCGCCTCCGGTGTCGGATCACCAGCGTTTGGCACGTATACCATTCGCGAAGAACACCTCGGCAAGAACTTCGTCACCGGCGAGGCGACGTCAGCTGCGATTGCTGCGAACCGTGGCCGAAGCGTGAAGGTCGACTATACGGTCACCCATCCGGGGCGGCCTAAGCGGAAATCGGAGCGCTACGACTTCCGCGTCGGTTAACACCGCAACGAAATCACCACGCTGCCGGCAACCCGCGTCAGAAGCTGACGCGGATGCCCACATTGCCGGCCCAGCCCTGCATGCCGTAGCTGCCGACGAAGTGCTGGTAGGTACCTTCGCCGTAGATCTGCACGTGCTCGCCCAGCTGGCTTACCGCACCTGCCGCCACGCGATAAGCGTTACCCACGCGGCCTGAACCAAAGCGCTGGGAAACGTCCCAGTCCGTATTGGACACGTCCGCATTCGGATCGCCATTACTCGTATGCGTGAGGTCGAGGTTGGCGTACGGCATGAATACCGGATTGGCCGTGCGCATGATGCGCCCGCCAAGCGTCGCGCTCGTCTGCTTCGCCGTGCCAAGGCGCACGTCCAGACCATCGTCATCGGTAAAGTCGCGGAAATTCAGCTGCTGGTGCTTCAGCTGGAAGCGCGGCTCGATCGTCCAATCGTTCCCCAGCGCGAAGGGCATGCCGGTTTCCACCGACATCGTCCAACCATTGGCATGCACACGGCCCACATCGGCGCCACGCAGGTCCGTTCCCACATCGCCGTGGTAGCGCGTGGAACCGAGCACGCCGTCGACCCACAGGCCACTGCCGTGCAGCCAGGTGATCCAGCCGGAGATGCCGTTGGCGTTGTACTTCGCCGAGCTGTTGCCATCCGCGGCCTTGGGCGTGACGCGCGTCGTGCCGTGGTCCACGGCCCAGCCGGCACGCAGGCTGCCGTTGTCGCCATCGAGCGCGATCAGGCTGCCGCCCAACTGCAGCGCATTGACCTGCTGATCGAAATCGTAGCCATAGTTCTGGAACGACAGATTCGACGAATAGCGCAGCTGGCCGCCGAGGTAGCGGGCGAACACTTCACCGCCGACCGGATCGTGCGAGCTACCGTTGCGCAGGTCGCCCAGCCGCTGGTGCAGGCCATCGTTCATCATGTCGCCGTAGGTGAGCAAGGCGGCCGGCGCGGAAAGGTAGGAAGGCAGCTGCGGCACGACGGCGACGCGACCGTTTTCCGGAGGGGTGACAGGGTCGACCGGATTGCCGGGATCGCCGGGGTTCACGGGATCGCCGGGGTCGCCCGGATCGACCGGTTTGGTCGGATCCACGGGCTCGCAGTCCGTCTCGCAGACATACCGGTTGCCCAACCGGTAATCCCAGTTGAGCGCGCCTGTCGCCAGGGCGTTCTGGGCCTGATCCGCCTCGCCGGGACCGAACGCGTGCAAGGTGTACTGCCACGGACCGGCGGCGACGTAGCCACCGCGCAGGGTGAACGCGTCCGCACGCGAACTGCCGGCGACCTGGACCAGCGAGATGCCTTCGTTGGCCTCGACGGTACCGTTCTGGTTGGTATCGGTCAGTGCACCGGATCCGGTCGGCGTGACGACGATCTCGGTGCTGCCGGTTGTCGCGACGTTACCCTCCACCAGCAGTCGGTCCGTGTGCTGCGCACCGAGCGCACCACCCTCGTTGAGATGCGTATGAAGGTTCACACGGCCGCCCGTGCCCGACACATCCCCATGGACGATCAGTGCGCGCGCGACCGAGCCGTCGCCCAGCGTAACGCCGCCACCATCGAGGATGAGCGCATTCACCGACGAGTCGCCGGTCATGGTCCAGGCGCCGCCGTTGGCCAACGCCATGGTGACTGCACCCTGCGTACTGCCCTGCATGACGCCGCCATCGATCGTCGCATCGATGCTTCCGGTGGTTGCATCGAAGTTGCCGACGAGCGTACTTCCCGCGAGCAGATTCAGCCCGACATGCGCGCCGCCAGTCGCGGCCACGCCGCCGATGAGGTTGCTGTCCGAGGCTGTGACGCTCGTGGATACCGCACCATTGGCCTCGACCGACACCCCGTTGCCGCCGATGAGGGTGCTGCCGTTGGTAAGCACGAAATCGGACGTGTTCAAGGTGGGGTCCCGCGGCGATACGAGGATCGCGCTGCCTGTCCCACCCTGCACTGTCGATGCGTCGATCACGACATGCCGACCGGACGGCGCATTGTCGCCGAAGCGGTTTTCACCCAGGATAAGGATACCGTTCGTGGTGCCCGTGATCGTGCTGTTGCCCTTGAGGTTCACCGTCCCATCGGAGAGCCTCAAGCCGGTTCCATTCGTACCCGTGACGGTCGATCCGGCGTCCAACGTCAACTCGCTGGCGTTCGCGATCGAGGCACCGAAGGTCGTACCGCTGATGTGCGACGCACTCACGTCGGCACGTGTCACCAGATCCGCACCCGGGCCGCCGGTAGAGCCACCGTCGTTGCTCATGTGCAGGCCCACGCCGTTCGTCGACGCCACCTGGGCATTCGTCATCGTGAGCGTCGTGCCGTTATGGATCCTGATGGCGTCGCCCGTGGCACTGCTCACCACACCGGTGTCGACACCGACCGCGGAGTGGTACGCCTCGATGGCCAGGGTTCTGCCCCGGGGAGCTACCGCCAACGTGGCGCTGTAGAGCTTCCAGGCTTCCTCGCCGCCGATCGGCGTATTGAGCACCGTAGCGCTGTCGCCGGGCATCAGGTTGCGGGCGACGGCGGGAGCGGCGGGAAGGACCAGCGCCAGGGCGATAGCCACGAACAAGCGCGCGCGATGCGGGCGCGATATCTCTGAAGTCATGATGAAATCCTTGAAAGAAACGAGCGCTTTGGCACGGCGCAACGAGGCGCGATATTCCATCACACGTCGCCTGGCCGGCCTATTGGGAATACTCCTAAATTCCATGCCCCATCAGCTCCACATGGGGCGGAGTTACTCTGCGATCGATGATGAATTTGTGAAGCCAGACATCACGGTGCAAGGCTTATCGCGCACGCATGTCGCGAAGTCGGACAGCACTGTCCGGAACCGGACAGTGCGAATGGCGATACGGCGCGATTTCGCCCTGGGCTTTCACAAATGGCAGAAGATCGGCGTCCGATTCCGGACACTCGCGCCTACAACCGACGACCTATTCTCATTTCCCGACGCAGGAATACATTGCATTGGCGGTATCGGTGATCTTTCCCCTTTGCAAGGAAGCATGCCATGTCCACTTTTTTCCGGAAGAAAGTCCCCTCGGTCGCTGGTTCCGTCTTCGATCGGCGCGCACGCAACCTGAGCCTCGACGGACGCACCGTCAGTGCATTTCCCACACGGCTGATAGGCGCACGCGGCGCCGGTCTGAAGAGTGGCGTCCTCGCGGACATCGTCGCGCCCGTGGTCGACGCGGATGTGCTCGCTGCTTTGCCGCCGTCACCCCTCCCGGCCGACAACCTGGTCAAGGCGTCGTTCGCCAGCGGCGCCGACCCGATCGACATCGAGTGGGGCGGTTTTGGTGACGCTTATGAGGACGACAAACTCTCCTACCAGCTCGACGGCAAGGAGTTCGACACTCACGTGGTGGGGGCCAACGACTCGCCGCCCTACGTCGGAAAACTGGAAAAAGCGCTGCGCACCGAAGGCCCCCATATCTTGACTGTCGTCTACGACGGCGGCACCGGCTCAGCGGTGAGCGATGAGGTTCCCATCGTATTCGACTATACGGAGCCCAGCCGGGGTTTCGTTCTCGCCGCGCTCATTTTCGACCCAGCGGACGATATCGAAGGATCGGGCATCACGGAAGCCAAGCTGCGCACGGACGATAACGGTGTGCGGTACATCTGGGCTGAAGTGGCGGGCTATGCCGGCATCGCG
Organism: Luteibacter sp.; assembly: GCF_035539195.1. Taxonomy (GTDB): domain Bacteria; phylum Pseudomonadota; class Gammaproteobacteria; order Xanthomonadales; family Rhodanobacteraceae; genus Luteibacter. The sequence goes on from NZ_DATLIW010000002.1 coordinate 80,802, forward strand.
CCAGGCGATCGCATCCACCTGTTCTGCAACGGCAAGGAATCGAGCGACGTCGGGCTTGCGGTGGTGGTCGACGAGCACATCGAGATCCACATCACCGAAGCCTTCCTGAAGGAAATCAAGGATACGCCAGCCGCCAAATTCACCTATACCAGCGAAGATCGCGCAGGACTGACGTCCGCGGAGTCGCTGCCCATCGAGGTCGCCATCCAGTTGGCGGTGATAGCGAACCTTGTCGCACCCACGGTACCTTCGTACGACGACGATCCGGATACTCCCGGCAATCAGCGGCTCATCGACAACGCCGACGCACGCGGCTTGACGAACGAGGGCTTCACCGTGGTCGTGCCATGGCACGCCGACTACGCTCCCGGTGACAAGATCATGCTCACACTCAACGGTGAGAATGCCGGTCCGGTAGATCTCGGCCCGGATGGTCAGCCCATGCGGATCTATTTTCCCTACACCGGCACCCACAAAGTCTGGCTCGCCGGTTCCAGCAACGGCACGGAAGACAAGCGCGTGCCGGCCAACGTCACTTACACGGTGGTCCGTGGACCCAGCACCGCGGGGACGTCGCCCGCCCATCCTGTCGTGCTCAACCTCTATCAGAAGGCCGTCGATCCCGACCCGGAAACGCCGGTCAACGAGCGATTGCAGATGCCGGTCGTCGTCTCCAAATCGGGCATGAGGGACGAGATTCCGCTCGCCGACTTTGGCATAGATGGCAATACGCTCGAGATCGAGAAGCTCACCGATGCGGCCTTTACGCCGATCGGGGCGGCGTTCGACCTCGACGACACCCTGCGCGTCTATTACGGCACCCAACCCGCCTTCACGTTCGCCGTCACCACGCTCGACCCGCCGAACGATCCCCTCAGCGTGCCGATTCCGGCAGAGACGATCAAGAACGAGGGAAGCGGCGATGCGGTGCCGGTGTGGTACGAAGTCGTCCATAAACTCACCGACGGCGGCACGAACGTCAATCTGTCGCCGGCCAAGATGATCAAGGTGCAGGGAACCGATACACAGCCCGGTAACGGCCATCTGGATGCCGGCAACTTTGCCGACAAGATTGCAAATGGCAGCATTCCCGAGAACCCTTTCCACTACACCAGCACCCGCTTCGAGATCCCCGATTACACGAATCGGAGCGCGGACGACAAGATCGCCCTGCACTTCGAACTCTACGCGAACAAGGTACACGTGACGGGTGAGCAACCTTTTCCGGACCATGACTGGGACGAAGAGATCGAGGCCGGCGACGCCAAACCGATCGTCGTCGATGTGCCCAGCACGGTGTACAACTTGTATTCGGATGCCGGCGTGACCACCAAAGTGATTCACATCCACGCGTTCTACACCGTGACGAAGCAGAGTGGCGACACCACGCCAGTCACGTCGGATATGGGCACCGTCTGGGTCGACAGCCGATTCTCGGCCGGGCCGGATGCCTGACCCGCGCCATTCAGCAGCGCCGATCGTAACGAGCGCCACCAAGGCACGGACGTAGCGTTCACCAGGAGCACGACGATGAAGGATCATCACCCCACGCCCGGCCCCCGTAACCTCGCCCTGCGCGAACGCCGCCGGGGTTTGCTGCAGCCATCTGCGGGGGACGCCCCCGACCTCCTGCCGGTACCGATCATTTACGGCACCTATAACGGCGGCCTGGGACGTGACCAGCTGCTGGGCGACTTCGACTCCGTCAATATCTCCGTCGGGCCGTGGGACTACGCCGACCTGACCGACACCATCTATCTTCACTGGGGCGATCAGTGGCATCAGACGTTTCCGGTCACGAGCACCGTCGGCGCGCAG
>NZ_DATLIW010000003.1:0-25460 GCF_035539195.1 Luteibacter sp.
CGGCCGTAGGCCATATAGATACATAGGCCGCGCAGCGGCCTTCCGCACCGAACGCGGAGGACCTGTCTGAGCAGCGAGGGTGGGCGCCAAGGTCTCCCCGCGAAACGCCCAAGTGTACAAAGCGATGGCGAAGCCGAGCCCGCGAGGCCGAAGGCGAGCCTTAAGCGAGGTACGAAAGAAGGCCCGGCATGCCGAGCGTCCAGCCCCCGGTAATCCAAGATGAACCTTTCTTGGCGTCAGCCCGGGGGCCAGGTCATCTGGCGACCCGCCAGCAGGTGCACATGGATATGGAACACCGTCTGCCCACCGTGTGTGTTGGTGTTGATCACCGTGCGGTAACCGTCCTTGGCCAGGCCCTGCGCCCTGGCGAAAGACGCGGCGGCGAGCAGCAGCTTGCCGAGCAGTTCGGCATCGCCGGGGACCGCCTCGTCCAGCGTCGCAATGGCACGCTTGGGAATGAAGAGCACATGCACCGGCGCCTGCGGATTGAGATCACGGAACGCGAGTACGTCCTCGTCTTCATAGACGATGTCGGCCGGAATCTCCCTGCGGACGATCTTGGCGAAGATGGTATCGGTCATGAAAATCCTCGAAGGGTCAGCCCAGCGATTGCCGGCTGCCGAAAGCATGGGCCAGCGTGCCGCGATCGACGAACTCGAGTTCGCCACCGAGGGGCACGCCATGAGCGAGACGGGTGGCACGAATACCGGCGGCTTTCGCCAACTGGCCGATGTAGTGCGCGGTGGCCTCGCCTTCGACCGTCGGGTTGGTCGCGATGATCATCTCGGCGATGTCGCCCTCACCCAGGCGCTCGACCAGCAACGGCAGGCCCAGTTCGTCAGGGCCCAGGCCGTCCAAAGGCGACAGGCGACCGAGCAGGACGAAGTACTGTCCGCGATAACCGGTCGCGCCCTCGATGGCGGCGAGATCGGAAGGCGACTCCACGACGCAGAGCACCTGCCCGTCGCGACTCGAACTCGCACAGAGCGAACACACCGGCGTCTCGCTGAAGTTGCGGCAGCGCGTGCAATTGCCTACGTCACGCATCGCCGACTCGAGAGCGGCCGCCAGGCGCAGACCACCCTGCCGCTCGCGTTCGAGCAGCTGGAAGGCCATGCGCTGGGCACTCTTCGCCCCGACACCCGGCAGGCAGCGCAGGGCGTCGATCAGTTCGCCGAGGAGGCGGGAGCCGTTAGTCATCGTGTGACGTGGCGGCTCGTCAGAACGGCATCTTGAAACCGGCGGGCAGGTTCAGCCCGGCGGTGACGCCACCCAGCCGCGTGCGGCTGATCTCGGCAATCTTGTTCACCGCGTCGTTCACCGCGGCGGCGACCAGATCCTCGGCCATTTCCGGATCGTCGGCGAAGGCCTGGCGATCGATGTGTACCGAGCGCACTTCGTGGCCGCCCGACATCGTCACGGAAACGAGACCGCCACCGGCCGTACCGGTGACTTCCGTCTTGGCGAGTTCATCCTGCGCACGCTTCATGTCTTCCTGCATGCGCTGGGCCTGCTGCATCAGCTGACCAATTTGACCTTTCACGTTCCTGGCTCCACGGGTTTGATCGATTGCGGAATGACGCGCGCGTCGAACTCACGCTTGAGCGTCTGTACGAAGGGGTCGGTCTCCATGGAGGCGACCGCGTTGGCCTGCGCGTCGATCTGCGCCTGGGCCCGGCGTTCGGCCGGGGTGCCCAGGTTGCCGTGATCGGCAATGAAGCGGATGCGAATGCGCCGGCCGAGCGTATGCGAGACCTTTTCTTCCATCTGGCTGGTGAGCGGCTCCACCGCCAGATGCATGTGCTGGGGCTGCAGCGCCAGCACCATGCCCTCGCCGTCGAGTTCACGCAGGGAGGAATTCTGTGCGAGCTGGCCGATCGGGCCGCGCAGGTTGGAGCGCTCGATCACCTCGTGCCAGTCGGGCAGGCCATTGGCGTCGAGGACCAACGGACCCTGCGCGGCGACGGGCGCCGGTGCAGGCGCTGCCGGCGCCGCGCGAGGCGCCACGGGCGCGGGTGCCGCAGCGACCGGCGGTGCCGCGACAGGGGCGGCGGCGGGCGCAGGTGCGCGCGACGGTGCGGCGGCGGGCGGCGCTTGGGGCGCCTGCGGTGCTGGACGCGCTGGTGCCGCCGGCGCAGGCGTTGCGGCACGCGGCGCGGACGGCGAAGCGCCCTGCCCGGCTTCCGCCGGACGGAATGCGAACATGCGCAGCAAGGCCATCTCGAAACCGATGCGCGCATCCGGCGCCAGCGGCAGCTCCCGGCGACTGGTCGTGGCGAGCTGGTAGTACAGCTGTACGTCCTCGGGCGCGAGGCGACCGGCGAGGTCGGCCAGGCCGGCATCGCCCTCTTCCTCGCGATAGCCCGGCACCAGCTGGATCAGCTGGATGCGATGCAGCACTGTCGCCAGATCGTCGAGTACCCCGGCGAAGTCCGGCGAGTACGAGGCGATTCGGTCCGCCTCGCCCATCAGCGCGGCGCCGTCGCCGGCGGCCAGCGCTTCGATCACGCCGAGCACCTGCCCGCGTTCGACGCTGCCGAGCATGGCGCGTACGTCGGCCGCCCGCAGCGAACCGCCGCCATAGGCAATGGCCTGGTCGAGCAGGGACAGGCCGTCACGCAGCGAACCGTCCGCGCCGTGCGCGAGCTCGCCGATCGCCTCGTCTTCGTACTCGATGCCTTCGGCGGCGAGAATGTGGCGCATCTGCCCGGAAATCTGCTCCGGCAACAGGCGCTTGAGGTTGAACTTGAGGCAGCGTGACAGGACCGTCACCGGCAACTTCTGCGGGTCGGTCGTGGCGAGCAGGAACTTCACATGCGGGGGCGGCTCTTCCAGCGTCTTCAGCAGCGCGTTGAACGCCGGCTTGGAGAGCATGTGCACTTCGTCGACCAGGTAGACCTTGAAACGCCCGCGCGACGGCGCGTACTGGGCGTTCTCGATCACCTCGCGGACGTCGTCCACACCGGTATTGCTGGCCGCGTCGATCTCGAGCAGGTCGACGAAGCGACCGGCATCCACGGCCGTGCAGACCGCGCACTCACCGCAGGGATCGGCCGATTCGCCACGCTCGCAGTTCAGCGACTTGGCGAAGATGCGCGCGATGGTCGTCTTGCCGACGCCGCGGGTACCGGTGAAGAGATAGGCGTGATGCATGCGCCCGGAGTCGAGCGCGTTCGTGAGCGCGCGGACCACGTGCTCCTGGCCCACCAGTTCGGCGAACTTGCGCGGGCGCCACTTACGTGCGAGGACCTGATAGGACATGCGTATTACCTTGGGACGACGGTGGATTGTGCCAAGGACCCGGGACGGGTGAAAGCGCGGCCCGAAAAGCGCGGCCCTCAAAAAGGCGATGACCCTGCCAGCCACACCCCGGCACCCGAGTCGTCCGCTACCGTTGCTTCCTTCCGGACCTGGCGGAGTTTACGGACTATCGTCGCGGGGGGACCGACAGGGTCACCATAAAGACGTTTGGAACTGGCGGAGAGAGCGGGATTCGAACCCGCGATACGTTATTAGCGTATACACACTTTCCAGGCGTGCTCCTTCAACCACTCGGACACCTCTCCACACTTGTACATCCTCTTCCCCGGCTTCCTGTCCGGCAAAGAAGCGGAAGGATAACTTCAGCGGTGCGGCGAGACAAGGGCAGAGCGACAAAACCGCATCAGCCCGCGGTCGGCCGGGGTGCCTCCGGCTCCGGAAGCGGCAGTCGCTCACCCGGACGGGCGATCCGGTACCCGCGTGAGACCAGTGTTTCGCCGTCGTCGACGCTTCCGTAGTGGTAGAGAGCCATGCGCGCGCGAACCTCCTCCGGGTATTCGCGCTCCAGGTCGTCCACGCCCGTGTGCGACGGATTGCCGACGACGCCGCAGTCGTGAGCGATCAGTTCGCCATGCGCACCATGCAGCGCCAGCGCCTCCGGAACGGGCCGGGTGTCGCCGGTGTAGACGAAGCTGCCAAGCAGGGCCAGGCCGTACGAGGTGCCCTGGACGTGGTGGCGCGTGGGAAACACGTCGAACCACTCGCCTTCATGCCAGAACCCCCGCGTGCAGGGAATCAGGTGGAAGGCTTCCCAATAGTTCACCCCACCCTCGGCCAAGGCACCGGGGTAGTCGGCCACCCTGCCCTGCAACCATGGCAGGAGCGCCGCGTGCAGGTATACCCGCGTGCGTCCACGAAGGGCTTCGTCGAACCACAGGCGGAAGAACAGTCGCTCCATCCCGGCCACGTGGTCCATGTGCACGTGGGTGACGTAGAGCGCGGGCGGTGGCGCGCCGTACGCGGCCACATAGCGGTCGAGCGTATCCGGACCGCAATCCACCAGCAGCAGCGGGCGACCGTCGCGTTCGATCACGACGGCGGAAGATCCGAGCTCGACGGCGTGCGCGGCACCGGTTCCAAGGAAATGCAGGTTCCAGCTCACCCTTTCAGACTCCGCTCGTATTGATCGATCAGGGCCGGCCAAAGCTCGGCGTCGAAGGTGTCGCCGGCTTCGCGGGCACCGACCTTGATGAGCGATCGCTTCAGGCGGGCCAGGTTCGCGCGGCGCCAGTGCGGCGACGGCCGGCGCAGGCGGCCGCGGTCGAAATCGATCAGGTACAGCCCCTGCGGGTTGACCAGGATGTTGTGCGCGTTGAGGTCGGCGTGCCAGGCACCTTCGCGATGGAAGCGCGCGATCAGGTCGCCCACCTTGGCCGCCAACGTGGCGTTGAAAGCGCCATCGGACAGGCGCTCGGCCAGGGTCGCCGCGTCGGGGATGCGCAGGGTGATCAGGTCGGCCGAATATCGCAGCCAGTAGCGGACGAAACGCGAGGCCAGCGGCGGCGACACCGGCAGGCCACGGCGCTCAAGCTCAACCAGCAGCCGGAATTCACGTACGCTGCGGGTGCGACGCCGCCCCGTGAAGAGATAGCGATCTCCGAAGATTCGGGCGACCATGCCGCCTCGGCGATAATGACGAAGCACCGCTTCGCCGGCTGGCGTCTGGATCACGGCGACCCCGCCGCGGCCACCGGCCTGCGAGCGCAAGGCATCGCGCTCGCCCCAGTGGGCGGGCGAGAACCAGAGACTGTCGACTTGAGGTGTCCGGGCCGCGTCGAACAGAATCGTGCCGCCCGCCGCCTCCGTTACTCGTTGGTCTGTCATTTTCGGGCCGCCTTGCAGCAGCCTCCTATCCGGTGATCCGATCGTGCCCAGTCTAACAAGCCGCCCCCTCCCGTCGGGAACCTCCAGCCTCTGCATCATGCGCACATCCGCCATCGGCGATGTGACCCACGTGGTGCCGCTGATCCGCACCCTGCAGGAAAAAGCACCGGATACCCGGCTGACCTGGATCGTCGGCAAGCTCGAGCGCCGCCTGGTGGGCGATCTTCCAGGCGTCGAGTTCATCACCTTCGACAAGGCCCAGGGGCGCGCCGGGGTACGCACGGTACGCGAGGCCCTCGCCGGTCGCCGCTTCGACGCCCTCCTGCACATGCAGGTAGCCCTGCGCTCCAATCTGCTGAGCCTCTCCGTCAAGGCGGACCGACGCATCGGCTACGACCATGCCCGTTCCAAGGACCTGCACGGCCTGTTCGTCAACGAACGCATCGCCGCGCGCACGGGCGAGCACGTGCTCGACGCCATGGCCAGCTTCATCGAACCGCTCGAGCTGAAGCAGACCGAGGTGCGTTGGGACATTCCGGTGCCGGACGAAGCCCGGACCTGGGCGGCCGAGCAACTGCCGGGCGACGCACCGACCCTGCTGGTCAGCCCGATGTCGAGCCACACGGTGCGCAACTGGCGCGTCGAGCGCTATGCCGCGCTGATCGATCACGCCATGGGTCGCGGCCTGCGCGTGGCACTCGTCGGTGGCCCTTCCGACGCGGAGCGGGCCCTCGCGGACAGCATCCTCGCAGCCGTGAAGCAGGCACCGCTGGACCTGACCGGTAAGGACACGCTGAAGCGTTTCATGGCCCTGCTCTCGCGCAGCGCCATGATTCTCACCCCGGATTCGGGCCCGATGCACATGGCCAACGCGGCGGGCGTGAAAGTGCTCGGCCTGCATGCCGCCAGCAACCCGGAACGCTCCGGCCCCTACTCGGACCGACGCTGGTGCGTCGACAAGTACGACGCCGCCTCGCGCAAGTTCCTCGGCAAGCCGGCGTCGGAGATTCCGTGGGGCACGAAGATCGAAAAGCCCGGCGTGATGGACCTGGTCGAAGTCGCCGAGATGGTCGATCGCTTCGAAGCCTGCGCCACCCACCTGCAGCTGCCACTAACGGGTTAATGGCACCTGGCAGCTGATGGCACCTGGCAGCTGATGGCAATTGGCAGGCTGATGGCAGACATGTGGGAGCCGCTTCAGCGGCGATTGGGTGCTTGCCTCAACCTGGCCCGCTGCCGCGGGTTCGCCGATGAATCGGCTCCCACAAAAAAGCAGCTCCCACAGAAGCGCAGGCTGATGGCAGACATCAGGCTGATGGCAGACATGTGGGAGCTGACGGCAGACATGTGGGAGCCGCTTCAGCGGCGATTGGGGGCTTGCCTCAACCTGGCCCGCTGCCGCGGGTTCGCCGATGAATCGGCTCCCACAAAAAAACAGCTCCCACAAAAATCTGCTCCTACAAGAAGCAGCTCCTACAAGAAGCAGCTCCTACAGAAGCCGCTTCTCTCTAGCAGGCGACGTGGTCAGGCCTGTGGCGCGCGGTAATCCTGGTACGACTTCTCTTCGACCAGCGTCGAACCGAGCTTCACGTTGATCTCGCGCTTGATCGCCGCGCGCTCGTCGTTCTCGATGTACACCGAGCGGGCGAGCTGGATGAATTCCTGGTCGAAGGCCTGGGCGCGCTCCTTCATGCGGATGTCGTCCTCGATCTTCCACAGGCGCTGGTTCACCGCGAGCAGGCGGGCGGTCTCTTCGGCGATGTCGGTTTCCGACGCCTTGTCGTTCTTCCAGGTCGCGTCGAGCAATTCGAGCTCGTTGCGCACGTTGGCGAGCTTGGCGTCGTCCTTGATTTCCTGCAGCTTGATCTGAAGGATCGTCATCTTGTCGATCAGCTCGCCGTAAGAAACGGGGGTCTGGATCAGGCTCATGGCAAATCTCCGCTCGGTCAGGCGCCGGAGGTTAGCAGTTTTGCACTCCCTCGACTGCCACCGTACGCGGCCAGTCCTTCGGCCAGATGGTCGAAGACCGCGCGAATCCGCAGGCTGGTGCGCTGATCCTCATGCATGACCACCCAGATCGGCAGCGGGATATCCACCGCCTTGGGAAGCAGCCTCACCAGCCCGGCGCGACGCCCCAGCGGTACCTGGCAGGCACCTATGCCGAAGCCGGCGCGGATCGCGGCCAGACCGGCCAGGTCGTTGTCGGTGCGCAAGCTGAAGAGTTCGCGTCGATAAGGCATGTCCGCCGGGCGCGTGGCGCGGACGAAGGGTGTCTCCTGGTCGTAGCCGATCAAGGTATGACGGGGCAGGTCCGCCAGCGTCTTCGGCCGGCCCGCCTCCGCCAGATAATCCGCGTGCGCGAAAAGACCGATGGGAATGACGCATACCTTGCGCGCGACAAGCGCATCCTGGTCCGGTGGCGAACTGCGCACGGCGACGTCCGCATCGCGACGCAGCAGGTTTTCCGTGCGGTTGGTCGTCGACAACTCGACGACGATGCCGGGGAAGCGGCGACGCATCGCGGCCAGGATCGGGGGGAGCACCTCCACGCCGACCACCTCGCTCGCGGTGACGCGCACCACACCGCGCAGCTCGCCTTTTGCACCGGAGGCCGCCCGCAGGACCGAGGCCGCCGCCGAGGCCATGGCTTCCGCATGGGGCTTGAGTTCCAGCGCGGCATCCGTCGGCAACAACCCGTGGGAGGCCCGCGAGAACAGCGGCACGCCCAGCGATTCCTCCAGCTCACGAATGTGCCGACCCAGGCTCGGCTGGGTCATGCCCAGCCTCCGCGCCGCGCCAGAAAGGCTCCCCTCGCTAAGCACGGCGAGGAAAGAACGGAAAAGATCCCACGCGGGCCCGTTTACAGTCATACAAAAACGTATATCACATCAACGCATTTAGGCAATTCACGTATAGCACCGGGGCGACCAGACTTCTCCCATCCCAACCGGAGAGCCGCCATGCAGACGACCACGAAGCGAACCGCCCTTGTCCTCGGTGCCACCGGCGGCGTTGGCGGCGCCACGACGCAGGCCTTGCTCGACCAAGGCTGGCGCGTGAAAGCCCTCAGCCGCCGCGCGATGGCAACCGACAGCGCCATCCAGTGGATCAAGGGCGATGCCATGAACGCGGCGGACGTCCTCGCCGCCGCCGCAGGCGTCCAGGTCATCGTGCATGCGGTGAACCCTCCCGGCTACCGCGATTGGGAAACCCAGGTGCTGCCCATGATGGACAACACCATCGCCGCCGCACGTGCGGTCGATGCGCGCATCGTCATCTTTGGCAGCGTCTACAACTATGGCGAAGACGCCACGCCCCTCGTGCACGAGGAGAGCCCGCAGCACGCACCCACGCGCAAGGGCGAGATCCGCGTCGAGCTGGAACGGCGCCTGGAAGCGGCGGCGCGCGACGGCGTGCGCTCACTGAATCTGCGCTGCGGCGATTTCTACGGGCCTCACGCCGGAAGCAGCTGGTTTGCGCAAGGTCTCGTCAAACCAGGCAAACCGCTCCGTGCGATGCAGTACCCGGGGTCGCGTGAGCTGGGCCATACCTGGGCCTACCTGCCGGATGTCGCCGCCACCACCGTCGCCCTGCTCGGCGAAGAAGAGCGCCTGGACACCTTCGCCCGTTTTCACTTCAACGGGCACTACGTGACCGGTGACGCGCTTCATGCCGCCGTGTGCCGTGCATCGAAGCGTCCCACGTTACCGCTGCGCGCTTTCCCCTGGCCCCTGGTCACCCTGGCATCGCCCTTCTCCGAGACCCTGCGCGAGCTACGCAAGATGCGTTACCTCTGGCGCACGCCCATCGAGCTGGATGGAACACGACTGCGCACGTTCCTCGGCACCGTGCCGACCACCCCGTTGGAGGCTGCCGTACAGCAAACGCTGGCCGCCCTCGGTGTGATCCAGGCCCGCCCCCTGCCACACTGACACCAAACCGACGTTCGATGGCTATGATCGATGCATCGACCTCGCGGAGCGCATGCATGAGCCAGCCATCCGTCCTGATCGCCGGCGCCGGCCCCACCGGCCTCGCCGCCGCCCTTCTTCTGGACATGCGCGGCGTAAAGGTGCGCATCGTCGATTCCGCACTGCGTCCCGCCGCACATTCGCGCGCTCTGGTCGTCAATCCACGCACACTCGATCTTCTCGCCGGGACCGGCGTGACCGAACGCATGCTGGCCGAAGGTCGTCCTGTTCGCGGGGTGCGCTTCCACGAGAACGCCGAGGTGCTGGCAACCATCGAAGCGACGTCGGTGCATCCGCGTTACGGCCTGACGGTGCTTTCGCAGGCACGCAGCGAAGCGCTGCTGACCGAAGCGCTCGACGCACGAGGCATCCATATCGAGCGCGGCGTCCGTGCAGGATGCGTGGGTCAGGACGACGACGAGGTGCGCGTGGCGTTGAACGGCGCCAGCGACGGTGAGCAGGGCTACGCTGCCGTGTTCGCGGCGGACGGCGCGCGCAGTGACTTCCGCAAGACACTCGAGATCGGATTTTCCGGCTCGTCCTATCCGGAGCCGTGGCCGCTCTACGATGTGCCGCTGCAGACGACACTCGACCGCGACCACGCACACCTGATGTTCTTTCCCGAGGGCATGATCTTCCTGCTCGCACTCGACGACGAGGTGTGGCGCATCATCTCCAACATGCCCGATCCCCTCTCGCGCCTGCCAGGCGGCACGGTGTCGAGCGAACCGATCTGGGAATCGTCGTTTCACATCGCGCATCGTGTCGCGGACCGCTGCGCCATTGGCCGGATCGCCCTCGGTGGCGATGCCGCCCACGTGCATTCACCCGTGGGCGCACGCGGCATGAACCTCGGCATCGAGGACGCCGCGGCCTTCGCCATGCTTTTCACCGCGCCGGGTGCGCAGCCCATGGATGCACTGCAGCGTTACCACCGCGAACGCCACGCCGTGCACAAGGGGGTGGTGCGTCGCGTGCATGCCATCACCGCCCTCGCGCGCAGTGGCAATCCCTGGGTGGCGCGCCTGCGTCATGTGGCGATTCCCTGGGCCTCGCACATGCCCGCATTGAGCGGACGCATCCTGCGCACGGTGGCGGGACTCGACCACCCCACACCCACGCCATGAGCGACATCGACCGCTGCGCTCGGATCAAAGCGAGATAACGCCCGCGGCGTCGAGCAAGAGCACCACATTGAGGCTCAGCACGACCAACGCACCCACGCCCGCCAGCGCGACGACCGGCCAGCGGTTGTGGAACACCCCCATGATGTCGCGGCGGCTGGTGAACCAGACGAGCGCGATCATCGGGAAGGGCAAGGCGATGCTCAGCGCCACCTGGCTCATCACCAGCGCACGCGTCGCGTCCACGCCGGCGATCACCACGGCGAAGCTCGGCAACATCGTCACGGACCGCCGTACCCATATCGGAATGCGGAAAGCGACGAAGCCCTGCATGATCATCTGCCCCGCCATGGTGCCCACCACGGAACTCGAAAAGCCCGACGCCACCAGCGAGATCAGGAAGATGGTCGCCGCCGCACCGCCCAACAGCGGCACCAGGGTCCGGTACGCCGTTTCGATCTTCGCGACATCGGGATGGCTGCCGTGAAAGGCGCCGGCAGCCATCACCACCATCGCCAGGTTGATCAGGCCGGCCACGGTCAGCGCCAGCACCACCTCGAGGTTGGACAGCCGGATGATCCGCCGTCGCTGGTCGTCGCTCTTCGGCCGCGCGCGCCGCTCGGTCAAGCCCGAATGCAGGAACAAGGCGTGCGGCATGACCGTGGCGCCAATGATGCCTACCGCGATGGCGACAGCCGCGCTGTCGGGCAGCTTCGGCATGAAGATCTGTTGCCCCAGCGACGCCCAGCCCACGGGAGCGACAAACAATTCCACGAGATACGACAGGCCGACCACGCCGACCAGCGCGCCGATCGCCAGCTCGAGCCGGCGATAACCCATGCCCTCCAGGAGCAGGAGCGCGTACGTCACGATCCCCGTGATGACCATGCCCACCAGCAGCGGAAGATGAAACAGCAGGCTGAGGCCGATCGCCCCGCCGAGGAACTCGGCCACGTCCGTCGCCATCGCGGCCAGCTCGCTGACCACCCACATCACGTAGACCAGGGGCTTGGGCAGACGCTCACGACACAGTTGCGCGAGGTCGCGCCCGGTAACGATCCCCAACCGTGCCGACAGGCTCTGGAACAACATGGCGATCAGGTTGGCCAGGACGACCACCCAGAGCAGCCCGTAGCCGTAGCGGGCGCCGGCCTGGATGTTGGTCGCGAAGTTGCCGGGGTCGATGTAGGCGACGGAAACGACCACGGCCGGCCCGGCGAAGGGTGCCAGTCCGGCCAGCCCCGTCCGTCGGCCCTGCAAGACTTCTTGCATGACCTGGGTATCGCGCGCTCGTCTTACCTCGTCTCTCACCGCGTGATCCGATGGGCGCATGGCGCCTGTGGCCGGATTAGAACCAGCATCGCGTACACGGCGCGTTTATGTGTGAAATCCGGTCGCGTCGGTTGAAGGATGCTTCGCGGCTCCTCCACAGGGGGCGGCCTATACCTCGTGGGGATTCCCGGAGCCGCCATGACCACGATTACACATTTAGGGCCCCGCGTCAGCGGGTTCTCCGCCGCCAGGCAGGACGACGTCGGCTATTGCGTCCTGGCCGACCTCAGCAGTCCGCCCACCGAGCCCTGGCTACGCCTGTTCGCCGCCCGCTGCGAGGCCGTGTTTTCGCGGCACACCTCGCCGGACATCCGCTGGGTGGACAACAAGATCTGGTTCCGCGTGCCCTCCCCCGACCTGGTCGGTGAATACGCGCGCCTTATCGTCGAGGCAACCACGGGCGCCAGCGCCGACTATGACGAAGAGCAACGTCGCGAGGCCGAGCGTGCCGACGAACTCGCCCGCAAGTCGCACGACCTCGACGACCTGCTGACCCAGGTGAACGCTTCGCTACCGGAGTGGGCCGAGGTGGCAGGTCCCGCAAGCCTGGGGAAAGCGGCCGGCTGATACGGTCGAGGCCGAATCGTCCCCGTAGGCAAGAACCCCATGCATCTGTTTCGGATCGCGCTGCTGGTCGCGACGTTCCTCCTCGCGTGTCCCGATCGCGCCACCGCCCAAGCGCAGCCCGACGGCGAGCATCCGGTCAACATCGACCTCTGGCCCGATGCACCGCCGGGCGCCGGCGGGACGCGCGGTCCGGAGCGCGTGTACCGGTCGGGCAGCCATGCGGGCGCCGTATCCAATGTGAGCGTGCCGCGCATCGAGGTGTATCGCCCGGCGCATCCCAACGGCACGGCCGCCATCGTCATCGGTGGCGGCGGCTATGCACGCATTGGCATGGGTCAGGAAGTGATGCCCACGGCGATGTGGCTGCTGTCCCAGGGCGTGACCCCGGTCGTGCTGTATTACCGCCTGCCGGCCGATCACTGGCCCGCCGTCGCACCCTTTCAGGATGCGCAGCGCGCGATGCGCGTGCTTCGTGCCCATGCCCATGAGCTGGGCGTGGATCCGGCTCGCATCGGTGTGATCGGCTTCTCCGCGGGAGGCAACCTCGCCGGCATTACCGAGACGCGTGCCGCCGCCGCGTTCTATCCCGCCGTCGACGCCGCCGACCGGCTTTCCTCGAGGCCCGACTTCGCTGCGCTGATCTACCCGGTCATCTCGTTGCGGCAGCCGTACGACACCACACGCTCGGGTCGCGAGCTGTCCACGCAGGCCGACGCGGTACAGGCGTACTCCGTCGAGTCGCACGTAAGCCCCAGGACGCCACCGACGTTCCTCGCCCAGGCCGAGGACGACCCGATCGCAAACATCGGCAACAGCCGGATCATGTATGCCGCCCTGAAACAGAACGGTGTCGAAGCGGAACTGCACGTGTTCGCCAAAGGCGGTCACGGCTGGGGCATGGGCACGCCCGGTTCCGAGGTCGCGGCATGGCCAGCGCTGTTCGCGGCCTGGGCAAAGCGCAACGGATTCCTGTGACGGCCTTCACACACGCGGGCTAAAGGCCGGGCGACGCTCGCCGATCCTTTCAAGGAGAGCCCGGAGTCGAGTCGCCATGCCCGTCCAGCACGCCCGCCACGTGAATCTGCAGATCGTCCTGTCCCAGCTCGAGGCCGAGGGCGTCGTCGGCTACGCCGAGCAGGCCGCCCATCTGGGCAATGTCACCGAAGGCAGGCTGGCCGCGATGGCGCAGGGTGGCCCGATCGACGTCATGTTCGCCCAGCACGTGGAATGGGCACTGCAACGGCGCCGAGGCTGGATGGACGAGCTCCACGAGGGCGATCCACTCGAAATCTGAGCTACTCAGAGACTCTCGCAGCAGCTTTCGAAGCGGAAAGGTTGTCGAAAGAATTTGCGAATAGACTCCGGGGCTCGTCCCCGCGAAGCCCCCACTCATGAGCGCCCTGCAACGGTTTGTCGCGAGTTTTCGCGAACGTAACGACTGGCGCTCGCAGCACGCGAGGCGTGCCGCCGGCTACGCCGCGCGCTGCCTCGTCGCCCCGCTTCGCCATCTTCGCTGGCTCGGCCTGCTCCAGTCCCACCCCGCCCTGCGCGACGCCGCCCGCCGCGACGGACGCCTTGTCGAACGCTGGCAGCATCGCTTCGTCAGTCGCAGCTTCGGCGCGCGCAAGCGCCTCGCCGCGTTGATGGACCACTACCGCTTCGTCGTCGCGGCCCTGCCCCAGGGCTTGCTCGAGCGAATGTATGCCGAGGGCCAGGTCACGCTTGCCGAGGCCAGCATGAAAAACGGCGAACCCCTTCGCGTGCTGCTCATGCCGCCGACGCGCCGAGGCTGCGAAGGTGAGTTGAACGTGGCCCTGGCCACCGCCGACGACACCCTGCTCTTCTCCGCCACGATCACCGTGCTGCCTTCGAGCGGAGAGCTGCTGGTCGGTTGCCTGCAGGGCCCTAACACCGAAGACGGCCAGGAGCGTGTGCGCCTGGTCACCCGCCAGTGCCACGGCCTGCGCCCGAAGAATCTCCTGCTGTCGTTGCTGTATGGCGTCGCCACCGCGCACGGACTGTCGCGCCTGCGCGGCATAAGCAACGACGGCCATGCGCGCTCGGGCCGGATCAAGGCCAGCTACGACACCTTCTGGATCGAATCCGCCGGCGTGCTCGCACGCGATGGCTTCTTCGACCTTCCCGCGGTCGAGCCGGAGCGCAACGAACTGGACGTCGCCAGCAAGCATCGCTCGGCTTTTCGTCAGCGCGAGGCGTTGCGACGTGAACTGGTGGCGACCACGTTGATCGCGCTCGGCCAGCCCACGATCGACGCGGTAAACGTCGAACCCAGCGAGGCACTGCGCGCGGCGTGAGCCGTGACGCGACGGGGCGATACGTCGGCTGGTTCATGCGATTTCGAGCTTGCAATTGCCATAGCGAGTACAATGATGTATTTACACTATGTATATGCATCAGACCATGTCCGCCACCGAACTGCCCTGCGCCTGCACCACGATGCGCAAGGCGACCCGCGCCCTCAGCCGGCTCTATGACGACACGCTGGCACCGCTAGGTGTCACCGTCGCCCAGTTCGGCATCCTCAAGGCCATCCGGCGCGAGCCCGGCCTCGCGTTGAGCCGCCTCGCCGACGACATGGTCATGGACCGCACCTCTCTCTACCGGATGCTGACGCCGATGAGATCGGCGGGCTGGATCGCTATCGCCGCGCCGACGAAAGGCCGGGCCAAGACGGTCGCCCTCACCGCGGAGGGAGAAGCCCTGCTTACCAAGGCACGCCTGCTCTGGGACGACGCTCAGACGCGCGTGGTCGGAACCTATGGCGCCGATCGCTGGCAAGCACTCGAACGCGCGATTTCCGAACTGACCCGACTCAGCGTCGGGCTCAACGCCTGATCCATCCCCACCCCACCGCCTACGGGAGATTCCCATGCCCTTCGTCCGCATCGACCTGCTTCGTGGCAAAGACAGCGCCTATCGCGGCAAACTCGGCGAGGCCGTCTACGACGCGCTCACCAGCATCGGCGCGCCCAAGGACGACCGCTTCCAGGTCATCGCCGAGCACGATCCCGACGGCCTGATATTCGACCGCACCTACCTCGGCATCGACCGCGGCGACGACTTCGTCGCCGTACAGATCACTCTGCGCGAAGGCCGCACGCTCGAGCAGAAGCAGGCCCTGTTCGCCGCCATCGTGAAAAACATGGTCGACGCGGTCGGCATCCGCCCGCAGGACGTCTTCATCAACCTGGTCGAAAACAAGAAGGAAAACTGGTCCTTCGGCAACGGCCAAGCCCAATACGCCCAGTAACAAGCCCACTGCCGCCATCCCGACCTACGCCACGCGCGGCATCCTCACCGCCATTTCCACCTGCAGAAAATCGATAAACCGCCGCACCCGCGGCGGCTGATACGTCGTCGCGTGATACATGGCGTGGATCGGCGACGGCGCAGACCATTCGGGTGCATGAACCAGCACGAGCCGCCCTTCCCGCACATCGTCTGCCACGGCCCATTGCTGTCGATACGCGAAACCGTGACCGCGGATCGCCCACTTGCGAATGACCTCGCTATCGGTGCACTCGTGATACCGGCTCACGCGTACGGTCGTCTCGCCCAGGCGCCACTCGTCGCGCGGCCCCGCATTCGTCGTCAACACCAGGGTTGGCAGCTCGACAAGATCGGCCGGTTGCGAGGGCATGCCATGCGCGGCGATACACGCCGGCGACGCACAGACGACGCGGCGGCTGTCGATCAGGTGGCGGGCCACCAGCGCACTATCCTCGAGCGGCCCGACGCGAATCGCTACGTCCACGTCGTCGGGCACGAAACGCGAAATCGAATCGGCCAGCGAAAGCACGATCCGCACCTCCGGATGGACGGCCATGAAGCCGTCGAGGATATCGACAAGCAGGTTGCGACCGAAGTCCGACGGCGCCGAGATCCGCAGCGTGCCGCTGACGGTATCCGTTCCGCTACGCACCGCACGCTCACCTTCTTTCATCGCATCGATAGCGATACGGCAGTAACCGAGATAGGTGCGCCCTTCATCGGTGAGGCGCAGTTGGCGTGTCGTACGTTCGAACAGCCGAGCACCCACGGCGGCCTCGATGCGCTGAACACAGGCGCTCGCTGCCGCCGGCGACAGGCCCGCGCGCCGACCCGCGGCGGAAAGGCTGCCCAGGTCGGCTGCGTCGACGAGCAATTGCATATCGCTCAGACGGTTCATGGCACGGTTTCCGGCCGGTGGCGGTCTGCCAGCATGGCTCGATCATCTTCAAACTGGATTTGAAGGTCAATGAAGGTCAGAGCCAATTATCAAATCCACCACCTGCGGCGACGATGAGCGCACTCCCGCCACCCAGGTCACCCCGCCATGAAGCACACCCATGTCCTCGCCTTCGCCGCCGTCTCGGCCCTCGCCAGCAGCCTGGCCGCGACTCCGCTCACCGCTTTCGCCGCCGACATGCCGGCCGCCGGTCCCGGGCAACTCGTCGGCGCCTGGACCCTGGTCCGCTGCGATAACGTCTACCCGGATGGCCATCGCATCGAACTCTATGGGCCGAACCCCGAAGGCCTGTGGGTCATCGATGCCCAGGGCGACTACATGATGCAGATCGTACGATCCAAGCGCATGCCCTTCGCCAACAACGACAAGTCCAAGGGCACGCCCGAGGAATACCGCGCCGCGTCCATGGACTTCAACGCGCACTACGGCACGGTCAGCGTCGAGGGCATGGTCATGCACAGCCACATCCTGCAGGCGTCCTTCCCGAACTGGAATGGCAAAGGCGGCGACAGCACATTCGTCATCAAGGGCGACGAACTCACCTACACCGTCGCCAAGCCCTCCAGCGGTGCGGCCGAGGGTGCCCACGGCGAAGTGGTCTGGCGGCGCATCCACTCCTGACCGAGTCCGTTCAGAGCAGGCGAATACCGAACGGCTTGACGCAAACGGCGAATGCCGCGAAGCACACCACGGTAATGACCGCGCTCAAGCCAAGCGCCGGCCAGAATCCGAAGCGCCCCAGCAGGAACGGGAACGCGAGGAACATCGGCAACGTCGGCACCACGTACCAAAAGGTGTACCAGGCGTGGTTGGCGATCTTCTCGGTCGGCTGTTTTTCGACGTACAGCCACGTCAGCGCCAGCAGAGTGACCAAGGGCAAGGAAGCCAGCAGCGCGCCAAGACGGTCGCTACGCTTGGCCACTTCGGAAACGGCGACGACCACGGCGGCGGTGATCAGGTATTTGGTGATGATCCAGTACATGTCGCCCTGCCCCTATTGACGGTTTGCGAATCCACCGTCGATGCGGCGACGCGCGAGAGGTTGGCGATCACCGCCGCAACGGCCATGACGGGTACGGCATGCTTGGGCCCGAACTGATACGTCAGGACGGGCAGCAGCATCAGCGATGAGCCGGTTCCGATAACGCCGCTGAGACAACCCGCGACGAGGCCGACCGCAAGGACAAGAAAGACGGAAGCCAATCGGAACCGGGGTGCTCAGAGGAACGGTGATTCTAGCGTTTCAGCCAGAATCATCGAGGTCACCACTGGTTGTCGTCGTCACCACCGCCGGACGAGCTGTCGTCCCACGAGCTGTCGTTATTGCCCATATCGATCGGGTCGTCGCGGAGATCGTCGTACGCCTGGCCGGACGGATCGGGCTGTGCCGACGTATCCGGACCCAGATTGCCGAAACCGCTGGCGCCCGTGTTACGCGGTTCCTCACCGTCGCGGTGGGAACGAAGCGCCTCATCGAGCAGCGCACCGGCAGCCAGGCCACCCAGGCCGGCGGCGACGGCGGTGCCGACACCCGACGACGGCGGCGGCGCGTAGCCCGGATTGCCACCCGGATAGCCGCCATAGGGCTGACCGCCGTACGACGGGCCACCATTCATCGGCGGCGCCGGCGGGTAGCCGTTGCCGAACTGGTTGTTGGTGTTCTGCCGACGACGCATCACGAAGAAGATGATCAGGACGAGGATCACGCCGCCGATCAGCCAGCCCGTCATGTGCGATTGGCCACCAGCTTCGGCACGGGCAGCCGGCTGGGGCTCAGTGAAACGCGTCGGAGTGGCCGCCGCCGCAGGCCGGGCCGAAGGCGGCGCCAGCGCGGCATCCAGCTCGTGCTGGAAGTGCTGGAACTTGGCCGGGTCGGTGAACTTCGTGGACGGGTCCAGCGTCGCGGCCTTGGTCGCCTCGGTCTTGGCCTCGCCGATATTGCCCTCGTGGGCCAGGACCTCGGCCAGCACATAGTGGGCCTTGGCGCTCTGCGGGTGATCGGAGACGGCCTGGCGAAGGGCGGCCTCGGCCGCGGGGTAGTCGCCGCGGGCGATCATGGCCTGGACGTCCTTCGGGGAGTCGGCGGCACTTGCCGCCACGGACGTGAGGGCAAAAAGGACCAACGTGAGAATCGGCTTATGCATGGCGTTCTCGGAGCTCGGGAAGACGCCTAGTGTCGGGGCTTGTGCGAGTGTTTGCGAGGCGCAAGAAATTGCTGTTCAGCGTGGATTTCTTCGTGGCGCCGAGCGACCCACCTCGGCGGCATCGCCCTTTTCGATCACCTTGCCGATAGAGGTGCGTTGGACGCCTCGCTGGCCGCAGTGTCGGTGGTCCAGGCGATATGACGGTCGACGATGGCCCAAATCCCGCCGGACCCGGCGGCGAGTCCGCCGAGCAGGATCGCCATGCCCCAAAGCCTGTTTTTCCATTGGGTCAGATCTTTCACGTCGTCACTCAAGGTCGCGACCGTAGTCTTGACGTCGGTGACATCGTTGCTGACGCCGTCGACGCGTTGCTCAAGACGGGCCTGCGAACTTGCGATCTGGACCAGCATGCCAATGATTCCCTGACCTTGTTGCACCAGGAGATCGTCGCGCGACACCTCTTCCGACGAATGGGCAGGCCGGTTACTTACGGTGCCGCCGGTATGCATGTGTAGCCACTCCTTCCAACCAGACGTTGCGCGAATCGAATGCGTGTCGAAAAGCGTACGCTGGCGACGATCGATGTGTCTATCAGGCAATGCTCACAGCGCATCGAGGGTGCGTTGTGAGCCGTAGACACGGTGCGCGCTTCAACGCTGAGGACTTTCGCAATCACGCGTCATGGAATGGCGCACGCATCACGCCGGTCGCTCAGCGCAAGGACCCGATCATTCGACGACGCGCACGCAGCCCTACAGACAACCCAATGTTGTTTTGCTACGGTCGTTCCGTTGCCTGCGTCGTCGCTTAGCCAGCTGCGCAGACAACCATCGCTCGATGCGGTGAGAAGCGCGGCCCGAGAGTGCTAGGAACACTCCCGGACCGCTGACCACAATCAACTAACCAGGAGTCAATCGTGGGTCCCAACGATCATACGGCACTCGCACGCCCGCCGAATCCCCTCGGCGACACCCCAACGGTTTACCGGGCCGTCTGCCTCCGTCGCAGACACGGTTAACGAACCGGGGCGTCAGCCAACTCTGAGTTATTTCTTGGCCGTGTAACCCGGCGTGTGCCTTCGCATGCCGGTTTATGGGGCTGACGCTCGCCTACGTCATCAACCAAACCGCCCGGCGCCCGGCCACGGGCAGCCGTGAACCCGCGAGTCCGCATGATCCGCGGCATGTCGCCCCGTGCGCGTGCCGCCCCCCCAAGCAAACGATGGCTTCACCAAGGAGCAGCCATGTCTACAACCAACGAACCCGGCAGGGCCAGCCGCGCCCGCTGCTACGCCGATCCAGATGCCTCGCCACACGACCTTCTCAACAATGCAGCTGAGCTATTGCAGTACGCGCGCGGGCTGACGGAACTACTCGCCGAGTTTGTGCATGAGTCGGATACGGTCGATTGTCGGCGGATGGCGCTGTCTCTCGATGCGATTGCCGCGCTCACGCAGATGGGGGCGCAGTGTGCCGCCGAGGCGCATGCGCGTTTGGCTTGGACGCGGCGAGCGGACGGGAGCTCATGTGTGGTGTAGGCGTCGGGTGCGCTTGGAAGGCGGGGGGACGTCGCCGTTCTGGACCTCGTCGAGCTCTGAGAACGCCACTGTTGCCACGCGAATGGCCAATTCCGGCGCTTGCGTCGCGTCTGCGCCGGATATCCATTGAGTCCGAGAATTCGAAAAGCCAACAAACTGATACGGGCACCGCCATTCGGTGAAAACAGCCATGCCTCTCGTTATTTCCATGTAGATGCGAGCTGAACCCGCTCCCAAATGTCGTCAGGGATACTGTTCTTCCAGACCATCCCGAGCATGGCTTTGAAACGGTCATCTGTTTTGGCGAGCGCTTCGCACCTGTCGATGAAGGCGCTTCCCGAAGTCACCAGGAGGTCTTCGAGTGGGCCCGCAGCCAAATTTGACAGCACTGAATCAGAGTCGTCCAGGCGCCTTATCTCGTTGATGATTTTCCAGTACCGCTCCAGATCATGGCCACGAATGTCGTCGAGCGCCATATATGCCCAGAAGCTGGTATTCCTGGCCTCGGACCCCTCGGCCATACGGTACATCTCGACCCAACCCCGGGCGATATCAGTGTCCTTGAATTCATTCATCGAACCTGTCTCTATTTCTGGCGAATGACAACGTTTAAAGGCATCTTTCTCGAAGGCTTGAGCTTCTCGTGAGGTCGAAAGACGTCTCGCATAGCTCGACCATCATTCAGCATCCGCAAGGGTCCCTCTACGGACAAACTGCAATCCTTCCTCGGGTTCGGTGTAGTGAATGAGCCCGAAGTCGTCGAACTCGGCCAGTGCCAGCGGTTCGTTGTAAACCTCAAGCGGTGGACGAAGGTGGGCGATTGAACTCGAAACCGGGGCGCTGCTCAAATCTGGGGGAACGTCGTCAACGCAATCCTCCAGCCAAAAAGGAAGCCTGGGTGGCCGCGACGAAAGCCCGTAGCGGAAGCGGAAAAGCCCATCACCCCAGACAGGGCGAAAGACTTCTCATGGGACAGCACATCACCCGACTAGGACTGATTGGCATCTTCGAAGACGGGTGCATCACCAAAGACGGAGAGGGTTCCGCCGGCAAGGTGAAAGAACGTCTGACCACGCTTCTTCGAAGGTGACCAGTCGGCAATGTTGCCAAACGACGCATGGACCGCTTGGCGCGCAAAATCGACCGTGCTGCAAAAAGAGGTCACGTTTGTAATCACCACGCGACCGAGAGTGCGCACCTGGCTGTCTTCTCGGGGGTGATAGGAAAGCATGATGGTAACCGTCGTGCTCTCAGTCGATGCCATCTCGAGGGAATGAAAAACAGCGTCATGCAGATTCTTGTTCATGTTTTTCCTGCTATCAGGGGGTGACTGCATTCAATAGAGTGTATGCGGCAGCACCTATAAGTAGGACCGGGCACAACCATTCGGAAGGACATGACTGCTCGAAGTGTTGCTCAGACTCGGTGGCATCTGCCTGTCGCCCCCCTTCGTTTGTGCCAGTGCGAAGACACCCCACTCCGCCAATGAGCTCTGCGGGTGGCGTCCTGGCATCTCAAGCCCCACAGTTTTTCGGTCGACGCAGGTGTTAGACGAAATGGAGCTCGATGAACTTGTGACTGAGCACGGCCACCGTGGTGCCAAGCTCATGGCGCATTGCGCCCACGTAACTGTAATGGTCTTCGAATTTTGCATCATGCAGCTTCCCGGCTGGTCAACGGGCTGTCCCCAATGTGGACCATATCGGTGTCCAGCGGATAATTCTTCTCCGACAGCGCAGTGACGTCATGGGCCGCTTCGAAGCCCCCGCAAAGCCACAAACAAACGGACTCCAGACGAGAATGACGCCGCAGCTCCAGGCAAAGTAGAGCTTGGGCACCACCGTTGCCATGAGGGGAACAGTGAAAAGCAAAAGGGCGAATGGGATAAGCCCGGTGAAGAACGCACGGATTGCGCTGGTTCTGAAACTGCATCGCCGCGCCTGTACAGGCTCCAGGCTTTGACCGTCTGCACTGAGCCGCACCATCAGTTGGCACTTTTTGATGTTGCGGATGTGGGGAATGATGTTTCGCCGTTCGAACATGTAGCGGATGAGCCGACCATCGACGGCAAACCCGAACGCATCGGCAAAGGCCAGTTCCAGCTCGACGGCAGGCGCTGTTTTCCACCGATCACTGCCCAACAACGCATCGAGTTTCTTGCGTTTTTTGGTCGATAGACTAAACGTCGTGTGTTTGAGGCTCGTGTATTTCCCAGGAATCAGAAAAAGCATCGTGACGAATGTTGCGACCGTTGCCGCTGCACCCTTGGCAACCTCCAGAATCACGTTCATGTCTGGCATTTTTTTCTCCTTTAAAAATGCAGCCCGATACGCGCTCCAGCCGCGTGGTCGGTGCTGTTTACCATGAGACGCCTACTGTCTTCCCTGGGCTCCCGGAGTCAGGTCTCTCCGTCGCCCCTCAAGGCCGGCGGCGGGCAAACGGACACCGGTTACGCGACGGGGACCCGCTTTCGGCAGACAAACTTTTCCTCGCCGGGCCCGACACACTGATCAAATCCCGGGTCACGAGTTCGGCGACGAGATGCGCACAGCCGACGCCATGCTTGGATGAAGCTCATTCCACATCCACGCCTCCCATACCAATGTGTCCGAAACAGGTGACAGCAATCCCGAGAGCGTTCACGCGTGCGCGGGCCTATAAAAATCCCACGAACTGGGTGCGCACTATTGACTCTGCCGAGGGCGGCAATCGGGCAAGTCCGCGAGTCGTGGGTCGCTCGGTTTCATAGAATTGAGTGCGACAGTCTTGACCATCAGGGCCAGAAGGCGACCTGCAAATATTGGCAGATACCAGGCGCCCCGCGTTGCTCGCCCAGAATGAAGGAGACGCGTCCGACTTAGGATATAGCCATGCTTGGCGCCTTCCCTGAAGTGCAGGTTCGCCTTTCGCTCGTCCTGCACCACCCCGGCGCCGCGCCGGTAAAGTTCGCCGAGGAGCTGGTGTGCTGCCGGGCTGCCTCGCCCAGCGGCCGCTTGGAGATATGGAACAGCCGCCTCCGGGTCGTTCCGCGATATGAGAAGCCTCGCCACATACACAACATCTTTTTCCTTGCCAAACGCCGCAAGCCGGGCCGACCACTCAAGCAGCTTTTCTTCGTTACCCAGGTCGAAGTACCGCGACATCGAGAATCGCTGGAATGTTTCGAGAGACACCAGCGGAGGAGATGATGCCAGGGAGAGGGATTCCTCATGAAGGCCCTCCCGCCACATCGCAATAACACACTCCATGCACTCGGCCAGTGCGTCTTGGTCGCCCTGCTGGGCAGCCCTTAGATACCACGAGCCCGCGACCACAAAGTCATTGCGCGTGGTGTATATCCATCCGATATAACGCTGCCCGCGCGAGTCCTCGCTGAGCGCGGAGTGCAGCAGAAAATCGAGTGACCCGGCGATGTCGCCCTCATCCTCCAGGCGCGCCAGAGTTCGCCAGAGATTGTCTTTGTCGTCGGTCATGCAATTTCGCCGTATGCATAAGAAGCGGTCGGGTCGTCCGCAATCGTATCGTTATAGGGGGCCGAGCGTGGGATCAGAAACTGTGGCACCAGGAAGAACCACGGGACAGACGGCGGGAGCGGCGGTGGCGGTGTGGCTGCCGGCAGCGGGATCGTCGGCTCGTTAGGTACAGCCGATGGCGTCGGCCCCTTGGGTGCCGACTGAGGGCAAAGCGGGCCAGGAGGCTTCGGAATTTCTGGCCTTTTCGTTCCTCCACCGAGACCGTTGCCTTGCGGCTCCGGGACAGGCTGGTACTCTCCCGGTGCACCGGGTAGCGACGGGTCAGGTGGCGGCGTACCTGGCAGCGGATGGTTCATATTGCAGGCGACGAAATACAGTAAACAGAAATTTCTCCACGCGTTGTTGTTTGGCGGAGCCAGTCCCGTAGGGTCAGAAACATCCAGCGGACGATTCAACGCATATGCATACGTGGACGAATCAACCAGGACCCCGAACGGGTCGCTCTGGATGTACCGACCCGTCGCCGCCTCATAGTCCCTGTTGACGTTGTAGTTCAGGCCTGACTCGGCATCGAAATACTGGCCAGGAAAACGCAGGTTGAAGATGTAGCCAGTCAATGATACCGGCGCCTTCTCGCCTAACGGATTGCCGGCATACGCCCACTGCCAAAGCACGGTGCCCGCCGAATTCGTCACCGCACGCGGTGAGCTGAGACCATCGGCATGAATGAAGTTGACTGCCGTGGTGGACCCCGTGTGGTCGACAAGACCCACCGGCATACCGTCCATCCAGATGTAGTCCCGGGCGGTCGTGCCGGCGCTCTCTGACAGCAGATGGCTGTCTTCGTCGTAGTCGAACCGCGTGGTGGTGCCCCCCGCTGTTTTCTGGATCCGCTGGCCCAGCGCGTTGAGGACATAGCTGCCAACGGTCACCCCGCCATTCTGGACGACGGTGAGGCGGTTCCTGCCGTTGTACCCGTACCCATACGTGCCAGATGCCAGTACGTCCGCTGTCGTGTTGCCCCGTGCATCAACCACGCGGGTGGTGGTGCCGACTCCCGTCAGGTGGTGGCTGCCGGGAGCATAGTTATAAATGCCCGTGAGCAGACCCGGTGCTGCCTTGCTCAAGCGGTCCCCGGTCTTGTTGTACGTGTACGCCTCAATACTCGTGCCGTCGGCCGCGTTCACCCCGGTCAGTCGGTACAGCGGGTCGTAGCTGTAGGTTTCCGTCGGGACGGCTACCCCTGCCGCGTTGCCGATGGCGGTGACGTTGCCCACCACATCCCGTTTGACATGCAATGAGAACGCGGGGCTTGCAACATCGGTCCACGCCCCGTTGGCGTCATAGGTCAGGGTGACGGCCTGCCCGTCCCCGAGCGTGTAGGAAGCCACCGGACCGAACGGCATGTGGACGACGTTGCTGACCACGGTGGTCATCGCACTACCCGAGGGTGTTGCCTGGATGGAGGCAATCTGGCCGAGGGCATTGCGGGTGTAAACAACCAGGGTTCCGTTAGGTGTGGTGACTGATGCGAGGCGGTCGCCGGCAGTCCAAGCATAGGCAGTGGTGCGGGTGACGGTGCCAACCGTCTGCTGTTTTTTGACCACGTTGCCGCGATGGTCATAGCACCAAGTGATGCCGCCATTGCCCTCGATAACCCGGGTCAGATGGCCCTTGCCGAAGCTGCCGGTGCATCCGGTGACGGAGTCCGCCTCGTCGTACTTGTAGGTCACATTGAGGGACGTGTCGGCGAAGGTCTCGGTCAGCAGACGGTTGCCGGCGTCATAGGTTCTGGCGCGGCTGTTGTTGGTTGCATCGACCGAGGTCAGGGCGTTGCCCGCAACGTCGAACGTGTGTGCCGTCGTGCCCGTGTCGGGACTGTGCAGGCCAGCAAGGTTGCCAAGAGCGTCGATGTCGT
>NZ_DATLIW010000004.1:0-29587 GCF_035539195.1 Luteibacter sp.
CCCTCGGGGCGATTAGCGCAGGCGAGGGCTCCGACCGGACAAGGCCCGAAGGGGGCCGACCGGGATGGTCGGCCGTTTCCGTATAAGGCAGGAAGCCGATTCGGAAACCCCCGGGCGGAGCCCGACCCGGCCCGTAGGGCAATAAGTAAACGGCCGCGGCACGCGGCCCTTCCGACGCGGGTCGCCGTAGACGGTGCCCCGAGGGTGAGACCCGCCGGCTCTTGCGACGCAACGCGAGCCAAACGAACGCGAGGCCGAAGGCGAGCCCGCCCGCCCCCCAGCGCCCCCCAGCGCAAAAAAAGGGCGAACCCGAAGGCCCGCCCCTAGATCGTTGCGTGAAACCGCGGAGCCTTACTGCAGCAGCGCGTTGACCTCTTCGAGATCCTTGATGTCCACCGTGCCGGCGGTCTGCTTCAACAGCAGCTTGTCGAGGATGAACTGATGGCGGGCCTGCGAGTAATCGCTGAGCGACTGGGTGAGGTTCTGCTGGGCGATCAGCACGTCGACGATCGTCCGGGTGCCGACTTCGAAGCCGGCCTGCGTGGCGTCGCGCGCGCTCTCCGACGACTCGACGGCGGCCTTGGTCGCTTCGACCTTGCTGATGCCGGCGACGACCGAACGGTAGAAGTTGAGCGTGTCGCGCACCACCTGGCGGCGCACCGATTCCAGGGAGTCCTGGGCCGCGTCGCGCTGGTAGATCGACTGACGGACACGCGACTGCGTGAGACCGCCGGAGAAGATCGGCACGTTCAGCGTCAGGCCGACCGAGGTCGCGCCACGGCCGTTGCTGCTGGACGAGCCGAGCGTGCCTGCCGTGGCCGCGGAGCCGGCGCCACCGTTCTGGGTCCACGCCGTGGTCTTGTTGTAACCCAGCGAGGCATCGATCGTCGGCAAGTGGCCGGCGCGCGCGGCCGAGATGCTGTGCTCGGTCGACTCGACGTTGTACTGCGCGGCAAGGATGCTCGGGCTGCTCTTGATCGCCTCGGCCACCCAGGCCTTCGGATCGTTCGGCGAGGGGGCATCCATCGGCAGCTGCTCGCGCAGCTTCTTCAGGTTGTCCGCCGGCTTGCCGGTGATCTGGGTGAGGGCTTCGCGCGAGTCGGCCAGCGTGTTCTCGGCCGTGATGACAGCGGCGACCGAGGTATCGTGCTGGGCCTTGGCGTCCTGCACATCGGTGATGGCGGACAGGCCGACATCGAAACGCTGCTGCGCCTGCTCCAGCTGGCGGGCCAGGGCCTGCTCGTTGGCCTTGGCGAAGGTCAGGGCGTCGTCGTTGGTCAGGACCTGGAAGTAGGCCGTGGCCACGCGCGTCGCCAGCTGCTGGAGGGCGGCTTCATACGTCGCGTTCTGCGAGTCCGCCGAGGCGTGGGCGGCCTTCAGGTCGGCGTACTTGCTCAAGTCGAGCACGCTCTGGGTCACGGTCGCGCTGAGTGCGCGCTGACGGGTGTGGCCGATGTCGCTGCTCAACAGCGGATTGCCGTTGCCGTCGAGGAGCGGGTTGCCCGCGGCGTCGGTCAGGACCGAACGCGAAGGGCCGGCCGGGTTGGACTGGGTGATGCCGAGCGAGCCATTGACCTGGGGGAGCAGGAGCGCGCGTGCCTGATCCACGCCTTCGCCGGTGGCGAGACGGGTGGAATCGGCCTGCGACAGCACCGGATCGTTTGCCCGTGCCTGACGGTAGGCGTCGAGCAGGTCTTCAGCATGGCTCGCGAACGGCGTCGCGGCCAATGCGAGCGCGACGGTGAGCAGCTTCAAGCGCATGGTTTCGCCTCGTGGGTGATGGGTAATCTTGTGGGTCAGAGCACGAAGCGCTTCACCGGCGCGGCATGCGCCAGGTAGGGAAGGTCCGTTTCGAACAGCGATTCCTCGCGGTAGCGGCCTTCACCCTCATGGGTGAGGAGCACCGCCGTCTGCGCGGGGGAATCGCCGCGTACGACGAACATGCGCCCACCCGGCTTGAGCCAGCGCACGAACTTTTCGGGGACCGTATGGACGGCACCCGTGATCACGACGGCGTCGAAAACGCCGGTCGGCTGATAGCCGTTGACGGCCTCCGCGGTTTCCAGCGAGGCATTCGTCACCCCGGTGGCGGCAAGGCGCTGACGAGCGGCCTCGACGAAATCGGCGTGCATGTCGACGCTGGTCACGTGGGCGGAGAGGCGGGCGAGGCAGGCGGTGAGAAAACCCGAGCCGGTGCCGATTTCGAGCACGGTCTCGGTCTTCTTCAGTTCCAGTGCCTGGAGCACGCGTCCTTCGACCACCGGCTTCATCATCACTTCGCCATGGCCCAGGGGCAGGGTGAGATCGGCGAAGGAGACGTTGCGGTGGGCCGCTGCGACGAAGTCTTCGCGGCGGATACCCTTCAGGGTCTCGAGGACGTCGAAGTCCAGGACCTCCCACGGGCGAACCTGGTTCTCGACCATGTTCTGCCGGGCCTGCTCGAAATTCATCGCCATGGTGTTGGATTCCGTACGAAAATCTATGAAAAGGTTGGAAAGGATAAGCGTTCGGAGCCTGCTTTCCCAATGTGTTAAGGCTGAAGTGCTCGTGCCACTGCTACTAAGTGCCGGAAGTCACCGGACGGGACTGACGGAAGTCATGCCCCGTCCCCTACGATGGCTCACTGGCGCCTGAACGGCCGATAGCGCAAGTCCCTGATGCCCATGGGAACCGTCCCGGCTGGCCCCACTTCATTCTAAGGTAGACGGGTGGTCAGACTCTCACTTTTTCCTGCGGCGCGGATGACAACCATGACGTGCTGGAAATAACTGAACCGCTGCGTATAATAAAGTCATAATTTTTGTTTGTGAAGGTGTAGCCATGAACGCCAGCCCGAAAATGAAAACGCAGGGTCCCGGGCGTCCGAAGGATATGGAGAAGCGCGCGGCCATCCTCGATGCCGCCAAGGCGCTCTTCACCCAGGGCGGCTTCGCGGGCACCAGCATGGACGCCGTCGCGGCCTCCGCCGGTGTCTCCAAGCTCACCGTCTACAGCCATTTCGGCGACAAGGACAACCTCTTCCGCGAGGTGATCCGCGCCCATGTGCAGGAACGCCTGCCGGACGACCTCTTCGACTTCAGCCCGGGCGCGGACATCCGCGTCACCCTGAACAACATCGCCAGCCGCCACGCGGCGATGGAAACCAACGTCGAATCGGTCGGCACCTTCCGCGCTATCCTCTCCGACTGCCAGGCCGGCGGTAACCCGCGCTTCGGCCGGCTGGTCTGGGAAGAGGGCCCGGTGCGCATGCACAAGCTGATGCAGCGCCTGCTCGACGGGGCCACGGCCCGTGGCCAGTTGGAGATCGCCGACACCTCGCGCGCGACGACGCAGTTCCTCGCCCTGCTCAAGGGCGACCTGTTGCTGCGCCGCCTTTTCGGCTGCGAAGACTGCGCCGTGCAGTTCGGCGAAGAGGTCAAGGCCAACGCCCTGGCCGCCGTCGAGATGTTCATCCGCGCCTACGAGCCCCGCCCAAACTGCTGAGCGCTCGCTTCGGACACCCGCTTCGTGGTTGAATCCGCCTCGAAGCGGGGGTGCCCAAGCAATTGCGCGGGCTGAGAGAGTCCCTTCGAACCTGATCCGGTCTGTACCGGCGTAGGAAGCTTCGTCCACGGGTAACGTGCGTCCGCGCACGCTTCGCTCCCGTGGCGGCGCCGTCCGCTTCTCCCTTTATCCGCAAGGAACGAGAAGCCGATGAACATCGTCATGTCCGAAGCCGCCACCACGCCGATCGCCGGCTCCCGCAAGATCCACGTCACCGGCAGTCGCCCCGATCTGCGCGTGCCGTTGCGCGAGATCGTCCAGTCGGCCACGCCGACCCTGTTCGGCGGCGAGGAAAACCCGCCGATCGTCGTCTACGACACCTCCGGCCCCTACACCGACCCCGAACACCGTGTCGACCTGGCCCGCGGCCTGCCGGCCCTGCGCGCAGGCTGGATCGCCGAACGTGGCGATGTCGAGCGTCTGGACGGTCTGTCGTCGAACTTCGGCCGGGCACGCGCCGACGACGCGCGCCTGGACCCCATCCGCTTCGGATCGCCGAGGCTACCGCTGCGCGCGAAGGCCGGCGCCAACGTGACGCAGATGCACTACGCCCGGCGCGGTATCGTGACGCCGGAGATGGAGTACATCGCCATCCGCGAGAACCAGCGCATCGACGCACTCGTCGACAGCGCGCTGCGCGCGCAGCATCCCGGCGAGTCCTTCGGCGCATCGCTGCCGGGCCGGATCACTCCTGACTTCGTGCGTGAGGAGGTGGCGCGCGGCCGCGCCATCATTCCCGCGAACATCAACCACCCGGAAGTCGAGCCGATGATCATCGGCCGCAACTTCCTGACCAAGGTCAACGCGAACATCGGCAACAGCGCGGTGAGTTCGGGTATCGCCGAGGAAGTGGAGAAACTGGTCTGGGCGATTCGCTGGGGTGGCGACACAGTCATGGATCTTTCCACCGGCAAGCATATCCACGAAACGCGCGAATGGATCATCCGCAACGCGCCGGTGCCGATCGGCACGGTGCCGATCTACCAGGCGCTGGAGAAGGTCGGCGGCGTGGCCGAAGACCTGACCTGGCAGGTCTTCCGCGACACCTTGATCGAGCAGGCGGAGCAGGGCGTCGATTACTTCACTATCCATGCCGGCGTGCTCCTGCGTTTTGTTCCGCTCACCGCGAAGCGTGTCACCGGCATCGTCTCGCGTGGCGGCTCGATCATGGCCAAATGGTGTCTCGCCCACCATCGCGAGAACTTCCTCTACACGCACTTCGAAGACATCTGCGAGATCATGAAGGCGTACGACGTGTCCTTCAGTCTCGGCGACGGTCTGCGTCCGGGATGCATCGCCGACGCCAACGATGCCGCGCAGTTCGGCGAACTCGACACGCTCGGTGAACTGACCAAGCTGGCGTGGAAGCACGACGTGCAGACCATGATCGAAGGGCCGGGTCACGTGCCCATGCATCTGATCAAGGAAAACATGGATCGGCAGCTGGCGATGTGTCACGAAGCCCCGTTCTACACGCTTGGGCCGCTGACGACGGATATCGCGCCTGGCTACGACCACATCACCAGCGCGATCGGCGCGGCGATGATCGGCTGGTTCGGCACGGCCATGCTCTGCTACGTCACGCCCAAGGAACACCTCGGCCTGCCCAACCGCCAGGACGTGCGCGACGGCATCATCGCCTACAAGATCGCCGCGCATGCCGCGGACCTGGCCAAGGGCCACCCGGGGGCGCAGGTACGCGACAACGCCTTGTCGAAAGCGCGCTTCGAGTTTCGTTGGGACGACCAGTTCAATCTCGGACTGGATCCGGACAAGGCGCGTGAATTCCACGACGAAACCATGCCCAAGGATGCGCACAAGTCGGCCCATTTCTGCTCGATGTGCGGCCCGAAATTCTGCTCGATGAAAATCACCCAGGACGTCCGCGACTACGCCGCCGGAATGGAAGCCTCGGCCGGCATGGAAGAGAAGTCGCTCCAGTTCCGCGCCCAGGGCAGCGAGGTGTACACCAAGGCCTGACGCCGCCTTCCGACTGCCCCGCGGTGCCTCTACCAGGAGCTGTCGCGCGCTTTCACCCCGCATTACCACCGACATCGAGAAACTTCGTAGGCATCGACCCGGCACCGGCGGGGTAAGCTAAGCCCCTCACGTTCCTCACATAAAGGACAGGCATGAACGCGACCGCCGCTCCCTCGCCCTCGCCCAACCGTCGCCGACGCAACCCGATCAGCCTCACCGTGGCCGTGGTGATCGCGCTACTGATCCTGTGGGTGCTCATCACCATGTGGTGGTGGGACAAGGAGCCGGAACAGTTCGATCCGGTCGCCGTCACCACGGCGCACATGAAGGAGGTGGGCCGACCGATGGCCACCGGCGCGGTGACCACCTACACGCTCATCGAGTCGGTGAGGACGCTGATGGACAAGCGCGGCGGCTACTTGAGCAACGACAAGCTGCCGCCGGGCGTCTTCATGGACAACATTCCCAATTGGGAATTCGGCTCGCTCATGGCGTCGCGCGATCTCGCGCAGGCGCTGCGCAACAGCTTCAGCCGCTCACAGACTCAGTCCACCGAGGACAAGGATCTGGGCGAAGCCGACCCACTGCTCAACAGCCCGAACGATCGCTGGCTGCTGCCCAGTTCCGAATCGCAGTACGGCAAGGCGACGGACGATCTGGAAAAGTACCTCGTGCGCCTGAGCGACAACGAGGACGCCAACGCCCATTTCTATGCACGCGCCGACAATCTCGCCGATTACCTGCAAACCGTGTCGGCGCGCCTGGGTTCGCTATCGCAGCGTCTTTCCGCCAGCGTCGGCCAGCTCAAGGTGGACGCCGCGCCCAACGCCGATGTCGCCGGCAACGCGGGTCAGTCCAAGGCGGTGTACGTGAAGACACCCTGGAACAAGATCGACGACAACTTCTACGAGGCGCGCGGTTACACCTGGGCCCTGCTCGAGCAGCTCAAGGCGATCCGCCACGACTTCGCGCCGATCCTGCGCAGCAAGAACGCCGATGCCAGCCTGCAGCAGGTGATCCGTGAGCTGGAGGAATCGCAAAAGGCGCTGGGCAGCCCGGTGGTCCTGAACGGCTCGCCGTTCGGTTTCTTCGCCAATCACTCGCTGGTGATGGCCAACTACATCTCGCGGGCGAACGCGGCGATCATCGACCTGCGCGCGCTGCTGGGCCGTGGCTGATAGGGGCACATTGAAAGGGGGCACTGAAGGGGTACATTGAAAGGGATACATGTGGGAGCCGCTTCAGCGGCGAAAAGCCAACGGA
Organism: Luteibacter sp.; assembly: GCF_035539195.1. Lineage (GTDB taxonomy): Bacteria > Pseudomonadota > Gammaproteobacteria > Xanthomonadales > Rhodanobacteraceae > Luteibacter. The sequence continues at coordinate 6,787 of NZ_DATLIW010000004.1, forward strand.
GCGACGACGCCGGACGCCATCGCCGCTGAAGCGGCTCCCACAAATGAAGCGGCTCCCACAAAAAAGGCCCTCTGTAGAGGGCCTTCCGGAACAGGCCTTCTACAGAGGGCCCCATCCCTCCAAAGAGGCCCCCATCCCTCCAAGAGGCCCCAGCCCTCCAAAGAGGGCTCCATCCCCTCTACAGAGGCCCTCCTTAAAGAGCCTTAGTGGTCGGCCTTGTAGCGACCCATGCCGGCGACGATCTCGGCCTTGGCCTCATCCGCGCCGACCCAGCCATCGACCTTGACCCACTTGCCCTTCTCGAGATCCTTGTAGTGCTCGAAGAAGTGGCCGATGCGCTCCAGCCAGTGGCCGGACACCTGGCCGATATCCTTGATGTGCGCGTAACCGGCGAACACCTTGTCCACCGGGACCACGACGAGCTTCTCGTCGGCGCCGGCTTCGTCGGTCATCTTCAGCATGCCGACCGGATGGCAGCGAATCACCGAGCCCGGCACCAGCGACAGCGGCAGGATCACCAGGGCGTCGAGCGGGTCGCCATCGCCACCCAGGGTGCCCGGCACGTAGCCGTAGTTGCAGGGGTAGCGCATCGGGGTGGACAGGATGCGGTCGACGAAGATCGCGCCGCTTTCCTTATCCACTTCGTACTTGACGGGCTCGGCATCCTTGGGGATTTCGATGATGACGTTGATTTCGTCCGGCACATTCTTGCCGGCGGGAACGAGGTGCAGGCCCATGGGATTCCTTGGTGATGCGAGGGGTTAAAGCGGCCGAATAGGATAACGCCCGCCCATGGCCACGGCAAAGTGCCTGTTTTTCGTATGGGAGCCGGCTACGCCGGCGATGGACCCATCCGCGAAACCGCTTCGTTGGCTTTTCGCCGCTGAAGCGGTTCCCACAGGATGTGCTTACTTCAGGTGTTCCCAGAGGTACGTATAGGCCAGGGCGCTCATGAACGCCGACTGCTTGTTGTCGGCCGCGGCACCGTGACCACCCTCCAGATTCTCGTAGAGGCTGGCGTCCAGGCCCATGGCCTGCATGCGCGCCGCCATCTTGCGGGCGTGCACCGGGCCGACGCGATCGTCGCGGGTCGAGGTGGTGAACAGCACCGGCGGATACGCCGTGCCCTTGTGCAGGTTCTGGTACGGCGAGAAGGTCTGGATGTACTTCCATTCCTCCGGCTTGTCCGGGTCGCCGTACTCGGCCATCCACGAGGCACCGGCGGACATGTGCGTGTAGCGCTTCATGTCGAGCAGGGCCACCTGGCTGACCACCGCGCCGTACAGTTGCGGATACTGGGTCAGCATGTTGCCGGCGAGCAGGCCGCCGTTGCTGCCGCCCATCATGCCCATGTGCCTGGGGCTGGTGATCTTGCGGTCGATCAGGTCCTGGGAGACGGCGGCGAAGTCCTCGTAGGCACGTGGACGATTCGCCTTGAGCGCCGCCTGGTGCCAGCGCGGACCGTACTCGCCGCCACCGCGGATATTGGCGATGACGTACACCCCGCCCTTCTCCAGCCACGCGCGACCGGCGCCGGCGGCATAGGCCGGCTCGAGCGAGATCTCGAAACCGCCGTAGCCGTAGACCAGGGTCGGATTGTTCCCGTCGGTCTTCAAGGCTTTCGGTGCGATCTCGAAGTAAGGCACCTTGGTGCCGTCCTTCGAGGTGGCGAAGTGCTGGCTCACGGCGAACTTCGAGGCATCGAAGAAGACCGGCCCATGCTTGATCGCTTCGCGCTCACCCTGGCCCAGCGTGCCGTAGTAGAGCGTGGTCGGCTGCAGGAAGCCGACCACGGTGAGGAAGTACTCGTCGGTGTTGTCCGGATCGATGCCGCCGGCCTGCATGTTGCTGAGCGCGGGCGCGCCGCTGAGCGTGTCCTCCTTCCATGCGCCGGTCTCGGCCGGGGTCAGCACCTTGACCTGGCTGACCACGTCGCGCGACACGGTGAGGATGAGATGGTGGCGCGTCCACGAATGGCCGGCCAGCGAGGTGTGCTCGTCTGGCGTGAAGAGCACGGTGAACTCGCGCTTGCCGGCCATGAAGTCGTCGAACTTTGTCGCCACGAGCGAGCCGGAGGGGAAGGTCTTGCCGCCGACCGTCCAGGCGGTGCGTGGCTCGACCAGCAGCCATTCGCGCTCGACGTCGGTCTCGGCGTCGTTGGGAACATCGATCTTCGTCAGCTTGCCGTCCTTGCCGCGCAGGAACGTCTCGGCGTTGTAGAACTCCAGCGCACGTTGCACGAAGTCGCGTTCGAAACCGGGCGTTCGATCGCGATAGGCCGAGATGGACATGTCGGTGGCCTTGCCCTCGTACACCGTCTGCGCCGAAGCGAGCGGCGTGCCGCGCTTCCATTCCTTCACGATGCGCGGGTAGCTCGAGGTGGTCATCGAGCCGGGACCGAAATCGGTGGCGACATAGATATGGTCGTCGTCGATCCAGGCCACCTGGCTCTTGGCTTCCGGCAGCGTGAAGCCGTCCGCGACGAAGGTCTTGGTGGTCAGATCGAATTCGCGGATCACGTCCGCATCGGCGCCACCGCGCGAGAGCGAGACGAGGCAGCGGCGGTAGTCCGGTTTCAGGCACTGCGCGTTATGCCAGACCCAGTTTTCCTTCTCCGCGGCGGCCAGTGCGTCGAGATCGATCACGGTCTCCCAGGCGGGCTTGTCCTTGCGGTACTCGGCCAGCGTGGTCCGGCGCCACAGTCCCTTGGGGTGCTGCTTGTCGCGCCAGAAGTTGTAGAAGTGATCGCCGATCTTGGACACCATCGGGATCTTCGCTTCGGAATCGAGCATCTCCAGCAGGCGCGCGTCCAGGGTCTTGAAATCCTGGCTCTGGGTGTACTTCGCCACGGTCTCGGCGTTGCGCGCCTTGACCCATTCGAGCGGCCTGGCGCCGTCGATGTCGTCGAGCCAGAGGTTTTCGTCATCGGCTCCGGCCTGGGCGGCGGGAGCGGCGGTATGCGGGGTGTCGTGGGCTTGGGTCATGCCACTGAAGGTAAGGGCGATGACGAGCGCAATCCAGCGTCGATGCATGGGTCCGGGTTCCGAAGTTGAGCGGAACCCGGACCTTAGCTTACCCGGAGCGTGCGCCGGCCCATGACTTCCGGGCTACGGAGGGACGTGTGGGAGCCGCTTCAGCGGCGATGGCGTATCGGGCCTCGCCGCTCCGTTGGCTTTTCGCCGCTGAAGCGGCTCCCACATTTCTTATCAAAGGACACATTTCTTATCAAAGGAAAGGAATCAACAGCAGCGCCACGATGTTGATGATCTTGATCAGCGGATTCACCGCCGGACCCGCCGTGTCCTTGTACGGATCGCCCACGGTGTCGCCGGTGACGGCGGCCTTGTGCGCGTCCGAGCCCTTGCCGCCGAAGTGACCGTCTTCGATGTATTTCTTGGCATTGTCCCAGGCGCCGCCACCGGTGGTCATCGAAATGGCCACGAACAGGCCGGTCACGATGGTGCCGATCAGCACGCCGCCCAGCGCCTGCGCGCCGGCTTCCGGTCCGCCGAGCCACTTGAAGCCGAAGATCACCACCACCGGAACCAGGACCGGCAACAGCGAAGGCACCAGCATTTCGCGGATCGCCGAGCGGGTGAGCATGTCCACCGCACGCGAATAGTCCGGCTTGGTCGTGCCCTCCATGATCCCCGAGATCTCGCGGAACTGGCGGCGCACCTCCTCGACGACGGCCCCTGCGGCACGCCCGACGGCTTCCATCGCCATGGCGGCGAACAGGTACGGAATCAGGCCGCCGATCAGCAGGCCGATGATCACGTAATGGTTGGACAGGTCGAAGCGTATCTCCGTGCCGCCGAAATGTTCGTTGAGGTTGTGCGTGTAATCGGCGAACAACACCAGGGCGGCGAGACCGGCCGAGCCGATCGCGTAGCCCTTGGTCACGGCCTTGGTCGTATTGCCCACCGCGTCGAGCGGATCGGTGACCCCACGAACCTCGGGCGGCAGGTCCGCCATCTCGGCGATACCGCCGGCGTTGTCGGTGATCGGGCCATAAGCATCCAGCGCGACGATCATGCCGGTCATGCTGAGCATGGCCGTCGCCGCGATGGCGATGCCATACAGACCGGCCAACGCGAAAGCGCCCCAGATGGCGGCGCAGACCGCGAGGACCGGCAGCGCTGTGGATTTCATCGACACCCCGAGGCCGGCGATGATGTTCGTCGCGTGGCCGGTGGTCGACGACTGCGCCACGTGTCGCACAGGCCCGTACTCCGTCGCGGTGTAGTACTCGGTGATCACCACCATGGCCCCGGTGAGCACCAGGCCGATGATCGCGCAGCCATAGATGCGGCCCGCGCCGTAGGCGGAATCGGCCATCATCGACTGGGTGATCGGCCAGAAGGCGATCGCGGCGAGCAGGGCGGAGACGAAGACACCGGCATACAGGGCATTCATGATCTTGCCGCCGCGGGTCTTCACGAAGAACGTGCCGATCACCGACGCGATGATCGACGCACCGCCGAGCACCAGCGGAAAGATCACGCCCGACGGACCGGTCTCGGTCGCCATGACGCCGCCGAGCAGCATGGTCGCGATCAGCGTGACCGCATAGGTTTCGAACAGGTCCGCGGCCATGCCGGCGCAGTCGCCGACGTTGTCGCCCACGTTGTCGGCGATGACCGCCGGATTGCGCGGGTCGTCCTCGGGAATGCCGGCTTCCACCTTGCCGACCAGGTCCGCGCCCACGTCCGCACCCTTGGTGAAGATGCCGCCGCCCAGGCGGGCGAAGATGGAGATGAGCGAGGAGCCGAAGGCGAGGCCGATCAGCGCATGCAGGGCATGCGTGCGTTCGTAGCCCATGTGCAGGAGCACACCGTAATAGCCGGTCACGCCGAGCAGGGCCAGGCCAACCACGAGCATGCCGGTCACCGCGCCACCGCGGAAGGCCACCGCGAGGGCAGAAGAAAGGCCGCTCCTGGCGGCCTCCGCGGTACGCACATTGGCACGAACCGAAACGTTCATGCCGATGTAGCCGGTGGCTCCCGAAAGTAGCGCCCCCAGCGCGAACCCGATGCCTGTTCCCCAATCGAGGAAGACACCGATAAGAAGGAGCAGGACGATGCCGACGGCACCGATGGTGGCGTATTGGCGGTTGAGGTATGCGCGCGCGCCTTCCTGGATGGCCGCGGCGATCTCCTGCATTCGTTCGTTGCCCGGCGATCTGGCAAGTACCCAACTGACCGAAAATGCGCCGTACAGAATCGCAACGACCGCACATGCCAGCGCGATCCATAAACCGTACTGTTGCAGCATCGAAGCCTCCCCGAATGGTGGGAGCCCGCCATGGGGCTCGACCCGAGTATAGGCAGGAGATGCGGCGGAAGGTGTTGTGCGCTGCGGGAAGGGGTACGACGGAGCAAGGCGTTCGTGTGGGAGCCGGCTATGCCGGCGATGGGTAGAGGTGACCTGGTTATCGCCGCTGAAGCGGCTCCCACACGAGGCCTCTCACACAAGGCCTCTCACACAAGGGCCTCACACAAGGGCTCTCACGCTGCGGGAAGGGGTACGACGGTGCAGGGCGTTCGTGTGGGAGCCGGCTATGCCGGCGATGGGTAGAGGTGATCTGGTTATCGCCGCTGAAGCGGCTCCCACACAAGGCCTCTCACACAAGGCTTTCCACACAAGGCCTCTCACACAAGGCTTTCCACACAGGGCCCCTCACACAAGGCCTTCCATACAGGGCCTCGCGGCGGAGGGCTCCCACAGAAAAAGGCCAGGCCCCCGCGCTGGCGGGGGCCCGGCCCGGTCAAGCGGCGTCAGTGCGAAACGATGTCCGCGATCACGCCCGTGGCGATGGCCACAAGGATGAAGTCATCGTTGTCGGCGCGCTGCCAGCGGTAACCACGTGGCGGCTCGCGCAGGTGACGCTCGCGGTAGTCGTCGACCACGATCACGCGACCGTCGTAGCGGTGACCACGTTCCCAATGGCGGCCCGGACCCGGGTGCCAGTAATCCGCGCGCTCGTCGCGGCGGTCGTCGCGGTAGTCGCGGTGATCGCGGTGATCGTCACGATGGTCGTCGCGACGGTCGTCACGGCGGTCATCCCGGTGGTCGTCGCGATGATCGTTATCGTGATCGTCGTGATATTGCTGGATGCCAGCCGGCTGGAAGGGGGCCGGGCTGAAGGCGAATGCCGGGGCGACGATAGCCGACGCGGCGACCGTGAGGGCGATCTTGCTGAGCAGTTTCATACGAAGTCTCCCGGATTAACGTGTGGCGATGTCGAGGATGATGCCTGTGGCCACGGCGACCAGCAGGAAGTCGTTGTTCTCACGCACCCAGTGGTAACCACGCGGCGGCGGACGCAGGCGGTAGCTGCCGTAGTCGTAGACCACCGTGTTACCGCCGTAGTAGCGATGACCGCGCTCCCAGTGACCGTAGTAGCGCGGCGGGGGCGGGCGGTAATAATAGGCAGGACCGCCGTGATAGCCGTGTCCGTAATAACGCGGCGGCGGCCGATTGCCGTGCCACCCGTTGTCGTGATGCCAGTCACGACCGTCATGGCCCCGGTCATGGCCGCGATCGTGCCCGCGGTTGTCGCGGTCGTGATCGTGGCGATCGTCGGCGAACGCCGCTGTCGTGGCGACCAGGGCAAGGGCGGCAAACGCGGTACGCAGCATCGTCTTCATTGCATCTCTCCAGGACGATCGTCACGCCGCAAGCGACTGCGGCCGATCGACGATTGGAAGATAGGCAGAGTTTCCTGAACGCGAAGTCCTACGAATCGAAAGTTTCGCGAAAGCATTCACTGACGCGACAGCTAATAAACTCCCGCGTTCAGGAAATCGATCCCGGACGGAACTCGAGAGTGAGCTCCGGCGCCCGTTCCGCAAGATTCAGCGATGTCCGTCGTTCAGGCGTCCGCGCCAGAACCTTGCCGCCGCGAACGACAAGCAGGCGGGTCGATTTGAGGCGGATCGCCTCGTAGGCGTCGCCGGCCTGGAGGAGGACGAAGTCCGCGCGCTTGCCGGGCTCGATGCCGTAGTCGTCCAGCCCGAGCACGCGGGCGGCATTCGTGGTGACCGCCTCGAAGCAGTTCGCCACGCCGGTGGACGATGTCATCTGTGCCACGTGCAGACCCATGTGCGCAACCTCGAGCATGTCGCCCGAACCCAGGCCATACCACGGGTCCATCACGCAGTCGTGGCCGAACGCGACATTGACGCCGGCCGCCAGCAGTTCGGGTACGCGGGTCATCCCGCGACGCTTCGGGTAAGTGTCGTGCCGCCCCTGCAAGGTGATGTTGATCAGGGGATTGGCGATGGCGTGCACGCCCGCTTCGGCGATCAGCGGAAGTAGCTTGGACACATAGTAGTTATCCATCGAATGCATCGAGGTGAGGTGCGAGCCGGTGACGCGACCCTGCAGGCCGCAGCGGATCGTCTCGGCGGCGAGGGTCTCGATATGCCTCGACAGCGGGTCGTCGGATTCGTCGCAGTGCATGTCCACGCGCAGGCCGCGCTCGGCGGCCAGTTCGCAGAGCCAGCGGATGGACGTGGCGCCGTCGGCCATGGTCCGCTCGAAATGCGGAATACCCCCGACCACGTCCACGCCCATGTCCAACGCACGTCTCAGGTTGGCCTTCGTGGAGGGCGAGCGAAGCAGGCCGTCCTGCGGGAAAGCCACCAGTTCCAGGTGCAGGTAGGGCGCCACGCGCCGCTTCACTTCCAGCAGGGCTTCGGTGGCCAGCAGCCGGTCGTCACAGATGTCGACATGGCTGCGGATGGCGAGCAGGCCCTGGGCTACCGCCATGTCGCAATAGGCCATGGCGCGGGCGACCAGGGCGTCGATGGTGAGCTCCGGCTTGAGCTCGCCCCATAGCGCAATGCCTTCGAGGAGGGTGCCCGACGCGTTGAGGCGCGGCAGGCCGAGCGACAGCGTCGCGTCCATGTGGAAGTGCGCGTCGACGAAAGGCGGCGTCACCAGCCGGCCACCCGCGTCTATCTCCTCCGCGCCCTTTGCCGGAAGTCCGTGCTGGATCGCGGCAAAGCGTCCGTCGGCGATACCGATGTCGACGTCCCGGCGCCCGTCGGGCAGGGTGGCGTGGCGGACGATCAGGTCCATGGGCTTCGACCGTGTGGCAGGAAAGTCCAGATCATACCCAGACTCCCCCGCGGTCCCGTTCGTGATTCGCGTTTTCACGCGGATCACGGCGCCATTTGGCACCATGGCCGTTGCCATGAAGCTGTCCGACAAACTCGCCATTCTTGCCGACGCGGCCAAGTACGACGCATCCTGTTCGTCCAGCGGCGGCAAGGGCCGACACTCGCTGCGGTCGGGAGGAATCGGCTCGACCGAAGGCATGGGTATCTGCCACGCCTACGCGCCGGACGGCCGCTGCATCTCCCTGCTGAAGATCCTGCTGACCAATTTCTGTGTGTACGACTGCGTGTACTGCGTCAACCGGCGCAGCAGCAACGTCCCGCGTGCACGATTCACGCCCGAGGAAGTGGTCGACCTGACGCTGGAGTTCTACCGACGCAACTACATCGAGGGCCTGTTCCTCTCCTCGGGCATCATCCAGTCGCCGGATTACACGATGGAGCAGCTCGTTCGCGTCGCGCGTACCCTGCGCACCGAGCACCGATTCGCTGGCTACATCCATCTCAAGACGATTCCCGATGCGGCGCCCGAGCTGATCGATGCCGCCGGGCGCTGGGCCGATCGCTTGAGCATCAATGTCGAGATGCCCACGGCCGAGGGGCTCAAGTCGCTGGCCCCGGAGAAGGATCTCGGCGACATCCGCAGCGCTATGGGCCGCCTGCGCCTGTCGATCGACGAAGCGAAGGCGGAGAAAAAGGCGCCGAGGTTCGCGCCGGCCGGGCAGAGCACGCAGATGATCGTCGGTGCCGATGCCGCGACGGATCGCGACGTGCTTACGGCCAGCACCAATCTCTATACGAACTACCACCTGCGTCGCGTCTACTACTCGGCCTTCAGTCCCATTCCCGATGCGTCGAAGATCCTGCCGCTGAAGCCTCCGCCGCTGGTACGCGAGCATCGCCTCTACCAGGCCGACTGGCTGATGCGCTTCTACGGATTCCGCGCCGACGAGATCGCCCCGCCCGGCGACAACGGCATGCTCTCGCTCGAGGTCGATCCGAAACTGGCCTGGGCGCTGCGTCACCGGGACAGCTTTCCGGTCGACGTCAACCGCGCCCCGCGCGACATGTTGCTGCGCGTGCCGGGCCTGGGCGTGAAGACGGTGGATCGCATGATCGCGATGCGCGCGCACCAACGTATCCGCTACGCCGACCTCATTCGTCTGCGCGTCCCGGTGAAGAAGGTGGCGCCGTTTGTCGAAACGCTGGACCACCGTCCTCGCGGCGACCGCGAAAGCGTCGCATTGCAGCGTGACCTGCGCGAGCCGGCGCAGCCCGATCTCTTCGGCTGATGCTGGGCGTCAGGCTCGACGACGCGTCGGACGTGCAGGAATGGCGCAGAAAAGCGCGTGCGCTGCTGCTGGCGGACGTCGACCCTGCGCAGGTGGAATGGGTGTTTGGGCGTGAGACTGGCCTGTTCGGCAAGGTCGATGCCCTGCCGGAGCCGTCGTACGCACAGGCACCGGCCGTGCCGCGGGACTTCCTCAACCTGGTCAACACCGTGCTGGCGCACTCGGACCCGCGCCGCCACGCCACGCTGTATCGCATGCTATGGCGACTCGTTCATGGCGAGCGCAACCTGCTGGCCATTGCCACGGACGACGACGTGGCCTGGGCACACACCTGCGTGAAGCAGGTCAATCGCGACATGCACAAGATGAAGGCCTTCGTCCGCTTCCGCGAGCTGCCGGTGGAGGATGGCAGTGTCTACGTGGCGTGGTTCGAACCCGACCACGACATCGTGACGCGGGTGGCACCGTTCTTCGTTCGTCGCTTCACCGGCATGCGCTGGTCCTTGCTCACGCCGTCACGCAGTGCCCACTGGGACGGTACGGCCCTGTCGTTCGGGCCCGGTGCGCAACGGGGCGACGCGCCTTCGGGCGATGCCCTCGAAGATCTCTGGCGTACGTATTACGCGAGTATCTTCAATCCCGCGCGCCTGAAGGTCGGTGCGATGCGCCGGGAGATGCCGGTGAAGTACTGGAAGAATCTTCCCGAGGCGCGGCTCATTCCCGAGCTGGTGCGCGACGCGCTGCCGAGGATGCAGGCCATGGTCGATAAACAACCGACGGTTCCGCGTAAGAAAGTCACGCCCTTGCAGAAGGCCGCGGCGGACGCCCCCGACGGAAGCCTCGCGGCGCTGCGCAAGCAGGCCAAGGACTGCCGCCACTGCGATCTGTGGAAACCGGCGACGCAGACCGTCTTCGGCAGTGGCCCGGTCGATGCGCGGATCGTCGTCGTCGGCGAGCAGCCGGGCGATCAGGAAGACCTCGCCGGCGAGCCGTTCGTCGGGCCTGCGGGGAAAGTGTTCGATCGCGCGTTAGCCGAGGCGGGCGTCGATCGTGCGGCATTGTATGTGACCAACGCGGTGAAACACTTCAAGTTCGAACCGCGAGGAAAGCGGCGACTGCACAAGCGTGCCAATGCCGAGGAACAGGCCGCCTGCCGCCCCTGGCTTGCCGCCGAGATCGATCGCATCCGGCCGGAGGCGATCGTCTGTCTCGGGGCGATGGCGGCCCAGGCGGTGTTCGGCGCGTCGTTTCGCCTGATGGCGCAGCGCGGACGGTGGCTCGACCTGCCCGACGGCGGCCGTGCCATGGCGACCGTGCATCCGTCGTACCTGCTGCGCCTGCCGGATGAGCAGGCGCGGGAGGAGGGCTACGCGGCCTTCGTGCGCGACCTCGCGCTGATGCGCAGCGTCCTCACATGATCGCCTCGCGTTCAGCCGATTCACTCTGAAAGCCGATTCACCATGGAAGCCAAATCACCGTGGAAGCTGCTTCACTGTGGGAGCCAATTCACTGTGGGAGCCGATTCATCGGCGATCCCGCGGCAGCGGGCCAGACCGAGGCAAGCACCCAATCGCCGCTGAAGCGGCTCCTACAAGAGCTCCTACAAAAGCCCCCACAACAGCTTAGATCTTGAACTTCTTCAACTTCTTCGGCACCGAGGCGTTCTTCAGCGTCACGTAGACCGGCAAGCCATCGGGCCCATACGGTGGCGGCGCTTCGCCCTGGATCAACGGCGCGAGGTAGCGCCGTGCGGCGGCGGTGATGCCGAAACCGTCCTTCGAGATGAAGTTCTTCGGCATCTTCTTCTCGTGGTTGGCGATCTTGTCCAGCGGCGCCGCTTCGATCTTCCACTTGTACGGTTCGTCCGAGGTGCGCACGATCACCGGCATCACGGCGTTGAGACCCTCGGCGGCATATTCGACGGCCTTCTTGCCAACGGCATAGGCCTGGTCGAGATCCGTCTTCGACGCGATGTGTCGCGCGGAGCGCTGCAGGTAGTCGGGCAGGGCCCAGTGGTATTTGTAGCCGAGCTTCTCGCGGACCAGCGCGGCGAGCACTGGCGCGGCGCCACCCAGTTGCGCGTGGCCAAAGGCGTCGCGTGCACCGGATTCGGCGAGGAAGGTGCCGTCGCTGTCCTTCACGCCCTCGGAAACGACCACCGTGCAATAGCCCACCTTCTCCACCGTCGCCTTGACCTTGGCGAGGAAGGTTTCCGGATTGAAGACGTTCTCGGGGAAGAGAATGACGTGCGGCGCATCGCCCGGCGCCGAGCCGGCGAGGCCTGCGGCGGCGGCAATCCAGCCCGCATGGCGCCCCATGACCTCGATGATGAAGACCTTGGTCGAGGTGTCCATCATGGAGACCACGTCCAGGCTGGCCTCGCGCACCGAGATCGCGGTGTACTTCGCGACGGAACCGAAGCCAGGGCAGGTATCGGTGACCACCAGGTCGTTATCGATCGTCTTCGGTACGCCGATGCAGTTGACCTCGTAGCCCAGCGTCTGGCCGATCCTGGAGACCTTGTTGGCCGTGTCGGCCGAGTCGTTGCCGCCGTTATAGAGGAAGGTGCGGATGTCGTGCGCCTTGAAGACCTCGATCAGGCGCTCGTATTCCGCACGGTTCTCCTCCAGCGACTTGAGCTTGTAGCGACACGAGCCGAAGGCGCCCCCCGGCGTGTGCTTCAGCGCGGCGATATTGGCCTTGGCTTCCTTGGAGGTGTCGATCAGCTCCTCGCGAAGCGCGCCGAGGATACCGTTGCGCGCGGCGTACACGACGATGCCCTTGTCCCGTGCGGTCTCGATCACGCCCGCGGCGGAGGCATTGATGACAGCGGATACGCCGCCCGACTGGGCGTAGAGAATTTTGCCGGCGGCCATACGCACTTCCTCGTCACCATGAGAGTGCCGAGCGTAGCGCGTGCGGCACGGCGATGACACGCTGGACTCGCCTACGAGTTCCGGGGGAAGGGCTCACCGTGCGGGTACCGAGTGCGTTGCAGGCCCCGCCTGCCGGGGCGGGCCCAGCCTGCGAATCGCCCTGGTCGCCTGCAGCCTGGTGTCCCTGGGCCTGTTCCTGGTGGCCCGGAAGCGCGGCCGGCTGGTCGCTCCCCGCTGGAAGCGGGCGCCGGGCTACACGGCTCCGGTGTCGGCCGTTTGACGCGAGCGCGGCCGTGCCGTTACCTTGAGACCCATTTTCTTGTGTCCGGCGCGGGGGTTTCCCCCTGTCGTCCGACGTAACGGAGCATCAATGCGACTCGTGCTATTCGGCGCCCCCGGTTCCGGGAAGGGTACCCAGGCCACCCGCCTCAAGGAGCGCCTCGGCGTCCCCCACATCTCCACGGGCGACCTGCTTCGCGCGGAGATCAAGGAAGGGACCGAGCTGGGCCTCAAGGCCAAGGGCCTCATGGACCAGGGCATCCTGCTGTCGGACGACATCATGCTCGGCATCATCGAGCACCGCTTGAGCCAGCCGGACGCCAAGCCGGGCTTCATCCTCGACGGCTACCCGCGCAACCTGGCCCAGGCTGCCGCTCTGGACGACGTATTGGCCCGGATCGGCCAGCCGCTCGACGTCGTGGTCAAGCTCGACGTCCCCGACCAGGCCATCGTCGGCCGCTGCGAAGTGCGGTTCGAAAAGGAAGGCCGTCCCGACGACAATCCGGACACCGTCAAGAAGCGCCTGGGCATCTACGCCGAACAGACCGCGCCGGTGGCCAGCTTCTACGAGCAGCGCGGCAAGCTCCAGGTCGTCGACGGCGTCGGCGAACTCGACGACGTAACCCAGCGTGTTCTCGACGTGCTGCCGGGCGGCGTCCAGGCCGCCAGCGCCTGACCCTCACGGCCCGCTCCGGCGGGCCGTTCCGCGGCACCCACGCTGCCGCGCCCCGACGAGTCGACCGATGCGCGTCCATATTCTCGGTATCTGCGGCACCTTCATGGGCGGCGTCGCCGCGCTCGCACGCGAACTCGGCCTTACGGTCGAGGGCTCGGACGCCAACGTCTACCCGCCCATGAGCGACCAGCTCGAAGCCCTCGGCATCGGCCTGATGCAGGGCTACAAGGCGGAATACCTGCAGCCGGCGCCCGACCTCGTCGTCGTCGGCAACGCGATGACACGTGGCAATCCCGCGGTCGAGTACATGCTCGACGAAGGCCTGCGCTATATCTCCGGGCCGCAGTGGCTGGGTGAAACGCTGCTTGGCGGCCGCGAGGTGCTGGCGGTGGCGGGTACCCACGGCAAGACCACGACCACCAGCCTGCTCGCCCACCTGCTCGAATCGGCCGGTCTCGCGCCGGGCTTTCTGATCGGCGGCGTGCCCGGCAACTTCGATGTCTCCGCGCGCCGCGGCGAGGGCAAGCCCTTCGTCATCGAAGCGGACGAATACGACTCGGCGTTCTTCGACAAACGCTCCAAGTTCGTCCACTACCGCCCGCGCATCGCGATCCTCAACAACCTCGAATACGACCACGCCGATATCTTTCCCGACGTGGCCGCCATCCAGCGCCAGTTCCACCACCTGGTGCGTACCGTGCCGGGTAACGGTCGCCTCATCGTCAACGCGGAAGATGCCTACCTCGCCGAAGTCCTGGCAATGGGTGCGTGGACGCCGGTGGAAACCTTCGGTATCGACACGGGCGACTGGCGCGCCGAACTGATCGCCGCCGACGGCTCGCATTTCCGTGTGCGCCGGGGCGAGAGCGTTCTGGGCGAGATCCGCTGGCACTCGCTGGGCCGGCACAATGTGATGAATGCACTGGCCGCCCTGGCCGCCGCGACGGCGGCGGGCGCCGATCCGGTGGCCCTGCTGCCGGCGTTTGCCCGCTTCGCCAGCGTGCGTCGGCGCATGGAAGTGATCGGCGAGAGGCGCGGGGTCACCGTCTATGACGACTTCGCGCACCACCCGACGGCGATCGCGACGACGCTGGCGGGCCTGCGTGCGAAGGTCGGCGGTGCTCGCATCGTCGTCGCCCTCGAACCGCGTTCCAACTCCATGCGCCTTGGCGCGCATGCCGATGCCCTGGCGCCCTCGCTGGCCGACGCCGATCGTGTGGTCTTTCTGCATCGTCCCGAACTCGCCTGGGATGCGGCACGTGTGACTGCCGCGCTGACGGGTCGCGGTACGGCTGTGCCGACGGTCGATGCACTGGTCGCCAGCCTGGTCGCGGATACGCAGGAGGGCGATCATGTCGTCTTCATGTCCAACGGGGGCTTCGAAGGCGCACCGCGCCGCTTTTTTACCGCGCTGCACGCGGGTTAGACTGGCGGGCATGGCTGCCACCACGCCCGGACAAGACTATCCGCTGTTCCCGTTGACCAACGTCCTCTTTCCGGGCGGTCAGCTGCAGCTGCGCATTTTCGAGCCGCGCTACATCGACCTCGTGCGCGAGTGCGCACGGACCGGCCGGCCCTTCGGCGTCTGCATGATCCTCGAAGGCAGCGAATCCGGTCAGCCGGCGGTGCCCGCCGCGGTCGGCACGCTGGCCACCATCACGGACTTCCATACCGGCGAAGATGGCCTGCTCGGCATCGTGGCCGAAGGCGGCCTGCGCTTTCGCGTCACGCGCACGCGCATCCGCTCCGATGGGCAAGTACGTGGGGACATCGCCACCTGGCGCGCCGAAGACATCGCGCCACTTCCGCCCGAGTTCGGCCTGCTCGCCACCATCCTCGAGCGCCTGGTCGACCAGATGCAGCCACCGTGGCGGCACGACGTGGCGACGCGTTCGGACGACGCCAGCTGGGTGGGCTTCCGCCTTTCCGAGTTGCTGCCGCTGGATCCGAACGAGTGTCAGCACATGCTCGAACTCGACGACCCGCTCGAGCGGCTCGCCGAATTGCGTGACATCCTCCCGCGCTTCCAGCGCCCCTGAAAGGACCGCAATGACTTCACTCGCAGGGAAGACGCTCTTCATCACCGGCGCCTCTCGTGGCATCGGCCTGGCCATCGCGCTGCGCGCGGCCCGTGACGGCGCCAACATCGTTATCGCCGCGAAGAGCAGCGTCGCCAATCCGAAGCTGCCTGGCACGATCCACAGCGCCGCCGCGGAGATCGAAGCGGCGGGCGGCCATGCCTTGCCGCTCAAGGTCGATATCCGCGAGGAATCCGAAGTGCGCATGGCGGCCGCCACGGCAGCCGAACGTTTCGGCGGCATCGACATCGTCGTCAACAACGCCAGCGCCATCTGGCTGGCCGGCGTGGAAAACACGCCGATGAAGCGCTTCGACCTCATGCAGCAGGTCAACACGCGCGGCACCTTCCTGACGACGCAGGCCTGCCTGCCCTACCTGAAGAACGCGGAGAACCCGCAGGTGCTGATGCTCTCGCCACCGCCGAGCATCGACCCGAGGTGGTACGAACCCCATGTCGCGTACACCATTGCCAAGTTCGGTATGAGCCTGTGCGTGCTCGGCATGGCGCCCGAATTCAAGTCGCTGGGTATCGGCGTGAACGCGCTATGGCCGAAAACCGTGATCGCCACGGCGGCGATAGCCATGATCGACGGTGTCCGGCCTGAAAACTGTCGCCGGCCCGATATCGTCGCGGACGCCGCGCACGCGGTGCTTACCCGTCGCTCGCGCGACTTCACCGGGCGGTTCTATATCGACGAAGACGTGCTGCGCGAGGAGGGCGTCACCGACTTCGACCATTATGCCGTCGCCGCCGGCCAGCCGCTGCTACCGGATTTGTTTCTATAGCTAGCGCGCCGATGCACCCGTATGGCTCTGGAGGCTAGCCCGTTTGGTGTATGGCCGCTTTCGGCACGCCGGTATAACTTCGCTCCCAGTCGCTGTTGTCTGACACACGCGCGACGATGTGGGGCTTGCCGGCCTGCAGGGGTGCCGGCGGCGGGTCCAGGAGTGAATCCGCGAAGCCGACAGCAGGCCACGTAACGGGTGAGGAGCAGGCATGTCGCGCGGGGAAATGTCGGGGCGCTGTGTCGTCTGGGTAGGCAGGCCGAGCGTTGAAGAACACTTTGGTCTGCTTCGGGCGGGCTGGCGCACCCTGGTTGCCGATCCGGCGAGCCAGAGCGACGCACCACCCGAATGCGGCGACGCGGCCATTGCCGTGGTCGACCTCCGGGCCAGTGCGCTGGCGGCCGTTCGCATCCTTCACCAGTTGCGTGAAAGCCATCCGGGCATGGCCTGGATCGGGCTGACGGGATCGCGCACCCCCGCCCACGAGCCCTCGATCCGCCTGGCACTGCCGCAGGCCCTGGAAATCATCGACGGGGCATCCTCGTTCACCGCCCTGCGCCAGGCCCTGCAACGGGCTCCCGGCGATGCGCCCGCGCCGGTCGACAGCCGGCCGAGCATCCTGACCGGCGACAGCCCGGCGATCCGCACCCTTTCCATGAACATCCGCAAGTTCGCGCCGGTCGAACTGCCCCTGCTCATCACTGGTGAGACCGGAACCGGCAAGGAAATGGCCGCCCGGGCGCTACACCAGTTGTCGCCGCGTCACGAACGGCCTTTCGCCGCGATCAACTGCGGCGCCCTGCCGGCCAACCTGGTCCAGTCCGAGCTGTTCGGCCACGAGCGTGGTTCGTTCACCGGCGCCACGGCGCGACGCATCGGCCATTTCGAGTCCGCCGATGGCGGCACGGTTTTCCTGGACGAGATCGGCGACCTGCCGCTCGACGCCCAGACCAACCTGCTGCGGGTGCTCCAGGAGGGCACGATCGAACGCATCGGCAGTTGCCAGTCCATCAAGGTGGACGTGCGCGTCCTGGCTGCCACCCATGTGGACCTCGAGAAAGCCGTTTCACAGGGCCGATTCCGCGAGGACCTGTTCTATCGTCTCAACGTACTTCGCCTGCGCATGCCGCCATTGCGGGAACGCAATGGCGATATCGAGCTGTTGGCCCAGTACTTCCTCGACACCTTCCGCGAGAGTTACGGTACCCGGGCACGAGCTTTCAGTACCACCGCGCGCAAGGCCATGAATGCGTTCGCGTGGCCGGGCAACGTCCGCGAACTGATGAACCGCGTGCAGCGAGCGGCCGTGATCGCCGACGACGCGCTGATCACGCCGGAAGACCTCGAGCTGAGCGTGGACCTCCCTGGCAACGATCGGGACAGCCTGGGCAGTGCCCGCACCTCGGCCGAACGCGAGGCGATCGTCGACTGCCTGCGCGCGAGCGCCTTCAACATCAGCGAGTGCGCACGGCGCCTGCGCGTCTCCCGCGTGACCGTCTACCGACTGTGCAAGAAGCACCAACTCGCCCTCGATCAGCTGCGCTGAGCGGCTTCGGCCCTCTCCCTGACACGGAGTGAAGAAAACTCCCGGCCCTCTGGGGACCGGGAGTTCCCATTCGTCGTCCGGCTTGGCAGGGTCGTCGGGCGAGCGAACATCGCGGGCTTCACAGGGCCTTGTGGACTAAGGGAGCAATGGTCGTGCCACGGGGGCCTTCCTTTGATTCGCAAGGAATTTCCGGGCAGGCCGTTGAAACCGGGCGTTCAGGCGATGTAGCGACGTGTAACAAAACGTTGCAACGGCGGTACACGCGCGCGTTGTCGGCTCGGCCCGCGGCCCATATGATGAACGGGTTTCGGATCGATGTCGGACCGCAGAGCGTACCGTGCGATTCCATCCGTTCCTGTAGGGGTCTCGGCGCTGCGGCCGGGGCCCGGAGTAGGCACCATGTCGTCGCACCCTGTCGAACCCTCCGATCTCGTTGGCTTGGGCAAGCGTTATTGGCTGTCCGTTTATCGCCCGCGCGATGTCATCCTCGACCACGGGAAGGGATCCCGCGTCTGGGATACGGAAGGCCGCGATTACATCGATTTTGGCGCCGGTATCGCCGTGAACGCGCTCGGCCACCAGGATCCGGACCTCGTCGCCGCGCTGGTCGGCCAGGCCCACAAGCTCTGGCACGCCAGTAACGTCTTCTACTCCGAGCCCCCGCTGCGCCTGGCCCAGGAGCTGGTCGAACTGTCGCCCTTCGCCGAGCGCGTCTTCCTGTGCAACTCCGGCACCGAGGCCAACGAGGCGGCGATCAAGCTGGTGCGCAAGTGGGCCGCCTCGAAAGGGCGGCCGCCCGAGAAGCGGGTCATCGTGACCTTCAAAGGCTCGTTCCATGGCCGTACCCTCGCCGCCGTGACGGCGACGGCCCAGCCGAAGTACCAGGAAGGCTATGAGCCGCTGCCGGGTGGCTTCCGCTATGTGCCGTTCAACGATCCGGTCGCGCTCGAAGAAGCCATGGCGCATGGCGATGTCGCCGCCGTCATGCTCGAGCCGGTGCAGGGCGAGGGCGGCGTCATGCCTGCCGAGCAGGGTTTCCTGAAGAAGGTGCGCGAGCTATGCGACGCGCACGACGCCCTCATGGTGCTCGACGAAATCCAGTGCGGCATGGGCCGTACGGGTACGCTCTTCGCGCATACCCACGACCATGTCACGCCCGACATCGTCACCCTGGCCAAGGCGCTCGGTGCCGGTTTCCCTATCGGCGCCATGCTGGTCGGGGCCAAGGTGTCCGAGGTGATGCAGTTCGGCGCCCACGGCACCACCTTCGGTGGCAACCCGATGGCGGCGGCGGTCGCGCGCGTCGCGCTGGCGAAGATCGCTTCGCCGGCGGTCATGCTCAACGTGGAACGTCAGGCCAACGACATCCGCAACGGCCTCAACAAGCTCAACCACGAGTTCCATCTGTTTTCGGAGATTCGCGGTCGCGGCCTGATGATCGGCGCCGTACTGGACGATGCCTACAAGGGGCGTGCCAGCGAAATTCTCGACCTCGCCGCCGCGCATGGCCTGTTGCTCCTCCAGGCCGGCCCGGACGTACTGCGCATCGTCCCGCCGTTGACCATCACCGATGAAGAAACCGCCGAAGGCCTCCAGCGGCTCCACGCCTCGCTGGCGGCTTTCGCGCAGGAGGCGAAAGTCGCCTGACGGTCGCTTGGCGATCCAACCCCATCGCCGGCACAGCCGGCTCCCACACAAGGCAATGAAACTCGTGTGGGAGCCCCTTCGAAGCCCGCGTGGAGGCGAAGCCGCCTCGAAGCTCGTGTGGGAGCCGCTTCAGCGGCGATACCCAGATTACTTCAACGTCGCAAAAACCTCGGCAGCCGTCGCGATCGTCGCAGCGATGACCTCGTCGTCGTGCGCGCTGGAAACAAAGCCCGCCTCGAACGCCGACGGCGCCAGATACACGCCCCGTTCCAGCATGCCGTGGAAGAAGCGGTTGAACGCGGCGACATCCGCCGTTGTGGCCTGCGTATAGCTTTCCACCGTTTCATCGGTGAAGAACAGACCGAACATGCCGCCGACGCGGTTCACGCTGAACGGCACGCCTGCTTTCTTCGCTTCGGCAAGGATGCCGTCGGTGAGTCGAATGGTGCGGGCGGCCAGGTCCTCGTAGAAGCCGGGCGCCTGGATCAGCTGGAGCATGGCAAGGCCGGCGGCCATCGCCACCGGATTGCCGGACAGCGTGCCGGCCTGGTAGATCGGGCCCGATGGCGCGATCTGCTCCATGAGGTCACGGCGGCCGCCATAGGCACCTACCGGCATGCCGCCGCCGATGATCTTGCCGAAGCAGGTGAGGTCGGGCGTGATGCCGTAGTGGGCCTGCGCGCCGCCAAGGGCGACACGGAAGCCGGTCATCACTTCGTCGAAGATCAGCAGCACGCCATGTTCCGTGCACAGTTCGCGTAGCGCCTGCAGGTAACCTTGCTTCGGCGGAATGCAGTTCATGTTGCCGGCGACCGGCTCGATGATCAGGCCCGCGATCTCCTTGCCTTCCTGCGAGAACAACAGCCTTGCGGCGTCGATATCGTTATACGGGAGGGTGAGCGTCAGGTCGGCCGAGGCCTTGGGCACACCGGGCGAGGTCGGCACGCCGAAGGTGAGCGCGCCCGAGCCGGCCTTCACCAGGAAGCTGTCGCCATGGCCGTGGTAGCAGCCCTCGAACTTGACGATCTTCGATCGGCCGGTCGCGCCGCGGGCAAGACGGATGGCCGACATCGTCGCCTCCGTGCCCGAATTGACCATGCGCACCATGTCCACGGAGGGGATCAGCGCGACGATCGACTCGGCCATGGTGACTTCGGCGGGGCAGGGCGTGCCGAACGACAGGCCGTTGCGGACGGCGCGCTCGACCGCCTCGCGTACCGCCGGATGGTTATGGCCGACGATCATCGGGCCCCATGAGCCCACGTAGTCGGTATAGCGCTTGCCTTCGACGTCCCAAAGGTAGGCGCCGTCGGCGCGCTCGGTGAAGAACGGCTCGCCGCCGACGGACCGGAAAGCGCGCACAGGCGAGTTCACGCCGCCGGGCAGCAGCTTCTGGGCACGGGCGAAGAGGTCATGGTTCGTGGTCATCGAATGATTCCGGGGCGTGGGTCGAAGAGGTTGGCGAACTGCCGGGTTGCCGTCTGGATGTCCGCGGCCGCGAAAATGGCGGATACCACGGCCAGGTAATCGGCGCCGGCGTCGATCACTGCCCGCCCATTGTCGGGGGTGATGCCGCCGATCGCCACGACGGGAAGGCCCAGGGCCTTCGCCTGCGTCACTACGTCGTGCGATACCACCGCCGCGTGCGGCTTCGTCGTCGACGGGTACATCGCGCCAAGGGCCAGGTAATCGGCGCCTTCGGCCTGAAGCTGGCGCGCGCGGTCGATCGACCCATAGCAGGAGACGCCGATGATGGCGTCCGGGCCCAGCGCCGCCCGGGCCTCGGCGATCGACACGTCCTCCCGGCCCAGGTGAACGCCGCCACCGACCTCGAGGGCGAGTGGCACGTCGTCATTCACTATGAGAGGCACTTCGTAGCGCGCGCACATGCTGGCCAGTTCGGCCGCCTCGGCGCGGCGCCGCTCGGCGTCCGCGGTCTTGTCCCGGTACTGCAGGAGGCGGGCGCCGCCGGCAAGGGCGGCCTCCACGGCGGCGAACAAGTCGTCGCGGGGCCCGTCGGTGATGGCGTAGACGCCCTGGCCGCGGAGTCGGGTTCGGAGGAGGGTGGTCATGGAAATCCTTGGAATGTGACGGTGGCGCGCTAGCCTCGTTGCGCCGGAGGGTGACAGAATGGGTGACTTCCTTGCTTCACGACAGTACGCAAAGCCATGAGCCAGAGCACCGAAACCACCCTTCGCAAATGGATGTGCGTCGTTTGCGGCTTTATCTACGACGAGGCCCTGGGCCTGCCCGAAGAGGACATCGCGCCGGGCACCCGCTGGGAAGATATCCCGGATACCTGGACGTGCCCGGACTGCGGCGTGACCAAGGACGACTTCGAAATGGTCGAACTCGACTGACAGTGTGAGAGCCGATTCATCGGCCCGATGTGGGAGCCGACTCATCGAGCGGATGTGGAAGCCGATTCCTCGACCCGATGTGGAAGCCGATTCATCGAGCGGATGTGGGAGCCGATTCATCGGCGAAAAGCCAACGGAGCGGAGAAGCCTCACCGCCCCGATCACCGGATGGTGCTGACAGCATTTAGCCCCATTCGGTCACCGATAAGGCTCGAAAGCCTGCTTCCATAGTCCCCAGGCCACGCAATGTGTGCCGATTCGTGGAGGAAGCCCGATATGCAGCGATTCATTCCCTTCGACGACCAGTGGGACGAACTGGCTGGCATCGATCCGGCCGCGCTTGTCCCATATCACGTCGGCGTACCGTGCGAGCATGGTTTCTTGGCGGATCAGCGCACCGCGCCGGGGTCGCCGGTAATGGTCAGCGGCTCGCCCAGCTTCAGCCCCAGCCTGCCCGCCGTCCCCGCCGGAAGCTCGAGAACGTAACGCGCCGCCCCGTCGCTGGGATAGATGGCACAGGGATCGGCCTTGCAAGGTTGCGCGTTGAGCTGCATGGAAACGAGCTTGCGCGCACCGTCGAAGTACAGGATGTCCAGCGGGATGAGCGTGTTCTTCATCCAGAAGGCCCGCGGCTCATCGTTCGGGAAGAAGAAAAGCATGCTGTGATTGGCCTTCAGTTCGGTCCTGTCCATCAGGCCATGCTCACGTGAGGCGTCGTCCGTGGCGAACTCCGTGGTGAAGGTCGTGCCGTGCAGCGTGACGGCGGGAGGTGTTGCAGCGTGGGCGCCCAGCGACAGGAAAATCAGTGCCGCGGGAAGAAGCCGTCCGTACATTTTTTTACACCTTATTAGTGTGAGCGGAAGTTATAAGTCTACCGTGTGACTTTTTTTCAGAAAGATGTCGAAAACCCCTTCACAGAAGTGCTCCCCGAGCCTATACTTCTCTTCTGGTCGCGACGAAAGTCACCCACGCGACAGTTCCTCGGCTCCACCAACCACCTCGAAAAAAAGATTCACGAGGGTGTTGACGGAAACGAAAAACGATATAGAATGGGCGGCTCACCTCGGGACGAAATGTTCAGAGGGCAACACCACAAAGTGTTGCAAGTGATTGATCTTTGACAGTGTGCGCAGGTGA
>NZ_DATLIW010000005.1:0-107133 GCF_035539195.1 Luteibacter sp.
AAGCGCATACAACGCCCCAGGCGCAATCCTTCGCATACATCCATCCATCGGGTAGGTGAGGGCGCGGAGTCTAGGTAGGCGAAGTGCCGCTGTCTGTCATCCCAGTGCAGAAAGTCGAATTTTTCAGAAAAGTTCTATTCGCGATGAGCGCTGGCGGCGACCGGGCCCGCTGCCGCGGGATCGCCGATGAATCGGCTTCCACACACTGCCTTCCGAAACAGGGGCCCTCCTGGCCGCCAAGCGCAGGAAGTTGCGATTTCGCATGTAACGCCCGTTACTGAACGCGACATCCATTTATCTCCGTGAATTTCCCGTCACGGCGGCTGCTGCGTCGCCGCAAACGTTTACGTACCACTCAAGCCGCTGACAATACACAGTATTTTAACAAGGGTGGTCGAGTGGTATCACGTAACGGCCGATTTACTACTGCACCGCAACAAGCCTTTGTTTTCGAACGCTTTACAAGCTCCTATGAAAACGTTTACGTTCCGCGCCATCAGCCCTCCGGGGCGGGGGAAAGGGCGAGAAACGCGTGAGTGTGACCATCAAAGACGTCGCGAGAATGGCCAACGTTTCCGTGGCCTCGGTGTCGCGCGCCCTGAACGGCCACGGCGGCGTGACCGCGGAAACCCAGAAGCGGATCCGGGAAGTTGCGACCCGCCTCCGTTACGTTCCGCACAATGCTGCGCGCAGCCTGATTACCCGCCGCACCCAGACCATCGGGGCCCTGCTGCCCGACCTGCATGGTTCGTTCTTCTCCGAGCTGATTCGCGGTATCGACCTGGCCGCCCGCACCCGTGGCCTCTACCTGCTGGTTTCCAGCTCCCATGGCGACGCCACCGAGGCGGCCATCGCCCTGCGCGCCATGCAGGGTCGCGTGGATGGCCTGCTGGTGATGTCGCCGCATGCGGACGAAGCCTTCCTGGACGAGAACCTGCCCGTCGTCCTGCCGACCGTGCTGATCAACAGCCACGTGCGCTCGGAACGACATGCCTCGCTGGACGTCGATGACTTCGGCGGTGCCCGCGCCATGACCGAGCATCTGCTCGGCCTCGGTCGCAAGCGCATCGTCTTCATCGCCGGTCCGGAAGTGAACCACGACGTGCAGGAGCGTATCCGCGGTTATCGCGACGCGCTTGCCGCCGCCGGTCTCGGCGAACGCGCCGCGATCCTGCAAGGCGATTTCACCGAGGAATCCGGCTACCACGCCGGCAAGCAGGCCCTCGCGATGGTGCCGCGTCCCGACGCGATCTTCGCCGCCAACGACATGATGGCCATCGGCTGCCTGTCCGCCCTCGCCGAAGCGAAGCTGCGCACGCCCGACGATATCGCCGTGGTCGGTTTCGACGACATTCCGATGGCGCGCTATGTGTCGCCGCCGCTAACGACGGTGCGCATCCGCATCGCCGAACTGGGCGAGGCCGCTCTCCAGCGCCTTGCCGCCATGATCGAAGCACCCGATGACGCCGCTCCCGAGCCGCATGTCGTCAGCACCGAAATCGTCGTTCGCGCCTCTTGCGGCGGGAGCGACACGGTAAGACGACGGGCCTGACGCCCGTCGGAATACACGGCTTGCCGGGCCGTGGCTGGAATCTCAGGGACGGCGTCAAACACAGGACTTCGATCGATCTTCCGGTCCGCAAATGCGGGACGGGCGCGATACACGGGGGGCAGAACGCTCTTCGAAGAGTGGCCGACACCAAAACGTCGACCGCCGTGTCTTGCGCCCCGCCGGGCCGGAACAGCACACACAGAACCTTTTGGGAGAGGGGAAAAATGAAAGCCTCGATGCATCTGAAGAAGAAGCTGCTCGCCAGCGTTATTACCGCGACGGTCGCCGCCGCCGTGGTCACGCCGTCCGCCTTCGCGCAGTCCGCGAGTGCGAACCTGCGCGGCAAAGCCGCACCGGGCGCCGACGTCACCGCGTTCAATCCGCAGACCGGCCTGACGCGCCACGCCAAGGCCGGCGCCGACGGCACCTACATCATCAACGGTCTGCCGCCGGCCTCGTACAAGGTCGACGCCGGTCCGGGCACCGAGCAGACGGTGACGCTGACGGTCGCCTCGACCGCCACGCTGAACCTCGCCGCTGCCGCGGCCGGCCCGGGCGACGTCACCGCGAAGCCCGCCAACGCCACGGCGATGGAAGGCATGACGGTGAATGCGACGACGCTGACCGAAGTGAAGACGCCGGAAGTCGGCGGCACGATTTCGCTGCGCCAGATCCAGACGATTCCGCAGGTGTCGCGTAACTTCCTCGAGTTCGCCGATACCGTGCCGGGCATGGTCTTCAATGTCGACGCGCAGGGTCATACCTCGCTCAAGGCCGGTGGCCAGAACGCCAGCGCCGTCAACGTCTTCATCGACGGCGTCGGCCAGAAGGGCTACGTCAAATCCGGCGGCGTGTCCGGCCAGACCTCCAGTCAGGGCAACCCGTTCCCGCAGCTGGCCATCGGCGAGTACAAGGTCATCACCAGCAACTACAAGGCCGAGTACGATCAGGTCTCGTCGGCGGTGGTCACGGCCGAAACGAAGTCCGGCACGAACGAATTCCACGGTGAAGTGTTCGACACCTACACCTCGGACAAATACCGCAGCCGCACCGCTGCCGAGGAAGATGGCGTCAAGGCCCGCTCCTTCGAGAAGGAATACGGCTTCGCGCTCGGCGGTCCGATCATCAAGGACCAGATGCACTTCTTTGTCACATACGAAGAGAAGAAGTTCGATACGCCGACCACGGTCAGCCCGGGCGACAACTCGCCAGCTAACGTGGCATCGCTGCTGCCCGCTGGTGTTGGCTCGCAGCTCGGACCGGCGAACCTGCCGTTCAACGAAAAGTTGTACTTCGGCAAGATCGACTGGGAGCTGACCGACCGCGACCGCATCGAGATCAGCACCCAGGTGCGTCGCGAAAACCAGTCCGATGGCATCACCAAGGGTGTCGCCCAATCGGCGAGCGTCGAGATCCAGAACCATGACACGCGCGGGACCTTCCGCTGGCAGCACAGCGGTGACTGGTTCTACAACGAGTTCAAGGCCAGTTACGAGAACTCGTCGAACGACCCGCTGCCGATCAATTACGGTAATGGCTACACCTACACCTGGCGCCCGGCCAACGACGCGGCCATCGTCAACGTCGGGTCGGCGTCGGCGCTCGCCACGCAGATCAAGGGTCAGGAAGGCCCGATGATCTCGGACGACTTCACCTTCAACGATCTGTCCTGGTACGGCGACCACACCATCAAGACGGGCTACAAGTACAAGGAAGTGACCCTGCATGCGCAGGACGCCCAGGCCACCAACCCGCAGTTCTTCTACAACGTCGGTCCGGACGGCACCGAGCCGCTTCCGTACAAGGCGCAGTTCGCCAATCCGGTGCCAGGCCTCAACCCGGTCTCGGAGACCACGAGCAAGCAATACGGCGCGTACATCCAGGACGACTGGGCGGTGAACGATCACCTGACCCTGAACCTCGGCGTGCGCTGGGATAAGGAAAAGACGCCGTCGTACCTGGACTGGGTCACCCCGCAGAATGTGATCGACGGTTTCAATTCGCTCGATACGAACGCGCAGGCCCAGTTCCCCGGCCAGACCTACGCGCAGACGCTAGCGAAGGGCGGGATCAATTACCAGGACTACATCAGCAACGGCCACAATCGCAAGGCGCAGAACGAATGGCAGCCGCGCGTCGGCTTCTCGTATGACCTGTTCGCCGACGAGGAGCACGTGATCCACGGTGGTTACGGCCGCTCGTACGACCGCAACCTGTACGACTACCTGCAGCTGGAGCAGACCAAGTCCGCCCTGCCGTACCAGGAGATCCTGTTCAACATTCCCGGTCGTCCCTGCACTGTCGGTTCGAACACCAACTGCGTCAACTTCGACCCGTCTTACTTCAATGGTCTCCAGAACCTGCAGGCGCTCGTCGCCGGCACGAACAAGGGCCAGGAAGTCGACATGTTGAACAACAACTTGAAGGCCCCGTACTCCGATCAGTACAGCCTCGGCATGTCGAACAAGCTGGGCGACTGGCAGACCGACGTGACCGTGAGCCGCGTGCTTTCCTACGACGGGTTCGCCTTTACGCTGGGCAACCGCTACCCGAATGGCGACTTCTTCCAGAACGGTTCCCAGCCCTGGGGCAATGGCATCCCGGGCTTCGGCAGCATGATCATCGGCAACAACGGCATCCGTACACGTACCACGCAGCTGCTGCTGTCGGCCGACAAGCCTTACACGCACGAATCGGGTTGGAGCGCCAACTTCGCTTATACGTATAGCCGCGCCAAGCAGAACCGCGACATCAACGAACATTATTCGTTCGACGAGGCGACCATCGGCAACTACCCGTTCATCAACTCGAACTCCGTCGCGAAGCATCGCTTCGTCGCGACAGGCTCGGTCGATGCGCCGTGGGGTATCACGCTCTCGGCCAAGATGACCATCGCCACGCCGCTGCCGTTCAACGGCGTCGTGGGTGTCGGCGGTGGCGTGCTCTACAACTACGGCGAGAGCGCTCGCCCTGTCGCCGCCACACCGCCGGGCTCGAAGTTCCTGGTCGGCGGCAAGATCTGGGGCTATCGCGACATCGATATCCAGGCGACGAAGGACTTCGTAATCAGCGAGAACGACCAGACCAAGTTCTACCTCCGCTTCGACGTCCTCAACGTGTTCAACTGGAAGAACCTGGTCGACTACACCACTAACTTCGGTTCGAACGGCGTGGCGAACTTCTCGAACCCGGTGGTCTACAACAAGACCGGCAACATCTCGTTCGTTCCGCGTACCGCCCGATTCACTGCAGGCTTCAAGTTCTAAACCGCGCCACCGGCGCATCCGGACGGCTTTGCCGGATGCGCTTTTACTTTGCGCCCGTGTGTCTCCCCGCGGGCGTCTTTCTTTTCCTGGCATGCGTGGATAACGATGGCCAACGGCATCACCAACATCGTCGTCGTGGGTGGCGGTACGGCCGGCTGGATGGCTGCGGCGGCGCTGATCCGCGTACTGAACAAGCAGGTGACCGTGCGACTGGTGGAGTCCGAGGAGATCGGAACCGTCGGGGTCGGCGAGGCCACCGTCCCGCATATCAAGTTGTTCAACAACCTGCTCGGGCTGAACGAAGCCGACTTCGTTTCGCGCACGCAGGGCACGTTCAAGCTCGGCATCCAGTTTCGCGACTGGGGCAAGCTGGGTGACTCCTACATTCACGGGTTCGGCGTGATCGGCCATGACATCGGTTTGACGCCGTTCCATCACTACTGGCTTAAGGCCAGGCTCGCTGGCCTGCACTCGGACGCCGACCTGCACGACTATTCGGTGAATACGGTAGCAGCGACACGGGGCAAGTTCATGCCCGCGCCCACGGACGTTCCGGCCGGGTCGCCGTTGTCCACGATCGGCTACGCGTACCACTTCGACGCCTCGCTCTATGCGCGCTACCTGCGCGAGTACAGCGAAGCACGCGGTGTGCGCCGCACCGAGGGCAAGGTGCGAAACGTCGACCTGCATGCGGAGACGGGCCATGTCGCCGCGGTCGTACTGGAGAACGGCGAGCGTATCGAGGGCGATCTCTTCATCGACTGCTCCGGCTTCCGCGGTCTGCTCATCGAAGGTGCGTTGCAGTCCGGTTACGAAGACTGGAGCCGCTGGCTTCCGTGCGATCGCGCGCTTGCCGTGCCCTGCGCACGTGTTGAGGCGCCGACGCCGTATACGCGCTCCACGGCGCGCGAGGCTGGCTGGCAATGGCGCATTCCGCTGCAGCATCGCACCGGCAATGGCTACGTTTACTCGAGTCAGTTCATCAGCGAGGACGAAGCGGCCGCGAAGCTCATGGCCAATCTGGATGGAAAGGCGCTGGGCGATCCGCGCCCGCTGCGTTTCGTCACCGGCATGCGCAAGAAGACGTGGAACAAGAACGTCGTGGCGCTTGGTTTGGCCAGTGGCTTCATGGAGCCGCTGGAGTCGACCAGCATCCACATGATCCAGGCCGGTATCTCCAAGCTGCTTGAGCTGTTCCCCAGCGATGACGTCATGGACCCGGTCCTGGTCGATCGTTTCAACGACCGGACGCGATTCGAGTCCGAGCGCATCCGCGACTTCCTCATCCTTCACTACAACGCCACGAGTCGCGACGACACACCGTTCTGGAACTACTGCCGGACCATGTCGATTCCCGATTCGCTCAAGAGCAATGTCGACCTGTTCCGCCACAGCGGACGCTTCTTTCGCAATGCTGATGAGATGTTCGCCTCCGTCAGCTGGGTCCAGGTGATGATCGGCCAGGGCATCATGCCGACGAGCTATAACCCCCTGGTGGACCAGATGCCGGACGCCGACCTGCCGAAGTTCCTAGACAGCATTCGCGACGTCATCTCGAAGAACGTCGACCTGATGCCGACGCACCAGCAGTTCATCGAGCGCGAATGCAGGGCGCCGACGGTGGTGACGTGATGCGACAGGTGATTGCCAGGGACCTGCCTGGATCGTATGGTTCCTGCTCGACCAAGGCCCTTCGGGGCCTTTCTCCGACCTCTTGACGTAAACGTTTACGCGCCGGCGATGTCCCCGCATCCGACGCGCCGGCCCTGAATAGTCTCAAGGAATGTGTGCCATGAAAGCCAGTACGATCAAGCGTTTCTCACTAGCACTCGGTGTCATGCTCGCCAGCACTGCTCCCCTGGCCCTCGCGCAGAAAGAACCCGCGAAGACGAAACACGTCTCGGCCGCCGCGCTCAAGGATCTCCATGCCGTACCGCCGATGGTGGTGGAACTGGAGAAGCGTACGTTCCAATGGTTCTGGGACAGCGGCAACCCGACCAATGGCCTCATTCCCGACCATTACCCGAGCCCGTCCTTTGCCTCGATCGCTTCGGTCGGCTTCGGCCTGACGGCGTACGGCGTGGGTGTGGAGCGCGGCTACATCACGCGCGACCAGGCCGTGGAACGGACACTGGCCACCCTCCGCTTCTTCCACGATGCCCCGCAGAACGACGCCGAAGACGGTGCCACCGGCTACAAGGGCTTCTTCTATCACTTCCTGAACATGCAGACCGGTGCACGTGAAGCGCGCTGGACCGAGGTCTCGACGGTCGACACCACCCTGCTGCTGGGCGGCATCCTGTTCGCCCAGAGCTACTACGATCACGACGACCCGCAGGAAGCGCAGATCCGCCAGCTCGCCGACGACATCTACCGTCGCGTGGAGTGGACCTGGGCGCAGAACCACGGCCCGCTCATCAGCATGGGCTGGACGCCCGGCGGCAAGATGATTCCGCACGACTGGGCCGGCTACAACGAAGGCATGCTGGTCTACATCCTGGCCCTGGGCTCGCCGACGCATCCGGTGAACGAGGATGCATGGCACGCGTGGACGGCCACCTACGACAAGACCTGGGGCGAATTCCACGGGCAGACTTTCCTCAACTTCGCGCCGCTGTTCGGCCACCAGTACAGTCATACCTGGGTCGACTTCCGCGGCATCCGCGATGCCTGGGGTCGTGACCACAACATGGATTACTTCGAGAACAGCCGTCGCGCCGCGTACTCGCAGCAGGCGTATGCGGTGGCCAACCCCGGTGGCTGGAAGGGCTATGGCAAGAACGTGTGGGGCCTTACCGCGAGCAATGGCCCCGGCGGCCTGATCGTCAAGCAGGGCGACAAGGAGCGCACTTTCGCCGGCTACACGGCGCGCGGTGCGGGCCTGGATTACATCTCCGACGACGGCACCATCGTGCCGACCGCCGCCGGCGGTTCGATCGCCTTCGCCCCGGAGATCGTGATCCCCGCGCTCGAGGAAATGAAGAAGAAGTACGGCCAGTACATCTATACGAAGTACGGTTTCGTCGACGCCTTCAACATGACGTTCGATACCAAGACCGAACTGCGTACGGGCAAGCTGGTCCCGGGCTTCGGTTGGGCCGATACCGTGCACCTGGGTATCGACCAGGGTCCCATCGTGTTGATGATCGAGAACTACCGCAGCGACTTCGTCTGGTCGGTGATGAAGAAGAATCCCTATATCCGCAAGGGTCTGCAGCGCGCCGGCTTCACCGGTGGCTGGCTGGATGCCGACACGGCCGCCAACCTGTGGTGAGTCGCGCCACCCGCGTCATCCGGATGGTCGCGGCGCTGGCATGTGCCGGCGCCGCACTGGCCAGTTGTGCCAGGCAGGACGAGGGCACGCGGACCCTGCAGTTCTGGACGATCGGTCGCGAAGGCGAGGCGGTGGAGAAGCTGCTGCCGGCGTTCGAACGCGAGCATCCGGGCCTGCATGTATCGGTGCAGCAACTGCCGCTGACGGCGGCGCACCAGAAGCTGCTGACCGCGTATGCGGGCGATTCCACGCCGGATATCACCCAGTTGGGCAACACCTGGGTGCCGGAGCTGGTCGCGCTGGATGCGATCGAACCGCTGGACGCCCTGGTCGCCTCGTCCAGGGTGGTCGATCGCAACGATTACTTCCCAGCCATCTGGTCCACCAACGTCATCGACGGCAAACTCTATGGCGTGCCCTGGTACGTCGATACGCGCCTGCTGTTCTATCGCAAGGACCTCCTTGCCAGGGTCGGTTACGACCATCCGCCGCGCGACTGGCCCGAATGGCAGGCGATGATGGCGAAGCTATCGCAGCCACCCGGCAAGACCTATGGCGTGTTGCTGCCGACCAACGAGTTCGAGCAGCTGCTCGCGCTGTCTCTGCAGCAGGACGAACCGCTGCTTCGCGACGACGGCCGTTACGGCAACTTCCGCAGTGCCGGCTTCAAGAAGGCCCTCGCTTTCTACGTGTCGCTGTTCAAGAACCAGCAAGCGCCGATGATGACCAATGTCGGCGTGGGCAACCCGTGGGCGGCGTTTGGCCAGGGGTTCTACACGTTCTACCTGTCGGGGCCGTGGAACATCGGCGAGTTCCGCAAGCGCCTGCCGCCCGAACAGCAGGGCGACTGGGCCACGACGCCGCTGCCCGGGCCGAACGGCCCCGGCGCCTCCAACGCCGGCGGCTCCAGCCTGGTCATCTTCCGCGCGTCGAAGCACAAGGACGACGCCTGGGCATTGATCGAGTACCTCTCGCGCCCGGCGATTCAGGCGCGCTTCTACGAGATCCTCGGCGACATGCCGCCGCGCCGCTCCTCGTGGGAGGCTCCCGCGCTGCGCGACGACGACAAGGCTACCGCCTTCCGCGAGCAGCTCGAACGCGTGAAGCCCACGCCACCGGTGGCCGAGTGGGAGCGCATCGTCACCGAAATGCAGCTGGTCGCTGCGCAGGCCGCGCACGGCGACCTCACCATCGACGAAGCCGCGGCGGAAATCGATCGCCGCGCCGACCGCCTGCTGGAGAAACGTCGCTGGATGCTCGACCACGGCCACAAGGCATCGCCATGAATACCTCCCGCGCCGCCTGGCTGTTCATCACGCCAGCGCTGATCGTCCTCGGTCTGTTCTTCCTGCTGCCGGTGATCGCGGCGCTGATCCTATCGGTCACCGATTACGATCTCTACGCGCTGGCCGATATACGCAACCTGCGCTTCGTCGCGCTACAGAACTACTGGCAGCTGTTGCAGCGGCCGCTGTTCTGGTCGGCGCTTGGCCATACCGTGTATTTCGTGGTGGTCGGCGTGCCTTTGTCGCTGATCGCCTCGCTCGGCACGGCGATGCTGCTCAATTCGCCCCTGGCGCGCTTCAAGCCCTTCTTCCGCACGGCGCTGTTCGCGCCCGTAGTGACCACCGTGGTCGCCGTCGCGGTGATCTGGCGCTACCTGTTCAACACCAAGTACGGCCTGATCAACTACGTGCTCACTTCGATCGGCGCACCCACGGTGGACTGGCTGGGCGATCCGCACTGGGCGATGCCGACGATCATCCTGTTCGCGGTATGGAAGAACTTCGGCTACAACATGATCATCTTCATGGCTGGCCTGCAGGCGATTCCGGGCGACCTCTACGAAGCCGCGCGCATCGACGGCGCCTCGGCCTTCGCGCAGTTCCGCCATATCACCCTGCCGATGCTCAAGCCGACCATGGTGATGGTGAGCATCCTCACCGTGTCGGGTTACTTCCAGTTGTTCGCCGAACCCTACGTGATGACCGAGGGCGGCCCGCTGCAGAGCACCACGTCCGTGCTTTACCTGATGTACGAAGAAGGCTTCAAGTGGTGGAACCTCGGCTCGGCATCGGCCGTGGCCTTCATCCTTTTTGTCATCATGTTCGCGGTTACCGCGACGATGCTGCGCCTGTCGCGGCAGGGAGAAAAGGCATGAGTCCGCGTCTGGCCAAGGCCCTTATCAACGGCTTGCTGATCGGTGCGGCGGCGATCGCCATCGCGCCGCTTCTCTACATGCTCTCCGTGTCCTTCATGCCGCAGGGTGAGGCCAGCGCACTGCCGCCGCCGGTGTTGCCGACGCATCCTACGCTCGCCAACTACCGCCAGCTTTTCCTCAACGCCGGCATGGGTCGCTACCTCGTCAACAGCCTGCTCATTTCCACGGCGATCACGGTGGTCTCGCTGGCCTTCAACCTGATGGCCGGCTATGCGTTTGCCAAGCTCGAGTTCAAGGGCCGCCAGCGGATCTTCCAGATGCTGCTCGGTGCCCTGGTGATTCCGGCGCAGGTGGCCATGCTGCCGCTGTTCCTGCTGCTGAAGTACATGGGTCTGGTGAATACCTATGGCGCGGTGATCGTGCCGGCACTGGCAACCATCTTCGGCATCTTCCTTGTTCGCCAGTACGCCAGCGGCATTCCGGACGACCTGATGGAAGCCGCGCGCATCGACGGCGCGGGCGAGTTCCGCATCTTCGCCACCATCGTGATGCCGCTGCTGAAGCCGATCATGGTCACGCTGGCGATCTTCACCTTCCTCGCCGCATGGAACGACTTCATGTGGCCGCTGATCGCGTTGACCGGGCAGGAGCACTACACGCTGCCGATCGCCCTGGCCTCGCTCTCGCGCGAGCACGTGCAGGACAGCGAACTGATGATGGCCGGCTCGGTGGTCACCATCCTGCCGGTGCTCGTGCTCTTCCTCGCCCTGCAGCGCTACTACCTCGAAGGCCTGTTGATGGGCAGCGTCAAGGGATAAACCGTATGTCGCGTTTCGCTTCACTCGTGCCTGCCGTGGCGGCTTGCCTCCTCGCCGTACCTGCGTTCGCGGCTGGGCAGACGCGCATGCTCGATAGTTTCGACGCGACGACTGGCTGGTCGGCGACGCATACGGACGACGTCTCGGCAGCGCTTCGCGTCGCGCCGGGCCGGGATAGACAGGCGCTGTGCCTCACGTACGATTTCCATGGTGTGTCCGGTGCCGCGTCGATCCGCAGGATGCTGCCCATCGATTTCCCGGATGGTTTCGCGCTGAGTTTCGACGTACGGGGCAGCATGCCGCCGAACACCTTGCAGCTGAAGCTGATCGACGACAGCGGCGACAACGTCTGGTGGTTCCAGCAGCCGCACTTCGTGCCGGGCGACGCGTGGAAACCTGTCGAGGCGACGAGCCGTCAGGTGGAGTTCGCGTGGGGACCGGTCAAGGACCGCACGCTGCGTCACACGCGCGATATCGAGTTCGTCGTCTACGCCGAGGCGCAGCCGGCGCAGGCGGCCAACCGGGGCGAGGTCTGCTTCGACAATCTGCGTCTCACCCCACGCAAGCCCGGCGCGGTGGCCGCGCCACCGCCCACACCCAACGCCGTGTTCGAATCGCGCGCGAAGCAAGAGCGTCTCGGGCTCTATCCGCGCGGTTTCTCCGGCGAGCAATCCTATTGGACGATCGTCGGCGTCGACGGTGGCAGTCCCGATTCGGCCTTGATCTCCGAAGATGGCGCCGTCGAGATCGCGCGCGGCGGGTTTTCGATCGAACCCTTCCTGATCGAAGGCGGCAGGCTGATCACCTGGGCGGATGTCGCGACCACGCAGTCGCTGCGCGAGCGGTATCTACCGATGCCTTCGGTGCAGTGGATCGCCAAGGGGCTCCGCCTGGACACGACCGCATTCGCCCAGGGGCGTCCTGGCGCATCGCAACTGGTGCTGAGCTACCGGGTTACCAACGACGGCGACGACGCCCGCGACGTCACGCTGGCCCTCGCGGCGCGCCCGTTCCAGGTCAATCCGCCCACGCAGTTCCTCAACGCGCCAGGAGGTACCAGCCCGATTCGCGACCTGGCATGGGACGGTCACGTGTTGACGGTGAATGGAGCGCACAAGCTCATTCCCCTGCAGGCGACGACTGCGTTCGTCGCGAGCGCGAACCTGCCGAAGACCTTGACCGAACGCCTGGACATCGGCGAGCGGCCGGTGACCAAGACGTTGCACGACGACGGCGGCTTCGCACAGGGTGCCTTGCTCTACGACGTGCACGTGCCGGCGCATGGTCATGTGGATCTCGGCGTGGTCGTGCCGGTGAAACAGAACGATGTCGTCGATGTGCCGGCGGATACCGCTGCCTGGCTTGCTTCGCATGCGGATACCGTCGCCGCCGAGTGGCGCGACAAACTGGATCGCGTCGACATCACGGTGCCGGCGTCGGCGCAGCCCATCGTCGACACGATGAAAAGCGGCATCGCGCATATCCTCATCTCGCGCGATGGGCCGGCGCTACAGCCCGGTACGCGATCCTACTCCCGCACCTGGGTGCGCGATGGCGCGATGATGCTCGAAGGGCTGCTTCGCACTGGCCACGAGGACGTCGCCTCGGCGTTCATTCGCTGGTATGCGCCGCACCAGTTCTCCAACGGCAAGGTGCCCTGCTGCGTCGACGCGCGCGGCTCCGATCCGGTGCCCGAGAACGACAGCCACGGCGAGCTGATCTTCAGCGTGGCGGAGCTGTGGCGATACACGCACGATCGCGCGACAGTGGATGCGCTGTGGCCCCATGTCGAGAAGGCGGTGGCTTACATGGACGCATTGCGCGCCAGCGAGCGCCATCCAGCGCGGCTGCAAGGCGCGGATCGTCCGCTCTATGGGCTGATGCCGGCGTCGATCAGTCACGAGGGCTATTCGACCAAGCCGATGCATTCGTACTGGGACGATTTCTGGGCGCTCAAGGGTTACGACGATGCGGTAGAACTTGCGTCGGCGCTGGGACATGGCGAGGACGTCGTCGCCTATTCGGCCTCGCGCGACGCGTTTCGCGGCGATCTTCACGCGTCCATCGAAGCAGCCGTGAAAGCGCACGGTATCGACTTCATTCCGGGGTCGGCCGAGCTTGGCGACTTCGACGCCACCTCGACCACGATTGCGTTGTCTCCCGGTGGCGAGCAGGCGCGTCTGCCGAGGGCGCTGGTCGACCGCACCTTCGAGAGATACTGGCAGGGCTTCGTCGCGCGGCGCGACGGCAAGGCGGCCTGGGAGGATTACACGCCTTACGAGGTACGCACGATCGCCACCTTCGTCCGGCTCGGCTGGCGGGACCGCGTCGGCGATCTGATCGCCTTTTTCTTCGCCGACCGTCGTCCGGCGGCGTGGAACCAGTGGGCCGAAGTCGTCGGCCACGACGCCCGCAAGCCGCGCTTCGTCGGCGACATGCCGCACGCATGGATTGCCTCGGACTTCGTTCGCTCGGCGCTCGACCTGTTCGCCTACGCCCGCGAAGCCGACGGCAGCATGGTCCTCGCAGCCGGCGTGCAGCCCGCGTGGCTGGAGGGGAAGGGTATCGCCGTCTGCGACTTGCGCACGCCGTATGGGCGCCTGGGCTACACCCTGGTGGCGAAGGGCGGGCAAGTCACCCTGACCCTCACCCAGTCGATCCACCCGCCCGGCGGCCTCGTGCTCTCGCTACCCTCGGGCGAACTGAAGGTTCCGGCGAACACCACGACGTTCAAAGCCGGCCTCTAATGTCGGCCGGCGAAGCCCACTGCCTCAGTGCGTCGCCACGCGAGTCCGCAACAGCGCATCCACCGCCTGCTGCCACTCCGCCGTGCCTGGCTTCGCCTGCGGCGCCTCCTGGCCCAGCTTGGTGTTGACCGCCTGCTCCCAGGCGGGAGTATCCGGCTGGGGGCCATGGCCGTCGTCGCTGATGGCGAGCGTCTTGTCGACCCATGCCACCCATTCGGGTGAGCCGAGGGCAGGATTGGCCGGCGCGCTCTTGCCGGGCGCCGGCGTTGTCGTCGTCGAGGCTTCCGCCGTGGGCGCAGCCGTTGGCACAGAAGGCTGCGATGGCGAGCACGCCGCGATGATGAGCGCTGCCGTAATAGGGATGACCGTGAGCAGAATGCGCATGGGCAATGAAATCCTCGCGAATGCGGATGCGCCGATGCTAAAGACCCTTCCCCGTCCCGGACTTAAACACGGTGGGGAACTTCGCGGGGCTGTTCAGTTTCAGCGCGGGCCGCTGCCGCGGGATCGCCGATGAATCGGCTCCCACAGCCGACGAATCGGCTCCCACAAGCGACGAATCGGCTCCCACAACCGATGAATCGGCCCTCACACCCGATGAATCGGCTCCCACACAGAGCGGTCGCGCGCCCCGGGCCGGTGCGGGACGTCTTCTTGTGGGAGCCGCTTCAGCGGCGATGGATCCTCATCGGCCTTTAGAACTTGCCGGCCCGAAAGTCGGCAATCGCCTCATGAATCTGCGCCGGCGTGTTCATCACGAACGGGCCGTATCGCGCGACAGGTTCGGCGAGCGGTCGACCGGCGACGAGCAGGATGCGGGAAGCGCCTTCGGCCGCGAAGCTCACCGTATCGCCCTTGGAAAGCACGGCGAGCTCGCTGCGTGCCAGCGACTCGCCAGCCACCACGGCCGAGATGCCGTCGAAGACATAGGCAAAGGCGCTGTGCCCTTCGGGCAGGGTGAGGTCGAAACGCGCGCCGGCATCCAGCGAGATATCGAGGTAGACCGGCTCGGTCGCCACGGCGGACACCGGGCCCTTCGCCCCCGCCAGCTCACCGGCAATCACGCGCACGGTGACGCCCTCGACCGGATGCACCACCGGGATATCGCCCGGCGGGATGTCCTGGTAACGCGGTTCGACCATCTTGTCCGTGGCCGGCAGGTTGACCCACAGCTGAAAGCCCCACATCAGGCCTTCTTCCTGCTGCGGCATCTCCGAATGCAGGATGCCGCGGCCCGCCGTCATCCACTGCACGCTGCCCGGACCGAGGTCGCCCCGGTTGCCGTGGTTGTCGCCGTGCTGCATGCGACCGGCGAGCATGTAGGTCACGGTTTCGAAGCCGCGATGCGGATGCTCGGGGAAGCCTTCGATGTAATCGTCCGCCTGGTCCGAGCGGAATTCGTCGAGCAGCAGGAACGGGTCCAGCATGTCGAGGGCGGGCTGGCCGATCACGCGCTTGAGTTTCACGCCGGCGCCGTCGGCGGTATCCATGCCGCGGACGCGGCGGACGATGCTTCGTTGGGTCATGACGGTTCTCCGGTTGCCGATGCCGCCAAAGATGACGCCAATCGGCGACGGGGCCAAGACGCGTCCGGTGAACGATCTGTCCTGTGGGAGCCGCTTCAGCGGCGATGGGGTTGCCGCGGGGTTACCGCGTTACCGCTCCGTTGGCTTTTCGCCGCTGAAGCGGCTCCCACATGGCTCCCACATGGCTCTCGCACGGGGCTACAGGGGTCGGCAGGTCTTGCTTAATGTACCCAGTGGCCGGAGCGCTGGCGCGGCGGGCCGTCTTCGCCATCGACGCGCGGGCGGGTCATCGCGGCCAGCTCTTCCTCGGTCGGGGCGTTCTGGCGCCAGTACTCGCCGACGGCATTGAGTACGTCGGGCAGCTGGCCCAGGCACTCGTCGTATTCCTCGTCGGTGAGTTTCTCGAACTCGGCGTCGGCCTGGAGCACGCCTTCGTCGACCGCCAGGGCCATGATCGGGCCGAGCAGCTGCATCAGGTTCGGGTCTTCGGCCAGGCGGTTCTCCCACAACTGGGCGCGCATGTCGATGCCGCGGCTGAAGCCTTCGCACCAGCCGGCGGCGGAGAGCATGGGGCCGTCCTCGGTGTCGATCTCGCCGAGGATCGGCTCGTAGGCGTCGACATCGAGCTCGGCGCTGATGGAGTCGTTGAGCTTGGCCAACAAGGCGAGCAGCTGGTTGCCCTCGTCCTCGTCCTCGAAGGCGTCATGCAGGATCTCGTGCAGCCATTCTTCGGGCTTCACTTCGAGCGGCCCCACGGCGATCGCAGAGAGCAGGCCGTGCAGCCCGTCGAGCATCAGGTCGCCATCGCCACCATGCACGCGCAGGTAGGTGTCGAGCACTTCGAGTTCGGCGTCGTCCAGCGAACTGGGCCATTCGGACTTGGGTGTGTTCAAAGCATCAGCTCCAGCGCGACGGGCGCGTGGTCGGACGGTTGCTCCCACTTGCGCGGGGCCTTGTCGATGATCGACGAGGTTACCGACGATTTGAGCGCATCGCTGATCAAGATGAGGTCGATCCGGAGGCCCATGTT
Organism: Luteibacter sp.; assembly: GCF_035539195.1. Taxonomy (GTDB): domain Bacteria; phylum Pseudomonadota; class Gammaproteobacteria; order Xanthomonadales; family Rhodanobacteraceae; genus Luteibacter. The sequence continues at coordinate 16,375 of NZ_DATLIW010000005.1, forward strand.
GCGGCGGAATGCGGCCTGGCGATAGTCCCACCAACTGAATAGGCCGGCTTCCTCGTTGAAAAGGCGGAAACTGTCATGGAGGCCGACATCCAGCAGCGCCTGCAGCGCGGCGCGCTCCGGCGGCGAACAGAAGATGTCCTCGCCCCATGCCACCGGGTCGTACACGTCGCGGTCGTCGCGGCAGATGTTGAAATCGCCCAGAACCACCAGTTTGGGATGGATCGCGATCTGCGACTGAAGGAAGTCGCGGACCCTCGCCAGCCAGTGCAGCTTGTATGTGTACTTCTCGTCGCCCAGCGCCTTGCCGTTCACCACGTAGAGGTTCACGACGCGGATATCGCCGACGGTAGCGGCCAGGATGCGGCGCTGCGGGTCGTCCAGGCCTTCGATATCGGTGACGACCTCGGTGATTTCGTCGCGCGCGAGGATCGCCACGCCGTTGTAGGTCTTCTGGCCGGAGAACACCGCGCGATAGCCCATGGCGGCGATTTCGTCCGCGGGGAACTTGTCGTCGGTGAGCTTGGTTTCCTGCAGCGCGATGATGTCCGGCTGCGCCTCGCCCAGCCACTGCTGGAGATGGGGCAGACGAACCTTCAGCGAATTGACGTTCCACGACGCGATCTTCATGGCGCCATTGTAAAGGAACAGCCGCGCGGCGACCCGCGCGGCTGTTGCCTCAGACCGCCAGGCCGTAGCTCTTGAGCAGGGCATCCGGCCGCGGCTCACGGCCACGGAAAGCCTTGAACGAGGCCAGCGCCGGGCGGGTGGCGCCCACGGCGAGAATCTCCTCACGGAAGCGCTGGCCGGTGGCGCGGTCCAGTACGCCCGCTTCCTCGAACGGCTCGAAAGCGTCCGCCGAAAGCACCTCGGCCCACAGATAGCTGTAGTAACCGGCCGAGTACCCGCCCGCGAAAATGTGGGTGAAGGCGTGCGGGAAGCGCTGCCACGCCGGCGGATGCATGACGGCCACTTCATGGCGTACCTGCTCGAGCACGTCGAGCGGACGGGCCCCCGTCGCCGGGTCGTACTCGAGGTGCAGCCGGAAATCGAACAAGGCGAACTCGAGCTGGCGAACGAGGAACAGCCCGGCGTGGAAATGCCGGGCATCGAGCATCCGCTGGTAGAGGTCGTCGGGCAACGGCTCGCCGGTCTGGTAGTGCCTGGCGAACAGGCGAAGCGCCTCGCGGTCCCAGGCAAAGTTCTCCATGAACTGGCTGGGCAGTTCCACCGCGTCCCATTCCACACCTTCGATGCCGCCGACCGACGGAATATCGACCTCGGTCAGCATGTGATGCAGTCCGTGGCCGAATTCGTGGAAGAGGGTGAGCACGTCGTCGTGCGTGAGCAGGGCAGGCGCGCCGTCCGTCGGTGGCGGGAAGTTGCAGGTCAGGAAGGCGATCGGCAGTTGCAGGTGGTCGCCGTCGCGGAAACGCGACTCGCACACGTCCATCCAGGCACCACCGCGCTTGCCCGAACGGGCATAGAGGTCCAGATAGGCGCCGGCGAAGATCGTGCCGTCGGCATTCATCACGTCGTAGTAGCGGACGTCCTTGTGCCAAGTGGCGACATTGTCGCGGGGCGCGAAGCGCACGCCGTAAAGTCGCTCGACCACGGCGAACAGGCCGTCGATGGCGCCGGAGGCCGGAAAGTACGGTTTGATCTGTTCTTCGTCCAGGGCGTAGCGCTGCTGGCGCAGGCGCTCGGAGGCGAAACCGACATCCCAGGGCTCGAGGTTGTCGAGCTTGAGCTCTTCGGAAGCGAAGCGACGCAGTTCTTCCAGCTCCTTCTTCGCCACCGGCCTGGCGCGGGCGGCCAGGTCGCGAAGGAAGGCGAGGACCTCCGGCGAGGTGGCCATCTTGGTCGCCAGCGATTCCTCGGCGGCGTTGGCGTAGCCGAGCAATCGAGCGGCCTCGTGGCGCAGGGCCACGATCTTCTCGATGCGCTCGGAGTTGTCGAACTTGCCCTTGTCCGGGCCCTGGTCCGAGGCACGCGTCTGGTAGGCGTAGTAGACGGCTTCACGCAGATCGCGGTTTTCCGCGTAGGTCAGCACGGCCTGCACGCTTGGCTGTTTCAGGGTGACCAGGAAGCCGTCGAGCTTTTCCTCACGGGCGTACTCACGCAGCACGGCACGGCCCGACGCGGGGATGCCCGCAAGGTCGCGCTCGTCCGTGATGTGCTTGCGCCAGGCTTCGCTGGCGTCGAGCACCGCGTTCGAGAATTCGGTGGTCAACCGGGAAAGCTCCACGCCGATCTCGCGGAAGCGGCTGCGGGCCGGCTCTTCGAGCGCGACGCCCGAGAGGCGAAAATCGCGCAGGGCATGCTCGACGGCGGCGCGGGCCGCGACGGGCAGGCTGGCGAAGTCCCCGCGATCCGCCACCGCCTGGACAGCGGCATAGAGATCGCGGTTCTGACCGACTTCAATACCATGATCGGTAAGCTTTTCTTCGGCCGCGCCGTGGGCCTTTCGCAGGGCTTCGGAGTCGGCGACCGAGTGCAGGTGGCTGACCGGCGACCAGGCCCGGGAGAGGACCTGATCGAGGCGTTCCTGCGCCAGCATCACGTGGTCGAAGTCGCGCACGGCGTCGGCGGCCGCGATCCGCTCGATCGCGGCGCGCTGCTCGGCGATAAGGCTGTCGATGGCGGGCTCGATATGCTCCGGACGGATCGCCGGGAAATTCGGCAGGCCGTTGGTATCCAGAAGCGGGTTGGTGGTGCTGTCCATCGGGGATCTCCTGTCAGGCGTCCAGCGTGGTGCTCCGGCCCGGGCAAATCAAGCCAGGTAGTCGTTTTTCAGGCGCACATAGTTGGCTGCCGAGTAGTACAGCTGCGCCACCTGCGCCTCGCTGAGCACCCTGACCATCTTCGCGGGATTGCCCAGCCATAGCTCGCGCTCGCCGACGATCTTGCCCGGCGGAACCACGGCACCCGCGCCGACGAAGCCATTCTTTCGGACGACGGCGCCATCCAGCACGGTGGCATGCATCCCGATGAGGCAACCGTCCTCGATGGTGCAGGCATGGATCACGGCGCCGTGGCCGATGGTCACGTCCTCGCCAATGATCGTCGGGAACCCGCCGGGCGTGTACGGCCCATCGTGGGTCACGTGGATGATCGCGCCGTCCTGCAGGTTGCTGCGAGCGCCGATGCGAATGTGGTGCACATCGCCTCGGGCAACCGCGCCGGGCCAGATCGAAGCGTCGTCGCCCAATTCGACGTCACCGATGACGGTGGCCGCGGGGTCGACATAAACACGTGCGCCGAGGCGCGGATGGATACCCTTGAAGGGCCTGATCGAGATAGACATGGCGCGATTCTAGATCCACCGCGCCATGTCCGCCGCAGGCATTACATGAACGAGCCACCGACGATACGGCCGTCCGCATCCAGCTTCGGGAAGTAGCGGCTGTTGTTCTGGCGCATTTCCCGGGTGGTCATCATGTCCGGGGTGACCAGCATGACGTCCGGATAGGTAGCGTGGAACTGCGCGGGGGTGGGCTTGGTGGCGATGAAGGCGTCGAAGGCCTTCATATCGGTGACGAAGCCGGCCACGGGCTTCGGCTGGGTGGCCGGCGCGGTCTGGCAAGCTACCAGGGCGGCGGCGCCGAGCACGGCCGTGAAGAACAGGATGGCGAGACGATGCATGGCGAGGCTCCTTGCCTGGGGGAGTGCCGATTATCGCGCGGCATGGTCGTCCGGACCATGAACGCCGTCGCATCCGCCCATCCGGCGCCAGGGGAAGGCGGTCACGGCCCGGGCCGCGACCGCCTGGTCCCTTAGCGGAAGCGGCCGCCGGTAATGCGGCCGAACGTATCCATCTCGGCGAAGAAGCGGCTGTTGTCGCTGCGATACTCGGCCGTCGCCGTTTCGCCCGGCATCACGATCTTCAGGCAATTGATGTGGCCCTGCAGCTCGACCAGTGTCGGATGGTGATTTCCGACGTAATCGGCGAACGCGGCTGGATCGAGGACGGCGCAGGCGAGGTCGACCGGTGCCGACTCGGCGTGGACGGCCGCCAGCGGGGCGATAGCAAGCGCGACGAGGGCGAACAGGCGGGTGGTGTTTTTCATTTGAGGCTCCTTGCCTAAGATTAGGTCGATGCTGCACGCCAGCGTTCTCTGACGTGCCAGCAAACTATGACCGGGCAAAACCCGCCGTCTCCTGAATCCGGCTAGCCGTTTCGCCGACGTATCGCGTCAGCCTTCGCCTCGTCTTCGGCGGTGACGACCTGCTGCTGGGCATCGAGTTTGGCGCCCAGGATGATCAGCGTGTAATTGGTCGGATCGTAATCGCGCAGCAACGCGATCTCACGACGCGCTTCCTCGAGTTCGCGACGGTTGATCTGTCGTTCGATTTCCTGCGACGCGAACGGCAACGTTTCGCGCAAGGCGTCCTGTGCGGTCGCGTTCTTCGGGTCGAGCTGGCTTACGCTGAGGTAGTACTCGTAGGCGTTGTTGCCCTGGGGCGCGACCAGACGCCCTTCCTTCGTGGCATCGCGGGCGAGCCCGAGCAGGATCCCGATTTCCGGGGATTCGCCGGACGACCGGCCCGCGTCGGTACTGACGGCGCCCGAGGCGTCCGTGGAGGTGGCAGCCTGGCGGCCGCCGAAGGCGAGCACCCCGACGACGACCGCGAGAGCGATCACGCCGAGGGCGATAGCAATAGCCGTGCGTCGGGGAAACGCGGCGGTGACTAGCTGGGACATGGGGGTGGTTCCGTGGCGCACGCACCCGCAACCAGGCCGTCCCCCTGTTGGACGGCCCCAGCGGGCTTGTCATCTTGGCGAGCCATTGTTGCAGCGTCGTTGCGGCCGCGTGCACGATGCCCTTGCGATCGGTCCGAAGGGCGCCGTCGGTGCCGTCCTTGGCACGGCGATCAGAACTTCGCGTTGAGGTTCACGAAGTACTGGCGAGGCGCGCCGGCCATCAGGGTCTGGTTGTACCCGTCCGGGTCGGAGGCGACGTAGCCGTTGGTCCCGGTCGAGGCAAAGTAACGCTTGTCGAACAGGTTGGTCACGTTGATACCGATGCTCATTTCCTTCAGCACCGACAAATTGCCGATGTCGTAGGCAAGGCCGGCGTCGACGACCCAATACGAGGGCACGGACGAGTCGTCGGTATAGGTGATGTATCGGCGACCGGTGTACTTGCCTTCGATGTTCGCGCGCCAGCCGGCGATCTCGTAGCTCACCGAACTGGAGAACATCGTCTTCGGCACACCCACCACGTACTTGCCAGCCGTGTGGACGGTGCCCGAGTTCTGGTAGTCGTCCTGGTACTTGGAGTTGTTGTACGAGAACGAGTTGAGCCAGCTCAGCCCTTGCACCGGCTTCCACAGGAAAGCCACGTCCGCACCACGGCTCTTCACGTCGCCCACGTTGTTCAGCGACGCGGCGCAGGTGACCACGGCCGGACACGGCGTCGTCGCCAGCAGGCGGTTAGCGAAACGGGTGTAGAACAGGCCCAGCGACGCCTCGAAGGTGTCGCCGTGGGCACGATAGCCCGTCTGCCAGGTCTGCGACTCTTCCGGCTTCAGGTGCTCTTTCGCCGCATCGAACGCCGCCTGCGACGTGCTGAATGGCGTGATGCCGAAGGCGGAGATGTTCTTTGCATAGGACGCGTAGATGTCCTGGTTGGCGTCGAGCTTGTAGTCCACACCGGCCTGCGGCAGGAAGCCCTTCTTCGCACGCATCTGTCCCTGCGCGAATGCGGTGGTCGGCACGAGCGAGGTGGCGTCGGTGGTCACGCGCAGCGACTTGGCGCCGAAGTTGATCGTCAACCGGTCATCGAGCAGGTGGATCGTGTCCTCGGCGTAGCCCATGCGCGTCTTCGTTTCATAGTGCTGGAGGAACGCGCGCAGGAACGGATCCTGGTCGTTGTAGACCGTATACAGCCCCGTGTACTGACCATTGAGCCTGAAGTAATTGCGCTCCTGGTTCGTGTTCGACTCCTCGCCCCAGACGCCGACCTCGATATCGTTGTTGCCCACGCTGAACTTGAGCGCCGAGGTGATGCCGTAGCGATCCAGGCCGTAGTCGGTGGTGCGCATCGAGATGGGCACGGTCGGCGAGGATGCCTGGTACGGGGTGGCCCACTGACCCTCGCCGCGGTCGGCGTGGTAGTACCCCGTCGTGTCGAGCGTGGCGCCGCCGAGGTTGAACGAACCCGACAGGCCGGTCAGCGTGTCGCGGCGAATGCCACCGCCGGCGTAATACGTCGCATCGCCCTTGTCGTAGTTGGCGGGCAACCCGTTGAGCGACGCCGGATACTGTCCCTTGCCGTTCAATGCGTTGGCAATCTGCACCGCCGAGTTCCAGTCCGGCTGCAGGTAGTCCCAATCCCAGCCCAGCGCGCGCTGGCTGGTCAGGGACAAATCCATGTAGTCGTATTCCTTGCGCTTGCTGCTGTCGACAAACAGGCTGATGCGATTGCCGTCGCCCCACTGGTACAAGGCCTTCAGATTCGCCTGGTTGGATTTCTGGTCGCCGAAGCCCTTCCACTTGTCCGTGTCGGCGTTGGCGAACGATACGTACATGGAAAAGCCGTGGTAATCGCCCGAATCGACTCGCGCAAAGGTCCGGTGGGTCGAGTCCGAGCCGATCACCTGGTTCAGGCGCACACCCGGGGTCATGTCCGGATCGGCCGAATAGAACTGCACGGTACCGCCAAGGTTCGTGTTCGATGCGGTACCCAGCGCGCCAGCGCCCTGGGCGAGTTCCACGGTCGCGAGATTCTCGGTGGTAATGGCGCGCGTGACCTGGAGGCCGTCGGTCACGCCGTAGCCCATCGTGCCGAGCGGAATCCCGTCAAGCGTAAAGCCCAGGCGGGACTGGTCGAAGCCGTGCAGGGTGATCTGCGTCGACCACTCGTAAGCGCCCCAGGGATCGGCCGACTGGAACTGCACGCCCGGCAGTTTATCGAGTGCTTTCAACGCGCTGGTACCCGGCGTCTGCTGCTTCGTGATCTCCTCGACCCCGATGCTCTGGATCTGTCGTGTTTCACCCGGCGCGATCACCGACACGGCGTCCAGCTGTTTCGCGTCCTTGGTGGTCGCGGCGGTGTCGGCCGCCGGGGCTGCCTTGTCGCTGTCGTTGTCGGCAGCGTGGACGAAACCGGCATGCAACGAAAGTGCAAGCGCGGTGGCGAGGGCGGTGCGACGAAGCGAAGCACGTGCGAACGTCATCGGGTCGATCCCCTGGAGGTGTAAAACCAGGGAGAGTCGCGGTTGCGCATGTATCGACGTTTACTTACAGATGACGGCTGGTTGACGGTGGTTGAAAGCGTGATGCCGGTGGCTTCGCCGTTTTTTTGTCCAACGCGCGGCTTTCGTCCAAAAAGCACTTCGGACTTCTGGACGTCCGTAAGCTGTAACGTTTTCCCAAACGTGCTACGGTTGGGCGTCAGTCTTCCGGCCTCGTTGTCATGATCGATTGGACCGCCATCACCACCGTTCTTTCCGTGTATGTCGTCGGCGTCGTGCTGCCGGGCCCCAACTTCGTGGCCGTCGCTCATAAGGCCGCCTCGACGACAACGCGCGAGGCGCTGGCCCTGGTCGGTGGCGTAGTCGTGGTCAATCTGTTCTGGGCAAGCTGTTCCATCCTGGGTATCGGCATCGTCTTCGCGACCTTCCCGTGGATCGCCCTGGCCGTGAAGGTCATTGGCGCCAGCTACCTGATCTGGTTCGGCGGGCGCCTGATCTTCAAGGCCGGCAGCACCAGCGCCGCACGGACGTCCAGCGAAGGGCGCAGCCTGGGAGAGGCTTTCCGCACCGGCGTCGCGACCAACATCGCCAACCCGAAGTCGATGGCCTTCTATGCGGCCGTCTTCGCCGCTGCCGCGCCGAAGCACGTCTCGGGCCCCACTTTCGTCGGCATGCTCGCCACGGTAGCGGTCGTCGCCGCGGCCTGGTATGGCGTCGTTGCCCTCGTGTTCGCGACACCGAGCGTGGCCGCGCGTTACCGACGCGGCAAGGCGTGGATGGATCGCGTCTGCGGCGCGATGATCGTCGCGCTCGGGATTCGCCAACTGGTTCGCTGAAAAGATCCGGTCATACCGACAGCCTAGGCTGTGTCATGAGCAGTAGCTTCCGATGAATGTCGCTGTCCGTCTCGTCTGGCCCACCGTCGCCCTGCTGGCGCTGGCCGCCTGTGCCAGCTCACCCACCGCGCCGGTGAACGTCGCAGCAGCACCGGTCGCGCCGATCGCCGTGTCCTGCCAGACCGATGCGATTACCGACCAGCCGTGCATCGCGGCAGCCCGCAAGCGCTGTAGCGAACCCACCGTGGACACCATTCGTCTGGTCCTGGCGAGACAGGTGCCCGCCGACGCGCAGGACGCGCAGAAGACCGTTTACGAGTACCAGGCGACGTATACGTGCCCGGCGCAACCTGTGGCCACGTTGCCCTGAGCTACGCGGTCACGCTGGAACGTAGGTAAGCCTGACGACGTTCTCGCACACCAGGTCATGGCCCACCAGACGAAGCGGTGGCCTGGCGGCGGCGAAGAATGGCTTGCCACCACCGATCACGGTAGGGTGGATGTACATCCGGTATTCGTCGACCAGGTCGGCCAGGCTGGCGGCCAGTTCGGGCCCGGCCACCTCGATCTCACCGGGGAGCCGCGCCTTCAGGTCTCGGATGACAGCCTCGACCTGGTCGTCGACCAGCGTTGCGTTCGGTCCGACCGATGATGACGAACGCGATACGACCCATTTCGGCCGGCTTCGCCACGCTGCCGCGTAGGCGTGTTCATCCGGGCCCCAGTCCGGCAGGTCATCGTCCCAATAACGCATCACCTCGTACATGCGACGGCCGTACACCATGCCTGTCAGTTCACGCGTCCGATCCACGAAGTGACGGAACAGCCCCGGGGTCGGGGTGATGGCGAGGTGGTCTACGTAGCCGTCCAGGGACTGGTTCAGTTCAAAGATGAGCTTCGCCATGAGACAGAACCTCTCAGTGGGCGGCCGTCGCCCGTTCGAGCCCGGCGATCCAGTCCATAGCGTAATCCCGATCCGGTCCGCACATCTCCGCGTCGGGCCGCAGCCCGCCACAGACCTTCGGCCGTTCCGGCCGACCGAAGATCGCGCAGCGATTGTCGTCGGTGAGCTGCACGCAACGTACGCCCGCCGGTTTGCCCAGAGGCATGCCCGGTATGGGCGAACTGATGGAGGGCGCGATGCAGCAGGCACCGCAGCCCAGGCGGCAGGATAGCGACATGGCCATGACCGGACCGGCCTCAGAACCTCTGGCGCAGCATGTCGTAGACCGGATCGGTATCCGGTCGCGTGCCGTGCCAACGCTCGAACGCATCCGCGGCCTGTTCCACCAACATGCCGAGGCCGTCGCGGAAGTAACGCGTGCCGGCGGCTGTGGCCCAGCCCTTGAAGTCAGCGGCCGCGGCGCCGTAGCAGAGGTCGTAGCATGTGCTGTGGTCCTGCAGGATCGACATCGGCAGGTCGAACGTGCCACCGATGACTCCGATCGACGTGGCGTTCACGACGAGGTCGAAGCACTTGCCCGTCAGGTCATCCCAGTAACGGGTGTGGCAGCGCGCCGGTTCACCGATCGCGTCGGCGAGTTGGTCGGCACGCTCCGGGCTGCGATTGACGATGGTCAGCGTCTGCACGCCGGCGTCCATCAACGCCCAGGCGACGGCACGTGCCGCGCCGCCGGCGCCGAGGAGGAGGGCGTCGTGCCCACGCAAATCGAGCGAATGACGCTCGGTGATGTCGCGCACGAAGCCACTGCCATCGGTGTTGTGCGCCTGGAGTGTGCCGTCGATCAGCGGGGTGAGGGTGTTCGCGGCACCGGCGCGCACAGCCGCCTCTGAACGTTCCTTCGCCACGTTCAGGGCGGCGAGTTTGTGCGGCATGGTCACGTTGGCGCCAAGGCCGCCTTCGGCGAAAAAGCGGCGGACGGCCGGCTCGAACTGGTCCGGCGCGGCGTCGATGGTCTCGTAGTTCAGGCGGATGCCGAGTTGATCGGCGAAAGCCTGGTGAATCTGCGGGGACAGCGAATGCGCGATCGGATGACCGAACACGGCAAAACGGTGCGCTTCAGCGCTCATGGACACTCCTGGATCGGCGCCGGACGGAACCTGCCCGGTAGGACGATTCTAACGCCGCCTAGGGGTATCCGGGTTTTCCCACATCGTCCGGGGACTGCGGTACCCGGCGCATCTGCTCGACCGGGAAACCCTGCTGGCGGGCGACGTCGAGCAGGCGTCGATAGACGGCGTCGTCCATCGTCCGGTCCTTCGACATGATCCAGAGCAGCTTTCGCGAGGGCAGGCCGACCATGCTGACGCGGTAGTCGTCGGACAGGGCCAGGATCATATAGTCGGAACGGAAGGGCCAGAGCAGCTGCACTTTCCAGCGGCTGGTGTCCTTGGGATCCGGCAGCCAGGCCTTGCCATGCCAGGTCTTCGCGGGCTGATCGAAGCCCTTGCGGTAGTGGTAGACGTTATCGATCTGGCCGTCGGGCCGCAGTGAGTACTCGTCCGCCGTAGCCACCTTGCCGCGCTCGGCGAAGTTGGGAATGTTTCCCATGACGTACCAGGTGCCCATGTAGCGGGGCAGGTCCACGTGGCCGACCGTCTTCAACGGGGCGTCGGCGGCACAACCGGCGGTGGCCATGCCGGCTGCGAGCAAGAGAGCGAGCGGGAATCGGGTCATGGCGCCAGCGTGGGCGTCCCGGCGTCACGGCGAGGTCAACGGGTCGCGATCCCTGAGACGGCAGGTGCCTAGCCTGAGCTCCACCGACACCGCGCTCCCGGAGTTTCGCCATGAACGACCCGCTCTCGCCCCGCCGCGTTCGCGCCCTGATCGCCATGGTCTGGCTGGCGGTCGGCACCTTGCTGCTTCTGCTGACGCCGCTCTCGGCGCACGACGAAGCGCTGGGCTGGACACCGGCGTTCTGGCTGATGCTCGCACCGGCCAGCGTCCTGGTGGCGATGAAGCCGGGGCTGCCGCTGTCGTTGCTGGCATCCTTGTTCCGCCGCCGACCCAACGTCAGCTGGTGATGCCCAGACGCTTCAGCTCCAGGCGGCGGAGGAACTCCTGCATGATGCGCAGATAGAGGTCTTCGCCCAGGTATGCGTCCTCGACCCCGGCATCGATCGACGGGTTGTCGTTGACTTCGATCACCACGGGCCTGTCGCCGACCTGCTTGAGGTCGACGCCGTACAGGCCGTCACCGATGGTCTGCGTCGCCTTGAGCGCCAGCTTGACCACTTCGCTGGGTGCTTCGCGAACCGGCACCGTGCGGAACCCACCCGATTTCGCCGTACCTTTGGCGCCGTGGTTGTAGATCTGCCAGTGCCCGCGCGACATGTAGTACTGGCAGGCATACAGCGGCTCATGGTTGAGCACGCCGATGCGCCAGTCGAACTCGGTGTAGAGATACTCCTGCGCGATCAGCAGGGCGCTGTGCGAAAACAGCTCGGCCGCCGCCTTCTCCAGGGCCTCGCGTGTTTCCACCTTGACCACGCCACGCGAGAACGAACCGTCCGGAATCTTCAATACGATCGGCAAGCCGAGACGGTCGGGCAGGTCGCGCACGCGTCGCGCGTCGTCGCGGTAGATGATCTCCGTGGCCGGCGTGGCGAGCTTTCGCGCGACCATCAGGTCGTTCAGGAAGATCTTGTTCGTGCAGCGCAGGATCGAGGTCGGGTCGTCCATCACCACCATGCCTTCCTTCTCCGCGCGGTGCGCGAAGCGATAGGTGTGGTTGTCGCTGGCCGTGGTTTCCCGAATGAACAGGCCGTCGTACTCGGCGAGCCGCTGGTAATCGTTCTTGCCGATCGGGTCGACCTCGATGCCGAGATGCTTGCCGGCCTCGATGAAGTGCTTCAGCGCCTTCTTGTTCGACGGCGGCATGCTCTCGTTCGGGTCGACCAGCATGGCGATGTCGTAGCGGAACCGGCGGCGCGCCTTCGGCTTTCGCCAGAGCTTCTTGGAGAACTTGTCCAGCGCCTGGGCGAACGCGTCTTCCTGGGCATCGTCCAGCGTATGCAGACCCACGGGCTTGATCGACGACACCTGCCACACGCGGTCGCGCTCGAACTCGATACGCATCAGGGGGCAGGGGAACATTTCGAAGATCTGCCTCGCAAGATCCTGCAGATCCTCATAGGCCGTCTCGCCGAAATAGACGAGCACGCCGAAGTCGGTCGTGTCGCGGCCGCCGGCCGGGAGGAACTTGGACAGCTTCAGGTTGAGGTCGTCGATATCCAGGCCGTAGAGCGAGCGACGACGCAGGTCGTTCACCGTGCGGACCGACGGGATCACCTTGTGGCCGCGTGCTTCGGCCAGCAGCGACACGTAATAGCCGGTGCCCAGGTACTTGTAGCTACGGCAGAGATTGATGACGTGCGTGCGCTCGTCGTCGCCCCCGACCGGCTCACGGAGGTAGTCCATGGCGCTGACGACATCGGCGGATGGGTAGTAGGAGCCCCAGTCCGAGGCTTTTTCCACGACGATGACGAGCCGGCTCATGAGACCTCGACAGACGACGAATACCTGCGTTGCGACCCCACCCGGGGTCGTTCGTTTCGTCGGTGGCGCAGTGTGGTCCTCCCGTGGCGCGACGCACAAGCGCCAGCACTGAAGCCTGTCTAAACGAATTCATGAAAAAGTCATTGATCGGCCCGGGCACGAGGTCTACAGTGCCGCGCTTGCCGATTCTTCACCGTCCGGCTCCGCAGCCGTCATCCACTCGCGCCGGAGTTCCCAAAGCGCATGCATCCACCCCCGGTTACCGCCGCGGTTCGCGTTCGTCGCGCCGAGGTCAGCGATCTCGACGATCTGGTCGCCCTCGAGGAATCGAGCTTCGCGCAGGACCGTCTCAGCCGTGCCCAGTACCGCAAGCACCTCGACAGCGAGAGTGCGCTGGTGTTGGTGGCCAGTGCGAACCATCGTCGCTTCCTTGGCACCGCCGTGGTGTTCTTCCGCAAGGGCAGCACCGTGGCCCGTCTGTACTCCATCGCGACCACCCCGCAGGCCCAGGGCAAGGGTGTGGGATCGGCGCTGGTCGAAGCTTCCGAGGACACGGCGCGTGCGCGCGGCTGCCGCGCATTGCGGCTGGAAGTGCGCAAAGACAACGCCGTGGCCATCCGCCTGTACGAACGACTCGGTTACCACGCCATCGGCGAGTACACCCGCTACTACGCCGACGGCGCGGACGCCCTGCGCTTCGAAAAGCCGCTCTGAGCGTCGCGGGGCTATACTGGCCGCCGTTTACGGGGAACCGCCCATGCGCCGACTGATCCTGCCGTTCGCCATCGCCGCTATCGCCGCCACGCTCTACGGTTGCGGTCAAAAGGGCAACCTGTTCATGCCACCGCCCGCGGTTGCCGGTGCGAACGCCGCCCCGCAGGGCGCGCATCCTGCCGCCGCCTCGACGGCAGGCGGTCCGGCCCGGGCGAGCACCACCATCACCCCGTTCAATTCCGTCATCCACCAGTAACCACGATGCCCAACCGCTTCACCAAGATGCATGGGATCGGCAACGACTTCGTCATCGTGGACTGGCGCGAAGACGCCGGGCGCATTCCCAACGCGGCCCGCATCGCCGGCCTGGCCGATCGCCATACCGGGGTCGGCTTCGACCAGTTGATCAGTATCGAGCCCGCGCGGGATCCGTCCTGCGAGTTCTATTACGGCATCTGGAACGCGGATGGCTCGCCGTCGGGCCAGTGCGGCAACGGTGTCCGCTGTGTCGCCGCCTGGCTGTACCGCGACGGCGTGATCGAGCGGAACACCGACGTTCGCCTGGAGAGCCCCTCCGGCCCGGTGACCGTCCGCGTGCTCGACGAGCACACCGTGGTGGTCGACATGGGCGAACCGGACTTCGATCCCGCTTCGCTGCCCTTCGAGGCCCCCGCCCAGGCCGCCACGTACACCCGGGACGTCGCCGGCGAGCGAATCACGTTCGGCGCCGTCTCGATGGGCAATCCCCACGCGGTCGTCTTCGACGACGACCTCGCCGATCCGCGCATCGACGTGCTTGGCCCTGCGCTGACGAGCCACCCGGCCTTCCCGCGGGGCGTGAATGTCGGATTTGCCCAGCGCCTCGGGCCCGATCGCATCCGGCTGCGCGTGCACGAGCGCGGCAGTGGCTGGACGCGCGCCTGTGGCACGGGCGCCTGCGCCGCCGCCGCGGTGGCCCAGTCGCTGGGCATGGCGGGGCCGGTGGTGAACATCGAACTGCCCGGCGGCACCCTGACCATCGAATGGCACGGTCCCGGCCACACGCTGTGGATGACCGGTCCGGCCGCCTTCGTTTTCGAAGGCGAAGTGTGACGTTCGCACACGAACGGGGCACACTGGCTATCAAAGAGGAACACACCCCATGACCGACACCGCGATCGACGGCGACATCAAGCCAGCCACCGTGGCGTCCTATCTGCGACGACACCCGGATTTCCTCGCCGACTATCCGGAACTCGCCAACGCGCTCACGCTGCCCAGCAGCAACGGCCCGGCGGCATCGCTCGCCGTCCATCAGCTGCGCGGCCTGCGCGATAGGAACGCCGAGCTCGAGACGCGGCTGAAGGAGCTGGCGGCGATCGCCGGCGACAACGAAAAGCTCATGCGCCGCGTCCACGGCCTGATGCTCGCGCTGCTCAGCGCGAAGGACATCGAGGAAACCGTACGCAGCGTGGTCCGCCGGCTGACCGAGGATTTCCAGTCCGAGCGGATCCGGCTGGTCTTCTTCGGCGACCTGTCCGGTCTGCCCGACGAGCCGTGGCTGCTCCGCGAGCCGCGCGGCAGTTCGGGGCTGCCGGAGTTCGCCTCGTTCCTGGAACATGCCGATCCCGTCGCCGGCCGGCTGGCGCCGGACAAGCTGCACCGCCTGTTCGGCAACGAGGCCCCGGACGTCCGCTCGGCCGCGCTGATGCGCGTCGGCCCGGATGCCCTGCTGGCGATCGGCAGTGCCGATGCCGACCGCTTTCATCCCGGCATGGGCACGCTGTTCCTGGACATGATTTCGACCACCGTCGGCTCGGCGATCGAACGGGCGCGGAAGGCGGCGTGACTCCGCGCGAGGCCGTCGAGGCCTTCCTGCGGCATTTCTCGGCCGAGCGCGCGCCATCGGTCCACACCCTCGCGGCCTACCGGCGCGATCTCGAGAAACTGCTGCGCTTCATGGAAGCCGAGGGCATGACGAGCTTCGACGCGCTCACCCCCGACCGCCTGCGCGGCATGATCGCCCGCGAACACCGGGCGGGTTTGCAACCCAACAGCATTCAGCGTCTCCTCTCCGCTTGTCGCACGCTTTTCCGTTACCTCACGCGCGAAGGCCAGCTGGCCCACGACCCTGCTGCCGCCGTTCGCGGGCCGAAGGTGCGCCGCAAGCTGCCGCAAGTGCTCGACGCCGACGAGGCCAAGGAACTGGTCGAGACCACGCTCGGCGGCACGCTGGCGCCGCGGGACTCCGCGATGATGGAGTTGTTCTATTCGAGCGGCCTGCGCCTCTCCGAGCTCACCGAACTGCGCTGGGGCGACCTCGATCTCGAGGATGGGCAGGTGCGCGTGCTGGGCAAGGGCAACAAGACGCGGATCCTGCCGGTGGGACGTTTCGCCATCGCAGCCTTGAAGGGGCTCGCTGGCCTGGGCGGCGCCGGGCCCGAACAGCCGGTGTTCAAGGGTCGCGGAGGGGCGCCGATCAGCCCGCGCGCGGTGCAGATGCGGCTGGCCAAGCTTTCGAGCGGGCAGGCCAAGCGGGTCCACCCGCACATGCTTCGGCACACCTTCGCCAGCCACATGCTGGAGTCCTCCGGCGACCTGCGCTCCGTGCAGGAGCTGCTCGGCCACGCCGACATCGCCACCACCCAGATCTACACCCACCTCGACTTCCAGCACCTGGCCAAGGTGTACGACGCGGCGCATCCCCGCGCGAAGAGAAAACCGTAGCAGCCGATTCATCGGCGAATAATGAATAACCCCGCGGCGCAGCCGCGACACCCCAGGGTGCTAGCCCCAGCCCCACCTACAGGGCCGGCTCGGTGGGAGCCGATTCATCGGCGAGTAATGAATAACCCCGCGGCGCAGCCGCGACACCCCCAGGGTGCTAGCCCCAGTCCCACTACAGGGCCGGCTCGGTGGGAGCCGATTCATCGGCGAATGGCAAATAAACCCGCGGCGCAGCCGCGACCTCCCAGGTTGCTTGCCTCAGTTTCCACCGAAGAAAGAGCTCGCCGATGAATCGGCTCCTACAGGGGCCACTTGCCCCCAAGGCTTGCGACATCTCCCCCCGGCCCCCACCTCTAGCCGACTCCCCAAAGGAACCCGCTATGGAACCGATGCACGCTACGACCATCGTCTGCGTCCGCCGGGACGACAAGGTCGTCATCGGCAGCGACGGCCAGGTCACCCTTGGTAACACCGTCATGAAGGCCAACGCCCGCAAGGTGCGCCGCCTGGGCAAGGGCGACGTCCTGGCCGGGTTCGCCGGCGCCACGGCCGATGCCTTCACCTTGTTCGAGCTATTTGAGGAAAAGCTGGTCAAGCACGGCGGCAACCTCACCCGTGCCGCGGTGGAGATGGCCAAGGAATGGCGTACCGACCGCCGCCTGGGCCGTCTGGAAGCCATGCTGGCCGTGGCCGACAAGGAAGCCTCGCTGCTGATCTCCGGCAATGGCGACGTGCTCGAGCCCGACCATGGCCTGATCGCGATCGGCTCCGGTGGGCCCTACGCCCAGTCGGCCGCGCTCGCACTGATGGAGAACACCGAGCTCAGTGCGCGGACGATCGTCGAGAAATCGCTGAAGATCGCCGCAGATATCTGCATTTATACCAATCACAACACCTCCATCGAGGAGCTCTGAGCCGATGTCCGAACTCACTCCCCGCGAGATCGTCAACGAACTCGATCGTTACATCATCGGTCAGCAGGACGCCAAGCGCGCCGTGGCCATCGCACTGCGCAACCGCTGGCGCCGCATGCAGCTGGAACCGGGCATGCGTGAGGAAGTCACGCCGAAGAACATCCTGATGATCGGCCCGACCGGCGTCGGCAAGACCGAGATCGCCCGTCGCCTGGCCACGCTGGCCAATGCGCCCTTCGTGAAGGTCGAGGCGACCAAGTTCACCGAAGTCGGCTACGTGGGCAAGGACGTGGAGTCGATCATCCGCGACCTCGCCGATGTCTCGTACAAGCTGGTGCGCGACCACGCCAAGAGCCGCGTACGCAGCCAGGCCGAAGATGCCGCCGAGGATCGACTGCTGGATGCGCTGCTGCCGCGCCGGCAGGCGACCGGCTGGGACGACACCGGTTCCCAGACGCCGGCCATCGACAGCGATACGCGGCAGAAGCTGCGCAAGCAGCTGCGTGAAGGCGCGCTGGACGACCGCGAGATCGAACTGGATTTCGCCACCAATGTCGGCGTGGAGATCATGACCCCGCCGGGCATGGAGGAAATGAGCCAGCAGCTGGGCAAGATGTTCCAGAACCTGGGCGGTTCGAAGTCGCAGAAGCGCAAGATGACGATCCGTCAGGCGCGCCCCCTCCTCATCGAGGAGGAAGCCGGCAAGCTGCTCAACGACGACGACCTGCGCACCCGTGCGGTCGACATCGCCGAGCAGAACGGCATCGTCTTCATCGACGAGATCGACAAAGTGGCGCAGCGTTCGGAGTGGGGCGGTGCCGGCGTCAGCCGTGAAGGCGTGCAGCGCGACCTGCTGCCCCTGGTGGAAGGCTCGACGGTGTCGACCAAGTACGGTGCGATCAAGACGGACCACATCCTGTTCATCGCTTCCGGCGCGTTCTCGCTGGCCAAGCCCTCGGACCTGATTCCCGAACTCCAGGGTCGCCTGCCGATCCGCGTGGAGCTGTCGGCCCTCTCCGTCGACGACTTCAAGCGCATCCTGCGCGAGCCGCACAACGCCCTGACCAAGCAATATGTTGCACTGCTCAATACCGAAGGCGTGGAGCTGGCGTTCACCGAGTCGGGAATCGACCGGCTGGCCGAGGTGGCTTTTCAGGTCAACGAGCGCACCGAGAACATCGGCGCCCGCCGCCTGCACACGGTGATGGAACGCCTCCTGGAACGCATTTCCTTCGAAGCAGCCGACAAGTCCGGCGAAAAGTATGAGATCGACGCCGAATATGTCGATAAAAACCTGTCTTCGCTCGTCAAGGACGAGGATCTGAGCCGTTACATCCTCTGAACAATGAGGGGTCCCCCCTCTGGTAAACTATTGACGTATATGGGCAAGGTTATTCAACTCAAAACCAACGGCCAGCGTGCGAGCCTGCGTGAAGCGCAGGATAGCCAGCAGCTGGTACGTCTGTGGCGCGACGAACTCGAGCACGGCAGCTTTTGCGGCTACGTGGGCGGAGTCGGTCGCGAATTTTTCCTGCTGTGGGTCATCGGCGACGGCGTGAGCTATGACGGCATGTACATCATGCGGCATCGCGACATCTCCGAGTTCGAAGCGCCGGACAAGCACAGCAGCTTCCTCGAGAAGGCGCTCGCACTGAAGGGCATCCGCCCGACACCGCCGGCGGACTTCCCCCTGGACGACATCCAGCAAGTGGTGAAAGCCGCCGCTGCGCATGCGCCGGTCATCGGCGTGCATGTCGACAGCGAGGACGAGGCCGAGGTCTGCTACATCGGCCGCCTCGTCAGCGTGGAAGACGAAGGCTTCAACATGCAGGAAATCACCCCCGATGCGGAATGGCTGCGCGAGCCGTCGTTCTTCTCCTGGGACGAGATCTCCACCATCAGCATGGAAGACGCCTACGCCACGTCCCTGCTCGCCGTGGCCGGCGACCCGCCGCCACTCGAACAGGGCGACACCGGCGGCGGTTTCGGCAGCGCACACTAATCGGTTTCGTGTTGGAGCCGCTTCAGCGGCGATGGGTGCTCGCGGTAAATCCGGGCGCCCATCTTCGCGGGAAGCGCCGGTACATCGGCGCCCACATCCGACCCCTACATTTTCCTGTCGCACCGCCAAGGCCACCGGCCCATGTCTCACCCGCGCCCTCTCGATATCGTCCTGCACGCCGCCTCGCGCATCCTCGAGGTCGCTTTCGACAACGACGAACGATTCCGGCTTCCCTGCGAATACCTCCGGGTGAACTCACCCAGCGCCGAAGTGCAGGGCCACGGCCCTGGACAGAAGGTACTGGTGGCCGGCAAACGCAACGTGGGCATCACCGCGCTCGAACCCACCGGCCACTACGGCGTACTGATCCGCTTCGACGACGGCCACGCCAGTGGCATCTTCGGCTGGGACACGCTGTACAACCTCGGCCGTGCCTACGAGACGGCATGGCCGGCGTACCTCGCGGAACTCGAGGCCAAGGGACTCTCCCGGTAATGGAAAGCACGCGCAGCAAAGCAACCTGCGCGTGCAAGGCGTATATTTGCGCGCCATCCCCATCACACCGGCGAACAACGGACGTTCCAAAGTCATCACCGCGGAGCTACAAGGCATGACGCGAATCGTCGTTGTCGGCAGCATCAATATGGATCTGGTCACGCTCGCGCCGCGTTTCGCCGGCCCCGGCGAAACATTGACCGGCGATCGTTTCCTCACCATTCCCGGCGGCAAGGGCGCCAACCAGGCGGTCGCCGCCGCGCGACTCGGTGCCTCGGTGTCGATGGTCGGCTGCGTCGGTGACGACGCCTTCGGCCAGCAGCTCTATGACGGCCTCGTCGCCGAAGGCGTCGACGTGACGCATGTGACGCGAGTCGACGGGATCGGCAGCGGCACGGCCTCGATCACGGTCGCCGGCGGCGAGAACAGCATCGTCGTGGTGCCGGCCGCCAACGGTCGCGTGACACCCGCCCAGGTCGAAGCGGCCCGCGGCATCATTCGCGGTGCCGACGCGGTGCTGGTCCAGCTGGAGATTCCTCTGGACGCGGTCGACGCCACGCTGCGCATCGCGCAGGACGAAGGCGTCCCCATCATTCTCAATCCCGCCCCCGCGCAGTTGCTGCCGGTCGAGTGGCTGTCACGCGTGCGCTTTCTCACGCCGAACCAGCATGAGCTCGCCACGGTGCTCGGCGCGCAAGGCGAGACCGATTTCCGCGAACTCATGCGTCGCGCACCCTGCCCGGTCGTACTGACCCGCGGCGAGGACGGCGCCTGGTTCCGCGACAAGGACGACGAGCCGCGGCACCAGGGCGGTTTCAAGGTCGACGCGGTGGACAGCACTGGCGCCGGTGACACATTCAACGCCGCGCTCGCGGTGTACCTCGCCGAAGGCCTCGACGTCGCGGTGCGCAAGGCTTGCGCCACCGCGGCGATCGCCGTTTCGCGCCTGGGCGCCCAGGGCGGCATGCCGCGTGCCGACGAGGTCGCGGCGTTCCTGGAGACACACCAATGAAACGCAGTGGTCTGCTTCACGCGGAACTGAATCGCGTGATCGCCGCGATGGGCCATCTGGACATGCTTGTGATCGCCGATGTGGGGCTGCCGGTTCCGCCGGGCGTGCCCTGCATCGACCTGGCCGTGCTGCCCGGTACGCCGAGCTTTGCCACCGTGTTCGAAGCGGTCTACGCCGAACTCGCCGTGCAGGGCCTGACGGTCGCCACCGAGATCCATCAGCACAATCCCGCCTTGAAGCAGTTGGCCGACCGGCTGGAGAACGAGGGCCTGGCTGTCGAGCGAATCTCGCATGACGAGTTCAAGCGACTCAGCGCCCGTGCCGTCGCCGTGGTCCGCACCGGCGAAACCGTGCCGTATGCCAACGTGATCCTGCATGCGGGCGTGACCTTCTGATGGCCGCGCCGCTCGTCAGCATGCACGACATCCACAAGGCCTTCGGCCCGGTGAAAGTGCTCGAAGGCGTGGACTTCGAGCTGGTCGCCGGCGAAGTGCACGCCCTGATGGGTGAGAACGGTGCCGGCAAGTCCACCCTGATGAAGATCCTCACGGGGATCTATGCGCCGGACTCCGGCACGATCAAGGTGGACGGCCAGCCCGTCTCGATCACCACGCCAGCCGATGCCGAGAAGTACGGCATCGCGATCATCCATCAGGAACTCAACCTGATCCCGGCGCTGAGCATCGCGGACAACCTGTTCCTCGGCCGCGAGATCCAGCGCTTCGGCCTGCTCGATCGCAAGGCGATGACGAAGAAGGCGATGGAGTGGCTGGCCCAGGTGGGCATGGAGAGACTCGATCCGGATACCCGCGTCGAACGCCTTTCCGTCGGCACGCAACAGATGGTCGAGATCGCCCGCGCGCTCGGCCAGAACGCGCGCGTGCTGATCATGGACGAGCCGACCGCGGCGTTGACCGAACACGAGACGACCACGCTGTTCAAGCTGATTCGCGCGCTACGCGAGAAGGGTACCGGCATCGTCTACGTCTCGCATCGCATGGAAGAGATCTTCGCCATCTGCGACCGCATCTCGATCCTGCGCGACGGCAAGTTCGTCGGTACACGTCCGGTACCCGGACTGGCCTTCGACGAAGTAGTGAAGATGATGGTCGGCCGTACGCTCGAGGCGCGCTTCCCGTCGCGCACTTCCACGCCGGGCAAGGTCCGCCTGCAGGTGGAACACATCAGCGGCGGCATGGTGAAGGACGTGAGCTTCGACCTGCGTTCGGGTGAAGTGCTCGGCGTCTCCGGCCTGCTCGGTGCGGGGCGCACCGAACTGGCGCGGCTGCTGTTCGGTCTGGACAAACCCTCGGCCGGCCGCGTGCTGCTCGACGGCGAAGTCGTGACCGCGACCAATCCCAACCAGGCGATCCACGCCGGCTTCGGCTTTCTCACCGAGGACCGCAAGGCGCAGGGGTTGGTGCTCGACCTCAGCCTGCGCGAGAACATCAGCCTGCCTCGCGTGCCCGCGCATATCGGCCTGGTCGATCGCGGCGGCGAGAAGACACAGACGCGTGGCCTGATCGACGCGCTGAAGATCCGCACGCGCGACATGGAGCTCAATGTGAGCGCGCTATCGGGCGGCAACCAACAGAAAGTCGTGCTGGCCAAGTGGCTGGCACTCAAGCCGCGCGTGCTCATCCTCGACGAGCCCACGCGCGGCGTCGACGTCGGCGGCAAGGCCGAGATCTACCACATCATCAATCAACTCGCGGAGCAGGGCGTGGCCATTCTCATGATTTCCTCCGAACTGCCGGAGGTGCTCGCCATGAGCGATCGCATCCTGGTGATGCACGAGGGGCGTGCGACGGCCCTGCTCGAAGCCCACGGAGCCACCCAGGAAACCGTGATGACCGCCGCGACCGGAGGCCACTGACATGACGCTTCAACTCAACTGGAGCCAGGCCAAGACGCTGTTCCAGCGCCTCGGCTCGGTGATCGGACTGCTGCTGCTCTTCATCGTGCTGTCGGTGCTGAGTCCGGACTTCCTGACCACGGGCAACCTGCTCACCGTGCTGCGCCAGGTGTCGATCAATGCGTTGATCGCGTTCGGCATGACCTTCGTTATTCTTTCCGGCGGCATCGACCTTTCCGTCGGCGCGATCCTCGCCTTTACCGGCGCGATCACCGCGGGCCTGATGGCGGCCGGTCACGGCATGGTGCTTTCCGTCGGCGCGGGTCTCGGTCTCGGCCTCGTGCTTGGCATGGTCAATGGCGCGCTGGTTTCGTGGGGCAAGGTGGCACCGTTCATCGCGACCCTGGGCACGGTCACGCTGCTGCGCGGCCTGACCCTGTCTTACACGCAAGGCAGCCCGATCCCGGTGACCAATCCCGGCTTCGCCATGCTCGGTGGCGGCTACATCGCCAACCTGATTCCGCTGCCGGTGATCTGGATGGCCGTCGCCTTCATCCTCTGCGGCTTCCTGCTTCGCGGCACGGTGTTCGGCCGCCACGTCGTCGCGATCGGCGGCAACGAAGAGGCGGCCCGTCTTTCCGGCGTGCGCATTTCGCCGATGAAGCTCGGCATCTACGGCTTGTCCGGCCTTCTCTCCGCATTCGCAGGCGTCGTGCTTACCTCACGCCTGTACTCCGCGCAGGCGACGGCCGGCGCAGGCTACGAACTGGACGCGATCGCCGCGGTAGTGCTCGGCGGCACCAGCCTGGCCGGTGGCCGCGGCTGGCTGTTCGGCACCCTGATCGGCGCGCTCCTGATCGGCTTCCTGAATAACGGTCTCAATCTGCTCGGCGTAAGCTCTTTCTACCAGCAGGTGGTGAAGGGCATCGTCATCCTGATCGCCGTCCTGCTCGACAGGCGGCAGTAAAAACAAAACGAGGGAAACACACCATGCGTAAGCTCACATTCCTGGCCGCCGCAGCGGCAACGCTGCTCGCCGCCTGTTCGCAGCAGGGCCCGGGCGAATCGACGCCGGCGGCCGCTTCGACGGCTGGCGGTGCCGCCGCTTCCGGAACGCCGGTGATTGGCCTCGCCCTGTCGACGCAGAACAACCCGTTCTTCGTCGAACTGAAGGACGGCGCCCAGAAAGCCGCCAAGGACGCCGGCGTACAGCTGGTGGTTGTCGATGCACAGGACGATCCGGCTCGCCAGATCTCCAGCGTCGAAGACCTGATCCAGAAGCGCGTCTCGGTCATCCTGCTCAACCCGACCGATTCCTCGGCCCTCGCCGGTGCCGTGCAGTCCGCACAGCGTGCCAACATCCCGGTGATCACGCTGGACCGCGGCGTCGACGGTGCCGAAGTCGCCTCGCACATCGCCTCGGACAACATCGCCGGTGGCAAGATGGCTGCCGACTTCCTCGCCAAGCAGCTCAACGGCAAGGGCAACATCATCGAACTGCAGGGCGTCGCCGGCACCTCGGCGGCACGTGAGCGCGGCAAGGGCTTCGACGACGAGGTCGCCACGACCGGCATGAAGGTCGTCGCGCAACAGCCGGCGAACTTCGACCGTGCGCAGGGCCTCTCGGTCAGCGAGAACCTGCTCCAGGGTAACAACGACGTCCAGGCGATCTTCGCCCAGAACGACGAAATGGCGCTCGGCGCGGTGCAGGCCCTGGCCGGCAAGAACAAGAAGATCCTCGTCGTCGGCTTCGACGGCACGCCGGACGGCAAGACCGCCGTGCAGAGCGGCGCCATGGCCGCCACGGTCGCCCAGCAGCCGGAAGAGATCGGCAAGCTCGGTGTCGAGACCGCGAAGAAACTGATCGACAAGCAGCCGGTCGATAAGTCCATCGCGGTACCGCTGAAGCTCCTGACCAAGGAATAAGCACCACCTGCAAAAAGGCCGGGCCATCCGACGATGGCCCGGCCTTTTTTTTGCACCGGGCAGAGGGGCCCCGGCTTAGTCCGAAGGCCCTGGCGCGATGACCTCGCGCTGGCCGTTGATGCCCATCGACGACACCAGGCCTGCGGCTTCCATTGCCTCGACCAGACGCGCCGCGCGGTTGTAGCCGATACGGAACTGCCGCTGCACGAAGGAGATGGACGCGCGCCGCGAGCGCAGCACGAAGGCGGCCGCTTCGTCGTACAGCGGGTCCAGTTCGGCATCGACGCCGTCTTCGCCCAACTCGCCATCGGCGGCCTCGCTCGGTGGCCCCGCGAGGATCTCGTCCTTATAGTCCGGCTCACCGAACTGCTTGAGCCAGGCGACGATCCGATGCACCTCCTCGTCGGCTACGAAGGCGCCGTGGATGCGCTGTGGATAGCCTGTGCCTGGCGGCAGGAACAGCATGTCGCCCTGGCCGAGCAGGCTCTCGGCACCCATCTGATCGAGGATGGTGCGCGAGTCGATCTTGGACGACACCTGGAAGGCCACGCGCGTCGGGATGTTCGCCTTGATCAGACCGGTGATGACATCGACCGACGGACGCTGCGTCGCAAGGATCAGATGGATACCCGCCGCACGTGCCTTCTGCGCCAACCGCGCGATCAGCTCCTCGATCTTCTTGCCGGCGACCATCATCAGGTCGGCGAGCTCGTCGATGATCACGACGATCATCGGCAAGGTATCCAGGTGTTCCGGTACTTCGGGGTGCGCCGGGAACGGATTGAACAGCGGCTTGCCGGCGGCGCGCGCCTCGCGCACCTTCTGGTTGAAGCCGGCGAGGTTGCGTACGCGCAGGTCGGACATCACGCGGTAGCGGTTTTCCATTTCGGCCACGCACCAGTTCAGCGCGTTCGCCGCGAGCTTCATGTCGGTGACGACCGGCGCCAGCAGATGCGGGATACCTTCATAGACCGAGAGCTCGAGCATCTTCGGGTCGATCATGATCATGCGGACGTCTTCAGGCGTGGCCTTATAGAGCATCGACAGGATCATCGCGTTGACGGCGACCGACTTACCCGAACCGGTGGTGCCGGCCACGAGCATGTGCGGGGCCTTGGCCAGATCGGCGACGACCGGCTCGCCGGTGATGCCCTTGCCCATGGCCAGCGTCAGCAGCGAATCCGACTCGCGGTATTCCGCGGAGTCGAGGATCTCCGACAGCGCGATCATCTGGCGCTGCTCGTTCGGTAGCTCCAGGCCCATGCAGGTCTTGCCCGGAATCGTCTCGACCACGCGGATGGTGGTGCGCCCGAGGCCGCGCGCGAGATCCTTCATCAACGCGACGATCTGGTTGCCACGCACGCCGACGGCGGGCTCGACCTCGTAACGCGTAATCACCGGACCGGCCGAGGCGCCGACCACCTGCACCGGCACCTTGAACTCGCGCAGGCGCTGCTCGATCAGGTCGCCGGTGTCGCGGAGTTCCTGTTCGGAGATTGCCAGCGTCGTGTGCAAGGGGGGCGCGGCGGCGAGCAAGCCGAGCGGAGGAAGGCCGACCGCACTGACCGCCGTGCTGCTGCGTAGTGGCCGCACCGGTGTCAGCGTGATGCCGCGAATCGGCTCGACCGGCACTTCATCGTTGGCGGCCACGGCGAAGCGCGAGACCGGTGCAACCGGTGGGACGACGGGCGTCGGCAGCGCTACGTCGACAGGTGGCGCGGCTGCGGCCGGCGACGGCTCGTCGACGACGGCCGCCGGCTGCTCGACGGGCATTCGCTCCTCCTCGGCGCGACGCAAGGCACTGTAGGAGTGTTCCTCGGCGCGAGCCGGACCGGACGCGGCGGCGAGGGCGCGGGGTGCGAGCCACGGTTCGCGGATCACGGTATCGGGCCGCGCACGATGGCGAGGCGGCACGGATGTCGAAACCGAGGGACGCACGGGATCGTTCTGCCGGGCAGCGTTCACCGGCTTGGCGGTTGGCGAAGGTTTGGGTGGCGTCGCCGTCGGGGCTTTGGCCCGACGACGCGCAGCGGGCACGCGATCCGCGCGGCGGACGGCGGACGCGGGGCGGCGACCGGTGGCGCGCGATGCCGTACGGCTCATGAGCCGGCGCGTGCCCTCGATGGCGAGCGCGCCCATCGGCTCAAGGAATCCGTTCAGTCGTACGACGGCCGAGGCCCACGACACACCCAGATACCAGGGCAACGCGACGACGATGGCGACCACCGCGACGAGTGAGGTCAGTGCCGCACCGGGGAAGTTGCCGAACGCCAAAGCAAGCCAACGACAGATCACGCCGCCGACGGCAGGATCGTCCGTGTAATGGGCTATGACGATGCCTTCGAGCGTCGTGCTCGCAAGCAAGACCATGACAAACCCCGACCAGAAGCGAATCGCGCCCGGCCCGACCGTGGGCGGGGAGCGCCGACGGACCAGCGCGGCGCCGATGCGCCAGAGCAGGGGAAGTAACCAGAGCGTGGACAGCCCGAAGGCGCCGAAAACGAAAGAGGGCATGCCGAACCGCAAGAGAATCGAGCGAGCCCCGTAGTTTAGCGCGCATTCGTGCGAGTCGATGTGTGAAGGTGGGATAAGCCGCTGTTCACACTGAAAAGCATGCCGATCGGGCCTGGATGAGCGGCCCGGTCGGCCATCGTCACACGCGTCGATCCGACGCGGCGGCGGTTACACGCGGTAGCGCGGTGCCACGTCCTTGCGCGACAGGTTCGGCGCCATCGCCAGGCGAGCGGCGTCATAGGCCAGGTACTGGCCCTCGTCCGCGAGCGGCGGGATGGTGATGACTTCGCCACGATCGAAGCCGAGGAGGCCCGCGTCGACCAGGTCGGCCGTTTCCATGACCATGCCCGGCAGCAGGGCGTCGACGTCCTTACCCGACTTCTCCCAGATTTCGGAGCGAGTAGCGCCCGGCAGCACGGCCTGCGCGCGGACCTTCGTCCCCTTCAACTGGGCGGCGAGGCCCAGGGTGATATTGACCACATGCGCCTTGGAGCCACTGTAGATGCCGTCGAACAGGTCGGGGGCGAATGCCAGTACCGAGGCGATGTTGATGATGCCGCCCTGGTCGCGGGCCTTGAAGACCTTGCCCGCGGCGGCGGAGAGCACGGTCGGTGCGGTGATATTGATCGCGATCAGTTGCTCGATGGCCGCGGTGTCGTTGTCGAGGATGCTGCCTTCGAGCGAGATGCCTGCGTTGTTCACCAGCAGGGTGATCGAGGCGTCTTCCTTCAGGCGCTTCTCGACCAGGGCGACGTCCGCCTTCTGGGTCAGGTCGGCCTTGAGGGTCTCGACCTTGCGGCCGGTTTTCTCGCCGATGGACTTGGCCAGGGCGTCGAGACGGTCGAGGCGGCGGGCGACCAGGATCAGGTCGTAGCCACGGGCGGCGAGACGCTCCGCGTAGACCTCGCCGATACCCGAGGAAGCGCCCGTAACGATGGCGGTGCCTTTGTTTTCAGTGCTCATGGAGTCTCTCCGGATGGGTTGGTAGCAAAAAGATAGTAACTAGGTTGCCATACGATAGTGACGTCGGTATCATAATGCAATGGATACCGACAAACTTTCTTCCGGCACCTGTGCCATCTCCCGTGGCCTCGCCTTCGTGGGCGATACCTGGAGCGTGCTGATCCTTCGGGATGCCAGCAGGGGCATGAGTCAGTTCGACCAGTTCCGGACCAGCCTCGGCATTGCGCCGAACATCCTGTCCCGTCGATTAAAAGCCCTGACCGAAGCCGGCGTCTTGGAGAAGCGCCGCTACAGCGAGCGCCCGCCGCGCGACGAATACGTGCTCACCCAGGCCGGGCGCGACTTCATCCCGATCATGGCGGCGATGGGCGAGTGGGGCCGCACCTATAACGGTGGCGGCCAAGCCATGAGCCGACTGGTGAACGACGAGACGGGCGAGCCGATCAAGGCGGTGGTGATCGACCAGTGCACCGGCAAGCCGTTGAGCGAAACGCCGATGCATCTGGTCATGCCGGCCTGAGTCGGCCGCCTCCGCGAATCACGCGCAGGTCGGGATCGCGAACTTCTGCGTCGGTTCGCCGGGCGTCGAAGCGACGATCGGCTTGATCTTGCGCCGCGGCGATGATGCGCTCCGGCGGTTCGGTCCACGCGTGGTGCGTCCTGGTGCACCTTCGCGCTATCGCCGGCAAAGCCGGCTCCCACATAAAAAACCCGGCTCCCACATAAAGCGAGCCTCATACCGAGCCGGCGCCGATACGAGGCAGATCCCAAAAAGGCTTAAGAGGCAGGCTCCCACAAGCGTATGACGGAGGCTCCCACAAGCGTATGACGCAGACTCCCACAAACGCATGACGGAGGCTCTCATAAGCCTATGACGCAGACTCCCACAAGTGCGATCGACCGCCCTTGTGGGAGCCGGCTGTGCCGGCGATGGGTGCTACCTCATGCTGCGATGTCTGACATCCATCACGCCGGCATCGTCGCCATGTCGATCACGAAGCGATAGCGCACGTCGTTCTTCGCCAGGCGCACATAGGTCTCGTTGATCGAAGCCATGTCGACCACTTCGATGTCCGAGACGATGTTGTGCTCGGCGCAGAAGTCCATCATTTCCTGGGTCTCGGCCATGCCGCCGATAGCCGAACCGGCGATCGTGCGACGCGGGAGCATCAGGCTGCCACCGATGACGCCGTCGAGCGGCGTGAGCGCACCGACCAGCACCATGGTGCCGTCGAGCTTGAGCAGGTTGGTGTACGGATTGATGTCGTGCGACACCGGCACCGTGTTGAGCAGGAAGTCGAAGCTGGCAGCCTGGGCCGCCATCGCTTCTGCGTCGGTGGAAAGCAATACGGCGTCAGCGCCGAGGCGCTTGGCGTCTTCGCCCTTCGATGCGGAAGTGGTGATCATCGTGACGTGCGCGCCCATGGCCTTGGCGAACTTCACGCCCATGTGGCCGAGACCGCCCAGACCGATGACGCCGACCTTCTGGCCCTTGCCGACCTTCCAGTGACGCAGCGGGGAGTAGGTGGTGATACCGGCGCAAAGCAGCGGAGCCGTGGCCTTGAGGTCGAGCTTTTCGGAGATCTTCACCACGAAACGCTCTTCGACGACGATCTCGGTCGAGTAGCCGCCCTGGGTCACCGTGGTCTTGTCCTGCTCGGTGCCGTTGTAGGTGAAGCTGGTGTGGGTCAGGCAGTACTGCTCGAGATCCTGCTTGCAGGATTCACAGGTACGGCAGGAGTCGACCATGCAGCCCACGCCGGCGAAGTCGCCGACCTTGAACTTCTTCACCGCCGAGCCGACGGCGACGACGCGGCCGACGATCTCGTGACCGGGGACCATCGGGAAGGTGGAGTTACCCCAGTCGCCCTTGGCCTGGTGCAGGTCGGAATGGCAGACGCCGCTGTAGAGGATCTCGATACGGACGTCGTGCTCGCCCGGCTCGCGGCGCTGGAAGGTGAACGGAACGAGGGGGGTCGTTGCGCTTTTGGCGGCATATCCGCGGACTTCGATCATGGGAGCCAATCCTTATCGTTGTGGGTTTTGATCGGTAGTCCACAACAATACGTCGGCGGGATTGGCCCCGCCAACGGGGATTCCGCGATGAGCTGTTGAGGTATCCTGCACAATCATGCGCCCCGACAACCTTTCTCACCTGGCCGCCTTCGCCGCCGTCGCGCGCCACGCCAGCTTCCGCAAGGCGGGGGCCGAGCTGACCCTTTCCACCTCGGCCATCAGCTATGCCATCCGCGGGCTCGAGGAGCGGCTCGGCGTCATGCTGTTCCACCGCACCACCCGGAGCGTTTCGCTTACCGAGGCCGGGCAGCGGCTGCTCGAGCGACTGGAGCCGGCCCTGCGCGATGTCGGCGACGCGCTGGAGGAAATGAACGACTTTCGCGCGGCCCCGTCCGGCACGCTGCGGATCAACATGCCGAGGATCACCGCCCAGTTGATCCTGCCACCGTTACTGCCGCGGTTCCTCGCGGCCTATCCGGACGTACGCTTCGAAGCCGTGGATAACGATGGCCTGATCGACATCGTCGCCTCCGGATTCGACGCCGGCATCCGCTTCCTCGAGCAGGTGCCCGAAGACATGATCGCCGTGCCGATCGGCGGCCCTCACCGCAGCGTCTGCGTGGCCACCCCTGGCTACCTCGCCGCCCATGGCACGCCGTTGCACCCCAATGACCTGATGCACCACGAGTGCATTCGCTTCCGCTTCCCCAGCGGGCGTATCTACAAGTGGGAGTTCGAGCAGGCCGGGCGCAAGCTCGATGTCGACGTGCCGGGCCGGCTCACCTTCGCAGATTTCCGGCTGTCGCTGGACGTGGCGCTGACCGGGGTCGGCCTGACCTTCGTGCTCGAGGACCAGGTGACCGACTTTATCCGGGAGGGGCGGCTGGTCCGTGTGCTGGAGGACTGGTGCCCGCCGTACCCGGGTTTCATGCTTTATTACCCGCGACAGCGGCGCGTCACCTCGGCGCTGCGAGCCTTCATCGACCTGATCCGCGACGACGACGGCACCTGACGCGCCGGCCGGCCTTGGTCGAAGGCCGGGCACGGCGTATCCTAGACTCATGCTGCAGCGCACCAAGCGCGGCGGCCCCTCACGTCCCCGAGCCTCGCATGTCCACAGCCGCTCCCGTTACAGACCCGGGCACCCCGCCCGTTCGCGCGCCGCACGTCGGTCTGGTGATCCTCGCCCTGGCCGTCGGCGGCTTCGCCATCGGCACGACCGAGTTCGCCTCGATGAGCATGCTGCCGCTGTTCGCGCAGGGCCTGGGCATCGACGCGCCGACCGCAGGCCATGCGATCAGCGCCTACGCGCTTGGCGTCGTCGTCGGCGCCCCGGTGATGACGGTGCTCGGTGCACGCGTGCCGCGTCGCCGGTTGCTGCTTATCCTCATGGCGATGTTCACGGTCTTCAACGGCCTGACCGGCCTGTCGCCGAACTACCACTGGATGCTCGTCTTCCGCTTCCTCGCCGGCCTGCCCCACGGCGCGTACTTCGGTGTGGCCGCCCTGGTGGCTTCGTCGCTGGTGCCGGCGAACCGCCGGACGCGCGCGGTGGGCCAGATGTTCCTCGGCCTGACCGTCGCCACGATCGTCGGCGTGCCGCTTGCCAGCTGGCTGGGCCAGGCGGTGGGTTGGCGCTGGGCGTTCGCGCTGGTCGCCGTGCTCGGCGTGTTGACGATCACCGCCGTCGCTATCTTCGCGCCCGATACGCCAGCCGATGCCAAGGCGAGTCCGCTGCGCGAACTCGGCGCGCTGAAGCGAGCGCAGGTCTGGTACACGCTCGCCATCGGGGCGATCGGCTTCGGCGGCATGTTTGCGGTCTATACCTATCTGGCGGACATCCTGATCAGCGTGACGAAGATGCCGTTGTCCTCGGTGCCCTGGGTGATGGGCGTGTTCGGCGTGGGCATGACGATCGGCAACATGGTCGTTCCCGTCTTCGCCGATCGCGCGCTGATGCGTACCGCCGGGGTCCTGCTGGTGTGGAGCATGGCGATCCTCGCGCTGTTCCCGTTTACCGCGGGAAACATCTGGCTGCTGAGCCTGGATGTGTTCTGCATCGGTATCGGCGGCGCGCTGGGTACCGTGTTGCAAACGCGACTGATGGATGTCGCGGGCGATGCGCAGGGGCTTGCCGCTTCGCTCAACCATTCCGCCTTCAATACGGCGAACGCGCTTGGCCCCTATCTCGGCGGCCTCGCCATTGCCGGCGGTTACGGCTGGACGTCTCCGGGTTGGGTCGGCAGCCTCCTGGCGGTCGCCGGGCTCGGTATCTGGGCGGCGGCGATCGCCGCCGAAAGGCGGACGATCTCCGGAGCCACCGCCGAGGCTTGCTGAGCCTCACTGCATCCCGTCGTGGATTCGTGCGTTTCGCCTTACCACCCGCGGAAGCCCATGACGGCAGCGACGCGTGGCATGACCCGACCATAAGCGGGTCGATTTAAGCGAGTGGGCGTTGTCGCGTATCAGGTGCAGCCTTTCAGGCTCCGTCTTCTTCCGTTAGTAGGAGGTCGATCTGGGCCTTTAGGCGGCTCTTATCCGCTTCATAGAACGGACTGGGGATGATCAGCCAAGCGCGCCGCCCACCGGGGAGCCTGACCGGGATACGGTCATTTTCTTCTGCACTCGGGGTGTCGGCGTCGCGAGTAGGGGCGGCCAAGTCATCGCCTCTTCCGCCCGTCACGGGTTGAAACTGCGCGGCTGCATTGCTTTCAGGCCAGCCAGCGAGTTGATTCATCTGCGCCATCGCGGCGTCTCTTTCGCGCTCGTGGTCGAAGTACCCGGCGAACTCAACCGATCGCTTGAACGCCGTCAGCGCAGATTCTGCGCCTGATGGCGAGAAGCCCCGCTGGATGAGTTCGTACCGGAGGTTTGCATCGGATGGCAATCCTGTTGCGTACTTCGAGAGCAGCTCGTCATACAAGGGCGGGGATCTCAGGAAGGTCTTGAGTAGCGACTGTCGCATGTGCTCTTCAGGAGCAAACCTGTAGTCCTCAACAGCCTTCGTCAACGCCAACATTCCCTCCGAGGGGCGTTCCGCAAGTCCGTAATACCGAAGCGAGGCCAGGACTCCTAGGGCTGCTCCGTTGTTTGCGCCTTTATACCCGACGTTCTGCGCAAATACTTCGGTAGGAGCGGCGTGCAGCCGATCTCTGTCGTAGGCTCGGAGAGCACGCTCCAACGCCTCATCCAAGGCGACGGACGGCGATCTTGGACTTTTCTTGCGTGTGGAAGCTTGCATGGCCTACTCCGCTTACTCATTCTAATACTTAATATAGTATACGTTGATCCGCTTTAGAAGTATAAATGTATCGCATTTTTGTCAGTCACTTACAAACATCGGTGCTATTTCTACCAAGTATTCGCCATTTGCGAATAGTGAATGCTTCGTGTACCTTCATCCGCATGGCTCTTAAGCAACCTTCGTTAAAACCCCAGGACCTTCTGGTCGCCCTGAAACTTCAGTGCACCAGGGGTGTGTCCTTGCCCTATGCGGCCCTGGCCGAACAGCTGGAGATGTCCGCTTCAGAGGTCCACGCGGCGGTGCAAAGAGCAACTCAATCCGGGCTCCTCCGCGCGGACTCTGGAACGATTCTCGTCGATGGTCAGATAACGTTCGATTTTCTCATCGGAGGCGTGCGCGTAGCTTTCCCGGCAGTAATAGGTCCAGACGTGCGAGGCATTCCGACCGCCGGTGGCGGCCCAACACTTGCCAGGTACTTTTCGGAAGGTGCGGATGTGTTCGTGTGGCCCCACTCGACGGGGAGTCGTCGTGGCGCGAGCTTGGTTCCACTTTTCAAGTCCGTTCCCGCCGCCAGTCTGGCTGACCCAAAGCTCTACGACATCCTGACGCTTGTCGATGCCCTGCGCATTGGGGCCGCGCGCGAAAGAGAGATAGCGACGGTGGAACTGAGGAAGCTCCTACTTTGATCGACAATGATCCCAATCTCTTGGTAGTCCAGTTAGTAGCGGCGTCGCTGGGCGACCTGATGAATGAACTTGTGCTTGTTGGTGGATGTGCCGTGGGCCTTTTGATCACCGACGGGTCCCGTCCTCCTATCAGACAGACGATCGATGTTGACGTCGTGGCCGAGGTGACCACGAAGGTCCAGTACTACGATCTTCGGGATCGCCTCGTCGACCTTGGCTTTCGTGATAATGAGAACAGCGATGTGATCTGCCGCTTCACGAAAGGCGAGCTGGTGCTGGACGTGATGTCAACCGAGGAAAATGTTCTGGGGTTCTCAAACGAGTGGTACGAAGATGCGGCAAGGCGGCCCTTGACCACACGCCTTCCTAATGGGGTGAACCTTCGACACATCTCGGCACCGTTATTCCTGGCGACAAAGATCACGTCATTTCATGGGCGCGGGGGTGGCGATTTCATGCATCACGACATCGAAGATATCGTGAACCTCGTCGACGGCAGAGCGGAACTGGCCGATGAGATCGATGCCGAAGTACCTGGCGTTTCCGAATTCATTCGCGACGAAATCGATGGCATGCTGGGGAATCCGCAATTCACGTCGAACATCGTCCGCCACTTTCATCCGAGTGAAGATCATGTAGAAAGACTGGCGATCGTGCTCGAACGCTTAAGGCGTATCGCTGGCGTTTGATTGCTGATTGCCATTCGTCGTCCGCGGTCTACTTGCCGATACAGAACGAACTGAAGATCGCGCCGAGTAGATCGTCGGACGAGTAGGTTCCGGTGATCTCGCCCAGCGCCTGCTGGGCGTGACGCAGCTCTTCCGCCGCCAGCTCCCCGGCGTGCGAGCCATGCAAGGCATCCGCCGTACGCAGCAGATGCTCGCGGACCGACTCGAGCGCGACGACGTGCCGACGACGCGCGCTGAAGGCGCCATCGCCGGCACCGGCCGTGGCGAGCGCTTTCAACATCGTGCGCAGCGCCTCCAGTCCCTCGCCGGTGAGAGCCGACACCCATAGCGTGGCGTACCCATCGCGCACCTCGCCATGGGCGGCCGTGCGCGCCAGGTCGATCTTGTTGACGATGACGACGCGCGAAGCGTGCGCGGGTGTACCTTCGAAGAAGGCGAGGTCGGACGACGCGTGCTCGGCGTCGGTCACCAGCAAGGCAACGTCGCAGCGCTCCAGCTGAGCGCGGGCTCGTCGTATACCTTCGCGTTCGACGACATCGGACGATTCACGAAGACCCGCGGTGTCCGCCAGTTCGAGTGTGACGCCGTCGATGCTGATCGACTCCCGCAACACGTCACGCGTCGTACCGGCGATGTCGGTCACGATGGCGCGCTCCTGTCCCGCGAGTGCGTTCATCAAGCTGGACTTGCCGGCATTGGGACGACCGACGATCGCGACGGTGATGCCATCGTTGAGACGAACCCCTCGACGCGTTTCGACGAGCAAGGTGTCGAGGTTCGTACGCAGTGAGGCGAGCTGTTGGCCGATCGCCGGGTCCGCAAGGAAATCGATCTCCTCTTCCGGAAAGTCGATCGCCGCTTCGATATGCACACGTAGCGCGATCATCTCGGCGAGAAGATCGTCGACGCGGGCCGAGAAGACACCTTCCATCGAGCGCAGCGCGGCGCGGGCACTCGCCTCCGACGTGGCGGCAACGACGTCGGCCACGGCCTCCGCCTGGGCGAGATCGAGTTTCCCGTTGAGGAAGGCGCGTTCGGTGAACTCGCCCGGGCGCGCGAGCCGCGCGCCGAGTTCGATGCAACGACGAAGCAGGGCGTCGAGAAGCACGGCACTGCCATGCCCTTGCAACTCGAGCACATGCTCGCCGGTGTACGACGCGGGACCAGGAAAGTGCAGCAGGATGCCGCGATCGATCAGCTCGGCACGACCGTCGCGAAACGCGGCGAAGTGCGCATGCCGCGGTGTCGGCTCGCGACCGAGGAAAGCCATGGCGATAGCGGGAACCAGGGGCCCCGACACACGAACGGCGCCGACCCCGGCCGCGCCCGCGCCGGTGGCGATGGCTGCGATGGTGTCGGCGCCGTGTGTCATTTCCTTCAGGCGGTCTTGGCCTTGATCTCGGCCCGGTCGACGCTGCGGTTGATGTACCACTGCTGGAGCAGGCTGGTCGCGCCGTTGATCGTCCAGTAGAGCACGAGACCCGACGGGAAGAAGGCGAAGAAGACGCCGAAGATCAGCGGCATCACCTTCATCATCTTGGCCTGCGTCGGATCCATGCCGGCGGTCGGCATCATGCGCTGGGTGAGCAGCGTCACGATGAAGTACAGCACCGGCAGCACGTAGAAGGGATCCGGCGCGGACAGATCGTGGATCCAGCCGAAGAAGGGCGCGTGGCGCAGCTCGATGGATTCCGACAGCACGCGAAGCAGGCCGATGAAGATCGGGAAGGTGATCAGGATGGGCAGGCAGCCCGCCATCGGATTCACCTTCTCCTTCTTGTACAGCTCCATCATCGCCTGCTGCATCTTCATGCGATCGTCGCCGTAACGCTCCTTGAGCGCGGCGACGCGCGGCTGCAGTTTGCGCATGCGCGCACCGGAGCGGAACTGCGCATCGGTGAGCTTGTACAGCGCGGCCTTGATCAGCAGCACGAGCAGGATGATCGCAACGCCCCAGTTGCCGCTGATCGCATGCAGCTGCGAAAGCAGCCAGTGCAGCGGCTGGGCGATGATGGTGAACCAGCCGTAGTTGCTGGTCAGTTCGAGGCCCGGCGCGATGACGTCGAGCGTGCCCTGCAGCTTCGGACCGATATACAGGCGCGCGACGCTGTCGGCCGACTGGCCGGGGGCGACCTGGATGGCTGGACCGAAGGCGCGCACGAGGTAGCGCGGCGTCGCGGAGTTCGGGTCGACGATGTTGCTGCTATAGGTCACTGCCTCGTTCGCCGGGGGAATCCAGGCGACGAAGAAGTAATGCTGCAACATGCTCACCCAGCCACCGGTGATCTGGCGGTTGAGCGGCTTCTTGGCGAAGTCGACGAAGGGCAGCGACTCGAACTTGCTTTCCGGGCTGTACCACGCGGCACCGAAGAAGCTGTGCTGCGCGGGGTCCGTATACGCCTTGAACCAGTTGACCTTCTCAGCCGGCACGCGCTGCAGCTGGTGGTAGGCGTTGCCATTCCACACGGCGCTCGAACCGTTCTCGATGCGCTGGTCGAGGTCGACCACGTAGTCGGTGCGCTTCAGGGTGTAGCGCTTGACCACCTTAACGCCCGACGGGTCGGTCCAGGTCAGGTCGACGCTGACCGACTTCTGGCCATCGGCGAGAACGTTCTCGGTCTTCTCGGCGTGGAACAGCGCACGATGGTCAGGCGCGGCGCCGGTGTTGCTGACCAGGCCATCCTGGGCGGCGAAGAAATGCGCGCCTTCGTCGTCGAGCAGGCGGACCGGCGGCGAATGCGGATTCTTCTTGGTTTCCGGCTCGGTCGGGTAGGCCAGCAGTTCCGAACGGACGATGCTGCCGCCACGGGTGTCGATGGTCAGGCGGAGCAGGTCGTTGGACAGCGTGATCAGCTCGGCCTTGCCGTCGGCCGGGGTCGCGGATTCGTTCGGCACGCCAGCGGGGCTCGTCGCACCCGGCACGGCCGCATCGGCGCCAGGCTGTCCAGCCGTGGTCTGGCCGGTGGGCGCAGGAGGAGCGGGCGGGTGGACGTAGTCCTTCTCCCACTCGGTCCACAAGAGATACGCCACGAACATGAGCGCGAAGAAGAGGAGCGTGCGCGTTTGATTCATTGCAGGGCCAGATCCGGATGACGCCTCGACCAGCTGGCCGGGAGAGGCGGGGACGACGGTGAGAAGAAGGTCAACGCGCGATTGTGCCGTCGGCGCCTTCGCGCTTCAACGGCCGGACCTTGCGCAGGAGCATGTCGAGTTCGGCCAGCAAGGCTTCGCCGGTCTCTTTGACCGCGCTGTCGCGCGCCATGACAAGAATGTCGACATGGGGGAGGGCGATGCGCGCACGGCGAAACGCCTCACGCGCCAGGCGCTTGATCCGGTTACGGTCGACCGCGCGCTTGGAACAGCGCTTGGAGATGGCCAGGCCAAGCCTCGCCGTGTCGACGTCGTTGTTTCCGAAGCGCAAAAGAAAACAGCGGCCGCCGAGGCGACCGCTGACAGTTCGCAATGCTGCGAAGTCGGCGGCGCGGCGTAGCCGCGCATCACGCGGCAGGGCTGCGGCTCGCACGACAGGCGAACCTATTACGGGATCAGGCGCTTGCGACCCTTCGCGCGACGCGCGTTCAGGATCTTGCGACCATCGGCCGTCGCCATGCGGGCGCGGAAGCCGTGGGTGCGGGCGCGCTTGAGCTTGCTGGGCTGGAAAGTCCGCTTCATGACTCTTAATCCGGGTGAAGAATGAATATGGCCGGAAAGTATGGCCGACATTCCGCAGGTGTGTCAACCGCTTGGCCGCGGAAGAACGGCGGAGGCGCCGCCAGGCGAACCCCGAGGTAGAAGCGGAACGCTGGTAGACTTCGTCGTCCACCCCGCGCGCAAGCGCCCTTTCTGTGGCAAGAATACCCGATGAGTGATCTTTGGAGGCGCTGTCTCGAGCGTCTTGAAGGCGAATTGAGCGCCGAGGACGTCCAGACCTGGTTAATGCCGTTGCAGGCCAGGGAAGACGCCAGCGGGCTGCATCTCTACGCCCCGAACCCGTACTCGCTGGACACGGTCCGCGACGAATACCTGAAACAGATCCAGACGATCTCCGAACACCTGCTCGGACATCCGGTGCCGGTGAGTCTGGAAGTCGGCTCGTCCGGCGGTCGACCTGCGCCGCAACGGCCCGTCGCGTCGTCCCCGGCGGCGGCGCCTGCGCGCCCCGCACGCGAGGCCGCGCCCGAAGCGCCCCACGTGCACAACCTCGACCCCCACTACACGTTCGACACCTTCGTCGAAGGCAAGTCGAACCAGCTGGGCAAGGCCGCCGCGATGCAGGTGGCGATGAATCCGGGCCGCGCCTACAACCCGTTGCTGCTTTATGGCGGCACCGGCCTGGGTAAGACCCATCTCATGCACGCGGCCGGCAACCTGCTCATGCAGAACAACCCGGACGCGAAGGTGCTCTACCTGCGCTCCGAACAGTTCGTCAGCGGCATGGTGAAGGCCCTGCAGCAGAAGAACATGGACGAGTTCAAGCGTCGCTTCCGTACCGTGGATGCGCTGCTGATCGACGACATCCAGTTCTTCGCCGGCAAGGACACCACGCAGGAAGAGTTCTTCCACACGTTCAATGCGCTGTTCGAAGCGAAGCAGCAGATCATCCTCACCTGCGACCGCTATCCGAAGGAACTGGACAAGCTCGAGCCACGCCTCAAGTCGCGCCTCGGCTGGGGTTTGTCGGTGGCGATCGAGCCGCCGGACTTCGAGACGCGTGCGGCGATCCTGCTGTCCAAGGCAGCCGACAAGGGCATGGAGGTGTCCGAAGATGTGGCGATGCTGCTGGCCAAGCGCATTCGCTCCAACGTGCGCGACCTCGAGGGCGCGCTCAACACGCTGGCGGCTCGGGCCAACTTCTACCGTAAGCCGATTA
This sequence comes from Luteibacter sp., assembly GCF_035539195.1. Lineage (GTDB taxonomy): Bacteria > Pseudomonadota > Gammaproteobacteria > Xanthomonadales > Rhodanobacteraceae > Luteibacter. Next base: position 55,473 of record NZ_DATLIW010000005.1, read on the forward strand.
CGACCGACTTCGCGGAGGAAACCCTGCGCGACCTGCTGAATACGCACGCACAGGCGGTCACCGTGCCCAACATCCAGAAGATGGTGGCCGACTACTATCAGGTACGTCTGTCCGATCTGCTCTCCAAACGCCGTGTGCGCTCCCTGGCGCGTCCCCGGCAAGTAGCCATGGCGCTGTCCAAGGAACTGACCGACCACAGCCTTCCGGAGATCGGTGAGGCGTTTGGCGGTCGCGACCATACGACGGTGCTCCATGCCTGCCGAACCATCCGCGGTTTCTGCGAAAAGGACGTGCGCATGCGTCAGGACTGGGAACAGCTCATCCGTATATTGACGGGCTGAGAACCTGTGGATAATAGGTGGATGGACGGAGGATGGTTTTGACCCTCGAAGTTATCCACAAGCCACCCACATGAAAGCGCCTGTCGGGCTAAGTCGATATCAAACAGTAAGCATCTGAAAAACAATAGAAATTCAGGCTTCTCCAGATATCCACCGGCCCTACTACAACCACTATAAAATCTTAAAAACTTAAAAGCAGGAGAAGGGGCGCATGCAATTCAGCATCCAGAGGGAAGTTCTGCTCAAACCTCTGCAGCAAGTGGTAGGCGTCGTCGAACGTCGTCAGACCCTGCCCGTACTGGCCAACCTTCTGGTTCGCGCCTCCGGTAGCGAGGTCTCGTTCACCGGCACCGACCTCGAAGTCGAGATGGTCGCCACCACGGCCGCCGACGCGGTCCAGGATGGCGAAATCACGATTCCGGCTCGCAAACTGTTCGACATCGTTCGTGCGCTGCCCGACGGCGCAAAGATCGACGTCAAGCTCAACGGCGAACGCATCGCGGTGAACGCGGGCCGCAGCCGCTTCACGCTGGCCACGCTGCCGGCCACGGAGTTTCCGGTCGTCGACGAGATCGAGCTGGTCGAACGCGTCTCGCTGCCGGAAGAAGTCCTACGCGACCTGATGGACCGTACGGCCTTCGCCATGGCGAACCAGGACGTTCGCTATTACCTCAACGGCATGCTGCTGGATCTCCAGGAGCACACGCTGCGCTGCGTAGCCACCGACGGACACCGCCTGGCGTTGAAGGAAACCAAGCTGGAGAGCTCGGTGACGGCTCGGCGCCAGATCATCATTCCCCGCAAGGGCGTGAATGAACTGATTGGCCTGTTCGAATCGGGTGAGGGCATGGTGGAGCTGGAGTTCGGCCGAAACCATCTCCGCGTTCGTCGCGGTGGCGTGGTGTTCACCTCGAAGCTGATCGACGGCCGTTTCCCGGATTACGAAGCAGTCATACCGCTCGGTGCGGACAAGTCGGCAACGATCGAGCGCGATGTGCTGAAAAGCGCCCTGCAGCGCGCGGCGATCCTGTCGAACGAAAAGTACCGCGGTGTAAAGCTCGAGCTGACGCCGGGTCGCATCAAGATCGTCGCGCACAACCCTGAGCAGGAAGAGGCGCAGGAAGAAGTCGAAGCCGAAACCGTGGTCGAAGACCTCGCCGTGGGTTTCAACGTGGGCTATCTGCTCGATGCGTTGAGCGCGCTGCGCGGTGACAAAGTGCGGATCAACCTGCGCGACGCTCAGTCCAGCTGTCTTCTTCAGGAAGAGGGCAATGATGAAGCTCGCCATGTGGTGATGCCGCTTCGCCTCTGACGGCAAGGCAGGCTAGAGTTCGGCCCACGACGCCGGGGATGTCTTCGACACCCCGGCGTCGTTCGTTTTGGATAGGGACGCGTTTGGCATGAAGTTCGAGTCGCTGAGAATTGCCGGTCTTCGTTGCCTGGATGGGGTAACGCTGTCGCCTGCTGCGGGAATCAACGTCTTTGTCGGCGCCAATGGCGCCGGCAAGACCAGCGTGCTGGAAGCGGCTTACCTGTTGTCGCACGGACGCTCGTTTCGGGCCGGTTCGCGAGATGTCCTGCTGAAGCGGGGCGCTGCCGCGCTCTCGGTGTTTGCCGAAGTGCATTCGGATGATGGGCGTATCCGGCGCCTCGGCCTGGGCCGTGAAAGCGGCCGGTGGGTTGCCCGCGTCGATGGTGACACGGCAGCCTCGCTCGGTGCGCTGGTGCAGGAGTGCGCCGTGGTCTGTTTCGAACCTGGCTCCCACGACCTGATTGCGGGAGCGTCGGACGAGCGCCGTCGTTATCTGGATTGGGGCCTGTTCCACGTGGAACATTCCTTCGTCGGCCAGTGGCGTCGTTACCAGCGAGCCCTCAAGCAGCGGAACGCCTTACTTCGACAAGGCGTGTTCGTGGAATCGAGTCTCATAGAACCGTGGGAATCGGAGCTCGCGGGGGCGGGAGAGGCCATAACCGGGTTCCGGCGGGACTATATCGACCGACTTCTCCCTCACATCCAGGGTTTCATGGGAAACGTCCTTCCGGAGTTGGGCGAATTCACCCTCCGATACAAACCAGGCTGGGACGAAGCCGCCAACCTCCTGACCACGCTGGCAGAGCGCCGGCAGCGCGACCTGGGACGTGGCCATACCACGGTCGGTCCGCATCGCGCCGACTTCACGGTCGGCTTTGAGCACGCTCCGCTGCGCGCACATCTTTCTCGTGGCCAGGAGAAACTCTGCGCGTTGGCGTGCCTGCTGGGACAGGCCTCGTTGCACGCGGAAATCCGCGGAGAATGGCCTGTGGTCTGCCTCGACGACCTTGCATCCGAGCTCGATCGTACCCATCAAGAGTGGGTCGTCGCGCAGCTTCTCGGCCGTGACGTCCAGGTCTTTGTGACGGGAACCGAGATCCCGTCCGCCCTCATCGATCAGCCCGTCACTGTGTTCCACGTGGAACAGGGTGCCGTCTCGGCTTTGCTATAATCGACCGACTGTCCCCAGCGCGTCCGCGCCGCCAGGGACCGAAACCTGCGCCATCACCAGGCATCGCATGAACGAACCTCTCGATCCGACCAATTCGAACGCCTACGACTCCGGCAGCATCAAGGTCCTCAAGGGACTGGATGCCGTCCGTAAGCGCCCCGGCATGTACATCGGCGACACCGACGATGGCACCGGTCTGCATCACATGGTCTTCGAAGTCGTCGATAACGCCATCGACGAGGCGCTGGCCGGCTATTGCGACTACGTCACGGTCGTCATCCACCAGGATGGCTCGGTCAGCGTGGCCGATAACGGCCGCGGCATTCCCGTGGAAATCCACCCGGAAGAGGGCAGGTCGACGGCGGAAGTCGTCATGACCGTGCTCCACGCCGGCGGCAAGTTCGATGCGAATTCGTACAAGGTGTCTGGCGGCCTCCACGGCGTCGGCGTCTCCGTGGTCAACGCCCTGAGCGAAAAGCTGTGGCTGACCATCTGGCGTGACGGCAAGGAAAACCGCCAGGAGTACGCCCATGGCGACCCGGTGGCTCCGATCTCCGTGTTCGGCGACACCAACCGTCGCGGCACCATGGTTCGCTTCCTGCCCAGCGCGCAGACGTTCACCAACAACATCGAGTTCCACTACGACATCCTGGCGAAACGCCTGCGCGAGCTGGCCTTCCTCAACTCCGGTGTCACGATCGAGCTGGTCGACGAGCGCAACGAGCGCAAGGACATCTTCGCCTACGAAGGCGGCATCAAGTCCTTCGTGCAGCATCTGTCCCAACTGAAGAATCCCCTGCACCCCAACGTGATCAGCTTCAGCTCCGAGAGCGAAGGCATCACGGTCGAAGTGGCCATGCAGTGGACGGACGCGTACCAGGAAACGATGTTCTGCTTCACCAACAACATCCCGCAGCGCGACGGTGGTACCCACCTCACCGGTTTCCGCGCGGCGCTGACGCGCACGCTGCAGAACTACATCGAGAAGGAAGGCCTGGCCAAGAACGCCAAGGTCGCCCTGTCCGGCGACGACATGCGCGAAGGCATGATCGCGGTCCTGTCGGTCAAGGTGCCCGACCCGAAGTTCTCCTCGCAGACCAAGGACAAACTGGTCTCCAGCGAAGTGAAGACCGCGGTCGAGCAGGTCATCAACGACAAGCTGGCCACGTTCCTGCTGGAGCATCCGGGCGAGAGCAAGGCCATCGCCGGCAAAGCCGTGGACGCGGCCCGTGCCCGCGACGCCGCCCGCAAGGCGCGCGAGATGACTCGCCGCAAGGGTGCCCTGGATATCGCCGGTCTGCCGGGCAAGCTCGCCGACTGCCAGGAGAAGGATCCGGCGCTGTCCGAGCTCTTCCTGGTCGAGGGTGACTCCGCCGGTGGCTCGGCCAAGCAGGGCCGTAACCGTCGTACCCAGGCCGTGCTGCCGTTGAAGGGAAAGATCCTCAACGTCGAGAAGGCGCGCTTCGACAAGATGATCTCGTCCGCCGAAGTGGGCACGCTGATTACCGCGCTCGGCACGGGCATCGGCAAGGACGAGTACAACCCGGACAAGCTGCGTTACCACCGCATCATCATCATGACCGATGCGGACGTGGACGGCTCCCACATCCGCACACTGCTGCTCACCTTCTTCTACCGCCAGATGCCCGAGCTGATCCAGCGCGGCCACGTCTACATCGGCCTGCCGCCGCTGTACAAGGTGAAGCAGGGCAAGCAGGAGATGTACATCAAGGACGACGCCGTCCTCAACGATTACCTCATCTCCAGCGCTGTCGACAATGCTTCCCTGTTTCCGGAGGAAGGTGCGCCGGCTATCGGTGGCGAAGCCCTCGAGAAGCTGCTGCACGACTACCAGACGGCCCTCGACCAGATCGCTCGCCTGAGCCATCGCTTCGACGTGGCCTCGCTCACGGCGATGCTGGAGCATGCGCCGATGGTCGACGCAGCATGGACTGACGCAGCCCTCATGCAGGGCTGGTTGGATGGCCTGGCCAAGCGCCTCAGCGCGAGCGGTCTCGGCAAGCCGACCTACACGCTGCGTTTCCGCCCGGCACTGAACGAGCAGGGCGCGGCGATCGAAGTCGAACGTATGCAGCATGGCCTCAGCCACATCTGGATCATGCCGCAGTCGTTCTTCGGCGGGGTCGAGTTCCGCGCCATTCTGTCCATCGCGCAGCAGCTGGCAGAGCTCAAGCTGCAGCCGGGCGCCGTGGTTCGTCGCGGCAACGGTTCGCGTGGCGTGCTCAGCTTCTCCGACATCCGCACCTGGTTGCTCGACGAAGCGAAGAAGGGCCGTACCATCCAGCGATTCAAGGGTCTGGGTGAAATGAATCCGGAGCAGCTGTGGGAGACCACGGTGAATCCGGAAACCCGCCGTATGCTCCAGGTCGGTGTGGAAGACGCCGTGGCCGCGGACCAGATGTTCTCGATGCTGATGGGCGAGGCCGTCGAACCGCGCCGCGACTTCATCGAAGCGAACGCGCTGAAGGCGTCCAACCTCGACGTCTGATACGTATCGGACAGCGGTCTACGTCCATGTAGGAAAAAACGCCCGGTCGCGTCGCGCCCGGGCGTTTTTTTGCTCCATACGCGCGCGAATTGTAAGTTCGCTTCGCCCTGCCCAACCCGATATGAGGTGGGACGGAAACCCCGATTTCAAGGGCCGAAAGTTGGTCTAATTTCGTAAGCGCCAACATTCATATAACAAGTCATTGTTTTGACTCTTATTTTTTGCGGCGCTGCGACTTGTTCTTAGGAATAGAATCGGGTTAACCTCTGTAGTCCCCCGGAGCACGTCACTGTGCGACGACTCCTTCAACAGAGGTCAGTCAATGAAACAGGGTTCCTTGATCAAGATGGCGCTCGCTACTGCGATCGCACTTTCCCTTGCCAGTGGCGCTGTCGTCGCGAAAGACAGTGCGCCCAAGGATAAGAAAGAGGCGCTGTATCCGAATGCCACCCGGACGGAACCCAAGCTCGACCTGAAGAGCGAGAAGGACCAGAAGGCCCTGAACGAAGGCCTCGATGCCGCCAACAATGGCGACAAGGAAAAGGCGCAGCAGATCCTGCAGCCGCTCGCCGATGGTTCGGGCACGAGCAGCAAGTACGCGCAGGCGCTCGCCCTTCAGGGCCTGGCCAACATGAAATACAACGACGGCGACATCAAGGGCGCGATCACCACGCTCAAGCAGGCCCTCGACATCGGCGTCATGCCGAACGACACGTACTTCCAGCTGAAGTACATGTACACCCAGTTCCTCGTCGCCGACGAGCAGTACGCTCCGGCCCTGCAGTCGCTGCATGAGTGGCGCGATCAGGGCAAGAAGGAAACCGCCGACTCCTACGGCCTCGAAGGCAATATCGACTATCGCCTCGAGAAGTATCCGGAAGCCATCGCCGCCATCACCAAGGCGCAGTCGATGCCGGATGCGAAGCCGCAGGCATCGTGGACCCAGATCCTCGCCGCCAGCTACGCCGAGACCGGCCAGGGCGACAAGGCCGCCGACCTCGCATCGGCCGAACTGGCGAAGAACCCGAACGACCCGACGGCCATGCAGAACGCCGCGTCCTCGCTGATCCAGGCGCAGAAGTATCCGGAAGCGATCGCGCTGCTCGAGAAGGGCCGCGCCGCCGGTGCGTTCCACAACGACGAGAACGGCGGCAAGCTCTACGTGAATCTCGCCAAGGTCTACCTGATCGACGGGCAGGAACACTCCGAGCGTCAGGACGGCAACGCCAAGAAGGCAGAGGCCGTGCTTGCCGACGGTCTTGCCAAGGGCGCGATCAAGCCCTCGGCCGAGGTTTACAAGCTCCAGGGCGACGCCGCGATTACCGGCGGCGACGAGGCGGGTGCGCTCGCTGCGTACCAGAAGGCGGCACCGCTCGCGACCGATGGCTCCGTCGCGCTCAGCGTGGCGCGCCTGCAGCTCCAGAAGAATCAATACGCCGCCGCCGAGAAGTCGGCGACGGATGCCATCAGCAAGGGCGTTCAGCATAAAGGCACTGCCTATATGGTGCGCGCGGAAGCCAAGCGTGGTCAGAAGAACAAGCAGGGTGCGATCGCGGACATGAAGCTCGCGGCTCAGGATCCTGAAACGTCTGCCAAGGCCAACGCCTGGTTGAACAAGGCAGAGAACACCAAGTAAGCCTTTGTAAAGTACCGGAAGGGATAGTCATCGTTCTTCCCTTCAGGTGCTATACAAATGCCATATGCTGGTGTAATTTGCTTATCTTTCCGCTTGCAGAAACCAGCGTTTTCGGTATGTCAATCGCCGAACGCCGGAAGAGCAGTGCGGGTTCACTTCCGCTTGATTAGCTCTTGATAGTGACTGATGGCCTCAAGTAACGAATCAACCGGCCAAGCGCCGTTTAGTTGGGGGCGCACCAGCGCGTTGGCAGTAGCCATCGCCCTGCACTCGTTCGCCTTCCTGCTGCTGGTCGCGCCCATGGCGCCGCCGAAGTCGCAGGAAAAGCAGAAGGAGAAGGTGGTTCAAGTCGATTTCATCGAACCGCCGCCGCCGCCCCCGCCGCCCCCCCCGCCGCCGCCGGAGCCCCCAAAGCAACCGCCGCCGAAAATCATTCAGCAGGTGAAACCGCCACCGACACCGCCGCCGCCGGCTCCGCCGCCGCCGGCAGTAGACGAGGCGTCTTCGAATCCCGTTCCGGCTCCGCCGCCGGCGCCTCCCGCGCCGCCTGCACCGCCTGCGGATATCGCGCCTAGCGAAAATCTGTCGTACCGTCAGCGTAACCCGCCAAAGTATCCGCCGCAGGCGGTTCGTCAGCGGCATGAAGGTACGGTGGTACTTCTGGTCCTCGTAGGTGTCGACGGTTCGCCGAAGGACATCAAGGTCGACCAGTCGAGCGGTTTCCGCGAATTGGACAAGGCAGCAGAAGACGCCGCCAGGAATTGGAAATTCAACCCGGGCAAGCGAGGCGGTGCTGCCGTCGAAGGCTATGCACGTGTCCCCGTTACGTTCAACCTAAACCAGCTGTAAGTCCTCACTTACAGCTATTAAGTTCACGCTTGACTTCCCAAGGGTAGCGTTATGTTGCAAGACACCTCCGCTCAGCCTGCTAATCCAGGTCAAAACTCCAACGCCGATGCCCTCAAGCAGATGGGCTTCGACCACCTGATCCACAACTTCGACTTCCTCGGTTGGATTGTGTTCGTGGTGCTGGTCGCGATGTCCGTGCTCTCGTGGTACTTCATCGTCGCCAACTTCATCCGTAACAGCATGGTGCGTTCGCGCGCCGACAAGGTTATCCAGGGCTTCTGGAACACCGCGTCGACGCAGGAAGCCATTCGCGTGCTCGAAGAGCAGCCGAAGGGCGAACCGTTCTCGAAGATCGCACTCGACGCCGCTTCGGCCGTCGCTCACCACCAGGCAGCTGCCGGTGGTCGCCTCGCCGAGACCCTGTCGCGTTCGGAATTCATCGATCGCGCCCTGCGCCAGGCTGTTGCTCGCGAGAGCCTGCGTCTGGAAGGCGGCCTGACCCTGCTCGCTACGGTCGGTTCGTCGGCACCGTTCATCGGTCTTCTCGGTACGGTGTGGGGTATCTACCACGCACTTATCGGTATCGCCGCCTCCGGTTCCGCGTCGATGGATAAGGTCGCTGGCCCCGTCGGTGAAGCTCTGATCATGACCGCGTTCGGTCTGTTCACCGCTATCCCGGCCGTGCTTGCGTACAACTTCTTCATGCGCTCGAACCGCCTGACCTACGCCCAGTTCGACGAATTCGCGCATGACCTGCACGACTTCTTCGCCACGGGTGCCCGCGTCGAAGGCTCGGGTCCGGTCGTCTCCGTCAAGAAGTGAGGAATTGACCCATGGCTATGAGTAGCGGGGGCAACAGTGGCGGACCGATGTCGGAAATCAACGTCACGCCGCTCGTCGACGTGATGCTGGTTCTGCTGATCATCTTCATGATCACGGCTCCCCTGATGTCCCATAAGGTCCAGATCGATCTGCCGAAGGCTAATCCGAACGTTAAGGATGACACCCCGGTCGAGCCGATGGATCTCGCGGTCAAGCCGGACGGTACGTACTTCCTCAATGACGGCGAAGTCAGCGAGGCTGAGCTGAAAGCACAGTTCGCGGTTGCGGCGGCGAAGTCGCCGCAGCCGGAGCTCCAGATCCGTGCGGATCGCACCACTGAGTACAAAGTGGTCAAGAAGATCCTCGGCGATGCGAAAGACGCCGGCATGGTCCACGTCGGCTTTATGTCGACCGGTAAGGAGTAACGAACATGGCATTCTCCTCAGGCAACTCTGGTGGCCCGATGGCCGACATCAACGTGACGCCGCTCGTCGACGTCATGCTGGTGCTTCTCATCATCTTCATGATCACGGCTCCGATGCTGTCGCATAAGATCAAGATCGATCTTCCGCAGCCGAATCCGAACGTTGTCAACCCAGAGAATCCGCCGGATCCCGTCCGTTTGCAGATTCGCCAGGATGGCTCGCTCTATTGGAACGATACGCCGGTTGACGAACTGGGCCTCAAGGCTCAGATCGCGGTCATCGCCCAGCAGTCGAACCAGCCGGAACTGCAGATCGACGCGGATGACGCGGCTCAGTACGAGGTCGTGGCACGCGTGCTTTCCGACGCCAAGGGCCAGGGCCTGACCAAGATCGGTTTCGTTAACTCGAATTGATCGAAGTCGTCCGGTAAGATCTGAAAAACCCCGCTTCGGCGGGGTTTTTTTTGTGTTTCAAGAGACTCCCGACGTAGGCACCGCGCTCCTTGCAGGAGCCGATTGATCGGCAAATGGGTGCTCGCGGGGTTCTACGCTGCAGCCGCGGGATCGCCGATGAATCGGCTCCTACACGGCAGGGTTTCGCTCCTGGGGTGCCGGCTCAGGAAAGGATCTCGAGGTAGTTCTTCACCGTCTTGGACAGCCCCTCGTAGAGGGCCTCGCCGATCAGTGCGTGACCGATCGACACCTCGGCCAGGCCTGGAATAGCCGACTTGAAGGTACCCAGGTTGGCCTGGCTCAGATCGTGTCCGGCGTTCACCGCGAGCCCCGCTTTCTGTGCCCTCTGCGCGGTGTCCGCGAACGAAGCGAGTTCCTTGCGCGCATCGCCTTCGGCAAAAGCCTCGGCATACGGGCCGGTGTAAAGCTCGATGCGCTGGACGCCGATCGCGGCAGCCTCGGCGAAGCCTTCGCCACCCGCGTCGACGAAGACGCTGACGCGGCAACCGAGCTCGCGGAACGCGGCGACGACGGGCTTCAGGATCTCGATGTCCTTGGTCAGGTCGAACCCGTGATCGGAGGTGATCTGGCCGTCGCCGTCCGGTACGAGCGTGACCTGAGTCGGCCGTACTTCCCGAGCCAGTTCGATCAGGCCCGGATAGGCACCGCGCGGCCCGGCGAAGGGATTGCCTTCGATGTTGTATTCGACACGGCCGCGCAGCAAGCCCGCAAGCGTGCGCACATCGCCCGGGGTGACATGACGCATGTCCGGCCGCGGGTGAACGGTGAGGCCGCCGCAACCGGCGTCGATGCAGGTGTTGGCCGCCGTCGCGATATCCGGTTCGCTGCCGCCGCGCGAATTGCGCAGCACCGCGATCTTGTTCAGGTTTACGCTCAGTAGGGTCATCGTCTATCCATAAAAAAACGCACGTCGCCAACGCGACGTGCGTAATGACTGTCGTCCCAGCATAACGCGCCAACTCCGTCTGGCGCACGGCTCACCACACACGCGCACTCACAGAACGTCAGACACGCCCCACTGAGAAAAGGTTCAAAGTGCATATGTGAAGACCCGGATCGTCCGTGCTCGACCTCGCCAGGCGACAGCCGCGACGCAGTCCAGGCCAAGGTCCAGGGGCTCGATACGCCAGGCCGATGACGGCGCGATCTCACCATCGAAAGCGACGGCCTTGACCGCCTTGTCGTCGATCTCGAATGCCACGCGATGCAAGCCGTACGAAAGCCCGCCGCCATTGGCCTTCAACACGGCCTCCTTGGCGGTCCACAGACGGAGAAACGCATTCAGCTGTGCGTCGCCGGGTAGCGACGCGAGCATGGCTGCCTCATCGGCTGCAAAGAAACGTCGTGCGAGCTCCAGCGCGCGCGGGCGTGGACGTACGCGCTCGACGTCCACGCCCAGCTCGAAACCCTCGTCGCCCCGCCCGATCGCAAACAACGCCCTGTCGCCGCTGTGCGACCAGTTGAATCCCAGCCCACCGAACGGCGCCGGGAAATACGGCTTGCCATGTTCACCACGCGCCACGGGGGGTACATCCGGCCCGGCGTAGTTCGCCAGCAGGGACACGAAGAGCTGCTCGCCGGCGCCGGCGGTCCACGGAATTTGCCACACGTGGATCTCGTCGTCAGCCAGCGTGGGAAGGTCAGGAACGAGTGAACTCATGCGCGCATGCTGCTTTGCCGACGGTAATCCTGCAAGTCGCCGCGCGAGGCCCTAGAATCGGAACTGTGCCGAATGGGGAGCACTTATCGTGATTGCGGGCTGGCTTTTGCTGCTGGTGGCGCTTGCTTACGTCGGCATGCTGTTCGCCATTGCCTACGTTGGCGACCGTCGGCCGCTCTACCCTCGCCAGCCCAGGTTGCGACCGCTGGTCTACAGCCTTGCCCTCGCCGTCTACTGCTCCTCCTGGACGTTCTACGGTGCGGTCGGTACCGCGGCCCGCTCCGGTCTCGCCTACCTGCCGATCTATCTGGGCCCGCTGCTGCTGTTCGTCTTCGGTTTCGGTCTGCTCGAGCGCCTGGTGCTCGTGGCTCGCCAGCGCAACATCACCTCCATCGCCGACTTCATCGCCGCGCGCTTCGGTAAATCGCATGGCCTGGCCGCCCTGGTCGCGGTGATCGCCGTGGTGGCGATCATCCCGTACATCGCGCTGCAGTTCAAAGCCGTCGCGATGTCTTTCGCCGTCCTGGGCGCGGGCAATTCCGCGTGGTGGTTCGGCGACACGGCGCTGTGGTGCGCGGCGCTGCTGGCCGTCTTCGCCATCCTGTTCGGTACCCGCAATATCGACGCCACCGAACACCATCATGGCCTGATGCTGGCGGTAGCCGCGGAGTCGCTGGTCAAGCTGCTGGCCTTCGTCGCGATCGGCGTGTACGCATACCTGCACGGCCCCGGCCTCGCGCAGACGCTGCATGCGCCGGTGTTGCAGCTGGAGAAAGGCAGCATGCCGCCCGGCTTCGTCGCGCAGACCCTGCTCGCCTTCTGCGCCATGTTCTGTCTTCCTCGCCAGTTTCAGATCGGCGTGGTGGAGTGCGAGGATCCGCGCGACCTGCGCAAAGCGCGCTGGCTGTTCCCGTTGTACATGCTGCTCATCTCCGCTGCCGTACTGCCGATCGTCAGTGCTGGCCTGGGCATTCCCAGAGTTACCCAGGGGCATGTCGACGCGTGGGTGCTGAACCTGCCGATCGCGCTGGGAGACAGCGGTATCGCCCTGCTCGCCTTCGTCGGCGGCTTCTCCGCGGCGACCGGCATGGTCATCGTCGCCGCCGTCGCCCTGGCGACGATGATCAGCAACGACCTGGTCATGCCGGCGTTGCTGCGCATACGTCGACTCGACCTCGAGCGCCGTGGCGATCTGTCGAGCATCGTGCTGCTCGTGCGGCGCATCTCGATCGTGGCGCTTGCCGCACTCGCCTACGTCTACTACCGCATCATCGCCAACGCGGAGAATCTCGCCGCGACCGGACTACTCTCCTTCGCGGCGGTAGCGCAGTTCGCACCGGCGATCGTCTCCGCGCTGTACTGGCGCGGGGCGAGCCGGGTCGGTGTCTACGTGGGATTGCTCGCGGGTTTCGGCGTCTGGGCCTATACCCTGCTGCTGCCAGCGATGACACGCGCCGGTTGGCTGAGTAGCGGCTGGGTGGACAACGGCCCGTTCGGCATGAGCTGGCTCAAGCCGAACGAACTCTTCCATCTAAGCGGATGGGAGCCGGTAACGCACGGTACGTTCTGGTCGCTGCTGTTCAATGTCGCGTGCCTCGTCTTCATATCGTTGCGATTCCGCCCGAGCGTGGCCGAGCGTCTGCATGCCGCACTGTTCGTCGACCCCTACGTACGCAGCGTCACCGGTGCCGGCGATTGGCGCGGCCGCGTCACCGTGCGCGATCTCGGTACCATCGCCGGCCGCATCGTCGGCGATCGTGTCACCGCCCGAGCATTCAGCGAGTACGGCGAGCGTCACGGCGTCGCGCTCAACGCCGCGGACTCGGCAGACCGTCCGCTCATCCAGTTCACCGAACGCCTCCTGGCAAGCGCCGTCGGCGCGGCAAGTGCCCGTCGCATCCTCATGGGCGCGTTGTCCGGCACGGGGCTCGACATCGCCGAAGCCATGGCCTTGATGGACGAAGCGTCGCAGGAACTCCGTTTCAATCGCGAGTTGCTCTCGACGACGTTGGAGAACGTCTCGCAAGGGATCAGCGTGGTCGACGGCGAGATGCGACTCGTCGCCTGGAACCGCCGCTACGTCGAACTGTTCGATTACCCGGAAGGCATGGTGTATGTCGGCCTGCCGGTCGCCGACCTCATCCGCTGGAATGCGGAACATGGCGAATGCGGCCCCGGCGAGGTGGACGAGCACGTGGGCAAGCGCATTCGTTACATGCGCGCGGGCTCGCCACATGTGTTCCAGCGCATTCGCCCCGACGGCACCGTCATCGAAATGCGCGGCCGCGCGCTCCCGGGTGGCGGCTTCGTCACGACGTTCACCGACGTCACCGCCTACAAGTCCGTCGAGCAGGCACTGATCGACGCGAACGAAACACTGGAGCAGCGCGTCGACGTACGTACCGCCGAACTTTCCGAAGCCCTGAACGCGACGGCGATCGCGCGTCGCGAAGCCGAGGCAGCGAACGCTTCGAAGACACGCTTCCTCGCCGCTGCGAGTCACGATCTTCTGCAACCCTTGAATGCCGCCCGGCTATTCACGTCGGCCTTGCGCCAACACCCGGGGCTCGATGCCGAGGCGGCGCAGCTCGCCGAGCGCATCGATGCCTCGTTCCGCGCGGCGGAAGACCTGCTCGATGCCCTGCTCGACGTATCGCGACTGGACGCAGGTAGCTATCGGCCCGAGGTCGCGCCGTTCGCGCTCGCCGATCTGTTCGATTCGTTGCGGCAACAATTCGCGGTGGTTGCCGAGCAACGAGGGCTTTCGCTGCACGTCGTGCCGACGACGCTGTCGGTTCGCTCGGACGCGCAGTTGCTTCGTCGCATCGTTGCCAACTTTCTCTCCAATGCCTTGCGTTACACGCGTGCCGGTGGCGTCTTGCTCGGTGCGCGCAGGCATGGGGATGAGATCCGCATCGAAGTGTGGGACACGGGTCCGGGTATCGCCACCGAACAGCAGGCACGCGTCTTCGGTGAATTCCAGCGACTGGAGCGTCCTTCGCCCTGGGGCGAGAAAGGCCTCGGCCTGGGTCTTTCCATCTGCGATCGTCTCGCCGGCATTCTCCATCATCGCCTGGCACTGCGATCGCGCGTGGGCCGCGGAAGCTGCTTCAGTATTTCCGTTCCGCGGACGGCACCAGTGTCGCGCAAGCGTGCGCCGGCAATGGCCCGGCCCGGTGGCGGCGAACAACTGCCGTTGACCGTGCTTTGCATCGACAACGACGAAACCATTCTCGAAGGCATGAAGGCGTTGCTCGGCCGCTGGGGTGTCGACTGCCGCGTGGCGGTGGACGTCGGCGGCGCATTGCATACGTTGTCGACCACGCATGTCGACCTGATCCTTGCCGACTATCACCTGACCGACGATGTCGATGGACTCGAGGCGCTGAGTTTCCTCGCGGAGAAACTGGGCAGCATCCCGCCCGCGGCCATGGTTACGGCGGATGGGAGCACGGAGCTGAAACAGCGCGCGCGCGCCCTGGGTTATCCGTTGTTGCACAAGCCGGTAAGACCCGCGGCATTGCGTGCGCTGCTGGTGGCCCTGGCCAAGCGCACGGGTACGCATGCGGCATAGCGATCGGCAATCGCTTGGTCGGAATCATGAATCACGTGCAACGCGGATCAGGCGTCGGGCGTGCTCGTGGGAAAGGCTTCCCTCTCGACGTCGAGGTGGCTTGCGGCGAGCGCGACCTGGGTGCGGTTGGATACGCCGAGCTTGCGCATGATCGCGGTCATGTGTGCTTTCACCGTTGCCTCGGACACGGTGAGCTCGTAGGCGATCTGCTTGTTGAGCAGGCCCTCGGCGATCATGTTGAGCACGCGGAACTGCTGCGGCGTGAGTGATGCGACGCGTGCGGCAACATCGGCCTCATCCGGTCTTAGCTCCACGTTACCGCCGACCAGTTTGTGCGGTAGCCACACGTCGCCATCGAGCACGGCGCGCACGGCCTCGACGATATCGTCCACCGCCGCCGACTTCGGTATGTAGGCAGACGCGCCATGCGCGAGCGCGCGCCTGGCGACCTGCGCTTCCTCATGCCCGGAGACGACGATCGTCGGCAATCCCGGATACTGCCCACGAATATGGGCGAGCGCGGAGTAGCCACGCGCGCCCGGCATGTGCAGGTCCATCAACAGCAGATCGGCGTCGGGCAGCGACTCGATCAGCGTGAACAACGCCGGCACGCTGTCCGCCGTGTGCACCGTCGCATCGGGCAAGGCAGCCAGGACCGCGCGCTGCAGGGCATCGCGGAACAGCGGATGGTCATCGGCGATCAGGACATCGGACATGGGGAGCTACTTGATCAGTCGTTCTTCCACCAGACTCTTCACTACCGAAGGATCGGCGAGCGTCGAGATGTCGCCCAACTGGTCGGGCTGGTTCTCGGCGATCTTGCGCAGGATGCGGCGCATGATCTTGCCCGAACGTGTCTTCGGCAGTCCGGGTGCCCACTGCAGGTAATCCGGGGCGGCGATCGGACCGATCTCCTTGCGTACGCCGGCGATCAGCTCCTTGCGAAGCTCGTCGCTGCCGTTCTCGCCGGCGACCAGGGTTACGTAAGCGTAGATGCCCTGACCCTTGATGTCGTGGTGGCAGCCGACCACCGCGGCCTCCGCCACCTTGTGGTTGGCCACCAGCGCGCTCTCGACTTCCGCCGTACCGATGCGGTGGCCCGACACGTTGATGACATCGTCCACGCGGCCGGTGATCCAGTAGTAACCGTCCTCGTCGCGGCGTGCACCGTCACCCGTGAAATAGTTGCCGGGGTAGGTCTTGAAGTAGGTGTCGACGAAACGCTGGTGATCCCCGTAGACCGTGCGCATCTGGCCGGGCCACGAATCGGTGATGACCAGGTTGCCGCTGCACGCGCCTTCCTGCGGCTTGCCGTCCGTATCGACGATGGCCGGCTTGATGCCGAAGAACGGCAGCGTGGCCGAGCCCGGCTTCAGGTCGGTCGCGCCAGGCAGCGGGGTGATGAGGATGCCGCCCGTTTCGGTCTGCCACCAGGTATCGACGATCGGGCAGCGTCCGTCGCCGACCACGTTGTAGTACCAGTTCCAGGCCTCGGGATTGATCGGTTCGCCGACCGTGCCGAGCAGACGCAAGGACTTGCGCGAGGCCTTCTTCACCGGCCCCTCGCCCTCTCGCATCAAGGCGCGGATGGCGGTTGGCGCCGTGTAGAACAGCGTGACCTCGTGCTTGTCGACCACCTGCCAGAACCGGCTGAAATCCGGATAGTTGGGCACGCCGTCGAACATCACCACGGTGGCGCCGTTGGCGAGCGGACCATACACGACGTAGCTATGACCGGTGATCCAGCCGACATCCGCGGTGCACCAGTAAACATCGTCCTCGCGCAGGTCGAAGATCAGCTCGTGGGTCATGCTGGCGTAGACGAGGTAGCCACCGCTGGTGTGCAGCACGCCCTTGGGCAAGCCGGTCGAACCGGAGGTGTACAGGGTGAACAGCGGATCTTCCGCGTTCATCGGCTCGGGCAGGCAGTCGCTGGACTGCCCTTCCATCAAGGTGTGATACCAGCGATCGCGCGGCGATTGCAGGTTGATCGCGCCGCCGGTGCGACGGACCACGATCACGGTCTCGACGGAGTTGGTGTGCGGCCGGGTCAGCGACTCGTCCACATTGGCCTTGAGCGGAATCTTCTTACCGCCGCGGCAGCCTTCGTCTGCGGTGACGACCAGCTTGGCCCCGGAATCGGCGATGCGGCCGGCCAGCGAATCCGGCGAGAAGCCGCCGAACACCACCGAATGGATGGCACCGATGCGCGCGCAGGCGAGCATGGCCACGGCGGCCTCGGGGATCATCGGCAGGTAGACGATGACCCGGTCGCCCTTGGCGACGCCCAGGTTCTTCAGGGTGTTGGCGAACTTGCACACTTCCGCGTGGAGTTCGCGGTAGGTCAGGCTGCGCGAATCGTTCGGATCGTCGCCTTCGAAGATGATCGCCGTCTTGTCGCCGCGCTTCTCCAGGTGGCGATCGAGGCAGTTGGCGGCCACGTTGAGCGTGCCGTCCTCGTACCAGCGGATATGCAGATCCTTGGGGTCGTAGGAGACGTTCTTGATCTTCGTCGGCGGCGTGACCCAGTCGAGCCGGCCGCTCATGTCCTTCCAGAAGCCCTCGGGGTCCTCGACGGACCGGGCGTACATGCGCTGGTAGTCGTCCTTGCGGATGTGCGCCCTGGCGGCAAAGGCGGGATCGACCGGGTGGATATCGGACATGCGTTCTTCCTGCGGATGGGCTTGTGGCTATGCCACGAAGTGTAGCGTCGCGGCGCAACATAAGGCTGTGACCCTGCTACGACTTTGGTCGAGGTTCGACCTTTGGCGAATGGATGCCCGGCCCGGCGTGCCACATGCTCGGCTCGCCAATGGTTGGGGAGACCATGATGAAGACGAACCGTTACGGTGGCCGCAAGGCTATCGCCCTGAGTGTCGCCTGCGCCCTCATGCTGCCGATGGCCGCATTGCCGGATCTGGCCCACGCCCAGTCGAAAGCGAAGTCCAGGAAGACCACCAGCCACGAAGCGGAGCTCGAAGCCCGCGTGAACTCGCTCGAGCAGCAGCTCGCCGAGCTCAAGGCGATGATCCAGGAACAGAAGACCGAGACCACGCAGGCAACGACCACGGCCCAGGCCGCGCAGACGCAGGCGCAGGCGACCGATGAAAAGGTCAGCAAGGTCGAGAAGGTCGTCGCCAGCGTACCGGCCAAGCCTGCCTTCAGCACCGGCACCGCGCCGGGTGTCTCGCTCGCGTTGCACGGCTTCATCGACGTCAGCGCCTTCAGCCAGAACAAGGCCTACACCTACGGCAACGGCCAGAACTCCGAATACCCGCTGCCTCCGGGCGCGGCCGGGCGCGCCGACGGCAGGCTCAGCGGTGTCGACGTGCGCAACACGCGTTTCTGGCTCGACTTCGCCGGCGCGAAATTCAACGAAGACTGGTCGGGCAGCGGTCGCATCGAAATGGACTTCTTCGGTGGCTTCAACGGCACCGGCGCGTATGCGGGCTCGCAGCCCGAGCAGCGCCTGCGCCAGGCCTACTTCGACATCTCCAACGCCAGCACGGGTACCACCTTCCGTGTCGGCCAGATGTGGGATCTCATGTTCCCGCTCGATTACATCCCGCAGTCGCTATCGCATATCGCCTTCCCGCTGGGCTATGGCACCGGCGTGATCGGCTGGCGCTATCCGGGCGTGATCTGGATGCAGGATCTCAACCACGGATCCGAAGGCACCAAGTGGCGCTTCGACATGGCCGTGCTCCAGGGCAGCTGGAACGGTCCGGGCACCACGGGTACGACGAACTTCCAGACCGCGGGCAGCGCCGGCTTCAAGCCGCAGGTCGAAGCGCGTCTGACCGCGAAGGGCGGCAACTGGCAGGCCTTCCTTGCCGGTCACTACAGCAAGCTCGACCTGAAAGGCGTCGACGGCCTCACTCCGACGCCGATCAAGTCCAACCTGACCAGTACGGCCGTCGAGCTCGGCGGCATGTGGACGCCTGGCCAGTTCATCCTCAAGGGCGCGCTGTACTCGGGCAAGGCCATCGGCGAACTCTTCGGCGATCTCTCGCAGTTCGGCGATATCAAGGACAAGGGCGGTTACCTCCAGGCGGGCTACAAGTTCGATCCGCACTGGACGCTGTACGCCTTCGCCTCCGCCAGCAAACCGAATACGGACGACGTACTGCGCTGGCGCGCGGCGAACACCCCGGGCCTGCTGAAGAACCGCCAGGTGGCCGGCAGCCTGCAGTACACCACCGGGCCCTTCGACTTCAGTGTCGAGTGGATCCACTCCAACCTCGACTCGACCACGGCCAATGGCCTGGGTCGGCAGACGACATCGGGTAACGAACTCACCCTCAACGGCATGTACCGGTTCTGATTGGAGAGCACCATGGCAACTACCGCTAGCGGCCTTCGTGCCGATGGCACCATCGGAACCAGCCACCGACGCGTGATTCTCGCGTCCAGCCTGGGTACGGTTTTCGAGTGGTATGACTTCTACCTCTATGGATCGCTTGCCGCGATCATCGGCAAGCAGTTCTTCACCGGCCTGAACGAGACCAGCCAGTTCATCTTCGCGTTGCTTGCCTTCGCCGCCGGTTTCGCCGTGCGTCCGTTCGGTGCCATCGTGTTCGGACGCGTGGGCGATCTGATCGGCCGCAAGTACACGTTCCTGATCACCATCATCATCATGGGTACGTCGACCTTCCTGGTCGGCGTGCTACCCGGTTATTCGACGATGGGTGTACTCGCGCCGGTGTTGCTCATCGCCCTGCGTCTGCTGCAGGGCCTGGCGCTCGGCGGCGAGTACGGCGGTGCGGCGACATATGTCGCCGAGCATGCGCCTCCGGGCAAACGTGGCCTGTATACGAGCTTCATCCAGATCACGGCGACGTTCGGCCTGTTCCTTTCGCTGCTGGTGATCCTCGGCACGCGCCTGGGCCTGGGTACCGAGAGCTTCGAAGCCTGGGGCTGGCGCATTCCGTTCCTGCTCTCCTCGATCCTGGTGGGCGTGTCGGTATACATCCGCATGCAACTGCACGAGTCGCCGGTGTTCCAGCAGATGAAGGCCGAGGGCAAACAGTCCAAGGCGCCGCTGACGGAAGCCTTCGGCCAGTGGAAGAACCTGCGGCTGGTGATTCTCGCCCTGCTTGGTGCAACCGCTGGACAGGCCGTGGTCTGGTATACGGGCCAGTTCTATTCGCTGTACTTCCTTACCCAGAGCCTGAAGATCGACGGCACCACGGCGAACCTGCTGATCGCAGCGGCACTGCTCATCGGCACACCGTTCTTCGTGTTCTTCGGCTGGTTGTCGGACAAGGTGGGACGCAAGCCCGTCGTGCTCGCCGGCTGCCTGCTCGCCGCGCTGACCATGTTCCCGATCTTCAAGGGGCTCACGCACTTCGGTAACCCGGCGATCGAAACCGCTGCCGCCACGGCACCGGTGGTGGTCACCGCCGATCCGAACGCCTGCTCGTTCCAGTTCGATCCGGTCGGCAAGAAAACCTTCACCAGCTCGTGCGACGTCGCCAAGAGCGTGCTGGCGAAGAAGGGCATTCCGTATACCAACGCGGCGGCGCCGGCCGGCACGTTGGCCACGGTGAAGATCGGCGACGAGGTGATCGAGTCCTTCGAAGGTGCAGGCCTCGAGAAAGCCGACTTTACGGCCAAGAGCAAGGACTTCACCGGGAAGGTCACGGCACAGGTCAAGACGGCGGGTTACCCCGAGAAGGCGGACCCTTCCCAGTCCAACTATCCGATGCTCATCGTGCTATTGGCGATCCTCGTGCTCTACGTGACGATGGTTTACGGACCGATCGCCGCATGGCTGGTGGAGATGTTCCCCACACGCATCCGCTACACCTCGATGAGCCTGCCGTATCACATCGGCAACGGCTGGTTCGGCGGTTTCGTGCCGACCATCGGCTTCATGCTGGTCGCCTGGAAGGGCGACATCTACTACGGCCTCTGGTACCCGGTGGGCGTGGCGATCATGACCGTGGTGATCGGATTGTTCTTCGTGCGGGAAACGAAGGATGTGCCGCTGGATCATTGATCGACGGGTGACGCCGTTGAGGGGTGACGCCGTTCTGTCTCGTTGTGTGGGAGCCGCTTCAGCGGCGATAGGTCCTAGCGACAAGGTCGGCCATCGCCGCTGAAGCGGCTCCCACATGAAGCGGGCGATAGACCCCGACGAGGCGCTCGAGCGTGAAGGAACGATTCCTTCCGCTGGGATTGGGCAGCACCCAGACGGTGGAATCGTGCATGGCGACCGCTTGTCGTCCCCACGCGATATCCCGTTCGCCCGTGAGTGCGGCGTACGCCGCCTTGCCGAGGAAGGCTACGAAGCGCGGCGCATAGGCGGCGATCTTTCGTTCGAAACCGGAAGCCGCATCCACGAAGTCCTGCCTCGACAAGTCGCCGGCGGCCGCGGTCGGCCGGCCGACGATGGTCGTCAGTCCACAGCCATAGTCGAGGATTCGACGATCCTCCTGCGGTGACAGTTCGTCAGGCGTGAACCCGGCCAGGTGAAGCACGCGCCAGAACCGATTCGCCCGACCTTCGAAGTGATGCCCGGCGGCCGCGGCCGCCATGCCGGGATTGATCCCGCAGAACAGCACGGAAAGCCGCCCGGCGACGATGTCCGGCAGACCGTCGCTCATCCGACGATCACACTCACCGCTTTCTCCGCGAGCGTCCTGAGTTCCTTGCGCGACGCACCCGCACGCGCACGGATGGCGATCGTGTGCATGGTCGCGGAGACCAGCATCGCGAGGGCCTCCGGGTCGGCATCCTTCTTCAGTTCACCCGCGTCGCGTGCCTGGCGAAGTCGAGCTTCGAAGTCGGCGTCGAGTCGTCGCAAGCCGATGGTGATCATCTGCTGGATCTCCAGATCGCCCACGGCTTCGGCAACGGCCGTGCCGACGACGAAGCAGCCGCGGACATGCTCGTCACCGGAGAAATAAATATCCAACGCCGTGTCGTAAACGCGCATCAGCACCTCGGGCAGGGTGCCGGGGCTCGCCAGCGCCACGCGCATCACGGCGAACTTGACCTCCCAGTAGTCGGCGAGTGCGCGCAGGTAAATCGTGTGCTTGTCGCCAAAGGCCGCGCGGAGGCTGGGCCGGTTCATGCCGGTGGCCGCCGAAAGGTCGTCGAGGGAGGTTCCGGAGTACCCGGTCTTCCAGAAAGCATCCGCCGCGCGGCGCAGCGCTACCTCGGGCTCATAGGCGCGAGGCCGGCCGCGAGGCCGTTTTCCGGTTTCGTCCATTTTTGTACCGCCATGCATAAAAACCCTTGAAGTCGGGCTTGCCCAAACATATTATACGAACCGGTACAAAATTCAATTCCCCGTCAATCCTCACCGGTAGTCGCCTCGTATGAATGCCAAGAAGCTGCGTTGGCCCCTGATGGCTGGCCTTCCCCTCCTCATGATCGGGGTGGGCGGCGCCCGGTATCTCGGCGGCTACGGCGATATCGAGACCGACGATGCCTTCATCCGCTCGGCGAAGGACTCGATCAATGCCCGGGTTTCCGGCCAGGTGATCGAGGTCGCCGTGCGGGACAACCAGCGGGTGCGCAAGGGGCAGCTCCTGTTCCGCGTGGACCCACAGCCGTATCGCATCGCCGCGGAGCAAGCCGAAGCCCGATTGGGCACGGCCAGGCTCCAGATCGAAGCGCGGAAGGCGACGTACCGACAGCAGCTGGCGGAACTGCAAACGGCGAAGGACTCGGCGGACTTCGACGGCAAGGAGTACGACCGCAAGAAGGCCTTGCTCGCTTCCGATTTCGCTTCGCGGGCCTCCTTCGAACGGGCGGAGACCGACGTCAAGCTCGCTCGGCAGCACATCGCCTCCGCGCAGCAGGCCGTGTCCAACACCGTCGCTGGACTGGACGGCGATCCGGATATCGACATCGCCAGGCACCCCTCGGTACGCGAGGCGCAGGCGCAACTGGATCGTGCTCGCCTCGATCTCTCTTACGCGGACGTCGTCGCCCCCGACGACGGCATCGTTACCCGCGTCGACGACCTCCAGGTCGGTGACTTCGTCACCGGTGGGACGACGGTGTTCTCGATGATGTCGACTTCCGATGTCTGGGTCGAAGCGAACTTCCGCGAAACCGGCCTCACCCACATGCGTGCCGGACAACCCGCCACGGTGCAAGTCGACGCGTATCCGGGGCATAGCTTCAAGGCACACGTGGTCAGCATGAGTCCGGGGACGGGCTCCGAGTTCGCCGTGCTGCCACCGGAGAACGCCACCGGCAACTGGGTCAAGGTGGTTCAGCGCCTGCCGGTTCGCCTGGAACTGGACGCCATGGATGCGAAGTGGCCGCTCTACTCCGGCGTCAGTGTCACCGCGACGGTGAACACGCGCAGCGACGCGAAAGCGCCATGAACGCCACCCTCGCTCCTCACAGCACGCCGGGCGAACATCGCGTCCTCATCGGTGCGGGACTGGTCGCGACCTTTCTCTCGGCGGTCAACATCTCGATTCCCAACGCGGCGTTGCTGCATATCCAGGGCGGACTCTCCATGTCGGACGACGAGGTGGGTTGGATCTTCTCGTCGTATATCGCCGCGAGCGCGATCGTCATGCCGACGACGCACTGGCTGGCTGGACGGTTCGGCCGCAAGACGGTGTTCCAGGTATCGATGGCGTTGTTCACCATCGCCTTGTTCCTCGACACGATGGCGACCACGCCGTTGCAGTTCGTCGCCGCACGGATGCTCCAGGGTGCCGCCAGCGCGACGCTCGCGCCCTTGTCGATGGCGATCCTGCTGGACGAACTACCGGCGCTGCGTCACGGACACATCGGCATCGTCTGGGCGGTGACCGCGTTGCTCGGCATCCTGAGCGGTCCGGCCATCGGCGGCTACCTGAGCGAATACGAAGGCTGGCACAGCATCTTCCTGGCCAGCGTGCCGGCGGCGATCCTGGTCCTCGCTGCGATGGCCCTGTTCCTTCGCGAAAAGAAGGCAGGTACCCGCCAGCCGTTCGATGGCTTCGGATTCACCACCTTCTCTCTCGGTATCGCGGGTTTACAGATGCTTCTCGATCGCGGCGAGCGTCTGGAATGGTTCGCCTCGACGGAAATCCGCATCGAGGCGATCGTCGCCATCCTCGGCTTCTACCTGTACACCGTGCACGTGATGACGAAGGACGAGCACTTCCTCAACCGGGCCATGTTCAAGGATCGCAACTTCACCGTCTCGTCGGCGATGTACTTCGTGTTCGGCTTTGTCCTGCTGCCGACGCTGGCGCTCACCTCACCGATGCTCGAGGAACTGCTCGGCTACCCGGCCGATACCGCGGGCTATGTCGCCCTCCCACGCGGTGCCGCGTTGATCGCCGGTCTCCTGCTTACCTGGCGGCTCCCGAAGTGGATCGACAACCGTGTCGTCATCGTTACCGGGATGGCGCTGGTGGTGGTTGGCAACTGGCGGATGCTCGGCTACTCGCCGCTGATGGACCGCTGGCCCGTGATCATTGCCGGGGCGACGCAAGGGGCGGGTCTGGGCGTGCTCATGCCCGCGCTGACGCGCGCCGCGTTCAGCACGCTGAGCCCGGCGCTGCGTTCCCAAGGTACGGCGTTCTTCAATCTCGCGCGTCTGTACGGGAGCACGATCGGCATTTCCGTGGTGCAGATCTTCTTCTACAACAACACGCAGGCCATGCATCTCGCCCTCGCGAAGCATCTGCGGGCGCACGGGCCCTCCGCCCAGCTCGTCGCCGATCATTCCGCAGCGCATCTCGCCGTGGTCAACGAATGGGTGACCGGCCAGGCGGCCGTCGTCGCCATCATCGGCCAGTTCAAGCTGCTGATGATCGCGATGCTGGTGGTGAGCCCCCTGGTCTTTCTCCTTCGCAAACCGCGCCCGGTCAACTGAATTCGGAGCCGCCCATGAAAGTCGTCAGAACGCTACTCGCCGCGTCCACCTTCGCGCTACTCGCCGGCTGCATGGTCGGTCCGGACTTCCAGAAGCCCGCCGCACCCACCTCGAAGCACTACGACGTGAAAGCGGAGCAAGCGCATGCCGGCAACGGTGCGCAACATATCGACTACGACACGAAGATCGACGGCGACTGGTGGTCGGCCTTCGGCTCGCCCAAGCTCGACGATGTGATGCAACGGGCCATCGCCGGCAATCTCGATCTGGCCGCGGCGGATGCCACGATCGCCCAGGCGAACGAGGCGGTCGCATCCGTGCGTGGCGCGTCGAGCCCGCAAGCCGGCTTCAGCGCGCAAGGTGGCCGCCAGCGCGCCGATGGGGCCAGTGGCCTGGCCACGTCCAACTTCTACGGCGTCGGCCCAGGGGTGAACTTCGATCTCGACCTGTTCGGTGGCACGAAGCGCCGTGTGGAGGAACAGGCGGCGTTGGCCGAACGTCAGCGACATCGCTTCGACGCGGCTTACCTGACGGTGACCGGCCATGTCGCCAGCCAGGCCCTCTCACTCGCCTCGGCGCGCGCGCAGATCGCCGCAGTCGAAAGCATGCTCGATAACGACCGCAGGAATCTCGAACTGGTGCGGACCGCGCACCGCTATGGCAGCGCCACGCAGATCGATGTCGCCACGGCGACGACACAGCTCGCCCAGGACGAAACCCTGCTTCCGCCTCTGGCGCAACAGCGCGACACCGCATCCCACGCGCTGTCGGTACTGACAGGCAAGGGTCCGGCCGACTGGGTCGCGCCCGATTTCGATCTCGCCGACTTCGCGCTTCCCACCCGGTTCCCCGTGACCCTGCCGTCGGAGCTTGCGCACGACCGCCCGGACATTCTCGAAGCGGAATCCGAGCTTCATGCCGCGAGCGCCGCGATCGGCGTGGCGACTTCGGACGTGTATCCGCACCTGTCCCTCTCCGGATCGCTCACGCGGGTCGGCCCGGCGCCCGGCATCGGCACGCTGTGGGGATTGGCGGCCAGCCTGAGCGTGCCGATCTTCAACGGCGGCACGCTCAAGGCCAATCAGCGGGGCGCGGTGGACGGCTACAAGGCCGCGCTCGCGACTTACCAACAAACGGTGGTGACCTCGTTGGGACAGGTGGCCGATGTGCTCCAGGCGATCAATCACGACAGCGACGAGTTCGCCGCGCAGGATCGCGCGCTCCACGCAGCCGAACAGAATCTCCGGTTGAATCGGGAGGGTTACAAGGCGGGCGAAACCGGCGTGCTTCAGGTCGTCGACGCCGAACGTTCATACCAGCGGGCGCTGATCGGCCAGATCCAGGCGAAGACCGCGCAATACCAGGACACCGTGCAGCTATCCATCGCCCTTGGCGGCAATTCCGACGAAGCTTTCCAGCAGCGAGCGGCGTACCGTGACGAGCGGTCGATGGCGGGCGACCCTATCACCGGAGGAACACCATGAGCGACCTCGATACGTTTCGCAACACCACGATTCCCCTGGCCCACGGCACCGGTGCGATACCGGCGGTCGGTTTCGGCACCCTGATTCCCGATCGCGAGAAGGGAAGGGCCGCGATCAAGGCGGCACTCGAAGTCGGCTTCCGTCACCTCGATGCCGCCGAGGCGTATCGCAATGAAGACGTCGTCGGCGACGTGATCAAGCAGGCGATCGACAACGGTACGCTTCGTCGCGACGAGCTCTTCGTCACCACCAAGCTATGGAACAACAATCACCGCCCGGAGCGCGTAAAGCCTGCGCTGGAAGCGAGCCTGCGTCGACTCCAGATCGACTACGTCGATGCCTATCTGATCCATACGCCGTTCGCTTTCGCACCGGGCGACGACCAGTACCCGAAGGAAGCCGACGGCACGCCGGCCTACGACAAGGGCGTGACCTTGCTCGATACCTGGCGCGCGATGGAGCGGCTTGTCGACGACGGCCTGGCCAGGGCCATTGGCCTTTCCGACGTGAAGCTGGAAACGGTGAAGGAGATCGTCGCCCACGCGCGCATCAAGCCGGCGATCGTGCAGGTCGAATCGCATCCGTATCTTCCCGAGTGGGAGTTGCTCGAATTCTGCAAAGCCAACGGCATCGTCCTGCTCGCCTTCGCACCGCTGGGTCACGGCATGGAGCCGAGCATCCACGACGACCCCGTGCTGAAGACCATCGCTGCACGCATCGGCGAAACCCCGGCGCACGTCGCGCTGGCCTGGGCGTTGCAACGTGGCACGGCGTTCCTGACCACATCGACGAACCCAGAACACATTCGCGAGAACTTCGAGATCTCGCCGATACCGCCGGAAGCCGTGCAGGAAATCCGCGACGGCATCACCATCAACATTCGTCTCAACGACGTCGTACACACCGGCCTCCCCGGCTTTATTCCACGGGAGAACCGCAAGTGATCCGGGTGGCTGGCTCGACGCGCCCGAGGACACGGCGAGCCATCGCCGAGGTGGTCGATTACTCACCCGCTGCAGCAGCTTCGATCAGCTTTGCCACTTCGACCGGGTGAGACACCATCACGACATGTGAGGCACCCTTGATCACGACGGTCTTCTTCGACTTCGCGCGGTCAGCCATCCATGCCATGGCCTTCGGCGGGATGTTCTTGTCCGCGTCGCCGTAGATGTGCCACGACGGCACGTGCGTCCAGGCCGGCGTGGTTTCCGCTTCGTTCAACGCCGTGTCGGTGATCGGGCGCTGACCGGCGGCCATCGCTGCGGCATCCTTTGCCGGGACGTCAGCGGCGAACTGTGCGCGGAACTTGTCCCGTTGGATGTACAGATCGTTGCCGCCGGTAGCGAGCGGTACCGGCGGTGCGAGCGTCGGTCCAAGCGTGCTGCCAGGAAACTTGGCAGACAGGCCGGCAGTGGTTTCGCCGGCGGCCGGGGACAAGGCGGCAACGAACACCAGGCCCTTGACGTTGTCACGGCCCTCGGCGGCTTCGCTGATGACCGGACCACCGTACGAGTGGCCGACGAGAATGACCGGCGTCTTGATGCTGTCCACCAGTGCGGCGACTTCGGCGGCATCCGTCTTCACGCTGCGCAATTCGTTCGGCGCGGCGACCACGGTGTAGCCATCCTTGTGCAACTGGCCGATGACGCCATTCCAGCTGGACGAATCGGCAAAGGCGCCGTGGACGAGAACGATGGTGGGCTTGTCGGCGGCGAAGGCGGCCGGGCTGATGGCGATGGCCGCGAACAAGGCGGTGCGGATCAGGGAACGGATCATGGTGGAGCTCCTTGGTTGGGGGGCGAAGATGCCGCGGATCGACCACTCGACCGCCGGTGCCTGCGCCTGCCCAAGTAAACCGGGCGAGCTGGCGTTTCATTTCAATAGTGCACGCTGAAATATCGCGCGATTTAGTTTCTGTTAGGGTGCAAGCCGTTGCGTGTCGGCGAATCGCCCCGTTTGAGACTAGCTTGTCGTACATTTGTACAATGTCCTCGCCACTCCCCATGACCCGTTTGCACAAAGGCCGCGGCGCCGCCTCGAACCCCGAGGGTCGGTTCGAATCCACGCGGTTCCAGGCCGAGGACGACGGCTGGCACCGGGACGACGACGAAAGCCGGCCGGCCACGGAAGTCCGCGAGGAGCTGGCGCGCAGCGTCATCAGCCGCAACGACTCCCCGGATGTCGGCTTCGACCAGGCGACCAATCCCTACCGTGGCTGCGAGCACGGGTGCATCTACTGCTACGCCCGTCCATCGCACGGCTACCTCAACCTCTCCGCCGGGCTGGATTTCGAGACCAAGCTCTTCGCCAAGACCAACCTGGAGGAAGTGCTCCGCGGCGAGTTGGCGAAGCGCAGCTATGTGTGCAAGCCGATCAACATCGGCAGCAACACCGACCCGTACCAGCCGATCGAAAAGAAGTGGCGACTGACGCGTGCCGCCCTGGCGCTGCTCAACGAGTGCAACCACCCGTGCACCATCGTGACGAAGAACGCGATGATCGAACGCGACCTGGACATCCTGGTGCCGATGGCCGAGCGGAACCTCGTGCATGTCTTCGTTTCGATCAATTCGCTGGACAACAAGCTGGCGTCGAAGCTGGAGCCGCGAGCGAGTGCGCCGCATCGGCGGATGAAGGCGGTGGAGACGCTGAGTAAGGCCGGTGTGCCTGTTGGTGTTCTTGTTGCGCCGATCATTCCGGCGCTCAACGAGAAGGACGTCGAGGCGATCATCGAACAGGCTGGCGCCGCTGGTGCGCGTTCGATCGGCTATACGTGCGTGCGTTTACCGCACGAACTCAAGCAGCTGTTTCGCGAGTGGCTCGAGCTGCATTACCCGGATCGCGCGGCGCACATTATCAGCCTGATTCAGCAGATGAATGGCGGGAAGGACTACGACTCGAACTTTGCGACGCGCATGCGCGGGCAGGGGGTGTTTGCGGACATCATTCGGAAGCGGGTGCAGGTGGCGACGCGGAAGGCGGGGTTGGATCGGGCTTGGGATACGGTGTTGGATACGTCGCGGTTCGTGCCGCCGAGGGTCGCTTCGCCGCAGGGGGAGCTGTTCTGACCAGACAAGGGTCCGCCGAATCGCCGAGTCGTAGAACCTGCCTCGATCTGGAATTTGGCTCTACCCTAATTCCGATATTCCGATATGAAAGGGTAGGAAGGCACCCCCAAGTCAGCAATCCGAGCTTGACCAAGAAAGCTTGGTCGCAAAAACTTGCGACTTGACTAAGCTAATTCTTACGATCGATGATCAAACGCGATAGCAGGTGATCCATCGCTGGGCGAGAACAGGGGCAGTTTGAACGCATGCAGTAGACATTCGCGGGCCGAAGCCTGCGAATGCATGGCAGCGTGGGCATTTCAATCTTGAACAGGGAAGACTTCATGGCGGCTAACGCGAGCTTAGTCAGGGTGCGGCGAAAGATCCGTCGAATATTTATGGACAGAGCCCGAGTAGCGCTACTGGCGACGCTGATCGCATCCTTCGTTGGTGGCGCGTCGGCACAAACGAAAACCACCACCTACGTATTCAGTGACCCACAAGGAACGCCGCTCGCTGAGGCCGACGCTAGTGGCGCAATCATTGCGACGTACGACTACGCGCCTTATGGTCGAAGCGTCATGGGATCTGCCCATAACGAGCCTGGTTACACAGGACATGTAGCTGACGATGAAAGCGACATCATCTACATGCAGGCGCGATATTACGATCCTGCTATTGGACGGTTCCTGAGCATCGATCCGGTCCAGCCAAGCGCTGGCGATCTGTTCGTTCATAACCGCTTTGTCTATGCAGAGAACTCACCACTGGTTCATACCGACCCCAGTGGGCGTTGCATCGAGGATGCTTGCATCGGTGAAGCATTCCTTTTGTTCGAGGCGTTCGAGTTCCTTACTGGCACAGCAGCAGTCACGGAAGTTGCAGCGACAGCTGAGGGCGCCGCTGTGTTGACTGCAGGCGGCGCCACCGCGACAGCTGCCACAGCAACAGCAACGACAGCAACAGCCACAATCACGGTCGACGTCGCTACGGGTGCGACCGTCACTGGATCGCCTGCCGTGATGGATATGGCCGCCGCATGCGCGGCTAGCTTCCTCTGCACTGGGGCGGTGACAACATCCACCGTAGCTACTGTCGTCGCCATCAATGAAGCCAATCAGCATCTACCTACGTCGCAGCAACAGGCCGAGCACACCAAAGGTAAGCGCAAGAGCACCGAGGGAAAACATGAAAAAGGCGATTCGAGACGGACAAGGGACCGCGGTGGTGAGAAAGGCGATGACGGCCGACGATACCCGCGCAAGCCACCGCCGGGACACGATGGCCCCTGGCCGCCTAAACCCGAACCCAATAATTAGCGCATATGCGAGTGCCCCAGGGGATGATCCTCGATATAAGCGGGCCTTGGCCGTAATGTACAAGAGCGGCGACCATGAGAAGGCTTATGCGCTGCTGACGGCCGCTGCTGCTGACGGCGATGCGCTCTCAACCTACGCACTCGCCACGTGGCATCTTTTCGGCATTTATGTGCGGAAGAATCTGAAGGAAGGCAATCGACTGCTTCGCATTGCCGCCGACAAGAACGTCGCTGCTGCCTGCTCCGATCTCGGCGTGTCGTACTACAACGGTTGGGGAGTGCGCAGAAGCTATAACTCAGCTGCCAAGTTCTACCTCCGAGCTTTTCTCTTGGGGGATGTAGATGCGGCCCAATGGATAATGCAGTTGTTCTATTGGGAGGGGACGGAGGTATCTCCACGTACCGTTGGACGAGAGTTTGGCCGATTCCAGACTGCTCGTGGCATGTGAGATGCACCTGATCGAGGCTTTAGCCGCCGCGGAACAACCCAAGTAGTACGGCGAAACCAACCACGAATAGACACTTGGCCGGCTTCGTAGAGGCGGCGTACAGGGGACAAGGGAATGACATTGACAGTGCATGACATGGCCCGCGGCCGTGTGCTTTTCGGCGAACGGATTTCGAAGGCCTTTCTGGTCATCGCCTTGGCAATTACAAGCGCTCAATCGGCGCATGCGCAGGCCCAGACCAACGCGCAGCCGGAGGATGAGTACAAGAAACTCATAAAAGTGTCCGAGGACATTCAGCCTCTTGGCGACAATCCTTTCGGCGAACGCATCGGTCTCTACGACGGCAGCCTGTCCTTCCGTCAGGTGGATGTCTCGGTCACCGGCACCGGTCCGACCATTACCGTCGGCCGTGAGTTCGTCCTGCACAACATGGACGATCGTCCCGACTTGCAGAACCGCGCCTTCGGCGATTGGGATATCGATCTCCCAGTCATTACGACGACCACAGCCAACCAGAACAACGTCAAGGGATGGCTCGTCGCATCAACCAACCCCAAGGCCATCTGCAGTAGCTTTCGCGAGCCCCCAAGTGTTGCAGCGCCCGGTGGTGACTCCCAACGTGCGGATTGGGAGCCGGCGTCGTGGTGGACCGGTTATCAGCTACGCATTCCCGGTGAAGGAAGTCAGGAGCTGTTGTCGCGCTCGGCGGAAAACACCGCAACGCCGGGCGTCGGGGGGCTGTCCTATCCGATCGTGACCAAGCAGGATTGGGCAGTGGGGTGCCTTGCCCAAGCGAGCAACGATCCCACAACCGAAGGATTCCTCGCCGTCTCGCCGGACGGCACCAAGTACTGGATGGACCACCTTTCGTACCGCTACATGCCGAACATCACGCGGCCGCTCGATTCTGGGCCGGTGGATTTCATGGCGAGGACGAGCGGTGTCGTGAAGCCTATGGCTCTCGATTCGGACCTGCTCCTCCGCCGTGAGGGCCGCATGCTTGTCACTCGTGTCGAGGATCGCTTCGGTAACTGGGTGACATACTCGTACAGTGGCGATCAGGTGACCGATATCTCAGCTAGTGACGGCAGACACGTCACGGTTGCTTATGAGGCGGGAACGCCGCGGATCACCAGCGTCACCGTGCAGGGAGGCGCGGCGGGAACGCGCACCTGGGCCTACAGCTATACAAAGCAGAGCCTTCTCTACACGCTGACTTCGGTGACACAGCCCGATGGGTCGGCTTGGTCATTCGACCTGGGTACCTTCGGGCTCAATGCCTGGGTGGACATGCAGCTGTCGGCCGGCGATTGCGACGCCATTGGAACGCCGGGTAATTTGGGAACGATGTACACGGGACGGATAACTCATCCGTCAGGGCTGGTCGGAACGTTTAACGTCACGCCGCTCAAACGTGGTCGCTCGCACGTACCGCGCGTCTGCGTTGGCGGAACGTCCCCAAGTCCGTTTGGACCTGGCACGCATGCATCGATCCCCAACGCCTCCTATGGCATGGGCATAACCTCGAAGCAGTTTACGGGGGCAGGCCTGGCGACCCAGACCTGGAGCTACGCCTACTCACCGGCGAACGAGAGCTGGTCAATCAACTGCACAACCGGCTGCGCGAGCACGATCTCGACGGTCGTCACTTATCCCGATCAGCACGCCGAGCGCAGCACCTTCAGCAACGTGTACGACTGGACCGAGAGCCTGCTGCAGTCAGAAGAGGTTTTCGATGGCGCAGTGGACAATACGACTCGCCGGCGCCTCACCCAGTACAGCTATGTAAACCCCGACAGGACCGTGGATGGGCGCGCCGGCGCGTATCCACAGCTATGGGGCTACCCCGAATCGAACCGTGTCAACTGGGCCCAGTACCAGCAGCGTTTTCCGCTGGCGTCGCGAATCGTGACCTCCGAGGGCGATACATACACCTGGAACGCAGTGTCGTACAACGCATTCGCTCAGCCCAAAGAAGTGCAGCGCTATAGCTCGCTCGGCTACGGTGTCACGGAAAGGACAACGCGGCTGGAGGACGATCCTACCTCTGCACCGTCTGCCTTCGCCCGCTGGGTGCTGGGCCTGCCCCTGAAATCAGAGAACCTCACCACGGGGGAAACGGTCAGTAGCAATGTCTACGATCTGAGCAATTTGACGCTTTCCCAGCGCTACAAGTTCGGCAATTCAAGCCCGGAGATGAGCTACACGTTCGACGGCCAGGGCCAACTGGCAAGCTTTACCGACGGCAACGGACACGCCACCGCCCTTTCCAACTACAAGCGCGGCATCCCACAGTCGATCACCTACCCGGATACGCATACGCAGACGTTGAGCGTGGACGATCTTGGGCAGATTGCCTCTATCACCAATCAGGCTGGTGCCACAACGTCATACAACTACGACGCCATCGGAAGAATCGCCCGGATCAACTACCCGGCCGACGATTCGATTCCATGGAATGCGAAAACGTTCGCCTACGCGTATGTCGGTACCACTGAACGAGGCATCACCGCTGGCCATTGGCGGCGATCAGTGAGCCAGGGTTCGGACGCGCAAGGCTACAAGGTTCAGACGACCTATTTCGATGCCATGTTGCGTCCGGTCATCGCCGACACCTACCGTAACGATGGCGCGCTCTATACGAGCGCGCGTACGGACTATGACTGGAAGGGGCGCAAGACGTTCCAGTCGTACCCCTATGACGGTTCACCGGATCTGTCGGGCATGGATTTCGGCGTGGCGACGCGGTTCGACGCGATGGGCCGCCAGGCACAATCCTGGCAGCACTCGGAGCTAGGCGATCTCTATACGACGACCGAGTACCTCCCAGGTGGCCAGAAGCGCACGACCGACCCGAAGGGCAAGCAGACCTCGACATGGGGGCAGGCGTTCGATCAGCCGTCCTATGACAGCGCGGTTCGTGTCGTTGGGGAGGAGGGTGTCGAGCAGACCATTACCCGCGACGTCTACGGTAACCCCGTGTCCATTACGCAGGGTGGAGGCGGTCAGTCGGTCACCAAGACCATGACATACGACAGCGAGCATCGTCTGTGTCGTACGTGGGAGCCGGAGTCCGGCAGCGAGATCGTGGCTTACGACGGTGCGGACAACCTCGCCTGGAGTACCTCGGGCGCATCGTATAACGGCGCGGGTTGCGGCCAGGATCAGGTGTCGGATGCGGCGAAGACGACGCGTGGCTACGACGCGATGAACCGCGTCACATCGATCATCTACCCGATGGGTACGCGCCCGAGCACGTTCTCATACGATGCATTGGGAAACCTGGCCGGCTCGACGAGCGGCACGTCGATCGACGACACGGTGACGTGGACGTTCGGCCGGAGCAAGTTGGGTGTGCTCACGGCGGAAGTGCTCGCCGTACAGGGCTGGAGCTGGGCCCTTGGCTATGGATACGACGGCAACGGCGCCTTGAGCACCGTGCGCTATCCCAACAACGACATTGTGCATTACAACCCCGACGTACTGGGTCGCCCGACATCGGTTGAGGGTTATGCGACGGGAATCACCTATTCTCCGGACGGGGATGTCAAGTCGTACAGCCTTGGCAATGGCGCGGCCTATTCGGCTGAGAAGAACGCCCGTAACCTTCTACGTAACTTCACGTATGCCAGGGGTGGGAACCTCAACATCAGCGAAGACTTCGTGTATGACGCGAACGGCAACGTCGGCCAGATCACGGATATCGCAGGTAACAACCAGCGCACCAAGGTGATGACGTACGACGGATTGAATCGTCTTGCATCAGCCACTGCAAGCAACCTTTGGGGCACCGAGAGCTACACCTACGACACGCTCAACAATATCCGTAGCCTCACCAACAGCAGTGGTACGAACACCTATAACTACGACGGTGCGAATCTTCTAGCATCGATAAGTAACGGTGCCGCACAAATTCATGCGTTCCAATACGACGCACGAGGAAATACCGTCATCAGGGATGGCCAGGGACTGACCTTCGACCAGGCGAATCGTCTCACCGCCATCCCCGGTAAGGGTGCGTACCTTTATGACGCGGCGGGCCGCCGAGTCGAGAAGACGACGCCGTCGGCAACGACATACTACGCGTACAACGCTGCCGGCCAGCTGATGTTCGAATACGACGCAGCGACCACGAATGGCACGAACTATATCTATCTCGGCAAGAAGCTCATCGCGAGCAGCAAGGCATCAAACTCGGTCGTGATCGGCGCAATTGATGGCTTCACCGACGGTGCAAGCGCGTCACTCAGTGGATGGACCTGCTCGACAGGGTTGCCCACCTCGCTCGACGTCCACCTCTACGCGGGCGGGCCGGCGGGAACGGGCACGTCCGTGGGCGTGTACCACGCTAACGTGGCCAGCGAAGCGGCTCTCCAAACGGCATGCCACGCCAGCGGCACCGCGTATCGCTTCAGCATTGCCTTTGCCGAAGCGGATCGTATCGCGTTCGTCGGGCAGTCGCTTTACGTCAACGGCATGTCTATCACCGGTGGTGCCGATACCCAGTTGACCGGCTCGGGAACGTACAACATGCCGGCGTCAGTTCGGGCACCGGTTCCCCCCGCGTCGGCAAGCGCGGCATTGTCGGGAGACCTTGCGACCATCACGGTGGGCTGGACGGCGACGACCAATACCACGAGTTACAAGCTCGAGCAGCAATACAACGGCAGCTCCACATGGACATCGGCCTACACTGGCACGGCCACGAACAAGGCAATCAGCAACCCGGCCGACGGCACATATACATTCCGCGCACGAGGTTGCAACGCCATCGGCTGCGGGGATCCAACGCCCACGAACACGGTTACGGTCGCGCATATCCCGCCTGCGCCGTCTAGCATCACCGTCCCGCCGACGTCCACGGGCGCCGTGCCCGTCAGCTGGCCAGCGTCCGCCTATGCAACGGTCTACCGTCTTGAGCACACGAGCAATGGCGCCTGGACTGAGGTGTATGCCGGGGCAGCCACGTCGGCGACCCTCAACGAGGGCGCATCTGGCGGGTGGTACTACCGCGTTCGCGCCTGCAACGCCAATGGCTGCAGTGGGTATACGACAAGCGGGGCGGTATCCGTGCTCCTACCCCCAACGACACCTCCAACACTCAATGGCGGCGGCACGAGCAACAACGGCGCGTATGGCCTGAACTGGTCAGCCTCGCCGGGGGCGACGGTCTACAACCTGTTGGAGAACGTGAACGGTACTGGCTGGACGGCGGTCCAGTACTCCGCGTCTCAGTCGTGGTCCACCGCGGGAAAGGCCGACGGCACGTACTACTACCTCGTCCAGGGTTGCAACGGTTCGGGCTGTACCAACTGGAGCAATCAGGTCGCGGTCACGGTTGCGAACATTCCGCCGCCGCCCCCGCGACCGACGACGACCATCCACGTGATCAACACAGTCAAGCGTACGGTGAAGGTCGACTGGGTCGCGCAGTCCTACGCGACGCGGTACGAACTGATGGAGAACAACGTGCTGGTCTATAGCGGAACGGCGTTGACCTACAGCAGCTTGCAAGCGGCAGGGACTCAGCTTATCTACATCGTTCGAGCCTGCAACACTGTTGGTTGTTCCGCCTGGAGCGCTGCAGCGTCAGCGAATCCCTGAAGCGTCGGTCCTCGCTCCGTTAGCCACCACGACGGAGCGTGTGGCCTGAGCCGATATTCGATGGGCAATAAGAGAATGCAAGAGAAAAGCATCACTTCCGGAGAAGGCCGAGCGCGCAGAAACGTCTGCTCGCCATACGCGGCCTTCATCCTGATTTTTCTTCTGAGTGCCAAGGCTCACGCAGGAACGCAAGTAACTTACTTCTACACCGATATGCAAGGTAGCATCCTGGCGACGGCGGATATCGCCGGCAATGTCATCAGCTCGGACGACTATCGTCCTTTCGGGGAGTCGGTATTGGGTTGGGATTTCGGTGGCGTCGGCTTTGCCGGGCACGTCCGGGATGACGACGTTGCCTTGATCTATATGCAGCAGCGGTACTACGACGCTTCAATCGGACGATTCCTGTCCGTCGACCCTATCAGTACAGGCGATGCGGGGCTCTACACCTATGCGTCATTGAATCCATTTCGATTCATCGACCCCGACGGTCGTGACTCGGAGGACAGCTCGGAAAAATGCGACGTCGAGTGCAAACGGGCGCGTGAACAGGAGCGTCACGATCATAACAACGAGCCATATCATGGTGGCGGACTGGCGAATGCTAACTCGCAGGGCGGTACGACGATGACGATAGGCGGCGTTACCGTCGCCAACGTCCGAAGCGTTGCAAAGGACGGACTAATCATCATAAACGGGATGGGCCCCGGTGCAAAACTGTACGTACTGCCCGACGGGCGTAGCTTCTACGCGCCGGAGTTCGCGGACTTCGCGGTTGTACTCGCAACCGGACGTGCGAATGGCAAGAACCCATTCGCGACCAACGGGGCGGTTGGTCATTATGGAAAGTTTGATTTTCAACGAGTTGATGCGGGGGTGATGGGTAGATACTTTCTACCGTCATATACCGATGCGTCTAACTTTGCTGTGGGCGTCTACATGAATGGGGCGGGTTATTCTTTGCGTGACACAATGCGCATCGGTGGCGGCTTCTCAATCATCAGGTCATCCAACGCGGGCTCGACGTCGCAGTCCCAGTGGTGGGCCGAGGGTTGGAATTCCGCGGCGTCTGGCCATCTACCCTCGGGATATCCATGACTAAGAAACGAAGCATCCGTGCCGTGTGGTGGTTCCTCCTCGCCAATCTAGTCGGATTCATCATCGCTATCGTCCTTGCGTCGCTGGGCTGGGCTCCGCGGGGCGAAGAAGTACTCCCCCCTGGGGCCGGCGATGCGATCATCACGACCTTCTATCTGGTCCCTTTGATGGCCGTCATGCTTGTTTTCAACTCGGCCTGGTTGACCGGCCTATTGATTGCAGTAGCTCGAAAAGGCGGGCGCGCGCTCCGCATCGATCTGATCATCTTCTTTCTTGTCGTCGCGGTTTGGGGGATAGCGATTGCTTATGACCACTCGCGGCAGTACACGGGGGCAGCCATGGCGTTTTCCAAGTAAGTTAGTACCCGGTTGATCAGGGGAATATGTTCGGCGAATGAAACTGAAGCCTGATTATGAAATTTTCACATTTAAGCGTCTTCCGTTGTTTGGAGAGGATGACGTTGGTGGTTCCCCTCGGGCGAGGCCTTGGGCGATCATCGCCCTGTGCCTCACAGTAACCTTGGGGTGGCTCTTTATCATCTTGTTCCAGGTCTGATCGCGAGGCGCCGTAGGGGGCAAGCCGCGCTGCGGTTTCGTGTGTGTTCTAAGTAGTCGTCGGCCGCATGTTTTCGCCGGGCGGCCCCGCTCGAAGGCTGATTGCGCGCGTGAATGAATCACGCGAACGGGCCCGCTGGCTACTTCAAGCAGCACGACCTAAAAACTGAACACTTTCTAGATCGTCATAAAGTGCTGGTGCATCTACTGCTACGCCCGTACATCGCAAGGCTACCCCAACCTCTCCGCTGGACTGGATTTCGAGACCAAGCTCTTCGCAAAGACCACCCTGGAGGAAGTGCTCCGCGGCGAGTTGGCGAAGCGCAGCTACGTGTGCAAGCCGATCAACATGGCAGCAACACCGACCCGTACCAGCCGATCGAAAGAAGTGGCGACTGACGCGCGCCGCCCTGGCGAGCAGATGAATGGTGGGAAGGACTACGACTCGAACTTTGCGACGCGCATGCGCGGTCAGGGGGTGCTTGCGGACATTATCCGCAAGCGGGTGCAGGTGGCGACGCGGAAGGCGGGATTGGATCGGGCTTGGGATACGGTGTTGGATACGTCGCGGTTCGTGCCGCCGAGGGTCGCTTCGCCGCAGGGGGAGCTGTTCTAGCGAACAACGGATGTGGGACATCGTCACCTGCTGATCCCTTTGGTTTCTGACCTGAAGGATTTCCAATACGCGGGGACCATACACCGCGACATTGACAACGGTTTCCGCATTGGATGTGTCATGGCCTCGCTGCGCCCGATCCCCGCTTCGTTCTTCGGCATGGTCCTCGGCCTTGTGGGGCTCGGCAGCAACTGGCGCATCGCCAGTCACCTGTGGGGACTGCCTCCCGAGATTGGTGAGGGCATCATGGTGGTCGCCTTCGTTGTCTGGCTCGCGGTGAGCGTTTCCTACACATTCAAATGGATCGCCCACCGCGACGCGGCGATCGAGGAGGCGAGCCATCCGGTGCAGTGTTGCTTCATCGGGCTTGCACCCGCAACCACAGCACTGATGGCGGTGGTGCTCGCGCCGCACGCGCATCTACTCGCCCTGGTTGCATTGATCGTCGGAGGGGCCGGTCATGTACTTTTCAGCGTCTGGCGTGTGGGCGGCATGCTCAAGGGCGGTCG
This sequence comes from Luteibacter sp., assembly GCF_035539195.1. Lineage (GTDB taxonomy): Bacteria > Pseudomonadota > Gammaproteobacteria > Xanthomonadales > Rhodanobacteraceae > Luteibacter. The sequence continues at coordinate 94,762 of NZ_DATLIW010000005.1, forward strand.
TGAGGTGACCACGGTGACGCCCGTTATCTACCTGCCTTCGGTCGCGGGCAACTTCATCACCGCCATCGCGGCCGGGACACTTGGCCTTCCTTCGTGGGGAGTGTTGTTCTTCGGCGCTGGACTGTTCGCGTGGCTCGGCCTCGAGTCCGTCATTGTCAACCGGCTGTTCCACGCCCAGCCCCTGCCGACAGCGCTTCGTCCCACGCTTGGCATACAGCTGGCTCCTCCCGTCGTCGCCGTCGCCGCATGGCTGGCGAACACCCAAGGCGTTCCGGAGATGCTGGCCCAGGCAACCTGGGGCTACGGCATGTTGCAACTGTTGGTGCTGCTGCGCCTGATGCCGTGGATAGCCGAGCAGCCATTTGCACCGAGTTACTGGGCCTTTACTTTCGGCCTGACAGCGCTTTCGGGGACCGCCATGACAATGACCTCCCGTGGCGTTGTCGGCGCAATCCCGCAGCTTGGCCTGCCGCTCTTCGTCATGACGAATCTGGCTCTTGCCACCGTGATGATCGGCACGCTGATCCGCGCGGCGCAGGGCACACTCCTGCCGCCGGTCGACAGCGGAGCGGCACGTTAGGGAAAGGCATACGAGCTCAAGTGTCGCGTGAACCAGACTCACGGGGCATGTCTGCGCGAGCGCCCTCGACTTGACGGCCTCGGAGTGGCCGCCGCTCCCGCCGGAGCACCTGGGGGGTGATTCCGTATCCCCGTACGAAGACCTCCCGAAGATGTTTCCTGTCCCGGAACCCTGTTTCGCGCGCGACAATCTCGAGCGAATGACGCCCGCGCTCGATCATGTTGCGGGCTTCCTCGAGTCTCATCTGCTCTATGGCTTTGCGTGGGGAGCGCCCCGTCTCAAGCTGGAAAATCCGACTGAACTGACGGGGACTGAGGTGCACGGTCTGCGCGAGCTCGTCGACCGTCAGGGGTTGAGAAAGATTCCTTCGGGCGTAGTCGAGCGCCGCCTGGATACGCTCTGACTTTGCGCCGAGCCGAAGCACCTCGGAATGCTGCGACTGTCCGCCCGAGCGCCGGTAGTGCATGACCAGAACGTGCGCGACCGAGCTCGCGACCTCGGGCCCAAGGTCCTTCTCAACCATGGCCAGCGAGAGATCCATGGCCGCGGTGAGCCCGGCCGATGTCCAGATCGAGCCGTCGACGATGAAGATCCGATCTTCCTCAACCTGCGCGCCCGGATAACGCTTACGCAATTGATTTGCAAACGCCCAGTGTGTTGTCACTCGCCGCCCGTCGAGCAAGCCGGCATCGCCGAGGGCAAAGGCGCCAGTGCAGAGTCCCGCCAGGCGCCGGGCGCTACGCGCGACGTGGCCGATGAAGTCCGTTTGTGCCGGCGAATGGTCGATAGACAATGGGTTGACCACGCCGCAGATCATCCACGTGTCGACGACCGCGGCGTCCCGGGCAGGTTCGGTAAGGACCATGGTGCCAAGCGACGACCGCACCTTCCCGCCCGTGAGGGAATAGTCGACCACCTGATAGGCCTGCTCGCGGGCGACGATATTGGCCATCTCGAAAACGGATTGCGTTCCCATCGCCATGACCTGAAAGCCTTCAGGCAGAAAATACCCAATTTTATGCATCACGATTACCTGGGGAATGTCCGAAAAACGGGCGGTCTGTGTCATTGGCGGAACCGGCCCTTGAGTGCAGCATTTGTCCACGGGCACAAGGAATTGCAGTTGCCGCCTACGAGCACGAGATGTCTACGCCATGTCATACAGCGGTGGTGACCGGGGCAGCTTCGGGCCTGGGTATCGCATGCGCCGAACATCTCGCCTTGCAAGGTTACGACCTCATCCTAATCGATGCGGACCGACGTCGCTTGAACGCTTTGGCCGACGATCTGACCACCCGGACCCGCAGATCGGTCGAGGTTTACCAGGCTGATACGAGCTGTCCCGTGGCGATCACGGCGATCGTGAGGAAGATTCAGGAAGACGAGAGCATTTCCTTGCTCGTCAACCTTTCGGATGCCTACGACGCAAGAAATTTCCAGGATGGACAGCTCATATGTCGGGCGGCATCCGACATCCGGCATCGCGGCCGGGACGCTCGGCTCCTTCAGGCGTCCATCGTCGTTTTCTGAACTACACAGCACCCTCTTCCCAGGAGCGAACCATGAAGGCAATCGTCTACGACAAGGCGGGTCTCCCGCTGTCCGACCCCGCTTCTCTCTACGAAGCAAATCTTCCCACGCCCGTTCCGGGCGACAACGACCTCCTGGTCCACATCTCCGCCATCGCCGCCAATCCGGTCGATGCCAAGCTTCGTTCGGCTGTTCAGCCCGCTGGTCCGCGTACCCTCGGCTGGGACGGCGTGGGCACGATCGAGGCAGTAGGAGCCGCCGTGGCGGACTTCAGGATCGGCGACGTTGTCTGGTTTTCAGGCGATATCACACGCCCGGGTACCTATGCGGAATACACGCTCGTGGACCATCGCATCGTCTCACGCGCGCCGATCTCGCTGTCGGCGCCCCAGGCCGCAGCGATGCCTTTGACGACCATCACGGCGTGGGAGTTACTGTTCGATCGGCTGCGCATACCCGAGCAGGGGGGAGAGGGCGAGTCCCTCTTGGTGATCGGCGCAGGCGGCGGTGTCGGTTCGATCCTCGTGCAGCTGGCAGCAAAGCTCACCAGGCTGACCGTCATTGGTACGGCATCGCGCCCCGAAACCCAGGCATGGATTCGCGAGCTCGGTGCGCACGCTGTGGTGGACCACGCGCAGCCGCTGCAGCCGCAACTCGCTGCGCTGGGCCACCCGGTCGTCGACCACGTCATCAGCCTGACGCACACGGAACAGTACTACGGCCAGATCGTCGAGCTCCTCAAGCCCCAGGGGCAGTTCGCTCTCATCGACGATCCAGCGACACTCGACGCGATGCCGCTCAAGCGCAAGTCCATATCACTGCATTGGGAGTTCATGTTCACTCGTTCGATGTACCGAACGATCGATATGAGTAAGCAGCAAGCGCTATTGGCGCGCGTCGCCGCGCTCATCGACGAAGGTGTGCTGAGGACCACGCTTGGCGAGCACATAGGCGTCATCAACGCCGAGAACCTGCGCAGGGCCCATGAGCTTCTCGATAGCCATCGTGCGCGCGGGAAGTTGGTTCTTTCGGGGTTCTGATGACGGGTTGTCTGTCCAAGATGGGGTTCGACGGATTTCGTGTCGATCGCACGTACCCGGCAGCGGACCCTCTGTCCGGTGACACGCTTGAGCGCGCCGCCGGACAGATCAAGCGTCGGAGCGGTATCGTCGACGTCCGCTTCACCGCTCTCGATACCGATTCGCGAACCCCACTTTTCATCGCCTATGCCGAACGGCGCGGCACGCGACCGGACCTCGGTTATGCCATCCACCCAATCGATGAAGAGGTGGCACCGGCCAGCGCGCGGCCGTCCTGCTCGATCGTTTCGAGGCTTTGCTCCTTGCTGTCGCGTATCGCCGCACTGGAGCCCTTCCCCTCTCAGGTGTTTGCCGAGGTCGCACTGGCGCTGCGCGCTGCCCACGGCGCCGCTCACGTCCCAGCATCGGTCAGGGCGCAGCGTGGGCTGACCACAACCATGAATGACCTGGCGATCCGCTTGATGAATGAGCAACTGATCGCGGGGTTCGACACCGGTGCCATCGCCAGCGCCTGCGGACTATCAGCCCGGGATTTCCGCCGGGCATTCCGCTTGACCCATGGGGTGACTCCGATGCAATGGGGAAAATGGCGACGCATTGAGCTCGCCAAGAAGACGCTCGCGGAAACCACGAAATCACTGGCCGAAGTCGCTGCCGTCTGCGGATTCCCTGAGCAGGTGCAGTTCGTTCGAGCCTTCGTAAGTTTTGAGGGGGTGTCGCCACGAGCGTGGCGGAGACGTGTACCCGACCGTGCACCGCTCGACGTCGCACCATTGCATGACTGCACGGCAGCAGTGTGATTGTTCCCCTGGACTCGTAGAAACGGCGCTTAGGTGTCCGGAAACGCGGACGTCTTTGTCCTTTGCCGCCGGACGGTGCGTCGGCACCATGACCGGAAGAAGCCCTTCGAGCACAGGAATCGGTTACATATGAACAGTCTTCTCCAGTTCGCCATGGATGCCGCAGGTGGCATGGAACGCTTCGACAGCTTCAACACGCTGACAGCGAGCCTGCACCATTCGGGGCTCATCTGGCGTCTGAAGCAGCGCGACGGTGTGTTGACCGACAGCAAGGTCACCGTCCAACTCCACGAGCAGCGCGTTTCCCACGGTCCGTTCGCACCCAGTCAGGACCATTCGATCTACACGCCGTCAAGGGTCGAGTTGCGTACGCCGGAAGACGTTCTCGTCGAGGCACTGGATGATCCACGCGCTTCCTTCGAGGGGTTCGAGATGGAAACGCCGTGGACCAATACCCAACTCGCCTATTTCGCGGGTTACACCATGTGGACGTATCTCACCTCGCCCTTCCTGCTTGCGAGGGCAGGAGTGGAGGCTGAGGAAATGTCGCCCTGGACGGTCGATGGCCTTCCGTGGCGCCGTCTGAGGGTCGTGTTTCCCGTAGACATTGGCACCCACAGCACCGTCCAGACGTTCTACTTCGACGTCGACGGCCTCCTGCGTCGCCACGACTACGAGGTCGACATACAGGGACGCAACGCTGCGGCTCGGTACGTCAGCGACTACATCGATGTTCAGGGAATGAAGATGCCGACCCGGTTCCGCATCTATCCACGCACGCCGGACAACGTTGCGCTCCCGGAGCCGCTGATTGTCGGCGTCGATCTCTCGAACTTCCATTTCAGCTGAGGTGCCTCCCATGACGACCTACAAAGCCGCTGTCGCGGTCGCGCCGGGCATCCTCGAGATTCAGCAGCGCCCCGTTCCGACACCGGGCGAGGGCCAGGTACTCATTCGCGTTGAAGCATGCGGTGTCTGCCACTCCGACAGCGCCACGGTCGAGGGTACGGCCGGCATACCATTTCCCCGAGTGCCTGGCCACGAAGTCGTCGGGCGCATTGCGTCGCTCGGCGCCACCGTCGCCGGCTGGAAGGTGGGAGACCGCGTCGGCGTTGGCTTCCTCGCAGGAGAAGACGGGAGCTGTCCGTCCTGTCGAAGAGGCGACTTCGTCACCTGCGACAATCCCGTGATTTCCGGCATGACGATCGACGGCGGCTATGCCGAAGTCATGGTTGCCGAAGCTCGCGGCCTGGTCAGCGTGCCGGAGTCGCTGGACGCAACCGAGGCTGCACCGTTGCTGTGCGCCGGGCTCACGACGTTCAATGCACTACGAAACAGCGGTGCCCGCGCCGGTGACGTCGTGGCCATTCTCGGCCTTGGCGGCCTCGGCCACCTCGCCGTGCAGTTCGCGCGGAAGATGGGCTTTCGTACCGTCGTCATCGCTTGCGGCGGCGACAAGGACGAGCTTGCCAAAGGTCTTGGTGCCCACGACTACATCGACTCGTCGGCCGAGGATGCGGCCACAGCCCTCAAGAAGCTCGGTGGCGCACAAGCCATCATTGCGACGGCTCCGACAGGCAAAGGCATGTCCGAGATCATCGCGGGTCTTGCTCCGCGGGGCACCCTCATGGTCGTTGCAGTAGCCGCGGATCCGGTGTCGGCCGATACGGTCACGTTGGTCTTCGGCGGCCGTCACATCCAGGGCACGCTGACGGGTACGGTCGTCGACAACGAGCGAGCGCTCGCCTTCGCGCAGATGCAGGACATCAAGCCGATGGTCGAGGTCTTTCCACTCGAGCGCGCAGCCGAGGCCTACAAGCTCATGATGAATGCAGAAGTTCGCTTTCGCGCCGTTCTCGTGATGAGCCCGCACGGTAATGGGGTGCGGCCATGAGCGCCCTCGTCGATGACGTCCTTCGGGCACACGGCGGCCTGGAGCGCTGGCGAAGCTTCAGGACGATTCAGGCGACGCTCGCCCAGGGCGGTGCGCTTTGGGGGTTGAAAGGCAAGGCCGGGGTGCTCGACCAAACGTCCGTCACCGTCGCGACAGATCGGCAATGGGCGTCGCACGCCCCCTTTGGTGTCATTGCCGCGCGGTCAGAGTTCACGGGTCGACGCATCGCACTACTGGATCCATCGGGCGCCGTGATCGACGCGTCCGACCATCCCCGCGCCTCGTTCGCAGGTCACACCCTCGAAACGGAGTGGAACGACATCCAACTCGCATTCTTCGCCGGCTGCGCCATGTGGACCTATCTGAACACGCCTTTTGTGCTTGCCTGGGATGGTGTGGTTGCCGAGGATGCCGGCGCGTGGGAGGAAAACGGAGAGACCTGGCGGAAGATCGGCGTCCACTATCCAGACTCGCTCGAAGTCTTCAGCAAGGCGCAGGCGATCTATGTGGGCCCGGACGGCCTGGTGCGCCGTCTTGATTACGACGTGGAGATCGCGGGTAACACGCCCGGCGCGCACTACGTCGACAACTATGCCGACGTTTCAGGTATTCGAATTCCGACCCGTAGACGCATCTTCCCGCGACTTCCTGACGGTACGTCGCTCAGTGAGCCTCTGGTCGTCTCCATCGAGCTCAGTGACATCACCCTTCGCTGACCCACAGTCGCCAATCAACTTCAATTCTGGAGCAATAAGCATGAGTCAGATGACTGCGGCGACGGCCGACAACCTCTATATCGAAGCGAATGGAGTGCGCTATGCCTACCGCCGATTCGGTAAGGCAGGAAGGACGCCGCTGCTTTGCCTGCAGCATTTCACGGGCACGTTGGACAACTGGGATCCGGCGATCGTCGATGCGCACGCTGTGGACCGCGAGGTCATCCTGTTCGAAAACGCTGGCGTGGGCCGTTCGGGAGGTGAGGTATCTTCGACCATCGCGGGTATGGCCGAGCACGTACTGCACTTCCTCGATGCGCTCCGCCTGTCGAAAGTGCATATCCTCGGCTACTCGCTCGGTGGTTTCCTTGCGCAGGAAATTGCAATTGCCCGGCCCGACCTCGTTGGCCGTCTCGTTATATCGGGAAGTGCGCCGGAGGGCGGACCGGGAGCCGGCATGGATCGCCCGGAGCTCATTGCAATCTATACGGACGCAGCAATCTCCCCGTCCGAGAAACTCAAGCGTCTGTTCTTTCCGACGACACCCGTAGCCCTGGAGGCTGCCGACGCATTTCTTTCTCGCCTTGCGTCGCGTGTGGCCGAGGCCGACCTCGCTCCGACTCCGGCCGTTGCCCCGGCTCAGCTCCAGGCGATGATCGAATGGGCGAATTGGAAGGGTGACGTTGCAGCAAAGCTCGCGAAGATACGGCACCCCGTGCTCGTCACGAACGGAATCGATGACGGCATGATTCCGACGGCCAATACGTTCACTCTCGCTGCGCACCTTCCGAACGCAATGCTCATCATCTATCCGAACGCGGGTCATGGCGCTCTTTTCCAGCATCACGTTGAATATGTAAGTCACACACGCGCATTCCTCGCGACCGAGTGACAACAAGGCGCGTCTCCTTGAGAGAAATGGGAAGACGACAGCCTTAGCCTTAGCCTGGGCATCGCACTGTCGTTTCCGTGTCATCCACAACGGGTGGACGAGCAGGACACGCGTGGGCTGCACGTGGTCACGCCCTGGTGCACGCAGGGCGCGACCCGTTATAACCTCCAACCATTCCGGCACTGAACAGCTCGTCGGCACGACACTAGACGACCGGTCTAATTCACCGTACACTCCTTTCCCCATGAGCCCTTCCGCCGCCTTCACCGAATCCTCCGACGTCCGCGACAGGATCCTGGCTACCGGCCAGAGGATCATGGGCGGCAAGGGCTTCTCGGCGGTTGGTCTCAACGAAATCCTGACGGCGGCTGGCGTGCCGAAGGGCTCGTTCTATCACTACTTCGGCTCGAAGGAAGCCTTTGGTGAGGCGCTACTCGAGGACTACTTCGAGGATTACCTGGCCGACATGGACCGGACGCTGCGCCAGGCCGGCGGTCCGATGTCCCGTCGACTCGAGAACTACTTCCAGGCTTGGCAGGACAACCAATCCTTCCATGACTGCCAGGGCAAATGCCTTGCGGTGAAGCTCGGCGCAGAGGTCGCGGACCTGTCCGAAGCCATGCGCACGTCGCTTCAGCGCGGCACCTCGGGAATCATCGAGCAGCTTGCCCAGGCGATTCAGGCCGGCGCGGCCGATGGTTCGCTGCCGGTCGACGACGCGCCGGAAGACGTCGCGCAGAGCCTGTATCAACTCTGGCTGGGCGCGAGCGTCATGGTGAAGATCGTCCGCAACACCGAGCCGTTCGATAAGGCGATGAAGACCACGCGCCACATGCTCGCGCTCTCGCCCTGACGGGCGAGGGTCGCTCAAAGCACGCCACCGAGACGTGCTTATTTTTGTACGTTCCATCTAGACGACTGGTCTACTTCACATCCGCATGCAGGAGAACCACCATGAAAGTCCTCATCGTTCTGACCTCGCACGACGAACTCGGCAACACCGGCCGCAAGACCGGCTTCTGGCTGGAAGAACTGGCCGCGCCGTATTACACGTTCAAGGACGCCGGCGCCGAGATCGTGCTCGCCTCGCCCAAGGGCGGTCAGCCGCCGCTGGATCCGAAGAGCAACGAGCCGTCGTTCCAGACCGACCTTACACGTCGCTTCGAAGCCGACGCCGCCGCGAACGCCCAACTCGCCAACACGGTTCGCCTGGACAGCGTATCGCAGGCCGACTTCGACACCGTGTTCTATCCGGGTGGCCATGGCCCGTTGTGGGACCTCGCCGAAGACAAGCACTCCATCGCGCTTATCGAGTCGTTCATCGAAGCCGGCAAGCCGGTCGCTCTGGTGTGTCACGCGCCGGGCGTACTCCGCCATGTCATGGCGTCGAACGGCAAGCCGTTGGTCGACGGTAAGCAGGTCACGGGTTTCACCAACACCGAGGAAGCAGGCGTCGGTCTCACGGAGATCGTGCCCTTCCTTGTCGAAGACGAACTCAAGGCCAAGGGCGGCCGCTACTCGAAGGGCCCGGACTGGGGTTCGTATGTCGTCACGGACGGCCTGCTGATCACCGGACAGAATCCCGCCTCGTCGTCGGAAGCGGCGGCGGTGCTGATGAAGCAGCTATCTGCCTGAGTCCACGCCGGGTCTTCGCCGCGCCCCCTTTATCTGACCGGAGGGTGTCCCTATGTCGATTGTCAGTGTCCCGGACCTACCGGGACGCCTCGCCATTCTTCGATAGGGACACGCCATGAACGCTACACAGAAAGTCGCCCTCGTTACGGGGGCTACACGCGGCATCGGCCTTGAAACGGTTCGTCAGCTCGCCCAGACCGGGGTGACCACGCTCCTCGCCGGCCGCGACGCAGGTCGCACGAAGGAAGCCGCTGAGAAGCTCAAGGCCGAAGGCCTTCCGGTCGAGCCGATCCTGCTCGAAGTCACCAGCAGCGAGAGCATCGCGAAGGCAGTGGCCGAAGTGAGCTCGCGCTACGGAAAGCTCGACATCCTGGTGAACAACGCCGGCATCGTCGTCGACGACATGAGCAAGGCGCCGTCGGCGCAGACACTGAAAGCCTGGCGCGAGACGTTCGACACCAACCTGTTCGCCGTGGTCGAAGTGACCCAGGCCTTCCTCCCGTTGCTCAAGGCGGCACCGGCGGCACGCATCGTCAATGTGTCGAGCCAACTGGGCTCGATCGCCATGCATGTCGATCCGAATTCCCCGATCTACAACTTCAAGATCCCGGCGTACGACGCGTCGAAATCCGCGATCAACTCGTGGACCGTGCATCTGGCTTATGAGCTGCGCGACACGCCGATCAAGGTCAACGCGATCCATCCCGGTTACGTGCAGACCGATATGAACGGCGGTCAAGGTGAAATCGACGTGCCGACAGGCGCCAAGAGCAGCGTCGGCATGGCGTTGATTGGAGCCGATGGCCCCACGGGAAGCTTCTCCTATCTCGGCAAGACGCTTCCCTGGTAATGCTTTCCCGGCTGGCCGTGCAAGGCGCACGGCCAGCCATCTATCCGAGGTCACACCAGGAAATGCAGCCATGACGACCTATGTCGTATTCACCCGTGAGCGCACCAACGACCCGCAGGAAATGGCGGTCTATGCCGAGAAGGCCCACCATGCGGGCGAAGGTCATCCGCTGACGCCGCTCGCTTTCTACGGCGATATCCAGACCCTGGAAGGCAGTCCCGTCGAGGGAGCGGTGATCCTCAGCTTTCCCACCAAGGACGAAGCCCTCGCCTGGTACGACAGTCCTCTCTACACCGAAGCCAAGGAGCACCGGTTCAAGGGCGCGGATTATCGGGTCTTCATGATCGAAGGCGTCTGAAAGGACGCATCGAAGCGCAGCCAGCTCCTCACGCCGCACGATGATGCGAGATAACAGACCGTGTCGCCGAGGCCTTGCTCACGTTGGTGCGTTGGCCCGATCGCCGGGCGGCGCGCGTCACGCGGCGCCGAACGCCAGCAACGCGGCGTCGACGAAGGTGCGTAGCTTCGTCGTTGGCCGGGCATCGGCGACCGTCAACAAATGCATCGGACGCGCGTGCGTCGCATAGTCCTCGAGAACACGCAGCAGACGTCCCTCGGCCAGCGCGGGTCCGACCAGATCTTCCGAGAGATAGGCGATGCCGAACCCTCCGACCGCGGCAGCAAGAAGCGCGTGCGCGTCGTTCGTACGGAACTGTCCCGATACTGGTGGATCGTAGGTGCGACCATCGCGTTCGAAGCGCCACTCGTCGGCCACGGGACGCGACAAGAACGCATACTGCAGGCAGTCGTGCTTCGTGAGGTCGTTCGGCTCGACGGGACGCCCGCGTGCTTCGAGGTAGGCAGGCGAAGCGCAGGCGACCAGCCTGAAAGGCCGCAACGGTCGTGCCACCAGGGCGGACGACGCGGGCGCGCCGATGCGAAAACCGACGTCGTATCCCTCGTCGACAAGGTCGACGAATCGATCGTTCAGTATCAGATCGATTTCCGCTTCGGGGTATTGACGAAGGTAAGTCGCCACCATCGACGCCAACGCCTGCGCGAAGCTCACCGGAGCGGTCACCCGAAGCCGGCCGATTGGCGCGACGCGCGCCTGTGCGGCCAGCGAGTCTGCCGCGTCCACCTCGGCGAGTACGAGTTTGCAGCGCTCGTAATACATGCGTCCGAAGTCGGTGAGATGTTGGGTTCGGGTGGTGCGCAGGAGGAGCCTCGTCTTCAGCCGGCTCTCCAGCGACAGAATGTGCTTGGACGCCATCTGCGCGGACATGCCCATGACCTCGGCCGCTGCGGTGAAGGAACCGAGGTCCACGGTCTTCACGAAGGTCGCCATGCTCGTTAACCGGTCCATTATCCACCCTTGGTTGAAGAAGACGCGCCAATTAGGTGATTTATCGCTCACCGGCGTCAATCTACAGTGAGTCCGACCGCAATGCTGCGGACCACCTCGATGAAGGAGCCGACATGGCCGGGTACCGAAAGACGCTTGTGCACGTTGGAGCGATAGCCGCCGCGACCCTCTTATTTCCCGCTCACGCGAGCACCCAGCAGGAGCCGGAAGACCTCAATGCCTGGGGTGTCGAAGCAAGAGCGCTCGCTACGCAGGTCGGCGTTTGGGATGTCACCGAAACCGTATGGCCGTCACCGGGCGCCAAGCCCACGGTCACGCACGGCGTCGCGTTGCGCAGGATGATCGGCTCGCTGCTCGAGGAGACCTTGCACGTGTCGGACGACCTCTCGGACAAGACGGTCAGCCGGATCGATTACCTCGGTTTCAATCGGCTAGAGGGCCGCTGGAACTACGTGTCCATGGACACGCGGGTAGCGGCCGTCGGCATCATGACGGCCAACAGCTTCGAACGCGATCCGACCAACCGGATACAAGTGACCTTCCTGCCGTTCGCCATGCCGGGTAGCGCTTCCACGGGAGTGGGTCAGCTCTTGCGTATGGACGAAGTGATCCAGACGGTTTCCGCCGACGAGACCCGTAAAGACCAGCACTTCATCCTGGCCGACGGCACCGCGCGGCAGTGGCTCGCGCACCGCTACGTATACGTCCGTCGCCCGGCGACCGAATAAACAGCGGCGCGCCTCGTGTGGGAGCCGGCTATGCCGGCGATGGGTCAGGCCACGAGCCACCACCGCTGAAGCAACGCCCACTATGTCGTGAGCTCGGCAACGTCCGAAAGTCCTCAGCACGTCGCCTCCTTTGTGTTGGCAGTCGCCGCAGCAAGACACCGTATTTTCCGGCCTGGCATCGTCCTCGCCGAGAGTGAGCTACGTGCCCGTGGCAGCATCCGCGTTTTGGACGAAGCAGGAATGGGCATGATGCCTCGGTGGTCGCGTCTCGGAGCAGGCCTGGGAGGCCTTGGCGCGTTGGTGATCGCTCCGTATCTGGCCGGCGTGTGCATCCTGGTGGT
>NZ_DATLIW010000006.1:0-187719 GCF_035539195.1 Luteibacter sp.
AGCAAGGCATACGCCGTTACATCCACTACTACAATCACGATCGCATCAAGCTCAAACTAAAAGGCCTGAGTCCGGTTCAGTACCGAACCCAGGCCTCGGGTGCCTAGCGCCTAAACTGTCCAACTTCTTGGGGTCAGTTCAAAAGGGCCCTTTCCACTCGTCCATGACTCATCCCTGAGAGCTCGATCGGAAATCGATCAGCCGTTGATGCAGGTGCTGACCTTGGTGTTGGCGGTCGGCGCGGTGACGAACGCATAACCGGTGCCGGTGCCGATGAGCGTGGCGCCGACGCGGCGGGTGGCGCTGTAGGTGTACGACATCAGGTCACGCACGGCGGTGACGTCCGTGCCATTGCCCTTCTCGTTGAAGATCAGGTTCGACACGGCGAGGATCGGATAGCTCGTGCCGATGCCGTTGGCGTAAGCCGTCGGATTGACCATGAGCATGCAACCCGGGACCGGAGCGGCCGGGCTCAGGGCCTGGAGCTTCGGCGTGCCCAGGGTACCGGTCGTGTTCCAGCCGTTGATGACGTTGTCGACCACGATCGTGGTGAACGTGTAGGAGGAGGCCAGATCCGAGTACGGGTTCTTGCCATTCACGTTGGCAACGTGGGTGTTGGCCGAAACAGTCGTGTGCTGCAGGTTGGCCGACTCGGCATAACCGATGGCACCGGCATTGTTGCTGATGGCAGCCACCACGCCCGGGTTACCGGTACCGGCGATCGAACCGGCCGGCAGGCCGAACTGGGCAACGACAGTGGCGAACGACTGATCGGCCTGGAAGTACTTGCCACCGATCGTGCCGCAAACGGTGCTCAGGTGGTTGGCCAGCGAGAAGGTCGTGCCGCTGCCATCGCCACGATAGGCGACTTTGAGCGCGCGCGACGGCAGCGGGAACGTGGACGGCAGGGTGTGGAAGTCGGACGAAACCAGGTTGGTCCAGTCGGTGACCTGGCCCGAGAAGATGCGGCAGATGCCGGCATCGCTCAGATCGAGGCTCGAGGCATCCGGGTTGTTGAACGCGATGGCGACCGAGCCGACGATGGCCGGGAACTGCGACGGCTGTCCATACTGGGTAGCCTTGTTGCCGAGGTTCGTGCCATTGCCGAACCAGGTGAACTCAGACTGGGACATCGGAGCATCGCTGCCGACGAAATGCGGATCGACGATCGACGTATCCGCACCGAAGCCGGTTGTCGCGCTCGCGGAGCCGGTGCAAGCCTGGCCCGCGCCGCCCCACGTCGCCGTGCCGTCGGAATGATCGAAGATCTTCTTGCCGCCGCCGCTGCCGGTCTGGCAGTACGACACGCTGTTGCCGCTGGTGCTGGCCCAGTTGCCGATCAGCGAAGTCGAATCGACGGTGGCGCCCGGCTTGCCCGATACGTTGCTCGAGAAGACCGTGGAGGTCGCGCCCGACGTGGTGAAGTTCCAACCGACATAACCGCCGGCTGGCAGCGTGGCACCGCCGCCGCCCACGTTGGTGCTCATCGCGGCACCGGCAGCAGTCAAACCGAGCGTCATCAGGACAGCGCCAGCGAGAAGCTTGGCGCGGGTGTTCCCCATAGCATTACGGTTGAACATGGTGTTACCCCTAGTCGTTAGACCTCCTTTTGGAGGCCTTTCGATTATTCGCTCGATAATTGTCGTACGAATGACGTGGGCATGTCCCTCGATATGCCAGGACGATGACAGATTTAACGCGCAGTCGTCAGTAACGAGTTAATGACAAATAACATGACAATGACAGGGAAAAAGATGCCGGCGTGACATCGTCGCGCCGGCATCGTGTTGCGTTGCCTAGGCCAGGTTACTGCACCAGTCGCGCGCGCTCCGTCGGCGTCAGTCCATCGCCCGCGATTCCCGCGCGACGAACCACCTGCACCGGACTTGCACTGTCGTAGCCCGAGCCGCGCGTTCCGCTATCGATGCTCGCGCTAGGGTCGGCCCCAATCACCTGTACCGAGATGATCGACGGCTGGCGATCGCGTGCATCGGACTGCTGTTGACGCGCTACGTCTTCGGCGGCCTTCGTTGCGGCAGTCGCTGCCGAACTCGCCGCATTGAGTGCACCGACGTTCACCGCCTGCACGACGGGCAGACCGACGGAATCGCCCTTGACCTGCACGTTATCGGCATTGGCAACGTGCGCCGCGGCGACAACGAGGTTGCCGGAAACGCGTATGCCTGCGTCGCCAGCATCCACCGTGCCTCGCGGCGCCATGAGGTACACCGATCCTTCCGGGGCATCCGGAATCGTCTGCAACGTGGCGATACCCGCGCCGCTTACCTGACCGGCCGCATCCTGCGAACACCAGGCGTCGAGCGTACATTCGTAACGAACCGGCGGGATTTCGCTGTTGGTCTTCGCGCCCTTGCCTGCATTGATATCGCCGTTGGAGCTCCATATGGTCACATCACCGCCCTGCTCGGTGAAGATGCGGCTCTGCGCGAGCAAGGTGCTGGTGTCGGTGAAGATCGACACATTGCCTTGCTGAAGAGTGAGGATGCCCTGCGTGTTCGGGCCAGCGAGCACACTGCCGGACACCTTGTCGACGATTACCGGAGGTGCCGACGCGCTCCCCAACAGTGCTTCGCCGCCTGGCGCGAGAATGGAAACATCCCCTCCCCGCTGGGTCTGGATCGTGCTGCCGCGTATGTCCAGATCACCCGTATGCACGGTTTGCTGGGCACCATTGCTGCCGCCACCCAGTCCGTTCGCGGTGTAACCCAACGACGCAGGGAACAACGTGTTCAGCGCTTCGTAGCCACGGATGTACTGGTTTGCGTACGGGCTCGATGCGTCGCCGTAATCCTTACCCACCTTCGCCAACACACTGAACAGCGTCTGCTGCACGAAGATCGCCTTCGCCTCGTCCGGCAAGGCCTGGAACCTCGCCCACGCCTGATCGATGGTGTACGTCGGCACGTGGCGGTCGGCGAGAAGTCCCGTATCCACGGCCTGGCCGGCGTCGTAGTTTTCGACGAACGTCACCAGGCTGGCCGAACCATCGTCCAGACCAGGCGGTTTGACCACGGAAGGATCGATGTAATGGGCGATGAAGGACGCGGTATCGACACCTGGCGCAACCCCGTACGACGCGATGATCGATGCGCCCTGCCCCGTAAGGTTGGGGTTGTAGATATTGCCTACCGAATCGATGCCGGTGTACTGGCCACCGCCCGCCGGGGGAGCGAGAGAATTGAACAATATCTGCTTGTTTGCGTAGTACTCCGTCTGCGACGCGAGACGTCCGAGATTGCGCCCGGCTTCGACGGAGAGATAGCCCGGCCCGGCCTGGGCGATCACCGCCAGGATGTTGCGCAAAACGTCCACCGGACCAACGGTTCCCAACGGCGTATCGATGATGTCCCGACCAGCCTTGATGACGGAAATATCGTTGCCATGGAGCTGCTGACCGACGTAAGCAAGATCCACGATGTCACGGCCTGCCTCGATATGCGACACCTTGTTGGGCATGAAGAATACTGCGTCGGCACCGCCCCCCGTGCCGTTGACGATATCGCCGCCCACTGCGTAAACACGCACGGGGTCGGTATCGTCGGCGTGCCACGGATCGGCCGCGTGATACAGGACCGAATCCTGCGGGTTAGTGGATATCTGTTTCGCCAGGTAACCGCCCGGAGGGGCATCAGCCCCTGGCACGGCATTGGGATCGATCGGGAGAAGGTTCAGCGGCGACACCATGGAGCTCAGTGGCGCATCGATCATGCCCCAGGCATAGCGCGTTGCCTGTCCCAGACCCGTGAGATCGAAGGTCACGTCGCCCTGCGCCAACAGGCCCAGGTTGCCATCGGCGGACGGGAAGAGTTCGCCGCTGGTAAGCAAGGTCAGGTTGCCATGAGCAGCTGTGAAGTCGACGGACGCGGGCAGGATGTCCCCGCCCGTATCAAGGGAGGTGTTGGCCTGCGCAAGCAGGCCGGGGGCAAACAGAGCGATCGGTGACGCAAGGTCCCCATAGGTAATATCGCCTGTGAACGAGGTCACATCGATGCGCGAGCTGGAGGAATAGTTCTGTCCATCGACATGACCTGTCGGTGCCAGGGCCATCACACTGCTGCTATTGAGCAATGACGGATCGAAGATACCGCCAAGACTCACCGGCCCGGCTGCCTGGACCGACACCTGGCTGTCCTGCATGGCGATGAGCGTGGAAACGGGTGTGGTCGTCGACTTGCCGCCGATCGGCGTCGTATAAGCCACCGAGAAATCGCTACCGATCTGTCCACCAGCCTGGATGCTGCCCTGTCCTCGCGCGACGAAATAACTGCCGCTGAGGATGTCGCCACCAGCACGAACATCGAGGTCACCGCCGCCGAAGGTCTGCAGGCGACGCGTACCACTGGCATCGGTATTGATCGTCCATGTGGTGGGCAGCGATACCGAGAGTTCGCGGATATCGCCACCAGCCTGCACGCTCACATTGCCGCCAACGCTCATCACTCCCTGATCGAACCCACCGAAGTTGATCGACGAGCGACTGTCGGTGTTGCCCGTCTGCATCCACGGCCACCAGTACTGCGCCGTGCGCGTACCGGCCGTTCCCGTCAGGTCGCCCGTCGTGTCGACCGTATTCTGAATTCCGTCGATATCGCCACCCGCACGCAGGCTCAAGTGGCCTGCGCCGTCGGGATTGACCTCGCCGGTGACGACAAGCTCCGGTGTGGCCGACAGCGCCAACCCGTTATTCAGCGAGGGACGAAGGAGCGATACCCCATCGTCCGCCGTCGTGCCTTGCGCCGGTGCGCCTGCCGTGTATACCGCGGCGGGGGCCCGATCATCCGTCCAGCGAATGTCACCCGCGGCGGCGATCTCGATATCACCGGTACCGGTGCGCACGACGGTGGGTGCGGCGAGGACGCGATTGGTTTGCGGATCGGCGTAGTCGGTATGGCCTCCCAGCAGTACCGCGCCCAGGGCACCCTGGAGGGTTGCTCCGGGATCGCTGGACGCGAAATCCGCGCCCGCCGTCAGGCGGTAACTGGAACTGTTACCGCCGGTCAACGTGGCACTGAGAATCGGCAGAGGATTGGCCGCAACCGCACGCGGCGACGGGCTGTTGTCGACCGGAGCGGCCGTGGGAGTGATCAGGTCCAGTGTCGTCGGCGGCCCATCCAAGGTGGCGAAGTCGATCGGCATCGTGAATGTATCCGCGAAATCGGTCGATCTGGCTGCCGTAAGTAGATAGTTCTTGTACGCCGTCAGGTAGGAAGGAAATTCGTTCAGCGTTTGCGGTGTCGGCAGTTTCGCGGGCGCTTCCACCGTTGGGTCGGTAATACTGAAACCGACGCCGAACGAGATCACGGTAGCTGCGGAGACGGGCGTGGGACTACCAGGAACGGTGAGTTCGCCGATCGTCGCAGTCAGGTACTTCGCATACTCTACGTACTGACCGTAGTATTCCTTCACCGCTTCCGAGTCACCGTCGGCAAACTCGGCCGGCTTCGTGAAGACGCCATCGATCTGATCGGCGCCGTTGCCCTGGCTGACGATCTGGTCGTACCAGGTCTCCGCCTCGGCCTGGGTCGATTCCGGCGGCGCGCCACCTACGCCACCCGCGCTTCCCTGCTGATAGAAGCCGTCGGTGATGCTCGCCCGGATGTCCAAGTCGCCTTCGGCCCGCAGACTGAGCGCGGGCGCCTGGCCACCGTAACGATAAGCAAGGTGGAGCGTGCCATCGGCGTCGCTGGTTCCCGCGCCGAGGTTCCAGTTGGTGAGCACGGAGATATCACCTCCGTTCCAGGAGGCATTCTCGTTGCGCAATTCGACACCGGGCCGCACGACCAGGCCGGGCACCGCACTCTTCAATCGGGACTCGAAGGCAAAGCCCGGATTCTCGATGAAGTTCATCAACGTGCCGGCACCCTGCCCTTCGTCGCCATTGACGTAGCCGTAGAACGTCGTATGCGCCAGGTTCGGATTGGTCGGCGTGAACCGATAGCGGGCAAGGTAGTCGGCCACCTGTGTCGCATTGGTCGGATCCGGTCCGGCGACCGCATTGCCCGCGTCATCGGAGAACGTGCCGGGAACGAGCGTCGGGAGGCCCGTCACCGGATCGGCTGCATACCATCCCGCCGCGTCGACGAGGCCATCGAAGTGTTTCCCTGCATCGGCCACCGGGTCGACCGGTGTATCGCGTGTGTCCCACACCGCGTATGCCTCGACTGAAGGATCGCGACTGTGTGACAGATCCACACCCGGCGCGATGTCGATGGGTACGTCGCCGTCACTGAGCAGCGGCGCACGCAGGTAGAGCTTGCCGTTGGCATCGGTGCCGCTCTGCACGATGCGCGCACTGCTTCCGATACGAATATGTCCCGCATCGGCGCGTTGCACTTCCTCGTAGCCGAACGTGGCGTTCAGCTGCCCATCGCTCGTGCCGCTCGTGCCGATGAAAATGTCGCCACCATCCTTCCCGGCGGCGGATGCACTCGTGTTCAGGCCACCGTCGATATCGACGCCGCGGGCACCCGTCAGGTTGATCGTGCCACCGAACGTGCCCGACGCATCGATATCGCCACCGACATTCACCTCGCCACCGTCCGCGGTGAGCTTCACCACATGTGCGCGCAACGTCTGCCCACGGCCGATAGAAAGGTCACCGCTGCGCGTATGCACGGACACCGAGCCATCCAAGCCGCCTGCGTTGGTAATCGCGGCCAGCGAGCCCATGTCGACCGCACCCAAGGTATCGAGCGAGAGCGTGCCTCCCAGGTAGCCCTCCGCCGCGCGGCCGACGAGCGAGCCGCCGAGCGTGGCGCTCCCCTTCGAAGCGACGACATCCAGGTCGCCGGCGCTGCCGGAGCTTTTGCCACCGTCGGGACCGCTGATGTCGATCGACGAGCCCGCGGACGTCACGACATTGCCTGCGTCCGCCTGCAGGGTCACCACGCCACCCGGCACAGGCACGGTCGTATCGATGAAGGGCAAGGTGACACCGGCGACGTCGACGATCGCGTGGTCGCCGAGGTGGACATCGCCCTGCGTGGCACGCAACGAGACGTTTCCGCCCGGCACCACGATAGCCGTATCGACATCGAGGCTCCCCGCCTGCAGCCCGAGCTTGCCGCCTGTGTCATCACTGGAGGCCGGTGCGGGACCGTTGGTGGACAGATGCATGGCACCCGTCGTCTCCACGCGATTGTCCGCACCGATAGAGGCCACGATACCCGGCGTGGCGATGTCGATGTTGGCGCCTCCCAGATCGATGGTGCCGACACCCGACGCATGGACCCGAGAGGCGACATTCGCGGTGAACTGCCCGAGCCCACTTAGTACCGTATTGCCTGAACCCAGGTGCAGATCGTTCGCATCGACCTCGAGCTGGCCGGTGCCGACCGACGACATCGGCGACGCGGCGCCGGTGTCGTTCTCTATGGTGAGCGAACCTGCGGCGAGCGCAGCCTTTCCGCCATCGCTCTGGATCGACGGCGCGCTAAGCGTCAGCGCATTCGACACGGATAGCGAAGCGTCGCCGATCAGGTCGATGGCCTGGCGGCCGCGCAAGGTGGTTTCATCGCTGTTGGCGAACTGCGCGAGGATACGCGGTCCGATAAGCAGGCTGCCAGTCTGGTCCTGCACCGTGGGATCGGTGCCGGTCAGGCCGATGCGACGGGCCGTCACGTCGATCGCATGCGCACCGAGCGTGGCGTCGGGCGCGAGCGAGGTCAGTCCCGTGGCATCCAGGGTGATCGCGTTCGCGGCATCGATCACGGCACCCGCGCCGATCGCGAGGTTGCCGCCTGATGGACCGGCGGGGCCATCCAGGCCAGTGATGTTCGTACGCACGATGGGCGCGACATCGTTGCCCGACACGCGCAACAGGGCGCCATCGCCACTAACCGCCGGGGCGGTGTCCGTGGCCTTCTGACCGATGTGCAGAGCGGGCCCTGCCGCATCCTCGGTGGCCATGGCGCGCAGTACGCTGCCATTGTCGAGCGTTACGCCACCCTGACCGTCCGCGACGAGGATGATCTCGCTGCCTTGCAAGGGATGCGCCGCGTCGTTGGACAGCAGCACGCTGCCTGCGAGCACATCGACGCTGTCGCCGGCGTCGGTGCTTTCGCGCTTGCCACCGATGAGCAGACTGCCCGCGCCCAGTGTCGACAGCTCATCCGCTGAAACGTGCAGGTAGCCGTCGCGTGCGGTTTCGCCGGCACCCAGGATCTGAATGGCGTCGCCTGCGATGTCCACCTGGGACCCGCGGCCGCCCTTTGCCGGGGCGGCATCCAATGTCGCGCCCAGGCTCAGCGCCGCCGTGGCGGCAATGCTCAGCCGACCGGCATCGGCACCCAGACGGGGGATGACATCGCCATTCGCGTTGGCCTTGTTAGCGAAGAATGTCGATGCCGAGGTAAGGGAGTACTCCGAGTACTGACCCCACGTGGCTGCGGACTGCACGATGAAAGAACTCGACCGCGCATCCCGCGCGCCGGTCAAGGTGTCAGTGAAGTACCCCGTCACGATGTGGCTACCGTCGGGCGCTGTCGTGGATGCGCCGGGCACGGGATCTTTTACCCCAGTGTTCTGCACGACGCGATAAGCGCCGGGCAGCGTTGCGTAACGGGCGGGAAGCAAGGTGTAGACGCCATCCGGCAGTCCGGGCACGCCGGAAAGGTACACGGCCTGGCCTACGCCCGGCGCGGCGCCCGCACCCCATTCAAGCGCGGCATCGTGTGCGGAAAGCGGCGACTGAACACCGGGAACGATCGCGTAGATCGGGCGGTCATCCGCATATTGCGACTTCTGCACCCCCGCCTGGGAGCTCGTATAGTCGGTATAGGTCTGCGCCAGTACGTCGCGCGACCCTCCCGTACCCGGAATCCATTCGACGGCCTGCAGATCGCCGCCACCGGAAAGATCCACGGTCGCACCCGTATCCATGGATACCGAACTACCCGCGATCGACACCGATTTCTCGGGCGGACGATCCACCAGCGGCTGTGCCGTGCCGGCGTTCTCGTAGTGCCAGTCCTTGCCGTCCTGGGTGGTGCCGTAGGGCACGATCGCATTGTCGAGGGATACCGACGTGACGCTGCCCGACGCGAGATGCACGTCGCGCGTCGACACGATCGGCAGCGCACTGTTCAGTCCGAGAGCCGCCTTCATGTCCGCCGGATCGTCGGTACCCAGGACAATCGAACCCGATGGCACCCAGAGCGTACCGTCCTGCTCGATATGAGTGGCAGCCACGGCAAGCGTGCCGCCGGCGCTCAGCGGCGTCGAATCGTCGCTATCGGCTGCCCGGTGGAAGCCGACCGTGGTCTCGGAGGACGGATTGGCGGCATCGATCAGGAACGCGTAATGCGTCATCGGATAAAGACGGCTGGCCGTGAACTCCAGGTTGCCCGTGCTGTAGAGCCATCCCGTCTGGTTGCTGCCGGAGTCGCCGGTAGGCAGGGTGAAACGGATGTCACCGCTCGAATCGAACGATGCCTGGCCGAAGCCGGACAGGTTGACGCGACCGCCGAGATCGATGAAGTCGGCATTGACGTCGAGCGTCCCGTCTGCCGCCATGGCCTGCGTGGGCGGGGTAGGAGCCGCCGCCGGGATACGAGAGCCAAGGACCGAAACGTAAGGCGCCTGGAGAACGACTTGTCCGGCATGGCCGTCCGCGGCGTCGCCCGGGGTACGCGCCTCGGCGGCCATCGCGGACAGGCCAATCGTCTGCAGCTGGATGCTGCGGCCTGTGCGCAGTGACACGTCGCCCGCAAACGCGACGGTCATGGCCTGCAGCTGGGTGGTGTCGCCGCCGACGATCGGAAGGCCGATATAGAGATCGTCGACGCCCGAGCCATTCAGACGGTCGACAGCGAAGCGAAGGTCGCCACCGTCGAGCCTGTCCAGGCTGGTGGTTGCAAAAGGATCGCTCCCTTCCGGCAGCCGCCATTCGTCCTGTGTCAGGACGAGCAGCCCCTTGCTGAGGCTGGCCTGCTGGGGCCCCACCCGAGTCGAGATGGATACCTGACCTCCGCGGGCCTGCGCCGCGCCACCATGAGCGTCGAGGCTTCCATCGAAATACAGACCCGTGTTTGTCTGGATATCCAGGGTGCCAGCATCACTCCATACCGGCGTCGCCAGATAGGAAGCCTGTTCGATTCCCGTACGGCGGCCCTCCGTCGGCAGATCGTACGTATCGCTTGCGCCGGAAAGCAATATCTGGGATCCGCGCGCCGCGACCACGTCATGATCCGAATACAGCTGAACCGTGCCTCCAGAGAGAACCACACCGTCCGCACGAAGTACGTCGTCGGTCCCGTCACGAGGAAGCAGGCCCGCCGTGGGATCCCGCAGGGATATACCACTGGCATCCAGCACGCTGCCGCCCCCCAGCCAGACGCTACGGTTGGGCGCATCCGGTTTTACTGCCTCGGGCTCGAGGTTATGTAATGCGATCGCCCCGCCATGGGCAACGAGTGCACCGTCGACCACCACGTTGCCTGTACCGGTCAAGGCAATGGTGTCGCCCGTATCCACCTCGATGCGGGCGCCTTCGCCCACCACCACGCTACCGCTGATGCCAGGCAGTTCCGGGCCATGCCAATTGCGATAGTCGCCGGCCTCGATCGTCAGGCCGTCGTTCGCATTCCGATGCCTATACCGCACATACGGATCGAGAACGCCCAGGGATGCCACGTCGCCCTGCCCGTCTGCACCGAGCAGGTTGGTGCGACTACGCGTACCAAGCAGCGCCGTCTGATCGGCAAGCATCGCGCGCGGACGCACCGTAACCTGCGTGCCCGGCATCACCGTGGCATCCGTGTCGGCAATCACGTCGTATCGGGAGAAGCCCAGCGAAGAAAACATCGCGGGGTCGAGGTAAAGAAGCGATATGTCAGATGTGGGCGATGCCTCTCCACCAATCTGAATCTGCGGCGCGTGCAGGGTGAGCGTACCGCCGCCGGAGAATCCCTGGGCGACGAGCGTCGCACCGAGGTCGATGCCACCCCCCAGCAGGTCGCCCGACTGGGTGCCCAGCGATACATAATCGAGTCCGGGTCCATCGACATGGGTCTGAATGGTGACATTGCCGCCGCGCCCGCGCGGCACGTCGCCGTCCATAGACAAGAGACCATCGGTGCCGACATAGCCACCACCGGAGACATCAATCACTGCACCCTTGTCCAGCACGATATCCGGCGTGGTGTCGGGCACATTGCCACCACCGCTCTTCAACCCGGTCAGCGATATGCTGCCGCCATTTATCCAGTGGTCGCCCTGCAAGTCATCGGCCGTGCGTCCTGCGTCGTTCACCCATAGGCCACTGGTGTCGAGTCGAGCCCGCTCGCCCATCGAAATCGAAGAGGAAACGCCGTCCTGGTAGTCGCCATTGGTGTTACGGGCGGAAAGATTGATGGCACCGCCGTGAGCGACGATCGCGCCCTCTACATCGACGTTCGTCGCGGTGATATCCACTTCACCACCGTCGGCAACATGCAGATCGGAACCGTCCTTCACCAACACTGTGCCTGCCGTGGTGAGGCGCACCTTGCGGAGCCCCGCGTTGTCGATCATGGCAGTGGAAAGGCTGTGCCACCACAGCGGATTGTTAGGATCGGCCGGATCCCCACCCGGGGTCGGCCAGGGATCGCCGGCGCTGAAGTCGGGCGAATAGGTTTCCAGTGGAACGCGATCCGACTGGATCACAAAGTTGACCGCCCTGCCCTGATTATTGTCGGTCGCTTGAAAGAACGGGATATCGATAATGTTGATATCGAGTGTGCCACCCAGCGGTTCACTGCCATTACGCACCTGCTCACGACCGGCATAGGCATGCGCGCTGACGTCGCCATCCAGGATGACGTTGTCGACCAGCGTGGTGTTACCGCTCTGTCCGAACGACAGGGTGCCGGCGTTGCCGCCACTGATGAAACCGGGGTCCCAGCGCCCCATGTTCGCCAACAACGGGCTGGTATAGGTTTCGGTCACGCCCCAACGGGCATGATTCTGGCTGAAGACACCGGCAAAGCCGGTGTAGTCGACATTCGGATCCGCGGAAGCGATGTCGTAGACCAGGCCGTTCGCTGCCTGGAGGCGCGGTGTGCTGATGTAACCTGGCAGGTAGTTGAGGAAACCGCCTTCCAGCCGCAACTGCGCACCCGTCCGCACTATCCCGCCCAGCTGGAAGGCTATGTTGCCTGAGTTGATCATCAACTGGTCGACCGTGCGCGGTACGTTGTTCACATAGCCGGCCGCATTGAGCACGGGGCTACCGACCCAGTCGAGGCCATCGCTTCGCGTACCGGACTGGGTGCTGTCCACCGCGACATTCTTTGCGGAGAACAGGAAGCTGTTGCGCAGCAGCGGCGAGTTAGCAAGCTCGTTCAGACCGATGCGAGGAATGATCACCAACAGCGCCGACATCGGCAAGGTCACGTTGGCCAGTCCGGACACATCGATCGTCGCGCCGCCGTCCACGTAGGCCTCGCGGTGGAAGGTGACCTTGCCTGCAGGCACCTCCACCAGTGCACCGGGATTCAACACCGCTTTCATGTTGAAGTCCACGCTGCTTGTCGCGAAAGCCGCGTCGGCATCGGCCGTCGAGGTGGTGGTTTCGCCGTCCTTTTCGGGCAGCACCGTCGTGACCGATCCTTGACCAAGCGTCACCACCGTCGACACGTTGTGGGCGCTTCCCAGATCGAAGGTGATGCTACCTGGGTGACTCAGGCTCGTCGACGCCACGAGCACGCCGTTCTGGTGCAGATCTTCGCCGAGCCACTGGATCCGACCCTGGCGCGCCTGGATGAGACCCGTGTTTTCGATCGACCCGTTGAAGTCGGTGGAGGTGAATTGGGCAACCGCGCTCAAGCCACCGCCAGACGCATTCGTCGCGATACTCAGACCCTGCACGGCTGCCAGGATCACCTGGCCGTTATCGGCAACGATCTCACCAGCCTGGCTGATAGCGGGAGCGGCAACCAGGGCGAAGCCATCCTTGGAGGCATTGATCGACGCGCCCTGCTCGACCTTGACCGCACCGCGTTGCGCACCAGGCCTTGCCGCGTCGCCGCTGTCGGTGAGGGAGATGACCGCAGCGCTGCCGTTGCCCAGGATATTCTCCGGGTCCGACCCGCTGCCGACACCGTACTTGAGGAAGAACGCGTTACTCTTCGTCACGTCGTTCGTGAACAGATCCAGCGAACTCGCGATCAACGAATGCGTATCGACCTGCGCCCCGCCACCGAAGATCATGCCATTGCGATTGAGCAGGTAAACCGTACCCTCCGCCTTGATCTGCCCGAGAATGGTGCTCGGATTCCCCGAAGGATCGTTGATCCGGTTCAGCGCGATCCACTGGTTGGCACCGTTCGTCTGCGTGCCAGCGGTCTGGTCGAAATGCACCGTGGTGTTACGACCGACGTTGAACGATTCCCAGGTCAGGATCGCCTTGGATGCCGTCTGCTTGATCTCGACGTCGGTGTGACCACTTGCCACCGACTGCGTCGGGGCGTTCGCGTTCTGCCACAGCGTGGGGTCGCTGAGGACGTTGCGGTCGACCTTCAGACCACCGGCGGCGATACCGTCGGGTATGTTCGACGCCAGCTGTTGCGCCGCCTGCTGCGCACTCTTCTGCGCGGCCATCTGTGCCGCGACCGCCTGTGCGGCGGCGTCGAGGTTGGCGATGGACTGCTGGACGCGCTGCTGCAACATGATGTTGCCGGGCGTGAAGACGTTCCCGCCACTGGTGCCCGCGCCGCCCGCTTGCGTGGGCGTGGTCGGCTGCGTGGCGCCGGCCTGCTTGGCGGCCAGCCAGGCCTGGCTGAAAGGCGGCGGCGTCGCGGCGTGAGCCGTGCCACCGAACAGCGCCACGGCGATGAAGTGGCACATGGCATTGCGGCGGAAAGTCGGGCGCGGCTTGTTCATGAGAAATCACCAGTCATCGATGCCACTTCATCATTGAGTTCGGGCAGTGCGGCGAGCTCCCTGAGCTCGTCGTCGCAGAGTTCGCGGAGCACCGCCCGGATCGCCAGGCGGCGTCCGTCGTGCAGCCACGCATTGAGCACGCTGGCGATCGCGAGGATCGTCGGCAGCGCGGAGTCTTCCAGTTGCGCCTTGCGGTGCTTAAGGCGATCGTCGACCGCGTAACGTACGCGGCCGCCGAGAAACGCCGTCGGCTCGCCGAGCAATTGCTCCAACGTTTCGCGCGAGCAGCGATCCAGCAGCGTCTCGGCCGCCTTGTTCTGCCGGGCCGCGTAAAGCTGGCGAAGCATCTCCGCCAGGGCGTGCAGGCAGGTCATGCCACCCACCCTTGCGTCCACTTCGGCACGCGCGCGGGAAGCACGCGGCCGCGTGCAGCGGTATTCGGGCAGGCATGTCGAATCATGGTCGGGATACACGGAATGCCTCGCTGACCTGATGCATGAAAGAGAGACGTCCCTGTCCGTTGCGATGTCCTATGCATTCCTTTGCGCCCCACCGCCGGGCTGACGGGTCCTGTTTCATTTCGTAGCTGACGTCTGGCCGGCACGGGGATCGAAGCGCTGGTCGTACAACGTGTCGCCGAAGGATTGCGCCGCATTCTCGAGCTTCACCCGCGACTTGGCCGCGAATGGCTGGCGCGAGCTGACGATGTCCGACGTGTCGATGTTCTCGTAGGCGGCAATCACCTCCTGTCCGACCCGATACATCTGCACGTTACGCGCGGTGCAGGCATCCACCTGGGAGTGCGACAGATCGAGCTCCTTCGCCAGGCGCGCGCGCTCGGCTTCCGCCGTATGCAGGGCCACGCTCGCCGCATCGGTGTCGGCTTTGTTCCGCTGCAGGCTGGCTTCGGCCGCCTCGCGGCGCTGGCGCTCCGCCGCCAACTCACGCGTGATCTCCGGCGATACCGACGGCACCGCCTTGCTCGCGTGCGCCGCTTCGACTTCCTGTTTCGCTGCGTCGCGCTCTTTTTCCAGCGCTGCCTTCTCCGCTGCCCAGGTGGACTGCTGGGCCTGGAGCTCCTGCAACTGCGATCGCGTTTCGCGAAGCTGGTCGCGCATACGGCTTTCCAGGCTGGCGGTTTGCGCCTGCGCCGCCGGGAAAACGGCGAGCAGGATCAGCGCGATGAGGGTGCGTTTCATATCGCCTCCTTAGAACCGGGCATTCATTTCAAGCTGGAACACATCGATCGAGAGCGGCGGCCCAAACACTTCCTTGGCGTTGAAGTAGCGCAGGCTGAGCCATGCGTACTTCGAGATGCCGTAGCTGCCGCCGAGGATGAAGCCCTTGGCATTGGTGCCACCGAGGTGGAAATCGGTGTCCGTCAGGCCGTCGAGCGTCGCGTCCGGCTGCAGGTATTTGTAGGCCAGGCTCACATTCCAGTCGCCGGAGGCATGCGGGTTCACGTCGCCGAGGGTGGCGCGAAGCATCCAGCCCACCGGACCGCTCTTGTACGTGCCCTCGCTGACGTCGCCCGCACCGAAGTTGTTGACCAGGCGATTCAGGCCGACATCGGAACGGAACGCGTCCGCGCGGTGGTAGGCCATGTTGCGGATGTAGTCGGCTTCGACGCGCAGCGGCGTATCCGCCACCTTGGTGTCGAGCTGAACGTTGGCGTCGGCGACGTGATAGTCGTAGACCAGGCCCACGAACTGGGGCTGCGCGTAGTTGGTCGGCGAGTTCGGATCCGGCACGATGTCGCGGATCAGGAACAGCGAGTTACCCTTCTGCATGAAGGCGGAACGGCTCGTGTCGGTATCGCAGGCGGTCACGCCCAGATAGATGGAGCACGGTGACGACAGCTGTCCTTGCATGTGGTCGAAGCGGTAGTAGGCCAGCGCGGCTTTCAGCTCGGTGTCTTCGTTGAACTTCCACTTCGCACCGAGCTGCGCGCCGGTCATCCACTTGTCGCGGCTGGCTTGCTTGACGCCCTGCTGCGACGGAAAGTCGTCGGCCTGGTATTCGATGGGGAACATGCCGACATTGGCAAAGGTGCTGAGCTGGTCGGTCATCGGTACGTTGAACTTGCCGACGATACCGTCGAAGTTCAGGTCGTTCGAGTAGACGAGGTCCGTACTCATGAAGGGGTTCGGCATGCGACCGCCAACCACCTCCGCCCAGTCGGTCGGCTTCCAGGCCAACCAGGCCTGATCCAGCCAGAGATCCTTCTTGGCCAGTCCCCCACCGAGGGTCTGCGTGGTCGAGACCGGATTGTTATCGTTGCCCGTACCGATGCGGATGCCGGCGGTAACTCCCTCGCCAAGGTCCACGTTCACGCCCAGACGCGCGCGGATACGCAATGAGTTGGTACGATTTTCCAGCGTATTGAGCAGCGGCGGCGGGTTCGTGCCGTTGAGGTCGTAGGGACCGGTCCTGTTGAGTTGTGCGAAGTCCACCACCGGGGAGGCATTGCCCTTGTCGTAGTAATGGAATTCGTCACGCACGCGCATGTCGCCGGCCCAGCTGATCCGGTCGAGCCACTCGGGCAGCTTGCCCGGCTCGGCCCAATGCTCGGTCTTCGCCTGCGCGACCACTTCCTGGCGCAGCTCGTCCTTGATCTGGTTGCGCACCACTTCCGGCACGTAGGTGACGCGCACCTGGCCCGGCGTGGTCGGCGCAGCGTTGGCGGTGCCGGCGAGCTTCTGTGCCTGAGCGGCTTCGGCATTGGCCTGGGCGATCAGGCCGTCGGCGTCCGACTGGGTGAGCACGCCGCGCTTCACCAGCAGGCGCACGAGGTTGATCGTGGCGTTATCCGACGCGGCACTCTGCGCCTGGGCCGCGCCCGCACAGAGCGACAGCCCGATGGCAAGGGCCAGCATGGCTCGCGCGGGTCGATGGCGGGCCTTTCCGATGGTCATGCGAACTCTCCGGGGTTCCAAAGCGTGTGTTTCGAAGGGGGTTGGCGTAGCGGGCGTCATACGGGGCGCTTCCCGCGGATGGACACGCGCACGGGGAAGTGCAGCGTGGCCGGCGGCGCCACGTCGATACGCGGCATGGCGCGCAAGGCGTCGAGCAGGGCTTCGTCGGTCTTCGCGTTGCCGCTGCCGCCGACGAGTTCGGCGCGGGCAACCTTGCCCTCGGCGTCCAGCCAGACATCGGCGCGCACGTCGAAGGCTAGGCGGTTGACCCGGTCGTCACGCTGCACCGCCTGCTGGATCGCATAGCCCAGGTACTGGCCGTAACTGCCCGTACCCGTACCGGTGCCACCACCGGAACCGACCATGCCGCCGCCGTCACCGGCGCCGATGTTGAAGTTGTCGGTACCGGACTGTGCATCACCGTTGATCGTGACGTTCTTCGCCACGTCGTTGCTCGGCTTTGGCGCATCCGTCGGTTTTTGCGGAATGTCCTGCGGTTTATCGATCGGCTTGATGTCTTCCTCGACCTTCTTCGGCTCCGGCGGCTTTTCCTTCGGCGGCGGAGGCGGTGGGGGCAAGGGCGTGATGGTGGCGATGCGCGGCGCCTCGCGACGCACGCCGACGCTGCTGCCGGCGAAGTGCCAGATCAGCAGGCCCAGTAAGACTAGTGCGACGACACCGACCGCCGGACCGAACCAGCGTCTAGGTGTTCCGCGACGGGAGGTGGGCAAGGTCACGCGCTCATCCCTTCGGCGACTTGCCGGTAACCAAGCCAACCTGCGGCAGGTCCACGCGACGCAGTAGATCCAGGATGTCCATCACCTTCTGGTACTGGACCGTGGAATCGCCCTTCACCACCACCGGGAAATCCGGGGTGACCGCCTTCAGCGAGCGCAGACGCGCCTCGAGTTCGCCGATCGTGACCGGGTACGCGTCGAGGAAGATCTGACCCGATTCCGAAATCGTGATCGCCTTGGTCTGCGGCTTGGCCATGCTCACCGCGGCACTGGCCTTGGGCAGGTTCACCTTGATGCCCTGCACCGACGCGGTGGTCATGATGATGAAGATCACGAGCAACACGTACGCCAGATCGAGCATCGGCGTGATGTTGATGTCGTCGTACGGCTTGTCTTCGTCTTGTGCGCGCATGATCCGTTCCTCAATCAGGCCGCGACGGCCGACGGGTGGGTGGCGCGCTGCTGTTCCGCCAGGCGAGTCACGAACTCGTCGACGAATACCTGCATGTTCGCGGTGACGTTCTTGTTGCGGATCAACAGGTAGTTGTAGCCGAACAGCGCGGGGATCGCGACGAACAGGCCGGCGACGGTGGCCAGCAGCGCGGCGGCGATACCCGGAGCGATGGCGTTGACATTCACATCGCCCGCCGCGGCAATCGCGGCGAAGGTGATCATGACGCCGACCACGGTACCGAGCAGGCCGAGGAACGGTCCGCCGGAGATGGCGATGGTCAACAGCACCATCGATTTCGACAAGCGCTGGTTCTCGCGCACGAGCACCGAGTCCATGGTGGCGCGGATCGCTTCGATGGATTCCGAGGCGATGTGGTCGTGTCCGTCGGCGTCGCGGCGGTTCCATACTTCAGCCGCGCCGACCTTGTACAGGCGGTACAGTGAGGCATCCTGCAGGCGGGCGGCGGAAGGATCTTTCGACAGCGCCAGGATGTTGCGCCCCTGCTGACGGAAGGCCTCGAGGAAGTCCTCGTTGGCGTTGGTCACCCGATTGACGTAAGCCGCACGCTGCCACATCACGACCCAGGACAGGACCGCCATGATGAGCAGGATGCCGATGATGGACCAGGCATCCGCGGTAACCGACTTGACGATGATGCCGAAGTAGCCGAAGCCGACGCCCGACTGCTTCTCGTCCGCGCCATAGGCCAGCAGCTTGGATTCCGCGCCCTGGGTCTGTGCATCCACGGCGATCAGCGTGGCCGGGCGGGCGATGCGCGACAGGCGCACTTCGTCCATCTGCCCGACGAAGGGTACGAAGGTTTCGGTCTGACCGGCGATGTCGCCGCCGAGCGTGGCCTGGCTGGTCATCGCCGGGAGCCTTGCGGCGAGCTTGGCGTACGGCTTGCCGTCGACGTAGAGCCCGATATCGTCGCCGGCGGCGGTCACGGCGAGGTGCGTCCAGGCGCCAGCCTTGATCGGCTCACCGGCGGCGCTGGTGGCGTCGCCCGTCTGCACGAAGGGTATGCCGTGGTCGAGGCCGATCAGCAGCTTCTGGCCGCCCTGGCGGCGGGCATAGACCAGTGCGCGGCCGTCGGCGACCGTGTCTGCCTTGATCCAGGCGCTGAAGGTGAAGGTGCCGCCTTCGGCGACATTCATCGACACACTGCCCGGCAGTGTGACGATCTTCGAACCGTCGAAGCGAGCTGCCTTGCCGATGATGCCGTCGACGCCGACGATATCGTTGCCGATGGGGTTGTTGCCGTAGGCGGTGGCATCGTGCGGCGGCGTACCGGCGGGTTGATCGAAGTGGTAGACGGCGGCGTAGTCGGCGTCGAACACCGCACCGGCCTTCTCCCCGCCCTGCGCCTTCGCATTGCCGTAGTACATCCAGATCTGTTGTTGCGCATCCGCGGCCAACTGCGGCACGTCCACCCAGATCAGGGCCACGCCAAGCACCGGATCGAAGCTCTCGATCTGGAAGTTCAGCGGCGTCTTGTCGTCGGCGGCGACGAAGCGGATGTCCGCACCGGACTCCGACACGCCGTCGAAGGTGAAGTTGCCCGAGTGCAGGCGAACCAGAAGCGGTGTGCGACCGACCGCCGTGGTGACATTGCCACCCTTGGCGGTGGTGTCGATGGTGATCGCCTTGCGGAAAGAGAAATCCTGGTTCCACCACGAGGTGTCGGCGTGTGCCGCAGGCACCCAGCCGAGGATCAGCAAGCAGGTCAGTAACAAGATTCGAGTCACGGTGATACCCCTGGAGTCTATGGTCCGACCTGCCGGTCAGAGATCCGCTTTGAGTGAGAAATGGATACGCGTGTCGTGAGCGCGCGTGGCCTGCCCGTTGTTGAACGGATAAGCCACTTCGAACGCGCCGGTGGCGATGTTGAAGATCTGGAAACGGGTACCGACGCCCACGCTGGAAAGGTCGTAACTGTTCACGCGCGTGCTACCCGCGTCCGGCTTGGCCGGATCGATCAGCTGCGGCAAGGCGTTCATCAATGCAAGGTGCGCGGCATCGGCAAAGGCATGGAAGCGCCAGTCGTTCACCCAGCCACCGATGTGCTGGGCAATCGACGGCGTGCGAAGTTCGATCGAGCCGATCACGCCATGGTCGGCGGTCTCTTCGGCTTCGAGATACCCCCGCACGGTGCTGTCCCCGCCCGCCGCGTACTGTTCGCTGGATACCAGCGACGAGGTCGAAAGCTGCAACCCGAGACGCCCCGCCAGACTGAAACCGTCCTCGAACATCAGCGTGTGGCCACCGTCGACCTTCATGTAGAAGAAGTTCTGCCGCGCCTTGTAACGCTGGTTGTCGAAAGCGGCCGAGTCGCTTCCACCGGCACGGAAACCGAACGTGCCACTGATACCGATGCTGCTCGACGACCGCTCACCGATGGACTGCCCCTGGTAGCTGGCGGTCAGCGGGATGTACGTGATCGGTGCCTTTGACGTATTCGCGCCGAGGCTGATGTTCTGGTCGAAGTGCTTGCGCATGAGGCCGAGCGACAACGACTGCGAGTACTCGCCGTGGCTCGGCAGCGTGCGCACGAAGGTGAAGCCGAAGGCATTGCCCTTGCCGAGCACCGTGGTACCGCCGACGGCGTTGGCATTGCTGTTGGACTTGTAGCCCGAGCCAAGCACGCTCCAGTCGCTGTCCAGCGGAATGAGGTACGACCCGGCCCAGACTTCGGCCGCA
The DNA here is from genome assembly GCF_035539195.1 of Luteibacter sp. Classification (GTDB taxonomy): domain Bacteria; phylum Pseudomonadota; class Gammaproteobacteria; order Xanthomonadales; family Rhodanobacteraceae; genus Luteibacter. The sequence goes on from NZ_DATLIW010000006.1 coordinate 20,688, forward strand.
TTGCGGTCCTGCGGCGCGACGATATAAGTCAGCGAGGCCGACTGCCCCTTCTGAAACAGGTTGTCGTCACGTACGCTGGCCACGGTGCGTAGCTCGGGCGTGTTCACGCTGTGGTCGTTGTTGACCTCGAGGCTGGCATGCAGCGGCGAGCTATCGGTGACCTTGAGCGTCACGTCCATGGTCTGCGGCAGCTTGCCCTGGGCCAGCACCGGCACGACCTGGGCACCACCGCGCTTGTTCACGTCGGTGAGCTGCTGTTGGGCATTGGCAAAGTTCGGCACCTCGCCTTCCCGCAGCGCCGGCACCGCCTCACGGATGTCCTTGGGCGAGCGATACGTCGCGCCTTCCACACGCACGCGGCCTATGCTGTTCTCGGTAACCTGCAAGCGGACCACGCCACCCTTCACCTGCTGCGGCGGCAGATCCACCACGACGGACTGGTAGCCGTGCGCCTGATAGAGCTTTTGCAGCGCATCCCGCGCCGCGCTCACGTCGTTCATCGACTTGCCGGGTCCAAGGAATGGATACACGGCCGTTTCGATATCCAGCGGTTGGAGAGTCGTGTTGCCGTCGACGACGTACTCGTTCACGTCGAACGCGGTCGGCGCGTCCTGCGCCGTGGCAGCGCCTGTCAGCGCCAGCGAGATCGCCAGTGCCAGCGCATGTGCGCCTCGCACCCATACTGCTCGTGTAGCCACGCGGATCTTCCCCTGATGTTCCATCTGCCCTAATGACGCGTGGGCGGCGGCGGCACTGAACCGTTGTCACGAAAAATTCATGGGACGATCGGTTCCGTCCCTGCGCGACCGTCAGCTCAACAACACCCAGCCACCCGGAAGGTGAGTCGCGTGCGCGCCATAGGCCTCTTCGATCAGCGAGGCCACGTCGGCCATCTGGTCCAGGGTGAAGCGTGCATGCACGCGGCGCTCGCCGAGCGTGCGGTCGGTGATCACGATGCGGCCCGGGCGATATCGATTGATGTCGGTAACGACATCGGCAAGGGGCTGGTTGTCGTAAATCAATACGCGGTGCCTCCAAGCAAGCGCGGTATCGGGATTCACGGCGATCGCGGTGCCGAGGCCATCCGCGTCGAACGCCAGTTGCTGCGAGGGTTTGACCAAGGTCTTGCTTGTGGCGTGCGCCAGCACGGCCTGCCCTTCGAGGCAGGTGACCGTGGAAACGCCGTCCACGCAGCGCACCGCGAATGACGAACCCGGACGGGAGAGCACGCGGGCGTCTTCCAGTTCGACCACGAAGGGCGCGGTATGCGAGGGGGCGATGCGAACCACGGCCTCGCCCGAACGCAGGCGGAACCCGGTGACCGTGTTACCCGAAGAACGCACGCCAATGTTCGTGGCGGTGTTCATTTCCAGCGCGACGCCCTGCGTCACATCCACGTGCCTCTGCTCGCCGATGGCCGTGCGTAGCGTGGCGCCGCTTCCGCGTTGCCCGCCCATGTCGAGGCCATAGCCGGCGACGACGAGGGCGGCCACGGAAGCCGTGACGGCCGTGCCGAGGAAGGCGCGACGGCTCATGCGTATCGCATGCCGGGGTGCAGGGCGCCCCCCGCGCGATGCGGACTCCTGGCGCCGGGCGATGGCGGGGCCGAGGTCATGCCACATCCGTCGCGTGCGCGCGAAGGCGTCCGCATGCTGCTCGCTCGAGAGGCACCAGCGACGGAACGCTTCGCCATCCTCTCGCGTGGCCGTGCCCGAGGTCAGATGCACGAGCCACGCCTGGGCCTGGCGTTCGCTCTCGTGGATGTTGGTCGTGTCCATATCGGTCAAGACGGATCTCCGGCGCCGGGACCGAACCGCTGTACCGATTTTCTTCCCACTTTTGTGGCGCAGGTCTCAAGAGCCTTCTTCAGCTCCTTGCCCACCATGCGTACGGAGATGCCGTAACGCGCGGCGATCTCCGCCTGCGGCAGCTCGTCGATACGCGCGGCGATGAGGATCTCGCGCTGCCGGCGGGTGAGCATGTCCAGCGCCAGCCCGAGTGCCACGATGTCCTGCTGCGAGGACAGCACCGTCGGCGGGTCGAGGTGATCGTCCACGCCGTGGATCAGGTCGTCGACCTCGTCACCGGTAAGCAGGCGCCCGGACGCGCGATGATGATCGGCGGCCATATTGAGGGCCATGCGGAACAGGTACCCGGTCGGATGCGTCGCGCGCTCGGCCTCGGGATCGAGTCGCTCCACGCGCAGATAGGTCTCCTGGAGCACGTCGTCGACCAGATCGTCCGAACGAAGTCGACGACGCAGCCGACGACGGAAGTCTTCATAGTTGGCGAGGAAGAGGCCGAGCATGGACGTATCCACGTCAGCTCTGCCACGCACGCGCACCGGCGCAGCGATACGTACCGGGAGCCGACGGCGTCAGCAGAACTGTCACGGGGCTGAAACGGGACATCGACGGAGCCACGCGGACGCCGCGGAGCGCGGCGAGCACCTGGGTATCGCGCTGCGGGTCGTCCGACGGCGCCAGCGCAGCGACATCGTCGATCGCGCCCGTCGCGTCGATCCACACCTGCATGGCCAGCCGGAAGCTACCCGGACGCGTCGCCACATGCGCGCAGAGCGCCGCTTCGATGGCCGCCTGGATCATGGCGGCATCACGCGACCCGAGCGACGGCGCATCGTCGCTCGAATCCGCTTTCGCGACTCGGTTGGCTTCGGTCACGGTCGCGGGATCGGCGGTCACCGTGAACGCATTCATCGAGGAAAAATGAGCACTGAGGCCCGTTCCCACGAGCAGAACGCGCAGCGCATCGCGTGCATCGACCACCCCATGGATACCCGGCGACGAACGCCCCTCGACCAGTGCCCCATCGAAGAGAACGGCAATGCCCGTCGCTTCGCTATAGCCGCGAAGAGCGGTCGCGAGCGGCTGTGCGTCGATGTCGAAGCGCGTTGGCGCATGCGTTTCTTCCGACCCCTGTGATGCCTCCGCCGGTGTACGCGTTTGCGCCGCGAGTGGCGGCGATGCGAACAGGATGGAGCACGCGACCAGCGCGAAAACGCAGCGTGTCACGGTCATTCCTTCGCGCATGGGCGTACGGGACGGGGACTTGTCTCGTGGGAAGGCTAGGCGCGGTAAATGACACAACCGCGCTGTTTTCGTGACAAAGTGGATGACAGGAGCATGACAACGGCCTTGCCACTTCCGCAGGCCCCGCCGCGCGTGGTATCCAACGCGGCGAAGCCTCACGGAATGATGTATGCATATTCGGCACTGGGTGTTCTTACTAACCTGCTCGGCAGCGTCTGGCGCGTTCGCGCAGGACACGAAGAGCGTCGTCACGCTGCCGGGCGTGCATGCGTCGGCGACGCCGGCCTGTGTCGAACACGCCGAAGGCTCGACCGCGACCCTGTCGTATGCGTGCCTCAATCACCTCGTCGCGAACGATGTGGCGCCGGTACCCATGCCCGGCAATGCGGACATCGCCAGAGGTCCGTCGAACACCCTTGGCCTCTACAATGCCAACAGCCTGAGCCACCGCATGGGCCCGAACCTCGGTACCTCAGTCCAGCCCTACCGCCCCAAGGTGACGTATCCGTCGCCGTTGACCCAGCCGGCCATTCCCACGCACTAGCGCGAGCGGCACGCGGTCACCGGTGACCCTGAACTCCGTAGGACCACCATAGGCCAATGCTTGCAGGCGCGCCCCGGGCGCCTTTCCTCATGGTTTCCGGGGGGGCGACGACACGGCGGGCTGCTGACCGGCCGCCTTGGCGTCGGCACTGTACGGGCGCAGCGATTCGAACTTGCGCTGGTACTCGTCGGTGATCTGCTTGGCGTCATCGCTATTGGTGACCACGCGCGGCGTAATCAGGACGATCAGCTCGGTGCGGTTGCGACTGCGGTTGGTCGAGCCGAAGAGGCGACCGAACACGGGTATGCGGTTGAGACCGGGAATACCCGTATCGGTGACGCCTTCGTCCTGCTTGATGAGGCCGCCCAGCAGCACGGTCTGTCCGCTCTGCACAGCGACCTGGGTCGCCACTTCGCGCTGTTGGATCGGGAAGTTGCCCGTAGCCGTGTCTTTCGCGCCCGGCGAACTCACTACCTGGTTGATGTTGAGGTACACCAGGCCACCCGGATTCACGCGCGGACGCACGTTGAGGATCACGCCGGTGTCCTTGTACTCCACCTGGCCGATCGTGTTGTCGGTGTTCGCTCCGGTGTTCACATAGGTCTGCGTGATGGGAATCTGGTCGCCGACCTGGATATGCGCCTTCTGATTGTTGAGCACGACCAGCGATGGCGCGGAAAGCGTCTTCGTGTTGCCGCTGGTCTCCATCGCCTTCAAGGCGACCGACAGGTTGTTGTTCACGAAGGAGTAGAAGAAGCTGTCAGTGGACGGGTTATAGACATTGCCACCGTTACCGAGCGCCCACTGTTGCTTGTTCCCCGGTTGGCCCACCGAGCCGTTCTTGCCGCCGACAAGGCCCTCGAGGTACCACTGCACGCCGAACTGGAAGTTCCCCGTAAGCGCCACTTCGAGAATCCGCGTCTCGATCTGCACCTGCAGCGGTACCGCATCGAGACGCTTGATCGCCTGCTCGATCTCGGCCCACTGCGCCGGACGACAACGCACCATCAGCTGGTTGTTCGAGTCCACCGAGGTGATGCGAACGCCTTCGTCCGTAGTGATGCCACCGCTGTGCGAACGATGCGAGTTGTCATCGTCACCGAAGCCGCTGCCGGCGAAACCACTCTGGGAGCCGTTGATCGACGAACCACCGCTGCCGAATCCCGAAGACGAGCCGTTGATCCCGTTGCCGGTGGTCGTGTTGATGTAACCGCCGCTGGACGAGGACGACGACGACCCGCTGCCAAACGTGCCCGAGCCGCTGCCAAAGCCTGAGCCGCCGCGATTTGAATCGCTGTCGCCACCGAGCGTACCGGAGCTCAGGCCCGGGCCTACCTTGCCGCCTTTGTCGCCGGAACGCCCTCCGCCGGAACCGCCACCGTAGATGTCGGAGAGATAGTCGGCCAGATCCGAAGCCTGCACGTTGCGCACGTCATAGACATAGAGCTGGGCTTCGTTACCACCGCCATGGTCGATGCGGTCGATCCAGCTGCGCACTTCGTCCAGATACGCCGGCTGCGGACTGATCACCACCAGCGAATTGGTCCGTTCGATGGGGATGAAGCGCAGCAGACCCGCCATCGGCGTGTTGCCCTTGTCGCCGAAGAGCTTGTCGAGCATCGGCGTGAGGTCCTTGACCTCGGCGCGCTGCAGGCTGAACACGCCCACGGACATGCCGCGCAACCAGTCCACGTCGAACGTGGCCACCGTGCGCTGGTAATTGTCGAGTTCGCTCGGCGTGCCAGCCATCACCAGCACGTTGCGCGTGGGATCGGCGAGCAACACGGCATCGGCACGGGCGAAGGGCTTGATGAGTTTCTGCATCTCGGTGGCCGAGATGAAGCGCAACGGGAACAAGCGGGCCTGCAGACCACCGGCCGGCGCCGTCGCGCCGATGCTCGGCACGAGGTTGCCGGCAACGGCATCCTTGGCCGGCATCACCACGTAGCGACCGTTGCTGTGGACCAGCGCGTTGCCCGTCCACGAGAGCAGGGTCTCCAGGATCGGCAGGGCCTGCTCGGCGGTAACCGGCTGGGACGTAGAGAACGATACGTTGCCCTGCACACCCGGCACGATCGAATAGTTCTCGTGCAGCAGGTCGCCCAGGATGGCTTTCACCACCGACTCGACCGGCTGGTTCTCGAAATTGAAGGTGACCGTGCCCGCGCCCTCGGCCACCGGCTTCGGCTTGGCCAGGCCGACGGCCTTGACGAATTCGCCGGTACCCGTGGTCACGTCCGGCGCAGCCACGCCCGGCGCGGCCGGATTGGTGCTGGGGACGACGACAGGTCGTGGCGCCGGCTTTTCCGTGCCGGCCACGGCTTCCCGCTGAAGCGCCCCGTCATCGCGCGGTTGAGGCAGCGTCGAGCATCCGGCCAGCGCCACCGCGAGCGCCACGGCGCCGGTCAGCTTACATCTCAGCATCAAACAACGTACTCCCTCGTTGGTCGCGAAAGAGCCACCGCTCATGCGGCGGCCCTCCCGATTCCGCCAACTCTAAAGGGAGGTTCCCTGTCAGCGCTAGCTCCTAGATGTCGAAGGCGCGACGCAAGTCCGCTTACAACGACGCAGGGCACCGGCCTACAGGTTCGACACAGGACCGCTTCATCGCCCCCGTGGGAGCCGATTCATCGCCCCTGTGGAAGCCGATTCATCGGCCATGTGGGAGCCGATTCATCGGCGATCCCGCGGCAGCGGGCCAGGGTGCAGCAAGCACCCATCGCCGCTGAAGCGGCTCCCACAAATGAAGCGGTTCCCACATGACGGCTTGCCACATCGCGAGCGCTCCCACATGGCGAGCCGTCATGGCCGATAAATCGCCCCTACTCCGCCCACTCGGCGTGGAAGCTACCCTTCTCGTCCACCCGCTCGAAGGTGTGGGCACCGAAGTAGTCGCGCTGTGCCTGAATGAGATTTGCCGGAAGCCTGTCCGCGCGATAGCTGTCGTAGTAGGCGATGGCCGCGGAGAAGCCAGGCACCGGCACACCCACGCGGACCGCTTCGGCGACCACCTCGCGCAGGGCTGACTGGTAGTTCTGCACGATGTCCCTGAAGTACGGGTCGAGAAGCAGGTTTTTCACGTCGCCATCGTTCTTGTAGGCGTCGGTGATCTTCTGCAGGAAACGTGCGCGGATGATGCAGCCGGCACGGAAGATCTTCGCGATGGCGCCGTAGTCCAACTTCCAGTCGTTTTCGTCCGAGGCCGCGCGCAGCTGCGCAAAGCCCTGGGCATAGGAGATGAGCTTGCTCATGTAAAGCGCGCGACGCACCGATTCCTTGAACGCCGAACGGTCGCCCGAGAAGGCCTCCGCCTTGGGCCCGGACAGCAACTTGCTCGCCGCCACGCGCTCTTCCTTCAGCGAGGACAGCCCCCGGGCAAAGACGGACTCGGTGATCAACGTCAGAGGGACGCCGAGGTCGAGCGCGCTCTGGCTGGTCCACTTGCCGGTGCCCTTCTGCGCGGCGCGGTCGAGGATCACGTCCACGAGCATGTTGTCGCTCTTGTCGTCCTTCTTGGTGAAGATCTTCGAGGTGATCTCGATCAGGAAGCTGTCCAGCTCGCCTTCGTTCCATTCGCTGTAGACATCGGCCAGGGCCTGGTTGTCCAGGCCGAGCACGTGCTTGAGCACGGCATAGCTCTCCGAGATGAGCTGCATGTCGCCATATTCGATGCCGTTGTGCACCATTTTCACGTAATGGCCGGCGCCGCCCGGACCGATATAGGTGACGCAGGGCTCGCCATCGGGCGCCTTGGCGGCGATCTCGGTGAGGATCGGCGCGACCAGGTCGTAAGCGTCGCGCGGACCTCCCGGCATGATCGACGGCCCCTTCAGCGCACCTTCTTCACCACCGGACACACCGGTACCGATGAAGTGCAAGCCGTCCTTCGCCAGTTCTTCGCCGCGGCGTACGGTGTCCTTGTAGTAGGTATTGCCGCCATCGATGAGGATGTCGCCCTTGTCCAGCAGGGGGCGAAGCTGCTCGATCACGGCGTCCGTGCCCTTGCCTGCCTGCACCATCAACAGGATACGGCGGGGCTTTTCCAGCGAGTCGACGAACGCTTCGAGCGTATAGGTGGGCACGAGTTGCTTGCCCTTGCTCTCGGACATCACCTCGTCGGTCTTTTCCTTACTTCGGTTGAAGATGGACACGGCGTGACCACGGCTTTCGATATTCCAGGCGAGGTTGCGGCCCATGACGGCCATGCCGATCACGCCGATCTTCTGCTTGCTCACGAGAAACCTCCAGGTTGAAGAATTACGGGAGACGGGCTGGAAACCTGTCGATCAAACCGCCAACGGAGCGCAAGGTCTTGGTCGTTTCGGACTTTGCTGCCCAGCACCATGGACCAGCGTGAACCCACGAAGGGCCACGGGACGTGATGGCGCTCGGCTATGATGGCGGGCGAACCGGCGGCGGGACCGCCCGGATGGACTCGACAACGCATGAACCAGGTGAAGTCGCATTCGCGCGACAAACGCGTCGCCAACGCCCACGAGGCGCTGGCCGGCCTCGTGGCCGACGGACAGATCATCGCCGTGGGTGGCTTCGGCCTCTGCGGTATTCCCGAGCTCCTCATCGAAGCGCTTCGCGATTCCGGGGTGAAGGGCCTGACCGCGGTTTCCAACAACGCCGGCATCGACGGCGTGGGCCTGGGCCTGCTGCTGGCCACCCGCCAGATCCGCAAGATGGTTTCCTCGTACGTGGGCGAGAACAAGGAGTTCGAGCGTCAATTCCTGGCCGGCGAACTCGAGGTCGAGTTCACCCCCCAGGGCACGCTGGCCGAGAAGCTGCGCGCCGGCGGCGCGGGCATCCCGGCCTTCTTCACCCGCACCGGCTATGGCACCCAGGTCGCCGAGGGCAAGGAGACCCGCGAGTTCGACGGCAACATGTACGTCATGGAACGGTCCATCGTCGCCGACGTGGCGCTGGTCAAGGCATGGAAGGCCGATCCCTCGGGCAACCTCGTTTATCGCAAGACCGCACGCAACTTCAATCCGATGGCCGCGACGGCCGGCAAGGTCTGCATCGCCGAGGTGGAGATCATGGTGGAAGTGGGCGAGCTGGACCCCGACCAGGTCCACACGCCGGGCATCTACGTCGATCGCATCGTGCACAATCCCGCGCCGTCCAAGCGCATCGAACAGCGCACCGTGCGCGCCTGAGGAGAACACCATGGCCTGGACTCGTGAACAGATGGCGCAGCGCGCCGCCCTGGAACTCGCCGACGGCGACTACGTGAACCTGGGCATCGGCTTGCCGACCCTGGTCGCCAACCACCTGCCCGAGGGCGTGGACGTGTGGCTGCAGTCGGAAAACGGCCTGCTCGGCATCGGCCCATTTCCGACCGAAGACGAAGTGGACGCCGACCTGATCAACGCCGGCAAGCAGACCGTGACCGCCCGTCCGGGCGCGTCGTTCTTCTCCAGTGCGGACTCCTTCGCGATGATCCGCGGCGGCCACGTGGATATCTCGATCCTCGGCGCCATGCAGGTCACCGCCGAAGGCGACATCGCCAACTGGATGGTCCCCGGCAAGATGGTCAAGGGCATGGGCGGCGCGATGGACCTGGTTGCCGGCGTGAAGCGCGTGGTGGTGGTGATGGAACACACCGCGAAGGACGGCACGCCGAAGATCCTCACCGAGTGCAACCTGCCGTTGACCGGCAAGGGCGTCGTCGACCGGATCATCACCGACCTGGCGGTGTTCGACGTCACTCCGGACGGCCTCGCGCTGATCGAGCTAGCCCCTGGCGTCGACGAAGACCATGTGCGCGCCACCACCGAATGCGCCTTCACCTCGAAGGTGTAAGGGCCGCTCCTGGAAGGTGTAAAGGCTGCTCCTGGAAGGTGTAAGGGCTGCTCGCGCCGGTGACTTGCTCCGTGCGTGCAGGGGCCTCGCTCCGTGCTTCCAGGGACCTTGCTCCGTGCTTGCCGGGGCTTTGCTCCGTGTGGGAGCCGCTTCAGCGGCGATGGGGTGCTGGCACCACCCTGGCCCGCTGCCGCGGGGATCGCCGCTGAAGCGGCTCCCACACGTTTCGGCTTCCTTACCTTTCGGACCCCACACGTGTCGGACCCCACACGTATCGGAACCCGCACGCTTCGGATCCCGGAAAGAAAGTCGCCCCGCAGAGGACGCCTCGGTATGGGCCTCGGGGGGGGAGGTAGGCCAGATACCGGTGTTTAGCGTCGATGCGGGGCGAGGGACCTACCGACCCAGGGGGAGGGTTGATTGGTAGGTCGACGAGGATTCTAGATTTCCTAGGAATTTCTCGCCAATATATCTTTCACTGCCCACTTAGACGAAAATCGACTATGTTCGATCTGCGCCAGCTGCGCTACTTCGTGGAAGTGGCGGAAACCCTCAGTTTCACCCAGGCCGCCCAGCGCCTGCACATCTCGCAGCCTCCGCTGTCGCAGCAGATTCTCGCCCTGGAGGCCGATCTTGGCGTGCGCCTGCTCGACCGCAACCGGCGCCGCGTCGCGCTGACCGAGCCGGGGCGGCTGTTCCTGCTCGAAGCCAAGGCCATCCTGGCGCGGGCGGAGAGTGCACGAACCGTCGTGACCGAGGCAGCCGCCGGGTTCACCGGCCAACTGAGGCTGGCCTATGCCGTCTCCGTATCATTCCACCGGGCGCTGCCGGAAACCTTGCTGCGCTTCACACAAGCGGCACCGGGGGTCAGCCTGCACCTCGGCGAGATGCTCACCGGCGCCCAGTACGACGCCATCCTCAGCGGGCAGATCGACGTGGGCCTGCTCCGGGCGCATCCCGAAGGCGTGGCCAACGCCCGCCAGCTCAATGTCGAGGTGATCGACCACGAACCGCTGGTCATTGCCTTGCCCAAGCGACACCGCTTCGCCGGCCGCGAATCGCTGCGCATGGAGGAACTGGCCCACGAACGCTTCGTCGCTCCGCCGCGGGCGCACGCGGCCACGCTGATCGACCGCCTGATGCTGCTGGCTAACAAGGCCAAGTTCCGTCCGAACGTGCGCCAGGAAGCCCAGCAGATCCCTTCCCTGCTCCCGCTGGTGGCCGCCGGACTGGGCCTGGCCCTGGTGCCTGCCTCGTTGCGTGCCGTGCACCTGGATGGCGTCGCCTTCGTCGCGGTGGACGATCCGGAAGCACACCTGTTGCTTGCCGTGGCCAGTCGCGTCGACAATACGTCCCCCGTGCTCGACAGCTTCCTGCGCACCGTGCGCGAGGCGCGCACGGCCCTCGGCCTCGGCTGAAAGACCAATCTTTCCCGACGCTTGCGTAACGCCGACCGGATCGCTACAATTCCGTTTTTCCTTGTCCTTAAAGTTTCAGGAGCTGGCCGTGAAGGTGCTTTCCTCTTTGAAGTCCGCGAAGTCGCGTCACCGTGACTGCAAAGTCGTTCGCCGTCGCGGCAAAGTGTTCGTGATCTGCAAGAGCAACCCCCGTTTCAAGGCTCGTCAGCGCTGATTTCAGCCGCGACGGGTAACTGAAAAAGGCCGCGAAAGCGGCCTTTTTTTATGCCTGAAGCCTGGCGTCCCGAGTCAGCCACGCGCCTCGGTCAGGTACGGCGAATCCGGGATATCTCCCGTATCGCCCATGAAGACGCAATTGCGCCCTGCCCGCTTCGCGCGATAAAGCGCGGCATCGGCCACGACCAGCAGCCGGTGCAGTTCGAATCCGCATTGCAGCGTGGACGAGACACCGAAGCTCGCCGTGACCGCCAGCTCGGGACGCGCCTGCGTGGCCGACGTCGCCGAGATCGACAGCCGAAGCTGTTCGGCACGGGCTCGCGCCTGCGCGGGACTGCAATCGGGAAGAAGAATGGCGAACTCCTCGCCCCCCAGCCGGCCAAACACGTCACACGCATGCAAGGCACGGTGGCAGACGTCGACGGCACGCTTGAGCACTTCGTCGCCGACGGCATGGCCGTAGGTATCGTTGACGTTCTTGAAGTGATCCAGGTCGAACAGGATGACACACAGGCCGCGATCGGAGCGCGCACCGTAGGCAAGCACGCGATCGGCCTGTTCCACGAAGTGTTCGCGATTGCAGATACCGGTGAGACCATCGCGACGTGCGAGTTTCATGAAACGCATCTGCGAACGGCGCAGCCAGAGCACCAGCCAGGCGACGGCGAGCAGGCTCAGACCGAGGATGAAGATGTAGAGCCGTCCGGTCTCGACCTCCTTGCGGTCGAGCACGCCGTTCAGGCGCAGGATCTCGTTCTGCCGGTTGAGCACTTCGACCTCGGCCTTGCGCGCGACCAACTGCTGGTCGACGATCTGGAAGGCCAGGCTGCGCGCGCTCAAGTCGTTGAGGTAGGCCTTGTCCGCAGCCATGAACTGCTCGTGGTACCCGAGCGCAGCCGCCGCGTTGCCCAGACGCTCCTCGACCTGATAAAGCACTTCGTATCCCGCACGCCGCGCGTCGGTGAACTCACCCTGGATGGAACCGGCGAGCGCCGAAAGGCCGTAGCGCCGTGCGTTCGGCAGGTCGCCCAGCTTGAGGTAGGCCTGTGCGAGCAGCGCATCGAACTCGGCGAGCGTCGTCGGATAGTGCAGCGCGCGAAGGCCGTCGCGGTTCGCGACCAGGATCTTCACGGCTTCTTCGGGATGGCCGTTGGCCAGGTGGAACGCGGCGACGTCGGCGCGCATGGCATCGGCGAAAACTTCATCGCCACCTTCCACGCATGAGTCGATGGCTTTCTGGTAAATCGGATCGAGCGTTCGCAGCCGGCCGCCTTCACGGCGGGCACGCATGAGGTGTTGAGCGCCCTTGCAGATGGATTCGCCCGGCGGCGGGTCGTCCATCATCTGCTGCGCATAGGCCTCGGCCTGATCGAACTGCCCGGCCGTACTGAGCATCTGCGAGGCTTCGCCGAGCGCCTGGAAGCGCGCCTTGCGGTCGCGGATGGACGGCAACATGTCCTGGAGCTGGTTCAGACGCGTAAAGGCCTGTTCGTAGCGATGACCGATGCCAAGCAGGTTGATCAGGGTGGCTGTCGCGCGAGCACGCAGCACGTTGCTGCTCGAGGTGTCCGCGACGTTGTCGAGTTCGGCTTTGCCCGTTTCGTAATCGCCCACCCAGGTAGCGCGCCAACCACGGAGGAAATGGAACAGCGACTTCTGCTCGCGGTCGAGCTCCGCCTCCCTCGCACCGATTTCCTCGAGAAGCCGAGTGAAGCGGCCCAGGTCGACGACCTTGATCGCATCCGCGCGGGCCAGCATCGCGTCGAGATCGGCCTTGTGTTCGGCGGGCGGGCGTGGTGTGGACCCCGGCAGCTGGGGCGCCGCCAGCGTGATCGTCGCCTTGCTCGTGAAGACGAGCAAGGCGACGATCAGGCCCATGCGGACGCCGGCGTTCATGGAGTCAGTGCCGCGGACCGGGGACGGGCGGCTTTGGCCCGCGGCGCGACGATTTCTCGCCTTCTTCGTCGTCGTCCTCGCCTTCGTCGCCCTCGTCGTCTTCCGGCTCTTCCACTTCACGGAGCGGCTCACCCATCTGGGTGTTGAAGTAGATGCCCTGCCCGGCCACGGTACGAAGCGCTGTCACAGCCTCGTCCATGCCGGCCTCGCTCACGAGGGCGGCAAGCGTCTCGTCGGACGCATGGCACAGCGACGCGTCTTGACCAAGACGCGCCAGAAACTCGATGACGCTCCCCATCCCACTCATCCCTTGAGCACAGAGGACCAACCCCTGGCCCGAACTGGCGAATCCTCCCCTTGAGGTCGCCGTGCCGTGGATGATAGCGGTATGGGTCCCGGGGTTGAAGTAGGCCAGTCGGCCGGCCGTGAACCGGTCTTTCAGGCTAAGTAAAACGCCTTATCGTGCGATCGCCGGCGATCCGGACCGCATCGTGGCCGATTTCCGGCAGCCAACCTCCCAGGTTCGTCGCCGTCAGGGGGGGAAGACGACATTCGGTCATGTCGCGAACGCCGACTGTGCGAACCAGGCGTCGAAGCCCATCGTGCCAAGCTTCGCGCCCGCTCCCGGAATCAGCGAGTCGTCCTCCAGCACCGTACCGAAGTAGAGCGCCTGCGGGTCGGGAGTCACCCTGCGCGGATCCTTGATGGCGACGAGAAAGCGCTGCACCAGGTCGGCCATGCGGATCTTGTCCGGGCCGCCGATCTCGACGATGCCGTTGGCCGGCGCTCCCACGGTCGCCGTCGTCATGGCATCGGCGACTTCGTCCGAGGCGATGGGCTGCATGTATCCGGTCGACAGAGGCACCGACTCGCCGTTCGCACTGGCCTGGACGATGCCATTGAGGAACTCGAAGAACTGCGTCGAGCGAACGATGGTGTATGGCACGCCCGAGGCCCGGATCAGGTTCTCCTGCACGACCTTCGCACGCAGGTAACCGCTATCGGGCAGCCGGTCGGCGCCGACGACAGACAGGGCGATATGGTGCTTCACGCCCGCCTTCGCTTCCGAGGCAGCAATGTTGCGGCCGGTGGTCTCGAAGAACGCGAGTACGTCCTTGTCGGCGAACGACGGCGAGTTGCTCAGGTCCAGCACGGCGTCGACGCCCGCCATGGCCGCGTCGAGGCCTTCGCCGGTCACCGTGTCGACGCCGGACGAGGGAGAGGCGGAGATCGCTTCGTGGCCAAATGCGCGCAGCCGGGGAACCACCTTGCTACCGATGAGGCCTGAGCCACCGATGACGAGAATTTTCACGGGGTATCTCCTGTTCGAACGAACATGGCGCCATGCCCGAGGAACGGCATGGCGGGTTGGGAAAACGGTAGGCTTGCGCCAAGCCGGCCGGTAGAACCCTTGGTGGGACCACCGTGTTGCCTCTGCCGCACCAATCCTCAGATGAGGCCGGCGGTCGCCGGCAGACCGCCGCATCGCAGGTCCAGAGCGCGCACGCGGGCGATCATGTAGTCGACGAAAACACGGATACGCGACGGCAACTGCCGGCGGCTCAGGTAACAGATGTAGTGACCCCGATCGTCCGGCGCGTACTGGGGAAGACAGGCGACGAGCCGGCCCGAACGCAGGTGCTCGCACACCTGGTAGGCCGCCAACTGCGCCAGCCCGCGACCGTCGAGGGCCGCATCCATGAGCAGGTCGGTGTCGTTGAAGGTGAGCATCGCCTTGGGCAGCACTTTCTGCAGACGGCCCTCGACCTTGAATTCCCACTCGTGGAGACGACCCGACGCGAGGCGGAAATTCAGGCACTGGTGATCGGCGAGTCCGGCAACGCTTTTCGGCAAGCCGTATGCCGCGGCATAAGCAGGCGAGGCACAAACGATCATATGCATGGGAATGAGCTGGCGTGCGATCACCTGGCTGTCTTCCATCCGTCCGTTACGGAAGGAAACATCGATCTGTTCCGTCGTGAAGTCCGCCGTGTGATCGCCAAGCAGCAGGTCCACGGCAATCTCGGGATACAGGTCGCGAAAGCCGTTCAACAGCGGCGCGACGACCTTGCGCCCGAAGCCTGCCGCGGAACTGATACGTAGCTGGCCGCGTGGCGGCCCCTCGCGTAGCTCCTGCATATCGGCCAATGCCTGGGTGATGCGATCGACGCCGGGCTTGCAGTTCCCGAAGAAGATCTCGCCCTCTCGCGTCAGCGCGTTGCTGCGCGTCGTGCGGATGAAAAGTCGCGCACCCACCTGCCCTTCCAGCTTCTGCACGCTACGGCTGACTGCGGAGCGGCCGATGCCGAGCCGGTCGGCGGCCCTCGCGAAACTGCCTTCGTTGACCACCGCGATAAAGGCGATAACACCCGCGTAACTCGCGGAAAAACTCGAGGCCAGGGCGTCTGCCGGGCTGGCGGCGAAGGGGCCGGTCTGGTCGGTTGTCATGAAGTGCCTCCGCGTACATTCGGGTCGTGGCGGGCGACTTGGACGTGCGCGCGCGCCCGCTCGACAAGCTCGCGGCAGCAGGCGGTATCGCAGCGTATCAAGGCCGCCACGTCCTCCACGCGCATGTCGAATACCTCACTGAGGAGGAAAGCGACGCATGCCTCCGTTGGCAGCTGATCCAGCGATGCCAGCAATCCAGCCCAGACCGCATCGGGTGAGTCTCTCGGTTCGTCCATAACCAACAGACGCGGCAGCCGACGCTCTTGTGACGCCCCCAGGGGATTTATTGGCAGCCATTGGTGCTCGGCATGCAACACGGTGGTCCCACCCACGGACCTAGCGGGTAGCCAAGGGCATGCTTAACCTTTTCCCTCACCGCCATCCTCCATCGCTAACGAGGCGATGGCATGCACATCAGGAATACGACGATCCACGGCGAGCGCGCCTTGCGCCTGCACCGCCTCGCCATCGGGCGTGAATCGAACCTGTTCGCACCGCGTGAGCGTGCGTGCCTGGCCTGGGCCGAGGTCCTGACGCCGAAAAAGGCCAATCTTTCCTGACACCGCGAGGAATCCAAGATGAAACGCTTCAAGACGCTCACCCTGCTCCTGCTGGTGGTCGCCGGCAACACGGCCGCTCATGACGCCGCCACCCATGGCGATGCCTCCGCACCGCAAGCCAGGGTCACCGAGAACATGACCAGGCTCCTTGCCGACTACCCGGGCAAGGAGATTCTCACCATCACTGTCGATTACCCGCCGGGCGCCGTGGACCCTGTCCATCGCCACGACGCACACGCCATCGTCTACGTGCTCGAAGGTTCGATCGTCATGGGCGTGAACGGCCAGAAGGAGCAGGTACTCAAGCCCGGCGACACCTTCTACGAAGGACCGGACGACATCCACACCGTCGGCCGCAATGCGAGCAAGACCCTGCCCGCCAGGTTCGTCGTGTTCCTGCTGAAGAGCCAGAACACGCCGGTGCTTACCCCGGTGAACTGAAGCAGGTTCTGCAAGACGACGGCGGTTAGACTGACCCACCGTGTCACAACGACACGCGCTGGACCGTCTTGGTCTGTATGGACGACGCAACCGCCACCTTTACCGCGCTCCGTGCACGCCTGCACGGCGTCGCCTACCGCATGCTCGGCTCGGTTTCCGAAGCCGAGGATGTCGTTCAGGACGTCTGGATCAGCTGGAACGAGGCCAACCAGGCCGCGATCGGCAACGCCGAGGCCTGGTTGGTCACCGCCACCACGCGCCGCGCCATCGACCGCCTGCGCGCGGCGAAGGCGCGGCGGGAGCACTATGCCGGCATCTGGATACCCGAGCCGGTGCTGACCGGCGAATCGCACTCGCCGGAGTCCCTGCAAGAGCTGGCCAGCGATGTGTCGGTCGCCTTCCTGCTCCTTCTGGAACGGCTCACGCCCGAGGCACGCGCGGCCTTCGTGCTGCGCGAGGTGCTCGACTCGGACTATCCCGAGATAGCGCATACCCTCGGCAAGAGCGAAGCCGCCTGCCGGCAACTGGTCCACCGCGCCAAGGACCAGATCCGTGACGAACGCCCCCGCCAGTCCGTGACACCGGACGGCCATCGCCAGCTGATGCATCGCTTCGCCAGCGCGCTATCCGCCGGCGACTTCCCCGCCATCCGCGCCATGCTGGCCACCGACGCCGTGCTCATGGGCGATGGCGGCGGCAAGGTCACCAGCTTCCCAAAACCGATGGTCGGTGGGCAGCGCATCGCACAGCTCTTCTACGCGGCGAACCTGCGTTACAAGTACGGGCTCATGTTGCAGATCGCAGAGATCAACGGCGAGCCGTCGCTACTGCGCTACCTCAACGGGCAGCTGGAGTCGGTACAGACCTACGTCGTCGACGGCGAGCACATCACGCAGATCCTCGTCCAACGCAATCCGGACAAGCTCGAGCGCATCCTGAAAGCCCTGCACTGAACACGGCGACGCCTGTAGGAGCCGCTTCAGCGGCTCCTACAAAAAACAAAGCCCCTCGATGAGGGGCTTGTGTTCGTAGCATAAGTTCAACGATCAGCTATAGCGAACCTTCTCGATCGAATACGTCTTCACGCCATTCGGCGCCGTGAAGTCGAACTCGTCGCCTTCGCTCTTGCCGATGAGGGCGCGAGCGATGGGCGAAGAGACCGCGATGAGACCCTTCTTGATGTCGGCTTCCACGTCGCCGACGATCTGGTAGGTCACTTCGGTATCGGTGTCCACGTCTATCAGGTCGACGATGGCGCCGAACACGATACGTGTACCGACGGTCAGGCGCTCGGTGTCGATGATCTCCGAGTTCGACAGCGCGGCCTCGAGTTCGGCGATGCGACCTTCGTTGAAACCGTGTTCCTCGCGCGCGGCGTGGTACTCGGCGTTCTCTTTCAGGTCGCCATGCGCACGCGCCTCGGCGACCGCGGCGATGATCGCCTGGCGCTTCGGACCCTTCATGTGCTCCAGTTCCAGACGCAGGCGATCGGCGCCCCTCTGGGTCATGGGAGGACGGCTGCTCATGCGTTCAGCTCCTTGTGCAGATCCTGCAGGCTGTTCACTTCCCCGTTGGCGTGGAAGTCGAGCGAATGCACGAGGGCACGCGCGCCTGCGACGGTCGTGGAATACGTGACCCGCTGCTGCAGCGCTTCACGGCGGATCGAGAACGAGTCGGAGATGGCCTGCTTGCCTTCCGTCGTGTTGACGATATAGACCACTTCGCCGTTCTTGATCAGGTCGACGATATGCGGGCGGCCCTCGAGCACCTTGTTGATGCGCTCGCACAGCACGCCGTTGTCCTGCAGGAACTTCGCGGTGCCGGACGTGGCGACCACGACGTAGCCACGCTCGGCGACATCCTTCGCGATCGGCAGCAGGCGATCCTTGTCGGCGTCGCGCACGGACATGAACACCTTGCCCTTCGGCGGCGCCTTGATGCCGGCAGCCTCGTGGCCACGAGCGAAGGCGGCGCCGAATGTGCGGCCCACGCCCATCACCTCACCGGTGGAGCGCATCTCGGGACCGAGGATCGGATCGACGTTCTGGAACTTCAGGAACGGGAAGATCGCTTCCTTCACCGAGTAGTACGAAGGGATGATTTCCTTCGTCGTGCCCTGCTCGACCAGCGTGCGGCCGGCCATGGCGCGCGCGGCGATCTTCGCCAGCGACATGCCGGTGGCCTTGCAGACGAAGGGCACCGTACGCGAGGCGCGCGGGTTCACTTCGAGGATGAAGACCTCGTCGCCCTGGATGGCGAACTGCGTATTCATCAGGCCGATGACCTTCAGCTCACGCGCCAGCAGGGTGACCTGGCGGCGCATTTCGTCCTGCACCTCCTGCGACAGCGAGTACGGGGGCAGCGAGCACGAGGAGTCGCCCGAATGCACGCCGGCTTCCTCGATGTGCTCCATGATGCCGCCGACCAGCACGTTGCCGTCGGCGTCGGCGACGATATCCACGTCCACTTCCACCGCGTGATCGAGGAAGCGATCGAGCAGCACCGGCGAATCGTTCGAGACCTGCACGGCATCGCGGATATAACGCGAGAGGTCGGCGTCGGCGTAGACGATTTCCATGGCGCGGCCGCCGAGCACATAGCTCGGACGTACGACCAGCGGATAACCGATCTCGCGGGCCAGGGCCAGCGCTTCGTCGGCGTTGCGCGCGGTACGGTTCGGCGGCTGCTTGAGGTCGAGCTTGGTGATCAGGTGCTGGAAGCGCTCACGGTCTTCGGCCAGGTCGATGGACTCGGCATTGGTGCCGATCACCGGCACACCGGCCGCTTCGAGCGCGCGCGCCAGCTTCAGCGGGGTCTGGCCGCCGTACTGCACGATGACGCCCTTCGGCTTTTCGAGGTCGACGATCTCCAGCACGTCTTCCAGCGTCAGCGGCTCGAAATACAGGCGGTCGGAGGTGTCGTAGTCGGTCGAGACGGTTTCCGGGTTGCAGTTGACCATGATGGTTTCGAAACCATCCTCGCGCAGGGCGAGCGCCGCGTGCACGCAGCAGTAGTCGAATTCGATGCCCTGGCCGATACGGTTCGGGCCGCCGCCGAGCACGATGATCTTGTCGCGGTCGGTCGGGTTCGCTTCGCACTCTTCCTCGTACGTGGAATACATGTAAGCGGTGGTGGTGGCGAACTCGGCGGCGCAGGAGTCGACGCGCTTGTACACCGGGCGCACGCCGAGGGTGTGGCGGAGGTGGCGCAGTGCCTTCTCGTCGGTGCCGACCAGCTCGGCCATGCGCGCGTCGGAGAAGCCCATGCGCTTGAGTTCGCGAATGCGCTCCGCGTTGAGCGCGGTGAGACCCTGGCGCTGCATCTCGCCCTCGGTCATCACGATGTCCTCGAACGCGGCGAGGAACCAGGGATCGATACGCGTGAGGTCGTGGACTTCTTCCAGCGACAGGCCGGCGCGGAATGCATCGGCGACGTGGAACACGCGATCCGGACGCGGCTCGCGCAGTTCGCGCTTGAGTGTCAGGAAGCCTTCCTCGCTGCCGATGTCCAGGCCGGTCGGATTGAGGCCGGTCTTGCCGATTTCCAGACCGCGCAGGGCTTTCTGCAGCGATTCGTGGAAGGTGCGGCCCATCGCCATCACCTCGCCCACCGACTTCATCTGAGTGGTCAGGCGCGCGTCGGCGGCCGGGAACTTCTCGAACGCGAAGCGCGGAATCTTGGTGACGACGTAATCGATGGACGGCTCGAACGATGCCGGCGTGAGGCCGCCGGTGATGTCGTTGCGCAGTTCGTCGAGCGTGTAGCCGACGGCGAGCTTGGCGGCGACCTTGGCGATCGGGAAGCCGGTGGCCTTGGAGGCTAGCGCCGACGAACGCGACACGCGCGGATTCATTTCGATGACGACCACGCGGCCATCCTCGGCGTTGATGCCGAACTGCACGTTGGAGCCGCCGGTGTCGACGCCGATCTTGCGCAGCACCGCGATCGAGGCGTTACGCAGGCGCTGGTATTCCTTGTCGGTGAGCGTCTGCGCCGGAGCGACGGTGATCGAGTCGCCGGTGTGCACGCCCATCGGATCGAAGTTCTCGATCGAGCAGACGATGATGCAGTTGTCCGCCTTGTCGCGGACCACCTCCATCTCGAATTCCTTCCAGCCCAGCACCGACTCTTCGACCAGTACTTCGTGCACGGGCGAGAGTTCGAGGCCGCGGCCGACGATCTCGATGAATTCTTCCTTGTTGTACGCGATGCCGCCACCCGAACCGCCGAGCGTGAAGCTGGGACGGATGATGGTCGGGAAGCCGACCGTGGTCTGGATTTCCAGCGCTTGCTCCATCGAGCGCGCGACTTCCGCCTTCGGGCAATCCAGGCCGATATCGGCCATGGCGTGGCGGAACAGGTTGCGGTCCTCGGCCATGCGGATGGCTTCGCGCGACGCGCCGATCAGCTCGACGTTGTACTTCTCGAGCACGCCGTGGTCGGCGAGGTCGAGCGCGCAGTTGAGACCGGTCTGGCCGCCCATCGTCGGCAGCACCGCATCCGGGCGCTCCTTGGCGATGATGCGTTCCACCGTCTGCCAGTTGATCGGCTCGATGTAGACGGCGTGGGCCGTCTCGGGGTCGGTCATGATCGTCGCCGGGTTCGAATTGACCAGGACGACGCGGTAACCCTCTTCCTTCAGCGCCTTGCAGGCCTGGGCGCCGGAGTAGTCGAACTCGCAGGCCTGGCCGATGACGATCGGGCCGGCACCGATGACGAGGATGGTCTTGATGTCTGTGCGCTTGGGCATGGTTTCTCTCGCGAATCGAAGCGGATGGTCGAGTGGGCGGGCTAGCGGCGCGTCAGGACGCGCGCTTGGCCTTGTGCTCTTCCATCGAGGCGATGAACGTGTCGAACAGGTAGCCGACGTCTTCGGGACCCGGGCTGGCTTCCGGATGACCCTGGAAGCAGAACGCCGGGCGATCGGTCAGCGCGAAGCCCTGCAGGGAGCCGTCGAACAACGAGGTGTGCGTCACCCGCACGTTGGCCGGCAGCGTGTCCGCATCCACCGCGAAGCCGTGGTTCTGCGAGCTGATCAGCACGCGACCGGTGTCGAGGTCCTTCACCGGGTGGTTGGCGCCGTGGTGACCGAACTTCATTTTCAGCGTCTTCGCGCCGATGGCCAGCGCGAGGATCTGGTGACCCAGGCAGATGCCGAACAGCGGGATCTTCGTTTCGAGGATCTGCCTGGTCGCTTCGATCGCGTAGTCGCAGGCGGCCGGGTCGCCCGGGCCGTTGGCGAGGAAGATGCCGTCCGGATTCATGGCGAGCACATCGGCGGCCGGCGTCTGCGCGGGCACCACCGTGATGTCGACGCCGCGGTGAGCGAGCAGACGCAGGATGTTCTGCTTGACGCCGTAGTCGTAGGCGACCACGCGGAATTTCTTCGGCGCGTTGAAGAAGGCCTGCTTGTCGAGGTCGTACGTGCCCTCGCTCCACTGGTAGCTCTTGGTGGTGCTGACCACCTTGGCCAGATCCATGCCGTTGAGGCCCGGGAAGGCCTTCGCCTTGGCCACCGCGGCGTCGACGTCGATGGCGTCACCGGCGACGATGCAGCCGTTCAGCGCGCCCTTCTCGCGAAGGATGCGCGTGAGGCGGCGCGTGTCGATACCGGCGATGGCCACCACATTCTGGCGCTCGAGGTAATGCGGCAGCGGCTCGGTGCTTCGCCAGTTGCTGGCCAGGCGCGGCACATCGCGGACGATCAGTCCCGCCGCATGGACGCGGTCGGCCTCGACGTCGACGCCGTTGGTGCCGGTGTTGCCGATATGGGGATACGTCAGCGTAACGATCTGGCGGGAGTACGAGGGGTCGGTCAGGATTTCCTGATAACCGGTCATGGCGGTGTTGAACACCACCTCGCCAATCGTTTCGCCTCGTGCACCGACCGAGTGGCCGTGAAAAACGCTGCCGTCTTCGAGAGCAAGCAGAGCAGGAGTACGCATGGGATGGGCCGCCTTCAGGTGCAGCAAAGCCCGCAAGCCTGCTTTGAGCGGCTCGTGGGCCTTGGGGATAAGGGATCGTTGGGCGGGTATGAATGATAGGTGTGAAGGCGGCTTTTGTCCATCGGAAAACCATGAACGGCCGTGTAGGAAAAATCGCTGGCAACCCTGCCTGACACGATACAATGCCGTCCGAGGTACCTAGCCGAGATTCGCCCGCATGCTGCTCGACCCCGCCCGTCTGGAGCGTCCCGATACCGATATCCGGCATGAGCCGTTTTCGTTCATGATCGCCCACGGCCAGCTGCCGGACGAATCGCGCAACGACCTGGAACGCGACTTCCCCCAGTATTCGAGCGCCGGGTTCTTCCCCTACGACGCCAGCGACTGCGGCCCGTCGGTCAACGAACTGGTCGAGCAGATGACCTCCCGGGCGTTTTCCTCGGCCATCGGGCGTCACCTGGGCATTCCCGGCCTCGAGGACTACCCCACCCTGGTCACCCTGTGCCGACTGCTCAACCGCCGCCACGGCACCATCCACACCGACAGCAAGTCCAAGATCGCCACCGCGTTGATCTACCTCAACCCGATGTGGCCGGATACCAGCGACGGCTGCCTGCGCTTCCTGGCCTCGATCGACGATATCGACAACACCGTGGCGCCCGAGCTCAAGCCGCTCTACGGCGAGTTCGCGGTGTTCCGTCGCGCCGAGAACTCCTTCCACGGCCACCTGCCCTACGAGGGCGAGCGCCGGGTCATCCAGGTGGCCTGGCTGACCTCGGAGGAAGAAAAGGCCCGCAAGACCAAGCGGGGCAAGTTCTCCCGCGTCTTCAAGAAAATCTTCGGCAAGCTCGACCGCCAGCACGGCGCCGGCCGCGACCGCAGCGCCAACCACCCGGATTGAGTGCGGAAGCCGGCTATGTGCCGGCGATCCTGTGGGAGCCAGCTATGTGCCGGCAATCCTGTGGGAGCCGGCTATGTGCCGGCGATCCTGTGGGAGCCGGCTATGTGCCGGCGATCCCGCGGCAGCGGGCCAGGCTGCCGCGAGCACCCAATCGCCGCTGAAGCGGCTCCCACACCAGGGCTCCCAAACCGGGGCTCCCAAACCAGGGCTCCCAAACCAAGGCTCCCACACCCGGGCTCTCACACCAGTCTGCCGCGACTTCAGTGGGTACCGAACCACCAGCCCACGAACACCGCGAACACCCCGTACAGGCCGCCGATCGGCATCAGCCAGCGCGCTTCGACCGAACCGCGGCGGAACATGGCCCATAGCGCCACCACCGCCACCATGGTGATCGCGCCGGCGACGATCAACGGCGTGTCGAACAGCCACGGTGTCGCGAACAGCGCCAGCGAGCTCGGGATCGTCGCCTGGATCATCATCGCGCCCGAAATGTTGGCCAAAGCCAGGCGTTCCTTCCCCTGGCGCACCCAGATCAGCGCGTTCACCGTCTCCGGCAGCTCCGTGGCGACGGGGCTCAGCACCAGGGCCACGATGTGCGGCGACAGATGGAAGAAATCGCCGAACGCCTCCAACTGCCAGACGAAGGTGCGCGAGGCAATGGCAATGACGACGAGCGCAAGCCCCGTCTGCAGCATCACCCAGGTCATCGACGGGTTGGCGTCGTGGGGCCGGAAGGTGAGCGGGTCGAGTTCGTCCTCGCCCTCGGGAGCGCCGGTGTCGTCGCGCATTTCGCGCCATACATAGGCGACGTAGGCCAACAGAAAGAGCACACCTAGCCAGGGCTTCCACGCGAAGGCAATGAGGCCGAGTCCCACTTTCACCACGAAGATCGCAAGGAACCAGGACTGGTCGCGGGCCAGGCGACGGTTGTCCACGCGGACCCGGGTATCCGGTCTTTTCAGGCGCTTACGGCCAGCATATAAGGCGAATCCGACAACGGCGTAGGCGATCGTAGCAAGCACCAGCGGACCGCCCAGGGCCGCCCCCACGCCGATGTCCTTCGCTTCCGGCGTCTTGCCGAACATCACCGCGACGAAGGTCACCGCGCTTTCCGGAAGGGCCGTGCCGAAGGCGGCGAGCACCGTGCCGGTGGCCGTGGCGCCAAGATTGAGCTTGCGCCCGAACCATTCGACACCGTTGACGAAGTATTCGCAGGCGAAATAGATGGCCCCGGCCGAAACCAGGAAGAGGAAGCATGTCAGCAGCATGTTTTGTCTAAGGCCGGGCGAGCGAGTAATACCGATGGCACAGCCACACCGCTCGCCCGGCCCGGGTAAGCATGTCGCTGGCCAAAGGTCTCGCCGGGCGGACAGCGCACTCTCCAGGCGCTGTGCCGTTCGCGCCATGGGGCGCGAGGCCACCAAGTGTGTTGACGCGAACTCCTCGGGGTAGAGGATGGCTACTCCCCAATGACTTCGGCGCGGATCTTAACACGCGTTCGAGGATTCGGTGCGGAACATTCGCGCCCCCCTTGTAGGAGCCCAGCCTCACATCTTGCTGGTGATGACGTCTTCGATGGTCCACAAGCCCGGTGCCCGCCCGGCCATCCAGTTCGCCGCTTCCAGTGCCCCGCGCGCGAAGATCGAGCGATCCGTCGCCCGATGCGCCAGTTCGATCCGCTCGCCCTGCCCCATCAGCAACGCCTGGTGCTCGCCGACGATGTCCCCGCCACGGACCACGGCGAAACCGATCGTGCCGCCCTTGCGCGCGCCGGGACGGCCTTCGCGCGAATACACGGCAAGCTCCTCCAGGGTGGCCCCCCGTCCCGCCGCAGCGGCGTGACCCAGTGCCAGGGCCGTTCCGGAGGGCGCATCTTCCTTGCGTCCATGGTGCGCCTCGACGATGTCGAGATCCCAGCCCGGCAACGCCGCCGCGGCTTCGCGGAGCAGGCGTGTGAGCACAGCCACGCCGAGGCTGAAGTTGGCAGCGCGCAGCAAGGCGATGCGCTCGGCGGCCTTACTGAGCCGTTCTTCCAGGGCAGGCTCCAGACCGGTGGTGCCGGTGACGAGCGACGCGCCCGAGGCTTCGCAGTAATCGAGCGCGGCAACGAGCCCCTCCGGGCCGCTGAAGTCGATCACGACATCGATATCGCCAGCGTCGGTCCAGTCGGTGAAACGCAGCGCGGACACGTCGCCGAACGCCGCCTTGCCCAGGCGCGGCGAAGACGACGAGACGATGGCCCTGACCAGCTCGAAACGTTCGTCATCGCGCACGAGACCGAGCAGAGCGGTGCCCATGCGGCCGGAGGCGCCGCTGATGGCGAGACGGGCGGGGCGGGTCATAGGCGATGCCTTCGGAATGGGGAAGGCAATGCTAGTCGATGATTGCGGAAAGAGCATCGCCGATGAATCGGCTCCCACAAGGAGCGAGCCACTGGGAGCCACGGGGAGCAAGGGAAGCCATGGCAATGGGAGCAGGAGCAGGAGCAGGAGCCATGAGAGCCATGAGAGCCATGAGAGCCATGGGGAGCAATGTGGGAGCCGCTTCAGCGGCGATGCTCTTAATCGGCAGGAGCCGCTTCAGCGGCGATGCTCTTACTCGGCAGGATCAGCTTCAGCGGCGATGCTCTTGCTCGGCAGGAGCCGATCCATCAGCGATGGGACATTCGGCATCTTCGCTCCGCTGGCATTTCGCCGCTGAAGCGGCTCCCACATGCTAGTTATTACGAAGTGACTCGCGACCAGAAATCCTTCACGCCATCGATGAAGGTCGTGGAGCGCGGCGTGTGCTTGGCGGCGTCCTCGCCGACGAAGGTCGCTTCGAGCTGCGTGAGCAGTTCGCGTTGCTCCTTGGTCAGGCGAACCGGGGTCTCGACGACGACAGTACAGATAAGGTCGCCCGTGCGGCCACCGCGAACCGACTTCACGCCACGGCCGCGCATGCGGAACTGGTGGCCGGTTTGCGTTTCCGGCGGCACGCTGACCGGGATCTCACCTTCGAGCGTCGGCACCATAAGCTCGGTACCGAGGGCGGCCTGGGCGAAACGGATCGGCACCTCGCAGTAAAGGTCGCTACCGTCGCGCTGGAAGATGGCGTGCTCGCGCACACGCACTTCCACGTACAGATCGCCCGAGGGTGCACCCGCGGGACCGGCTTCGCCCTGCCCTGTAAGACGAATGCGATCGCCGTTGTCGACGCCGGCGGGAATCCGCACGGACAACGTGCGCTCTTCCTCGAGGCGACCTTCGCCGTGGCACTTCTTGCAGGGCTTGTCGATCTTCTGGCCGGAGCCATGGCAGGTCGGGCACGCCTGCTGGATCGAGAAGATGCCGTTCTGCATGCGCACGCGACCGTGACCGGCGCAGGTGCTGCACTTGGACACCTTGCCGTCTTCCGACCCCGAGCCGTTGCAGTGGTGGCAATTGACCTGGGTCGGCACTTCGATCTTCTTCTCGACGCCGAACACGGCTTCCTCGAGGTCCAGATCCATCATGTAGCGCAGGTCTGCGCCACGACGCGCGCGCTGGCGACCCGCGCCACCGCCGCCGAAGATGTCACCAAAGATGTCGCCGAAGATATCGCCGACGTCGCCGAAACCGGCGCCACCGCCACGACCGAACCCGCCACCTTCGAACGCGGCGTGCCCGTGCTGGTCGTACATCGCGCGCTTCTGCGCGTCGGCCAGCACTTCGTAAGCCTCTTTGGCTTCCTTGAATTTTTCGATCGCTTCCGGATCGTCCGGATTGCGGTCAGGGTGATACTTCATCGCGACGCGACGAAAGGTCTTCTTGAGGTCACCCTCGGTCACGGTGCGTTCCACACCGAGGATTTCGTAGTAGTCGCGCTTGCTCATTACACGTTCGCTTTCCCTGGACGGACGAACGCGCCGGCGGGTTGCCCCTCGGCGCGATCGTTCCGGTTAACCGTCGGTTCCGCACCGCGGGCGTGGAGCCCGCGGCGCGTCGTTACATGCCGAAGACGAATTACTTCTTCTCGTCCTTGACTTCGGTGAACTCGGCGTCGACCACGTCGTCCGGCTGGGCCGAACCACCGCCCGGTGCCGACTGCTGCGCGGTGTCCTGCGCGCCGCCCGACTGCGCCGCGGCGTTGAGCGCCTGGGCGACCTGCTCGAGGTTGGTGATCTTCGACTCGATGGCGTCCTTGTCTTCGCCGGTCAACGCCTTCTCCAGATCCGACACGGCGCTGTCGATACCGGCAAGCTGCTCAGCCGGGATCTTGCCGCCGTGCTCCTTGAGCTGGCTGCGCGTGGCATGAACGAGCTGGTCGCCACGGTTACGCACCTGCACGAGCTCGTGGAACTTCTTGTCGTCTTCGCGGTTCGCTTCCGCGTCGGCGACCATGCGCTGGACTTCCTCGTCCGACAGGCCCGAACCGGCCTTGATCTCGATCTTCTGTTCCTTACCGGTGTCCTTGTCCTTCGCCGACACGTGCAGGATGCCGTTGGCGTCGATGTCGAAGGTCACTTCGATCTGCGGCTGGCCACGCGGGGCCGAACGGATACCGGAGAGGTCGAACTTGCCCAGCGACTTGTTCGCGTTGGCACGCTCGCGCTCGCCCTGCAGCACGTGCACGGTGACCGCGGTCTGGTTGTCGTCGGCGGTGGAGAAGGTCTGCGAGGCCTTGGTCGGCACCGTGGTGTTCTTCTCGATCAGCTTGGTCATCACGCCACCCATCGTCTCGATACCGAGCGACAGCGGAGTGACGTCGAGCAGGAGGACGTCCTTGACGGAACCGCCCAGCACGCCACCCTGGATAGCGGCGCCGACGGCGACGGCTTCATCCGGGTTGACGTCCTTGCGCGGCTCGCGGCCGAAGAAGTCCTTGACCGCTTCCTGCACCTTGGGCATGCGGGTCTGGCCACCGACGAGGATCACTTCGTTGATGTCCGAGATCTTCAGGCCGGCGTCGTTGAGCGCGGTGCGGCACGGGTCGATCGTGCCCTTGACCAGGTCTTCCACCAGCGACTCGAGCTTGGCGCGGGTCAGCTTGATGTTCAGATGCTTCGGACCCGAGGCATCGGCGGTGACGTACGGCAGGTTCACATCGGTCTGGTGGGCCGAAGAGAGCTCGATCTTCGCGCGCTCTGCAGCGTCCTTCAGGCGCTGAAGGGCGAGCTGGTCCTGGCGCAGGTCGATGCCCTGCTCCTTCTTGAACTCTTCGACGAGATAGTCGATGACGCGGTTGTCGAAGTCCTCACCACCGAGGAAGGTGTTGCCGTTGGTCGACAGCACTTCGAACTGCTTCTCGCCGTCGACGTTGGCGATCTCGATGATCGAGACGTCGAACGTGCCGCCGCCCAGGTCGTACACAGCGATCTTGCGGTCGCGTGCATCGGTCTTGTCCAGGCCATAGGCCAGCGCGGCCGCGGTCGGCTCGTTGATGATGCGCTTGACGTCGAGACCGGCGATCTTGCCTGCGTCCTTGGTGGCCTGGCGCTGGCTGTCGTTGAAGTAGGCCGGTACGGTGATGACCGCTTCGGTGACCGCTTCACCGAGGAAGTCCTCGGCGGTCTTCTTCATCTTCATCAGCACCTTCGAAGAGATCTCCTGCGGCGCCATCTTCTTGCCGTCGGCGGTCTGCACCCAAGCGTCGCCGTTATCGTGCGCAACGATGCCGTAGGGGACCAGCTTCAGGTCTTTCTGCACTTCGGCGTCGGTGAACTTGCGACCGATGAGGCGCTTCACCGCGTAGAAGGTGTTCTTGGGGTTGGTCACGCTCTGGCGCTTGGCCGGCGCGCCCACGAGGACTTCGTTGTCCTTGGTGAAAGCCACGATGGACGGCGTGGTGCGATCGCCCTCTGCATTCTCGATGACGCGTGCGGTCGAACCTTCCATCACTGCTACGCAGGAATTGGTCGTACCGAGGTCGATACCGATGATCTTGCCCATAGTCACGTTGCTCCGAATTTCATGCGGCCCCCGCGGCCGCGACTGTTTTGGAAAATGGGGGTAACCCCCATCGATTCAATATCTTTGGTGAAGCTGTTCAGTTGTCGCGCACCACGGCGACGAGCGCCGGACGCAGCAGACGGTCGTTCAGCACGAAGCCCTTCTGGACCACGGCGACGACGGTGTTGGGCGCGTGCTCGTTCGAATCGACCGAGCTGATCGCCTGGTGGTGCTCCGGATTGAACGGCTGGTGCAGCGGATCGACCACCGACAGTCCGTTGGACTGGGTGACCTTCTCCAGCTGCTTCAACGACATATCCAGACCCTCGCGCAGCGTCTTCGCATCCGCGGCCTGGTTGGCAAGACCCAGAGCGATGCCGTCGTATACCGGCAGCAACTCGGCCAGCAACTTCTCGTTGGCGAAGCGGCGGGCCTGGTCGATGTCACGCTGCATGCGGCGGCGCTGGTTCTCGATCTCCGCCTTTTCGCGCAGCACCGTCTCGCGCGCCTGGGCCAGCTCGGTTTCCATCGCGGCCAGCTTGGTGTTCAGGGCCTCGATCTCGGCGTTGACGCCGTTATCGGCCACACCGCCGTCCTGCGCCGGATCCGGCACGTGGGGATCGTTGTTTTGCATTACTTGCTCCAAATGTCAGCGTACCGACCCCTCCGACGGAAGGGTCGAACATTCGCGGGAAATACTAAACCCGCCTCCCGTGGCGGTTTATGAGGTCGCCGCGGCGCGATTCAAGGCGTCGCTGAGCAGTCCGGCGGTGGCTTGCACCACCGGGATCACCCGCTCATATGCCATACGCGTCGGTCCAATAACTCCGATCGCACCCAGCATGCGCCCGTTCGTGCCGTAGGTGGCGGTGACGATGCTGCAACCGTCCAGGGCCGAGAATCCGGACTCCTCGCCGATGAACAGCCGCACGCCAGGGGCCTTGACGCACATTTCCATGAGCTGAAGCAGGTCGCGCTTCTGCTGGAAAGCGTCGAAAAGATCGCGGAGCCGGTCGATATCGGCCAGCTCGGAATAACCCATCAGGTTGGTCTGGCCACTGACCAGCACGTCGTCCGCGTCCTCGTCGGAGCTGAACGAGGCTGTGGCCAGTTCGACCACCCCATCGAGCAGGCGATTGAGTTCGCCACCCGCCTCGCGCAGCTCGATGGCCAGATGCGCACGGATGTCCGCCAGGCGAAAACCGGCGAACTGAGCGTTGAGATAGTTGGCGGCCTGCTCCAGCTCGGCCGATTCGAGTGCCTTGGCGAGTTGGACGACCCGGTTCTGTACCTGGTTATCCGAGAACACCAGGATCACCAGCACCCGCGCATCGGGCAAATTGACGAAATCGATATGCCGCAGCGGAAAGTCGCCCTGGCGCGGCACGGTCACCACACCGGCGAAGTGAGTCATCGCCGAAAGCAGGTGGGACACGTTGCCGAGCAGGTCGCGCGTGGTCGTCTGGTGTGGCGGCAAGCCGCCCTGCAGGCGCGCCATCTCGTCGCGCGGCAGCGGCTTGAGTTCGAGCAGGCTGTCGACGAACAGGCGCAGGCCGCGCGGCGTCGGGATTCGTCCCGCCGAGGTGTGCGGCGAGGCGACCAGTCCGGCCTCTTCGAGGTCGGCCATGATGTTGCGGATGGTCGCCGGGCTGACTTCCAGACCGGACGACTTCGCCAGCGTGCGTGAGCCGACCGGCTCGCCGTCCGACAGGTATTGGGAGATCAGGGTACGCAGCAGCCGGCGCGCGCGTGCATCGATGTCGTGACCGGAAAACGGATTCATGCGCGTGGGCGGGCCGGGGGTTGGTTCGTCGGGCTATCAATAAGGTCTCGACGGCTCCGTTGCAAGTCTCGGCTTCTGCGACGCGCCTGCCGCTACAATCAGCGCGATTCCATCCGCCGCCATCGGTAGCCATGCTCACCTCGCTCTACGTCCGCCAGTTTGCCGTCGTCGAAGAAGCCGAGATCGCCTTTGGGCCCGGGCTCACCGTGGTCAGTGGCGAGACCGGCGCCGGCAAGTCCCTCCTCGTGGACGCCCTCATGCTCCTGGCCGGCGCCCGCGCCGACAGCGGCATGGTCCGCTCCGGCAGCGATCGGGCCGAGCTGGCGGCGGAATTCGATCTCACCGGATTGCCCGAGGCCACCGCCTGGCTGCGCCAGGAAGAACTGGACGACGGCGAGACCTGCCAGCTGCGCCGCGTCATCCGCGTCGAGGGCAGCTCGCGCGGCTGGATCAACGGTCGCCCCGCCAGCCTCGCGCAGATGTCGGCCCTGGCCGCGCTCATCGTCGAAATCCACGGCCAGCACGAACACCAGGCTCTGCTGTCGCGCCAGCACCAGATGGGCCTGCTCGACGCCTACGCCGGCAACGAGGCACTGCAGGCCAGCGTGCGCGACACGGCCAGGTCGTGGCGCGAGGCCGTTGCCCGCATCCGCGCCTTGTCAGGCGGCGACGATCGCGAGCGTCAGATCGAACTGCTCGCCCACGAACTGGAAGAACTGGACCGCTGGGCACTCGCGCCTGCCGCGCTGGAAGAACTCGAAGCCCAGCATCGCCGGCTGGCCAACGCCGGCCGACTGGCCGAAGGCGCCAATGGCGTGGTCGAGATCCTCGACGGCGAAAGCGAGTTCGCCGTCGGCCGCGCCCTGCTGCGCGCCCACGCCGAGCTGTCCCGGCTGGCCGAACTGGACGCCTCCCTGGTGCCCACCCTCGAACTGCTCGACAGCGCGCAGATCCAGGTCGGCGAGGCCGTGGACGGTCTCGGCCGCTACGCGCAGGACGTGGAGCTCGATCCCGAGCGCCTGGCCGAGGTCGATACGCACCTCACCCACCTGCACGACCTCTCGCGCCGTTACCGGCTGCCGATCGAGGAACTGACGGTGAAGGCCGAGGAGATACGCGAGCGCCTGGCCGAACTCGAAGGCGCGGGCGATGCACTGGATCGTCTTGCCCATGAACGCGACCGCCTGCGCAAGGCCTACGACGAAGCGGCCGCCGCCTTGTCGGCCGCGCGTTCCGCCGCCGCCGGCCGCCTCGGCACCTCGGTCGCCGCGCTCATGGGCGAGCTCGGCATGGCCGGCGGTCGCCTGGAAGTCTCGCTGGAACGGGTCGAAGGCGACGAGCCCGATCCGCAGGGTCGCGAGCGTTGCGAACTGCTGGTCAGCGCCAACCCGGGCCAACCGCCCCGCCCGCTGCGTAAGGTCGCCTCGGGTGGCGAACTGGCCCGCATCAGCCTGGCCATCGAGGTCGCCACGCTGGGCAACGACAACATCGGCTGCATGATTTTCGACGAAGTGGACACCGGCATCGGCGGCGCCGTGGCCGAAGTGGTCGGCCAGAAGCTGCGCGCGCTCGGCGAGCGGGTCCAGGTGATGTGCGTCACCCACCTGCCCCAGGTCGCCGCGCAAGGCCATGCGCATCTGCAGGTCGCCAAGGAAAGCGACGGCGAAGCCACCCGCACGCGCATCCACACGCTCGACGCCGCCGGCCGTCGCGACGAACTCTCGCGCATGCTCGGCGGCGTGGAAATCACCAAGGAAACCCGCGCCCACGCGAAGAAGATGCTCGACCGCGCCCAGGGCTGAAGGCCAGGCTCGGGCACGCATCGTCAGGCCCGGATCAAGCCCCGTTCCTGCGCCATCCGGTAGAGGTCGAGTTCCGACCCCGCATTGAGCTTGTTCATCACCGCGGCGCGGTGGATATAGATCGTCTTCTGTCCGATCCCCAGCTCGGCCGCCACCTGCTTCGGCGCCCGCCCCGCCGCCAGCAGCAGGAACACCTCGCGCTCGCGCGCGGTCAGGCGGCTGAAGGGATCGAGGTCCACCGAGGACCGGCCCGAGCGGCGCTCGCGCAAGTCCGAACTCAGGTACTGCTCGCCGGCCAGCACGGCACGCACCGCCACGACCAGTTCCTCGGGTGCCACGCCCTTGGTGACGTAACCGCGGGCACCACGGCGCAGCGCTTCGGACACGTACGGCTCACCGTCGTGCATGCTCAGCACGACGATCTTCATGTTCGGGGAAATGCTGGCCAGATGCTCGATCAGTGGCAAGCCGCTGCCATCGGGCAGCGACAGGTCAACCGCCACCAGGTCAGGGCGGTGCTGGGTGACCGCGTCGACCGCTTCGTCGGCGTTCCTGGCCTCGGCGACGACGTCGAGGTCGGGTTCCAGCTCGATGAGGCGTTTAAAACCCTCACGAACAATGGCGTGGTCATCTACGAGGACGATTCTTGGCATGGACAGAATGTAACAGGCTCGCCCGACGCGTGCGTATGGCGGGGATAAGGCAGCGTCAGTCGAGGTTCGCCGTGTAACATTCGGCGAATGCGACTAAATGCCGTCTCCCGGTTCGCCGGCCCCCTGTTTGCCCTGGTCTACGGCGCCGCCTGGGTCCTGCTGTGGCCGACGGAACAACCTTACTGGGTGCTGCCGTTCGGCCTGCGCTTCGGCGCCCTGCTCCTCATGCGCACGCGCAACTGGTTCTGGATCCTCGGCGCCGAAATCGTCGCCAGCGCATTCTGCGAATGGCGTAGCGGCCTGCCGATCGGCGGCGCCGGCTTCGTGCTGGGCGACGCCCCGGAACCGCTGATGGTCGCCGCGTGCCTGTGGCTATTGCGCCGGGCCCACTTGCACGCCAGCCTCAACACGCCCGAAGACGTCGCCCGCCTGCTGCTGTCGGCCATGGTCACGGCCACCGTCGCCACCGCCGGCAACGCGGCGATGATGGCCTCCCTGCACCCCGCCGCGCCGGTGGAAATGCTCGGCACCACCTTCGGCAGCGACCTGCTCGGCAACTACCTCGGCGTGCTGCTGGTCGTCCCGGTGATGATCCTCATCTTCCGCGAGCGGCCCACCCAGTCGGCGCTGGCGGAGTTGCTGCTCGACGGGCTGCTGGTGATGCTCCCCTCGCTGGCGATCCTGGTGACGCTGGCCGAGTACTCGCCGCAGCCGCAGTTCGCCCGCGTGCTGTCGCTGGCACCGGTGCTGTTCTTCGCCTTCCGGCACGGCTGGCGCGGTGCGGGCCTGGCCATGTTGATCACCAGCGTCGGGCTGAACGTCACCGAGGACATGATCGGCCGCGGCGCGCCGACGGCGGCCGCCCATCTGTTCCTCGCCGTGGCCGGTACGGGCACCCTCATGCTCGGCGCGGCCACCGACGCCCTGCGCCGGAGCAGCGAGCGCGTGGCCCAGCAGAACACCCATCTGGCGGCCGCCAACCAGCGCCTCGACCAGCTCGCCCGCCAGCTGCGGGACGCGGCCCGCGGCAACCTTCAGGCCGAAGAAGACCTGCGCAAGCACATGGCCGCGGAGCTTCACGACGAGCTGGGCCAGAACCTCACCGCCATCCAGACCCATCTGAAGCTCGCCCAGGCCCGGCTGGGCAGCGCCGGCCTCGACGACATCGGCGCCTCGATCAACGGCATCCTCGGCCACATGCGCCGGGCCCTGCACAAGATGCTCGACAGCCTGCGCCCCTCCGTCCTCGACGAGTTCGGCTTGCTCAGGGCGCTCGACGAGGGCCCGGTCCGCGACATGCTGACCGCCGCCGGCATCCATTACGTAACCGACCTGCGGGGCGAGCCGAGGCTGCTCGACGATGAAACCCTTACCGCGATCTACC
The DNA here is from genome assembly GCF_035539195.1 of Luteibacter sp. Classification (GTDB taxonomy): domain Bacteria; phylum Pseudomonadota; class Gammaproteobacteria; order Xanthomonadales; family Rhodanobacteraceae; genus Luteibacter. Next base: position 55,452 of record NZ_DATLIW010000006.1, read on the forward strand.
GCGTCGTGCAGGAAAGTGCGACCAATGTGGTTCGCCATTCCGGGGCGAAGGAACTGAAATTGCGGCTGCGCATCGGACTGCGCGACAGCGGTCCGGTGGCCATCCTCGACATACGTGACGACGGTACCGGCCTGCCCGCCACACCCAGGCCAGTCCGCACAGACGGTGGCGGACGCGGCCTACAGGGAATGAGCGACCGCATCACCGCTCTGGGCGGCATCTTCCGCATCCGTCCCGAGCCAATCGGATTACACCTTCGGGTGTTGCTTCGCAGCACAAGTATCGGAACTCACATAGGAAATTTTCCGATACCGGGCCAGTGAACGGTTCGTTACGATTCCGTCATCGATGTGGGGGAGCCGCCGTCGAGAGACGGTGAGCCCAGGTCGGTCGTGGGGACGATCGACCTGATGAGGCGACAGGATGTCAGCCTCGCCGATGCGAAATGGTGACCCGTGGATCCCGCGAGCAACTCGCGATTCACGAACCATGGAAACATCGGATCAAGCCGCTGGTGGACAGGAGTCCGCCAGCGGCGTTTTTATTTGGGAAAGCCTTTATTTGGGAAAGCCTTTAATTGTGGGAGCCGCTTCAGCGGCGATTGCCAGGCTGCCGTGCCCGTCGCCGGCACAGCCGGCTCCTCCAAAAGCCCTCGCCCACCAAAGAAAAAGGCTCCCATAGGGAGCCTTTTCATGCCTGCCAAGCCGTAAAGACCCCGCCTCAGCGCTTCTTCTTGGGTCGCACGTACAGCACCAGGCTGTGATCTTCGATCACGTACCCATGACGCTCCGCGATTTCATGCTGGAGGCGCTCGATCTCCTCGCTGATGAACTCGATGACCTTCCCGCTGTCCACATCGATCATGTGGTCATGATGCTTGCCGCGGTCCAGCTCGTAGACGGCCTGCCCACCCTCGAAGTTGTGCTTCATGACGATGCCGGCAGCTTCGAACTGGGTCAGCACCCGATACACCGTGGCAAGCCCGATGTCTTCCTGGTGCGCAAGCAGACGCTTGTAGATATCTTCGGCGGTCAGGTGGCGCTCGTCCGCCTCCTCGAAGATCTGCAGGATCCGCATGCGCGGATGTGTGACTTTAAGCCCCGCCTTACGCAGTTCTTTTGTTTCCTGGTCCATTGGGACCCCCTCGCGGTGCCGTCAGGCGCTTAGTGTATCATCGCAGGCTTCACGATCCGGACGTTACTACGCATGCAAAAGCTCATTCGCCGCACGCTGGGTATGGCCATGATGGCGGTCGCCATCGAGGGCTGCAGCCTTCTCTATACCCCCGACGTGCAGCAGGGCAACCTGCTCGACAAGAAAAATGTCGAACAGCTGCAGCCGGGTCTGACCAAGCGCCAGGTCCTGGTGCTGCTGGGCACCCCTTCGGTGGCCTCCCCCTTCGATAACGACCGCTGGGACTACGTCTCCACGTTCTCGCATCGTGGCGGCAAGATGACCACCCGTACGCTCACGCTGACCTTCAATAACGACACCCTGGTCCGTACCGAAGGCGATTTCTTCGCCCAGGACGCCCAGCAGCTGTTGAAGGACTCCAAGAAGTACAAGAACGATCCGGTCAACGGCACCAAGGGTGACAAGAACACCAGCGCCAACGACAAGAAGGATGACGACCAGGGCGGCATCTTCGGCGGCAGCTCGTCGGACGACAAGAAGTAACAGGCCTCTCAGGCGCCGCGCTTGGCGCGGCGCCGCCTGGCCTCCATCGGATCGAGTGTCAGCGGCCGGTACAGCTCCACCCGGTCGCCCTCCTCCAGGACTCGGTCCGCGGCGACTTTCTTCGCGAAAATGCCCAGCCTGTCCGGGTCGGGCATGACTCCCTTGGGTAAACCGCCCGCCGCCAGCTCGACCGCCTGCCAGGCGGTTGTCCCCGACGGAACGACCAGTGCAAGGACGACCTGCCCTTCCGGGCCGACGTAGGCGACCTCGACAGCCAGCTCAGCCATACTGCCGGCGCGCCTCGTCGCAGAAGTCGTCGACCATGCGGTTGGCCAGTTGCTGGAAGCCCATCCTCAGCACCGAACCACCCAGCCCGGCGTAGTCGAAGTCCAGCGCCAGGGCGATCTTGCAGCCCACATCGCCCAACGCCTGGAAGGTGAACACCCCATCCAGCGAGCGAAACGGGCCCTCGACGAATTTCATGGCCAGGCTATTCGGCTTGTCCATCGTGTTACGGGTAGTGAAACTCTGCTTCAGCCCGGCGAACTTGAGATCCAGCCTGGCCACCAGCACGTTGTCTTCCCGCTCGAGCACTTCGGCGGCGTCACACCAGCCGAAGCGCTTTGGGTATGCTTCCACATCGTTGACCAGGTCGAACATCTGCGCGGGCGTGAAAGGCACGATCGCACTGCGGCGGATTTCAATCACTGCTTTGACCTCGTCTCATTTGCCGGCTCACGGACCCGCCGGCCTTGTATCAGGGATCCGATAGACCGATTTTAGCGGACATGGCAAAAGCGAAACCGAAGGACACGGAAAAAGAAGGCGGCGGCACGATCGCGCTGAACAAGCGCGCGCGCCACGAATATCACATCGACCAGCGCTTCGAGTGCGGCATGGCCCTGCAAGGCTGGGAACTGAAGTCCCTGCGCGCGGGCCGGATCAATTTCGGCGAAGGCTGCTACGCGATCATCCAGCACGGTGAGGTCTTCCTCGTCGGCGCCCAGATCCCGCCCCTGATCAGCGCCTCCACCCACGTGATCGCCAACGACCGGCGCACCCGCAAGCTGCTCCTGCACCGCGAGGAGATCGACCGCCTGATCGGCGCCGTCGAGCGCAAGGGCTACACCCTCGTGCCCACCGCGATGTACTGGAAGAACAACAAGGTGAAGTGCGAGATCGGCCTGGCCAAGGGTAAGCAGGACCACGACAAGCGCACCGCGGAGAAAGAACGTGAGTGGGCGGTCGACAAACAACGGGTCATGCGCTCCCACAACAAGTTGGGCTGACCTGAACGGACGGGCGGCGCCCATTGTGGGTGGCCTGCCCCGGCCATATACTGCTAGATGTAGTCACACCACAGTTTTCCCCGGGGGTGTTCTGGTTTCGACGGGGGTAGTGCGATCTACTGGTGCATGCCGAGGGGGTAGCTTTCCTCGTTAAACCAGCTGCAAAACTATAGTTGCCAATGACAACTACTACGGTAATGACGCTTCGGTGGCTCTCGCCGCCTAAAGCGTTCGGCCCCTAAAAAAGGCCCTACCCCCGAACCGATCTTGTGCTCATGCTCGTCGGTGTAGGGTCACTATCATGAGACCGCCGAAAGACTCTCCATCTGTGGGTCTGACGCTAGATCAATCAGATATGTCCGTCGGTGCGCTTCGCACACCGTGCTGCTGGCGGACGAGACTTAACGGTGAGCTAAGCATGTAGATCTGGAGATTAAACGCCTTCGGACGCGGGTTCGACTCCCGCCACCTCCACCAATCGACGCTCGGGCCAAGGCTTAAACCCTTGGCCCGATTGCGTTTTTAGCGCCGCATTTCGATGACCCAAACGACCCTTCGAGGTATCGTTTGAGGTATCGATTTTGCCGAAACCCTATTTTCTTCAGCGCCCGTCCGGCATCTAACGTCAGACCCGCCCAATCGTTCCCTGTTCGCAAAGGAATGACTACGAAAGGGGCAACGCGTCTTTAGTCGTCAAGTTCTGCGGCCCCTCGCCGCGACGGGGCCGCAGAACCTGACGACCACACGGCCCTACCGACCGTCCTTTTTTGCGGATCCCGCCGCGATGCGCTTGGTCTCCTCGTAGACGTCCTTTGCTTCCTTCAACGGCGCGGAGTTGCCACAGCTATCCACGAAGTCCATTTCCGGGGAATGCTGAACGAAAAGAAGATAGGGAACATTGAGGTCCATCGGAAAGCGTGAAGATGTGTTGACCGAGAACAGCCATAACCTCTTCGCCGGCTTACCCTTGATGACTTCCCGTGCCTTCACGATGTAAATCGTATAGCTGGACATGCCATCGTCGTTGTCATCTGGCACGTCATGGCTCTCGATCGCTGTGCCGACCATCACAATGGGTGTCTTGGCGAACTCTTCCGCTACCTTGGGGTTCCCGTCCAGACAGGCCGCTGACGCGCCCCCTCCCCAGAATAAAAGGAGTCCAAATATGGCAACGGATAGACCAGCGCGACGGACAGATGTTGCTGTCATAGAGTGACCTTGACGTCGTCCCACTTTTTCGGCACCGCTGAAAACTGGAGTTAAGGTCGCCTCATCCACAGGCCCACGGGGTCGACAGAAGAAGATGACGGATATTATGGAGGCTCGCTGAATCGACCTTACAAAGTGCGCGCAAGCAAACGCTGCGCAAGATTCCAAACGCTTCATTTCCCTGTCCCCTGTTTGCCCACCGTCGTCGCGCGAGCCGCGTGTGCATTCTGTGATTATCCGGCGTGCCAGGGCATATCTTTCCGGAGCTTGCCGGTACACGACATTTAGCGGCATAAGTGGACCGCTAAAAACAAAGTCAATTTTGCAAACACTCGCCCGCCGCGTGACCGTGTGCATACGACCGTGGCACGTAAGCTGCCTGATGAGTGTCTGCCGAGTTGCAAAAATCTATTTGGTGACCGACTTTATAAAGTCTTCCAGCCTCCCCGGTTCAGGGAAATCGGCTAGCGTGAGCTGTCGCAGGTTTGTACCGGAATCTTGAAGGACTCGATCAAGCTCGTCAGCCACGGTCTGCGTCGCGCCGACGATAGTGACGTCGTGTTCCGCGAGTACTGCGATGGTTTGAGAACCGTTGTACGCAACCCATTCCACCGCGCCCTGAACCGACCAGCCCGGAATGTAGAGAAACGAGTCCCAGTCAAACGAAAACGATACGGGATCCGGCTGAGGCATCTCTGACCCAGCGTAGCCGCAAATCCACCAACAAGAGTCCTCGCTCGCTTCTCGAAGCGCTTCCCAGAGCAGCTTTGGCATGGCGTGCCACTCATACTTATCACGGTCAAGAACTGCGCCTCGCCAGCTTTTTCTGGCGAATCCGTCCTGTGCGCCCTCGTCCTCGACGAAAAAAGATCGTCGAGCCTCGTCAATCTTCATTGGCCTCGGAGAATTCATACTCACGATCCCCCTGGAGCTTCAGATTTTGGCTGAGGTTGAGGTGGCGGTGGCGGCTTCGGAAAACGAACGGTGCCGATGATTTTTCCGCTCGGATCGGTGATCTTGATGCTCGGCGTCCCTTGTGGATACTGACTCTTTGTACTGTTGTGTAAATCAGCGACGCCGCCATCGGACAAGACCTTCACTTTCGCGCTGCCCTTGTCTTCCTCCGTGCCGTCGATTTTGTCCCAAGCCTCCTTCTCCCCTCCGGCCACTCCTTCACGCTCCCCTTTTTTTCCTGCTGTCCCGACCGCGGGACTGGTGCCTTCAAAGATCTTGTCTTTCGCCTCTCCCGACGTCGGTGCTTCATTGAAAACGATAGAGCCCGTGCCTGGTTGCTGACGGTTTACCTGGTCGACGATCATGTAAGTGGCGTAGCCAGCACCCGCTGCCACAATGACCGCGCCGCCTACATAGACGACCTCAGCCGCGCAAGGCGCACACTTACCCGTCGGGTCAGACAAACTGACCGGGTTGTTGTTGACGTATGCGTACCTGTTCCCATCAAACACATTTCCCGCAGTGGGAACAATTGGGTCAACGGACAAGAACCGGCCGATTGCGGGATCGTAGTATCGGGCTTGCATGTAGACAAGCCCGGTGTCCGGATCACCGACGTGGCCGGTATATCCTGGGCCAGCCGCTTGGCTTCCGATGCTGTTCTGACCGAAGGGCCGATAGTCGGCTTGTGAGGTTATGTTGCCCGCGGCGTCGGCAGTTGCGAGTACGGACCCTAGCGAGTCACTGTAGTAATAGGTAACGCTTCTCGATTGCGCGCTTACTGAGCCACTAACGCACACGGCGACTAGTGCGGCCCCTCTCGCCAGAAGTCGAAGTCTGAGAACCAGAGGGTTCATCATTTACCCTTGATGTTTAAAAGTTGATGACCCGAGGTCTCAACGCGATGCACCGAAGTGCTGGTGCGCAGCAAAAGGGCGTATGACTGACTTAATCGGGCAAACGGACGCCATTTGTTACGCCCGGAGACACGACCTCCTGAAACGGGCGCTATGCACATCGCAGCGGCTCGTTGTAAGCCAAGACTCGAGTCCGACGGTGAAAAACACCCTGGCTCTCACTCAGGATGATGATGCATACAAGGGCTTGTCAGTCGCGTCGAGGACTTCATCCACTTCGCGGGTCAAGCAGTAAAACTCCGGCCGACGAAGAGAAATCGCCCTCACGACGCAGCACCTCTCTCCGGATGCTGCCGAGACTTCGCCCAACACCGTATGTCGCGCAGGAAACGAAAAACCCGTCAACTCCGGCGAGCCGACGACCTGACGTTCGTACATTCCGTTGCCCCTTCTTCTGGCGCGCTGCCAGGTCGCAAAAACCTACGCCCCCCACAAGAATGTGTCAACACACTCCATCAAGTCGCACATGATCACTCCGAAAGTCGGAGTGCTCGCCAGTGCGCTCTTCGAATTGCGCCGATATGCGCTGCTGATCGGCCGTCATTTAGACGAGCCCCCCACCAGCCCGAGCATCAATTTGAATCGACGGAATCTGGATGTCGCTAGGAATTCTCTTCAGGATGAATGGCCCGCAGGATCTTCTTTCTTGAACGACAAGGATTTCAGAAGCTGCTGATAGATCTTCCGCACCTTCGGTACCTCGTCGGCCGGCGCCACCATGATGGCTTGGCCGTCCGCAAACACGGTCCGCACGGGGGCGCTGAACGAGACAATCTCGTTCACCATCTCCTGGTGTTCCACCGTTCCTCTGCGCTGCTCTAACCATGCCTGCGTGCCATCCAACTCGACAACGGTCGAACCAGGTGGGCGAGTTGGCTTTTCGTCTTCTTCTACCCGCCATCCGACCAAAATGACGATGCAGCTTGAGTGGGACCCAACCGGGAAGATGTCGAACCCGTGGAAAGGGGCGTCATCTGCGACACCACCCCACCCCGTCTCCCCATTAGGAACGCTGATGACCATGTGATAGTCGTCATTCACCACGCGACCTCGATACGCGACCCCCGTTCCCGGTGACCCCGTAGTGAAGTCCGCGCACGTCCGGACAGATTGATTCTCGCTTCCCCATACCGGCGAGAGCGTGGATGCGACAACGAGCACTGCCAGGGCGTATAGGCGCATGTCTATATCTCAGATCAGAAGCTACTTATACCGATCCATCAGGAAACCAGGGGAGCGCCGATCCTCACCCGCGCAAGATCGGCTTGCTTGGTCGTTGGGGTAGTGGAAAGCCGAGCCGCAACGTTACTGGGCAAAGTTAAAGGAGACAGCGAATGGGTGTCTGTAGGGGAAGTCCTACATTTCCGAATAATACGATGGCTATCGCAAGCGATCAGGCAAGCGGATCGCGTGGATTTTTAGACAACCCGGGCATCCCGAGACAGCGCCGCTCCCTGGGCGACCCTCCCGTCAACTGATCCTCCGGCGGCGCCCGAACTGCATCACGCTTCAATGCCGGGCAGTAGCCGGAATGCACCTGAATCATCCGCGCCCCGCACCCGCCCCCGGCAACACATAAAACAACACAGCGAAGTAATGCAAAACACTTCCCGCCAACACAAACAAATGCCACAGCGAATGGTGAAACGGCAACCGCTTTGCCAGATAGAACGGAACACCCGCCGTATAGGCAACACCGCCCGCCACCAACAGCATCAGGCCGTCCTTCGGCACGTGACCTGCCAGCGGCTGGAACGTGGCGATCGCGCCCCATCCCATGGCGACGTACAGGAACACGGCCGCATGGTGATAACGCCTCAAGATGCCTAGCTCGAGCACCGTGCCGGCGATGGCAAGCAGCCAAATCGCCCCGAACAAGACAAAGCCCCACGTTTCGGGCATCGCGATAAGCGCGAAGGGGGTATAGGTGCCCGCGATCAGCCAGTAGATGCCCACATGGTCGAGCGTCCGAAGAAAGCTCTGGGCGCGGTGATTCTTAAGGGTGTGATAAAGGGTCGAAGCGGTAAAGAGGAAAATCAGTGTCGCCCCATAGAGCGCACTGGCGAACACCGCAAGAGGACCACCATACGAGGTCGCTTTCGCCACCAGGGCGACGAGCCCGGCGACGCTGAGCCCGACGGCCAGCCCATGGACGATGCAACTACCCAACTCGTCGATGCGTGCATAGGGAACAGAAGCGAGGTCCGGGTCCGTAGCCATCTGGGAATCCACTCGAAGGCAAGGGCCCATCGTGCCAGCGTGGTATTGCAGTTGTAGCTTGACAAACCGTCCGCCCCCACTTATTCATTGCCGCCGAGCCTTTACGCTGCAACCAAGCATGGATTAGGGGAAAAGGAAGATGCATCGGTCCGTATGGTTGTACCTCTCTTTAGGCCTTCTTGCGTTATGCCTGAGCACAGGCGCCCTCGCCCAGGATGCGTGCTCGTTTAAATCCGGTGGCGATAAGTCCACCGGACTGACCTTCGGAGCCGGCATAACATCGCCCGGCCTGCCCGCCCGGAGCGCCATTGCGCAATTGAAGGACATCGCCACCGCGAAGGGGTTCGATGTCGACCAGGGTAACGTCCAGGGGTCACAGGGATCGCTGACCATTCATCAGAAAGCGAGCGGAACCGCGCGAGGCTTTCCGCTCTTCATCACGGCCACCGATGCTGGCGCGGTCAATCTCGACGTGACGCTTCCCGCAGGCATGATGGTAAAACCGGACGATATGCGCGGGGCGATATGCGGCATGCTCGCGCAGGTGAAAAACTCCGGTGGCGCCGTCGCGGCCGCCGCACCGGATAGTCACGCCCCGACCGCCAGCGCCCTGCCCAGCGCGGCGATGCTATTCGGGCCGGTGGACTCCACGAAGCTCTGCATGACGAACTTCACGACGGCGCTGAACGACGACGAGGGCAGCGCGTACTCCACGTGGACCATGGCACCCAGCATCGATCCGCACGATGCGATCGCGAGCATGAAGAAGTTCATCGCTGCGATGAAGGACTGGGAGGTTCTTGTTGAGGACTATCACGGCCATCAGGGCGAGTTGACCGTCGCGATGAAGAGTATCGATGCGGTCAGGGATTCGGGCTACAGCTTTAACGGTCCAGATAAACGAGGTTTCCCCTTCCACGTCACGGTGGACGGTGATCTTGCCGCGATTTCCTTCGTGGCCCAGGTAAACCCGGATCAGACGAATATCAACGCCGCTCATATGGAATACCTGGCCTGCGGCCTGCTCGCTGGGGCCACCCACTCCGAGTTGCCGCCGGATCTGTCGAGAACGGGTGCGGGATCGCTTCCCGCTCAATCGTCGTCCCGCCTAGCGAACCTGTTCAAGACCCGCAAGACACTCGTTAAAGAGATAACGCAACAGGCCGCCGACAAACTGAAGGCCAGGCAGGACGCGAGTGCGACGCTGTATCGAAGGGCGCTTGCCTCCGGCAAGGCCGTCGTTGTCATGCCGATGGTGGATATCGGGGAGAAATACAAGAATGCGGGCCTGCCGACACCGGGTACGGACAGCTATCCCGATTACAGCCTGGACCGGAACTCCGCCATCATCTGGCAGAAAGACGGCGATCCAAAGAGCATCCTCAAGGTCGGCTATCCGCAATCCATGGATCGTGTCGGACTGCACGGCTACCTGACAGGCATCGATGCCGGCAAGTCGTATTACATGTTTTACATCGTCGATCCGGGTACGTATTCGCTTGTTGGCAATACCTACAAGTTGCTTCGAACGAACTTTCCGGACATGAGCGCGAAGCAGTGGCAAGCGAAGCCGAAGATCGGCCTCGCCTCACTGACCGCAACGAAGGAGAAGGAGTTCTACCAGACACAGGAATGGTTCGCTGCGCAATATGGTAGTAAGACCGTCTTCGACGGCACCTACTGCGACATGATGATGGTCGGTGGCGCGGGCGGCGGTGGCTGCGCACACATGTCCGAGGCCTCTCACAGCGAAACCGTGACGACCGATCCGGGCGGTTGGCGTAGCATCCTGCACGCAAAAATGGTCGACGGCGTCGCGGTGGCAACCAAGCTCACCCGCCCCTTCGCAAAGGTCAGCGTAGGTGCCGGCGAAGCGGTTGTCGTCGATGGCTTTTATAACGACAGCAATAACACCGCCCTGAACACGGATGGCTGCAATCAGGCCGACTCGAACCTGGTGAACTGCGCAATCAAGACGTTCACGCTGCATCGCATTCCCTCCCGCGTCGGCGACCTCAACGACGGTCCGGGCAACGCCATGGATTCGCTGTATCTGATCAACGATCGCCTGCCTTTCAGCAAGGACATCATCAAGACTCGCCAGCTGAATGTTTTGGCGAGCCCCGCAGATGCCAAGATCGGCACGTTCGAAGCGGGGTGGGCGAAGCCGTACTCCTTGTCAACTCAGTAGCGGCGAGTCTGAGTCACGCAGAAAGAATCGCTTGCCGAGGCGAGGGGTTCTTTCATGTTTGGAGGGAGGGCCTCTGTGGATCGGCGCGGCCGCGCTTGTAGTCACGAGTCTGGTTAGACCAACCGAGCGGGTCATCGGGGAGGTCCGAGAAATGCGAAGCCTCATGCACGCCGTCGTCATATATTTGTCTTCCGCATGGCCGATCGTGTCGACGAAGTAGCCGCGTGAGGCTGCGTGCGTATTGAAGCCACTCGGCGGCCTCGTTCATCAGGTCTTTCTGCGCTCTCGCAACCATCCACGCGCGGACTTCGAAACTTCGGAGCCATACGACGCGAAAGCGTCTCGGTCGAAGGCCTTCGGCGAGGTAGACGCACGGCTACGCGTCCGACCTTACGCGCTTGTAGCCGATCGAACGCTGCACAACTTTCCGTTTGCAAACGACGGATTAGCCAACCTCTTGCCGGAAAAGCGCCCGCCTTGTGTGGTGTACGGCCATGTTCGGCCCGGTATCGTTCTCGTGGGTGATGGCTCGGCCACACCCGTCCTTCCACCTACTGGAGCACGCCATGTACGCACTCGTCCGCCCGACCCTGATCGTTGCCGCCCTGCTTGCCCTCTCCTGCGGTGTCGCCGTGGCCAAGACGACGGCGCACACCGCCGCCGGTGCCAGCACGCAACAGACCCCGCATGCCGTCGACGCCGTACGTTGCAAGAATCCGGCGGAATGCAGCGTTCCGCGTTAAGGCGGGGTCGCCTGCGCACCGCGCCGACCCGCGCGCATGGGAAGTCTTGCGCCGACCATGAGCGCCGCTGAAAGGAACAGTGCCAGGACCACCTGGCACTGGATCATGGCCGGATCGAGCAAGGCCGTGCCGGTAGCCGCCAGGGCGATGCTTGCGCCCATGCCAGCGATCGCCGTGCCGTGCCACCCATGGCGCACCGCCAGGACCAGAACGGGCAACAGCAAGGCCAATCGCGCCGCCTGACGGAGACCATCGTGCTGCGTCGCCAGTGCAAGCCAGGCGAGGCCGAACAAGACCGGGACCACCCACAACACGACGTCGCGAAGCAGTGGGCTGCCCCAGAGGGACGCCCCGGTCGCTTGCACGTCGCCGCCGGCGCGCTCGCGCAAGGCGAGAATCGTCGGCGTAAGCGTCAGGGCACCGAGATAGGCGCCCAACACATAAGCCCAGAAATACGTGGCGACCGAAATATCCGGCCAGGCCTCCGGCGAATGCAGCAACGCCGTCATCAGCGTCACGACCGTCTTTACCGCCGTCAGCACCGCGCAGCCGAGCGTCGCGGCCAGGACCATGCCCATTCTCAGCTGTCCATCCGCCGTATAGAGGCTCCATCGCTGCCGCAGCGGCTGGACCCAGGCCATGCACAGCACGATCATCGGCACCGAGGCGGAGACTGCCCACGCGAGGCCGAACTGCGGCATGCACAGCACCGCGTTTTCAATCATGGGAAGCGCTTCGCCGGCGGCGAGCGCAGGCCAGTAGCGCCGTGGCATGAGCAGGAGGCAGGCCAGGCGAAGGCCGGCCGTGAGTATCCAGTGGGAGAAGGTCACATGGCGTGTGACCTCGTAGCAAGCCGCGTACGCGGCGGCTACCGCAAGGTGCTGGCCCCATGCATTCCATCGCGCGGCGCGTCCGTTCACTGCTTCCCCTGGCGGGTGGTCTGGAGGCCGAAGGATGCCATGAACCTGACCGGCCACGCCGTCCGAAACTGCGGCACTGCCGACAAAGGAGAACACCATGCCGAAAATGCATGGCGTTCATCGTTAGTCCACCAAGGTCGCCGCGGTCGCCTGCTCGGTGTTGTGAACTGCCCGCTTACGTGGCAGGAAGCTCGCCGCGATCAGCCCGAGTACGACCACGCCGAGCGCCCAGACAAAGGTGTGCCCGAAGGCGCGGCCGAGCGCAGGCAGGATTGCCGTGTGCATCGCAGGCGTCATGGTGCGGACAACGGCAAGGCCGGTTTCCTGCACGCCGGTCGAGGGCATCACACTGGCGATCTGGTGCGACAGCACCACCGCCAGCAATGCGGTACCCACGGAGCCGCCGACGCGCTGCACGACATTCATGCCGCTGGTGACACGCGCGATTTCGTGGCGCTGCAAGCTGCTCAGCGCGGCCGTCATCGACGGCATCATCGTCGAACCCATGCCCAGGCCGAGCAGGAACAGCATGCCCTCGACCATCCACATCGGTGTATCGCTCTGAATCTGGGTGAGCCCCACAAGACCGAGCGCCGTCATGGAAAGACCGACCAGCACGATGCGTCCGGGGCCGGTCTTGTCGGTCAGGCGGGCGGCGATCGGCATGGAGATCATCGCACCGATGCCCTGTGCCGCCATCAACAGGCCGGCACTCAACGCGGACTCGTTGCGCACCAGTTGGAAGTAAAGCGGCAGCAAGAGCGCGGTGCCGAAGAAGGCCGTACCGAAGAAAAACGACGTGGAGGCCGCGGCGCCAACGATACGCGTACCGAACAGGCGCACATCGATCAGGGCGCCTTCCTTGCGACGCGCATGCCAGACGAAGCCGATGACCAGGGCAAGACCCAACAGCACGCCGCCCACGGCGTCGGGCCGGCTGAAGCCACCGCCAGCCGCCGTCTCGGCCAGCCCGTAGACGAAGATCGCCAGACCCGGCGAGAGCATCAGCAAGCCGCGCCAGTCGAGCGAGTGATGCGGCTTGGGCTCGTCGCGTTCGAGGAAACGGGACGCCGCGAACAACGCGACCACGCCGATCGGCAGGTTCACGAAGAAGATCCAGCGCCAGGACAGATCGTCGACGAACCAGCCACCGAGGATGGGACCGACGATCGGCGCGACCAACATCGGTATGCCGACCAGTCCCATCACCCGTCCCATGCGTTCACGTCCGGCCGCGTGGGAGAGGATGGTCATGCCGGCGGGCATGATCATCCCGCCGCCGAAACCCTGCAGCACGCGGAAGACGATCAGCGAGGTCGCCGACCAAGCCAGTCCGCATAGCGCGGACCCGATCACGAACAACGCGATGGAGCCGATGTACAGGCGCTTGGTGCCGAAGCGGTCGGCAGCCCATCCGGTCAGCGGGATCACCGTGGCGAGCGCCAGCATGTAGCCGGTGGAGATCCACTGCGTGACCGACAGCGACGTGCCGAACGAGTGCGACAACTCACGAATGGCGACATTGACGATCGTGGTGTCGAGGATCGACATGAAACTGCCGAGGACGACGACGGAAGCGATGCTCAGCAACCGGCGGTCGAGCGTCGGCGACGCGGCGGTCTGGGTGGGGCCATTCATTCGGGCTTTTCCGGAGAGCAGTAGGAGGCGCCGGTGGGGACGGCGAAATGCTTGCGGGTGAGAACGCCGAGGGTGGTCAGCGCACCGGCGAGATCGGCACGCTCCTCTTCCGTGAGCGCCTCGACAAAGCGTTCGGCGGATCGACCGCGAGCGCGGCCGATCTTCTCGAGCGTTTCGCGCCCCGGCTCGGCCAGACCGATGCGCTTGATGCGCCGGTCCGCTTCGTCTTCCCGCCGCGTAAGCAGGCCGACGCGAACCATGCCGTCCACGGCGCGCCCGGCGGCCGGAAGCGACAGGGAAACCATCTCGGCCAGCTCGGTCACGGCGAGGTCGGAGCCAGAGTTATCGAGGATCCACAGCATGCGCAGCTGCGAAAAGGTCAGGTCGAAACCGGCCATGACCGCAGCCACGCCGGCCTGGCTGTCCTTGATGATGGGCATGAGCACGCCCATAAGTTCGGCCGCGAGCGGATGTGTGTCTGGAGGTAGCTTATGCATAGGCGCAATAGTACTCATCTGAGCAATAGTTGCAAGTGCGCAAGTATATAAGCATACGACGCAAGGCTGATGCCGCCTTCGCGGTAGGCCGCCTATGCTCGATCCATGGCCACCATCGACAAAGAAACCATACTCAGCCGCAGCCGCCTGGCGCTGGATGCGTCGGCGATCGGGCATGCCGTGATGGAAGGCGACATGGAGGAAGCGCGCTTTCGCGCCTATCTCCTGCGCAGCCAGGCCTCCGAACTGGGGCTCGAGGACGTCGAGAAAGCGGCGCTGATGGTTGTCGTGATGCTGCCCAGCGACGAGGGCATGCCCAAACGCGGCATTGGCCGGGCCATGTCGCGGCTTTGCGACACCCTCGACATCCGGCGTTGGGCACCGTAGCCAGCCCGCATCCGCAGGCCTTCCCCTTCGCTCATTTGAACGTGGCGAGCCACTTCAGCACGGCCTGCGACAGCTCGGTGCGCTGGTCCGAATAAGCGTGGTCGGTGGGCAGATGAAGGCTCGTTACCTGGGTGTCGCCAGCCCGACGAAGCGCGTTGGCGAACGCGTCATTCGCAGGAGCCAGACCATCGTCCGAGGTGATCACGAAGGCTGGCCGATGCGCGAGCCCTCCAACCTTGGAAAGAAATGCCCAGGCAGCCGCGTGCTCCGCCAGATCCGTGGCCAGGCTATCGGGCGTACATCCACTGAGCGGCGCCAGCCCCTCCTCCGCCAGTGCCGCACCCATCTTCTTGACCGCCACGGTTTGCGATCCCTGCTCCTGCGCCTGCATCTGGACAAACCTGCCGGCGAGGTCCGCAGCCGAGATCATCGCTATGCCCTCGATGGCAGGGTCGGCGGCAGCGGCCTGCACGGCCATGAAGCCGCCCATGCTGTGACCGACCAGCACGATGCGCGAAGGATCCAGCCGCAGCCGCTTGGCGTTCTCGGGCTGGCGCAGGTAAGCGATAGCGGACGCCACGTCTTCGATGCTGTGCGAGAACGAGAAGTCGCCCGGCGTTCCCCATGAACCGCGATAGTTGAAGAACAGGACGTCCCATCCGGCGCGACGCATGTCCTGCGCGAGATCCAGGTTGCGCTCGTTGCCGGGAAAGCCGTGCAGCAGGATCACGACCGGATGCGGCTGGGCGCCGGCGGCCACGTACACCAGGGCATTCAACGCAGATCCATGACTGGGAATCTGCATCGTTTGCATCGACGCCTTGGCGGCGACGTCAGGCTTGGCGAGTAAGGCCGGCTTCGCTGCCTCATCGGCGTGTGCCGCGGTGACTGCCATCGATAGCAGCAAGGAAACCGCCAAGCGCGTAACGGTCGAATGGATCTTCATGTCGCCCCCGTGTCATTCGGCGTGGACCTCTCGAGAAACGGAGTTCCGTTCGGAAAGTAGCTCGATCGCTGGAAGCATGCTCGATCGACACCCGGCCATGCAACACGAATTCGCCCTCCCTTGGCATGCGCCCCGCCCCCTGATAACCTCCGCCACGTCGCCGACTCAGGCGACCGTAAGCGTTTACGTCAACCAACGCGCATCCTGTCCAGTTGCCCTCGCGGTGGCTGGTCGCTGCGTTGGAGTGAATACGTGAACCTGCTTACCCTTGTCAGAAAGCCGGCGTACCTCGCCGCCCTCCTCTTCCTTTTCATCAGTATCGGCGACGGCGTGATGCTGCCGTTCTTTGCCCTGTGGGCACAGAAGGACGCGGGCGTACCTGTCGCCTGGATCGGCATGCTTTTCGGCTGTTATGCCGGCGGCGAGTTGCTTGCCACGCCGCTCTTGGGCGGCATCGCGGATCGCCTGGGTCGACGACCTGTCCTGCTTGCTTCGACACTCGGGGTTGGCGGCGGGTTTCTGCTGCTTTCGTTCTGCCACGGTGTGGTCGCGACGGCCGCGGTGCTCTTGCTGATCGGTGCGTTTGAAAGCGTGCTGCACCCTACCGTCTTCACCGTGATCGGCGACGTGGTGCCGCAGGACGAAACGCGACACTACTTTGCCGTGGCCCGCGTGCTTTCCAGCATCGGCCGCGCCATCGGTCCGGCGATCGGTGCGCTGCTGGTCTTGCGTTCGTTGAGCACGGTATTTGTCGGCTCGGCCATCGCGCTGCTATCTGCAGCGACGCTGGTGGTGTGCTTGCTGCCTGAAACCCTCGGCACAGGAGCCGGCGAAGAGGACGATGAGGAAGAGGAAGGTTTTTCGGCCCTGCTTCCCGCCTTGCGCGATCGCCGGCTCGGTGGATTGCTGCTGTGCTTCATGTTGCTCGAGCTGTCGGGCAGCTGGGTCGAGACCGTGCTGCCGCTCAGCGTGCATGCCGCTGGGACGTTGAGCCCTTCGGGAGTGGGCCTGCTTTTCACCTTTGGCTCGATACTCACCGCCGTCTTGCAGATTCCGGTCACTCGCCTGACGGCCCGATTCAATGCGCGTTGCCTGGTGCTTGCCAGCGCGGCCTTGTCGATCGCGGCCTTGGGCGTTCTCCTGGCGTCGCCCAGCCTCGTCGCGCTGGTCGTGGCAGTAACGTGCTTCTCGACTGCCGACGTGGTTTGCGGACCGCTGATGCCTTCGGCCGTTAACGAACTGGCCGCACCGAAGACGCGCGCGACGTACATGGCCGCGGTTTCGGTCGCTAACGATGTGAAGGACACCATCGGGCCGGCCAGCGGAACCCTGTTGTTCGCCATCGCGGCGTCGCTGCCATGGGTGGCAGGCATTCCATTGGTGGGGCTGGCGGCGTGGGGGCTTGCCGCGACGTTGGCGCAATCGGCATCAAGACCGACGGTATGAATCGGGCGCAATATGCAGGTAGCGGCCAGTCGGCAGCTCGCAAGAAAATGAGGAGCCAACCCTGTGAGAACCCAGACTTCATCACGTCCGCCATGGATACTGCTTGCCACGGCCGTCGTTTTCCTGCTGCTGGGCATGGCGCTGGCCATGCTCGGCGTACGCCTTGTCGCCCTCGGCGGCTCGCTGCATTACCTCGTGTTCGGCCTTGGGCTCATCGCCGTTGCGGCCTTGCTCTATGCGCGTCGGCAAGTGGCCATCTCGCTCTACGCGGCCATGCTCGTGCTCACCACCGTGTGGGCGCTGTACGAGGTCGGCCTCGATTTCTGGCAACTGCTGCCACGACTGGACGTCTGGTTCGCGCTCGGACTCTGGCTCGCACTGCCCTTCATACGTCGCCCGCTGCGAGCGACGTCGATTCCTTATCCGGCGGCATCCCTTGCCGTGGGTCTGGTCTTCGCCCTGGTCGTGGGGTTGGTGAGCCTGCCCCGTGAGTCGACCACCATCGAGGGCCACCTCGCACGCGGCCTCGACGCGGTCCTGCCGACAGCGGCCCTCGGCCCGGGTGGTACACCGGCCGGCGAGTGGCACTCGTATGGGGGAACGCCGTTCGGTCAGCGCTACTCGCCCCTGGACCAGATCAATGCCCAGAACGTGGGTAAGCTGACGAAGGCGTGGGAATTCCATACCGGCGATCTTCCGGGTCCCCAGGATCCGGTCGAGATCACCAACCAGGTCACGCCGCTGAAGATCGGCGACACCCTGTATGTGTGCACGCCGCATAGCATCGTGATTGCCGTGGATGCGACGACGGGCAAGGAGCAGTGGCGCTTCGATCCGAAAATCCAGAGCGCGAACGGCACCTTCAAGATGTGGGAACACATGACCTGCCGCGGCGTCTCGTATCACAACGATGCCGACTACGCGGCCGCCGGCGCAGCCTCGCCGGCGACAGCCACGACCACGGCCGTAGCCTCCGCCGCACCCGCCGTCACAGACTGCCCGCGCCGCCTCTTCCTGCCCACGGCCGACGCACGCCTGATCGCGCTCAATGCGGACAACGGTCAGATCTGCACCGGCTTCGGCGACAAGGGCACCATCCAGCTGCTCACCGACAATCTCGATGGGCGGATGCTGCCTGGCGGTTATTACTCGACGTCACCTCCGGCGATCACGCGCGACCTGGTCATCATCGGTGGCCATGTAAGCGACAACTACTCCACGCACGAAGCGTCGGGTGTCATTCGTGCCTTCGACGTACACGACGGGCATCTGGTCTGGAACTGGGACGCGGCCAATCCCGAAGAAACCACTCCGCTGCCCGCGGGCCAGCACTACACGCGTAACTCCCCGAACGTGTGGTCGGTGATGAGCGTGGACGAAGGACTGGGCCTGGTCTACCTGCCGATGGGTAACCAGACCCCGGACACCTGGGGCGCCGACCGCACCCCCGGTGCCGAGAAATACGCCGCCGGCGTGGTCGCGCTGGAGATCGCCACGGGCAAGGTGCGCTGGAACTACCAGTTCACCCACCACGATCTCTGGGACAAGGACGTCAGCGCGCAGCCCACCCTCGTCGACCTGAAGACAGCTTCCGGCGTGCAGCCCGCGGTGATCTCCACCAGCAAGCAGGGCAGCATCTACGTGCTGAACCGCCTGACCGGGAAACCCATCTTTCCCATCGACGAAGTGCCGGTCGCCCAGGGTGCCGTGCAGGGCGACCACACCTCGCCGACGCAGCCAAGATCGCAGCTCAACTACGACCCGCCGAAGCTCACCGAGGCGGACATGTGGGGCACCACGCCCTTCGACCAGGTGATGTGCCGCATCCGCTTCAAGTCCATGCGTTACGACGGTCCGTACACCCCGCCCGGCCTCACCGAGACCCTGATCCACCCGGGCAACGCCGGCGTCTTCGATTGGGGCGGCATCTCCGTCGATCCGGTTCGCCAGATCGCCTTCACCAACCCCAACTCGTTCGCCTTCGTCTTCCGCCTGGTTCCAGCGGCGGAGGTCGCGCGCAGGGAAGCCTCGACCAGCGAGAGTTCGGGCGTGCATCCCGATACCGGTGCGCCTTACGGCGTCGAGATCTCTCCTCTGCTCAGTGCGCTTGGCATTCCCTGCCAGGCGCCGCCGTGGGGCTGGGTGTCGGCGGTGGACCTGACCACCGGCAAGGTGATCTGGAAGCACAAGAACGGCACGACACGTGACAGCGCTCCCTTCGGCATTCCGCTACCCCTCGGTGTTCCCGGCCAGGGCGGCACGCTTATCACGGCCGGCGGTGTCGCCTTCTTCGGCGCGACGCTGGACTCCTACTTGCGCGCGTACGACGTCACCGACGGAAAACAATTGTGGAGCAGCCGCCTGCCTGCCGGTGGCCAGGCCACGCCGATGAGTTTCAAGGGAAAGGACGGCCGCCAGTACATCGTCATCATGGCCGGCGGCCATGGCTCGCTTGGCACGAAGATGGGTGACTCGGTGGTCGCCTACGCGCTGCCTGCGCCATAAATAAACCCAAATTTGCAAATATCCCCAGAATGCCCCAACCTCCGACGGATGCCAGATGGCAGTCCGTCGGAGGTTGGGGATGTTCGCTTTTCGCAGGCCGCATGGCCGTCTCGCCGGGTGCATGGGCGCCCTGGCGCTTTCCACGCTGGTCGCCGCGAGCGCGCCGGCACTCGCCAGTGAGTCGCCGGCCGCCTCGCCCGGCACGGCAACGACGCACCGCATCGCTTACGACCGCTACTCGCTCATCATCGACGGCAAGCCGACCTATCTGTGGTCGGGCTCCTTTCATTACTGGCGCCTGCCATCCCCCGATCTGTGGACCGATGTCCTGCAGAAGATGAAAGCCGCCGGCTTCAACGCGGTGGAGATTTATTTCGATTGGGGGTATCACTCGCCACGGCGCGGGGTCTACGACTTCTCCGGCATTCGCGACGTCGACCGTCTGCTCGATATCGCACGCGACGTCGGCATCTACGTGATTGCGCGCCCCGGCCCGTACATCAACGCCGAAACGGACGGCGGCGGATTCCCTGGATGGCTGGTCACCACGGCCGGCAAGCCGCGCTCCACCGATCCCGAATACACCGCCGCGTATCGCGAGTGGATGACCCAGATCGATCGCGTGCTCGCGCGTCATCAGTTCACCGATGGCCGCGGCAGCGTGCTGCTTTACCAGGTGGAAAACGAGTTCTACAACGACTCCGCCGATGGCCGTCGCTACATGCAGGATCTCGAAGACAAGGCCCATGCCGACGGCATCACCGTACCGCTCATCGGCAACCACAACAGCAATTTCTTCAGCGGTGTCGGCGCGGTGGATATGCCCGGTTTCGACTCGTATCCCGCCGACTTCGATTGCACGCGACCGGAACGCTGGAACAGCGTGTACGACTTCGCCAGCGAACGAAAGGAACTGACCCGCTGGCCGCTGTTCTTCCCCGAGTACCAGGGCGGCGCGTTCGACGTGTGGGGCGGTCCGGGCTACGAAGCCTGCCGTAAACTCACCGGCCCCGATTTCGAGCGTGTGTTCTACGAGGCGACCATGGCCGCCGGCTCGACCATGCAGAATTTCTACATGACCTACGGCGGCATCAACTGGGGCTGGCTGTCGTCGCCGGGCGTGTATACCTCGTACGACTACGGTGCGGCGATCGCCGCCAGTCGCCGGCTCACCGACAAGTACGACCAGCAGAAGCTCATCGGCTACATGACCCAGGCCGTCGCGCCCCTGACGCGAACCGATGCGGTGGCGAGCGCGGTGCCGGAGAACCCGCGCCTTCATGTCGACGTGCGCGTCAATCCGGACGATGGCACGCGCTTCTACATCCTGCGTCATGCGGATGCGGCGGATACATCGAACGATGCGACGCACCTGGCCATCGCGTTGGGCAAGGGGGATGCAACGACGATCCCGCAGCAGCCCGGTACGGCGATCCACATCGACGGGCGCGACTCGAAGGTTCTCCTGGCCAATTACCGCTTCGGCAAACAGGATCTCGCGTATTCGACGTCCGAACTGATGACGCAGATGCGACTTGGCGACCGGGATGTCGCTGTGCTTTACGGCCGACACGACGAGGACGGAGAAACCGTGTTGCGCTACGCGACCGAACCGACCACCCACGTTCTCGACGGCAAGGTCGCCGTACATTGGGATTCGGGCTCGCACACGTTGCGCCTCAACTACCGCCACGCCGGCCTTGCGCGCGTCGCGATCGGCCAGGGCGATGCGTCCCTGCTGCTGTTGATCGGAGACAACGACGCGGCGACGCGCTTCTGGCGTGTGGATACCCCGACAGGACCCATCCTCGTGCGTGGCCCCTATCTGGTCCGCAGCGCCGTGCGCAACGGCGACCAGTTCGCGCTCACCGGCGATACCGACAAGGCCGGCGATATCGAGCTGCTAGCCACCCCGGACACCCGCGGCTTCACGTGGAATGGTGCGCCGGTGCATACCGACACCACCGCCTCGGCGACCTTGCAAGGCCGCCTCGATGGCCCCGTACCGGTGGCGCTGCCGACCCTGACCACATGGCACATCAGCGATGCCGCACCGGAGATCGCACCCGCCTTCGACGACAACGACTGGCTCGCTGCCAGCCGGACCTCGACACCGAATCCGTACTGGGACCACAAACTGCCGATTCTCGACAGCGACGCCTATGGTTTCCACCACGGCCATGTCTGGTACCGCGGTCATTTCAAGGCCACCGGCAAGGAAGCCGCGATCCAGCTCGCCGCCAACACCGGCGTGCATCTCGGCAACCATGGCATTTTCACGGCATGGCTCAACGGACACTTCCTCGGTAACAACCCGAGTGGTGCGCAGCAGTTCGCGATCGATCCAGCGTGGCTGAAGCCCGGTGCCGACAATGTCGTCTCCGTTCTCGTCGAGAACACCGGACACAACCAGGAAGAGCACAACGGCGCATTTCGCGAGCCGCGCGGCTTGATCGCCGCGTCCTTCGCGAATGGCTCCACAGATATCCGCTGGAAGATCCAGGGCAATGTCGGCGGCGAGAACCTGCCGGATCCGGTCCGCGGTCCGTTCAACGCCGGCGGCCTCTACGGCGAGCGCATGGGCTGGCAGTTGCCCGGATTCCCGGATGGCAAATGGGCTACGACGACCCTGCCCCGCACGACCGACAAGCCGGGTGTCGACTGGTATCGCAGCAGCTTCCATCTGGACATCCCGACGGGGCACGACCTGCCGATCGCGCTTCGCATTCACGATGCAGCACCCCACCACTACCGCGCCGTCGTCTTCGTCAACGGCTGGCAGATCGGGCGTTACATCAGCGACGTCGGTCCGCAGACGGACTTCGAACTTCCCGCCGGACTGCTGAACACCCATGGCGACAACACGATCGCCATCGCCGCATGGAGCACGGCGCAGGACGGTGGATTGGGCGAGGTGTCTCTGGTGGCACAGGGCAGTTACCGGAGCGCACTGGACGTGAAATCCGTCGCCGCGCCCGACTACCCGCAGGTGATGCGAGCACAAGCAGGCTTGCCGGTTAGGACACCGCCGAACGCGGGTCATTGATCCGTTGCTCAGTGCAGCGACCATGCCTCGTGCACGACGGCATGGTCGCTTGTCGGGCTACGCCCCCGTAGAACGGTGTCTGCGATAGCGCTTCGCACACGCGCTTGACGGATAACGCGGGCATGGCATTAACTCCGCCGGAGTGGCCCCTCGTCGATCCGTCAGGGTCGAAGCCAACACCTTTCATCAAGCCACCCAGGGAAGCGACTCCATGAAAGCCCATGCCTCGATCGCGCTGCTTGCGTTGCTCATCATCCCCACCGTCGTCTCCGCGCAGTCCAGCGGATGCGACGCGAAGCGTCAGTCGATAGAAACCGAGATCGCCTACGCGCAGAACCACGACAACACGTCTCGCGTGCGGGGTCTGCAGACCGCGCTTGCGGAAGTGACGGCGCATTGCACCGAAGCCTCCCTGCAAAGCGCTGCCAACAACAGGATCGCCAAAGCTCGGGACCACGTGACAGAGAAAGCGCACGAACTCCAGGAAGCCAAGGCGCAGGGCAAGAGCCCGAAGAAAATAGCGGACCGCCAGCGCAAGCTCGACCAGGCCCACGCGGATCTGGAACAGGCGCTGCTCGACGCGGGAGCGTGATCAGGCCCCCGAAGGGGCGATCTCGCTCGCCTCGGAACGCTCCCGCAGGCTGACGAAGATCATCGCCGCTGCCACCAGCAACACCACGCCGGCGCCAACGAAAACCCCGGATGCCCCGGCGCGATCGAACACGAGACCGCCAGCGGCCGCGCCCAGCGTGATAGCGAACTGCACCGCCGCCACGATCAGGCCACCGCCGCTCTCGGCTTCGTCGGGAACGGTCTTCGTGATCCAGGTGGTCCATGCCACCGGCACGGCGCCGAAGGCCATGCCCCACAGCGCGACGAGCAGCGCATCGGCGATCGGCGCACGACCCAGCGCCACCAGCGCGAGGGCAATCGCACTCATCGCCAGCGGCATCAGCAGCAAGGTCATCCGCAGGCTACGCTCGAGAACGAAGCCGGCAAGCGACGTGCCGATGAAGTTGGCGACGCCGAAGCCAAGCAGGATCACCGAAAGCCCGTTCACGCCCACGCCGGTCACCCCTTCGAGGAAGGGCCGCAGGTAGGTGAAGAAGGCGAAGTGCCCGGTGAACACCAGCAGCACCGAGATCATGCCCGCGCGCATCGCCGGGCGCTTCATGACATCGACCAGCGTACCCATGCGTGCCGAACCCGTCGGTGCCATCTTCGGCAGCACGACAAGCTGCCAGAAGAACGCCAGCACGCCGATCACCGTCGCGATCAGGAACACGTTGCGCCAGCCGATGAGATGACCGAAGTAACTACCCAGCGGCGCCGCGGCCACGGTGGCGACGGAGACGCCACTGAAGATGATCGACAGCGCTCGCGGGACCATCGCCTCGGGCACCAGGCGCATCGCGACAGCGGCGGACATCGTCCAGAAGCCGCCGATGGCGATGCCGAGCAGCACGCGACCGACCAGGACCAGCGAGAGCGTCGGCGCAAAGGCGACCAGCAGGTTCGAGGCAACCAGGAGGACCGAGAAGGAAAGCAGCACGATCCGTCGGTCGGTGTTACGGGTGAGCACCGAAATGAGCAGGCTGGTGACCAGGGCGACGGCCGCCGTCGCGGTGACGGTCTGCCCCGCCATGCCTTCGGTCACACCCAGGCTCGCCGCCATGGGGGTGAGCAGGCTCGCCGGCAGGAACTCGGCCGTAATCAGCGCGAAAACACCCAGGGTCACCGCGAAGACCGCGCCCCAGGCGGGCTGCTCCGTTACTGCCACCGTGTCACAGGTTTCCGCACAAGCCGACATGTCGCATTCCGTCCAACCAAGGAAAGTCAGCATGGTAGGCGCCCCAGGCCGGACGGTATATGATGGCAAATCCTTAATATTTGATCATGCGTCCGGATCATGCCCCTTCCTGCCTTTGCCGACGAATCCGACGCCGCGAGCGAACTGCTCCTGGGGATGCGTCTGGTCGGCGTGAACTACCGGCGCATCGAACTGGCCCGGCCCTTCGGCGTCGGATTCAAGGGCGAACCCGGTCACGCGCAGTTTCACTTCATCGGCCGAGGCCCCGTGCTGCTGCGCACGCACAACGACAGGTTGCTCCCGCTTGAAACCGGCGATGCCGTGCTGCTGCCGCAGGGTGGTCCGCACATGCTGCTCTCGTCGGCGGACGTGCCCTCGCGCGATGTCACGGATTTCCTGACCACGCCGTTGTGCAACAGCGTCTCCGATATCCACCCCGAATGCGAAGCGACGGCGCGGGCAGCCGGCGCCCTGATCTTCAGCGGATGCATGGAATTCGAACTGGGCGGTATGCAGCCGCTCGTCACGGCGATGCCCGAGGTGATGCTGGTCGGCACCCTGCTCGACCGCTACCCCGAGCTGCGTCCGATGCTCGATGCGATGGAGCGCGAGTCCTGTCACAGGCGTGCCGGTTTCGCCGGCATTCTCGCCCGACTGGCCGATGTCGTCTCCGCGATCATCGTCCGCGGCTGGGTGGAATCGGGCTGCGGCGACGCATCCGGCTGGTTGAAGGCATTGCGCGACCCGCGACTGGGCAAGGCGATCGTGGCCATGCACCGCGAACCGGGTCGCAACTGGACGGTGGCCGAACTCGCCGACGAAATGGGCAGCTCGCGTTCGGTGTTCGCCGAGCGCTTCCTCGCCGTCACCGGCATGACCCCGGTGCGCTACCTCACCGAACTGCGCATGCGCCTGGCCGCGCAATGGATCGGCCGGGACAGCGCGACGATCGAGAGCGTGGCTTTCCAGCTGGGCTACGGCTCCCTGGCGGCCTTCAGCCGCGCGTTCAAGCGGGTGATCGGGGAGCCGCCGGGAGCGGTGCGCCAGGCCGCCAGGTGATCGCCAGGGCTTGATAAGGGAGCGGCTCAGAGAAACCTGTAGTTGAACGTCACCGTGACACTGTTCGGTGGCGCGTAGTACAGGTTGCTGTACTGGTCGAGTACGAAGTACTTCCGGTTGAGCAGGTTGTCCGCATTGAGCTGCAGCGAGGCCTGCGGCGAGAACGCGTACTTCGCCATGGCACTTATCAGCATCACCGACGACTGGTTCACCGTCTGCGGGCCTTGCGGACCATCGACCGGCGTATGGCTGGCCGACTGCCAGTTGGCGCCGCCGCCGACGGTCACGTGACGCCAGCGACCCGGCAACGTGTATGTGGTGAAGAGACGGACCAGGGTACGCGGCAAGGCGGTACGCAGTGCCGTACTCCTGCCATCGTCGCCCAGCCCCTTGATGTTGAAGTGCGACCAGCCCAGCGTGCCATTCCACGTATCGGAAAGCTGGCCTGAGACTTCGGCCTCGAAGCCTCGCGACTTGGTGCCGTTGACCGGATAGTAGGCCTGCGTGCGTCCGTCCGGCAGGAACTCGCCGACGGCCGCCTCGGCCACGTTGTCCTGGCGGGTCTCGAAGAACGTGAGCGATGTATTCAACAGGCCACCGAAGTGACGGCCCTTGATACCGACCTCGCGGCTGCTGCCCGTCATCGGATCGAGGAAGCTGCCGTCGGCACGACGGTTGTCCTGCGGATCGAAGATTTCCGTGTAGCTGGCAAACGCCGAGTACGTCGGGTCGATCTCGTAGATCAGGCCGGCATACGGCATGGTCTTGCTTTCGTTCTGGTGGTAGGTGCCAGCGGATGCATCGTCGGTGTCGTTCTTCCAGCGCGCATAGCGCGCGCCGGCGACGAGCTTGAGTGGATCGGCCAGCTGCAGGCGCGTCGCGACATACAGGCCGCTCTGTACCGTGCGTGCGATGTTCGCGCGGTCGCCCGTGGCCGCAAAATCGGGAAACGGGTAGTCGCCGTTCCAGGCGAGAAAATTGTCGATCGGTGCCAGATCGCCGTGGGCATGCTCGATCGAGTCCTTCGTATAGTGCGAACCGCTCGCGCCGACGACCAGCTCATGCTCGCGTCCGAACGCCTCGAACGGGCCGGACGCGTACAGATCCAACATGTTCTGGCGACCGCGGTCGCGCCCCTGGTAAGCGTAGGGATCCACGCCGGCGCCGGTGTCGCGGTTGGGAAATCCATAGACATAGAACAGCTGCGAATCGCCCTGGGTCTCGCGGTGGCTGGCCATGGCATGTCCCTGCCAACCGCTGCCGAACTCATGCTTGAGATCGATGAAGGCCGTCTTCGTGGTGTTGGTCCAGCGCGTCCAGTCGGCCGCACTGGTGAATCCGCGACGCCATGCGATGAAGCCGCCGTCGTCGTAGAACACCGGATACGAGCCCCAGGTCACGCCCTTGGGTTTGGATTTCTGCCAATCGAAGCCCACGCTCAGCGTCGTGCTCGCGTCCAGGTCGGCATCGACAACGCCGTAGAGCACATCCTTCTTGCTGCTGTAGCGGTCGAGATAAGCGTTCCCTTGCTCATGGGTGGCGACCACGCGGCCGCGCACGCTACCGGAAGCGTTCAGTGGCGAGGACACGTCCACCGATTCGCGCTGCGTGTTGTAAGAGCCGTAGCTGACGGTCGCGTCGGCCTGCAGTGTGTGGCTGTCCGCATGCTTGCGCACGAAATTGATCAGGGCAGACGGGCTACCTGCGCCACTGAGCAGGCCGGACGCACCGCGAACCACTTCGATGCGATCGTAGATCGAGGTATCCAGGCTGCCATCCGCGGAGCTTGCGTTGATGCCGGGCGCGACGGGAACACCGTCGTAGGCCATGTTCTCGATCGGAAAGCCGCGCGCGTAGAACACCACGCGCTCGCTGTCATACGCACTGGAGAACACACCTGTCGTACTGTCGAGTACGCGGCGAACGGAGGTGAGGTTCTGGTCTTCGATGCGCTGTTCGGTGATGACACTGACCGACTGCGGCGTATCCTGCAGCGAAAGCGGCAGCCGCGTCGCGACGGCCGTCTGCTCGACGGTGTAGTTCGACGTGCGCTGTCCCTGTACTTTCACCGCGTCGAGCGTGGTGGCGGTATCCGTGGTCACCGACTGTGCCTGCGCTGCGGCAGGTAAGAACAGAGCAAGGCCAATGGCCCGCGAAAGCAGCCGAGGACGGCTGGTACGACGTTCAAGCATGGTTTGATGCCCCTGGGCGAGTGGCCTACGCAAGCGGGAGTCTCGCTTGCATGAAAGTCACGACGGGGGGCTGGCTTGACACGGCTGGCAGGTCGCTTCGCCGCGAAGTCTAGCAAATGCGAACTCGCACGTGTAGGCCGCATCATCCTGGGACGAAGACCACCCTTGCCTTTCCGCTGTCGGCATCCCAGGCCGTCTGGACGTCCGAGAGCGGCAGCGCTCGCGTGGCAATCTTCAGGTTGGCGGGCATCGCCGCGGCAAAGACCTGCCCCGCGGCTGCAAGAAGATCCGGCAACGGAACGCTCTTGACGCCACTGCCCATCAGCACGATGGCCGACGACCTCAGCGCCGCGCCCGGCAAGCGGATATCGCCGCCGCTGGCACTGCCCACCTGCACGAAACGCACCGGGCGCGCGTCGTCGACGGCTTTCGCAATCGCGACGATGATCGTCTCGGCGCTCTTTCCCCACAGGTAATCGACAACCACGTCGATCCCTTCCTCGAACTGCTGCCGGAGCGCTGCCTCGAATCGCGACACGCCATCGGCATCGCTTCCGTCCAGTTGGAACGGAAGGACGATATCGGCGCCGATTGCCTCGACCGATGCCAGCGCCGCGGCGTCGCGAGCGGTCGCGATGACCTTTCCCGCGCCGAGGTGCTTTGCCAGCTGCACGGCCAGCCGTCCCGCGATACCCGTCGCGCCGTTGATCAACACGGTATCGCCGCGCTTGAGCTGCGCACGGTAGACGAGCGCGGCCCACGCCGACATGCCCGGGTTTGCCAGTGCGGCGGCGGTAACGTCGTCGAGACCGTCCGGCACCGGAATGCAGAAGCCGGCACGTACGCGCGTGACCTCGCACGCGACCGGGTGAAGTGAGTGAGCGGCGAGGCGGTGACGGCGATCAGTTCCTCTCCCTCGACGGCGGCGGGAGCGTCGATATCGGCGAACACGGGCGGCTTACCCGCCTCGAACATGACGGCTGCCTTCACGATGCACCTCCAGTAAATCTAACGTTGTTAGAGTTAATCTAACCGTGTTAGATTAACTTCGCAACCCCAGGCGGCAGGCCCGTATGAAAGTGAATCGCGACATCATCGTGCAGGCCGCCCTTCGCCTTCTGGATGAAACCGGCCTGGAAGACCTCACGCTGCGCAAGCTGGCGCAGACGCTCGACATCCAGGCGCCCACGCTCTACTGGCACTTCAAGAGCAAGGACGCCCTGATCGACGAGATGGCGACGCTCGTCCTTGTCGATGGCGCGGCGAATCTCATGCCCGGCGAACCGTCGGACGACTGGCGGGTGTGGGTATCCTCGTTCGGGCAAGGCCTGCGTCGAACCCTGCTCGGTTACCGTGATGGCGGCAGGATGATCGCCGGTACCCGCCTCACCAACACGCTGTTCCAGGAAACCGCCGAGCGGATCGGTGGCCACCTTACCCAGGCAGGGTTCACGACACGCCAGGCGGTCACGCTACTAAGCGCTGTCTACACCTTCACGGTGAGCTTCGCGATCGAGGAACAGGCGGTATTCCCCAGACCCGGCGAACGCTCGCCGGCGTACGACATCGACATGCGCAAGACGCATCTGGATCCCGACGCGTTCCCCCTGCTTCGAGAGGCCGGCGACGTCCTCTTCGACCGGTTCGACCAGCGCTTCGACGAAAGCATCGACCTGATGCTTCGCGGCGCGGCGACCTTGCTGCCGGGATAAGCCTCGATGTCATCCCTGACGACGCTCCTCGACGATGTCCGCGCATGCACCTTGTGCGCTCCCCATCTGCCCCTCGGTCCCCGGCCGGTCGTGCAGATGTCGGCATCCTCGCGCATCCTCATCGCGGGCCAGGCGCCGGGGCGAAAAGTGCATGAGACCGGTATCCCGTTCAACGACGTCAGTGGCGACAGGCTGCGCCAGTGGCTGGGCCTGTCGCGGGAGGACTTCTACGACCCGACCAAGCTGGCCATCCTCGGCATGGGCTTCTGCTTTCCCGGAACGGGCAAGTCCGGCGACCTGCCGCCACGCCCCGAGTGCGCGCCGACATGGCGGGCCCCGTTGCTCGCGCACCTGAAGAACGTGCGGCTGACGCTGGTCCTCGGCCACTATGCGATGGCGTACCACCTGCCCGGCCGGGGCAAGACGCTCACCGATGTCGTTACCGGATGGCGGCGCGACTGGCCGTCGATCGTTCCGCTTCCGCACCCCAGCCCGCGCAACCAGGCGTGGCTGAAGCGCAATCCGTGGTTCGAGCGCGACCTGCTCCCGGTGCTTCGCTCGAGGGTTGCCGAGGTGCTACGCGACGGCGACTGATACGACGCCTCACGCCTGAAACAGGCTGATCTGCGCCGTGGTGAGGTTCGCGAAGCTGTCGCCCAAGGGCCCGAGGATCGCATCGGCGATCGGCTGCAGCTGGCTGGTCAGGTAATGCTCGTAGTCGATCCGGGATTCGCGCGCCTCGAGCGGTTCGGGTCCGTTTCGCGTCATCACATAGCTGATCCATCCGCCGTTCTGGTACTGGCGTGGACGCTGGTTACGCACGTTGTAATCGTCGGCCATCCGCGCCGCCCGTACCTGCGGCGGCGTATTGCTCCGGTAGTCGGCGAGCTTGCCGCGAAGTCGCTTGCGATAGACGAGGAGGTCGTCGAACTCACCGGCAAGCAGGCTGCGCGTGTACTCGCGGACGAAGTCGGCATAGGGCTGCTCCTTGAAGATGCGCAGGTACAGCGCCTGCTGGAACGTCTGCGCCAGCGGGGTCCAGTCGCTGCGTACGGTTTCCAGCCCGCGATAGACGACCTCTTCTGCGCCATCGTCGGAGATCACCAGTCCGGCATAGCGCTTCTTGCTGCCGAGCTCGCTACCGCGAATGGTGGGCATGAAGAAGCGCTGGTAGTGCGTATCGAATTCGATCTCGAGTTCACTCTTCAGGCCAAGCGTGTCGGCCAGGTGTTCGCGCCACCACCGGTTCACGCGCTCCACCAGATGATCCGCAATGGCGGTCGCCTCGGCCTCGCTGCGGCGCTGCTTCAGCCAGATGAAGATCGAGTCGGTATCGCCGTAGATGACGTCGTAGCCTTCGGCTTCGACCAGCTCGCGCGTGCGCCGCATCACATCATGACCACGCAGGGTGACCGCCGAGACCAGTTCCGGATCGAAGAAGCGGCAGTTGGGTGCACCGAGCACACCGACGAACGAGTTCATCAGCAGCTTCAGCGACTGGCTCTGCGCCTGGTTGCCCTGTCGTTTCGCCTCGTCGCGACGCTCCCATAGTTGGGTGACGATGGCCGGCAGGCAATGCCTGGTACGCGAGAAGAAACGTCCGTGCACGCCGGGCACGGCGGCCGCGGCCGACGTGTCCAGGGCGCCTTCGGCGAGCCCGACGGGATCGACCAGGAAGGTTCGGATGATCGACGGGTAAAGGCTCTTGAAGTCCAGCACCAGCACCGAGTCGTACAACCCGGGGCGGGAATTCATGACGAAACCGCCGGGGAACGCCTTCTCGGCGATGTCGCCGACATTCGGCGCCACGTAGCCTTCGCGGTGCATGCGCGGCAGGTATTGGTGATCGAACGCGGCGATGGAACCACCGAAGTGATCGGCCTGCAGGCCGGTGACATGCGCTCGTTCGAGCATGAAGTCGAAGAGCTTCGCCTTGGCGAATATCCGTGTGACGAGCTCGCAGTCCTTGAGGTTGTAGCGCGCCAGGGCAACTTTATCTTCGTGGAAGCGACGCTCGATCTCGGCCATCCGGTGGTAGGGATCGTCGATCGACTTACCCTCGCCGAGCATCGTCTGCGCGACGTTTTCGAGGCTATAGGACGAGAAGCTCCACTGTGCGGAACGGACCGCTTCGATGCCGTCGATGACCAGGCGCCCGGCCATGGGGGCAAACAGGAAGCCCTCGCGCCGGGAATGACCGCGCCACTCGATGGGCTGCGCGCCGCGCCCCAGCAGCAGCGGGATGCCGTACTTGTCCGCGTGCGCCTGGAGAAGGCGAAGGTCGAACTGGACGAGGCTCCAGCCGATGAGGGCATCCGGGTCGTGCTCGACGAACCAGGCGTTCAGCCAGTGAATGACCTGCGCGGGATCGGAAACGTATGTCAGTTCGAAGTCGTCCGGCGGCGTGTCGTCCATGCCGGCCTCGCCAAGCATGATCACCTGCCGCTGCCCGCAGCCTTCCAGCGCCAGCGAATAAAGATCGCCTTCGGCACTCGTCTCGATATCCAGCGACACCACGCGCAACGACGGCCGGTAATCGGCGACAGGCCTGAGCTTGGGATCGAGAATGACGTCGCCCTCTTCCGCGCCACCTTCGAGGGTGACGGCTGCGGTGATGAAGCGCTCCATCATGTAGCGCTCGGGGGGACGTATGTCGGCCTCGTACAAAGGGATGCCGCGATCCCTCAGTCGCTTCTCGAGCAGGATCATCTGCCTGTGACTTCGCGCGTAGAGGCCGAGCACGGGCTCCTGGGCGAACGTTTTCAGTGGCAGTGGACGTATGTCCACCGAGCCGATCCTGCGAGCGACGCCTTCGATATCCGCTTGCTGCGATGCCCTGGCGAAGGCCACGGACTGCTGCGCGGTGATGACGACACGCTTCGGCCCTTTGTCGGTCGCCAGCCAGAACTCGACGTCGGTCCCGTGCCCCGTGTCCCGCCAATGGCGGGTAAGGATGAAACCCTGTCGGGTCGGGGACGTCACTGCGGTATCCTGCGGGTCGGCTGAAGCGTGAATTGTGCCATCCAGGGACATGGTATAGATCCAAACGTTCAAGACACGACCGCTGCTTCGGCGAATAGTCCTCCGTCTTCAAACAAGGCCCACGCTATGAATGACTCCGTCCTCAGCCAGAGCTTCCTCGATGCCCAGCGCGAGCGCCTGCTCGACCTGCGCAAGCAGCTGGTCGGTACCGCCGACGCGGCGGGCGACGAAGAAGGCCTGCTCCAGCAGACGGCCGGCGGCGAGCCGCAGGATTCGGGCGACGACGCCGAACGCTTCGCCCAGCAGGATCGGGACGAGTCCATCCTGAGCCACAACGAGGGCCGTCTCACCGTCGTCGACCGCGCGCTGGCCAAACTCGACGAGGGCACCTACGGCATCTCGGACGGCAACGGCGAGACGATCTCCAAGGCTCGCCTCGAGGCCATCCCCGAGACGATCTACACGATCGAGGAAATGGAACAGCACGAGCGCGCCGAGCGCGCCGCCCGCTAGGCCGCGCTTCCCGAAACGAGGGACCAAAACTGCAAGGAGCGCAGGGCCATCTGCTGCTACGTTGCCGCCATGAACTTACGTATCGGCATCGTCGGCGGTTCCATGGGCGGTTTGTTCGCAGCCAGCGTACTGCGTGCCGCCGGGCATGACGTGCATGTTTTCGAACGCTCCGAACGCGGACTGGAGGGCCGCGGCGCGGGCCTGGTGGGTCAACGGGAGCTGTATGCGATCCTGCGCATGCTCGGCTGCGAACAGGCCGCCCGCGTCGGCGTGCTCGCCCACGAACGGATCACCTTCGCACGAAACGGCAGCATCGCCCAGCGCGACGTGACGCCGCAGACGCAGATCTCATGGGATCACCTCTATCGCACCGTGCGGCACCTTTTACCGCCTGCGGCGTACCGCGTGGGTGCGCGGGTCGTTCGTGTCGAGAACGGGGCTTCGGCAGCAAGCGTGATACTCGATGACGGCCAGACGCATCGCTTCGACCTGGTCATCGGCGCCGACGGTATCGGTTCGGTGGCGCGGGCGGCGGTGAGCCATGGCCCCACCGCGAGCACCTATGCGGGCTATGTCGCCTGGCGCGGACTGATTGCCGAGGACACGCTTCCTGCCGAAGCCGCGAAGGTGCTGTCCGAACGCTTCGCCTTCTACCACATGCACGGATCGCAGATCCTCGGCTATCTGGTCCCCGGTCCGGGCGGCGAGACGGCGCCGGGTCAGCGGCGCTACAACTGGGTGTGGTACCGACAGGCGGCCGAGGGTGTCGCGCTCGATCGGTGGCTCACCGGCAGCGACGGGCGTCTTCGCGAGTACTCGGTGGCGCGGGGCGACATACCGGACACCCTGCGCGATGAACTGTGGACCGCGGCGCGCGAGCTGCTGCCCACGCCTTTCGCCCTGGCGGTGGAGGCCGAACCCACACCGTCCATCCAGGCGATCTTCGACTACGAGAGCACGCGCATGGTCCGCGACCGCGTGGCCCTCCTCGGCGATGCCGCCTTCGTCGTGCGGCCGCACACGGCGATGGGCGTGGCCAAGGCCGCAGGCGATGCCATGACGCTCGTGGCCGCACTGGATCGCCTGCCTCTGGAGAAGGCGCTGGTCGTTTACGAGGCCGAACGCCTGGCCGAGGGACACCGCCTTGCGGTCTACGGCAGGGAACTCGGGCGCCCCCTGACCGCCTGAAGTGCCGACCTCCGCACATTTGTCGTATCCGACCCCCTGACCACGATAGACGGCGGCGGCAGCGCCCCGATATGCTTCGGCGCAGGGGAAGTAGGGGTATGACGTGTCTGAGTTGACGACGAAAAGCATCCTCCACACGCGCACGTCGCATTTCGTGTCGGGGGTCGCCACAGGCATGGCCATCACGGGACCCACCGACGACGGTTTCCTGCACATGCACTTCTTTCGCGAAGTGCAGCGCATTACCAATGACGACGTACCTGCGCGCTCGTTGTCGCCGAACGAGATGGAGCTGGCCTGGGGTCACGCGGAGGCGAACATCCATCTGCATCGCGAGGAGATCGCGGTGATCTCGATCCCGGTCGGACGCCTGCCCGTCATCAGTACCTCGATCGCCCGCGCCATGCGCTTCGTGGCCACCCTGACGACGCGATCCCCGTGAGCCGAACTCAGGGACTCTGCCGGTCGTTCTCGGCGGAGATCTCCTGCATGTCGAGATCGCGTTCGAAATAGTGCAGCAGCTCATCGTGGATCTGGCCCGAGCGGTGTAAGCGGAGCAGTTCCGCCCGCCCTGCCGCGATAGCGGCGAGGATCACGTCGTAATGCGCCTCACGGCCGCCGGTGAAGTCCTGCGGCGCGATGGCATAACGTTCGGCGACCGTCACCCGGTAGGTGTACTGTTCGAGCAGCCGCGGATGCACCAGCTGCCCCTGGCTGTCGTATGCACGCGCCTTGACCGCCTCCAGCTGTGCGATATCGATCAGCCTGTTGGCCTGGCCTTCGTTGAGGTGGGCCGTGTCGACATGCACGGCACGATCCAGTTTCAGCCAGCGGATGACCGGGGCGATCGTGCCGCCCTGGACGACCACGGTGACCAGGATCACGGCGAAGGCCGCGGCGAGCGTCAGGTCGCGGCCGGGCATCTGCTCGGGCAGGGAGAGCGCGATCGCCAGTGTGACCACGCCGCGCATGCCCGCCCAGCTGAGCAGGAACGAGGCCGAAGGCGATGGTGGCGCGACTTTCCTCCCGACCATGCGCGCGAGCGGCATGCGGAGGTAATCCGTGGCATAGATCCACAGGAATCGCGAAAGGATCACGGCGGCGAGCACCGCGAGAATCGGCACGCCCAGGGCATCCAGCGCGCTGCCGATGCCGCCGAGACGCTCGACCACACCGCGCAGGGAAAAGCCGATGAGGATGAAGACCAAGGCTTCGAGCAGGAAGATCATCACCGCCCAGAACGCCGTGGCGCGCATGCGCACGTTGGCCGGGAAGATGTCGTGCTGGTACCAGCCCAACAGGATGCCGGTGGTCACGACCGAAAGCACGCCGGAAACATGCAGGCTTTCCCCGCCGATGTACGCCGCCCAGGGCGACAGGCAGGCCGCCGTGATCGCAAGATAGACGTGGGTGATGCGACGGACCACCTGGACCGCGACGAGGCCGACCGCCGCACCCACGGCGATGCCCCCCGCCGCGAGGCCGACGAAGCTGAGCGCGGCCTCCTGTGCGCTGAACGCGCCGGTGAGCGCGGCGGCGACAGCGAAGCGGAACAGCACCAGGCCCGTCGCGTCGTTGAGCAGGCTCTCGCCCTCGAGCAGGACCATCAGTCGCCGCGGCAGACGCACCTTGCCGAGGACGGCCTTCGCGGCCACGGCATCCGGCGGCGACACCACGGCACCCAGTGCGAAACACGCCGCCCAGGGCAACGAAGGCACGATCCAGTGCACGGTGGCACCGACGGCAAGCGTGGTGAACACCACCGCGCCGATAGCGAGCCACAGGATCCCGCCGAGGTACTGACGGAAGTCCGACCAAACCGTGTAGTAAGCACCGTCCTGAAGCAGGGGCGGCAGGAAGACGATCAGCACCAGCTCCGGGTCGAAGCTCACCGGCGGTATGCCGGGCAGGAACGCGATGCCGATGCCACCCGCCAGCAGTGCCGCGGCGGAAGGCAGCCGAAAACGACGCGCAATCAGTTCAAGCGCCAGGATCGCGACCAGAAGAATGAGTACGAACTTGAACGTTTCCGTCGACGACATGATGGCCCCTGCGCTAGCGGGACGCCCCGCTCGGTCACAAGCATAGACGAGGAGGACTATCCTTGGCCGATGGACCGAATCGAAGCCATGAAAGTGTTCGTCGCCACGCTGGACGAGGGCAGCCTTGCAGGCGCCGGACGCCGGCTTTCGCGATCGCCCGCCGCGGTAAGCCGCGCCATCGCCTTCCTCGAGAATCACGTCGGCGCGGAGCTGCTGCATCGGACCACCCGGTCGATCCGGCTCAGCGAAGCGGGCGAGCGCTACGCGGCCGCGTGCCGCCGTGTGCTGGCCGAACTGGATGAGGCCGACTTGAGCGTGGCAGGCGAGCGCGCATCGCCGCGCGGGACGCTCACGATCACCGCGCCGCCGGTCAGTGGCGAAGACATCCTTCGTCCCGTGGTCGACGCGTACCTTGAAGCCTATCCGGACGTATCGATCCACTTCGTGCTGCTCGACCGCCACGCCAGCCTCGTCGACGAAGGCATCGACATCGCCTTGCGCGTGGGCGATCTGCAGGACTCCTCCATGGTCGCCACCCGCGTCGGTGGCAATGTGAAGCGCGTGGTGGCGGCTTCACCGGCCTACCTCGAATCCCACCCGGCCATCCGCGAGCCTGGCGACCTCCTCCAGCATCGGATCATCACCACGACGCATTTTGGTCACGATACCTGGGTGTTCCCGCCTGCGCCGGGCAGTTCCGTGCCGCGCTCCATCCGTTTCAAGCCACGACTGGTGGTGAACAGCGTGCGGGCCGCCATGGCCTCCTCCGTGGCGCATCACGGCGTGACGCGCCTGTACACCTACCACGTGGCCGACCGCGTCCAGGACGGATCGCTCCGCCTGGTGCTTCGCCACGCCGAGTCGGCCGGACTACCCGTGCACCTCATCACGCCGAACGGTCGACTCGCCGTGCCCAAGGTCCGCAGCTTCGTCGACTTCGCCGTGCCGCTGCTGCGCGCCGAGTTCGCCCGCCTGATGGCCCAGGCCGACGCGCTCGACGGCAAGTAGCGCCGTCGCCCACCGCCGGTGCCGGTCAGCGCTGCGCGGCAGCCGCTTCCGAAAGCAGGCGTACATAGCCCTGCGGATCCTGCGATCCTGAAAAGAACGGCTTGTCGTGCATGAAGTAACTGGGCACGCTGGTCACCCCTGCCTCGAGCACGGCCTGTTCCCGCCGACGCACGTCCCCTTGCAGCGAAGCCGAACGCTCCACCGCCTGGGCAGCCATGCCGACACCGGCCGCCAAGGCCTCCAGCACGCCATGGTCACCGAGGTCCTGCCCCTCGGTGAAGTACGCCACGAACATCGCCTCGGCCAGACGCGTCTGCAAGGACGAACCGCCCTCCTTCCATGCCAGGCGAAGCAACGCGTGCGCGGCCAGCGTGTGCGAGGTACGCGGCTGCTTGTCGTAGTTGAAGACGGCACCGAGCGGCCGACCGGCGGCAACGGCACGCGCATCCATCGCCAGCGCGTTCTCCCAGCTGCCGAAGCGGGCGCTGCGGAAGGTTCGGCGATCCATACCCTCCAGCGGCAGGTTCGGATTCAGTTCGAACGGCATCCACTCCAGCTCGACCTCGATGCCCTGCCCGGCAAGTATCGCGATGGCTTTATCCAGGCTGCGCTTGCCGATGAAGCACCAGGGGCAGATCACATCGGCGACGACCTGAAGTTTCAGTACGGTGGTGTGTTGCGTTTGCATGAGGCTGGTTCCGGTTGTCGTGTGGGAAGGAGGCTGCGTGCCCGCGGTACACCACGGGCACGCGATGCGGTCTTCGGCGATCAGCGGCCGGCGTTCTGGCCACCGTCGACGTAGAGCACCTCGCCCGTGGCGAAGCTGGCACCCTCCAGATAGAGCACGGCGTCGGTGATGTCGCCGATGTCGCCAATCCGCTTCATCGGGTTGAAGCTGGCGAGGGTCGCGAAGGTTTCCGGCGAGTGGATCGGGGTCTTGATGAAGCCGGGGGAGACGGCGTTCACGCGGATGCCTTTCTCACCGTACTCGACGGCCAGTTCCTTCGTCACCGAGGTCAGGCCGCCCTTGGTCAGGTTGGCCAGGGCAGTCGGAACACCGGCAATGGCCTGGTTGACGAAGGTGGTGGTGATGCTGACGACGTGACCGCTGCCCTGCTTCTCCATCTGCGCGATGGCACGCTGGGTGATGTGGAAGAAGCCGGCCAGGTTGGTCGAGATCATCGCCGCGAAATCCGCCGCCGTGTAATCGGTGAATGGCTTGGCAATGAAGATGCCTGCGTTGTTGACCAGGGTGTCGATGCGGCCGAACTTCGCCAGCGCCTCACGCACCACACGCTCCGCCGTGGCCGCCTCGCCGATGTCGCCAGCGACGGCGAGCACGTCCGGATCGTTGCCCTGGACGATGGAACGCGATGTCGCGACAACACGGAAACCCTTCGCGCGATAGGCTTTTACGAGGCCTTCGCCGATACCCTGCGAACCACCGGTGATGATGGCGACTTTCTGTTCGTTGCTCATGTCGATCTCCTCAAGGGTCCGGCGATCGGACGATCGCCGGCGGCTCTGGTCGAGCCGATGGAAGCCAAGTTGGGGACCGCGCGGAACGTGCTGAATGGTCGGCCGAAGGCAGTGTCTCTTCCGCCGGCCGCAACAATGTCCGCCGCGCTGCCTCCGGGTGAAGACCCTCGTCGGTTTGCGCCATACCACGCGCCTTCACGGCCCGCGTTCTAGAATTCGGGCATTCCCTGGCGAGACTTCAGACACATGACCCCATCGACCCTCGACGAACTGGTCAGCGAGGAAGCGGCACTGCAGTTCGACCGCTTCGGCCTGGACGACGCCTGGACGATCGGCAACGCCTTGCGCGAGGCCGCGCTCGCGCGCCTGGGCGCCGTCGCTGTCGAGATCGCCCTGCGCGACCGCCCGCTGTTCTACACCGTGACCCCCGGCGCCGATACGTCCAACGGCAACTGGATCCGGCGTAAACGCAACACCGTGCTCGCCCTGGGCACCAGCACCCTCGTCGTCGGCATGAAGCTGGCGAAGGCCGGGCAGACCCTCGAAGAGCGCTATGGATTGTCCCCGGCGGAGCACGCCTCCGATGGCGGCGGCTTCCCGGTGCGCCTGCGGTCGCTCGGCGTCATTGGGGCGATCACCGTATCGGGCATGCCCTCGCTCGAGGACCACCAGTTGGTCACCGGCGTGCTGCGCTCGTTCCTTCAGCGCTGACCGACGCCAGCGGAGGAACGTGGCTCATCACGTGCTCGGCGATAGCCGTGATGGTGAGGCTGGGATTGACGCCAAGGTTGGCCGAGAGCACGGATCCGTCGCACACGTAGAGGTTGCGGTAACCGTGGACGCGGCCGCGGCTGTCGCATACCCCGGTGGCGGCGTCCCGCCCCATCACGGCACCGCCCAGGCAATGGGCCGTCATGGGGATATCCAGAAAGATCTCCGACAGCGAGGTCATCGGCACCCCGCCCGTCGCTTGCGCCGCCTTCATGGCGAAGTCGTTCGCGACGGGGATGAACGTCGGGATCTTCGGGCCTTCGGTCACCAGACGGCGACGAAATGGCCGGAACCATCGCCGCCCCAGCCGCATCGTGAGCTGGCCATCGAGAGTCTGCATACACAGCAGGATCATCGACTCGCGCGCCCAGTTCCTCGTGCGAACGAGCCGGAACAAGGCGAGCGGCCGCGTCAGGAGCATGTGCAGCATCGTGAACAGCCAGCTCGTCCGACGATGACGACCCTTTGCCATCACCGTCGTCAGCAAGCCCATCACATCCGAGCCAGCCGGGTAGCGCGTGGCTTCGATGTGCGTATGCGCGTCGATATAGATACCCGACCCGATAGCGACGCCGCGCGAAAGATCTTCGGAGGAACCGGGAAAGCGAATACCGATGAGCGACTCGGCATTGGTGCGCACACCATGTCCAAGGGCCGGCGATATCGACGGTAGCGCTCCGCTTTCGCGCAGGCGGAAGAGCAGATCCTGGGTACCCAGCGACGAGGCGGCGAAAACCACGCCTCGACAGCGCAGCCGGGTCGATACCGCGCCCTTGCGCGTGGTGACCACATAGCCTGCGGAACCATCCGGCGCGTCACCGATCGGGCGGACGTCGACCACGCGCGTCTGCTCGATAACCGCCGCGCCACGCTTCTGGGCAAGGTAAAGGTAGTTCAGATCCAGCGTGTTCTTGGCGCCGTACCGGCAGCCGACCATGCACCCGCCACAGCCGGTGCAGGCATGACGATCGGGGCCTTCACCGTCGAAGTAGGGGTCCGCATAGGTCTTGTCCGGCGCATCGCCCTCCTCGCCAAAGAAGACACCGACCTCCGTCGCATAGAAGCTGTCCCCAACGCCAACGGACTTTGCCATGTCGCGCAGCCGGAAGTCCGCCGCTGCGAGTCGTCGGTTGGTGGTTACACCAAGCATGCGCCGCGCCGTGGCGTAGTGCGCCGGCATGATCCGCTCCCAGTCTTCCAGCCCCGCCCAGGCGCCTTCGCGCCAGACACTGGACGGCGGTTCGAGAAGCGTCTGGGCGTACGTGATGGAACCGCCGCCCACGGCATTGCCGTGCAGAACGACCACGTGGCGAAAGAAACGCATGCCGAAAAAGCCGTGCATGCCAAGCGAGGGGGCCCAAAGCCAGCGCGACAATCGCCAGTTCGTCGTCGGCAATGTATCCGGCGCCCATCGCCGGCCCTGCTCGATCACCGCGACACGGTAACCCTTCTCCGCCAGTCGCAATGCCGCCACGCTCCCGCCGAAGCCGGAGCCGATGACGATGTAGTCGACGTCGGAGTCAGCGTTTTCTTGCATCAGGGACGGACAGGCGAGCGGATTTCAAGGAGGCAGCCGTTGAGGTCTCGCACATATCCTACCCGCTGCCCCCATGGCTTTTCTTCCACCGCTTCGACCGCGAGCGCACCGGCGGCAACCGCGTGACCGGACCGGCGGAACTCACGTGTCATGTGACCCTGGTCGCTGCAGCCGCCCCGGAGCGCGGCCTCGACCAGGCTGAGGGGACGTCGAACCTCAACCATGGTTTAGGTCAAGCACGAACGTACACGACTTGCGTACACATGCCGGGCGTAGCCTTGGGGACATGGCACACCGTGACGACCTTCAAAGCATGCTCGACCGCCTCGCCAGTGAGGTGCAGGCCGGTTTGCACGAAAATCCCGATCCGGATGCGTTCTGGCCGACGTTCGCGACGCAGTCCAACTTCGTACTCGAGGCGGCGGGGCCGGAGCATTTCGATTGGGTGAGCTCGGAGGTATCGGCCATCTTGATGAAGCATGGGATTTCGGTGCCTGAAGCGTGACCGCGAGCACCTGTCGCGGATAAATCGGATCCCACAGACGTTCCCGTAGGTGCCGCATTTGCGACGGTTCCGCCGCGGCGGGCACGTGCTCCATGCCAGAAGTCACGGATTTACCTGCTTAGGCCAATTTGCCAGACTCGGGCGATCGTCCCGACACTAAGGCTCCAGCATGCGACAGCCGCGCCCTGCCCTCTCTCACGTCAGGACCGCGTTGTCGGTCGGCGTCGCTTCCTTCTGCCTCGCCCTGCTGGCCGAGCCCGTCGCGGCCCAGGCCGTCCAGACGGCCGAACAGAAAGCACTCGTCGCCAAGCGCATCGATCTGGAGAAGCAGCTCGAGGATGTGGCCATCATCGACCGCAAGGTCATGGTGAAGATGCGCGACGGCAAGCGCATGGCGGCCGACGTATACCGGCCGAAGAACGCCGGCGGCAAGGTGCCGACAATCTTCGTGCGCACGCCGTACAACTTCAATTTCTGGGACGTCAAGAACGGCGCGCCGCGCGATATGACGCGCGAGCTCGAGGCCGTGAAACACGGCTACGCGCTGGTCGAAATGAACGAGCGCGGCCACTATTTCTCCGAGGGCAACTACGAGATCCTCGGCGCGCCGCTGAGCGACGGCGTGGACGCGGTGCGCTGGATGTCCACGCAGCCATGGTCCAACGGCAAGGTCGGCACCACGGGCTGCTCGTCGACGGCGGAATGGCAGATGGCCGTGGTCGCGGAGAACGAACCGGCCCTGGCGACGTTCAACGTCCAGGGCTTCGGCGCCGGCGTCGGCAAGGTCGGCCCGTACTACGAACAGGGCAACTGGTACCGCGGCGGCGCGGTGCAGATGCTCTTCCAGGCGTGGATCTACGGCGAGCAGAACCAGGTTCGCCCGATGTTTCCCGCCAACACCTCCCAGGCCGACCTGATCCGCGTCTCCAAGGCGTTCGACCTCGACCCGCAAATGCCACCGGTGGACTGGGACCAGGCCTTCTGGCATCTGCCCGAAAACGAGATCCTCAAGGCCGTCGACGGGCCCAAGGGCATTTTCG
This sequence comes from Luteibacter sp., assembly GCF_035539195.1. GTDB lineage: Bacteria > Pseudomonadota > Gammaproteobacteria > Xanthomonadales > Rhodanobacteraceae > Luteibacter. The sequence goes on from NZ_DATLIW010000006.1 coordinate 97,875, forward strand.
CCGATGCGATGGACGTCCCTACGGGCGGCAACATGATCGCTCGCACGCCGAACAGCCCCGCCTGGCGCAAAGGCGGCCTGTGGCACGACGACATGAAGATCGACAAGCCTGGCCTGTGGTTCATGAGCTGGTTCGACGTGTCCGTCTCGCCGAACCTCGCCGCCTTCAACCAGGTGCGCGCCACGGCACCGAAGGCCGTCGCGGACCAACAGTACGCGATCATCGCACCCGTGCTGCACTGCGCGTATACGCGTGCCACGGAGCACACCATGATCGGCGACCTCGACGTCGGCGATGCACGCTTCGACTACGAAGGCCTCGTGTTCGGCTGGTTCGACAAGTTCCTCAAGGGCGTGGACAGCCCGTTGGTCGATAAGCAGCCCAAGGTCATGTACTACGTGATGGGCGAGAACAAATGGCGTAACTCGCAAACCTGGCCGCCGGCCGGTGCGGTGACGCGCGACCTCTACTTCACCAGCGGTGGCAAGGCCAACACGCTCTACGGCGACGGCAAGCTCGTCGACGCGGCCGGTGGCACCGACCAGCCCGATAGCTTCGTCTACGATCCGGCCAACCCGGTCACCACGCTGGGCGGCGGCGGTTGCTGCCAGGGCAATGCGGTGAAGTTCGGTTCCTTCGACCAGAACCCGCAGCTGGCCCGAAACGACATCCTGGTTTACGACTCCGAGCCCTTCAAGGAAGGTACCGAGGTCAGCGGGCCGATCACGGTCACGCTTTACGTTTCGTCCGATGCGAAGGACACCGACTTCACCTTCAAGGTGATGGACGTGCATCCCGACGGCAAGGCCTTCAACATCACCGAGAACATCCAGCGCATGCGTTACCGCGAGGGTTACGACAAGCCGCCGGTGTGGATGAAGGACGGCGAGGTCTACAAGGTGACCTTCCAGCCGATCGACACGAGCATGTTCTTCTTCCCCGGGCACAAGCTGCGGGTCGCGATTTCCAGCAGCAACTTCCCGCGCTTCGATCGCAACCTCAATACCGGTGGCAACAACTACGACGAGGCGAAGGGCGTGATCGCGCATAACGCGGTGCATCACGATGCGGCGCATCCGTCGAAGATCACCTATACGATCGTGCCGCGTACGACGCCCTGACGCCCCGCTGCCGCGGGATCGCGGCAGCCCGGTCACGTCGCCCGGCAATCGGGCGACACCTTTCCTGCCGTCGGCGCAACGCACTGGCTGAACCCGGCCGGCAGGTTGTCGAGGCGCAACGCCTCGGCCACCGGCAACGAGAACGCGCGAACCTGCGCGCCCTCGTGGAACACCGTGTAGTAGCACCGCCCGCTCCGGCTCGCCTTGCATTCGAACCACGCGCGGCCCATGCGCACGTCGGTCAGGCTATCGAGAGTCACCTTGCCGTTCTCCTGTGCCGTGGCCGCGATGCTGCGGTTCTGGGCGTCGGTGCAACCGGCGAGGTTGAGGAAGCAGTAGATGATGGCAAGCAAGGTGCGCATGGAAGTCTCCTTCGTCACATGGCGCGGAAGATGGCCATGAACGGCTGACTCACATTCAGGGTTTCGGGGCGCCCACGCAGGCGCAGGCAGCCCTTGCCGGTGTCGTCCCGTTCGACCGAGGCGACCTGGCGCAGGTTGACGATGGTGGAGCGATGGATCTGGCGGAATGTCTTCGGGTCGAGCTGCCGCAGCAGGTCGCGAATCGGGCGACTCAACAGCGCATCGCCATCCGCTGTCGCGACTACCGTGTACTTGTTGTCGGCACGGAAGTAGATGACATCGTCGACGAGGATCAGGCGCGTCGCCTTGCCGGCACCGGCGGTGATCCAGGTCAACGGCTCATCCGGCGCCTCGTCGAAGCGACCGATCATGTCCTTGGCCAGGTCACCCGTACGACGCGCATGCCGCGCAGCGTCGGCAAGGCGGCTGCGTAGCCGCGTTACGGTCTGGGCGAGGCGCTCGGCGACCACCGGCTTGAGCAGGTAATCGATCGCCCCGCGCTCGAACGCGTCGACCGCGTACTGGTCATAGGCGGTCACGAAGACGACGAGCGTGTGCGGGCTGGCATCGGCCGCGGCGGCAGCGACCTCCATGCCTGTCAGTCCCGGCATGCGAATGTCGAGAAAGGCTACGTCTGGCTGGTGATTGGCAATGGCCTCCAGCGCTTCGCCGCCGTCCTCGCAGACCGCGACGATGTCCAGCTCCGGCCACGCCCTGGCCAGTTCACGTTGAAGCGCGGCGGAAAGCAGCTTTTCGTCTTCGGCAACGATGCACTTAGGCATGATCGTTCACTCCCTTCGTCGGCAGCGTGATCGTCGCGGCGACCCCGTTGGGAAAGTTGTTGCCGATGACGAAGGCCGCCGTCGCACCGTAGGTGAGGCGCAGCCGCTCGCGCAGATTCTTCAGGCCGATACCGGTGCCCGAGCCTTCGCTGCGAAACCCCATGCCGTCGTCGGCGACCGTGAGCGACAGGGCCCCGCCTTCCACGCGCCCACGTATCCACACGCCGCCGCCACCCGGCTTCGGCTCGAGGCCGTGCTTGATCGCGTTCTCGACCAGGGTCTGCAGCATCATCGAAGGCATCGGCACAGCGGCGATGTCATCGGCGACCTCGGTGTGCACGGTAAGGCGTTCGCCCATGCGCAGTTTCATGATCTCCAGCCACGCCGTGGAACGTTCGAGCTCCTGGCCCAGGGTCGACAACGATCCATCGGTATTCGGTAGCGAGCGGCGCAAATAGTCGATCAGGTGGCCGAGCATGCGATCGGCGCGGGCGGGATCGGTGCGGACCAGTTCCTGGGCGCTGGCCAAGGTGTTGTAGAGGAAATGGGGTTCCACCTGGGCCTGGAGCAGGCCCAGCTGTGCCGCCGTGAGCTCCTTCTCCATCGCCGTCTGCCGCACATCGGCACGCTCGCGATTGCGCCGTTCGGTCAGGCGTTGGGTCAGGGCGCGAACCAGGGTTTCGACATGCTCGAGCGATGCACCACCGTCCGGGTTGAACCAGTCCATCCACGCGCTGCTGTCCGGCTCGCAGACGAACATGACGCTGCTGGAACCATCGGAGGGCGTGATCGTGGCCGTGACCCGGGTGTTGCGATCGAGACCCTGCTGCGGCAAACCGCGGCGCCGCGGCGTGTCGCCGGGTAGCAGGCGAACCACCGCACGTATCTGCAGGCCACCCCGTGTGCCGCCGATGTCCTGCACATTCGGCAACTCGCGGATCGCCGCATCGACGATGTCGAAGGCCTCGTCGGCACCGTATGGCACTTCGACGCGACGACGCTGGCGGTTCGACAGCGTCTCCGCGTCGATCCGGCCGGCAAGGGTGCGCACGCGGTACAGGTGGGTCACGCCACGCCCCAGCGCAATGAGCAGGCCAACGAACCAGGCCAGCGTGACGAACCACGGCAGATCGCCGTGGTGCCAGTCGAACATGCCGAACAGCACCAGCAACATGCACCATGCGGCGAACCAGGCGACAACGATACGACCGAGGAATTTGAGGCTTGCCATCGCATGGCTCCGGAACGGGATTGCGACGGAGCATACGACGGTGTACGGAGGTTGCTCGACGCGTTTCCGACGAAACGCCCGATTGCCCGACGAAACGCCTTGGAAGCGCCCTTCTGCGTCGCAGCATGACCTGGGGATCGCGATAGGCCATGCTCGGGAGGTTGGCTTCAGCGGTGGGGACCGCAAGCCACGACAAAGACAAAGGGGTTAACGCATGGCCTTGTTGCTCGTCGTTTTCGCTGTCGTTGTTCTAGCGATCTATCTCGGCATCAATATGCTGCCGAAGAATCATCCCGCCAACTGGCTACTCGGTATCGTCGGTGGCGCCTGCCTCGTCCTCGCCTGGTACGCCATCTTCAGACCGATGATGATCGCCACGGGCGGTTCCGACCCGTCGCTGATCGCTCTGGGCCTGCACGCGGCCGGCATCGTTTCCTGCGTCCTCGGCCTCGTTTGCCTGGGCGTATGCGTGTGGCGCGACCCGGCACGCTTCTGGATGCTTTCGATCGTCTTCATCGGCGTGATCGGCGCCACCCAGGTCACCGCGCTCGGCTGAGCGCGGCGTTATCCCTGCTAGTTCTTGTAGGGATAGCCTGTTGCATGGAGTTCGGCTGCACCTTCCGATACGTCCAGCACCGCGTGGGCACCGAAAGGTAGCGTCCATTTGTCACGGCCGTGGCCGAACGCCAGGCCGCGCACGATAGGTACCGTGCACACGGCGGCAAACCGTTCGAGCGCATGCTCGATGTCGTAGCCGTTGTCGTACTCGCTGACCCGTTGCCCGCCCAGGCCACCGAGGATGATGGCGCGCTGTCCGGCAAGCACGCCGCTTAATTGCAACTCGTAAAGCATCCGCTCGACACGGTAAGCCTGCTCGCCGGCTTCCTCCAGATAGAGGATCCCGTCGTCGATCGCCGGCATGTAGGGCGTGCCGATGAGACTGCACAGCGCCGAGAGGTTGCCACCCCAAAGGGTGCCTTCGAGATGGACATTCGCCTGCCCTTCCGGACACGTCCAGACGATATCCGTGCGCGGCGATTGCAAGGTCTGCCAGAAGTGGCGCCAGGTGTTCTCGCGAAGGTAGCCGGCACCGAAGTCCTGCACGAGCATGGGCCCGAAAAGCGAACCGATGCGGCTGCGCGCATACAGGGCGCACTGGATCACGGTGAAATCGCCGTGGCCGACGAGGACACACGCACTTTCTGAGAAGCGGGCCTTCAGCCCCTGGTAATCCAGGTGCTCCAGCAGCGCGATGGCCCCGTAGCCGCCATGAATGGCCATGACCACGTCCGGTAGCGGCCGCTCGGGATCGGCGAGCTGGTTGATGTCCATGGCGCGCTCGGCGTCGCTGCCGGCGAACCGCAGGGCCACGCGGTCCACGACATGCGTGCCGAGGAGCGTGTGACCTGCGGCCTGCAAGCGCTCGATGCCTCGCTGGCAGGCGGCGCGGTCTTCGGCGTAACCAGAAGGAGCAATAAGACGGATCTCGAATCGTTTCGGCATGACTGGCAGTACGTGACCTGCACTACCAATACCCCTACGACCGCGCGAAGGCAACCCGAAGTTGTCCTGATCGGGCTCGACTGCCCCCTGAGAGGTACTCACCATTTCATCCTCACATTCCTTGGGCCCCACATCGCCCCGGGAAACCGGGCCATCACACCGCCGCGGGCGTGATGGCTTCGATCAGAGGAGGAGAACGTCGGTCACGTTGATCAATAACGGCCACGGAACCATCGAAAACGGCACGATCCGGCGGCCGTCACGGGTTACCAGCCTTCGAACTCTTCGGCCGCGGCGAGATCGTCCGCGGGTGCACTGCGGATGAGCGTTTCGCGTGGCTGTTCGCCAAACACGCTGCGATATTTCTCAGCAAAACGCGAGAGGTCCCACATGCCGCAACTCAGCGCGACGGACTTGACCGAGCGTCGACCGGCTTCCGCCGTGACCAGGCTACGATGCGCCGTGCACAGGCGAAGCATGGCGAGGTAACGGTTCGGCGGGATGCCGAGCAGGTCGTCGAAGGCGTAACGCAGGCCGCGCTCGCTGGCTCCTGCCGCCTGGCACAACTCCTGCGAATAGATATCGCGGCGGAGATTGGCACGCATGAAGCGCTCGGCGCGCCGCATGACCTGGTAGTGCGCCCGCCGCCCGCGCGATGCAACCGGCCGTTCTTCGGATGACGAGCCCAGGGCGACGCGAATATGTTCGTCGAGCAGGTCTTCGACCGGGCCGAATGCGATGTCCTCGGCTTCGTGTACGCGCTCGCGGATCTGCCGGTAGGCTCGCTTGAGGTGCTCGGAGGTGACCGAGAAAAGACGAAGACGCTGCGCGGCCATATCCACGTCGGCATGATCGGAAGCCATGAATCGCGAGCGGAAACGTGCATACGGCGCCACTACGAGGGTGAACCGCGTGCCACGTTCGAACATGAAGTCGGTGGGTGTGCCACGCAGCAGCGTCACGCCCATTTCCGATTCGACGCCGACGCCCTGGCACCAGCTGCGCTCGCCGGTCTCGTGCAGGTAGACGAGCATGCATGAGTCGTCGGGCACCGTGAGCGAACCACGCACGTCGAAATCGATGTGCCCGGTGAGATAGGTGACTCCATCGTGCGATTTCGACGCGATCGAGGCACGCGGCCGTGCCGGGCTGAGTGTCAGCAGATCGACCTCGCACAGGCCCAATGCCGCGCCCAAGGTCACCAGATCGTAGTCTTCCAGTCCCTGCATGTTGGAAGGGCGAGTCATGCGCCTACCTCCCTACCGTTGGTGTTTCCCTGCATCGGCGGAACGGCGTCATCTGAGTGCCATGCCATTCCGGCAACGCCCCTATCGTTGCCCATCCTGATCCGAACGCTAACCCTTCCCATATCCACCCCCCGCAGCATCCACTGGCAGGCTACGCCTGCACGCGACAAAATCTCCATCGGACGGCAAAAACCCGTTTACGTAAACGAGCGATGCCGACGCCATAACTACCGATGTAATGCAGCAAAAGCCAGCACTTTGTGAATATGCCGAATTCGCTTAGCGACTCTCGGAAGCGATTGATGAATTTGGTAAAAGTGCCGCTTGTGCGAGTCCAGAGACTACACCCAGAGAGGGGTCGCCGTGCACCACGCGGATACCGGGGAAACTTGCCCCCACCCGCTCGCGAACCTGCGGTGATCGCGAGGTGCCGCCGGTGAGGAAAACGCTCGCCGGAGGCTCGCCGATGTCCGCCTGGGCCTGGTCGAGAAGGCGTCCCATACGGTCGAGGAAATCCTCGGAAGCAGCGCGGAAGTCGCCGGCAACGGCGTCGATCGTCAGGCCTGCCTCGATAAAATCCAGCGAGGCGGACGCCGCATCCGAGGCCGAGAGGTCGATCTTCATCCGTTCCGCGGACTGGTTCAGACGGGTCGTCGCGCCGGTGCCCTGAAGGGCGCGCAGCCGCGAACCGAAGGGCTCGTCGACCTGGCGATAGTCCTGTTTGCGGAACTCGCGCTGCTTGGGCAGGTTGTGCACGCTGGCCGCTTCGACGAAATGGTGCACCGGCACGCCGCTCAGGTCCTTGCCGAACCGGGGCATGAAGCTGTGCAGGCTGACCCCCACGTCCAGGTCCGTGCCGCCGCGTGGCAGACCCCAGCTCCGGTGCATGATCGGCACTTGGCCCGCTCCCAGCTCGGCGTAGGCGACGTCCGTGGTGCCGCCGCCGATATCGACGATGATCGCCCGCTGCCGCTCCGCCAGCGACTGGTGGTAGTGCATCGCCGCGGCGGCGGGCTCCTCGAGAAAGGACACCTCGTCGAAGCCGGCGATGCGCGCGGCTTCGCGCAGAATGGAGAGCGCCTGCTCGCCACCGGCCGCGCCCATGGAGCTGCGAAACTCGACCGGACGACCGATGACCGCCTCGCGAACGGGCGTGCCGAACTGCCGCGTGGCCACCAGACGAACGTGCTCGAGGATGTGCGCCGCGATGCTAACGATGGTCTTGCGCACTCGTGGATCGAGCTTGTAGCCGAACATGGATTTCGGCGATTCGATCAGGTTGCCGGTGCCCTCTTCGAGATAGGCATCGACGGCTTCCTCGCCGAACAACGCGTCCTGGAAGCTCGCCACCGATGCCGACGCCTCGCGCGTGCGCTCCTCCATCCACTGTCGGCGCACCACGCGGATCGCGTCACGACGCAGGTCCATATCGCCACGCGGCGACCGCCCGGCCTGGCGCTCGTCCAGGCGCGAGGCGCGCACGAACGCGTCCACCTGGGCCTCGAGGGTGGGAGTCAGCACGAAGTCGTCGACGTTCGGCACCACTTCGGGAAAGAACACCGCGGTGCGGAACTGCCGCGCATCGCCGAAACGGACCAGCTCGAGTTGGCCGTCCACGATGGCGGCAGCGGCCGAATAGCTGGTTCCGAAGTCGATGCCGATACGCATGGGGAGGTCTTCCGGGGACGGGATAACCCACCATTATGACGCCCCGGCGGTCCCGGCGACAGGGCCGGGGGAGCAGCTACACTCGGGATCCACCTTAGCCACCCAAGGGGAATCTCCGCCGATGCGTCGACTCGCTCTCGCCTGCCTGACCGCCCTGACCCTGGCGGCCTGCCAGTCCCACGACGAAGACAAGACCGCGGCCACCCCGCCGCCCGCGCCAGCCAGGGCGGTCACCTCACCGCCCCCGCCGCTTCCGGCCGTGGCCAACGAACAGCACACCTTCAGCCCCGAGATCACGGCGGACGACTTCGCCGCGCACCTTCGGGTGATCTCATCCGACGAATACGATGGCCGCAAGCCGGGCACGCTCGGCGAGCGCCTGACCACCAACTACATCGTCGAGCAGTTCAAGCGCATGGGCCTGGAGCCGGGCAACAAGGGCGAATGGGTGCAGACGGTCCCCGCGGTCTCGACCGCTCTGATCGACCAGGCCAACCTCAAGCTCGACGTCGCCGAAGGCGGCGGACAGGAAACCTTCGCTTTCGGTAGCGACATGGTCGCAGGCACGCTCCAGGCCAAGTCCGACGTGGACGTCAAGGACTCCGACGTGGTCTTCGTCGGTTACGGTGTCGATGCGCCGGAAGCGCAGTGGAACGACTTCGACGGCGTGGACGTCAAGGGCAAGACGGTCATCATCCTGGTCAACGACCCAGGCTGGAACGCGAACGACCCGAAGCTCTTCAAGGGTCGCGAGATGACCTATTACGGCCGCTGGACCTATAAGTTCGAGGAAGCGGCCCGCCAGGGTGCGGCGGCGGCCTTCATCGTCCACCAGACCGAACCTGCGGCTTACGGCTGGAATGTCGTGCAGAGCAGCTGGTCGACGCCGAGGCTCGCGCTGCCCGCGAGCGAGGACCCCTCGCCGCGCCTGCCGGTCGCCGGCTGGCTCACCCACGAAGCGGCCCAGCGCCTGTTCGCCAAGGCGGGGAAGAACTTCGACGATCTGGCGAAACAGGCCGATAACCGCGGTTTCAAGGCGGTGCCGCTCGATGCGAAGGCGTCCATCCATCTGCAGAGCACGATCAGCCATTCGCTGAGCAACAATGTCATCGGCATGGTCAAGGGCAGCGACAAGCCCGACGAAGCCATCGTATACACCGCGCACTGGGATCACCTCGGCCACGACCCGTCGCTGAAGGGCCACGCCATCTACAACGGTGCGATCGACAATGGGACCGGCATCGCCGCCCTGCTCGAAATCGCCGGCAAGTTCGCCCAGGACAAGCCCAAGCGCACGGTGATCTTCGCCGCGGTGACGATGGAGGAATCGGGCCTGCTCGGCTCCGAGTACTACGTCGCCCACCCGCCTTTCCCGCTCAACAAGACCGTCGCCGACATCAACATGGACGCCTTGCCGATCACCGGCCCGACCAGGGACATGGAAGTGGTCGGCCTGGGCCAGGGCGATCTCGAGGACATGTTCGCCGATGTACTGAAGGCCGACGGCCGCGTCGTCAGCGGCGACGCGTCACCCGAGAAAGGCCATTATTTCCGCTCCGATCATTTCAATTTCGCCAAGGCGGGCGTTCCCGCGCTCGCCGCCAGCGGTGGCATCGACATGGTCGTCGGCGGCAAGGCCGCGGGCGAAGCGGCCTCCGAAGACTACGTGAAGAACCACTACCACCAGCCGACCGACGTCTACGACATGCGCTGGAACTTCGACGGCGTCACGCAGAACGTCAAGGCCTTCTACTCCCTCGGCGAAAAACTCGCCGACAGCGATGTCTGGCCGGCGTGGAAGGAAGGCAGCGAGTTCAAGGCCATCCGTGAAAAATCCCTCGCCGCCACCGCCAAGAAGAAAAAATAGGTTCATCGCGGCATTCCGGGGACGCCGAAGGCATCGGTTCACTCAGCGGCTGATGCCGCGGCGGCGGGCTCGGACGTGGCGGCGCAGAGCCTTCGGTGCCCACCCTCGCTGCTCAGACAGGTCCTCCGCGTTCGGTGCGGAAGGCCGCTGCGCGGCCCATGTTCTAATTGGCCTACGGCCGCTCCACTTGTGCGGAACTCGCCTCGAGGGTGGGCACCGAAGACTCTCCCGAACCGTGAGGCTCGCGTGGGCCGAGCCAAAGCGCGCGGCGGCATCACCGGCAAGCACGGCGACACTAGCGCTACGAAGGTGTTGGGCAACCGGATACCAGCAACCGCTTTCGCTTCGCCCGGATGTTCCAGGCGCGGCCGGGGCCGACGACGGCACCACACAACGGCTCTCCCGCCAGCTGACCGTATCGTCGTGAGAGACCTTGGCGTCCACCCTCGAGGCGAGTTCCGCACAAGTGGAGCGGCCGTAGGCCAAATAGGTACATGGGCCGCGGTTAGCGGCCTTTCCTTGTCGAACGCGGAGGACCTGTTTGAGCAGCGAGGGTGGGCGCCAAGGTCTCCCCGCGAGACGCCCAAGTGTACAAAGCGATGGCGAAGCCGAGCCCGCGAAGCCGAAGGCGAGCGAGGCGCAAGGTGCGAAAGAATGCCCGGCATGCCCAGCACCTGACCCCGTGTCTCGCTGGCATGCGCCTCGCCCTTGTCGGAGCCGCTTCGACGGCGAAAGCCCCGCGGCGCCATCCGCCGGCATTCCCGTTCCCGCGCTGGCCCTGTACGCTCGGAGCGTCCAGACGTACAGACGTCCAAAGGGGTGTGCATGAAAGCGATGGCAGGGGTGTTCCTCGGTGTGATGCTGGCCTGCGCCGGCTGTACGGCGCACATGCCGACCACGTCGCCAACGCTGGCGGGCGATGCCGCCCATCCGGCCGTGACCTCGGGGTGGGTGCGTACGGAACTGTATTTCGGTCTGGGCGCGGCAGGTCGCGTCGACGGCGTCAGCGAGGCCGAGTGGCGCGTTTTCCTGGACAAGGAAGTGACGCCACGCTTCCCCAGCGGCCTGACGGTCGTCGATGCCTACGGCCAGTGGCAGGGCAGCAGGCAGCCCGAGCCGGAGCGCCTGCGTTCGAAGGTCATCGTGCTCCTCTATCCCGACGGTATCGCGCAGCGCGAGGCGGTCGATGCCATTCGCACGGCCTGGAAGGCGAAGACCGGTGACCAGTCCGTCCTTCGCGTCACCCAGCCCGCGGAGGTCTCGTTTTGATGGCCACGAATCCATCCGCACGTCGTCGCTTCGGTGGCGGTGACCTCAACGGCGTACTCGGGCTCGTCGTCGACAACCTTTCGCTGCTCGCCTTCATGGCGACAGCACTCATCGGCATTTTCGGTATGCCAGCCGATATCGTCTTCCGGCGCATGTTTCCGGGTACGGCGCTCGGCGTGCTGCTCGGCAATCTTGCCTATACGTGGATGGCGCACCGGCTGGCCGCACGCACCGGCCGACACGACGTCACGGCGATGCCGCTCGGCATCGACGCACCGACGACGATCGGCATGGCCCTGCTCGTCCTCGGTCCCGCGTTCGCCGGCTACCGCCAGGGTGGCATGGATCCGCTCGCGGCAGGGGAGGCGACCTGGCATCTGGGCATGGCCTCGCTGGTTGTCATGGGCGGGCTGAAGTTCGTGCTTTCGTTCTTCGGCGCCTGGGTCCAGCGCACCGTGCCTCGGGCGGGCCTGCTCGGATCCATCGCCGGTATCGCGCTGGTGTTGATGGGCTTCCTGCCACTGGTGGAGATCCTCCGTGTTCCCGTGGTGGGATTCGCGGGTCTGGGCATCGTGCTCTACGCGCTGGTCGCCAGGCGGCGGCTTCCGTTCGGGATGCCAGGCGTGCTCGGTGCCTTCATTGTGGGGGTGGTTCTTTACTACGGGTTGGGACCGTCGGGTCTACTCGGCACCGGCTACCACTCGCCCGGCGCCTGGCAATGGCGCCTCGGCTTCCCGCTACCGACGCTCGGCTTCATCGACGGCTTACCGGCCACCGTGCCGTACCTGCCGTTGATCCTGCCGTTCGGCCTGTTGATGGTCGTCGGTGGCATCAACGTGACCGAAAGCGCGCGTGCCGCGGGCGACGACTATCCCACCCGGGACATCCTGCTGGTGGAGGCTCTCGCGACGTTGGTCGCAGGTATGTGCGGTGGCGTGGCGCAGACCACGCCTTATATCGGCCAGCCTGCCTACAAGGCCATGGGCGCACGCACGGGTTATACGCTGGTCACCGGGTTGGTCATCGGGCTGGGCGGTGTGTTCGGCTACCTGGCGAACCTGGTCGAGTTGCTCCCCGTGGCCGTCCTTGCGCCGATCCTGGTGTTCATCTCGATCAGCATCACCACGCAGGCCTTCGAAGCCACTCCCCTGCGCTATGCGAGCGCCGTGGTCTTCAGTTTCTTCCCGGCGATCGCGCGGATGCTCGCGATCAAGCTGGGCGATCCGTCCATCGTCGATCCCGTCCACTTCGCCGCGTTGTACGGGGAGGCTGGCCAGGGCATTTCGGCGCTGGCGGTCATATTCATCCTCGGCAACGGTTTCATCATCACGTCGATGGTGTGGGCCAGCTTCGTGGTGGCCATGATCGACGGGGAGGTGCGCAAGGCTTCCGGTATCGTGGCGATCGGCGCCGTGCTGACGGCGTTCGGCATCATCCACTCGGTCGAGCCGATCGGTGCGGTATACCTGCCGTGGCTGCTCGAGGCAGGTGCCCGTGCCGTGGTGTGGCAGTTCGTCGCTGCCTACGTGGCGTTGGCCGTGGTGCTGTTCCTGCTATCGATCGGACCCAGGCGGCGCTGAGTCGCTCGGTGCGGCAGCCGGCTTCCTCGCCGCGCTTGAATTGCCGCCCCGGGGCAGCCACCCTTGGGCATTGTCCCAAGGAATACGCCCATGTCCCTCGCCGACCTCACGTCGCTGCCCGGCGTGACCGCCACGCCGGATGCCGCGACCCACGGCTTCGTGTTCAACCACACCATGATCCGCGTGCGCGACCTCGATGTCTCGCTGGATTTCTACACGCGCGTGCTCGGGTTCACCCCGGTGTACAGGCATGTTTACGACGAGGCGAAGTTCACCATCGTCTACCTTGTCCTGGTCGGCGACCGTAGCGTGATCCCGGACGACGACGAGGCACGTAAGCGCTGGGTGCTGTCGCAGCCCGGCGTGCTCGAGCTGACGCACAACCACGGAACGGAGCAGGATGCGGAATTCGCGTACCACAACGGCAACAGCGAGCCGCGCGGCTTCGGGCACCTGTGCGTGAGCGTGCCGGACGTGAACGTGGCATGCGCACGGTTCGAGGCGCTCGGCGTTGCCTTTCAGAAACGTTTGAGCGATGGCCGCATGCGCCACATCGCCTTTATTCGCGATCCGGACCAGTACTGGATCGAGATCCTGCAGCCCACCCCGTTAAGCAGCTGACCGGACCCCGACGATGCCGACTAAATTGCCTCCGGTCACGCGAAACCTGCTCATCGCGAACGTCCTGGTGTTCATCCTTCAGCAACTGCTGCAGGACGACACCACGCTGGCGCTGAGCAAATGGTTCGCGCTGTGGCCCGTCGGTCACGACATCGCGGTGGATCTTGGCAACGGCAATGTGGCCGGCATCGGGTTCCGTCCGTGGCAGCTGATCACCTACGGCTTCATGCATGGATCGGTCATGCACATTCTGCTGAACATGTATGCCTTGTACATGTTCGGTGGATTGATCGAGCGGGTCATGGGCCAGCGCCGCTTCATCATCTACTACTTCACCTGCCTGGTCGCGGCGTCGCTCGCCCAACTGGCGATCATGTATTGGTTCCAGCCCGACCGTGTGTTCCCGACGGTTGGTGCATCGGGTGCGATCTTCGGTCTGCTCGGCGCGTTCGCGATGCTGTTCCCGCGCGAGAAACTGATGATGATCCCGATTCCGGTCGGCATCCCCGCGTGGCTGTTCGTCACGCTCTATGGCCTGGCGGAACTCGTGTTCGGCGTCACCGGCACGTTGTCCGGTGTGGCGCATTTCGCCCACCTGGGTGGGCTTCTGGCGGGACTGCTGCTGTTGTGGGCGTGGGGCGTAAGACCACCGCCACGCCGCTTTTCCTGAGCCTCAGCGCAGGGACAGGAAGTCCGGGCTGACCACGAAGCGCACGGCGTCCAGGCGCAGACGCGCCTGGGGGATCGCCGCCAGCAGGGCGTCGCGTTCGCTGGCGATCGCGTCCACTTCCGCCGCGGCGATCGACGGATTCACCGCGCGCAGGGCGACCAGGCGTGCATGCTCGGCGTCGAGTTCGAGCTTCGCAGCGTCCAGCGCTTCGTACTTGAGCACTTCCGCACGGCCCTCGGCGATGTCGAGAGCGTGCTCGAGCATCGGCGGCACCAGCTTGGACAGGAACTTGCGGAAGCGGGCCACTTCGATATTGCGATCCGGGGCGCGGCGTAGGGCGACGTCGCTCGGACGAAAGCCCGGGCGCTCCGACAGCTTCGTATCCACGGCGACAACGAGCGGGGTGGTCGGCAGGAAGCGGCCGGCGTCGAGCGCGCGATCGGCAATGATCTCGAGCACGTAGACCGTCTGCAGCAGCGCCGTACGCACGGGCAGCGCATCGTCGACGAGGAAGGCGGCGTTGCCGGTTTCACCGCTGACGAGCAGGTCGACCGCGGCGTAGACCATCGGGTGGTCCATGCGTAGCAGCGGCAGGTCTTCGCGGGCCAGCGCGACATCGCGCGAGAAGGTCACCGAGAGCGGGCCGTCGGCAAAGCCCGGCAGGCCATCGGTCGACAGGTACTGCGGGTCGAGAAGCACGATGTCGGGGGCGAGTTCTTCCGTATGCACGCCGTAGGTTTCGAACAGGCGCTGGATGAAGGCATCGCGTGCCGGATCCTGGTCTTCGCGGGCGAAGCTGGTGGCGATGTCGTCGGCGTGCGGGTCGCGGCTGGCGGCCAATTCGAGCAGATGGTCGCGGCCGGCGTGGATCAGGGCGGAGAGTTCCTCATGGGCACCGCGTGTTTCCGCGATGAGCGCGTCGAGCTCCTGGTCGCGCGCGTCGTCCTCACGAGCGTGCTCGTCGGCGAGGTTGGCGAGCAGGTCGCCGAAACGACGCAGCAGTTCGCGGCCATCGGCCGGGCTGGAGCGGAAGGCGTCGAGGCCTTCGTCATACCAGCGGGCGAGCACGTGCTGGGCGCTCTGCTCGACTACCGGCACATGCACGACGATGTCGTGGCGCTGGCCGATGCGGTCGAGTCGACCGATACGCTGTTCGAGCAGGTCCGGATCCAGCGGCAGGTCCCACA
The DNA here is from genome assembly GCF_035539195.1 of Luteibacter sp. Classification (GTDB taxonomy): domain Bacteria; phylum Pseudomonadota; class Gammaproteobacteria; order Xanthomonadales; family Rhodanobacteraceae; genus Luteibacter. The sequence goes on from NZ_DATLIW010000006.1 coordinate 112,983, forward strand.
TCACCAGGCGGTGGGCGAACTGGAAGTTACGACCTTCCGAACCGATCTCGGAACAGAGCAGAAGGCGGGCGCCATCGGGCTGGGCGAAGAACGCCGCGTTGCGGTCGCGCTGCACGATGCCGAGGCCTTCGTGGAAACGCGCGACGCCGACGCCGCTCTTCGTGCGCAGCGCGTCTTCGATCGCGAGCACCTTGGCCTGGCTGCGGCAGATCAGCAGGAACTTGTCGGACGGGTGCGCGTCGAGCAGGTCGATCAGGGCTTCAAGGCGTGGGTCGTCGTTGTAGTCGAACTCGAGATGGGCAGCCGCGTTCTGGATGTCTGCACGGAACTCGGCGAGCAAGGCGTCGCGCCGACCGGCGTCGAGGGTTTCCGGATCGATCGCGAGGATCTCCGGCACGCGGCGCGGAAAGCCGCCGATGCCGGCACGGCGGTTGCGGAACATCGCGCGACCGGTGCCGTGGCGATCGATGAGGGCGGCAAGCAGTTCGGCGTGCGCATCGTCGCGCATCAGCAGGCCGGCGAGTTCGCGGTCGCCCTTGAAGCGAGTGGCGAGAAGGGCACGGTGCTCGGCCGACAAGGGCTTGCCGTCGGCCAGTGCGTTGGCCACGTCGGAGAGCTCGCCGTATTCGGCGGATTCGGCAAGATAGGCGTCAAGATCGCTATAGCGCTGGGGATCGAGCAGGCGCAGGCGCGCGAAGTGCCCGGCGCGGCCCAGCTGTTCGGGCGTGGCGGTGAGCAGGATGACGCCCGGCGTCGCGTTGGCCAGCTCTTCCACGAGGCGATACCGCGGGCTGGCCGCTTCGGGCGTCCACTCCAGGTGATGCGCTTCGTCCACCACCATCAGGTCCCAACCGGCTTCGGCCAGCTGGCGTGCGCGCTTGGGCGCGGATTCGAGGAAGGCGAAGTCGGCGATCACCAGCTGGTCGTCTTCGAACGGGTTGCGTCCGTCGTTGGACTGTTCGATGGCCTCGCAGCGCTCCTCGTCGAAAATGGCGAAGGACAGGTTGAAGCGGCGCAGCAGCTCGACGAACCACTGGTAAACCAGGGTCTCGGGCAGCAGCACGAGCACGCGGCCGGCGCGCCCCGCGGCCAGCTGGCGCGCGAGGATCATGCCGGCTTCGATGGTCTTGCCAAGGCCGACTTCGTCGGCCAGCAGGATGCGTGGTGGACGGCGTGCGGCGGCGATGCCGGCGACGCGCAGCTGGTGCGGGACCAGACCGATGCGGGCCGATTCGAGGCCCCAGGCGGCGGAACGGCGTGCGTCGGCGCGGCGGCGAAGGGCGTCCAGGCGCAAGTCGAAGCTCTCGTTGGTATCGGTACGGCCACCGATGAGGCGGTCGTCGGCCTGCGACAGGGCCTGCTCGTCGTCGAGCTGGCCTTCTTCCAGTTCACGTCCTTCGCCGCGATAGACGAAGAGGCCTTCGCGCTCTTCGATGCGTTCGACGAGGAAGGCGATGCCCTTGCCCGACACGCGTTGGCCGGCGCGAAACTCGGCGCGGATCAACGGTGCGCTGTCGGTGGCATAGGGGCGGAGCACGCCCGCCTTGGCGAAGAGGACCTGCACGCCGCGTCCTTCGACGCGAAGAATGGTGCCGAGGCCGAGCTCGGGTTCGGCGGTGGAGATCCAGCGTTGACCAGGTTGGAACATGCGTCGGGGAGCCAAGGACATCAGGGGGCGCCAATTATCCGCCCCCGAGGGCGCCCCTGCCTACCTTTGTTTGGCTCAGGTTTCCGCCCATCGACGCAGCAGGTTGTGGTAGACACCCGTCAATTGCAGGATCGAAGCCTGGTCCGCGGCGCTGGCCGAGAGCGTGCGAATGGCCGTATCCAGCTCCAGCAAGAGCCGTCGCGCGCCGTCATCGCGCACAAGGCTCTGCACCCAGAAGAACGAGGCGATGCGTGCGCCGCGCGTGACCGGCGTGACCTTGTGCAGGCTGGAAGACGGATAGACGATGGCATCGCCGGCGGGCAGCTTCACTTCATGCTCGCCATAGGTGTCGCTGACAATCAGCTCGCCGCCGTCGTACTCCTCGGGCTCGCTGAGGAAAAGCGTGCAGGAAATGTCGCTGCGTACCTGCACATCGCTTTGGCCGGTGGCCATGACGGCACCGTCGATATGGAAACCGTATTCACCACCGCCTTCGTAGCGATTGAAGCGCGGCGAAAGCGTGCGCATGGGCAGCGCGGCGGCGTGGTACAGCGGATGGCGCGCGAGTGCCGCCACCACGATGTCGCCGAGTTCGCGGCGCAGCGGCGACGCATCGGGTAACTGCAGGTTGCGCTTCACCTTCGCGCCTTGTGGACCGACGGTCTGGCGACCGTCGGTCCACTCCGCGGCGTCCATGGCGCCGCGCATCCCGGCGACCTGTTCCTTGCTCAGGACTTCGGGGATATGCAGCAGCATGGGCGGTGTTTCCTTCGCTGAATCAGAAACGGACGTTCGCGGTCAGCATGGCCGAGCGCGGCGTGGACGGAGTGTAACGATAGCCGCTCTTGTTGATCGCGGACACGTAGTCCTTGTCGAAGAGGTTGTACACGTTGAGCTGGAGGTCGACGTTGCGGTTGATCGGATAGCTGGCCATGGCGTCGAACACCCAGTAGGCACGGGTGTAGGCAGGCGTGCCCACGGCGCCATCGGTACCGCGCTCGAGCGCCCCCGAGTAGCGGCCGCCGCCACCGATCGTCAGGTTGAACGGCAGGTGGTAGGTCACCCACGAGGTGAACGCCTTCTTCGGCGTATAGGCCAGGTCGTCCGAACCGTTGGCGGTGACGCCGGGGCCATGGGCGACCGTGGCGTTCATCGTAGTGAAGCCGGCGCTGATCGCGAGGTCGTCGGTCAGCTTGCCGATCGCGGTGACTTCCACGCCCTGCACGCGCTTCTTGCCGACCTGGTAGTACAGCTGATCGGTCGGATCCTGGACCAGATCGTTGGTCACCGTGGTGCGGTACAGCGCGCCGGTCAGCAACAGCCGCGAATCGAGCAGATCCCACTTCGTGCCTAGCTCGGCCGTGCGCGCCTTCTGCGGATCGAAGTTGGGGTTGTCGGCGCTGTTGGCGGCCGACGAAAGGGTGAGCGTGTTGCCACCCGGCGGCTGCTGCGACTGGGCGAAGTTGACGTAGATGCTGCCGTTGGCTGCCGGCTTGTACAGCACGCCGATCTTGTAGTTCTTCAGATTGTCGCTGCTGCTGGTGTCGACACCCTGCACGATGCTGCCGGCAGGTCGTGTGCCGCAGGCCGGCGTGTTACGCGCGCCGCAGGCGACCAGGCTGGAGAAGTCGGTCTTGTAGTGGTCCAGGCGCACGCCGGCATTCACCTGCCAATGCTCGCCGAACTTCAGCGTGTCGAAGAAGTACGCGCCTGCGGTGTTCGTCTTGCCGTTGCTCAGCGCCCCGGTTTCGCCATAGGTCAGGCCGCCCACGTCGCCGTCGGGGTGGTACAGGTTCGCCGCCGGCCAGACGCTGCCATTGAGCGGGCCCATGCCGATGGCGCGGGCCTGTTCCGAGGTCAGTTCGATGCCGGCGCTGATGTCCTGCGTGAAGCCGCCCGATTCGATCGTCGCCGTGACGTTGGTCTGGTTCGTGGCGATGCGATTGGACTGGTGCTTGAACGTGGGCAGGTTGCGCGAGATCGTCCATGTCGACGGATCGGCCGGATTCGGCGTGAGCAGGTTCGCCGTGGCGCCCATGAACGATGTGAGCAGGTAGTCCTGCGTGGTGCGTCCCCAGCGAGCCGTGTTGTGCAAAGCCACCTTGTCGCTGAAATCGTGCTCCAGGACGACCGTGAGCATGTCCTGGGTGACATGGTCGTGGTCCTGGTCGGTGCCGTAGTAGTTGTTCGGATCGACCTTCGCGGCATCGTTGAGGAAGGCGCGTGCATCCGGGCTGCTGTAGCCGGGCAGGCCGATCGTCGGCACGCCGCCGTCGGGCACGTTGTTCTGCTTGATATGCAGGTAGTCGATATACACGCGCGTCGGCGTGCCCAGGCCGAAGGCCAGCGACGGCGCGATGCCCCAACGGTTGTTCTCGATCTTGTCGCGACCGTACACGCCGCTCTTCTGGTCCATCACGTTCAGGCGTACCGCGGTGCTGCTGTCGAGCTGCTGGTTGATGTCGGCCGTGCCGCGGCGGCGTTGGCCGCTGCCACCCTGTAGCGAGCCGGATTGGCCACTGCCGAGCACTGGCTGCTTGGTCACCAGGTTGATCGCGCCGGTCGGCGCCGTGCGGCCGTACTCGGTGCCGTCCGGCCCCTTGGTGACTTCGACCTGCTCGATATTGAACACGTCGCGCGAGACCGTGCCGACGTCGCGCACGCCGTCGACGAAGATGCTGCTCGACGTATCGAAGCCGCGCATGTAGATCGAATCGCCCGTATTGGTCGCGCCGTTTTCGCCTACGTAGAAGGTGCCGACACCCGGGCTGTTACGCAGTGCCTCGGTCAACGTCGTCGCGCCCTGCTGTTTCATGAGTTCCTTGCCGATCACCTGGATCGTCTGCGTAGTGTCCAGCAGGGACTGGGTGAACTTGGGCGAGGAGACTTTCTCGACGCGGAAGTCGCTGGAGCGGTCCGCCTCCACCTGCATGCCGGGGAGTGCCTGCACGTCGCTGGTCTTGGCCTGCTGCGGCGGCGCATCGACGGTGTCGGCAGCGACGGCGGCGTGGGCGAAGGTCAGGAGGACCGCCGCACCGACGGTGCGCGCGGCAGGCGCGGCGTGCTTGCGGCTCTTGATGAAGGCCATGGATGATTCCCTTGCGTGGCAATGAACAAAGTGGCTTCGGGCCGAATCGCGCACGCATCCGCCCGGCGCGGGCCGGTGGCTCACGGGGAGTGGACTTCGTTGATGCCCTGGATGAGGAGGCGCGGCGCGGGGGTTAGCCCGAGATGCCGACTATCGTAAGACTAATGAGAATGATTCGCAATACAGCGATGCCCGGTTAGCGCAGCAGGTCCAGTCGGAGCCGATCGCGGCTGTCTCGCAGCTTTGCCACGGCGGCATAGGCGGTGCCTACAGCGGCAAGGCAACTCGCCCCCGTGAGGAGGATCAGGAGCAGGATCTGGTATTTCACCGCGTCGAGCGGGTCGGCGCCGGCGAGCAGCTGGCCGGTCATGGTGCCGGGCAGGGTAATCACGCCGGCGGCCGCCATCTGGTTGATCACCGGCACCATGGCTGCGCGGATCGAACGGCGGAGCAGGGGAGCCGTCGCCGTGCCAAAGCCTGCCCCGAGCATCAACTGGGCTTCGATCGCATCACGTTGCTGGCGCACGTTGTCGAGCACGCCCGCCAGCGCGATGCTCGCCGCATTGAGGATGCTGCCGAGCAGGATGCCGACCAGTGGAATGGCGTAGCGGGCGTCGTACCACGGGTGCGGCCTTATGGCGGTCAACAGGGCGAAGCAAGCGGTAAGGAGGACCACGCCCAGCACATTGGGCAAGGCCACCGCCGCGTTGCCACCCGCCAATCGACGTACGGGGCGGACGGCCACTTCACGGACGGCGACCAGGGACATGGCTAGCACGAGCGCGGCGGTCAGCCAGGGCGAGTGGCCCGCGAACACGTAACGGAGCAGGTAACCGACGGCGACCAGCTGGACCACCATGCGTACCGACGCGATAGCCAGCGCCCGGTGAAAGCGCAGACGCAGACCGATCGACAGCGCAGCGTCGACTACGAGCAGGATGGCGGCGATCGCGATATCGCCCGCGTGCAGGGTGAGCGGCGTCATGGCGCAAGCACGCCGCCGCTACGCATTTGCAGCGCCATGTGGCCGACCCGACCGGCCTGCGCCGCGTCGTGAGTCACCCAGATGACCGTGGTGCCCGCGGCGATCCGTTGCGAGACGACGGTTTCGACCGCTCGGGTGGACACCGGGTCCAGCGAAGCGGTCGGCTCGTCGAGCAGGAGTAGACGGGGGGCGGCGAGCAGCGCCCGGATCAGCGCAAGGCGCTGGCGCTCACCAGTGGAAGCATCCTCGATGGATCGCGCGAAGAGCGCCTTCGGGACCAGCAGTTCGGCGGCGAGCGCCTGCCACTCCGCTTCGCGTGCGGATGGGAAGTGTTCGCCGACCGTGTCCGCCCACCAGCCGCTGCGGGCGGGGACCAGGCCGGCCAGGCGTCGCCATGCCGGAGCGGGCAGGGAAGCGCGGTCGGTGCCGGCGAAGACGACCTTTCCTTCGTGCGGGTCGAGGTCCGCGATCATGCGTAGCAGAACCGTCTTGCCGGATCCCGACGCACCCGTGATGGCGAGGCACTGTCCCTGGGGTACCGTGAAGGTAAAAGGTCCGGCCAGGCCACTGCGCAGTCCTTCGACGAATAGGGTCATGATGGGTTCCGACGGGAGGCGATCACAGGCTGCCGACCCCGGCTTACCGCACGCTTACAAGGCGAGGCTAAGCGAAGACTAAGGCCGACCCTCGGATAATCACCCAACCTGTGCGTGTCATCGAGGACGTGGATCGTGAACATCATCGTAGTCGAGGACGACGTCCGGCTCGGCACAGCCATCAAGCGGGCACTGGAGCACCTTGCCTATACCGTCACCTGGCTACGTACCGGTGCGGAAGGGCTCGAGGCGCTGCGCAACCAGTCCGTCGATCTCGTGCTCCTGGATCTCGGGCTGCCGGAGAAAGACGGCATCGAAGTAATCACCGAAGCGCGCCGGCTCAAGGTCAAGACGCCGATCCTGGTCATGACCGCCCGCGACAGTGTCGAATCGCGTGTCCAGGGCCTGGACGCAGGTGCGGACGATTACATGACCAAGCCCTTCCACCTCGACGAGCTTGCCGCGCGCATCCGTTCCCTGGCCAGGCGGGCCCAGGGCCTGGCGGACAACCAGCTCGAATCGGGCGCGCTTTCGCTCAACCTGAGCTCGCTCGAGGTGATCTACCGGAATCAACGGGTCGAGTTGACCCGCCGTGAGTTCGCGTTGCTGCGCCTGCTGATGGAACGGCAGGGCAAGATCGTGCGCCGTGAGTCGATCGAGGGATCCGTGTACGGCATGGAATCGGATGTCAGCCCCAACGCGCTGGAAGTCCTGGTCCACGCCCTCCGGCGCAAGCTCAGCCCCGAGGCGATCCACACCGTTCGTGGTTTCGGTTACATGGTGCCTCGAGACATCACATGAGTCGGGCCAGCATCGCGTCGCGGCTACGTTGGTCGATCGGACTGCTGGCCGTCGCGGTGCTGGTTCCGACCGGCTGGCTTGCCGCCCGGCAGACGCTCGCGGAGGTGAACGCGCTTTGCGATGCCCGGCTGGCGCAGGCGGCATTCGGACTCGACACGATGATTTCGCGGACCGGTCTGGGCCACCTCGCCAGCGGTTCGGGCCAGCCACTGCCCGATGTACCGGTCGCGGGTCATCTTGGCGAGACACCGACACACGAAGTCGAAGTGGGCTACCAGGTCGTGGATGCGGATGGGGAGGTCTTGCTTGTCACCGGTAATATGCGCTCGCTTGGCGTAGCGCTCGCCGGCGGCCCCGCCTTCCGCGACGTCCACATCGACCGGCGCCGCTGGCGCCTCTATACCTACAGGGATACCGCCCAAGGCATCACGGTGACGGCCGGCGAGCGTTACGACAGCCGTCGTGACGTTCTGCGCGCGCTATGGATGGAGCATGCCGTACCGCTATTGCTAGGCATTCCCCTGCTGGTGCTCGCGCTGCGCTGGTCGGTGCGTCGCGCACTCGCGCCGCTGGTCACCCTGGCCGACCTGCTGCGCCATCGTTCCACCGCCTGCCGCGAAGTGGTAGTTCTGCACGGAGCGCCGCAGGAGATCCAGCCCATCGTGGACGCGTTGAACGGGCAGTTCCAGAGGATGGGTCACGCGCTCGAACGGGAACGGCGTTTCAGTGCCGACGTGGCGCACGAGCTGCGCACGCCGCTGGCGTCGACCATGATCAACCTCGACAGTGCGATCCTGGGCAGCGCCTTCGATGGCGGCGTGTCCCTGCCGGAGGCGTACGCCAGCCTGCAGTCGCTGGCGCACCGAACGGAGCAGTTGCTCCTCCTCGCCCGGCTCGAGGACACCACCGACATGCCGCGCGAACGCGTCGACCTCTGCGCGGTTGCACGCGCGGTCGTCGATGTCCTGCGAGCGACCCATCATGCGGACGGCGCCAGCCTGGAACTGAAGCTGCCGATTTTGCCCGTATGGCTTGTCGGGTACGGTCCGGCACTCGATGCGCTCATGCGCAACCTTGTCGAAAATGCGCTGCGGCACGCACCGCGGCGAGGTCATGTCAGCCTTGAAGTGAGGTACGCCGGCCCGGCGGCGGTGATCGAAGTGTCCGACGACGGTCCTGGCATTCCCGCCGAGCGGCGCGAGGCGGTCTTCGAGCGTTTTCACCGGGAGGCGACCAGCCTCGGCGACGGCTTCGGTCTTGGCCTGTCGATCGTGCAGCGGGCGGCCCGCCTCCACGCGGCCTCCGTCGAGCTGCTCGACGCCGCGTCCGTCCATGGCCTGTTGGTTCGCGTCACCATCCCTTTTTAACGCGCGCTGCAAAAAAACGGCCCGCCTGACAGTTTGCGCTAAGGACCGATACCTAACCTCCGGGACATCGATTGCCTTGGGATGGCCCTTCATGCGTGCCTTCGCGAAAGCGGCCTGTGGCCGTGTCCTCGCCAGCCTTCTGGTCGTGGTGTCCGGCGGTTGCGCATCGTACCGACCGCTGCCGCTCGCCTCGCATCCCGACCTTGCCCCTCGTGTCGAAGACCTGCAGGGGGCGGACGGCGTACATGCGCCGTACGACGAGGCCGCCGTCCTGCGTCTGGTGTGGATCAACAATCCCACACTGGCTGCCGCGCGCGACCAGCGGGGCATCGCCCAGGCCGAGGTCCTCGACGCGTCGATCCTGCCCAATCCCTCGGTACAGGCGAACCTGGGCTTCCTGGTCTCCGGCGCAGGCGACGTGCCGGCATGGTCGGCCGGCTTCGCGCAGAGCCTGCAGGGGCTGGTCGCGCGTGGCGCGCGGCGCGACGAGGCCCGGGCCTCGGCATCGTCGACGGACGCACAGCTGTTGTGGGAATCCTGGGTCGCGCTGTCGCGCGCAAGGCAACTCGTCGTCGACATTGTCGACGGTGAGCGCCGGCTCGCGTTGCAGGAAGCCTCGGCGGAGCGACTGGCATCACGCGCGGCGTCGCTGCGCACCGCCGTGGCCCGGGGCGACGAGGCGTCCGGCGCGGCCAGCGCCGTGTTCGTCGCGGCAAGCGACGCACGCACCGCCTGCGACGACGCGCGGCATACCCTGCGTGCCCAACGTGGGGAGCTGGCCGGCATGATGCGACTGTCTCCCGATGCGCCGTTGCCCTTGGCGCCTCTGCCACCGCTGCCTCCCTTCGACGTTGCCCAGGCGGAGTCGACCATTGCATCGATGGGCGAACATCGTCCCGATCTGGCGGCACTCCGCTTCGGCTACGCGGCACAGGAAGCCCGCCTGCGCGGCGCGATCCTCAGTCGGTTCGCGCCGCTTTCCATCGGCATGAACGCGTCGCGCGACAGTAGCAAGGTGCTCAACATCGGCCCGGCGGTGTCGTTCGACCTTCCGCTGTTCGATCGCCAACAAGGCAAGATCGCCATGGCCGAGGCGACGCGACAGCAACTGCACGACGAGTACACGGCTCGCATCGATGCGGCGGCGGCGGACGCCCGGGTACTGCTCGCATCGATCGTCGTGAACGAAGTCGCCGCACGCGAGGTGACCGACACCGCGCCGCTGGATGCGGCGAGCCGCGCTTTCGCCAGGGGCGATATCGACGCGTCCACCTATGGCGATCTCAGCGTGGCAACGCTGGGTCAGGTTGCCAACGACGTTACCCGGGATCTCTATCGCAGGGAGCAGCGCATCGCTCTCGATGCCTTGACCGGCGCGGGCCTGCCCGACTCGCTGCCACCACGGATGAATCCATGAACCGACTTCTTCTCTCCCTGGTCGTTGCGACGATCTGCGCCGGACTCGCCGCCTGTGGCGGTCGGGCCGACGCGGACGGTGCGGGCCTGACTCCGAGTGCGGTGATCCGCCAGATCATGCCCGCGCGTGGCAGCGTCGACGATGTGATCGTGTCCTACGGGCAAGGTGCCGCGGGCCGTGGCGGGTCACGCGTGCTGACCCTGCCGCTCGACGTAACCCTGACCGGCGTGGACGTCGTCGTCGGTCAACACGTGCGCGCCGGACAACGCCTCGCTGTATTCGCGCCGAGCAAGGCGGCCGTGGCGGCACGGGTCGCGGCGCGATCGAGCGTGACCGTGGCACAGGAGCAACGCGATCGCGTCGCGCGGTTGCTTGGCGACCGGCTGGCGACCAACGACCAGTTGGCCCAGGCCGACAAGGCGCTGCACGATGCCGAAGCGGCGCTCGCCGCGCAGGACACACCGGACAACGTCTTGCGTGCGCCCGAAGACGGGACCGTGCTCGGTATCGAAGCGCAGCGCGGCGCGCTGGTGACCGCAGGTGCGGCGTTGATGGCCTTCGCCGAAGACGCCCGGATCGGCTTTGCCGGCGGTATCGAACCGGCGGATATGCTCAAGGTGCACGCGGGCGACGCCGTCGCCTTGCACGCACTATCCGGAGGCGTGGCCCTTGGCGGACGCGTCACCGCGGTAGCGGGCGTGGTCGATCCGGTGTCGCGTCTGGTGGAGGTCAGGGTGGCGGCGTCGTCTCCCCTGGTGCAGGGCGCGGCGTATCGCGCGGAGATCGTTGTCGGCGTACGCGAGGGCTGGCGCACACCCGCCGACGCCGTCGTCGGCGACGACGACGCGCGTGCCGTGTGGCAGATCGTGCAGGGTAAGGCGCATCGCGTGGTCGTGACGGTGGTCGCGCAACGGGGCGACGAAGCGCTCGTCGAGGGCCCGATCGATGCATCGCATGCCCTGGTTACGGTGGGCGCCGCCCAACTGGACGAAGGCATGCAGGTTCGTCCGGCGGGGTCACGGTGAGCAGCGAAAGCTTCCTTTTCCGCCACGCCCGTACTCTGCTCCTGCTCGCCATGGCATTGGCGATCGCCGGCACGGTCTCCGGGTGGTCGCTGCCCGTGGGGTTGTTCCCGCAGGTGGCCTTCCCACGTATCGTCGTCGATCTCGACGCGGGCGATCGTCCGGCCGACACGATGGCCTTGCTGGTCACACGCCCCGTGGAGGAAGCGATTCGCACGGTGCCGGGTGTCGAAGGCGTACGCTCGGAAACGTCGCGCGGAGCGGCCCAGGTGTCGGTCGATTTCGGCTGGGGACGCGACATGGTGGCGTCGACGCTGCTGGTCGACGCGGCGATCGCACGTGTGGTCACCAGCCTTCCGGCCGGGGTCACGTACGACGTACGTCGCATGGATCCCACCGTCTTCCCTATCGTGTCGTATGCGCTTCGCTCGGATACGGTGTCGTCCGCCCGCCTGCGCGAGCTCGCGCAGTTTCGTATTGCGCCCTTGCTGGCCTCCGTGCCGGGGTTGTCGCGCGTCGGCGTGCAAGGCGGCGACACGCCGGAGATCGAGGTGGAAGCCGACCCGCGCCAGTTGGCTGCCCATGGGGTCGCGCTGGACGATCTGGTCGGCGCGATCGGCGGCGCCAACGTGGTTCGCGCGGTGGGCCGGGTGCAGGATCGCAACAAGCTGTTCCTGACCCTGGTGGATCGACCGATGCGCGACCTGCATGACATCGGCGCCATCGTCGTGCGTCGCACCGAGGCCGGCTGGATTCATGTTTCCGATGTCGCCACCGTGCGCATGGGGGTCGAGCCGCAGTGGACCCGCGTGGCGGAAGATGGTCGCCCGGCGGTCCTGTTCAACGTTTACGAGCAGCCCGACGGCAACGCCGTGGCCATTGCCGCCGAAGTCAGGGCGCGCCTCGCGACGCTGGCCCTTCCGCATGGCGTGACCTTGAGCAAATGGTACGACCAGAGCGAACTGGTGACCGACGCGGCGGCCAGCGTACGCGACGCCATCGCTATCGGCCTGCTGCTGGCGGCGCTGGTCCTGTGGGCGTTCCTGCGTAACGGACGGATCGTCGCGATCGCCCTTATCGTCGTGCCCGCGACGCTCGCCGTGACGGTGCTCCTGCTCGGCGCCATGAACATGAGCTTCAATATCATGACGCTCGGCGGGATGGCGGCAGCGGTCGGTCTGGTGATCGACGATGTGATGGTCATGGTCGAGCACATCGCTCACCGCGCCGCACGCGCCGCGAATGCAGGAGACGAAGCCGGCGCCCGGCGAAGCCTGTTCGAGGCGGCGCGGGAGTTCATTCCACCGCTGTCCGGCTCGAGTGCCGCCACGCTCATCGTGTTCGTGCCGCTGGCCTATCTCGACGGCGTCACCGGTGCATTCTCGCGGGCGCTGTCGGTCACGATGGCCTGCGCGCTGACGGTTTCCTGGGCGATGACGGCCTTCATCGTGCCCTACCTTGCATCGCGTTGGCTGGATGTATCCCGCTGGAAGGACCCCGGTCGAGGTCGTGCGCGCGGACTGGTGCGCTGGCACGGCGCAGCGTATCGCGTCGCGAGCCGCCGGCCCTGGATTCCGGGCGCGGTCGCCCTGCTGCTTGTGGTGGCGGGTGCCTTCGCCGCGTCGCAGGTGCCCACCGGCTTCATGCCCGATGCGGACGAAAGCGGCTTCGTGATGGATTACTACACCGAGCCGGGGACGTCGCTCACCGAGAGCGAACGGCAGGTCGCGCAGATCGAGTCGATCCTGCGTAGCCGGCGCGATGTCGAAACCTTCTCGCGGCGCCTCGGCAGCGGCCTGGGCGGTGACCTGGGCCAGTCGCACCACGGCGATATTTTTATCCGACTCGTTCGCGACCATGCCTTGCCGACGCGTGAGGTCATGGACGACGTTCGCGAAAGCGTGCTGCGCAATGTGCCCGGCGTCGAGGTGGAGACCGCTCAGTTGATGGAAGATCTGATCGGCGACCTCACGGCCGTGCCGCAGCCGATCGAAGTGAAGCTTTATGGCGACGATGAGACGGCACTACGCGCCACGGCGACGCAGGTGGCAGACAAGCTCGCTCACACCGAGGGTCTGGTGGAAGTACAGAGCGGTGTGCGTATCGCCGGCGACGCACTCGATATCCGTCTCGATCACGATGCGGCAGCCGCCGAAGGCGTGAGCGCGGACCTGGTCGCGCGCACCGTGAGCGATGCGCTGGAAGGGGTGGTCGCCACCCAGTTGCCGATGGTCACGCGAGCGGTCGGGGTGCGCGTCTCGATGCCCGGCGCGCTGCACTGGCGCATCGCCGATCTCGCCGACATGCCGTTGCGCGCGCCCGACGGCCACGTCTTTCCGTTGCGTCGTGTCGCGTCGCTGGTGCCCGTCACCGGGCAAGCGCAGATCACCCGGGAAAACCTGCAGACCATGGTGCCGGTGACGGCGCGCATCGATCGGGGCGGCATCGACGCAGCGGTGACCAAGGTGCGCGCGGTGCTGGCTCAACCCGGGTTGTTGCCGGCCGGCACCCGCTACGAACTCGGCGGTCTCTATGCACAGCAGCAAACCGCCTTCGCCGGACTGCGCAAGGTGTTTGCCGCGGCGATCCTCGCCGAGTTCCTGCTGTTGATGTTGCTGTATCGCAACATGTGGCTCGCCGGGTTGGTGATTACCGGATCGCTGCTGTCGGCGTCCGGGGTATTCCTGGCGTTGTGGCTGACCGGCGTGGATCTGAACGTGACCGCCATGATGGGCCTGACCATGGTCGTGGGTATCGGTACCGAGATGGCGATCTTCCTGGTCTCCGCGTACGTGGCCCGCCGATCCACCTCGACGCCGGTGGCGGCCCTGCGTCGCGCCGTGCGCCTGCGCGTCCGGCCCATCAGCATGACCACCTTCGCCGCGATCCTTACCCTGCTGCCGCTGGCCCTTGCGATCGGCCGCGGCTCGGGTATCCAGCAGCCCCTGGCCATCGCCATCGTCGGCGGCCTGTTGGTGCAGTACCCGCTGGTATTGCTTGGCTTGCCGGTCGCTATCGGGGCGGCGGAGCGCTGGCGGTCGCGAAAGTCGAATCGTCATGCCGCGGACAGGAAGACATAAGGTTACTAGGGCATCGTAGGCGGCAGACTTCCCGAGAGCCGTCCATGTCTCCTGTCGCCTCGTTCTCTCCCCCCTCGCCCAGTGAGCCGGCCCGCAAGCCCATGCATGGCAGCGGTGCCGTCTGGCGCCGCCGTGCCGGCGCCTGGCTGGCGCGGCACCTGATCTCGCCGCCGAAGAACCTGGTCGGGGCGGGTGAGCTGCCGGCGTCGGGTATCCAGCGTATCCTGGTCTGTCGCCCCAACCATCGGTTGGGCAACACGCTGCTGCTGACGCCTTTGCTGGTAGAGATCGAGCGGCGCTTTCCCGGCGCGGAAGTCGATCTTCTTTCCGCGGGGCCGGCGGCGCAATCGGTGTTTCGCGGCTTCGATATCGTCGGCGACTGCACCGCCCTCGATCGTCGTGCGGCACGCCGGCCGTTCGCGACCATCGGCGTGGTGCGCAAGCTGCGTTCGCGTCGCTACGACCTGGTGATCGACGCGGCTGCCGGATCGTCGTCGGGACGCATCGCCAGCGGTATCGCGAAGGCACGCTTCCAGTTGCGCACCGATGCCATGCCCGCCGACGGGTTTGCCGCGCATCTGGCGGCCAGGCCGGTCCAGGCACTGCGCTGGGCCCTCGGTGCGCCTATCGAGGCGGACATACCGATGCTCGACGTGCGCCTGAACGACACGGAGCGTCATAGCGGCCGTGAGGCCATGGCGCGGGTCCTGCACGATGCGAACGAGCGCGGTTTGCCGGTCGTCGCCATTTTTCCCAACGCCACCGGTTCCAAGCGTCTGCCCACCGACTGGTGGAGCGACTTCACGAAGGAACTGCTCTCGCTGATCGGCGACTCATGCGTCGTCGAGCTGGTCTCCGCCGATGGCCAGTCGCGGCTGGGCGGCGGCTATCCGACGTACTACACGAGTGACCCGCGCAAGCTCGCGGCCTTCATCGAAGCCGCCGGCACGTACATCAGCGCCGATTGCGGCGTGATGCACCTGGCCGCAGCCACCTCGGCCACGACGGTAGGCATTTTCGGCCCGACCGACCCGGCACGCTACGCGCCTTATGGTCGAGGGAACATCGCCATCGCCTGCGACGATGGCTGCCCGCGCCTGGCGGCAGGCCGGGTCGCCACTCACCTGCTCAAACGTCGCGCGGCGAACGCGCCGGCGTAACCTCAGTACGCCCCGCGTCCCACCGTGGACGCGGGCACCAGTCCTTCCCACCCGTCCGCCAGCTTGACGGCGACGCGGGTTCCCGCCGGCACGATGTTTTTTCCGCCGTGTATGAGCGCGAAGCCGTCCGGGTGCGCCGTCGCCCACGCCGCCGCGTTCGCTGGCGCGACAACGGGCAAGGGGGACGGCAGGCGCGTGAGGAATCCGATCATCCCAGGCTCGCCCTCCAGTGCGATCACGGGCACGCCACGCCGTTGCAGCTCGTGAACGGTGCTGGCCAGATCGTCCGCATTGGGTGACAGATGCAGGAACACGCCGAGTTGCAACACCAGCGCGGCGACGATGCAGGCCGACGCGATGGCAGTAACCGCGAGACGGTCGCGCTCGCGAAACACGCGGCCTGTGACGACGATAGCGACGCCCAGGAGGGCGAAGGCGACGAGTGCCGCCGGCAATTGAACGGTGTCGCCAAGGCCCGACACCATCCGGGCCACTGGCCACGCGCAGGCCAGCGCAACGATGGGAATGGCGATGCGCGGTCTGCGGTGATCGATCGTTGCCGGCTCCAGGCGGACGATCGCCGCGAGACACAGCGCAAGGCCTGGCAACAGGGGCAGCAGGTAATGGAGTTGCTTGCCGCTGATCAGGGAGAACAAGACCAGCGCAGGAAGGGACGCGGCGAGCCCGAAACGACCCATCGTGGTTGCGGTCACACGACGTGCGCCCCGGGCGAACGGCCGCCAGCGTATCCACGCCGACCATGGAAGCAGGAACAGCGGCAACCAGATCAGATACCACCAAGGCGCGCGACGATGCGCGAAGCTCTCGCTGACGCGGCCGAAGGCCTGGTGCATCAAGGTGTCGAGTACGGGCGCCTGCGCCATCCGCGCGGCGGCGTCTGCCGCCCACCACGCGAGCGGCAGGCAGGCCAGGAGCAGGACACCGACCATCATCGCGACACTGCGCCACGGATGCGGCAGGCGACGGTAGTTCCACCATGCGATCAGCAGGAGGGGGCCAACCAGGTGCACGAACACCACCGGCCCCTTCATCAACATGCCAAGGGCTGCGCTGGCGAACAACAACACGGCAGCGAGGACGCGTCGTTCCCGAACCCACAAGGCGACGGCGAGCAGCGAACAGGTGACGAAGAAACACAGCGGCACGTCGAACATGACGCTGCCGCTGAAGGTATCGAAGAGAATGAAGGGCAGGAGGATCCACGCGGCAACGGGTGAGCGCGTACCGTCGTCACCACCGAGGACGCGTTCGATCGACGCAACGATCGCGATCGTGCCCGCGGCGAAGGCGACAGCGACCATCCGTGCCGCCCATAGGGATTGGCCAAGCAGGAACCACATCGCATCGACCAGCCAGAACAGCAAGGGTGGTTTGTCGAGATAGGGCTGGCCGTTCAAGGTGAGGCCGATGAGATCGCCGCTGCGGTGCAGCTCCCACGCGATGGTGAGATACCGGGTCTCGTCGATCGGTACTGCCGGCAGCATGGCCGCGACGAGCGCGAAGACGAGGATCCACGTCCAGGGGTGTCGCACTAACCACGTGGTGAGGAGGTCGGCGTTCGGCATAGGCGTGATCTTAGAAAACTGCGCTTAGGTCGCCCTTAGATATTTTCTTTGCGAATCCCCTCATGCCGTGTTGCACGCGTGTTACAGGTCGTGATCGCGCATGGCGCAACCTGCGTTGTGCTCAGAGTCGGTTAAGTCCCTGGCCCCGAATCTCCGCCGCCTTCGCTCACTGAAACGACGGCATGTTCCTTTCTTTTCTTTTCCTTACGAGTGCCGTGGCGTTTGCGATCAGCACGGTCACCGGCGGAGGTGCAGGATTGCTCTTGCTGCCTGTGCTTCGCGCCGGCCTCACGGCGACACACGTGCCAGTTGCGCTGTCGATCGGAAGCACGGTGAGCAGTGTCGCGCGTTTGAGCCTGTTCGTCCGGAACATCGACTGGCGCGTCGTGCGCGCCTTCGTTCCGCTTTCGATTCCCGGCGCGTGCCTGGGTGTGTGGGTATTGGGGCAGGTGACGCCGATCTATCTGGAGGCGGTCCTGGGCCTGTTCCTGCTGGGCAACCTGCCGCTGCTGCTTCGACGAAACGACGAGCCGCCTGCCAAGACGCCAACGAGGGCCACGGTGGCCTTGCTCGGTTTCCTGGCCGGCTTCATCTCGGGCCTCACCGGCGCGGTAGGTCTTCTGTTCAACCGGTTTTATCTTCGCTACGGCTTGAGCAAGCAAGCGATCGTGGCAACGCGCGCCGCCAACGAGGTCCTCCTTCATCTCACCAAACTCGGCCTGTACGCGGGCTTCGGTCTGTTTACGACGGACGCACTGCGTGCCGGTCTTGTGGTCGGCGTGGCGGCAACGATCGCGGCCGTGGGCGTGAAGCGCATGCTTCCCTACATCGGGGAGCCTACGTTTCGGCGCCTGGGCTATGCGGCGGTGGTCGTGGCCGGTGCGGTGATGACACTGAACGCGGGTACGGCAGTGGCCGACGAGCATGGTGTAACGATGACGTCACGGCGCGTGGCTAAAGGCATCGACCTCTCTCTCCACGGTTTCGACGGATGGGTCACCTTCGAACTCAGGCGGGGTGAGCTTCCCGAAATCGAGTACCGCATCGCATTCGACGATCTACCTGCCGACCGAAAGCACATCGCTGCGCCATTGGCACAGGGCGCGGAGCACGTTGTCGTCGAGGCGGTCCGAACGTGGAGGAGCCTTGGTTATGAGCTCCATGTGCAGCGGGACGGCATCGTGACCAGGCACAGTCTTTGATGTCCGCTCGTCGTGCGTTTCATGCGTTGATCGCTTGTTCCGTCGGGGCGGCGCGATCGGCGGCGTAGTGGCGCGCGATCGTCTCCGCGACGCTGAGTGGCGTATGCATGCTGTTGTCGATGACGTAGCCGTTCTCTCCGTACGGGCCCCACTCCTGGATGTCGGTACCGGTGAAGATGCCGAACGTCGGCGTGCCCGACGTCCAGGCGAGATGCATGGGCCCGCTGTCCACGCTGACGAAGCCATCGAGCGTCGCGTTGCAGGACGCCATTCGTCGCAGGTTGCTGCAGAACATCGTGGGGTAACGGTCGTCGAGCATCGAGGCGCCCTCCGCGGGCGTGAACTCGATGAACGCGTGCTCCGGCAGCAGCAGCTCCAGTCGATCGAGCATGGCGAACCACCAGTCGCGCGGCAAACGCTTGGCGCCCGTCGCGTTGGCGAAGATGCCGATCACGTGCCGGACGTCGGTCGTGCCCCATCGTTGGCGAAGCACGTTGGCCACCTTGTTCCGCCCATTCGCCAGTTCGATATCGGTCAGGCGGATGTTCGGTCGGGGAAACGGCACCGGTTGCGTGCAATGCATGGCGGCGCGCAAGAGGTGTACCGGCACCTGAGCCACGTGGCGGACGCCGCCCTCCGTGCCGACACCGTGGGTGACGTCGCCGCTCTTCTCGCTTCCGACATAGCCAAGCTTGAACCGGGCATGCGCAAGACGAAGCAGGAGGCGCCCGGTTTTCGACTGTGGATCGGGATCGATAGCAAGGTCGTAGTGGGTCGAACGCATGTCGCGCAAGATGCGTAACACCCAGGGAAGATGGGGTGGAAAGCGCGAGGGAAGGCGCATCACGTTGCGTACCGTAGGCCACGACCCGTACATATCCGTGCCGGCCGGGCTCTGCGTCACGATGTCCACCTCGGCACCGGGGTAAACGCGTTCGAGTTCGGCGAGCAGGGGTGTGAGCAGTAACGAGTTGCCCAGGCTGTGGCTGGTCCGGCAGACCAGGATCCGGGTTATCCCGAACGAGGGCAGCGGTCGTTCCGAGAGCACGGCAGGCGTGCTCCACAGGTTTATCAGCCGACGAACGAGCCGGCGTCTGAAACCGTGGATGCCGGTCGCTGCCGAATAGCGCTTACCCATGTGCGTGGTCCTGCCCATTGAACATCGCTAGCATGCACCTGCTTGCTGTCGACAAGCTTGCGGCGGCGGACGCCTTCCTTTCAGGGTCGGTAAGCGAAATGTGGCTGGCGCTCAGCGCGAACTCAGCGAAATCGCAGGACAACGCTCCAGAATGCCGACGGCGCCCACGGTCAGGGCGAGATTGCATGAGGGAGTAACGAATTCATGAAATTACTTGCGCTTTTTCCCGTCGCCTCGCTTATCGCCATCGCGGTTCCAGCCGTCGCCGAGCAGGCTTCCTCGTACACCGTCACCGACACCTGGACCCTGGGAGGTGAGGGCGGCTGGGATTACGCTACCGTGGACCCGGCCACGCACCGCCTGTTCGTTGCGCGCAACGATCGCGTCATGGTGGTCGACACGGGTACCGGCAAGCTCCTGGCCGAGATACCCGGCATGCACCGCGCCCATGGCGTGGCGCTGGCACCCTCGTTAGGCAAGGCCTTTGTCAGCAACGGCGACAGTGGTGACGTCGGCGTCATTGATCTCGCCACGCTGACGTTGGAGAAGACGTTCCCGGCATCGGCGAAGAACCCCGATGCCATCGTTTATGACGAAACGATGAAACGCGTCATCACGATGAACGGTGGCAGCAACTCGATCAGCGTCATCGATCCGGCAACAGGCAAGGTCACCGCATCGATCGCCCTGCCGGGCAAACCGGAATTTGCCGCCGTGGACAAGCGCGGCAGCCTCTGGGTCAACCTCGAGGACGTCGGCAAACTGGTACACGTCGACCTGAAAGCCGGCAAGGTCTCCGCGACGTGGGATCTCGCACCCTGCGAATCGCCCTCCGGCCTTGCGTTCGACGAGGTGTCGCGACGCGTTTTCTCCGTGTGCGACAACCACACGATGGTCGTCACGGATGCCGACGACGGCCATCAGGTCGCCAGGTTGCCCATCGGTGGTGGTCCCGATGCCGTGGTCTATGATCCGTCGACCCACCAGGTCGTGAGCTCCAACCGTGACGGAACCCTCAGTGTGTTCAAGCAGCGCAGCGCCGACGCATACGGCGCATTGCCGACGGTGACCACTCACGCGAGCGCGCGTACGCTTGCACTGGATTCGGCGACGCACAAGCTGTACCTGCCGTTCGCGCAGTCCGCAGGGAAAGGCCAGCCGGTGCAAGGCTTCGGTATCCTGGTGGCTTCGCCGACCGCCTCGTCGGCTGCGCAATAGCACCCGGGGCAGATCGTTGCCCCGGCCGTTCCTTATGATGCCCGCGCGCGATGGGCACGAAGGCGTTGTGCAAGCGCTACTTCCAGTTGCTGCTGGATGGGTGTCGCGCTGAGCGAAAACGAACCGATCCACTCGAACAGCACCGTCCCTTCGCACCAGACGAGGCCGTCGAAATCGACCATTCGTGCGGAGACCTCGGCGACGATGAGCGCGGTGGCCAGGGCATGCCCTGGCATCGCCATCTCGACCCGATGGTAAGCACGCGTCCTGCTGGCGGCAGCCGACACCCTGCCGTTTGTGCCGGCAAATGCCGACGAAGTCCGTGGCGCACTATCGATCCGATGGACTTGTTCAATCATCACTTACCCCTCGCTTTCCCGAGGGCAGGGTCTCACAACGAACTGCGTCGAGGGACGGAACGGCCGAAAATTCCTACGAGTTGTCTGAGTTTTACCTGCGCTAACGAAAAACGCCGCACGTTTCCGTGCGGCGTTCCTCCTTACGCGATTTCCGGTGGAGCGATTTACCAGATCTTCACCAGCTTGTCGCCCGAGCGAACCATCTTCGCGTCCGGCTTGCACTGGAACGCCGTGGCGAAGGCCGCCATGTTCGACGGTGCGCCGATCGCTCGCAGCGAGGCCGGTGCATGCGGATCGGTGTTGAGGTACAGCATGGCCTGCTTCTCGCGAACGCTGCCGCGCCACACACGGGCCCAGTTGAGGAAGAAGCGCTGGTCCTGCGTGTAGCCGTCGATCTTCGCGTTGGCTTCCTGCGGGTTCTTCTTCAAGGCTTCCTGCAGGGCGTCGTAAGCGACGGCGGTGCCACCCAGGTCGGCGATATTCTCACCCAGGGTCAACTTGCCGTTTACGTGCAGGTCCGGCTTGTCCTTGATCGGTGCGTATTCGTTGAACTGGGCGACCAGCTTGCCCGTGCGCTCTTCGAACTTCTTCTTGTCGGCGTCGGACCACCAGTTCTTGTTATTGCCTTCGCCATCGAACTGGCTGCCTTCGTCGTCGAAGCCGTGGCTGGCTTCATGGCCGATCACCGCGCCGATGCCGCCGTAGTTGATCGCGTCGTCGCCCTTGGCATCGAAGAACGGCGGCTGCAGGATCGCGGCCGGGAAGTTGATCGTGTTGTCGGTCGGGTTGTAGTACGCGTTCACCGTCTGCGGGGTCATGCCCCAGTCGAGGCGGTCGGTCGGCTTGCCGATCTTGGCGATGTCGTAGTGGTAGTTGAACTTGCTCGCGGCCTGCACGTTCGTGTAGTAGTCGTCGCCGCTCACTTCCAGGCCCGACCAGTCACGCCACTTGTCCGGGTAGCCGATCTTCGGCAGGAAGGTGTTCCACTTCTGGATCGCCTTTTCCTTGGTTTCGGCGCTCATCCAGTCGAGGTTCTCGATGCGCGCCTTGAGGGCGTTGCGCACGTTGTCGACGAGTTCGTTCGCGCGCTGCTTCGCTTCCGGCTTGAACACCTTGGCGACATAGAGCTGGCCCAGGGCTTCGCCCATCGACGCGTTGACCGTGCCGAGTACGCGCTTCCAGCGGGGCTTCTGTTCCGGCTGGCCGGCGAGGGTCTTGCCGTAGAAATCGAACTTGTTGTCCTGGAAGGTCTTGGACAGGTACGGGGAGGCACCGTCGATCGCGTGGAAGCGCAGGTAGGCCTGCCAGGTGCTGACCGGCGTGGACGCCAGCATCTTGTCGAATTCCTTGAAGAACTTCGGCTGGGACAGCGAGAAGCCCTTGTCGATCGTCACGTTCTGCGCGGCGAAGAACTTTTCCCAGTTGAAGTGCGGGGTGATCTTGTCCGCTTCGGCCACGCTGACGAAGTGATACTGGTTTTCCGGGGCGCGCAGTTCGACCGGGGCCAGCGAAGCGGCGGCCAGCTGCGTTTCGAACTTCATCACGGCGGCGGCCTGGGTCTTCGCATCGGCATCGGACACGCCGGCGAGCGTCAGGGTCTTGGCGATGTAGTCGACATAAGCCTTGCGGTTCTCGGCCTGCTTCGGATCGGTGTAGTAGTCCTTGGTCGGCAGACCGAGGCCGTCCTGCTGGGCGTAGCCGATCTGCATCTTCGCATTCTGGAAGTCGGCGCCCGAGCCGAAGCCGAACACGTAGTTGTCGCCGTCGGCGAAGCTCTGGTCGAGGAAGTTGGCCACGTCGTCGCCATTCTTCAGCGCGTCGATCTTGGCCAGTTCCGGCTTCAACGGCTCGATGCCGGCTTTCTCGATCGCGGCCTCGTTCATGCCCGAACGATAGAGCAGGCCGATCTTCTGCTCGATCGAGCCGGCCTTGGCGTTCGGCGCACCCTTGTCCATCGCATCGACGATGTCGTGCTGGGTGTTCAGGCTGTTCTCGGCGAGCTGGTCGAAGGCGCCCCAACGGGTACGGTCCTGGGGAATCGGGTTGGCGGCCACCCACTTGGCGTTGACGAAGCCGTTGAAGTCGTCGCAGGCGTCGATCGTGGTGTCGATGTCGGCGACGTTGAAGGTCGGCGCGGCAGGCGCGGCGGCGGCCGTCGTGGCCGGCGCCGGGGCGGCGCTGCCGGTGGCGGCAGGCTGGTTGCCGCCCGGCGCGGCGGTGTCGGCATCGTTGTGCTGGCTGCATGCCGTGCCGGCGAGCGCGACGCCGAGCGCCAGTGCGAGCGGCTTCAGGTACTGCTTGGTCATGGGTGTCCCTCTGTCCTGGTGAAAGCGGTGCCCCCGGGCACCGGTGGGCTCCGAGCATAGCCGTTGGGAACGGCCCGGAGGAGCGACCGTGACGAAGGTCATGGTTTAAGAAAATTCGTAAGGGCTTGCGGATTTTGTCCCCCGCCTGTCATGCGTGCTTCTTACGCTGGCCGAACCGCATGACAGGGGATGCGGATCCTTGCAGTCCGGCCGCCACATCATCGAGGAGCCCTCGTCATGCGCAAATTACTGGCCGCAGGTATCGCCTGCGTGCTCACCCTCTCCGCCGCGTCGATCGTCGCCGCCCAGCAGGTGGCCTCCACCCCTGCCGAGGCGTCGACCGCCGCCCTGGGGTTCGGTCACGGCGGTCACGGTAGCGATCCGCGCACTGCCACGCCGATCAAGCACCTGGTCGTGATCTTCCAGGAGAACGTGTCCTTCGATCACTACTTCGGTACTTACCCGTTTGCCGAAAACGGCAAGGGTGAGCCGTCGTTCTACCCGCGGCCGTTCACGCCACCGGTCAATGGCCTGTCGCATCGGCTGCTGACGAAAAACCCCAACGCGGCCAACGCCGGCAATGGCGACGCTGCGATCAACCCCTTCCGCCTCGCTCGCGCCCAGGCGGCCACGGCCGACCAGGACCATGGCTATACCTCGGAACAGCGCGCCTTCGACGGCGGCAAGATGGACCTGTTCCCGCTATACACCGGTCACGGTGAAACCCTGCCGGGCGGCGAGGCGGCCGAGGAAGGCAAGGGCCAGGTGATGGGCTACTACGACGGCAACACCGTCACGGCCTTCTGGAACTACGCGCAGAACTTCGCCATGAGCGACAACCATTACGGCACGGGCTTCGGCCCTTCGTCGCCGGGTGCGGTGAACCTGATCGCGGGCCAGACCGCAGGCGTCGTCGACACGCTCAATGGCACCGGTGCCGAGACCGACGATGGTCATGGCGGACTGACCATGATCGGCGACCCGGACCCGATCGGCGATGTCTGCTCCTCGCCCACGGCGAGCCAGGCAACGATGGGCGGCCGCAACATCGGCAACCTGCTCAACGAGCGCCATGTCACCTGGGGTTGGTTCCAGGGCGGTTTCGACCTCACCCTGACCAATCCCGACGGCAGCACCGGCTGCAAGCGCCGCACGTTGTCGAAGGTGACCAACGCCACGTCGAACGACTACAGCCCGCATCATTCGCCCTTCCAGTACTACCCGTCCACGGCCAACCCGACGCACGCGCGGCCCTCGTCGATCGCCGCCATCGGCAAGACGGATGCGGCCAACCACCAGTACGACCTGCACGACTTCTATGACGCGCTCGATACGGACAACCTGCCGTCGGTGAGTTTCCTCAAGGCGCCGGCTTACCAGGATGGCCACGCCGGTTACTCCGATCCGATCGACGAACAGGCTTTCGTCGTCCACGTCATCAACGCGCTGCAGCAGAGCGGCGAGTGGAAAGACACGGCCGTGGTGATCGCCTATGACGATTCCGATGGCTGGTACGACCACCAGGAACCGCCGCATACCAACGCCTCGACCGGAACCACCGACGCGCTCGATGGCGCCGGCCTGTGCAAGGGTCGCGTGACGCTGCCGGGCCTGGATGGCACGACGCCGGCTCAGGGCCGTTGTGGCTTTGGCCCGCGCCTGCCGCTGCTGGTGGTGTCGCCGTGGGCGCGTGAGAACATGGTCGACCACAGCGTGACCGACCAGAGCTCGATCACCCGCTTCATCGAAGACAACTGGCTCGACGGCAAGCGTATCGGCGGCGGTTCGACCGATGCCACGGCCGGTCGCATCGACAGCATGTTCGACTTCTTCTTCCCGCGCCTGTTCGATCGCAAGCTGATCCTCGACGAGTCGACCGGTCAGCCGAAGCGCCCGCAATGGCCGTTCGGGAACGGTGGGCATGGTTGATCGCCGTCGCTTCCTGAAGACGGCGGGGTGGATGGCCGTGGCGGGTTGGATCCCGTCGCGGCTCCTCGCACACGACATGCACGGCATGCCGGCGACGCCGGCGGCCAAGGTCGGCAACGGCCTCTGCATGCATCCGATGGGCGACACGACGCCGATGCCTGGCCTGGTCGATCCGGGCAAGCTCGCACCCTTCGTCGATCCGCTGCCGATTCCTCCCACGCTGCGCCCGGTCGCCGGCAAGGCGCTCGAGGTGCGCATGGCGCAGACCGCGCAGAAGCTGCATCGCGATCTGCCGCCGACCGACCTGTGGACGTACGGTGGGCACTACCCCGGCCCGACGATAGAGGCCCGCACTGGCCAGGCCATCGACGTGCGCTGGGTGAACGCACTGCCGACGCATCATTTCCTCCCCGTCGATCACGCTATCTGCGGCGCCGAGGCGGATCAGCCCGAGGTGCGTGCCATCGTGCATCTGCACGGGGCCAAGGTGCCGCGCAAGGACGACGGCTTCCCGGAAGACTGGTACGTCCCCGGCAAGTCGCGCCAGCATCGCTACCCGAACGCGCAGGAGGCGGCGACGCTGTGGTACCACGACCATGCGATGGGTATTAACCGGCTGAACATGTACGCCGGCCTGATGGGACTCTACCTGCTGCGCGACGACCACGAGTTGTCGCTCGGTCTTCCTTCCGGCGCGCAGGAGTTGCCGCTGGTGCTCGCCGACCGCCTGTTGCACACGGATGGCCGTCTGTACTACCCCGATTCCGGCGACGCCTCGGCACCCTGGGTGCCGGAGGTGTTCGGCAACCTCACCCTCGTCAACGGTGCGATCCTGCCGCGTGCCGACGTGCAACCCAGGCGTTACCGCCTGCGTGTGCTTAACGCGGCGAATGGGCGCTTCTACCACCTTCGCTTCAAGGATGGCCGTCCGTTCCATGCCATCGGTTCGGACCAGGGCTTGCTCGCCGCGCCGGCTAAGCTGACATCCATTTTCCTTGCGCCGGGCGAGCGTGCCGACCTGGTCGTCGACTTCGCCGCCTTGCGCGGTGGCACGGTGGAGTTGATGAACGACGCACTGCCGCTGATGCGCTTCGCCGTGGGGCAGGGCACGGTGCGCGACGACAGTCGCATGCCGGATATCCTGCGCGACGTGCCGCGGGTCACCGAAGCGAGCGCATCGAAGGCTCGCGAACTCACGTTGGACGAATACAGCGATTGTGTCGCCACGCCGATGCTGATGCTGCTGAACGGAAAACGCTGGCACGATCCCGTCACGGAAACGGTGAAGCTGGGTAGCACCGAAATGTGGAGCCTGGTGAACCTCACCGAGGACACCCACCCGATCCACCTGCACCTGGTGCGTTTCCAGATCCTCGACCGCCGCCCCTATGACGTCGACCAGTACATGGAGAAGAAGACCATCCGCTACGTCGGGCCGGCACAGGAGCCGCCGGCGCACGAGCGTGGTTGGAAGGACGTGGTGCAGGCATTCCCAGGGATGATCACGCGCATCGTCGCCACGTTCGATGGCTATGCAGGACGTTATGCCTGGCACTGCCACCTCGCCGAGCACGAAGCGAACGAAATGATGCGACCCTTCGAGGTGATCGCCTGACCCGTGGGAGCCTGATACCTCCAGGAGCCCATAACCTCCAGGAGCATGTTGCCTGTGGGAGCCCATAACCTGTGGGACCCCATAACCTCTGGGACCCCATAACCTGTGGGAGCCCATAGCCTCCGGGAGCCTATAACCTGTGGGAGCCGCTTCAGCGGCGATAGCCCTTACAGCATCACCGCTCCGTTGGTTTTTCGCCGCTGAAGCGGCTCCCACATGTAGAACGCTTTATCGAATAGCGGACAGGGTTGCCGCATCCAGGCGAACCACAGGATATACGCCGACCTTCTGCACGGTGTACCAAGGGCTGCGTTCGTAAAAGAACGTGAGCCGTGCGCGCGGGCTGGCGGCGAATGCCGGGTCGTTCTTGAGCTTCGCCTCGAACTCGGTCTTCAACGCAGGGTTCTCTGCCATCATTTTCCGCGCGAGTGCCTCGAGCACGCGCGGCTCGCCATATTCCTTCTGCTCGAAGATGGCGTTGAAATAGCCCCAGCGCAGCAGCGAATCCGGCGCGCGGGCGTCGAGCAGGTTCAGTGCGAGCACGGCATTGGCGTCATCTGCGCGGACGATGATCGTGCCGGCGGGTAGATCGACATCCTGTCTCGACGAAGCGATATGCACGTCCTTCAGCATGTGGTGACTCTCGAACGGCTTGTCTGCCCACTTCGGCTCGGTCAGCTCGTCGCGGTCCGCGCGCACGCGTGTCGCGGCGGCGGTGCGTGTGTACGCTATGCCATGCGCATCGAGACGCTCGATGACATCCGCCCACTGCGGCGGAATCGCCCACGCGGCAGGCATCGGGGCGGCGACGTCGGGTAGCAAGTCGTTCCAGTTCTGGATCCGGTAGTCCTTCTTGGACGTCGGGTCGTATTGCACCCAGAGATCCCCGGAGATGTCGCTCTTGGTCTGCGTGAACGCATAGCCCTTGAGCAGGAACGGCGTCGACGCCGGATCCTGCTTGAATGTCACCGGCAGCGTGGCGTCAGGTTTCGCGGAAAGGGCGGCGGCCCAGTTGTCGGCATCCTTCGAGGCTTGCAGAAGCGCGCCCGGATCCTTGTTCACCTGATCGAGCACGCTGCGCACGACGTCGTAGGTCGCGCGCACGCGCACCTCGTAGGATTTGAGCATGTGCGTTTCGATCAGCAGCCCCGCGCGGTTGCGAATGGCCGCGTAGCCGGTCGAGAAGCGCGGGCCGGAGCCGAAGTTCTCGATACCCTTGGTGATGTCGCGGCCGTCGCGGAATTCCAGGTAGGGCGCGGCGAGGTGGCCAAGCTTCTCGTAGGCGGGGATGGCGTTTCCTTCATAGGCGGTCTTCTGCCATGCGGCAATCGACGGCGGCAGCTTGTGGGCATCCTCGGCGTACCAGGTGAGGTCGTACTGGTAGTCCGCGCCGTCGGTGGTATGGATGTCGATCAGCAGATCGGGCTTCCAGGTCTTCCACAGGGTCAACCAGGCACGCGTCTCCGGCGCATCGGCCTTGACGTAGTCGCGGTTGAGGTTGAGGTATTGCGACTGGCCGCGGAAACCCATCGCCGCCGGACCGTTCTGGTTGATACGGTTGTACGGGGTCGAGTTCTCGTGGCCGTCCGCGCTGTAGACCGGGATGTAGACCAGCACGACATGGTCGAGCAGGTGGGGCAGGCGATGCGCGGTGGCGACGTCGCGCAGCAGCATCAGCCCGGCGTCCTTGCCTTCGATTTCGCCGGGGTGGATGCCGGCCTGGAGCAGCACGATGGGCTTGCCCGCGGCGCGGGCTCTTTCCGGCGTGAGGTCGCCATCCTTCGCCGCGATCACCACCGTCATCGGACGGCACTCGGGCGTCGTGCCGAAGGTTTCCACGCGGAGCATGCCGGGTGCTGCGTCGGCCAGGCGGCGCAGATAGGCCTGCGTCTCGGCGTAGGTAGGTGTCGTGCGGAAGGACGACGCCTCGGCGGGCGTGACCCAGGTGTCTTTCGCCTGGACCGCCACGGGGGCCAGGGCGATCAGGGCGAGCAGGAAGCGAGCGGGGAGCGTGACTGACATGAACCCATCCGGCGGGAGAATCCACCCATTGTGTGATTTTTTTCTCGTGTTCGCCGGGGCGCACGCTAAGGCGGCACTAAGCTCGGCGCACGGATACTATCAGCGTCTCCCTCCCTGGGCCGCCCCCTTGCATATCATCCTCGTCGAAGACGATGCCCAGCTCGGCGACGCGATCCGCCGCGCGCTGGAGCGGCTGGCTTATACGATCAGCTGGTTCCGCGACGGCAACGAGGCACTGGCGGCGATGCGCGACCACGAGGCCGACCTGGTCCTGCTGGATCTCGGCCTGCCGGGCAAGGACGGGATGGATGTCCTAGTCGAGGCGCGGCAGTCGCGCGTGGCCACGCCGGTCATCGTCATGTCGGCTCGCGAGGCGCTCGATTCGCGTATCCGCGTGCTCGACGCCGGGGCCGACGACTACCTGGTCAAGCCGTTCCACCTCGACGAACTCGCCGCCCGCATCCGTTCGCTGGCCCGGCGGGTCCGGGGCGATTCGGTCAACCGGCTCGACGCTGGCGCGCTGAGTCTGGACCTGGGCAACTGCGAGGTCACCTGGCACGGGGACAAGGTCGAGCTGACCCGCAGAGAGTTCGCGCTGCTGCAGGCGCTGATGGAGCGTGCCGGGCGCATCGTCCGCCGCGAGGCACTGGAAACGTCGTTGTACGGCCCCGAAGCGGCCATGAGCAGCAGCGCGCTCGAGGTACTCGTGCACTCGCTCCGCCGAAAGCTCAGTCATGGGGCGATCCAGACCGTGCGCGGTTTCGGCTATATGGTCCCGCGGGAGCCTCAGTGAAGTCGCTGAGCCTGCGCTCACACCTGCTGGTACTCATTGTCATCGTGCTCGCCGCGGTGCTGCTGCCGATGGGCATACTCAGCGCCAAGCGCACCCTGGACGAAGTGGACGAACTCTCCGATGGCCGTCTCGCCCAGGCGGCGCGCACGCTGGAAGTGCTCATCGGCCGGATCGGCGTCGACCAGCTACGCAGCCAGCGGGCCGCGCGCCTGCTCGTGCCGAGCGTGTCCAATCATCCGCAGGAGCTCATGGTGCAGGGCCGCACCTATGAATCCGAGGTCGGCTTCGAGGTCTTCGATCGCGACGGCTCGTTGCTCCTTGCCACGGAGAATCTCGCTCAATTGCCGAACATGCCCGCCGCCGACGGTGCGTTCGAGGACGTGACCAGCGGCAACCACACCTGGCGTGTGTTCACGCTGATCATGGAAGGCGATGGCATCACCATCCGTTCCGGCGAACGGTATGACAGCCGCCACGAGATCACGCGCGCGCTATGGATCGAGCACGGTCTGCCGACCCTGCTTGGCCTTCCCCTGCTTGCGCTGCTGGTGGGTTGGGCGATCCGGCGTGGGCTCCGGCCGCTGGAGACCCTGGCAAGTGCGCTTTCGCGCCGCGAACCCGGCAGTCGCGATCCCATTCGCCTGGACGACGCGCCGACCGAATTGAAGCCGGTGGTGGATGCCCTCAACGGACAGATCAATCGCCTCGAGCGCGCGCTCGAACGCGAGCGCCGTTTCAGTGCCGATGTCGCCCACGAGCTACGTACGCCGCTGGCCTCGACCATGATCAATCTCGAGAGCGCCATGGTCTCGGCTCAGCCGCACGAGGCCCAGGCAGCCCTCGAGGCGGCACGCGAGTGCCTGGTCTCGCTGGCCCGGCGCACCGAGCAGTTGCTCGCGCTGGCGCGCCTGGAAGTCGGTGCGGCCTCGGGGCCTCGCAGCCGCGTCGACCTGGGCGAACTGGCACTGGAGGTGATCGACGAGCTCACACCGCTGATCGGCCATGGCGGTGTCGAGCTGAGTATTCGCGAGTTGCCGGTGGACCTGGTTGTCGACGGCTACGGCGTCGCCCTCGGCGCGCTGCTGCGCAATCTGCTGGAAAACGCCTTCAGGCACGTACCCGCCGGCGGCCACGTCGAACTGTCCATCGGTCGCGACGGTGACCAGGCCATCATCGAAGTCGTCGACGACGGTCCGGGTATCCCCGCCGAGCGTCGTGCGTCCATGTTCACCCGCTTCGAGCGTGGCCTCGACACCCAGGGCGAAGGCTTCGGCCTGGGCCTGTCGATCGTGCAGCGTGCCGCCGAGTTGCACGGCGCGACCATCCAGTTGCTGGATGTGGAATCCGGTCCGGGGTTGCGCGTGGTGGTGAGGCTGCCGCTGACCTGAGCGCCTAGCTGCTTTGCCGCTCATGCCCGAGCGGCTCCGCCGCAACGCCAGGGTGCGGCTCGTTGCGGGAGCCGATTCATCGGCGATAGAGGGCCAGCCCCAGGTCGTCCCTAAGCGAAGAACCCGCCCCATGTAAACCCCGCCAGCGTGTAAGTGTGAGCCACGCCCGCGCGTCAGAATCCCGTCGGATTTTTCAGAATCCTTCCATATCTTGGGGAACACCCCGACTCTACCGTGCAGCCTCGCCATCACATGTCGGGGTCGGTCATGTCGCCCATTCGTACTTCTCGTAAACGTCGCAACGCGCTTGCCGTTGCGGTTCACCTCGCGCTCCTGTCGGGCACCGTGTATGCCGCGGAAACGCCACCGCCGGTGCCCTTTCCCGCCTACCTCGACGGGCAGTCGGTGCCGGCCACGTTCGACGACCCCGGCGGCGAGGGAGATGTCCACCACGAAAGCGGGCGCCTGGATAGCGACGTCGACATCGCAGTCCAGGCGTATTGCGCGAACTTTCCCACCTTGCTCCGCTGCGAACTGAAGGGGCACGCCCCTCGCGAGGTGGCCGGCGCCGACGGAAAGAACAGCGCTTATTCCGTGCTCGATGTGACGGTGATCGAAACCACGGCGTCAAATCATACGAGTGAGCATGTGATCGACAGCCACATCATCCTCGTTCGCTCCTGTCCCACCGATTCCTTACTCGTCTCCGATCGCGGCGCCCATCTAGAGAACCGTGACCGCGAAACGGGCACAGGCGCCGTTGCCTGCGTGTCACCCGATGCCCTCCCCAAGAGCGCGTCACTCGGTGAGCCGAGGGAGAGCGGCGCAAATCAGTGTCCGATCGGTAACAGTCCTACCGTCGGCAATCCGATCAATCCGCTGACGATGAGCAAGATCGAGACGGCTGTCGATTACGCCGGCCCTGCATCGTCCGGTCTGATGTTCGGTCGCACCTACCACAGCGGTGCCTTTCCGCTGGGTTCTCAATTGGGCCGGGCCGCCGAACGATACCCTGCGGGGGCCCGGGTGGGGTCGCGTTGGCGGCACACTTACGACCGCTCTTTCGTCCGTCGTCCTTACTACGACGACAGCGGCAGGGTCTATTCCACGGCATTGCACCTGGTCCGCGAGGACGGCAACGAAACCCGCTTCGTTCGGAAGGGGAACACCTTCGTGCCCGCTGAAGGAGAGCGCGGCGTGCTGCGCGAGGATCCTTCCGGTGGCTGGACGTACACCTTGCCGAACCTCACCGTGGAACACTACGACGACAAGGGGCGCCTGCGTTCTCGCGCGGACGCCAACGGCAATACCCTCACGCTCGATTACGACGAGATCACCGTTGGAATCGGTTTGAAGGCCACCGTACTTGTAAGAGTCCGTGACCGGCAAGGTCGCGAGCTGCGGCTTGGCTACGATCGCCTTGGCCGCATGGAAACGCTCGATACGCCCGATGGCCGCGTTCGCTACGACTACAGCGGGGACATTCTCGAGGGTCTCGATGCGAACCTTGTCAAGGTCGACTACCCCGACGGGCGCAGCGTGCAGTACGCCTATGATGAGGCTGGGAGAGGCGGTACGCCGAATCATAAGCTCACCGGCATTCTAGGGGGCGACGGCAAGCGCTTTGCGACCTTCGATTACGATGGTGGCAACCGCGCAATCGGTTCCGCTCATGGCGATGATCTGGAGCGGACCGATATTGGCCTGACCAGCAATGGGATGATCAGTATCCGCCGGTCCGGAGCCACTCAGGAGATCTGGTTTCCCACGTTCAGTAACGGCGTCATTCGCCTAGGTCAGCGTAAAGAGGATCATCGGGGTGAGGATGTCTCGCGTACGTTCGACTACGTGAACGGCGCGCTCGTCGCGCGCGAAACGGACTACCTGGGCGTACCCACGAGCCATCAGTACGATACGGTCCGTCAACTCGAGGTCGAGCGTACCGAAGCCGAAGGCACGTCGGCCGCTAGAACGGTCAAGACGGCATGGCATCCGGTCTTCGACAAG
This sequence comes from Luteibacter sp., assembly GCF_035539195.1. Lineage (GTDB taxonomy): Bacteria > Pseudomonadota > Gammaproteobacteria > Xanthomonadales > Rhodanobacteraceae > Luteibacter. The sequence goes on from NZ_DATLIW010000006.1 coordinate 145,710, forward strand.
CCTGTGCGTATCGACCACGGGGCGGCATGGTCGATGTTTTCCTACGACGCCAAGGGCAATCTTATCGAGCGTCGCGACGGTGGGCTGGCCGATGCGAGCGATACAAGCAGCGCGCCTTGGCCGGAAGAGCGCGTTACCCGGTACACCTACGATCCAGCAGGAAGGCCGCTGACCATCGATGGTCCGTTGGAAGGTTCGGGCGATACGATTCGCTACGCGTACCACGACGCCGATGCGCCCGATTGCGCCGCCGCCTGCACGTGGCGGAAAGGCGACCTGCACACGATCACCCATCCATTGGGGCATACCGCAACCGTGCTGGCCTACGACCCGTCCGGTCGCGTCCTGTCCAGCGCGGACGCCAATGGCGTGCGGACGGATCGACGTTTCGACGCCATGGGGCGCCCGCTGGAGGTCATTCTCCGCGCCCGGGGGGACGGAAGCGCTTCGCCCGACGACCTTGTCACCCGTATGAGCTATACGGCCAACGGGGACATCGATACCTTCACCGACCCCGATGGTGCCACCGTCACCCATCGCTACAACTCAGCACATCGCCTCATCGAGCAGGTCGATGCCATGGGCCACAAGCGCCGGATCGAGCGCGATCCGCAGGGGCGTGTCGGCACGGAGACGCGCCTGCGCGCCGATGGCACAGAAGATCTTTCCCTTAAGTACACCTACGATAGCCGGGGCGTGGTCGAGAAAATATCGGGGTCAGGAACTCAAACCGAGTTCGAGGTTGATGCCAATGGAGCACTGAAGCGGGCGTGGGGTGCCTTCAATACACCGATCTACAGCCGCGATGCCAGAGGCCGTGTCATCCGCATGACAGATGACGAAGAGGGCAATGATCCGCCTACGACGCTCTCTTACGATGGTGCGGATGGGATCAAGACCGTGGTCGACCCCAAAGGACTCTCCACGGCGTACCTGCGCAACGGGCTGGGTGACCTCCTTTGGGAGCGCAGCCCGGACACCGGAGACACGGCGTTCGAGAACGACGCCAACGGCCAGCCCGTCCACGAATCGCCGGCCGATAGCCGTCACGTCGAGCGGTCGTACGACCTCGGTGGGCGTATCGCGACAGTGACCTATCACGACGGGGCGAAGACGACGTTCGCTTACGACGCGCCGGCATCCAACTGTCCGTCAGCCGCCCGATTCGCGGTGGGGCGCCTCAGCAGCGTCACCGATCGCGACGGCAGCACCAGCTTCTGCTACGACTTCGCAGGCCGGGTCGTGACGAAAACCCAGGTGACTCGCGGTGTGCGTCTCGAGTTGAACTACGTTTACACCAAGGCCGGCCGTCTCTCAGCCGTGGTCTATCCGGATGGGCGTCGAGCGACCTATACGCGGGACGCCGCCGGAAACGTCACTGCCGTCGATCTTCAAAGCAGTGAAGGGGGCGTAATGCCCATCGTTTCCACGGTCCATCACGACGCGCTAGGGCGGCCGGTTGGGTGGATGGCGGGGTTGCGAGACGTGCGGCGTACATACAACGGTGCAGGTGCGGTCAACAGTGTTCGCGACGCTCAAGCCGGCGGCTTGACGCTAGATATCTCGTACATCGGTGGAGAGATCGATGCCATAAATACGGGTTCCGCCGATGGATACCCGTTCTATGACACGGCGTCCCGAGTCATCGCTTCTGGGTTTCTCTACCACACGGACCCCCAGCTAGGCAGCGCGCACACCTATACGTACGATGCGACGGGTAACCGGCTGAGCTGGCGATCGGTCGAGTCGCCGTCAGGCGCTACGGAGCGAGCCTTCATCTACGCGACCGACAGTCATCGTCTTCTTGCAGCGAGCAACGTCTCGCGCGAATACGATGCAGCCGGTAACACCACGCGTATTGGCAACCGCGAGTTCGTCTACGACTCGACCGGACGCATGAGTCAGGCGAAGGTCAACGGCGTGGTCGAGATGAACTACGCCTACAATCCATTCGGCCAGCAAGTTGGCCGCTACATCGCCGGTGGAACGACCGTGTCCCTTCACGACGAAGCGGGCCACTGGCTCGGCGACTACGACGGAGCGGGCCGAGCCATCCGTCAGGTCGTGTGGCTCGATGGTCTGCCAGTGGCAGCCCTCGACGGCGACGCGATCCGTGACATCCAGACCGATCACCTGGGCACGCCCCGCGTGGTGATTGATCGTGCAACGAACAAGGCGATCTGGGCGTGGGACATCGGGCGGGAGGCGTTCGGAAGTGGCGCGCCTTACGAGGATCCGGACAAGGACGGTAAGACATACGTCTTCGATATGCGCTTTCCTGGGCAGCGCTATGACGCGGTGACGGGACTCTTTCAGAATGGGTGGCGTGATTACGACCCGACGAGTGGTCGGTATATCCAGAGCGATCCGATTGGCTTGGCCGGCGGGATATCGACGTATGCGTACGTTGGGAGTAATCCGTATGTGCGGACCGATCCGCAAGGGCTGGACGATACGCAGTGCATGCTCAACCGATGGGCTTGTGGTTGGAGTAAAACCCCACAGGAATCTAACGTAAGCGTTGGTGTGGGTGGGTGGGGGAACCTGTTAGGTGGGTACGGCAGTGCCGAAGTGGGACTCGCGTTTGATAGCACGGGTAATGCGTGCATCTACCAGCAGAATTGTGGAGGGTTGATCGTTGGATTGCCGGTACAGGGTGAAGTCGCCGCATCTCTTGGCGTCGGGACGGGTGGCATTTCGTCGGGGCGCGTTGAAACAAGCGGGATAAATGTTATCGGAAGCGCGGGACTCGCCGGAGGAGCGCAGTTGCTCGGAAACAAGGGCGGATTCTCAATCTCCAGAGCTATGATCGGCGTAGGCGGGAGTCCAGAAGGCTGTTCTGCCGGGGTGGCGGCAGTCAAATGTGAAACGCGTAACTGGTGCTGGAAATGAGAATATCCTTCACCAAGATCATGTGTTCAATCTTGGCCTTCTTCGCATTGTCATCCAGTGCCTTCGCTCTTGTCTCACTGGGTTATCACTGGGCGCGGTGGATCGTCTTTATGTCGATCTCGACAGCGGTTTGGATTGGCCTTCCTTCAGCCGTACTAGTCATGTTGCGGAAGCTTGACGACGACAGAGGCGATCGAAAGGCCTATTCTCACTCAGAGTATGCAGGAAGAAAGATCGACGACCGCCTCTATGTCATATATCCCGTCTGCACGAGCGTTCTAGCCATTGCCGCTCTGGCGATATGGATCGGTTGTGTGGCCGCCTATGTCATCGCGCAACCAGTACATGGCACCTTTGCGCTGAGCGACTCGGGTCGACCTTTGACGCGAAACCAAGCGATGCAGATGGTGATCTTCTGCACTGGCATAAGCTCGATCCTGTCGCTTGGGATGGGATATCTCCAACGCGGAAAAGGGGACGTGCTCGTGAAAGCCTCGCTCTTATGTGGGGCCGCATACCTGACTCTCGGCTTGATCCTCACTACTTATCTGGTATGGGTGCGAGAAGCAGCGTCGTGACGGTTCTTTTCCAGAATGGGTGGCGTGATTACGATCCGACGAGTGGCACGTCGTTTCCGGGTTGGTCATGACTTGGGCGACAACTGGCGGCGGCCGAAAGAAGGTCTATCCCCCAAGGTAAGATTCGAACGTGAAAAATATTCAGGTAATCGACGGCGCTGACAACGCAACTTACGCCATCTGCGCAGCAGAGGATGACCAGTTTGACATCATCTTCCCTGGCGGCGCGGACATGGAATTCATTGGCGATCTATTCGATCGTGTTGGCGACGCGGTCGCAGACAGCGTGGCGGGATCGCTGTGGCACCACGTCGTGCATAAAGAGTCGGTCGAAGGCATTCACGGCACGCTGATCTATGAGCAATTCGTCAAGCGTGGCTATTTTCTATCCAAGCAATCAACAGAGATCGATCGTGTCGATTCCGTAGCGTACCGCTGGTTGCGCACGCCATCGCCGGAAACTCTCCGGCTCGTCAATAAGTATCTTCATGTACAATTAGTCGACGAACGCCCCGAAACGGACTATCCCGTTTTCGCGGTGACGCGAGCCGAGTTCGAGGAAATCTTTCCGAACGCCGCCGACATGGAATTTGAGTCCGACCTCATGGTGCGCCTAGGCCCGACACGGGGCAGTGAGCTGCTTTATCGAATCTTTGGTCGCCGTGTCCCAAAGACGACGGTTCGAGGTATACACGGCATGTTTTTTCGTGGCAGCGAATCAAGGAAGGCAATGTTTCCAACAAAGCGATCTACTGAAGAGCTTCTATACGCTGACAGCGTTCACTCTTAACGAGGTACGTCGGATCCGGATTCGACACGCCGGAGACGCGGTTTACGGGTGCGGTATCGCTTCTGTTCAGTGGCTTCGCTTGGATTGCTTTCACCAGGATCACAGTGCATCTGGCTTCTGCATGAGGGTGTTTATGAAGAATGTCCAGATCGTTGATAGCGCACGAAATGCGACATACGAGATATTCGCTGCGGAGGACGAGCAGTTCGCTGTCCTTTTTCCTCATGACGCGGATATCGAGTTTGTTGATGATGCTATCGATCGAATGGGTCAAGGAGCGGTCGATGCCGCTCTTGAAGCCTTGTGGAGTCGTCCGATCGACAAGCAGTCCGCAGAAGGCGTGCATGGGACGCTTATCTACGGACTTCCCGCAAAGCGCGCCTACTTTCCATCCAAGCGATCCACTGAATTTGATCGCGTGGATACTCCTGGATTTCGATGGCTCAGGAGGTCGGCCAAGGGCGTGAAAGCTGGGAAACGTGGACGTTATTTCCATGTACAGGTCATGGATGATCGTCCGGAATCGGACTATCCCGTATTCGCCGTAACGGCTTCAGAACTTGACCTGATCTTCCCCTTTGCTGCCGACATGGAATTTGAAGGAGACTTGGTGAACCGGCTTGGTTGGCTGCGTGGTCACAAACTGCTCTTTCGAATTTTTGGTCGACGTGTCCCTAAGTCCACGGTTGAAGGCATCGATGGAACGATCTACCGAGGCAATGATTCCAAGAGAGAAGTATTCCCCACAAAGCGTTCGCATGAAGAGCTTTCGCTCGCCGAATGCCGCCGCGCTATGGCGGAGACCGTCTTGAAGTTCAGAATGTTGGAAGACGCTCTTAGTATCGCCAGGTCGCCGTTTCGGAAGAGACTGCCTTGTTGAGCGAGGCGGTAGTTCGAAGATACCGTTTTGGTGCGGCGTGGTGCAGCGGAAAGTGAAAATACCATTCACCGTGGCGATCTCATTCATCTTCCCTCTTGCGTCCTTGATGGTCGCTAGCGGTGCCTTGGCTGCCACCGGCATTGAATGGTTAAGCCGCGTCTTTGCGTTTGGCACATGTGAGGCAAGCGCGTCAGTTCCGCTGTATCTATCTCCGTCGATCGCGGGGTTGATTGCGTCGTTGGTGGTAATGAACATTCAACGGAACAAGCTTCGACACCTCATGTGGATATCGGCCGCGTTCGCGCTGGCCTTCTCGTTGCTCGCGCTTGGGCTCGCGCTGTGGAAGAGAGTGCCGACGGTGCTCTGCTCGGTAACCCGAAAGTGATCGAACTGAAGGTTCGGGAGTGATACTTCCAGATCGCGGCGTCAGTTCTACGCAATCTACTCTTCAGCGGACGGGTAGCCCTTTCGAAGGCACGCTACGCGTGGTGACGGATCGTGCGACAAACATGGCGATCTGGGCGTGGGACATGGTGAGGGAGGCGTTTGTCATGAACTCGTGGCGTTACCGTATCGCCCGGAAGGCCGGTTCTGAAGACCTGACACGATACGGGCGAGTTCGAGTTGAAGACTAAGGATCGGCTGCTACTAAGCGTCATCGTCATCAACGGAATGATGGCTTTGGGGATGCTTTGCGTCTTGGTAGAGCGCATCTCTCTGGCCTTATTCCTGGGTTGGAAGTTGAGCATGGGGCGATGGATCGTTTCCGATGCATCGGTGCATGGGTGGACCCTATACGCCGTGCCGATCGTCAGCGTTGTGTGTATTGCGACCTCGATGGTTGGCGTTCACCGCAATGAGATGAACGCGAGATATCTCGCGATCGTCAGCGCGTCCGTTGCTGCATTGAGCCTGGTGTTCTTCGCATCACTGCTGTGTCGCAACGTCGTTCTTGGATGGTCCGCCCAGTGAATCTTCTTAGACAATCTTTTGTACAGGTCGTGCTGCTTCTTTCGATGCTGGGGTTCGTGAGTGTTGATAGGATTCTCAAGCTTGCCCTCCATCCCCTGGAGCCCGGCGCGGCGAATCCTTCATCGGGGCTACTCATTTCGTCGTCTGTTGCGAATATTTACCTTATGTATGCATACGGACTCGTAGCTCTGGCGTTGAACTTTCGCGGCGCGGTGTTGCAAGGCGCGAAGTGGGTTCAAGTGGCAATATCGACAGTGGTTGCTTGCCTATTGATGGGTGTCTACGGCCTTCTGCTTGCCTTCCTCAGACCATGAAGGGCGGGTACGTCTCGTAAGCTTCCCCTTCTCGCTGTCTTTTTGCCTTGAAGCCCGGCGTCGTTGATCCGAGCGCGTCCCCCAGGGCCATGCATCGACGATGGAGGATTGTCCTACGGGGATATCAGCAACCGATCCGCCTCGAGGTCTCGCCAACCCAGGGATCGAATCTCCAATCCTCGTAACAAACGTCGGCGCATACTCAAGGGCCCCACCGTGGAGCTCAGCAATGAAGAACCCAGAAGCGACCAAGGCCAAGCGCAAGGCCGACCTGCACACGCCGACCGGCCTCGGTGCCGACGCCACCCGCGATATCTCGGCCGAACTCAATGCACTGCTCGCGGATACCTTCGCGCTTTACCTGAAGACCAAGAACTTCCATTGGCACATGTCCGGTCCGCGATTCCGCGATCTGCACCTGCTGCTCGACGAGCAGGGCGAACAGATCTTCGACATGACCGACGATCTCGCCGAGCGGGTGCGCAAGATCGGCGGGACCACGCTGCGTTCGATCGGGCACATTGCGCGCCTGCAGCGGCTGTCCGACAACGACGCCGATTTCGTCACGCCGCAGGACATGCTTGCCGAACTGCGCGAGGACAACCAGCGCCTCGTCGGTTTCCTGCGTGAGACGCATTCGCTGTGCGACGAATACTCCGATGTCGCCACAGCCAGCCTGATCGAGAACTGGATCGACCAGAGCGAGCGTCGCGTGTGGTTCCTGTTCGAGACCAATCGCGAGAACACTTGACCGATGAGGCGGCGCGGCCCTGGCCGCGCCGCCTGCCTCGCCGGTCTTACTTGCGCGGCGTGGCGATCGCGCCGATCAGATCCTTGCCGTCGCCGCGTACCAGGTGCGGGTACTTCAGTCCGCCGTGGTAGTCGACCTTGACGGTGCTGAATTCGTCGATGTTCTTGACCAGGAACTCGATCGGCGTCGTGGTCGACTTCGCATCCGTCACGGCGTCCTTCAGGGCCTGGCTGGAGAAGTCCTTGCCGTTCACGGCAACGATCGTCAGGCCCGGCACGAGCCCGGCCTTCGCCGCGGTGCCATCCCATTGCACGTCCTGGATCACGCCCTTTTCGGATACCTGCACGCCTAGCGAATAGGCGAGATTGGTCGACTTGCGGAGGGTCTCGGCGGTCTTGTCGAATCCGCCCGGCTTGTCGTCGTAGACGAGCTTCCAGCCGCCGTTCTCGATACCGTGCTCGGGCAGCGTGTTGCCGGTGGCATCGAGTCGCTGGCGAAGGAAGCTCGCCCAGTCGTACGCCTGCACGCCGTTGAGCGCGCCGACGACGTCGTCGAAGGTATAGGTCTTCGTGCCGTACTCGCCGTTGTCCATGCCGTAGAAAGCACGGGCGAAATCGTCGAGCGAATGCTTGCCTCCGGAGAGGTCGCGGATCTTCGTGTCCACGTCGAGCCAGAGCAGCTGGCCTTCGGGATAGAAGTCCGTGCCGCGTCGATAATTGGCCCAGCCACCGGCGCCCGCGTAGGTGAGCGGTGCCGCGTCCGCGGTGTCCTGGAGCGAACGCCACGCGCGGCCGGTGCGGTTGCTCATGCCGGCCGAGATGCTCGCCAGCGAGTCGCGCCATTGCTCGGTGGTCCAGATCCCGGAGCGGGCGGCGAGCACGCCGCACCAGTAATCGGTCAGGCCTTCGTAAACCCAGAGCAGGTCGTCCTGCATGGTCTCGGTGAAGGTCGGCGTCCACAGATCGGCGGGGCGGCGGAACTTGCCGTTCCACGAGTGCACGTACTCGTGCGGAAGCAGCGTGCCGGCGACGAGATTGACGTCGTTGTCGGTGAGGAAGTTCGCGAACAGGCGATCGTCGCTCGACTGATGATGTTCGAGGCCGAAGTGCTGGGTGTGATCGGAGTTGATCAACAGGAAGTCGTAGTGGCTGTAATGGTGCGCACCGAAGAGCTTGTTGGCCTGCACGATAAGCGCGCGCTGGCCGGCGATCTGCTTGTCGGTGGCCTTCACGCTGGCGGCGCTGTCACCCACGATGTTCAGGTGCACGGCGGTCTTGTCGCCGGGTGCGAGGTCCACGCGGTTGAAATGGCGGCCGGCGATCAGTGGCGAGTCGACGAGGTTTTCGAAGCTGACCGCCTTGAAGCTGGGCGACGCGCTATCGGGCGTATCCGTTTCCAGCGCGCTGGCGAACTTCCACCCGGCCGGCAGTTTCACCGTCGGCTGGATCATGATGCGGCTGGTGTAGTAGCCCGCCGGGTAGAACGCTACCTGGTTGAACTCCAGCGCGACGAAGTTCGGCGTCGAGGAAGGACTGGACGAGAAGCCGCCGGCTTCGCGTGGCGCGAGGAATTCGAAGGCCACCTCGAGCTTGTCCACGCCGGCCGGCACGTCCACGTGCAGCGCGAACATCTCCTTGAGATCGCGGCGCCAGGCCAGCGGCTTACCGTTCGCACTGATGGTGAGCCCGGCCACGTTCTGGATGGGGCCGGACGGCGAGTGCTCGCCGGGGATCCACTTCGGATAGAACAGCGTGAGCGGGCCGGAGGCCACAGGAATGGTTTCGCGCACGTGGTAGATGTTCTTCGGTGCGTCGGTCAGGTCCACATTCAGGCCGAGCGTGCCCTGGTAGGCCTGGTCGACGGGAGTGGGGAGCTCCTGGGCGAGCGCGGAAGAACCTGAGAAGGCCATCGCCACGGCGAGGGCGGCGGGCAGGGTGGCGCGGCGGAGCGTAAGGCGCATGGCTCGGATTCCGGCGGCGGGGGGTGGGGATCGATGGTAGGCGCGTGGCCCCGGGTGGCCCCCTGCCATTGGTCACCCATCGTTTAAAACGGGGGTCTACGTTTGCCCGCATCGCGCGACTAGGATGGCTGGTTCCCGATCCTGACATCTTCTTCATGAAAGCAAGCACCTTGCGCCGCATCCTCAACGCGTGGCCCCCGTTCCTGTTCTCCGGTGTCCGCGTGCTGCGCATGGACGACGACTATCGGTTCGCCCGGGTCAAGCTCAAGCTCGCCTGGTACAACCGCAATTACGTGCGAACGCATTTTGGCGGCAGCCTGTTTTCGATGACCGATCCGTTCTGGATGATCATGACGCTGAAGAGCCTGGGCGACGATTACATCGTCTGGGACCAGGCTGGGGAGATTCGTTTCGTCTCGCCGGGGCGGGAAGACGTGTTCGCCGAGTTCCGCATCGAGGAGGGTGTGCTCGACGCGTTGCGCGCGGCGACCGCAAACGGCGAGAAGTGCCTGCACTGGTTCGATACGGATGTGCGTACCGCATCGGGCGAACTGGTCGCCTCGGTGCGGAAGCAGCTTTACGTTCGGCGTAAGAAGGGGCGGTAAGGCGGCTCTCTTCGCCGCTGAAGCGGCTCCTGCAGGGGGCGAGGGCATCGCCGCTGAAGCGGCTCCCACAGGGGGCGAGGGTTTCGCCGCTGAAGCGGCTCCTGCAGGGGGCGAGGGCAATGCTGCCGGAGCTCTTGTGGGAGCCGCTTCAGCGGCGATGCTTCCAGTCGTTCAGAACACCAGTGACGCCATCTTCCGGCGGTACTGGCTTACCAGCGCAGCGTCGTCGAGCGTCGTGAACGCCGCCAGCAGTCGCTTCTTCGCCTGGCCCTCGTTCCAGTCGCGCTGGCGCTTGAGGATGTCGAGGAACTGGTCGAGGCCGGCAGCGGCCTCGCCCTCGATCAGCAGGCGCACGCCGAGCAGGTCGCGGGCCTCCCAATCGCTTTCGTTCGACTGCACGCGGGCCTGCAGATCTTCCAGCGACGGCGCGCCGGCCAGGGCACGGGCCAGCTCGAGCTGGCTGCGCAGGCGCACGGCGCGTGCGTCGGTGGCGAGGTTGGCGGGCAGGGCGTCGAGTTCGGACTGGGCCGAGGCGACGTTGCCGGCGCGCATCAGGGCGAGCGCGAGGTCGAGCTTCAGCTCCGGGCGATCCGGTTCGGCGGCGATCGCCTGCTGGAGGCGATTGATCGCCTCTTCGGCGGTTTCGGGCGTAGCGACCTCGGTGCCTTCGTCGTTCGCCGCCTCGCCCGGCTGGACACCGTGCTTGGTCAGGAACTCACGGATCTGGCCCTCGGGCAGGGCGCCGGCGAAGCCGTCCACGACCTGGCCGCCGCTGATCAGGATCACGGTCGGAATGCTGCGTACGCCGAACATGGCGGCCAGCTGCTGTTCCGCGTCCACGTCGATCTTCGCCAGGCGGAACGCGCCGTTGTATTCCACGGCAAGCTTTTCCAGGATCGGGCCGAGCGACTTGCAGGGGCCGCACCATTCGGCCCACAGGTCGACGAGGACCGGGGTCTCGAGCGAGGCCTGGATGACGTCGTTCTCGAAGCCGGCCGTGGTCGCGTCGAAGATATGCTCGCTGGTGGTCTGGGCGCTGCTCACGGGGACTCCTGGGACACTGATTCGATGCCCCGTAAATCGGGGAAGAGCCGGAGCATATCAAGCCCCGACGCCAATTTAGGACAGATCCTACGTCGCCCGTCATGCGCCGTTTACGCGGATTTGCGATCATAGGCGGGCGGGCCATCGTGGCCTCGAACCGCCGGGACGGCATGCACCACGCCCAGAACCTGATCATTTGCGAGCACTGCGACTCCGTTTACCAGAGGCGGAAGCTATCGCGTGGGCAGGTGGCCGACTGTACGGTCTGCGGCGCCGTGCTGGAGCGCCATCAGTGGATCGGTGTGGACGGGCAGTTCGCCCTGATCGTCGCCGCCCTGATCGTCTTCGTCATCGCCAATGTCTCGCCCATCGTGACCCTGAAGCTGTCCGGCATGGCGGCGGATACCACCCTGTGGGGCGCGGTGATCGCCATGTGGAAGGACGGCGCCCAGCTGGTCGCCGCGCTGACGGCAATGACCTTGTTCTTCTTCCCGCTCAGCCAGCTGTTGATTTTCTGCTGGGTGCTCTGGTTCGCCCGCGACGGTCGGCGGGCGCCAGGGTTCGCCCAGGCCATGACGGCGCTGGTGCGGGTCAAGCCCTGGAGCATGATCGAGGTCTTCATGCTCGGTACGCTGGTGGCGGTGGTCAAGGCGCATACGTATTTCGATGTCGTCCCGGGTGCCGGTATCTGGGCCTATGGCTTCCTGACCGTGCTGATCACGGTTTTCTCGAGCCACGACGCCCGGCACCTGTGGGATATCACGGGGACGGCGAAAGCATGACCACGCCTCCACGGGCCCGGGAGCTGGGCATGATGTCCTGCCATGTGTGCCGTCTGGTTACCGCCTATAGCGACGATCCGCGCGCGCATTGCCCGCGTTGCCACAGTGCCTTGCACGTGCGCAAGCAGGGCAGCATCTCGCGGTCCTGGGCGCTTCTGCTGGCTGCGGCGATGTTCTACATCCCGGCCAACGTGTTCCCGATCATGCGCACGCAGAGCCTTTCCTCGAAAGACGACAACACCATCCTCAGTGGCATCTTCGAGCTCTGGCGCGCCGGTTCGCCGGGTCTGGCGGTCATCGTCTTCACGGCGAGCATCGTGGTGCCCATGCTCAAGTTCATCATCATGGGCATCCTGCTGGTGTCGGTCCAGCGATCGAGCGGCCTGGTGACGAAACAGCGCGCGAGGCTCTACCGCTTTGTCGAGCTCATCGGCTACTGGTCCATGCTCGACGTGTTCGTCGTGGCGATTCTTTCCGCCCTCGTGCACTTTCAAATTCTCAGCCGCGTCGAGCCCTTGCCCGGCGTGGTCTATTTCGGCGTAGTCGTCGTACTGACGATGCTTTCGGCCATGAGCTTCGATCCCCGTCTGATCTGGGACAACAGGAAATCGCAATGAGCGACACCAACCAAGGAACCACGCCGGCGCCGGACGACGAGCTCCCCCAACCGGAAGTGCGCAAGTCCAAGCTCGGCTTCTCGCTGATCTGGCTGGTGCCGATCATTGCCGCCCTGGTCGGTATCTCGCTGCTGGTGACGCATTTCACCTCGGCCGGCCCGAAAATCACCGTGACCTTCCTCACCGCCGAAGGCATCGAGGCCAACAAGACCCAGGTCAAGTACAAGAACGTGGTGATCGGCAAGGTCACCACCATGCGCCTGTCGAAGGACCGCACGCACATTTCCGTGGTGATCGACCTGGAAAAGGATGCGGCTGCTTTCGCGACCAAGAACACGCGTTACTGGGTGGTCCGGCCGCGTATCGGGGCAAGCGGCGTATCCGGTATCGATACGCTGTTGTCCGGTGCGTTCATCGGTGCCGACGCCGGCGATTCGGACGAGGAACAGACCGACTTCACCGGCTTGGAGACGCCTCCCGCGGTGACCCATGGCGCGCCCGGCCGTCGCTTCGTGCTACACGCCAGCGACCTGGGCTCGCTCGATATCGGCTCGCCGGTGTACTACCGGCGCATCCAGGTCGGTCGCATCGTGTCGTATGAGCTCGACAAGGACGGCAAGGGCGTTTCGCTACAGCTGTTCATCGATGGCCCGAACGATCGCTTCGTCCATCAGGACGCGCGCTTCTGGAATGCCAGCGGCGTCGATGTATCGCTCGGTGCCGATGGCCTCAAGCTCAATACGCAGTCGCTCGCCACGGTGATCGCCGGCGGCGTAGCCTTCCAGGATCCGCCGGGGCCGCACGATGAAACGGCGGCGCCGGAAATGAAGGAGTTCAGCCTGTTCAGCGACCAGGCCACGGCCGTGGCGCCGCCGGACGGCAAGCCGCGCTATATCCGCATGCGCTTCGAGCACTCGCTGCGCGGGCTCGCGGTGGACGCGCCGGTGGAGTTCCTCGGCGTGAAGTTCGGTCGGGTGGTATCGGTCAACCTGGACTACGACGCGACCACGCAGACCTTCCCGGTCATCGTCGGTGCCGTGGTCTATCCCGACCGCCTGGGCGAGGCCCACGCCAAGCTGGCGAAACTCTCCGGCGGCGTCGACGACTCGGAAATGCCGAAGATCATGAGCGGCCTCGTGGCCCACGGCCTGCGTGCGCAGGCGCGCAACGGAAACCTGCTTACCGGGCAGCTCTATATCGCGCTCGACTTCGATCCGAAGGCGAAGAAGGTCCAGTTCAATCCGAACGCCCGTCCCTTCGAAATCCCGACCACGCCGGGCGACTTCGATCATCTCCAGGAGCAGATCGCCAGCATCGTCGACAAGATCGAAAAGATCCCGTTCGATTCGATCGGCAAGAACCTCGACGGCAGCCTGCACGAACTCAATGGCACGCTGAAGCAGGTCAATACCGAACTGCTGCCGGAAGCCAAACGCACCCTGCAGGGCGTGAACGCGACGGTCGGCACGGCCAACACTGCCTTGTCGGAAGATTCCCCGCTCCAGCAGAACATTGGCAGGACCCTCGAGGAATTGCAGCGCACGGTGCGCTCGGTTCGCGCTTTCACCGATTACCTCGGTCGTCACCCCGAGGCGCTGTTGCGCGGCCGGGGCGCCGATGCGGCACCGCCGGTCTCGACGCCGTCGACCCCGAAGCAAGGCAAGGATGTACAGCCATGATCCAGACACTTCGCCTCGTCGGCGTCGCCGGCCTGATTGCCGCTCTCGGCGCCTGCTCGTCGGCGCCCACGCACTTCCACACGCTGGTGCCGGCATCGACCCCGATCGCCGCCGCCGCGGCGCCCTTCGTGATCGATGTCCAGGCAGTGGGCGTGCCGCCGCAGGTGGACCAGCCCTCCCTGGTGATGCGCCACGGCGCCACCGGCGTCTCCGTGCTGGATGGCGAGCGCTGGGCCTCGCCGCTCGGTGACGAGATCCGCGGGGCACTCGTAGCCGACCTTTCGGCCCGGCTGGGCACGCACGACGTGCACGGACTGCCGCACGCGAAAGGCGACAAGGTCGTCCGCGTGCAGCTCGATGTCCGCCGCTTCGACTCCGAGGTCGGTGGCAACGCGACGCTGGAGGCCAGCTGGTCGGTCCGTTCGGGCGACACGGCCGGCGCGGCCTGTGCCTCGCGGGCCAGCGAGCCGGCGGGTTCGTCGTACGACAGCCTCGTCGAGGCCCACCAGCGGGCGATCGGTCAGGTGGCCGACCAGGTGGCCGCCGCGGTCCGCGCGGTAGCCGCCGGCCGGTCGACCTGCCAATAAAGCCATGCAGGAGCCGCTTCAGCGGTGAAAAGCCAACGGAGCCGTGACGCTGGAAGGCTCATCGCCGACGAATCGGCTCTCAGGCAAAGCCCTCCAAAGGCCAGGTTCCGCTTTGCCTGAACCACCCTCCGTGGGATAGTCTCCCGCGATTGTGAGCTTCCCACCGGTACCCAACACCATGCAGGACACCCAAGACCCGGGCACGCGCGAACAGGGCGGTTACGCCCCCGACGCCGTCGAGACCGCCGCGCAGCACTTCTGGAACGCCACCCGCGCGTTTGAAGTGACCGAGGACGCGAGCAAGCCGAAGTACTACTGCCTCTCGATGCTGCCGTACCCCTCGGGCGCCCTGCACATGGGCCATGTCCGCAATTACACCATTGGCGACGTGATCAGTCGTTTCCAGCGGCAGCAGGGCAAGAACGTGTTGCAGCCGATGGGCTGGGACGCCTTCGGCCTGCCCGCCGAGAACGCCGCGATCAAGAACAACACGGCGCCGGCCAAGTGGACGTACAAGAACATCGACCACATGCGCGAGCAGCTCAAGCGCATGGGCTTCGCCTATGACTGGACGCGCGAAGTCACCACCTGCCGTCCCGAGTACTACCGGTGGGAACAGCAGATGTTCACCCGGCTGATGAAGAAAGGCCTGGTGTACCGCAAGAACAGCGTCGTCAACTGGGATCCGGTCGACCAGACCGTGCTCGCCAACGAGCAGGTCATCGACGGCAAGGGCTGGCGTTCGGGCGCCGAGGTGGAGAAGCGCGAGATCCCGCAGTGGTTTCTCAAGATCACCGCGTACGCGCAGGAACTTCTCGACGGCCTGGACACCCTGCCGGGCTGGCCCGACGCGGTCAAGACCATGCAGCGCAACTGGCTGGGGCGCTCCGAGGGTCTGGAAATCCAGTTCGACGTGGACGGCGAAGCCGAGCCGTTGACCGTTTTCACCACGCGCCCGGACACCCTCATGGGTGTGTCGTACGTCGCCGTGGCGGCCGAGCATCCCATCGCCACGCGCGCGGCCCAGGGTAACGCGGGTCTGGCCGAGTTCATCGAGAGCTGCAAGACCGGCGGTGTTTCCGAAGCCGAGCTCGAGACGCAGGAGAAGCGCGGCTACTACACGGGTGTCGATGCCACGCATCCGCTCACCGGCGAGAAGGTGCCGGTATGGGTCGCCAATTTCGTGCTGATGGGATACGGCACGGGCGCCGTCATGGCCGTCCCGGGTCACGACCAGCGCGACTGGGAATTCGCCCAGAAATATTCGTTGCCGATCAAGATGGTCGTCGTCGACCGCGGTGTGGTCGACGCCGTCGCCGAGCTCCGTCGCGATCTCGCGACCGAGGGCGGCGACGCGGTGCAGAACGCGCTGGAGGGCGGCTCGTCCGATGCTTACCAGTCGTCCTCGGCCGTCGAGACGATCAAGACCTTCGAATCGAACATCCAGACCGCCGGCGCGTATACCGAGTACGGCACGCTGATCAATTCGGGTGAGTTCGATGGCCTGGAATTCAAGGCGGCGTTCGACGCCATTTCGCTGGCACTGATCGCCGCGGGCCGTGGCGAGCGCCGGGTCAACTGGCGCATCCGCGACTGGGGCGTGAGCCGCCAGCGCTACTGGGGCTGCCCGATTCCGGTGATCTACTGCCCGAAGTGCGACGCCGTGCCGGTGCCGGAAGACCAGCTGCCCGTGGTGTTGCCCGAGGACGTCGCATTCTCCGGCGTGCAGTCGCCGATCAAGGCCGACCCCGAGTGGCGCAAGACCACGTGCCCGTCCTGTGGCGGCCCCGCCGAGCGCGAAACCGACACCTTCGACACCTTCATGGAGTCGAGTTGGTATTACGCGCGCTATACGAGCCCCGGCGCCGATGCGCAGGTGGACGAGCGCGCCAACTACTGGACACCTGTCGACCAATACATCGGCGGTATCGAGCACGCGATCCTGCATCTGCTTTACTTCCGCTTCTATCACAAGCTGATGCGTGACGAAGGCCTGGTCGCCAGCGACGAGCCGGCCACCAATCTGCTTTGCCAGGGCATGGTGATTGCCGAGACCTATTTCCGTAAGGAAGCCAACGGCTCGCTCACCTGGTTCAACCCCGCGGATGTGGACGTGCAGCGCGACGAGCGCGCGCGCATCGTCGGTGCCGTGCTGCGCAGCGATGGCAAGCCGGTGGAAATCGGTGGCATCGAGAAGATGGCCAAGTCCAAGAACAACGGTGTCGATCCGCAGTCCATGGTCGACAAGTACGGCGCCGATACCGTGCGCCTGTTCTCCATGTTCGCCGCGCCGCCCGACCAGTCCCTGGAGTGGAACGAGGCGGGCGTCGAAGGCATGGCGCGCTTCCTGCGTCGCCTCTGGCGCGACGTCTCGGCGCATGCGGAAGCCGCTTCCCCGGCAGCGGACCAGAATGCCGCCGCCGACGCGTCCCGCAAGGCCCTGCGCCGGCAGCTGCACGAGACCATCCAGAAGGTCACCGACGACATCGGTCGCCGGCAGTCGTTCAACACCGCGATCGCCGCCTTGATGGAGCTGTTGAACGCCCTGGCGAAGTTCGACGACGCCAGTGCCCAGGGCGCCGCGCTGCGCCAGGAAGCCTTCACCGCGGTGGTCCAGCTGATCAACCCGTTCACCCCGCACATCGCGCATGCGCTGTGGCAGGTGCTCGGCCACGGCGAGACCCTGGTCGAGGACGCCGGTTGGCCGGTGGTGGATCCGGCGGCCCTGGTTCGCGACTCGCTGACCTACGCCGTGCAGGTCAACGGCAAACTTCGCGCTACCATCGAGGTGCCTGCCTCGGCCTCGAAGGATGAAGCCGAAGCCATGGCGCGTGCGGAGCCCGCCGTGGCACGCATGCTCGAAGGCCAGACCGTGCGCAAAGTGATCGTCGTGCCCGGCAAGATCGTCAACATCGTCGCAGGATAACCATGAGCCCGAACCTCTCCCGTTCGCTGCGTACCGCCCTGGTCCTGGCCGCCGTCGTGCTGGTCACCGGCTGCGGCTTCCATCTGCGACAGACGGCGGCTCTTCCGCCCGGCATGAAGAAGGTCCACCTCACGGTAGCCAGCGGAGGCGGCCTTGAGCGTCAGCTGACCCGTGCCTTGTCGAATTCGGGCGTGGAGATCGTCGATCACGCCGCGCTCGACGCCGCCGACCTGACGGTCACCTCGAACACCTTCCGTACCGATTCGCTCACGGTGAGCGGCACGGCGCGCGTCACGGAATATGCCGTGCGCTATCACGTGGACTTCAACGCCAAGGCCGGCGACGGTACGGTGATCGTCCCCTCGCAGTCCGTCGATATGTCCCGCGAGTTCAGCTACGACGCCACCAATACCATCGGTACCGCCAGCCAGACCGAAGAATTGCAGCGCAGCCTGATCGGCGACATGGTCCAGTCGATCCTGTTCCGTCTGCAGGCTGCCGGCGCGCATCCCGCCGCGGCCGCACAGCCGACCAGTGGCAGCTGAGGCAACCCGACAGTGCCGATGAGCCCCGGTCAATGGCAGAAGCACCTCGCCGGCGACCGGATGGCGCCGGTGTACCTGCTTGCCGGTGAGGAATTGCTCGTCCTGGAAGCGGCCGATGCCGTGCGCGCCATGGCGCGTCGCCTGGGTTACAGCGAGCGCGAAGTCCTCGAGGCGGACAGCCGATTCGACTGGGACGACCTCGCCCGCTCGTCGGCCGGTCTCTCCCTGTTCGCCACCCAGCGCCTGCTCGACCTGCGCCTGGCCGGCGGGCGTGCCGGCAAGGACGGCAGTGCGGCGATCAGCGACTTCGTCGCCAATCCGCCGCCGGACACGACATTGCTGATCACCGCCACCGAGTGGAGCACCAAGCACGAAGCGGTGTGGACGAAGAACGTCGACGCCGGTGGCATCCAGGTGGTGTTCAATGCGCCACGCCCGAACGAGTGGACGCAATGGGTCGGCGCCCGGCTCACCTCGCGGGGCGTAAAGGCTAGCCCGGACGCGGTGGCCATGCTGGCCGAGCGTGTCGAGGGCAACCTCCTCGCCGCCGCCCAGGAAATCGACAAGCTGGTCGTCCTCGCCGGCGATCAGCGGCTCGACGCCTCGACGCTGGAGGGCCTGGTGGCCGACAGCGCGCGGTTCGATGCCTTCAAACTCACCGATGCCGCGTTCGCCGGGGAGGGCGGCCGTGCCCTGCGTATCCTCGCCGGCCTGCGCTCGGAGGGCGACGAACTGATCGCGCTGATGGGGTGGCTGGTCAACCAGCTGCAACTTGCCCTGCGCCTGGCCAACGCGCGCGATTTCGCCGCTCAGGCCAAGGTGGAGCGCCTGTGGCCGGCACGCGAGCAACTGTTTCGGAAGGCCTTGCGTCGAGCCCCCCGCGAGCATTGGCTGGCCTGCCTGGCCCGCGCCGCCCGGATCGACCGCATGGCCAAGGGCCGCGAGCAGGGTAACCCCTGGCTCGAAGCCGAGCGGCTCATCGCCGCGATCGCCGAGCCCCGCGCCGCGGTGGCGTTCGGATGAGCGAGGCGCGCCCGCTCGCCATTCTCGGCGGCACTTTCGATCCGATCCACCACGGCCACCTGCGTGCCGCCTGGGAGGCCGCCGAGGCTCTAGACGCCGAGGTTCGCATGGTTCCCGCACGGACACCGCCGCACCGGCCGCCGCCGGTGGCCGACGCGGCCGGCCGCGTGGCCCTTCTGCGTGCCGCGCTGGCCGGCCAGGACCGGCTGACCATCGACACGCGGGAACTCGATCGCGACGGCCCCTCCTACACGGTGGACACCCTGGCGTCGCTGCGCGCGGATATCGGACCCGACCGCCCGCTGGTGCTCCTGGTCGGGGCGGATGCCTTTGCCGGATTGGCGTCCTGGCACCTTTGGCGGCAGCTGTTCGAATTCGCCCATGTAGGCGTGCTGACGCGCCCGGGCGTGAGCCATGCGCCGTTCGGCGAGCTGGCCGATTTTGTCGCGGGCCGTCGTGCGGAGCGGGTCCATGGCCCCGCGGGGACGGTGGTGGACATCGCCATCACCCCGCTGGACATCGCCGCCACGGCGATTCGGGAGGCGTTTGCGGCGGGCTACGAGCCGCGTTACCTGTTGCCTTCGGCCTGTTTCGAGGACGAGGCGTTGCTGGCGCCTTATCGGGCCCTGGGACGCTGATCGCCGCTGAAGCGGCTCCCACAAGGAGCCCGCGCCAGACAAGAAGCCCGAGTCAGGCAAGAAGCCCGAGGCAGGCAAGAAGCCCGAGGCAGGCAAGAAGCCTGGGGCAGACCTGTGGGAGCCGCTTCAGCGGCGATGCCTTGGCTGAGGGAACCTGGGGCAGACAAGGGGCCTGTGGCAGACAAGGAACCTGTGGAAGACCTGTGGGAGCCGCTTCAGCGGCGATGCCTTGGCTGAGGGAACCTAGGGCAGACAAGGGGCCTGTGGCAGACAAGGAACCTGTGGAAGACCTGTGGGAGCCGCTTCAGCGGCGATGCCTTGGTTGAAGGAACCTGTGGCAGACAAGGAACCTGTGGCAGACAAGAGGCCTGGGGCAGACCTGTGGGAGCCGCTTCAGCGGCGATGCCTTGGCTGAAGGCGCAGTCCACCGCTCGAATACCTGTCCAGGCATTTGACGCGCCCCGAGGCGGCGGGGGTTATACTGCCCTCGAAGCCGGCATTCCGCCGCACGAGGTTTTCGCATCTTGAGTTCGACCGCATCCCGCAAGGCCAAGGGCAAGTCCGCCGTCAGCAACGAGCTCCTGCGCCAGCGCGTCGTCGCCGCGCTCGAAGACCTCAAGGCCAAGGACGTCCGCGAAATCGACGTTCGTGGCAAGACCTCCATCGCCGATATCCTTTTCATCGCGTCGGGCACCTCCGCCCGTCACGTCAAGTCGATTGCCGACGAAGTCATCAAGTTCGCCAAACAGGCGGGCGTGATGCCGCTCGGCGTCGAAGGCCAGACCGAAGCCGAATGGGTGCTGGTCGACCTGGGCGACATCATCGTCCACGTGATGATGCCGCGCATCCGCGAGTTCTACGGCCTCGAGCGCCTGTGGACCGTGGGCGACGACGGCTTCGAAGCCGCCAACGACTGAGCCCGCTGTGCGGGCTCGACTCATTGCCGTCGGTGAACGCATGCCGGCCTGGGTGGCGGAAGGCTTCGCCGAATACCGCAAGCGTCTTTCGCACGAGCTGCCGCTCGAGCTGATCGAGATCCGCCCCGGCATTCGCGGCAAGGGTCGCGATGACGCACGCGCGACGCTCGACGAAGGCGTGGCGATACTTGCCGCGCTCCCTCGCGATATCCACGTGGTCGCGCTCGACGGGCGCGGCAAGACATGGTCCAGCGAAGATCTCGGCCAGCAGCTCGAACAATGGCGGATGGGCGGTCGCGATATCGCCTTTCTGATCGGCGGCCCCGACGGGCATGCGCCCGACGTGCTGGCCCGCGCGGACCAGCGCTGGTCGCTGGGACCGCTGACCCTGCCTCACATGCTCGTGCGCCTCGTGCTTGCCGAGCAGCTCTATCGCGCCACCACCCTGGTGGCCGGTCACCCTTATCATCGCGCCTGAAGGACACGCCGTGCTCTATCTGGCTTCGCAATCGCCACGCCGGCGGGAACTCCTTGTCCAGCTCGGCGAAGCACCGCGGGTGCTGGATGTCGACGTGGAAGAGCGTCGGGCGGCTGGCGAGTCGCCGGACGCCTACGTGGCGCGGGTAGCGCTGGACAAGGCTCGCGCGGGCTACGCCATGGTCGCCGGCGAAGCCGGTGCCCGGGTGATCGGCGCGGACACCGAGGTCGTCCTTTGCGACGAGGTATTCGGCAAGCCCCGCGACGCCGCCGATGCCAGGGCCATGCTCGGCCGGCTGTCCGGGCGCGAACACCGCGTGGTCTCCGCGGTCTGGCTGATCGACGGGAAAGGCGAGCAGCCGGCGCTTTCCGTGTCCATCGTGCGATTCGCTTCACTCGACGCGGCCCAGATCGACGACTATGTAGCCAGCGGCGAATGCTTCGGCAAAGCCGGGGCCTACGCCATCCAGGGTCGCGCGGCGGCCTTCATCGAACATCTTTCCGGCAGCTATTCGGGCGTCATGGGCCTGCCGCTCCACGAAACTTCCCGGCTCATCAGGAGTCAGTGACATGTTGTCGACGCGCGGGCTATAAAGCGCGATGACTTAAGGATAGGGGCTGGTGTGAGCGAGGAAATCCTGATCAATGTCACACCGCGTGAGACGCGGGTGGCCGTTGTCGAAAATGGCATGCTGCAGGAGGTCCACGTCGAGCGCGCCCAGAAGCGCGGCTACGTCGGCAACGTCTACAAGGGCCGGGTGCAGCGCGTCATGCCCGGCATGCAAGCGGTTTTCGTCGAGATCGGTCTGGAGCGGGCCGCGTTCCTGCACGCCTCGGACATCGTCCGTGCGCCCCTGCCGCCTACCGATGCGCCGATCGACGGCAAGTCGAATAGCCACGGTCCCGTGCCGCCGATCAGCGAACTGGTCCATGAAGGCCAGGAAATCGTGGTCCAGGTGGTCAAGGATCCGATCGGCAGCAAGGGTGCGCGCCTGTCCACGCATCTCTCCATTCCGTCGCGCTATCTCGTCCTGCTGCCGCACTCGCGCACGCTGGGCGTGTCCGTGCGCATCGAGGAGGAATCCGAGCGTCAGCGCCTGAAGGACATCATCACCCCGCTCATCGGCGAGAACCCGCTCGGCTACATCGTTCGCACCAATGCGGAAGGCCAGTCCGAGGAGTCGCTCGCATTCGACGTGACCTACCTGAGCAAGGTCTGGCGCGTCGTCCAGGAGAACATCCAGAAAGCGAAGATGGGCGAGCGCGTCTACGAGGAACTCTCGCTGCCGTTACGTTCGTTGCGCGACTCGCTCAACGACGGGATCGAGAAGGTACGCGTCGATTCACGCGAAACCTACGAGAAAACCGTCAAATTCGTGCAGAAGTTCATGCCGGTGCTTTCCGACCGCATCGAACACTATGCGGGCGAGCGGCCGATCTTCGATCTCTACGGCGTGGAGGACGAAATCCAGCGCGCCTTGCGCAAGGAGGTTCCGCTGAAGTCCGGCGGTTACCTCATCGTTGACCAGACCGAAGCGATGACGACCGTCGATGTGAACACGGGTGGCTATCTCGGCAGCCGCAACCTCGAAGAAACCGTGTACCGCACCAACCTGGAAGCGGCGCAGGCGGCGGCCCGTCAATTGCGGCTGCGTAACCTGGGCGGCATCATCATCATCGACTTCATCGACATGGTGGACGACGAGCACAAGCGGCAGGTGTTGCGCATGCTCGAAAAGGGCCTGCAGAAAGACCATGCGAAGACCACGGTCTACCCGATGTCGGCGCTGGGCCTGGTCGAGATGACCCGCAAGCGCACCACGGAGAGCCTCGAGCGCCAGCTTTGCGAGCCATGCCCGGCGTGTAGCGGCCGTGGTGCGCTGAAGACGGCGGAAACGGTGATCTACGAGATCTTTCGTGAGATCACCCGTGCCGTGCGTCAGTTCAACGCGCAGAAGCTGCTCGTCATGGCCAGCCCGAAGGTCGTCGGTCGCATCCTCGAGGAAGAGTCCGCGGCCGTGGCCGAACTCGAGGAGTTCATCGCCAAGAGCATCCGCTTCCAGGCGGAAGAGCATTACTCGCAGGAACAGTTCGATGTCGTGCTTCTCTGACGCCGGCGCTGGCCGGAACGTGGGCCGGTGAATCCCGGCTGGCGCCATCGCGCACGACGCCTGCGGTTCTTCCTTCTGGGTCTGGTCGCGAGCGTGCTGGTGGCGCTCGCCCTGGCGATGGCCGTGGGCCAGCTGTTGTTGCCGCTGGCGGCCCATTATCCCGAGCGTGTCGCCGCGCTGCTCAGCGCGAAGCTCGGCAAGCCGGTGCGCTTCGGCTCGCTGGAAGGTTTCTGGCGACCGTCCGGTCCGCTGTTCGTCATGCGCGATGTGACCATCGTGCCGACCGAGGGCGGCGACCCGCTACGCCTGCCGCAGGCGGCGGTGAAGCTGGATTTTGGCGCCTTCGTGCTGCCCTCGCGCCACCTGCTGAACTTGCGCCTGCGTGACATGCGCCTGGGCCTGCATCGCGCGGCCGACGGTCACTGGAGCATCGACGGCTTCGGTGCCGGCGGTGGCACGCAGAAGGTGTCGTTCGGCAGTCTTTCCGCCGATCTCTGGCTCAGCAACCTGCGTCTGGACATCGCCGACGATACGACGCATCGAAATTACGGCCTGATCGCCGACCAGCTTCGCATCAGCCTGCAGGGGCAAGCCGTTCGCGTGGGTGGCACCCTGCGCCGCGAAAATGTCAGTGGCTTGCTGACCGCGGCGGGTCGCTTCGCGGCCGATGGATCCAACGGTCGCGTGTACGTCAAGGGCGCCGACCTGGACCTCGCCGCGCTGGCGGCGGACTTCGATGCCAATGGCTATGCCTTGGCCGGCGGCAAGGGCGGTTTTGCGTCCTGGCTCGACTGGCGGGATGGGCAGGTGGTGCGTGCGACGTCACGCATCGATTTCGACGGGCTCGCGGTCCGGGGTCCGGCACGCACGGTCAGCAGCCCCGGCCTGCACGGTATCGTCGACATGCATCGCACCGCCGACGGCCAACGCATCGACTGGGCCGACGTGGATGGCGGCGATGTCGCCGTCGTGACCCACACGCAAGGCGACCGTACGAGCGCGACGGTCGTCGGTCGCAAGATCGAGGTCGGCCCCCTGTTGCCGTGGGCCGGATTGGCGCCGCAGGTTTCGCCGGCGTTGGCGCACTGGCTCATGAATGGACGCCCGCGCGGACGTCTCGATGACGCGCGCGCCGATTGGAATTCCGACGATGGCCTGCGCTTCGTCCATGCGACGTTCGCCGGCCTGGGTATCGATGCGATCGACAAGCTGCCGGGCGTGTCGAAACTCGATGGCGAGGTGTTCGGCGATGACCAGGCGCTCGCGCTGAGCCTACCGAGGCAGGCGACGACACTCGATTTCACGGGCGTATTCCGCAAGCCGTTCGCGATGTCCGCGCTGGGCGGCGATATCGCTGTCTACAAGGATGGCGACGACTGGCATATCGGTGCCGATCCGCTCGACTTCCAGGGCGAGGGCTTCGGCGGCCAGGCGCGCGGCGAGTTCGTCCTTCCGGCCGCGGACACGGGCCCCTTCATGGATATGTATGTCGCGCTCGGACCGGGCGACGTACCTGCGGCCAAGCTGTTCTGGCCCCATTCGATGTCCGACGGCGCGCAGAACTGGCTCAACCGCGGCCTTGTCTCCGGCCATATCGAAAGCGGTTCGGCCGTGGTCCGCGGCAACCTTCGCGACTGGCCCTTCCGCAACCAGGAGGGGCGTTTCGAAGGTCGCGCCGTCATCGACGACACCGTACTGGATTACGGTAGCGGCTGGCCGCGGGCGGAGGGTCTGTCGGCCGTGGCGAGCTTCATCGACAACAGCATGTACATCGAGGCGACCGAAGGTCACTCGCTCGGCAACGCTGTCAGTTCGGCAACCGCGGCCATTCCCGATTTCGCCGAGGGCATCCTCGATCTGCGGGTGAGTGGTGCGGGCACCGGCGCCAGCTATCTCGACTTCGTCAAGAACAGTCCCATCGCCAGCAACAGCCGCGAGTCGCTCGACAAGCTCAAGCTCGGTGGTACGGGTGAGTTCGGTTTCAACATGTTGCTGCCGCTGGCCAACGCACGCGACGTGACGCTGGACGGCAAGGCCACATTGAAAGATGCCGACCTCGTCGCCAGCGATTGGAAGCTGCGTCTGGACAAGATCACCGGGCCGATGAGCTTCGATGCGAAGGGCTTCAAGGCCACCGACCTGAAGACTTCCTTCCACGGGCAGCCGGCCAATCTCGACCTCGCCATTGCCGCCGCGACGGGCGATCCGGCCAAGGTCATCGATGCATCGATCACTGGCGCATTCGCCGTGAGCGAGATGATCTCCGATTACGAGAACCTGAAGTGGCTCGGCGACACCGCCAAGGGGCGCGGTAATTTCCGCATCGGTTACGTCCTGTCGAAGACAGGGCAGGGCGATGCGACCGCGCAGGCGCTCACGGTGGACTCGGACCTTCGCGGCGTGGAGCTTCTCCTTCCCACGCCGGTCAAGAAGCCCGCGGTGCTTGCCCAGCCCTTGTCCCTGCGCGTTGGCCTGCCGGTGGACGGTGCGCGCCTGGATCTGGCCCTGGGCGATGTCGTCCGCGGGCGTCTGCGCCTGCCTACCGATAAGGTCCCGATCGCCGCCGCGTTCAATCTGGGCGCGATCGCCCCCGGTGCCATGCCGGCACAGGGCTATCTCATCGGCGGACACGCGTCGAAACTCGATGTCTCCGGCTGGGTGCAATACGTGGTCGGCCTGTCCGCCAGTGGCGGCAGTGGTCCCGGCCTGAGCGCACTGGACCTCGTCACCGACGACGGCGAAGTGTTCGGCCAGCACTTCGCCAACATGCATATCGTCGCGCGGCCGGGGCCGCAGGAACTGTCGCTGCGTGTCGACAGCGATGCGATGGCCGGTCAACTCACCGTGCCCAACGACGAATTGCGTCGTCGTGGCATCACCGCACGCATGGACCGTCTCTGGTGGCCTGCCGCGGACGATGCCGCGGACGCGGCGAAGAAGGGTAAGGCCGCCGCGGGCGCCGCCGCGACCGTGGCGTCGACGACCTCGAAGGGCGAAGACAAGGCCGCGGCGACAGCCGGCGCCGCGAATCCACCGGCGACCGCGGCGACCGCCGCTGTCGCCGGCAATGCAACGACGACGGCGAAGAAGGCGCCGGAAACCAACGAAGCCGGGGTCGCGCCTTCCAGTCTGCCGCCCCTGCATCTGCAGGTGACCGACATGCGCCTGGGCAAGGCCAAACTCGGCGAGGCCCGTCTTGAAACCTGGCCGACCGATGAAGGCATGCATATCGACCAGCTCCGCGCGCAGTCGAAGAACGTGCAGATCACCGCCAGCGGTGACTGGAACGGCGACGAGAAGCGTAGCCGCACGCACCTGGCCATGGACTTCGCCTCGGAGGATGTCGCGCGCATGCTCGACGCACTCGGCTTCGTCGGTATCTTCCAGGGTGGGCGCACGTCGGCGAGACTCGACGCCGTCTGGCCCGGTGGTCCGTCCGCGCTCGCCCTGGCGAACATGGATGGGACGCTGAAGGTGGATATCGCCAACGGCCGCATTCTCGAAGTACAGCCCGGCGTGGGCCGGCTGTTCGGTCTGGTATCCGTCACCGAACTACCGCGCCGTCTCGCACTCGACTTCGGCGACGTCCTCGGCAAGGGCTTTGGATTCGACTCGATCACCGGCGACTTCCGCTTCGCCAATGGCGATGCGAGCACGCAGAACCTCAAGATCCGCGGCCCGGCCGCCGAGATCACCATCACCGGTCGCGCCGGGCTGAAAGCGCACGACTACGATCAGGAAGTGCTGGTCGTGCCCCACCTGGGTAGCAGCCTGCCCATCGTCGGTGCCATCGCCGGCGGCCCCGTCGGCGCCGCCGCCGGATTGGCCGTGCAGGGGATCCTCGGTCACGGCCTCAACCAGGCTGCCCGAAAGCGCTACCACGTCACCGGCAGTTGGGAAAAACCCGTCTTCACCCCGATCGATAAAGGCAACCCCTCCACCGCCCCCACCCTCTGAGGCGTGAGCCGATCAGGGCTTCTGCCGACGAAACGGGAACAGCTGCTGCCGGACGAAGCCATCCGGCATGTAGTCCCCGACGACACCGTATTTCTCGGGGAACCTCTTGGTCGTCGATTTCACGGCCGTGCCGAAGAGGTAATCCAGAAAGGCCCAATGCGCGGCGTAGTTCTTGTCGATGGCTTCGTCATCGGACGCATGGTGCCAATGGTGGAAGTCCGGTGTGACGATCAGGTACTTCAACGGTCCCCACGGAAGGTGGACGTTGGCGTGATTGAACACGGCCTGGAAGCCGACGACGATGATGTAGGCATTCATCACCGCCTCGCTGAAACCGAGCACGTAGAGCGGGGCCAGTACGCATACGCGGGTGAAGATGAGTTCCAGCATGTGCTGGCGCGAGCCGGCCAGCCAGTCCATGGTTTTCACGCTGTGGTGCACGGCGTGGAAGCGCCAGAGGAAGGGAACCTCGTGGTACGCGCGATGCGTCCAGTATTGCGCCATGTCGGCGACGAGGACGCACAGCAGAAGCTGCGGTACGAACTGAATGCCGGCGATCGTGCGCTGGAAGTCGCTGCTCACCAGCCAGCCGAACGCATGGTGGATCAAGAAGTTCACGATCAGCAGCGCGAGACCCACGATGAAGTGATTCACCGCGAAATGCTTCGTGTCGGTCTGCCACTCGAAGCGGAAGACACTTTGCCCACGGTAGAGCGGGAACAATTTTTCGATCACCACGAACAGGACGGTCGAACCCAGAAGATCGAGGATGAACCAGTCCAGCCCGATATACGGCGTGTGATCGGGGAAGGCGCCGACCGGTACGCGGGAACCTCCCAGGGCGACGGCGGCGATCACCATGACAAAGGCGGCAATGTTGAGGTTGCGCTTGCGGCCCAGGATGACATTCGCCAACGCCAGGCCGCCGGCGACGAGCAGTCCGCCCAGGAGGATCTGGCGGAGGAGGTCGACGGAGTATTTGTGCCGCAGGTCTGGCGTGGTCAGGTATTGGGGAAAATGGAAGGCGATGACCGCCAGAAGGCAGAGAAAGCCGAGCGACAGCGCGATCGCCGTACTCACCATGGCCTTGCCCGGGGACAGTTCACCGCTCTTGTGCAGCAGGTCGCGAGTCTCGTCGACGACCGCCTCGGCCCGCCTGACCGGTGCCGCGGCGACCCGGCGGGCAAAGTTGCGCTTGTTCCCCTTGGCCATGGTGTCCTTCCTCATGAGTGGGACGCATCGTAGCAATTTGCATCGCGGGCGTGCCGCCCAAGGGTTTAAGCTGCTCCCATCCGACCCCAGATCCGGGGTTACCCCGTTTTCCTACCGGCAGACCTGATGGATTCCCTGATTTCCCTCGCCGAACGTCGCCTGCTCACCCCGGGCGGCCTGGCTTCCAGTGATCTGGATCGCGTGTTCTCCCAGCTCATGGGGCCCTCGATCGACGCGGCCGACCTCTACTTCCAGCATTCGCGCAGCGAGTCCTGGGTACTGGAGGAGGGCATCGTGAAGGACGGCTCGCATTCGATCGAGCAGGGCGTCGGTGTCCGGGCCATCTCGGGCGAGAAGACCGGGTTTTCCTATTCGGACGAGATCGTCCTGCCGCAGCTGCTCGAGGCGTCGCGCGCGGCGCGTGCTATCGCCCAGGGCGGCGCAGGTGAAGGCAAGCCGCTGGCCATCGCCACCGGTCGCGGCCTGTATCCGGCGATCGATCCGGTGGAAAGCCTGCCCAATGAGGACAAGATCGCGCTGTTGCGCGAAGTGGACGCCTACGCGCGCTCGCGCGACCCACGCGTCAAGCAGGTCATCGTCAGTCTCGCCGCCACACTGGACACCATCCTCGTCGCGGCTTCCGATGGCACGCTGGCGGCCGACGTGCGCCCGCTCGTTCGCCTGAACATCCAGGTGATGGTCGAGCAGAACGGCCGTCGCGAACAGGGGCATTCGGGTGGCGGCGGTCGTTATGGCTACCGCGAACTGATCGCCAACGGCCGCGCGCACGGCTTCGCCGACGAGGCCGTACGCCAGGCCCTGGTCAACCTCGAAGCCGTCGATGCCCCGGCCGGCAGCATGACGGTCGTGCTCGGTCCCGGCTGGCCCGGCGTGCTCCTGCACGAAGCGATCGGCCATGGTCTCGAAGGCGATTTCAACCGCAAGGGCAGTTCGGCCTTCGCCGGCCGGATCGGCCAGCGCGTCGCCGCCGAGGGTGTCACCGTCGTCGACGACGGTACGCTGCCGGGTCGTCGCGGCTCGCTCAGTATCGACGACGAAGGCACCCCGACCGAGTGCACCACGCTGATCGAGAACGGCATTCTCAAGGGCTACATGCAGGACAAGCTCAACGCACGCCTGATGGGCGTGAAGTCGACCGGCAACGGTCGCCGCGAGTCGTTCGCCCAGCTGCCAATGCCGCGCATGACCAATACCTACATGCTCGCCGGCAACCGCGAGCCCGAAGAAATCATTCGCTCGGTCAAGCGTGGTCTCTATGCCGTCAACTTCGGCGGCGGCCAGGTCGACATCACCAATGGCAAGTTCGTCTTCTCGGCGAGCGAGGCCTACCTGATCGAGGATGGCAAGGTGACGCGCCCGGTGAAGGGGGCGACCCTGGTCGGTTCCGGCCCGGAAGTCCTGACCCGTGTCTCGATGATCGGCAACGACCTGAAGCTCGACGAAGGCGTGGGCGTGTGCGGCAAGGACGGGCAGAGCGTGCCGGTCGGCGTCGGACAGCCGACGCTGCGCGTGGATGCCATGACCGTCGGCGGCACCGCCGCCTGACGGCAAGACAGGAAATTACGATGGCATCGTAATTGCTTGCGATAAGGGAAAGCAGCTTGACGGCGTCGGCGCCGTCAAGATCCCGACGCCTTGGACAGGCGTTCTCAAGGAGAGAAGCGCGTGGCAACCAACACCATCAATCTCGGGTCGAGCTCGATCGACGTCGCCGGCATCGTCAAGGGCCTGTCCGACAACAAGCGGAAGGCCACGGACAAGGCCCTGGGCAACCTGGATTCGGCGAACAAGACGAAGATTTCCGCCGTCGGCAATTTCACCTCGTCGTTGACCAATCTGCAGAATGCGATCAAGTCCCTGGCCGACGGCTCGGTGTTCAAGGCGCACAAGACGACGGTGAGCGAAGCCAGCGTCCTCTCGGCCGTCGCCGAGCCGGATGCCCGCTCCAACACCTACACGATCGTTGTCGACAAACTCGCCACCGCGCAGAAGACCACCTCGGCCGCCTTTGCCGGCGGCAAGGAGCCCATGGGCACGGGCACACTGACGATCGCCATCGGCGACAAGTCGATTGACCTCGACATCAAGCCGCCGACGAATACGCTGGAGAACATCCGCGATCTGATCAACAAGGCGCCGGGCAACCCCGGTGTCACGGCCAGCATCGTCACCGGTACGGACGGTGCGCACCTGACGCTGACCTCGACCTCGACCGGCAAGCGGAACGCGTTCACGGTCTCCGCCAGCGGCGATGCCGCGCTGACGCAGCTGGCCTTCGATCCGGCCACTGGCAGCGCCACCGTCACCGCGCAGGACGCCGAGTTCACGATCGACAACACGAAGGCGAGTAGCCCGACCAATACCGTGGCCTCGGCTATCGATGGCGTGACGCTCACCCTGACCAAGGCGGGCACCAGCACCGTCGTCATCCAGGACGATACGAGCGCCGTCGCCACCGCGCTGAATTCGCTGGTCACCGCCTATAACCAGTTCATCTCGCAATACCAGACGCTGACCAAATACGATAAGACGAACCAGCAGGTGGGTGCGCTGATCGGCGACGCCACCGTGACGTCGATCAAGAGCCAGGTATCGGCCCTGCTCGGATCGCAGTCGACCGGCTCCGCCAGCGGCCCGCGATCGTTGAGCGACCTCGGCGTCGCGTTCCAGCTCAGCGGAACACTGAAGTTCGACGCGACCAAGCTGACCAAGGCTCTCGCGATATCGCCGGCGGAGACCCAGGACGTGCTCAGCGGCACGAACGGCGTC
The DNA here is from genome assembly GCF_035539195.1 of Luteibacter sp. Classification (GTDB taxonomy): domain Bacteria; phylum Pseudomonadota; class Gammaproteobacteria; order Xanthomonadales; family Rhodanobacteraceae; genus Luteibacter. The sequence continues at coordinate 176,757 of NZ_DATLIW010000006.1, forward strand.
GCGGTAAAGCTCGACAAGATGATCGCCGGGTGGACATCGACCACCGGCATCCTCAGCCAGCGAGCGGCCAATCTCAATGCGCGCGCCAAGGACATCGTCAAGAAATCGGCGGATTTCGAGGTGTCGATGAAGAGCTTCGTCGATCGCATCACCAAGCAGTACACGGCGCTGGACACCATGATGACGAAGCTGGGCAGCACGAGCAGCTACCTGCAGCAACAGTTCGACGCCTTGTCGAAGAAGGGCTGATCGCCGCGACGTACCTCGAAAGGGGTACACCCTCGATGGCACGGCACGAACGGTAAAAAACCGCTTGCCGGATTCTATCCCGTGGCGGGCAAACACGACGTGCGTCACGAAACGCGAGCGTATGGTGGCGAAAGTCCCTGCCAGGTGAGCGTAAGGTATTGTGAGTGTCATCTGGCAAGCGGATGATCCGCCGGCAGACAGCGTATGGACGGCTAAATCCGTCCCACTCACCACGTATCGACAGCAGTAGAGCCGGCAGCTCCGATCGCCGGCTCGTGCCGTCGTGCGTGTTGGGAATGCGCTGTCCCTCAGCGGCTCTCACAGGGGGACCCACACCCAATGAAGACACACCCGATATGGCAACGCGGGGCGAACGGACGAGGGCGGCTCGCGAGCCTGCTCGCCGCCGTACTCCTTGGCGCGACGATGACCGCGCAGGCGGTCACCCTCGCGCCATCGGATCGCCAGGACATCAACCTGGGGGCACGGCCCTGGAAGTATACCAAGCAGGCCGTGCCGAACCCGAACGACCCGGTGGTGTACGCGCCACTGCCCAATGGCGACGACGGTGCGATCCCGAACTACAACGACAGCGCCTGGCTGACCGTCGGTATCCCGCATGCCGCCAACGATTTCACCACGTTCATCAATCAGGAGTCCGGCGGTGGCCAGGGCAGCCTGGACGGTGAAACCAGCTGGTACCGGGTCAAGCTCGGCGACTCCGCGACGTTCGCCGGCAAGAAGGTCATGGTCGAGTTCGAAGGGGCGCATACCGGCGATCGCGTCTACATCAACGGTCACTTCGTTCCCGGCACCGGCGTCCTCAACCAGCAGGGTCAGGCGGATGCGAACGCCACCCATGTCATCGGCTTCCTGCCGCATATCGTCGACCTGACTCCCTTCCTCAAGTTCGACGGCTCCGACGTGCTGGCCGTGAAGGTCAGTCGTGGCGGCGGCGGTTTCTTCGAGGACCCCGGTTTCTCCGGCTCGTTCCGTTTCGGCCAGGCCGAGGCCGGCCTGTTTCGTCCGGTAAAGCTGCACGTCACGAATTTCGTGCATATCCCGGAGAACGTGTACGCAGGCCAGAATACCTGGGGCACGTACGTCGGCACCCAGAGCCTGAGTGCCGATCACGGCACGGCGACGGTGAAGGTGCAGACCAATGTGGTCAACGAGACCAACGCGCCGAAAGCGGTCACCCTGACCACGCAGATCGTCGACGCCGACGGCAACGTCGTCGCATCCGATCAGCAGCAGAAAACGCTCCCGCCGAATTTCGTGCCCGGCAACGAAACGCCGGTGTTCGACGAGACGCTGCCGGTGAGCCATCCGCACCTGTGGTATCCGAACAACAGCGTCGACGGCAAGCCGTACCTGTACAAGGTGCTGCATACGGTGAGTATCGACGGCGTGGTGGTGGACGCGAAGCAGAGCACGCTCGGTATTCGCGTCATTACCTGGGATAAGGACTTCCCGTACGTCAACGGCAAGAAGCAGTACATGTGGGGCGGCTCGGGCCGCTACGACTATCCCGCGCTCGGCTCCTCCGTGCCCGAGGAGCAGCAGTGGCGCGACCTGCAGCAGCTTGCCGCCGGCGGCGGCAATCTCTGGCGTCCGGGCCATTCGCCGTCCAGCCCCGAGTTCGTCGAGGCCGCGGACGCCCTGGGCGTGTTCATCGTGCAACCCAGCGGCGACGGCGAGAACGGTTTCGCCACGCCCTGCAAGCCCGGCGATCATCAGTGCAACGACATGTGGACGATCAAGCGCGAGGTCCATCGCGACATCGTGATCCGCGATCGCAGCCACCCGTCCATCCTTGCGTGGGAGCACGACAACGGCGTGATGTCGACGCCGTTCGCCGTCGAGCTGCGCGCGTTGGCCCGCACCTGGGACAGCATCAATCCGCGCGCCGCGGCCGACCGTACACCGGACGCCGCCAACGGCGACATCCTCAGCTGCTCGAAGGCCGGTTGCGAAACGTACCTGCACTCGAACGAATTCCCGAACAAGCCCGCCTGGGGCGCGGAATACTGGGGTCCGGGTACGTTGCGTCACTCGTACGACTACGAGCTGGCCTTCGCGCTGAACTACCTGGTGCCGTACTCGCAGGCCCGCAAGGTCGGCACGTTCGGCATGGCCCAGTGGTATATGTCGGATACCCCGGGCGAAGTCATCGAGATGGTCGAAGGCCTCGAGGACGCCACGCACTGGACTTACCAGCGCAATCCCGACGGCAGCATCGCGACGCATCCGGACGGCAAGCCGATCAAGGGTTTCCGTCACAACGTGCGCGGCAACAACGCCTCGATGACCGACGCGAACCGCTTCCCGCGCATGCTGTACTACATCTACGAATCCGTGTGGGTGCCTTACGACCTGCGCCCCATGGTCAAGCTGGCCAATACCTGGAATCGCTCGGGCGACATCCAGGTCAACGCCTTCAGCAACTGCCCGAAGGTTCGCCTGCTGGTGAACGGTGTTGCGCAGGGTAGCGATCAGGTCCCGAATCCATGGGACACCATCGACGATGCGTCCTACGCCGCCGAGAACGGTCCCACCGACGAGGACACCGGCAGGATCGTCGGTTCCGACAAGGCGCAGGCCACCACGAAGCTGCCGGGCCAGGTCCACTGGAACGTCACCTGGCAGGCCGGCAACGCGACCGCGCAGTGCATCGATGCGCTGGGCAACGTGCGTACGGGTTCGGACGGGCAGCCGGTGGCCGATACGCTGACCACGGCAGGCAAGGCCGACCATATCGAACTCGATGTCGTGCCGAACGTGGTCAAGCCCGATGGCATTCGCTTCCAGGTCACGGCCAACGGTTCGGATGCCGCCTTCATCGTGGCCAAGGTGGTCGATGCCAATGGCGTCGTCGTACCCGACGCCGCACAGAAGGTGAACTTCGAGGTCACCAGCGGCGCGTCGATCGTGACGTACCAGGGCGGCACGCAGCAGTACGTCGACTACAGCGCCGGCGAGGTGCCGGACAACAACGGCGGCATTCCCGAGCCGGTCCACAGCTACCACTCGCCGGGTTCGTCGGAGCTGCAGTTCGAGGGCGGTCTACAGAAGATCGCGTTGCGCTCGAAGTTCACGCCGGGCCAGGTCACTGTGACCGCCACGGCGCCGGGCCTCACGGCAGGCGCCGCCACGTTCGCCATCGCCGACGTGCCGGCGCCGCCGACCGCATCGGGTCCGCCGTCGATCATCGCCCAGCCGATCGAGCAGGACATCACCGAGGGCGATGTCGGTCACTTCTCCGTGACGGCTTCCGGCACGCCCCCGCTCAGCTTCACCTGGAAGAAGAACGGCGTGGCGATTCCTGGCGCGACCGGCGCCAGCTATGTCACGCCGGCTTCCACGCGTGGCGATGACGGCACCCTGTACACGGTGGTCGTGCACGGCCAGGGCCCCGACCAGGAGTCCAGCGCCGCGGCGCTCAAGGTGTTCGCATTCAGCCAGGTAGCGATCTCCAGCCAGCCCGCCGCACAGAACGTGGACGCGGGCCAGCAGGCTCACTTCCAGGTCGTCGCCTCGGGTTCGCCGACGCTCGCCTACCAGTGGATGAAGGGCTCGTCGCCCATTCCGGGTGCGAACGGCCCGAGCTATGACACGCCGACACTGGGCATCGCCGACAGCAATGTCGACTACTCCGTCGTCATCAGCAACTTCGGCAGCTCCGTGCCATCGCAGGCCGCTCATCTGACAGTCAATCAGCCGCGCCCGCCGGTGTTCACCGGCACGCTGGCCGATATTCGTGCGAACCCGGGCCAGCCGGCGACGTTCGACGTGTCCACGCTGGTGGCCGGCACCTCGCCGTTCCACTACAAGTGGTCGGTCGGTGGCGTGGCGGTCGGCGACGATCTGCCGACGCTCACCATCCCGTCCGTGCAGCAGAGCGACATCGGTACGTATACCGTGACGGTGACCAACATCACCGGCGTGGTCGCGACCGCCGCGGCCAAGCTCACCCTGGCTCCGCCGGGTGCCAACCTGGCCCGTGAAAAGGCGACCCTCTCCTCGCCGGTCGAGAACCCGCAGGGCACCGCGGCCTGGCAGGCCGTGGACGGTGACCAGACCACGCGCTGGGGCTCGAAGATCGGTGACGACAACGCGTTCATCACGGTCGATCTCGGTTCCTCGCGTACGTTCAATCGTGTCGTGCTGAAGTGGGAGAACGCCCATGCCACCGAGTACAAGATCCAGTACTCGGACAGTCCGGACAGCGGCTTCCAGGACGCTTACCACACCGATACCAGCACCGGTGGCACGGAAGACTTCACCTTCGATCATCCGGTGAAGGGACGTTATGTGCGCATGCAGGGCATGCATCGCGCCACGGACTACGGTTACTCGCTGTACGAGTTCGAGGTGTACAACGCCGCCGGCTGCTGTGCCGTCACCGATCGCTATACCTTCGCCACCGGTTCGAACCTGGTGACGGATACCCTGAGCGGCCTGCAGTGGGACCGCGTGCAGCGCGGCTTCACCGACCAGGGGGCGCAGTTCACGCAATCGGTCGCCATCCAGGCTTGTGCGAAGGACGGGATGCGTCTGCCGACGGTCGACGAAGCGTTGGCGATCAGCGGGCAGAACGACTCGAGCGAAGCCTTCCCGGGTGCGTGGAACACCTGGACGGAGGGACAGGACCCGACCGATTCGACCTTCGCCTTCCAGGTCAGCTCGTTGGGCGACATCCGCCGCGAAGTTGCCGAGAACAACCCGGGTCACGTGCTTTGCGTGAAGGGGACGAAGGTGATCGCCCCGACCATCACGGCGCAGCCTGCCAACCAGCGGGCTGGCGTGGGTCGATCCGCGCAGTTCACGGTCGCGGCGACGGGTGTCGGTCCGCTCAGCTACGACTGGTACACCGTGACCAAGGACGCGAACGACCAGGATGTGCTGACCTTCGTCTCGAGCACGGCCGACGGCACGTACGCGACGCGTGCCCTGACGGCGGCGCAGAACGGCATCGTCTATCGGGTCGACGTGGTCAGCGCACAGGGGCTCACTACCGCCAGCAACCATGTGTCGTTGACGGTCGACAACTCCACGGCCGGTAACGATCCGCCGGCCTGGGCCGGTCCGGTCACGCAGCCCAACGATGGCGGCGGCAACGACAATGGGGGCGGCAATCCGCCCAGTCCGGGTACGCCGGGCGACGGCAAGGGTGGCGTGAATATCGCCATCGGTGCCACGGCGTCGTCGTCGTACACGACGGAGCGCCCGGATCTCAATCCCGGCGCCGCGATCGACGGTGACTTCACCACCCGTTGGGGTTCCGTGCAGAAGCAGGACCCGGTCGACCTGATCGTGGACTTCGGTGCGCCGAAGAGCTTCGACCACGTGATCATGCGCTGGGAGAATGCGTCGTCCGCCCAGTACACGATCGATGTCTCCAATGACGGCAAGGCCTGGACGACGGTCGTCGGTCCGGTCGTCGGCAAGGGCGGCGTGGACACGCAGACCTTCCCGGTGCAGACCGCCCGGTTCGTCCGCATGAACAGCTTGAAGCGCAATACCGACTACGGCGTCTCGATGTTCGAATTCGAGGTGTACGCCGCCGCGGCTCCGACCATTATCGGCCAGCCGCAGTCGCAGAGCGTCACGGCAGGCCAGGCGGTGAACTTCACCGTGGGCGTCAAGGCCAACGGCACGGTCGGTTACCAGTGGCGCCGCAACAACGCGTCGATCGCCGGTGCCACCCAGGCCAGCCTCGGCTTCACGGCCTCCCTGGCGGACGCGGGCAGCTACGACGTGGTCGTGACCGACACGGCCGGTCGCACCGTGACGAGCCAGGCCGCGACGCTCACCGTGCAGCAGCCGGCCGCACCGCAACAGCCGGTCTCGGGTAGCAGCAACCTCGCCCTGAACCGTCCGGTGATCGCCTCGGATTCGGAGAATCCGGTGGCCTTCAAACCGGCCAACGTCAACGATGGCGACGCCGGCACGCGTTGGTCGTCCGGATTCACCGATGACCAGTGGATCGAAGTGGACCTCGGTTCGGTCAAGCTGGTGAACAAGGTCGTGCTCAACTGGGAGAACGCGCACGCCACGTCGTACGCGATCGAGGTGTCGACCGACCACAAAACCTGGCAGACGGCGGATGCGAATCCGGCGAGCACCGGTGGCGTGGAAACGCGCACGTTCACGCCGGTCTCGGCGCAGTACGTCCGCATGCACGGCATCAAGCGCAGCACGCAGTACGGTTACTCGCTGTGGGAACTCGAGGTCTACGGTACGGACGGTGGCACCACGCCGCCGACCCAGCCGACCAACCCGGGTTCGAACGATCCATCGCAGGGCTTCGATTACTCGGTGTATCCGGGCTTCATCGGTACCCAGCTGCGTAACACGACCGGTGGCAAGTGGACAGACGACAAGGTGTACGTCGCGGTGATTGGTCGCGATCCGAAGACGAACGTGTTCTCGTGGGTCAAGCCCGATGGAACGATCGCTCCGCTCAAGGTCGAGGACAACGACGGTACGGGTCACCTGACCAAGAACGGCCAGAACTATCCGAACTACTTCTTCACGCTGGCGCAGTCCAAGCTGCTCCTGCTGCCGAAGCTGGATTCGGGGCGCATCTTCGTCTCGGTCGGTGAGCCGATGTACATCAAGGTGCTCAAGGCCGCCGACGATTCGATCGGCTTCGCAGGTCCCAATCCGCTCAATGCCACCGATCCGAACATCGGCGTGTACTACGACTGGTACGAGTTCACCTGGAACGACAACGCCATCTTCATCAACACGACGCAGGTGGATCAGTTCTCCATCCCGCTCGCGCTCGATGTGTTCGGCGGCAACAAGACCCGTCACGTGTCGTCCGGCATCACGCAGACACGCGCGCAGATCTTCGCGCAGTACAACCAGGAGGTGCCGGCCGAGTTCGCGCTGATCGAGGCCGACCCGATCCGCATCCTCGCCCCGGGCAAGGATCAGTTCGACGTGGGCAAGCCGCAGGAGCATTACTTCGACGGCTATATCGACGATGCGTGGACGTACTACGAAAGCCACCTGCTGGAGATGACCATCGGTGCCAAGCAGTTCGAAGGCAGCGTGGTGAACGGTGTGCTGACCTTCCGTCACACGAACTGGGCGGACACGCACGAGGCGGACGAGCCGCAAGGCATGACCTTCAACGTGCAGAAGCCGACCACGCAGGACGTGCTGGAAGGCAAGGGCAGCCTGGCTCGCTCCAGCGACCCCTGGGGCGTGGAGGGCCAGCTGGAGGCGCAGATCTGCGCGGCGTTCAACCGTCACGTGATGGAAGACACCACGCAGTGGAAGGATGCTTCGTCGTTCTACCTGCAGTCGCCGGCGAACTACTACTCGCGCTTCTGGCACCTGCACGGCGTGAACGGCAAGGCCTACGGTTTCGCGTACGACGATGTATCCGACCAGAGCTCGACGTTGATCGAGACCCAGCCGGAACATCTCGAACTTGGGATCGGTTGGTAATGGGATGAGGTACGACAAGGGCGGCGGGACGATCCGCCGCCCTTTGAAAAGGAGAGCCCGGCTTAAGCCGGGCTTTTTCTTTATGTGGGAGCCGATTCATCGGCGATAACCAGGCCGCCACAACGCCCGGACACCCGTCCGGACGCTCCGCGCATCGTCCGCGGACACGACAACGCCATGCGTCCGGCCGGCGTAAACCGCCAAGGAATGCGCCCTTCAACCAATTCCAGCGGTTGGCACGCCCGATGCAACAGTAATCGCGAACCCACCCCAAACATCGCCAAAGGACAACGACCATGAAATTCGAAACCGCCATGCTGCAGACCTTCTTCGCCGCCGGTGTGCTGACCTGCCTGCTGATGCTGGGCGCTTTTGTCGCTTCGCCGGCGACTCACGTGGCTTCCGCGGATGCGTTCGTTGTCGCCGTTGGCTTCGACAATGCGTCGACCGTGCGTTGAGGTACGCCCCCAGGCGATGACATCGGTAGCAAGGGAAGGATCGAATACGATGGTTTCGCCTAGCGTGACCCCTGTGCTGGCTTCGTAGGCGCGCTTGAATGTGGGGTTATCCATTGCCTGCCGAGGGGATACCGAATGGTTGGATCGGCGTCCGGAATTCGGTGGAATACGGATGGAAGTACCTAAAAAAAGGATCGTACGTATCGATACGAATGCATCCATCGGGACTCATCTCCGAGGAATCGTAAGTCGCACAGGCCCGCTCCCACCAGTCCGAGCCCTGATAGAGCGCTGCGCTGCCCGTGAAGACGATGACGCCGAGGACAGAGACAGATTTCGTACGCATCAGGTCAGATCAAAAACGAGGTTGGCGAGCTCCCAGTGCACGTCGGAATGGATGACGAAGTCGCCTCCAAGGCCTGTCGTGCACCTGTACGTTTCGAAGTCGTGATTGAACACGTTATCGTTCATCCTTCGGACCCTCCGGCACAAGCCGATTCGCCTCCCGCCTCTTCTGGTAAAACGCCGCAAGCTTCGCCAATGTCGCTTGGTCGGAACAACGATCGGAATCGAAGAGAAGGAACTCGTTGGCAAACACGACTCGTCGTCCGGGCGCGCCCGTATCACCCCAATAAATGCGATTGGCGGGACCGACAGGGTCGAAGACGATGGTTTCGCCAAGGATGTCGCCCGTCCGTAATTCGTAGGCGCGTTTGAAGATCGCCTGCTGCCATGATCTTCCCAGGCTATTGCGGATCGCGGGATCCGTGTTGGGGCTTCGATGGAATATGGAAGGCAGGATCCAGAAAGGCTCATAGGTGTCGATACGAAAGCAGCCGTCAGGACTTAGCTCAGACGATTTGAATGTCGCGTAGGACCGTTCCCACCAGTTCGACACATGACAGAGTGCCAGCCCACTGGTCACGACTGCAGCGATGATTCCGAGAACCGCTTTTGGATTCATCAGGACAGAGCAAGCAGCAGGTTCATCGGCTCCCAATGAACATCGGAGTAAAGGACAAAGTCCCCACCGAAGCCAGTGAGACGACGATATGTGTCGAAGTCGTGATTGAACAGGTTACCGATAGGCTCGCCTTTCCACCGGGACACCATGCCGTCCAGCGCGGTGTTCATGAGCATGGCCGTCTTGCTCAGGACTCCGTTTGTCGTCCACGTCCCCAGATACTGAAAATCATTGAAGTCGTAAGTATCACGGATGTAGAAGCCTGCATGAGTTACCTGCAGGGCAATCTTTCCAGTTCGAACGTCGCGTGAAGCGTGGCCGATCAACGCCGCCTTTAGGGTGGCTTTCCCCAGGCCCCCATACACATCGTCCATGGTGTCCATGTCCCCGCCCAAAGGCTCGAAGTTGGATTGGCAAGTCCGGTCGAGTTGGAGGGCGCTGTTCCGTTGGTTGCCGAATTCAATCCGATGACTCCCTCCCCATGTTCCTTCGTCAAGTCGATCGTGCAAAAGCTTCCTGGCGGGTCCGTTGATCATGTTCACGCGCAGCTTGTTCATTGCGACGCGCACTCGCGGATTCGACATTGCCCAGCCCATTCGCACGATCTGTTGATCCAGATGCGAGACCGACAGGTCGAGGGGTTGTTCTTTCTTCCAGTCGATCGGCAGTACCCAGGCTGGCGAGTGAATCCACCTCTCCATCAACTCGCCCGCAACTCCCCACCCCATCCGGCGCATCGCGCCGGGAATGGCTTCTACCTTAGCCTTGATTGCGATGATGTCTTCGGACGACGATTTTCCATGCATGTTCACTGTCCTTGTTTGAATACGGATGTGCGCACCGTAAAGATCGGTGAATGAACAGCCTTCATACGAGAAAAAAAGTCGTCCGTTTTTCTCACGTATTCGGTTGCGAAATCCTATAAAAAGCGCACCACGCAATGCCTTCGCATCGCGCGCTGGAACATTCGTAAACCTCTGGAAGGAATTCAATGAAAAGCATCTATCTGAAGTTGTCTGGGCCCGACCTGAAAGGCGAATCCTCCGACAAGGAACACGGCCAGTGGATCGAGCTCAGCTCATTGCGGCACTAAATGCGTCAACCGACTTCTGCGCTTACATCCACCTCTGGGGGGCATGCAGTCGGCCGAACCGAGCACGGCGATATGACCGTAATCAAGGAGGTGGATTCTTCCAGCCCGCTTCTGTATCAGGCCCTGTCAGGAGGGACCACGTTTCAGTCGGCGCAGATAGACCTTTACCGCGACGCCGGTGACGGCAAGCGCGTCAAGTATCTTGAGATTCAACTCAAGAATGTCCTTATCTCGCAGCTTCTGCTCGGCGTCGGCGACAGCCCGTTGCCGTTCGAGACGATCTCGCTGAGGTATGCCGCCATACAGTGGAAGTATCAAAAGCAGAGCATCAGCGGTGGTCAGGCAGGTATGACGCAGGGCGCGTGGAGCCTGACGAAGAACGATAAGGTTTTCGTTGTCTGACTTGGCGGAGAGGCCAGGTGTTGCGAACCTTTTCGCCGGATAAAAAAGGTTCTTCGCGGATTACCGGGGGGCGGGCGCTGGGCATGCCGGGCATTCTTTCGCACCTTGCACATGGCTCGCCTTCGGCCTCGCGGGGCTCGGCTGCGCCATCGCTTTGTACACTTGGGCGCTTCGCGGGGAGACCTTGGCGTCCTGAAGTGGTCTAATTTTTCTGGACATCCCAAAGGGATTCGCAGCCAGAACGAGGTGAACCATGGGACGCAAAGACATTACGCAGGCTCAGCGGGACGAGGCCGTGCATCTGATCCTGGCCGAAGGCCATTCGATACGGCA
>NZ_DATLIW010000007.1:0-21058 GCF_035539195.1 Luteibacter sp.
ATCGTCGTGAGAGACCTTGGCGTCCACCCTCGAGGCGAGTTCCGCACAAGTGGAGCGGCCGTAGGCCAAATAGGTACATGGGCCGCGGTTAGCGGCCTTTCCTTGTCGAACGCGGAGGACCTGTCTGAGCAGCGAGGGTGGACGCCAAGGTCTCCCCGCGAAACGCCCAAGTGTACAAAGCGACGGCGCAGCCGAGCCCGCGATGCCGAAGGCGAGCGAGGTGCAAGGTGCGAAAGAAGGCCCGGCATGCCCAGCACCCGACCCCGGTAATCCGCGAAGAACCTTTTTTTTTGCCTGCGTCTCGGCGGGCACGGCCGCTCACGGCGCCCCTCTCGTGGGCGCCGAGCCTTTGGCGTTCCCTGCACGCGCCCAGGGCGATCCTCGACCTCCCCGAGGCTCGAGGATCGCCCCATGGCCCGTCCCATCTGGACCGGAACCCTGTCGTTCGGCCTGCTCAACGTGCCGATCCGGTTGATGTCCGGCGAACGGCGCAGCGACATCCACTTCCGCATGCTCGACCAGCGCAGCAATACGCCCGTGCGCTACGAGCGGGTCAACGCCGATACCGGCGAAGAGGTGCCCTGGAAGGACATCGTCAAGGCCTTCGAGTACCAGAAAGGCAGCTATGTCGTCCTCGAAGAGGAGGACATCAAGAACGCCGCCAGCGATGCCCACGAAACCGTGGAGATCGATACCTTCGTGGACGCCGGGCAGATCGCTCCCGCCTACTTCGAGAAACCGTACATCCTGCTGCCGGCGAAGAAGGCCGAAAAGGGCTACGTGCTGCTCCGCGAAACCCTGAAGAAGACCGGCAAGATCGGCATAGCGCGCGTGGTCATCCGCACGAAGGAGTACCTTGCCGCCGTGTTGCCGCAGGGCGATGCCCTGGTCCTCAACATCCTGCGTTACGAATCGGAGATCGTCGATGCCGACGACTTCGAACTGCCGGGCAAATCCACGGCCGACTACCGCATTTCGCCGCGCGAGATCGACATGGCCAAGGATCTCATTGCGTCGATGTCGAGCGACTGGAAGCCAGGCGATTACCGCGACGATTTCCGCGACAAGCTGCGCGCGGCGATCGAGAAGCGGCTCAAGAGCAAGGGCGTCACCGCGACCATCGAGGAAGACGACCGCACGCCGGAGAACGCCACCACCAATGTCGTCGACTTCATGGCCCTGCTGAAGAAGAGCCTCGGCGCGAAGACGCGCACGCCGGCGAAGAAAACGACCGAAGCGACGAAGAAGGCCGCGAAGTCGGCGCCGACCAGAAAGGCGGTGGCCAAGAAGGCGCCGCCCAAGGCGTCGGCGGGCAAGGGCGCGGCGAAGGGATCGCCGGCGAAGACGGCATCGCGCAAGGCGCCGGCGCGCCGCAAGGCCGGCTGAGGCCATGCAACCGCTTATCGTCGACGGTATCGCGATCTCCCATCCCGACCGGGAGGTCTTCGGCCAGGGCGGACCGACCAAGGGCGATGTCGCCACGTACTACGAAGCGGTAGCACCGTTGATGTTGCCGGAGCTTCGCGGCCGCCCCTTGTCGGTCGTGCGTTGTCCGCGTGGCACGAGCGGGGCCTGCTTCTTCCAGAAACATCACGCCGATGCCCTGGGCAAGCACGTCAAAGCCGTGTCACTGAAGGAGAAGGATGGCGCCGACGCCCAGTACCTGTATGTCGACGACGTGGAGGGCCTCCTCGAGCTCGTCCAGATGAATGCGCTGGAGTTCCATCCCTGGGGAGCCCGCGTCGACAACCCCGACCAGCCCGACCGGCTCATTTTCGACATCGATCCGGCCAAAGGCGTGGACTGGAAGACCGTCGTCGCCTGCGCGCGAGATATCCGCGAGCGACTTCAGGCGAACGGGCTCGAAAGCTTCGTACGCGCTTCCGGTGGCAAGGGACTGCACGTGGTCGCCCCGTTGCGGCGCGGGCCGTCCTGGGAGGCCGTGAAGGCGTTCTGCGAAGGGATGGCCGATGCCATGGTCGCGGATGCGCCAACGCGCTACATCGCCGAAGCGAGCAAGGCCAGGCGAGAAGGCCTGATCTTCATCGACTGGCTGCGCAATACGCGCGGAGCCACGAGTGTCGCGGGATGGTCGTTGCGTGCCCGCCCGGGAGCGCCGGTGGCGATGCCGCTACGCTGGGAGGAAATCGCACGGCTGAAAACGGGTGGGGCATTCGACGTGAAGCGTGCGTTGAAGCGCGCGGCAAGCCTCGAGGCGGACCCCTGGGAGGGCATCGCGAGCCTCGAGCAAACCTTGCCCACGTAAGGCTGGCCGGACTCCCGCCATGCGGGAATCCGGCCGCGACGCTTACTTCGACTGCGTCCGGCGCAGCGAAGCCATCACTTCGTAGCAAGCGCCCATCGTGTGGTAGTCGGTCTTGCCTGCGGGGCTCTTCTCGTCGTCGTACTTGTCGTTCTTGCGCGTGAGGATGCGATACCAGGCGCCGTACGTGTGATCGACGAAGTGTTCCCAGCTGTATGCCCAGATTTTCTGGTACCACTGGTCGTACTTGGCATCGCCGGTGGTCTCGAACAGCAGCTGCGCCGCTGCCAGCGATTCGGCCTGGACCCAGAAATACTTGTCGTCGTCGCAGACGTCGCCTTCCGGCGAAAAGCCGTAGGCAATGCCGCCGTACTGGTCGTCCCAGGCCTTGGCGAGCGCCTCATCGAACAGATGGCGAGCGGTGGGCACCAGCCAGTCCTTGTGCCTGGGCGTACCCTTGGTATAGCGCTCGAGCATCATCAGCAACTTCGCCCATTCGGTCTGGTGACCCGGTTGGAAACCCCAGGGGCGGAACAGGTGCTTGGGATTGTCGAGGTTGTATTCCCAGTCGATCGTCCAGTCGCTGTGGTAGTGCTCCCACACCAGCTTCTGCGGGGTCAGGCCGGCCTGACGCTGGGTCATGTGCTCGGCGAGCAGCAGGGCGCGGTCGAGGAAGCGATCGTCCTTCGTGGCTTCCCACGCGGCGATCATCGCCTCGGTCATGTGCATGTTCGCGTTCTGGCCGCGGTAGCCGGTGAAGTTCCAGTCCTTGTCGGCTTCGTCACGGTACAGGCCCGGGCCCGGCTCCCAGTAACGCTGCTCGAGCAGGTTCCAGATCTCTTCCATCCAGCCGCGTGCTTCGGCGATGCCGACTTTCACGCCGCAGGAATAGGCCAGCAGCATGAAGGCCAGGCCGTAGCAATGATTCATCTGGTCGTCGCGCTTGCCGTCGGCGATCGTCCAGGCGTAGCCGCCGGTCGCCGGATTCAGATGAACCTCACGCAGGTACCTCAGACCGTGCAGCGCGAGATCCTTGTCTTCCGGCTTCTTGAATTCCAGGTAGGCCATGGCGTGGTTGAACACGAAGCGCGTGCTCGACACCAGGTGACGATGGCCGCGGTCGTAGACCGAGCCGTCGTCCTTGAAGTACTGGAAGAAGCCGCCGGCGGGATCGACCTCGTTCGGCTTATAGAAAGCCATGGTCTTGGCGACATGGTCGCGCAGTACATCGACGTTTTGAAAATCGGGGAGGGGGTAGTTCGTCATGCGTGCTTCTCCATGAAGGCCCTGACTTCGGCCTGGTCGGGAATGGCAGTAAACGAGCCCTTGCGGGTGGCGGTGATCGCACCGCAGGCTGCGGCGAATCGGATCAGGTCGTCGAGGCGCGCCGTATCGTCGACCAGGGCATCGAAGCGGGCGGGTGTGACGTGTTCGGCGTCCAGCCGTGCAAGAAGACCGCCGACGAAAGCGTCGCCCGCGGCCGTGGTATCCACGGCTTCCACGGCGTAACCCTTTACCGTGCCGTGGGCAGCGCGGGAGAACCAGCGCATCGGCTCGGCCCCGTCGGTGACAAGCAACAGGCGCGCCTTGCCACGCCAGAGACGCTCGAGGACGGCGTCGTCGGAACCGGCGCCAGCATGGATGAAGGCGAACTCTTCCGCGCTGAGCTTGATCACGTCCGCTTCGGACAGCGCTTCCCACAGGCGGGGCAAGGGTGCCTCGCTGGCGGGCCAGAGAGCCGGGCGCAGATTCATGTCGAAGCTGACCAGCGCACCGGCGGCACGTGCGCGCCGCATGCCCTCGATCGTCGTCGCGGCGATCGCCGCTTCGGTGAGCGAGTTGGAGCAGACGTGGAAAATCGAGACGTCGTCGAACGCTTCCTTGCGGAAGTGTTCGGGACGGAACAGCAGGTCCGCGGCGGGCGGACGATAGAAACTGAAGCTGCGGTCGCCCTTATCGTCATGGGCGACGAAGGCCAGGGCGGTGCGTGCCTCGTCGGTACGCGCGATATCGACCGTACCGACGCCAAGCTCGGTCAGGCTCTTGAGGAGGAAATCGCCGAACATGTCGCGTGCGAGCATGCCGGCAAAGCGGGCGTGGGCGCCCAGGCGTGCCGCGGCGACCGCGACGTTGGCCGGCGCACCGCCGGCAAAGGGAACAAAGGCGGGAGGCTGACCGGCGCCGCCCTGGGGCTGTGCGTGAAAATCGATCAGCGCCTCGCCGAAGCAGAGGATGGAAGACATGCTGCGGCCTGTCCTTGGGGCAAGAAAATGCTACACGACGGCCGGCGCGAGGCCGGCCGTCGCCATGGGGCTTAACGCGCGACAGGCACCGAACGGACCTTCGAACCACTGAGGCCGTAGAACACGATGTAGGCGTAGCAGATGAGCGGGATGAAGAACGCGTGCTGCAGCCCGATCTGGTCGGCGACGACGCCCTGGATCCAGGGAATCAGCGCGCCACCGACGATGGCCATGATCAGCAGGCTCGAGGCCTTGCCGGTCAGCGGACCCATGCGCTCGATACCGAGCGAGAAGATCGTCGGGAACATGATCGAGTTGAACAGGCCGATGGCGACGATGCTGTACACGGCAACCGTGCCCGACGTGACCATGGTCGTGATGACCAGCAGCATGTTGATCACCGCGAACGCGGAAAGCAGCTTGCGCGGCGAGAACCGGGCCAGCAGTGCCGAGCCGATGAAGCGGCCGACCATCGCGCCACCCCAGTAGAACGCCACGTGGCTGGCGGCGATCTCACCCGACATGTTGCCGATTTCGGGCAGCTGCAGGTAGTTGATCATGAAGCTGCCGATCGACACTTCGCCGCCGACGTAGAAGAAGATGCCGAGCACGCCGAAGAACACGTGCGGGGTCTTCAGCGCATCCATCAGCGAGTGATGGCTGTCGTCGGCCTTCTCGGTGGTCTCTTCCAGTGCCGGAAGCTTGAACAGGTACACGCCGACGGCGAGCAGCACCAGCACGATGGCCAGGCCGATGTACGGGCCCTGCACCGACGACGCTTCATGGGCGCGGTAGGTGACTTGCTCCGCCGCCGAAAGCTTGGCGATGTCCGCGCTGCTCTTGACCGCGTTGGACAGGATCAGGAAGCCGCCGAAGAACGGGGCGAGGAAGGTGCCGAACGAATTCAGCGCCTGGGCCAGGGTGAGGCGGCTGGAGCTGGTCTTCTCGGGGCCGAGCAGGGCCACGTACGCATTGGCCGCCACCTGCAGCACCGTGATACCGGTAGCCAGGATGAACAGCGCGCCGAGGAAGAACGGGTACAGGCGCATGCCGGCGGCCGGCCAGAACAGCGCCGCGCCGATGCCGGCGACGATGAGGCCGACGACGATGCTCTTCTTGTAGCCGAGCGCGGCGACGATCCGGCCCGCCGGCAACGACATGATGAAGTACGCGCCGAAGAAGGTGAACTGGATGAGCAACGCCTGAGCGTAGTTCAGTTCGAACACGGCCTTGAGATGAGGGATCAGGATGTCGTTCAGGCAGGTCAGGAAACCCCACATGAAGAAGATCGTGGTCATCACGCCAAGCGCGAGCGGGAAGTAGGTGTAGCGGGTGTCGCCGGCGCCCGTCGAATTCGACGAGTTGGGCAATGGCGTGGAAGCGGTGGCCATGGGGCGCTCCAATGGTGGTTTCAGGGGGAGGACGGCGGGCAGCTGCTTTCGCGAACGACCAGCCGGACGGGCGCGATAGTGGAAGCCGTGTCCGTCTCGGGATTACGAAGTCTTTCCAGGATGAGTTCGGCACTGCGCCGACCCAGGCCGCGCGGATCGACCGCGACGGTGGTCAGGGGGGGCACGCATACCGAGGCCTCGGCGACGTCATCGAAGCCGGTCAGGGCGAAGTCCTCGCCCGGGCGACGGCCCCGCTTTGTCAGACCAAGCATAAGGCCCAGCGCGACGGCGTCGTTGTAGCAAACCGCCGCCGTGGGGGCGGGATCGCGCGCGAACAGCGCGCCTGTCTGGCGTGCGGCTTCGAGGCGGGTGGGGGCGCTTTCGATCATCCAGGCGGGATCCACCTTGAGGCCGGCTGCGCCCATCGCCTTGGCATAGCCGCGGCGACGCTGTTCCACCGAGCTGGATTCTCGGTGTCCACCGAAGAAGGCGATGCGCTGGTGGCCAAGGCCGATCAGGTGCTCGGTGGCGAGGAGGGCGCCGTGCTCGTTATCCATCTCGAGGGTGTCCCAGCGATGGGTGCCATCGTCGTCGGGCAACTCGCGGTTGAACACCAGCAGCGGCGTATGCATGCCGACGGCGGCCAGTACCCGCTCGCCCTCGCTGCCCTCGGCCGGCGAAAGAATGATGCCGGCCGGGCCATGCTCGACCAGGGAGTTGAGCACGGCCTGCTGGCGCTCCGGCGATTCGCCGGTATTGCCGAGCAGGGTGACGTAGCCCGCACTGGCCAGGGCCTCGTCGGCGCCGGCGGCGAATTCGGCGAAGAAGGGATTGCCCAGGTCGTTGACGACCAGACCGATGCTGGAGGACGTACGCCGGCGCAGGTTGGCTGCGGCACGGTTGTAGACATAGCCCTGGCGCTTCAGCTCGGCCTCGACCCGCGCGCGGGTCGCCGAGTTGACCAGGGGGCTGCCACGCAACACGAGCGACACGGTGGCCCGCGAAACATCGCAACCCAGAGCGATATCGGCGAGCGTGACCTTGCGGCGCTGCGGGGTGATCCTCGGCATCATGGCTCCTTCAAACGATCTAAACCGGGCGATCATCGCGCGCCGGCGAAAGGGATGCATCACGCACTGCAACATGCGAGGCTGCGGCATCTTTGCTACTTTCGGTCTGTTTGTCACGATCCAAATGTTCGTGACCACTCGTAACGCGTCCACCCGAGGGGAACCACCGATGTCCAGTTCCATCCGTTTGCGCCGTGGCCTGCTGGCCGCCGCCCTGTGCCTCGCCCTGCCGGCGCTCGCTGCCGGGGCCTCCCGCGACAAGGCTGGCTCGTCCGCCTACGCGGCCGTCGACCCGATGATCGGCACGGGTGGCGACGGTCATACTTTCCCCGGCGCCGCTGTCCCGTTCGGCATGATCCAGCTCTCGCCGGATACGGCGATGCCGGACGTCAAGCACGCGTACAAGTGGGCCGCCGGGTATCAGTACGGAGACTCGAGCATTCTCGGTTTTTCCCATACGCACTTCTCCGGCAGCGGCCATTCCGACCTGGGCGACGTACTCGTCATGCCCATCGCCGGCGACGTGAAGCTGGATCCCGGCTCCCCCGAACAGCCCGGTAGCGGCTACCGCTCGCGGTTCGACCACAGGAGCGAGAAAGCGGAGGCAGGGTACTACGCCGTCACGCTGGCCGACTACGACGTCCGCGCCGAGCTGACCGTGGGCCAGCGCGTGGGCTGGCACCGCTACACCTTTCCCAAGGGCAAGCCGGCCCACCTGCTGCTCGACATGCGTCCCAGCATCTACGACTACGAGGGCAAGGTCCTTTGGTCGAGCCTGCGCGTCCGTGCCGACGGGACCGTCACCGGTGGACGCACCACGCGCGGCTGGGCACCGGGTCGCCAGCTGTACTTCGCCATGCGCTTCAACCAGCCCATGGCCTCGCGCAGCCTGAAGAATCGCGAGACCGGCGTGCCGTACAAGGGTTTCAGCGGCCCGGGCAACCGGGCCGAGGATGTCGATGCGATGACCGGGCGCGCGATCGAAGGCGTGTTCGACTTCGGCGACCTGTCCAAGCCCCTGATCGTCAAGGTGGCGGTCTCCTCGGTGAGCGAGGAGAACGCCATCGCCAACCTCGACAAGGACGGCGAAGGCTTCGACTTCGATACGCGCCGTGCCGAAGCCCGGCAGAGCTGGGAGAAGGCGCTGTCGACGGTCGACCTCGTGGCACCGGCGGACACCCGCAAGAACTTCTACACCTCGCTCTACCACGCGATGATTTCGCCCAGCCTGTCGATGGACGTCAACGGCCAATACCGTGGTCCGGACAACCAGGTGCACACGGCCAAGGGTTTCGATTTCTATTCCACCTGGTCGCTGTGGGACGTGTATCGCGCGCAGCAGCCGCTGACCACCCTTCTGCAGCCGGCCAAGAGCAACGACTTCGTCAGTTCGCTGATCGCCGCACGCCAGTCCAGCCCGTTCGGTATCCTGCCGATCTGGGCCTACCAGGGCATGGAGACCTGGTGCATGATCGGCTACCACGCCGTGCCGGTGATCGCCGATGCCTATATGAAGGGCATCCGCGGTTACGACGCCAATGCGGCGCTCGAGGCGATGGTGGCCAGCGCGACCTATGGTCCCTATGGCGGCCTCGACGATTACATGAAGCTCGGCTACGTGCCGATCGATCGCCAGCCGGAAGCCGCGTCGAAGACGGTCGAGTACGCCTTCGACGACTGGTCGCTGGCCCAGATGGCCAAGGCCATGGGCAAGGACGATGTCGCCGCGACCTTCAGCAAGCGCGCGGGTAACTGGAAGAACAGCTTCGACACGAAGACCGGCTTCCTGCGCGCGCGCAAGAGCGACGGCAATTACCGCGAACCGTTCGATCCCTCGTCGGCGGGCTACGGCAGCGACTACACCGAAGGTAATGCCTGGCAGTATTCCTGGTACGTGCCGCAGGACGTGGCCGGCCTGATCCAGGCACTCGGTGGCAAGGAAGCCTTCGTCAAGAAGCTGGATTCGGTGTTCGACGCCAAGGTGGACCCCAAGTCCTTCGCCCATGTGGAAGACATCACCGGCCTGATCGGCTGGTATGCGCACGGCAACGAGCCGAGCCACCAGGTGGCCTACCTGTACGACTATGCCGGGCAGCCCTGGAAGACCCAGGAACGCCTGGTGCAGATCATGCGGACCCAGTACACGCCGACGCCGACCGGCCTGGTCGGTAACGACGATCTGGGCCAGATGTCGGCCTGGTACATCTTCACCGCGCTGGGTTTCTATCCGGTCGCGCCGGGCAGCAACCAGTACGTGATCGGGCGCCCCTTCATCGAGAAGGCCACGCTCAACTTGCCGGGCGGCAAGCACTTCGTCGTCTCGGCGGACCATCTCGACGCGAAGCATCCGTACGTGGGCAAGGTGACCCTCAATGGGCAGCCGCTGGACCGTACCTTCGTCCGTCACGAGGAAATCGTCGCCGGGGGAGAACTGCATTTCACGATGCAGGCCCAGCCGGCGAAGGACTGGGGCCAGACGCCGGCCTCGCTGCCGTATTCGATGACGCCTTCCGCGCCGTAGGACCCGTCACAGGGCCTTCACGGACCCTTGGGCATTAAGCACGACTCCATCTGGACGGGTGCGCCTTTCCCTATCCGTATCCGCCGCCCCACGGGGCGGCGAGCGGGACAGGGGGCGCACCCGTCATCGTGTCCGAGGTCCTGTCATGCCGAATCACCGAAGCGGGGCGCACGGCGTCTACAATGAGGGTCCTTCAAGGGCAGGAATCGTCACGGGGATGACCACAGCATGATCTTCCGTACCGGATGGCGCTGGCGACTCGCGGGGCTGCTCGCCGCCGTGCTCGTCATCGTCGCCCTGCCTTATGTGGTCACCCGCTCGAGTTCCGAGGATGCCCTCAACTCGCGCGACTGGGTCACCCACACGGCGGACATCAAGGCCACCGTGTACCGGATCGATGCCATCCTGCGGAGCGGCGAGGCCGCGGTCTACACCCGCGTGGCCGGGGCGCCCGACGCGCCGGACCTGGCCGTGCGCATCGAGGCGCCGCAAAAGACGCTCCCTGGCCTGATCGCCAGCCTGCGCGAAATGATGCGCGACAACGCTCAGCAGCTCACGCGCCTTGGCGGCCTGGAATCGATCGCCAACGGGCGCATCCGCATGTTCGACAAGGCCATGCAACAGCTGCAGGCGGGCGATCGTGCCGCCGCGTTCGACACCATGGAAGATTCGCGCCGCCTGTTCCCGTTTCGCGAGCAGGTCAAGGAAATCCTCGACGAGGAATCGAAACTCCTCGATATCCGCCGGCAGACCGCGCAGGACCTCGCCGCGAGCAATCGCATCGTGCTACTGGTGGCGGCGCTGGCACAGATCGCGCTGCTCGGCATCGTCGTCTTCGTTTCCGAACGTCAGATTGCGATCCGTCTTGCCGCGGAGTCCCGCGTCGCCCAGGCCGTGCAGCGCTCGCAGCTGATCGTGCAGGCCGTGCGCGAGCCCATTGCCATGCTCGACGGCCAGTTGCGGATCCTGCTGGCCAACGCCGCGTTCGCCGAGGTCTATGGGTACGACAGCGAGAAGGACCACAACGCGCCGCTGGACGCCATCGGTCATGGTGCCTGGAACGACACGGCCCTGCGGCAACGCCTTTCGGACGTCCTCACACGCGATCGCGAGCTGTGGGATTACGAACTCACCCAGCGCACCGTGGACGGCATCGATCGCTTCGTGGTGATCAACGCGCGTCGTATCGAGCAGCCCGAAAGCACGGCGCCGGCGCTGCTGCTCACGGTCAGCGACATCACCGCGCGCGCCCTCGTCGAGCAGAAGGTCAGCGAACTGAACCGCCAGCTGGAAGGCAAGGTGGAGCAGGTCTCCGACGTCAACCGCGAGCTCGAAGCCTTCAGTTATTCGGTCTCGCACGACCTGCGCGCGCCCTTGCGACATATCTCGGGGTTTGCCAGCAAGCTGGAGGCCCAACTCGGCGACAAGGCCGACGAACGTTCGCGTCACTACATCGACGTGATCAGCAGCTCCTCGCGGCGCATGGCCCAGCTCATCGACGATTTGCTGGTCTTCTCGCGCCTTGGCCGCGGCGCCCTGCGCCTGCAGCCGGTGGACATGCAGTCCCTGGTCGAGGAGGCGCGGGCGCTGGTCGAGACCGAGGCGAGCGACCGCCGTATCGACTGGAAGGTCGCGCCCCTGCCGATCGTGATCGGCGACGAGAACATGTTGCGCACTGTCTGGCAAAACCTGCTCGGCAATGCGGTGAAGTACACCGGCAATCGTGAGCGAGCACAGATCGAGGTGGCACTCGATCGGACCCCGGCCGGCGACTACGAGTTCTCCGTACGCGATAACGGCGCCGGCTTCGACATGCAGTACGCCGGCAAGCTGTTCGGCGTGTTCCAGCGGCTGCACCGTGCTTCGGAATTTCCCGGCAACGGCATCGGCCTTGCCAATGTACGGCGCATCATCGCGCGCCATGGCGGCCGCACCTGGGCCGAAGGCGAGCCCGATAGCGGCGCTACTTTCCATTTTTCCTTGCCGGCCTCGGACGTCCCGGGCTCCAGAATGGGTGACACATGAACAAGCGCGACCTGCGCACGATCCTCCTCGTCGAAGACTCGATGGCCGATGCCGAGATGGCTATCGACGCGCTTCGCGAAGCCAAGCTCGCCAACCCCGTGGTCCATGTGGAGGATGGCGTGGACTGCCTGGACTGGCTGTATCGGCGTGGCCAGTACACCGACCGTCCCGAAGGCGACCCCTCGGTGATCCTGCTCGACATCAAGATGCCGCGCATGGATGGCCTGGAAGTCCTCAAGCAGCTGCGTACCGAAGAGAAGTGGAAGCGGTTGCCGGTGGTGATCCTGTCGTCCTCGCGCGAAGAGAGCGACCTGGCACGTAGCTGGGATCTCGGTGTGAATGCCTATGTGCTGAAGCCGGTGGACGTGCAACAGTTCTTCACGGCAGTACAGACGCTTGGCCATTTCTGGGCCGTGCTCAACCAGCGCCCGGACGGCGAGTAACCAGTCAACCAAGGGCGCACGAGCAAAAGCATGGGCGGGCACGACAACAAAGTCAGAATCCTTCAGGTCGAGGACAATCCCCTCGACGCCGAACTCGTATTGACCGAGCTCGACCAGGATGGACTGGCATACGAGGTATTGCTGGTCGACGACGAGCCGGCGTTCACCGAGGCACTCGACAGCTTCGAGCCGGACATCGTGTTGTCCGACCTGAGCATGCCCTCCTTCAGCGGCGAACGCGCGCTGCAGATCCTTCGCGAGCGCAGCGCGGAGATTCCTTTCATCTTCATCTCGGCAACGCTGGGCGAAGAGGCCGCCATCGTGGCGCTGCGCAACGGCGCTACCGACTACATCCTCAAGCAGAACACCGCACGCCTGGCCTCGGCTGTGCGCCGCGCGCTCCGTGAAGCCGAAGAACAACGCGCTCGCGCCCGCGCCGAGCTCGAGCTGATTCGTGCGCAGCGCTTCGAGAGCCTCGCCCTCCTGGCCGGAGGCCTCAGCCACGACCTGCGCAACCTGCTGCAACCCCTGCTTCTCGCCGGCGACACGCTGGAGGACTACGCGGACGATCCGCGGCTGGCGCGTCTGGGCACGCTCGTACGCGACTGCGGTCGTCGCGGCCTCGAGATGGTCTCCTCGATGCTCTCGTTCGCCCGCGGCGCACGCCGTGCGGAGCAGGTACGCCTGGGGGCGCTGCTCGAAGCCCTGAAGCTGCTCATGCAGGGGAGCGTGCCGCGTTCGATCGAAATGAACGTGGACATCTTCGACGCCGACGTCGCCTTCGAAGGCAACCACACCGAACTGCAGCAGTGCCTGCTGAATCTCTGCCTCAATGCCATCCAGGCCATGCCGGACGGTGGCCACCTGAAGGTCGAGACCGCGCAGACGAACCTGCCCGCGGATTTCTTCATCGAAGGCGAGCAGCCCGCGCCGGGACGTTATCTGCGCCTGTCGGTGATCGACACCGGTTCAGGCATGACGCCCGATGTGCTGCAACGCCTGTTCGAGCCCTTCTTCACCACGAAAGAACTGGGTACGGGTCTGGGCCTGCTTTCGTGCAAACGTATCGTGGCGAGCCACGGTGGCCTGATGCGTGTGCGCAGCAAGGTCGGCGAAGGCACGCAGTTCCATCTCTACCTGCCACTCAATCCGGAAGACGGTGCCGACGCCGAGCCGTTGGTGATGGAGTCGGGCCTGCAGGGCGAAGCCGAGCGCGTGCTCGTGGTCGTCGAGGAAGCCGTGCAACTATCGCTGCTGGCCGACACGCTGGATGCCTACGGTTACCAGGCGGGCGCCAGCCAGAGCGGCACGGCCGCCTTGCAGTGGATCGAGGCCCATGGCGTGCCCGACCTCGTGGTCATGGATGCCGACATGAACCTGTTTACGGGTGTGCGCACGCTCGCTGCCTTGCTCGACCACGGTTATACCGGTGCGGTGTTGCTGCTCGCCCGCCCTGACAAGCCTCTGAATCTCGACGAACTACCCCAGTTGGATCACCTCTACGTGCTCGAGAAGCCGATCCAGTCTCGCGCATTGTTGCGGAAGGTCCGTGAGGCGCTCGAGGCGAGCGAGGGGAAAGGCGTCTGAAGACGATTCTGCTGGCCTGCCTCGTGTGGGCGAGTGCGTCGGCCGTGGCGGCGGACGCACCTTTGCTCCACCAGGCCGCGTCGGCACCCGTCGAGGCGCACGTGCCATTCGCTCCTTCGCCCTTTAACGGTAGCGATGGCCACCAGCATCTTGCCTACGAGGTGCAGGTCACCAACGTGTATGGCGACACGGGTACGTTGCGGCCGCGATCGCTGGACGTTCTCGACGAGAACGATCGTGTGCTCCTGCACCTTGACGAAGCCGGTATGGCTGCCGCGATCAGGCCCGCGCCCGAGGACGGCAAGCCGGCCGGGATCGCCGCCGGCAAGCGCGGCACCCTTTTCGTATGGATCACGCTACCGGCAGGGGCGCCACCGCAGACGCTTCGTCACCGCATCGTATTCACCGATGAGAAGGGGCGGACCAGCCGCGTCGATGGCGTGTCGGTGACCGTATCCGACCGCACCCCACTGCATCTGGGCGCGCCGTTGAAGGGCGGTCTCTGGCTGGCGCACGAAGGGCCGGGCAACGCGCATTCCCATCACTGGGGCAGCCTGGTCGCGGTAAACGGCACGTTGACGATTCCGCAGCGTTTCGCCATCGACTTCGTCGGTATCGACAAGCGGGGGCGCGCGTTCAAGTCGGTGAAGGATATCCACGCCACCACCTACGCCGACTGGTTCGGCTATGGCGCCGACGTGCTGGCGGTGGCTAGTGGCACGGTCGTCGCCGTGCGCGACGGTCAAGACGAGCATAAGCCGCTGGAAGGCCAGCCCGAACCGGCCTCGCTCTCGCTAGACGGCCTGTTCGGCAATTACGTAGTGATCGACCTGGGTGGAGGCAACTTCGCCGGCTATGCGCATCTCAAGCGGGGAAGTGTCTCGGTGACACTGGGTCAGACGGTTGCGCGCGGGCAGGTGATCGGTGCGCTGGGGCAGTCCGGCAACTCCGCCGCACCGCATCTTCATTTTCAGATGGCCAACGCCGCGACCTTCGAGGGCGCCGAGGGTGTGCCGTATGTCTTCGACAAGGTCGACAGCTTCGGGCCGGAAAGCGAAGGGCAGTTGTTCGGCATCGGCGATCGCTGGCAACCGGCGAAGATCCGCCATGGGTTCGACCAGCTTCCCTTGAGCGATACCGTGGTGAGCTTCCCCCGGTAAGCGTACATAGGTCTGTTTTTTCAGAATCCTTCCATATCGAGGTCGACTCTCTCCACGTAACGTCAACCGAGACGTGTTTCCGGCTCGCCGTGAAACATCCATCGAGGCGTGGAGGGACGCGATGTACCCGGATCACAGTAAGAAAGCGGAACACATCCGGCGACGCATGGTGCGCAACACGCGCATCGCCGGCTTTATCGGCGCATCGCTGGCGCACTTCGCGGCATCGGCGCTGTTGCTCGGCTTGCAAACCTCATGCGCCGTACCACCGTGCGTCGGCGGCATCCGTTTCGAGATGTTCCGCGCCGTGATGCACGTTCCTCTTTTCATCACCCCATGGCTGGGTCTTCCGTCGCCCGATCACTATTACGAGCGGGATCCGATGCTGGGCGCCTGGTTACTGCTCAACGCCTTGCTGGCTGTCGCACTGTACTGGGCAGTGGGGATCGCCGCGCATCGGGGGTATCGCCACTGGAAGGCCCGGCGGTGGGAAAAGTGTCTGGCAGCCCAGCGGGCGCGATCGTCCGGACCGTGAGCCGGGACGCCTGGCGCGTCCCGGCTGTTGGGGATCAATCGATCCCGAGTTTCTTCAGCTTGTAGCGCAGCGCGCGGAAGGTGATGCCAAGCTTCTTCGCCGTCGCCGTCTTGTTGTAGCGAGACTCTTCAAGCGCCTTGATGATCGTGTCGCGCTCGATGTTGGAGATGTAATCCTCCAGCGAGCCGTCGGTAGCCGCGACACGAGGGGCAGGTGCGCCTGCATTCGCAGCGACGGCATCCGGCGCGCCCGGCGGTGCGATCGCCGGCGACGCGGAGGCACTGCGCTGCGGTAGCATAAGGTCGTCGGCCTCGATCGTGTCGCCTTCGCACATCGCCATGGCGCGCTCGAGGATGTTCTCGAGCTCACGCACGTTGCCGGGAAAATGGTAAGCCTCCAGCGCGGCAAGCGCATCGGCGCGCAGGCGGCCCGGCGATCCACCGGATTCCGAGGCCAGCTGGCGCAAGATGAACTCGGCGAGGGCAGGCACATCGCCGCGTCGTTCGCGTAGCGGCGGCACGCGCAACTCGATCACGTTGATCCGATAGAACAGATCCTGTCGGAACAGGCCTTCCTCGACCAGCGCGGCGAGATTCTTATGTGTGGCGGAGAGGATGCGTACGTCGACCGGAATCTCGTCGCGTCCACCGATCGGGCGGACCGCCTTCTCCTGGATCGCGCGGAGCAGTTTTACCTGCATGTGCAGCGGAAGTTCGGCTACTTCGTCGAGGAACAGGGTGCCGCCCTGGGCGGCCTGGAAGAGGCCCTCCTTGTCCGCGTGGGCGCCGGTGAAGCTGCCCTTGCGGTGGCCGAAGAACTCGCTCTCCATCAGCTCGGAGGGAATGGCGCCGCAGTTCACCGGCACGAAGGCACCGGCCGCGCGCGGGCCGAGTTCGTGGATGAGCCGGGCGACCAGCTCCTTGCCCACGCCCGATTCGCCACCGATATACACCGGAGCCTGGTTACGGGCGAGCTTGGCGATCTTCGAGCGCACTTCAGCCATGGCCGGCGAGTCGCCGATCAGACGGTCGGCACCGGGGGCGCCTTTGTTGCCGGCTTCGGCCCTGCGTTCTTCGGAAAGCTTGAGGGCCGTGCGCACCAGCCGGCGCAGCAGGTGGATGTCCACCGGCTTGGAAACGAAATCGAAAGCACCGGCCTTGAGGGCGTTGACGGCCGCGTCGACGTTGCCATAAGCGGTGATCATCGCCACCGGCATGTCCGGATGGTTGGCCGCGATCAGCTCGATGATTTCCTGGCCGCTGCCGTCAGGTAGCCGCATGTCGGTGAAACACAGGTCGTAACGACGATTGGCGAGTGCGCTCCGCGCTTCGTTGACGCTCCCCACGGCGTCGACGTCGAGTTCCATTCGACCGAGGGTGATGGTCAGCAATTCACGGATGTCCCGCTCGTCGTCGATGACCAGAACGGTCTGCTTGCTCATTGGGTCCGAAGGCTTCGGTGAATGTTCCCAATGTAACCGTCTGGGCGGCGCGAGCAAAGGGCGCCGTTCACGCTCTGGCCGCCACGGGGGCTGCCGAGGCGCTGCGCGCTGGCGGGGTGAGGCTGATCCGGAAGCAACTGCCACCGCCCGCCACGCGGACGTACTCGAGGGCGGCCTGGTTGGCCTCGGTCATCTGCCTGGCCAGATACAGCCCCAGCCCGGTGCCGTATTCGTGCGTCGTAAAGAACGGCTCGAAAATCTGCGCGGCGACCTTGGGCGGGATGCCCGGCCCGCGGTCGATGACCTCCAGGATGGGGATGCCAACCTCGGAATGACGGGCCACGAGCATCACGCGGGCCGGCTCGCCGGGCAGGCGGCCGTAGCGCAGGGCGTTCTGCACCAGGTTCCAGATCACCTGCTGGAGGTGCTGGGGATCGGCCACCGCGGCCACGGGCTCGCCGCCGGAGACGGCGCGCAGGATGTCCGAGCCCAGATCGTTACCCTGGCGGTACTCGGTGACGAAGTGGTGCACCCACTGGCTCAGGTCGAGGGTTTCCGGCCGCGAGCGCTCGCGGCGCGATAGCTGCAGGATGTTCTCGATGATCTCGTTGAGGCGGGAACAGTGGTTGTTGATGATCTCGACCATGCGCAGGTCGGTATCGTTCATATCGGTGGATTCGGCGAGCAGCTGCGCCGAGTAGTGGATCGCCGCGAGCGGATTGCGGATTTCGTGGGCGATCGACGCCGACAGGCGTCCCAGCGAGCTCAGCGTGAGTTCCTCGGCGCGGCGGGACACCAGCGAGGTGTCGTCGAGGAAGATGAGGACGTGGGAGTCGTCGTTCGGCGCCAGGCGCGAGAAGCGTGGGATCACTTCGGGCGTGCCGTCGGCCAGCATGGTGGCGCTCTCGTCCAGCTTGCCCGAGGTACGCCAGTGGTACAGGCGTCGGGAGAGTTCGGGGGCCAGCGTGCCGAGGTCGCGCTGGTCGGCCGAGGGGTTGCCCATCAGCATCCAGGCAGACTCGTTGAGCTGGTGGATGCGGTTGCCCTCGTCGACCAGCAGCACGCCGGTCTTCATGCGGCGAATGATCAGTTCGTTGACCTGGGACAGGTTGGCCAGGTCGATCCCGCGCTGCTCGGCCAGGGCTTCGGAAGCGCGGATGTTCCGTCCAAGCACATAGCAGAGCGACGTACAGGCGAAGTAGGCGGCGCCGAACAAGCCGTACTCGGCCAGCTCGCGATCCGACGAACCGGCATCGACCAGGCCGAAAAACGAGTGGCCCAGCATGCCCAGTGTCGCCAACGCGGCGAAGAACATCGACAGCCGGAACGGCAGCAGCAAGGCGCCCGTCGCCAGATTCACCGCCAGCATCATCGCCACGCCCATGCGCACGTCGTGCATCAGCACCAGGGCGAGCAGGGCCGCGGCGATGTCCAGCGAGAGGCCGATCGAGACGATGAGCACAGGGCGGCTCAGCGACTGCCGGGTGCGCGTGACCATGACCAGTGCGGCCAGCAGGTAGGCCAGGGCGAACAGCCGGGCGAACACGGGCTCGGGCAGGCTTGGCCAGGCCAGGTGCTCCGGATGGAACGCCAGCGCCGTGTAGACCGCCGCCTGTCCAAGGCGGAAGTAGTTGAAAAAGAACAGTTCGTGACGTGCGGTGGCCAGGCTTGCGCTGGGCCTGGCGGCTGGCGTCGACGCGGGAGTGGACACGTGGTTACTTCTCCGCCGGGGCCCCCGGGGCCTGGATGACCCCCAGTATAGGTGTCGGCGCTGCCGCGGCAACTCGCCTCCCGGCCGTGCAGGCCGGGCCGCGAGGGGCGTCGCGCCGCCAATGCGGCAGCGCCCCTTTCCATCCGGAGCGCCTTCCGGGAAAATACGCGGCCGTATTGCGTGAAACTTGCGCAGTCGCTCCATCCCCCCATCCCCGTGCGAGCCGTTCACGGCCTGCACGCGTCCACATGTTTTTCCCGTTCGCTCGAGGTATCGAATGAATTTCCACGAGTACCAGGCTAAAGAACTGTTCGCCAAGTACGGCATCGCCGTGCCGCCGGGCAAGGTTGCCAACTCTCCCGATGCCGCTGTCGATGCCGCCAAGCACCTTGGTGGTTCGCAGTGGATGGTCAAGGCCCAGATCCATGCCGGCGGTCGCGGCAAGGCCGGTGGCGTCAAGTTCTGCCGCAGCCTCGATGACGTCCGCGCCGCCGCCAAGGGCATGCTCGGCACGAACATGGAAACGTACCAGTCCGCCGGCCGTGCGCTGCCGGTGAACCTGGTGCTGGTGACCGACGCGACCGATATCGCGAAGGAACTGTACCTCTCGATCCTCACCGATCGTGACACCAAGTCGATCTCGTTCATCGCTTCCAAGCACGGCGGCGTCGACATCGAGCAGGTGGCCGCCGAAACGCCCGAAGACATCCACACCTTCCAGGTGGACTTCGTCGAAGGCCTGCAGCCGTACCAGTGCCGCGAACTCGGGTTCAAGATGGACCTGAATCCGAAGCAGGTCGGCCAGCTCGTCAAGATCATGCTTGGCCTGTACAAGCTGTTCAACGAGAAGGACCTCGCCCTGGTCGAGCTGAACCCGCTCGCCATCCTCGAAGACGGCAACCTCGCCGCCCTCGATGGCAAGGTCAACTCCGACGACAACGCCGAGTTCCGTCACGCCGACCTCGCGGCGATGCGCGACCTCACGCAGGAAGACGCCGCCGAAGCGGCCGCCGTCCAGCACAACCTCAACTACGTCACGATGGACGGCACGATCGGCTGCATGGTCAACGGCGCCGGTCTGGCGATGGCTACGATGGACGTGATCAAGCTGGCGGGCGGCGAGCCGGCCAACTTCCTCGACGTCGGCGGCGGTGCCACCAAGGAGCGCGTCTCCGAGGCGTTCAAGCTGATCCTCTCCTCGGACAAGGTGAAGGCCATCCTGGTCAACATCTTCGGCGGTATCGTGCGCTGCGACCTGATCGCCGAAGGCATCATCGCCGCGGTGAAGGAAGTGGGTCTGCAGATTCCGGTGATCGTGCGCCTGCAGGGCACGAACGTCGATGAAGGTCGCAAGCTCCTGGCCAACTCGGGCCTGGCGATCACGCCGGCCGACGATCTTAACGATGCGGCCCAGAAGGCCGTGGCCGCAGCGGCCTGAGGAGCATATTCAAATGAGCGTCCTGATCAACAAGAACACCAAGGTCCTCGTCCAGGGTTTCACCGGACAGCAGGGCACCTTCCACGCCGAACAGGCGATTGCATACGGCACCAAGGTCGTCGGCGGCGTCACGCCGGGCAAGGGTGGTTCCGAGCACATCAATCTGCCGGTCTTCAACACCGTGCGTGACGCGGTCGACCAGACCGGTGCCGACGCATCGGTGATCTTCGTGCCGCCTCCGTTCGCTGCCGACTCGATCCTCGAAGCCATCGCCGGTGGCATCAAGATCATCGTCACGATCACCGAAGGCATTCCGGTGCTCGACATGATGCGCGTAAAGAACGTGCTCAAGTCGCACCCGGACGTCGTGCTCGTCGGTCCGAACTGCCCGGGCGTCATCACTCCGGGTGAGTGCAAGATCGGCATCATGCCGGGCCACATCCACAAGCCGGGCAAGGTCGGCATCGTCTCGCGTTCGGGCACCCTCACCTATGAGGCAGTGTTCCAGACCACGAACGAAGGCCTCGGCCAGTCCACCTGCATCGGTATCGGTGGCGATCCGATCAACGGCCTGAACTTCATCGACTGCCTGAAGCTGTTCCAGGACGACCCGCAGACCGAAGGCATCATCATGGTCGGCGAAATCGGTGGCAGCGCCGAGGAAGACGCGGCCGAATTCATCAGCCAGTACGTCAAGAAGCCGGTCGTCTCGTTCATCGCCGGTGCCTCGGCGCCTCCGGGCAAGCGCATGGGCCACGCCGGCGCGATCATCTCCGGCGGCAAGGGCACGGCGGAAGCCAAGTTCGCCGCGCTCGAGAAGGCCGGCGTGACCACGGTCAAGTCGCCGGCCGACCTCGGCAAGACCCTCGCCGGTCTGATGAAGTAAGCCTCACTCGCTTCGGCGTGTGTCGACGAAACCGCGGCCTTCGGGCCGCGGTTTTTTTATGGTTCTTCGCGGATTACCGGGGTCGGGCGCTGGGCATGCCGGGCCTTCGTTCGCACCTCGCCGATGGCTCGCCTTCGGCCTCGCGGGGCTCGGCTTCGCCATCGCTTTGTACACTTGGGCGTCTCGCGGGGAGACCTTGGCGCCCACCCTCGCTGCTCAGACAGGTCCTCCGCGTTCGACAAGGAAAGGCCGCTAACCGCGGCCCATGTACCTATTTGGCCTACGGCCGCTCCACTTGTGCGGAACTCGCCTCGAGGGTGGACGCCAAGGTCTCTCACGACGAT
>NZ_DATLIW010000008.1:0-10831 GCF_035539195.1 Luteibacter sp.
AGGAAGCCGATTCGGAAACCCCCGGGCGGAGCCCGACCCGGCCCGTAGGGCAATAAGTACACGGCCGCGGCACGCGGCCCTTCCGACGCGGGTCGCCGTAGACGGTGCCCCGAGGGTGAGACCCGCCGGCTCTTGCGACGCGACGCGAGCCGAACGACTGCGATGCCGAAGGCGAGCCCAAGAAGCAACCCCGAGAAGCAACCCCGAGAAGCAACCCAATCCGGCCCCACCCAGGGTGCTACCCTTTACCGTTTCCAAAGCACCGACCTACCTCATGCGTATTGCCCTTGGCGTCGAATACGACGGCACCGACTTCCTTGGTTGGCAGCGGCTGAGCCACGCGAAGACCGTGCAGGGTTCGCTTGAGAAGGCGCTCAGCTTCGTCGCGCATACGCCGGTCGAAGTGACCGCCGCGGGGCGTACCGACGCCGGTGTGCATGGGCGTTGCCAGGTCGTCCACTTCGACACCGACGTGGTCCGCGACCTGCGCGGCTGGATTCTCGGCGCGTGCTCCAACCTGCCGCATTCGGTCGCGGTGACCTGGGCACAGCCGGTGCCCGACGACTTCCATGCGCGTTTTTCCGCGCGGGCCAGGCGCTATCGTTATCGCATCCTGCCGCGTTTCGTCCGGCCTGCGCTGGACGCGCGTTTTGTTGCCTGGGAGCGTCGCCAGCTCGATGCCGAGGCGATGCACGAGGCGGCTCAAGCGATCGTCGGCGAGCACGATTTTTCCGCGTTTCGTGCCATCTCCTGCCAGGCCGCGCATGCACGCCGCAACGTGCGTTCGATTCGCGTGTTCCGCGAAGACATCCATGTCGTGGTGGAGATCGAGGCGAACGCCTTCCTGCATCACATGGTGCGCAACATCGTCGGCTCGCTGCTGCCGATCGGCCGCGGTGAACAAGGGATCGGCTGGATGGCGGAACTGCTCGCCGGCCGCGACCGCGAAGTGGCCGGTGCGACCGCGCCCGCCGAGGGGCTGACCTTCCTGGGCCCTCTTTACGAAGCCCACTGGGGCCTGCCCCAGGAAGTGACCTTATGACCCGGATCAAGTTCTGCGGGCTCACCCGCTTCGAGGATGTGCAACTGGCCGCGCGGTTCGGCGTCGACGCGATCGGCTTCGTCATGACGCGGCGGAGCAAGCGCTTCGTCGAGCCGGTCGCCGCGGCGCGACTGCGCGACGCCGTACCGCCCTACGTGACCATCGTGGCGCTGGTGATGGACGACGAGCCTGCCTACATCGACGAGATCCTGCGTGTGCTGCGCCCGGACATGCTGCAGTTCCATGGCGCCGAAACCGACGAGCAATGCGCCGGATACGGCGTGCGCTATACCAAGGCCATCGCGATGGGTGAGGGCGAGGCCGCGCTCGACCGCCTGCATCGGTTCCCCCGGGCCGCCGGCCTGCTTCTCGATGGGCACGGCCTGGGCGAGCAGGGCGGCAGTGGGCAACGGTTCGACTGGTCCCTCATGCCGAAGGATCTTGCGCAGCCTTTGATCCTCGCCGGCGGGCTCAGTGCGGACAACGTGGCGCAGGCGATCCGCCTGGCTCGGCCCTGGGCGGTGGACGTCTCCAGTGGGATCGAGTCGTCGCCGGGCATCAAGGATCGGGCTAAGATGGAACGCTTCATTTCCGCTGTACGAAGATAACGAGAAGGCAATGACCGAGATCGTCGATTTCCACGCCTACCCGGATGCGCATGGGCGCTTCGGGGCCTACGGCGGCATCTACGTGGCCGAGACGCTCATGGAGCCGCTTGCCGAACTGACCGCCGCCTACGAGAAGTTGCGCACGGATCCCGCCTTCATCGCCGAGCTCGACCGCGATCTCAAGTACTACGTCGGCCGCCCCAGCCCGGTTTACCACGCGGAGCGCCTGTCCAGGCACGTCGGTGGCGCACGAATCCTGCTCAAGCGCGAAGACCTGAACCATACCGGCGCGCACAAGATCAACAACACCGTGGGCCAGGCGCTCGTCGCCAGGCACATGGGCAAGACACGGATCATCGCCGAGACCGGCGCCGGCCAGCATGGCGTGGCCAGTGCGACGGTCGCCGCCCGCATGGGCCTGAAGTGCGTCGTGTACATGGGTGCCGTGGACATCGAGCGCCAGAAGATCAACGTCTACCGCATGCGCCTGCTCGGTGCCGACGTGGTCCCTGTCACGTCGGGTTCGAAGACGCTGAAGGATGCGCTTAACGAAGCGATGCGCGACTGGGTCACCCATGTCGCCGACACCTTCTACATCATCGGCACGGTGGCCGGTCCGCACCCTTATCCGCAGATGGTCCGCGATTTCAACGCGATCGTCGGCCGCGAAGCGCGCGAGCAGGTCCTCGAGCAATTTGGCCGCCTGCCGGATGTCATCACCGCATGTGTCGGCGGTGGGTCGAACGCGATCGGTCTGTTCCATGCCTTCCTCAACGACCACGACGTACGCATCGTCGGCGCCGAGGCTGCCGGCGATGGCATCGAAACCGGCCGTCATGCCGCCTCGCTGGCCGCCGGCAAGCCGGGCGTTCTGCACGGCAATCGCACGTATGTGCTGTCCGATGCAAACGGTCAGATCGTCGAGACGCATTCGGTATCGGCCGGCCTGGATTATCCGGGCGTCGGTCCCGAGCATGCCTTCCTGAAGGATGCCGGCCGCGCCGAGTATGTCGGTATCACCGACGACGAGGCTCTGGAAGCCTTCCATCTGCTGGCGCGCACCGAGGGCATCCTCGCCGCGCTGGAGTCGAGCCACGCGATCGCTCAGGGCATCAAGCTGGCGCGCGAATTGCCCAAGGAGGGCCTGGTGCTCGTCAATCTTTCCGGCCGTGGCGACAAGGACGTGCACACCATCGCCGAGCGTGAAGGAATCGAACTCTGATGAGCCGCATCGAACGCCGTTTCGCGGCGCTGAAGGCCGCCGGCCGCACGGGCTTGATTCCCTTCGTCACCGCCGGCGATCCGTCGCCCGACGATGTCGTGCCGATGCTGCACGCCCTGGTCGCCGCCGGCGCCGACGTGATCGAGCTGGGTGTGCCGTTCTCCGACCCGATGGCCGACGGCCCGGTCATCCAGCACGCCAGCGAGCGCGCTATCGCCAAGGGCGTCGGCCTGCACAACGTGCTGGCCTGGGTCGCGGCTTTCCGTGAGACCGACGATGAGACGCCGATCGTCCTGATGGGTTATCTCAATCCGATTGAAATGTACGGTTACGCGGAGTTCGCCGACGATGCCGTCGAAAAAGGCATCGATGGCATCCTCATGGTCGACTGCCCACTGGAGGAGTCGCACGTGCTCGAGCCCCTTCGGGCAGCCGGCCTCGACCAGATCCTGCTCGCCTCGCCGACCACCACCGAGACGCGCCTCGCGGCACTGAGCGAGGCGGCGGCGGGCTTCCTGTATTATGTGTCGTTCGCTGGCATCACCGGCGCGGCCCAGCTGAGCACCGGCGACATCGCCGAGCGCGTGGCAGGCATCCGGGCCCGGTCGAAGGCTCCGGTGGCCGTCGGGTTCGGTGTCCGCGATGCGGCCAGTGCGGTGGCGATCGGCGCCTTCGCCGACGCCGTGGTCATCGGCAGTGCCCTGGTCGATCGCCTCTCCGGCGCGACCTCGGCGGACGACCTCGCCGGCAGGGCACATGACTTCCTCGCGCCGATCCGCGCTGCGCTCGACGCGCGCTGAACGGCCGTTGCGTTAGAACGGATACACGGAGAGAACGATGAACTGGCTGCAGAAAATCATGACGCCGAAGACCCGCGCGCAGCAGCGCGCGGCCGGCGACAACAAGGGTAAGGTGCCCGAGGGCGTGTGGGAGAAGTGTGCCGGTTGCGGCACCGTCCTTTACAAGCCGGAGCTCGAGAAGTCGCTGATGGTCTGCCCGAAATGCGGCCACCATCACGCGATCAGCGCGCGCGTTCGCCTGAACGCTTTCTTCGACGAGGGCAGCACCACCGAGCTCTGGGCGAAGATGGAAGCGGTCGATGCGCTGAAGTTCAAGGACCAGAAGAAGTACAAGGATCGCGTCGCCGCCGCCCAGAAGGCGACGGGCGAAAAGGATGCGCTCATCGCCATGTCCGGCCGTCTGCTGGATCGGCCCGTCGTGTCGGTGGCCTTCGAGTTCGCCTTCATGGGCGGTTCGATGGGCTCGGTGGTCGGCGAGAAGTTCGCCCGTGCCGCGGAGCGTGCCCTGGCCGACAAGAGCGCCCTGGTCTGCTTCGCCGCCACCGGTGGCGCACGCATGCAGGAAGGCCTGTTCTCGCTGATGCAGATGGCCAAGACCTCGGCTGCGCTGGCGCGCATGCGCGACGCCGGCGTGCCTTACATCTCGGTGCTCACGCATCCGACCACCGGCGGTGTGTCGGCCAGCCTGGGCATGCTGGGCGACATCAATGTCGCCGAGCCGAAGGCCCTGATCGGCTTCGCCGGTCCGCGCGTCATCGAACAGACGGTTCGCGAGACCCTGCCGGAAGGCTTCCAGCGTCCCGACTTCCTCGTCGAGCACGGCGCGATCGACGTGATCGTCGACCGCCGCGAGATGCGCGACAAACTCGGCGCGATGCTCGGCATCCTGCAGAAGGCGCCCCGCGCCGCGGCGTGATGCTCTCGCTCTGCTGGGCAGGGACCCGCGCGATATGGAATAGAAAGGCCTGGCTTGCGCCGGGCCTTTTCTTTGGCGTGACTCAGACCAGCACGCGTTCCGCCCAGAGCGAAAGCGTGCCAAGGCCGGCCCCGATCGCCGTCGCCGCCAGCACATCGCTCGGATAGTGCAGGCCGAGCACCACGCGCGAAGCGCCGACGAGCGCCGCGAAGCCGATCAGGAAGGGCGCGAGGATCGGGTAGTGCGCCACCGCGACGACGGTGAACGCGACCGCCTGAAGCGTGTGCCCGGACGGGAAGCTGAATTCGTCGAGCGGCGGCACGTGGGCGATCACGCCGGGGCAGGTACGGAAGGGGCGCGGGCGGCGCGTCCAGCGCTTGAGCACGCGGTAGAGCATCAATGCGGTCAAACCCGTGACCGCCATCTGGGCGGCGACGGCGACGCCGTGCCAGCCGCCGACAACGGCGATGACCGTCATCAGCGAATACCAGAAGACACCATCGCCGAGACGGCTGATGGCGCCGAAGAAAATGCCGATGGCGCGACGTGCGCCCCAGCGATTGGCGGCGACGCACATGCGGCGGTCGAGGTTCGCCCTACGCGGCGACGGCGGTGCTGCGCTCATGGACATTCTCCTCGGAAAGGGACCGCATGATGGCTTCGAAGTCGTTCACGACCGACTCGGGCGAAAGGCCGGCGACGGACGTGCGCGCGGCATGACCCATCGCCGTGCGCACCGTGGCGTCGGCGCCCAGGGTGGCGGCGCGCTCGATAAGTCCACCCTCGTTGCCCGGCGCAATGCGGATGCCGTTCTGTCCGTTGCGGATAAATTCGCGTGCGGCCGCCTCGGCATAAGCCACGACGGGCAGGCCGGAAGACATCGCCTCCAGGACCACGTTGCCGAAGGTTTCGGTCAGGCTGGGAAAGACGAAGAGGTCGGCGCTGGCGTAGAACGCGGCCAGCACATCGCCGCGACGCGTGCCAGCGAAGATGACATCCGGGTTGGCGGCTTCCAGGGCGGCCCGGCCCGGACCGTCGCCGACGATCACGCAGCGTGCCTCGGGGACGCGACGCGCCAGGGCCCGGTAGGCCTCGATCACCACGTGGAGATTCTTTTCCGGTGCGACGCGGCCGACGCTAAGCATCACCGGTGTATCCGGGCCGGCGCCCCAGCTTTCGCGCAGGGATTCGTTGCGGCGTTCCGGATGAAAGCGCAGCGTATCGACGCCGCGACGCAGGACCCGCACGTCGTGCACGCCGAGGTCGTTGAGTTCTCCGGCCAGCTGACCTGTCGGCACCAGGGTGGTCTGCGCCCGACGATGGAAGCGTGCGAGGTAACGCCGCACGAAAGGTGTCAGCGCGCCGAACCCGTAGTGGCCGACATAGAAGTCGAAGCGGGTATGGAAGCCCGTGGCCACCGGAGTGCCGAGACGACGAGCGGCGCTGACCGCGGTCCAGCCGAGCGGGCCTTCGGTGGCCACGTAGATCGCGTCGGGGCGTTCGGCGCGCCAGCGGCGCTCGATGCGGAAGCGGGCAGGGAGGCCGAAGCGGAGGCCCGAGTAGCGGGGCAGTGCGGCGCCTTCGACGGCCAGGACATCCATGCCGGCGTCGGCCAGCGGCGGCGTGTCCGGATGGATCGGCCGGATCAGGTCGACCGTGTGACCTCGCCGTAGCAGTCCGCGGGCAAGCGTCTGGACGGTAAGGGCTACTCCGTTGACGTCCGGTGCGTACGTCTCGGTGACGATGCCGACTCGCATGGCGGTGCCCCTTCTGGCCCTGGCTTGACGCATGCTCGCGCACAGGCGTGTCGGGGCGGTTATCGGGGCATGACCGGCATATGACAGCGGCACTGGGTTAAAATCGCGGTCTTGCCTGCCGAACGACCCACACGATGACCGTCCGTACCCGCTTCGCTCCCAGTCCCACCGGCTACCTCCATATCGGCGGTGCCCGCACCGCGCTGTATTGCTGGCTGGAATCCCGCCGCCGTGGCGGCGAGTTCGTGCTGCGTATCGAGGACACGGACCGTGAGCGCTCCACGCAGGAAGCCGTGCAAGCCATTCTCGACGGCATGTCGTGGCTCGGCCTGGTTCATGACGAAGGCCCGTACTACCAGACGCTGCGCATGGATCGCTACCGTGAGGTCGCCGAGCAGCTGCTGCGCGAGGGCAAGGCCTATTACGCCTACGAGACCAAGGAAGAGATCGAGGCCATGCGCAACGCGGCCATGGCGGCGGGCGTGAAGCCGCGCTACAACGGCTATTACCGCGATCGCGACGAGCCGCTTCGCGACGATCCGAACCGGGTCATCCGCTTCAAGAATCCCGCGACCGGCACGGTCGTCTTCGACGACAAGGTGAAGGGGCGCATCGAGTGGTCGAACGAAGAACTCGACGATCTGGTGATCTTCCGTTCGGATGGCTTTCCGACCTACAACTTCGCCGTGGTCGTGGACGACATCGACATGGGGATCACGGAAGTGATCCGTGGCGACGACCACGTCAACAATACGCCGCGTCAGATCAACATCTACAAGGCGCTCGGTGCCCCCGTGCCCGAGTTCGCGCACCTGCCGATGATCCTCGGCCCGGACGGCCAGAAGCTGTCCAAGCGCCACGGCGCGGTCAGCGTCATGCAGTATCGCGACGACGGGTTCCTGCCGCACGCGCTGCTCAACTACCTCGTTCGCCTGGGCTGGTCGCACGGCGACCAGGAAATCTTCTCGGTCGAGGAAATGAAGACCCTGTTCGACGTGGCCGACGTGAACAAGGCGGCCTCGCGCTTCGACGTCACCAAGCTCTCCTGGCTCAACCAGCACTACCTGAAGACCGACGATCCGGCGCTGCTCGGTCCGGAACTCGCCTGGCACCTGGAAAGGATCGGCATCGACGCGTCGAAGGGCCCGAACCCGGCGGATGTCGTGGTGGCGCTGCGCGACCGCGTGCAGACCTTCAAGGAAATGGCCGAACGCGCGAAGATCTGGTACGGGCCGATCGTCGAATGGGACGACAAGGCGATCGAGAAGCACCTGCGCACCGAAACGGCGGCGTCGGCCCTCGAGGCCGCCAAAGCCGAAATGACCGCGCTGGCCGAGTGGACGCCCGAAGCGATCCACGGCGCGGTGGAGCGCGTCGCGGCGTCGCTCGAACTGGGCATGGGCAAGGTGGCCGCTCCGCTGCGCGTCGCGATGACGGGTACCCAGGTCTCGCCCTCCATCGAGCACACCATCTTCCTGGCCGGCCGCGAGGGTGCGATCGCGCGTATCGACGAGGCGCTCGTCCGCTCGCGTGGATGAACTCCTCGCGCAGGCAATGCGAGGGGTCGATCCCGACGACCCCGCTGCGTCGCTGCACATTTTCAGCAACCTCATGGGCCTGGTGCCCTGGGGGAGCCTGATTGCCTGGCAGGTCTTCTTCGTCCTCGTCGGCGCCCTGCTTGGCTGGTGGCGGGGCAGGCTCATGGCGGGAATCGTTGGGGCGCTGGTACTGGGGCCCTTCGGCTGGATCATTCCCTTCATGGCGAAGCGAGCGGCGCAGCCGCCGCCGCTTCCGGGCTCGAAAAAACGCTGACGTGGCCTCATGTTAGACTGACGCACACGAGGATTTCGATGTGACCACGCAAGCCGCCCACCGACACGATCACGAGCACCACGATGACGCGCGCAGCTTCGTCGCGGCGGTCGAGCATGCCTCGAACGAGCGTGGCCTGCGGCTTACGCCGCTGCGTCGTGAAGTGCTCGAGCTGGTCGCGAGTGCGGGCAAGCCGGTGAAGGCGTACGACCTGCTCGACCGCTTGCGTGAGAAGCACGGCAATGCCGCGCCGCCGACGGTTTACCGGGCACTCGATTTCCTGCTCGAGAACAGCTTCATCCACAAGCTCGAGTCGATCAACGCCTACGTGTCCTGTCACCATCCTGCCGAAT
Source organism: Luteibacter sp. (assembly GCF_035539195.1). Taxonomy (GTDB): domain Bacteria; phylum Pseudomonadota; class Gammaproteobacteria; order Xanthomonadales; family Rhodanobacteraceae; genus Luteibacter. Next base: position 8,511 of record NZ_DATLIW010000008.1, read on the forward strand.
CGCATCAGGTGCCTTTCCTGATCTGCGACAAGTGCCATTGCGCGCAGGAAGTCTGCGACGAGCGAGTCGCCGAGCTGATCGAGGCACAGGCCAAGGCTTTCGGGTTCCGCCCCCAGGCCCAGACGCTCGAAGTCCACGGCATCTGCAAGAACTGCCACTGATCAGGGAGCTGGCTGTCCATGATGGGGTCGCTTCGCGCTGGATATCGCCGCTGAAGCGGCTCCCACACGGGGAGGCGCGATGGTGCTTGGCTTAAGTGATGTTATAAAGTAACATATCTTGCCTGGACCCGTGCAAGAAGTCACGCTATGCATCCCATGACCGATCTCCCCGTCGAATCACCTGCCGATGCCGATGCCGAGGCGCCCAAGCGCTGGTGGCACGCCGCCGATCGGGTGGGGGCACTGGCGTCGTTCCTGTGTGCGATCCACTGCGCGGCGCTGCCGTTCGTGCTGGCGCTGCTCCCGGTGCTCGGGCTGTCGTTCCTCGCCGATCACCGCTTTGAAGCGGGTTTCGTCGCCTTCGCCTGTGTCCTCGCCAGTGCCGCTCTGGTCTCGGGCTTTCGTCGACACCGTCGCCGGCTGCCACTGATCCTGGCGACACCGGGCCTGATGCTGCTGGTGCTGGGCGTTACCGTCCTGCACAGCCACTCGTTGATCGTGCACAGCGTACTGGTCACTTGCGGCGGCTTCCTGTTGGCCTCGGCTCACTTCGTGAACCTGCGGGTCGATCGCAGCGAACACGCCGGCCATATCCACGGCCCGTCCTGCGCGCACTCGTGATTGTGTAACCGCAGCCGGATTCCCTAGCCTTCGCGCATGGCACACGATCACTCCCACGACCACGCCGGCCATTCGCACGGCGAGGCTCACGCGCACGACCACAGCCACTTCGAAGGGAGCAGCGAGAAGAAGCTGCTGTTCGCTTTCGTCCTGACGCTGATCATGCTGCTCGTCGAAGCGGCCGGTGGACTGGTCTCCGGATCGCTCGCACTGCTGGCCGATGCCGGCCACATGCTGGTGGATGCGCTTGCCCTGTTGCTCGCTTTCCTTGGTGCGCGTTTCGCCGCCCGGCCGGCCGATGCGCGGCGCAGCTATGGCTACGGCCGCATCGAGGTCCTCGCGGGCTTCGTCAACGCGCTGACCCAGTTCGCCCTCGTCGCCTTCATCGTCGTCGAGGCGGTGCAGCGCTTGTTCGATCCGCAGCCGATCCTGTCCGGGGTCATGCTGATCGTGGCGGCGGTCGGCCTGGTCGCCAACGTGGTCGTGCTGCGCACGCTGCACGGGCATGATCCCGACGACGTGAACATCGCCGGCGCGAGCTTGCATGTGCTCGGTGACCTGCTCGGCTCGGTCGCCGCGGTGCTCGCCGCGTTGGCCGTGCGCTGGGCGGGTTGGCTCTGGGCGGATCCCGCGCTGTCGATCCTGGTGTCGCTGCTGATCCTGCGCAGTGCCTGGTCCCTGCTGCGGCGCTCCGGTCACATCCTGCTCGAGGGCACGCCCGAGGGCGTGCATCTGGTCGACATCGAAACGGGTCTGCGCGAGGCCGACGAGAACATTCTCGACATCCACCACGTCCATGTCTGGCAGGTCACCGCCGGCTCGCGGATGGCCACCTTGCATGTCGAACTGCGGCCTGGCGCCGATCCGGCGCGCTGTCTCACGGCCATCAAGACCATGCTTCTCGAGCGCTGGCAGGTGGGTCACGCCACGGTCCAGTTCGACCCGGGCCACTGTCCGGACGAGCTGGAAGGCTGCGCAAAGAGCGGTCAGCACGTTCACTGAACCGCCGTCAGGCTTGCCATTTACGCCGCCGCTGATACGATGGCCGGCCGTTCCTCTTCATCATTCAGAATCAAGGAGTTTCCCATGGGCAAGGGCGACCGCCGCACCCGTCGCGGCAAGATCAACCGTTCCAGCTATGGCAATGCCCGTCCGCACGTTGACGTCGTCAGCGGCGCAGCCGTTGCAAAGCCGGCTGCCGCAAAGCCGGCCGCTGCCGCTGCCAAGAAGGCGGCACCGCGCAAGAAGGCGTAACGCCTTTGCCGCGTGAGATGAAAAGCCCCGCATTGCGGGGCTTTTTGTTGGTTCTTCGCGGATTACCGGGGACGGGCGCTGGGCATGCCGGGCATTCTTTCGCACCTCGCCTAGGGCTCGCCTTCGGCATCGCGGGCTCGGCTGCGCCATCGCTTTGTACACTTGGGCGTTTCGCGGGGAGACCTTGGCGCCCACCCTCGCTGCTCAGACAGGTCCTCCGCGTTCGGTGCGGAAGGCCGCTGCGCGGCCTATGTATCTATATGGCCTACGGCCGCTCACTTGTGC
>NZ_DATLIW010000009.1:0-168952 GCF_035539195.1 Luteibacter sp.
CGCGTTCGGTGCGGAAGGCCGCTTCGCGGCGTGTCTTATATGGCCTGCGGCCGCTCACTTGTGCGGAACTCGCCTCGAGGGTGGGCACCGAAGACTCTCCCGGACCGTGAGGCTCGCGTGGGTCGAGCCAAAGCGCGCGGCCGCATCGTCGACAAGCACGCCGACACCAGCGCGAGGAAGGCATTGGGCAATCGGGTACCGGCAACCGCTTCCGCATCGACCCGGAGTTCCGGGCGCGGCTAGGGCCGACGACGGCACGACACAACGGCTCTCCTGCCAGCTGACCGTGTCGTCGTGAGAGACCTTGGCGTCCACCCTCGAGGCGAGTTCCGCACAAGTGAGCGGCCGTAGGCCAAATAGATACATGGGCCGCGCAGCGGCCTTCCGCACCGAACGCGGAGGACCTGTCTGAGCAGCGAGGGTGGGCGCCAAGGTCTCCCCGCGAAGCGCCCAAGTGTACAAAGCGACGGCCCAGCCGAGCCCGCGATGCCGAAGGCGAGCCATGTGCAAGGTGCCAACAAATGCCCGGCATGCCGAGCGCTCGCCCCCGGTAATCCGCGAAGAACCAAAAAAAGGCCCGGGTTTCCCCGGGCCTTCGAGTGAAGCAGACGGGTTGCCCCGGTCTGCCTTGTTCAGAACGCGACGCTGGTCTTCAGACCGAGGACGAACGCATTGTCACGCTGGCTGCTGCCACCCGGATCCTGGATGTACTGGAGGTTCGGACGGATCGCGATCGAGGGAATCGGCGACCAGCTGTAGAACACTTCAGACACACGCTCGTAACCGCGGTTGACGATCGTGTTCGAACCGGTGAGCTCGTTGATCAGGCGCTGGTTCTTCGCGGCGTAACCGCTGGCATACGAACCACCGAAGGCGGCACCGATGAAGTCGTTCGGGCGACCGAACGGGCCCTTGTACTCCATGCCGAGTGCGATCTGGTTGTTCGTGGCCGAGGTGGCGTGGTCGGCGGACGTGATGTTCAGGAACACCGTCGCGCCTGCACCGCCAGCCTCACCCGTAACCTGCTGCTGGAAGGTGATCCATGCGCCCTTGCGTGCGTCGTGCTGCAGCGGCTTGTCGCCGGTGAGCGCGATCGGCTGGCGGTTCACGTCGAGGTAGAGATCGTTACCCTTGGACGTGTTGTACCAGACGCCAGCGCGGTACGAACCCGGCAGACCGTTGACAGTCGGCTTCCAGCCGAACTCCAGCGGAATGAGCGCGCCGGTGGTGCCGCTCGGGAAGTCGGGCACGAGGCCCTTGTGCTGGGCGTACGAATCGTCGACGTACTTCGGGTTGACCTGGTACGCGGCGATCTGCAGGAACGTGTTTTCGGTCGTCGCGTACTTCAGCACCGTGGCCCACTGGCTGGTCGGCCAGTTGACCCAGTAGTCGCCCACGATGTTACCCGGCTGGGCACCGCAGAACGTCAGGTTCTGGAAGTCGCACGAGAACTGGTTGATGTCCTCGCCGACCGGCAGGCGACCCAGCTTCCAGGTCAGGCGGTCGTCGAAGAACTTCTGCTCCAGGGAGAACACCGTGAGGTGCCAGGTCTGGCCGCGACCATAGACTTCCTGAATGAGCTGGTTGTTACCGATGTGGGCATCGGCGCCGATGTTGCGGCCGTTACGGTCGGTGACGAGGACGGTGAACTTCGCACCTTCCCAGCCCCAGAGCTTCTGCAGATCGAACGAGGTGCCGAGCTTCCACTGGTCGGTGTAGCGGGTGATCTGGCGATCGCCGCCGGAGTAGTTGTGCGCGAGTTCCGAGCCGTAGCCCAGATCGAAGGTGACACCCTCATCGGCGAGACGCGAACGCGTTCCGCCCCAGTCACCGAAGAGGTACTTGCTGGTCGACATGCTGCTGAAGTCGGACTTCATCGTGTCGTCCGCATGGGCGGCGGTAGCGCCGAGACCGAGGCAGGCGAGCATCAGACCGGCGAGGGGGCGCTTAGAAAAATGATTGAGCATTACCCTTCTCCCTGAAAAAAATTAAGCTTTTTCGTACTTGGCTTTTGATTATTTAAGTTGCAACGCACAATACTCCCCGTGCGATCAACCGCCGCATTCTAGTGTTTTTGTCGTACTAATGTGTGGGCATTGCGAATTCTGCGCCGGCGCTTTCATCGTGGTTCAGCCAGCGCTGTGTAACGGCCTTCTGTTTTGTATAAAAACGCACGGATTCAGGGCCGTGAGCGTGGTGATCCCCCATCAGGCTCTTTTTCCAGCCGCCGAAACTATGAAAAGCCATGGGAACGGGGATGGGGACATTTATGCCGATCATGCCTACCTGAACGCGATGCGCAAATTCTCGCGCAACGTGTCCATCGCGTGTGAAGATCGCCGTGCCATTACCATATTCATGTTCATCGACCAGCTTCAACGCACTGGCGAAATCCGGCACCCGAACCACGCAAAGAACGGGTCCGAAAATCTCTTCCTTATAGATACGCATGGCGGGGGTGACGCGGTCGAACAGCGTGCCGCCGACGAAGAAGCCCTGTTCGCAACCGGCGACCTGGTAGCCGCGGCCGTCCACGACGAGTTCGGCTCCCGCCGCCACGCCGTCGTCGATATAGCCGGTGATCCGGTCTTTGTGGATCCCGGTAACGACCGGACCCATCTCCACCGTTTCGTCCATGCCGTTGCCGATGCGCAGCGCCTTCACGCGTGGCGCGAGCTTCGCTACGAGTGCATCCGCCGTGGCTTCGCCGACCGCCACTGCAACCGAGATCGCCATGCAGCGCTCGCCGGCGGCGCCGTAGCCCGCGCCGATCAAGGCGTCGGCGGTCTTGTCCAGGTCCGCGTCGGGCATGACGAGCATGTGGTTTTTCGCGCCGCCCAGGGCCTGCACGCGCTTGCCCTGCGAGGTGCCGCGCGCGTAGATGTACTCGGCGATCGGCGTGGAGCCGACGAAGCTCACCGCGCGCACGAGGTCATGGTCGAGCAGGGCATCCACGGCGGTCTTGTCGCCGTTGACCACGTTGAAGACCCCATCGGGCAGGCCGGCTTCCTTCAGGAGCTTCGCCAGTTCCAGTGCGAGCGAGGGATCGCGTTCGGAAGGCTTGAGCACGAAGGTGTTGCCGCAAGCGATAGCCATGGGGAACATCCACATGGGCACCATGGCGGGAAAGTTGAATGGCGTGATGCCGACGCAGACGCCGATCGCCTGGCGCATGGTCCAGGCATCGATGCCGTTGGCGATCTGCTCGGTGTACTCGCCCTTGAGCAGTTCGGGGATACCACAGGCGTACTCGACGACTTCCAGGCCGCGCACTACCTCACCCCTGGCGTCGGAAAGCACCTTGCCATGTTCGGCCACGATGATCCGCGAGAGGCGATCCATATCGCGCTCGATCAGTTCCTTGAGGCGGAACATGACGCGCGCGCGCTTCAGCGGCGGCAACTGCGACCAGGCAGGGAAGGCGGCGTGCGCAGCGCGCACGGCGTGGTCGACATCGGCCACGGAGGCGAGATCCACTTCGGACGCGACGACACCGCGAGCCGGATCGTAGACCGGCGACGAGCCGGACGGCGTACCGGCGTACGGCTTGCCGGCAATGAAGTGAGCGATGCGGGGAAGGGTGTTGCTGGAGGGCTGGGCGGACATGGCGTGGTTACTCCGATCGCGGCGCCGTTAGCGCGCGATCATCCATTCGTGGGCGGGATCGTTGCGGAAATGCCATTCGCGGCGCGGGCCGGCCATGACATTGAGGTAATAGCCGCGGTAGCCGTGTGGCATGACCACGGGGTGGTAGCCGCGAGGCACCATCACCACGTCGTGGTCGCCCACGGCCATCGACTCGTCGATATCGCGGTCGTCCGTATAGACGCGCTGGAAGGCGAAGCCCTGTGGCGGATCGATGCGGTGGTAATAGGTTTCTTCGAGGACGCTCTCTTCGGGCAGGGCGTCGGTATCGTGCTTGTGCGGCGGGTAGCTGGAGGAGTGGCCGGCGGGCGTGAGCACCTCGACCACGAGCAGCGATTCGGCCTGCTCCGTTTCCGGCAGCACGTCGCACACATAGCGGGTGTTGGCGCCGGTGCCGCGCACGGAGCGCTTCATCGAACCTGGCTCGATCAGACGCACATCCAGGCGGCCGCTGGCCGGCGCCGAGGCAATGGCGAGCTCGGCGTCCGACTGCGCGGTGACCTTGTAGACGGACGAGGGCGGCGCGTAGATCGCATGCGTGGAGCGGTCTTCGAAGACGCTGTCGCGTCCGCCGAGATGCTTCCAGTCGTGGTCGCCGACCACGACGTCCACCGTACCGGTGAGGATGACCAGGCAGCCTTCTCGGTCGGCGGGCAGCGAGATCTCGGTGGTCTCGCCGGCGGCGAGACGCCGTGCTTCGAAGCCCACATGCTTCCAGTGCGCCGATTCGGGGGTAACGCGAACGATGGCCTCGCCCTCGGCGGCGGCCTTGACCAGCAGGCTCATGCGACCTCCCTCACCGGCACGCCGTCGAGCAGCGAGCGCAGCGTGTTGTAGCCTTTTTCGGCGAACGCGTAGCTGGGCGCGACGGCAGGGTCCTGCTCGGCCTCGACGACCAGCCAGCCCTTGTAGCCGTGGCTCTTCAGCCGGTCGACGATGCCGGCGAAGTCGATACAGCCGTCACCGGGCACGGTGAACGCGCCATTGAGGACGGATTCGAGGAAGGTCCAGTGACGGTTGCGCGCCATGCGTACGACGCCCGGCCGCACGTCCTTGCAGTGCACGTGACAGATGCGATCGATATGCCTGTCCAGCACGGTGAGCGGATCGCCGCCGCCGAAATAGGTGTGCCCACTGTCGAACAGCAGGCCGACTTCGTCGCCGGTATGGGCCATGAGCTGGTCGACATCCTCCGGCGATTCGACGTAGGCGCCCATGTGATGGTGGTACGCAAGACGTACACCGCGGGAGAGTGTGAATTTCGCGAACTCCGTGAGATTGTCGCCGTAGCGTTTCCAGGCTTCCGCCGTACGCAAGCGCGGGCGCTTGTAGAGAGGATGCGGTTCACCCTGGATGGCGTCGGCCACTTCCCCGTAGACCATGACCTTGCAGCCGTTCTCGGCAAGCAGGCGAAGGTGGGTCTCCACGGCGACGATCTCCTCCTTCGCCGGACGCGCCGCCGCGCGACCGCTGTACCAGCCCGAGACGACGTCGAGGCCGTAACCGGCCATCAGCTCGCGCAACGCGGTCGGATCTTTCGGGAACTTGTTGCCGAGCTCGAAGCCTTCGTAGCCGATCGCCTTGCCTTCGCTGAGCGCGGTGGAGAGCGGTGTCTCGCCACCGAGCGAGGGAAGGTCGTCGTTGCTCCAGGAGATCGGGTTGATGCCGATGCGGATGGGATCGTTCTTCATACTGGCGTGTTCCTGGCCTTGCGGCCCACGGTGGCGGATTCATAGCCCGCGCGCGCGTCGCGCACGGCTTCCCGCGTGGAAACTTCGGGCACCGCCACTTCCCACCATACGCCGCCCTCCTCGGTCGTGCGTGTGTGGTCGGTATCGATGCTGATGAGATAGGTGCGGTCGGCGTCGCGTGCACGTTCCATGGCCGCTTCCAGGCCGGCGATGTCGGCCACGTGCTCGGCGATGGCGCCGAGCGCACGGGCGTGCGCGGCGAAGTCGATCGTCGGCATGCCATGCCTGCCTTGCAGGCAGTCGTCGAACATGTTGTTGAACGGTGCGCTGCCGGTGGCCTGCTGGAGGCGGTTTATGCAGCCGTATCCGCGGTTGTCGAGCAGCACGATGATGAGCTTGGCGTCGAGCATCACCGAGGTGGCGATCTCCGAGTTCATCATCAGGTAGCTGCCGTCGCCCACCATGACGATGACTTCGCGTTCGGGCGCGGCCATCTTGGCGCCGAGACCGCCGGCGATCTCGTAACCCATGCACGAGTAGCCGTATTCCATGTGATAGCCGCCCGGGGTTTCCGTGCGCCAGAGCTTTTCGAGTTCGGCGGGCAGCGTGCCGGCGGCGCAGAGCACGATATCGTCGATGGTGGAGCGCGGCGAAGAGCGTTGTACGGCGCCGATCACTTCACCGTCGTAAGGCAGCCGGCCCGATGGCGCGCTGCGTTGCCCGGTGATGCGCGCGACCACGTGCACCCACTCGCTCGCGGCGTCGCGGGCACGCGTGCTCCAGGCATCGGGAGCGGCCCAGTCTTCGAGGCCGAAGCTCAGGTCGTCGAGCACTTCGCGCGCGTCGCCGATGACTTCCAGGCCGTCGCCCTTCAGGGCATCGAAGGCGTTGACGTTCACCGAGAGGATCGGTACGTGCGCGAACAAGGCGTTCGAGCCGGTCGTGAAGTCCTGCAGGCGCGTGCCGACGGCGATGATCAGGTCGGCATCGCGCAGGAGCGCATTCGCCGAGGATGAACCGGAGACGCCGGCCGGTCCCAAGTGGAGCGGATGGTTCCACGGCAGGGCGCCCTTGCCCGCCTGCGTCTCGCAGACCGGCACACCGTGCTTGTCGGCGAAGTCCAGGAGCGCGCGCGAGGCCTTCGCGTAGAGAACACCGCCGCCGGCGATGATCACCGGGCGCTCCGAGGCTTCGATCGCGTCGAGCGCATACATCAGCTCGTCGTCGGTCGGTTGCGGTGCGCGGAAGACGATCTCGCGCGGCTCGAAGAACGAGGCTGGGAAATCCCAGGCTTCGGCCTGGACATCCTGCGGCAGGGCGAGCGTGACCGGTCCGCAGAGGGCGGGATCGGTCAGTGCGCGAATCGCGCGGGGCAGCGCGACCAGCAGCTGTTCCGGGCGGACGATGCGGTCGAAGTAACGCGAAACCGGGCGCAGCGTGTCGTTGACCGAGACCGTGCCATCGGAGAAATCCTCGAGCTGCTGGAGCACCGGATCCGGCGCGCGCGAAACGAAGATGTCACCCGGAAGCAGCAAGACGGGCAGGCGGTTCACATGGGCCAGCGCGGCGGCGGTGACCAGGTTCGTCGCCCCGGGGCCGATGGACGTCGTGACCGCCATCATGCGGCGACGCATGTGGGTCTTGGCATAGGCGATGGCGGCGTGCGCCATCGCCTGTTCATTGTGCGCCCGGTAGGTCGGCAGTTCGTTTCGCGACGCGTAGAGCGCTTCGCCGATCCCGGCCACGTTGCCGTGGCCGAAGATGGCGAAGACGCCGCCGAACAACGGCGTGGACTCGTCCGAGTCCGCATCGCGGCCGCGCAGCGCGGCAAGATAGCGAATCAGCGCCTGGGCGGTGGTGAGGCGAAGGGTTGCACTCATGCGGCAGCGCCTTCTTTCACGCGTCGATCCGGGGTGCGGCGTGCGTCGCGCCACAGTGCGATCATCCGTTCGAAGGCCGCTTTGGCCTGCGCCACGAGGGTCGCGTCGTCGATCGTGCCGGCGAGCCAGGCCGAGGCCGGCTCGATGAACAGCGTGCGGCCCACGGCGAAGCCACGCACGGTCGAACTCTCGACGGCATCGGCAAAACCGGCGGCCAGGGCATCCTCGGGGGCGTTGAGGCCGAGCAACAGCACGCCGCGGCAGTACGGATCGCGCTCGTGGATGAGTGCGTCGATCGCACCCCAGGCTTCGCGGCGCGGTGGGCAGAGCTTCCACCAGTCGGGGCGGATGCCGAGGTTGTAAATGCGCTTCATCGAGCGCAGCACCTGGTCGTCACGGTGCGCGGCGTCCTTGCAGCCCGGTGGAATGACTTCGAGCAGCAACTCGTGGCCGCTGGCTTTCGCCGCGTCGTACAAAGCCAGCAGCTGGGTTTCCTGCTCGACACGATGCATGGCGTCCGCATCCGGATCGAAAGCGACCAGGCACTTGATGACGTGTTCCTTCGGCCAGCTGACCAACTGGGTGCCGATCGACCGGCCGCGCTCGAATTCGAGCGGGTTGGAGCCGGGCACTTCGACGGGGCGACCGATCCACCAGCCGCGGCCACTGGCCGCGTTGAGCGCATCCTGGCCGTAGCGGTCGTCGGCGAGCAGGCCGATGTGGCCGTGCAACTGGCCGGCGCGCTCGGTTGCCGCCACGGCCTCGACAAGCAGCTCCTTCAGGCGTGGAATCCTGCTTTCCTCGCCGCCCACTTCGCGGCTCAGCTCGAAAAACGGCGTGCGATGGTCGAAGGCGAAGACATAGAGGTCGTCCCACGATGTGCGCGGTACGGACGTGCGATGCAGGTGGGCAAGCTCCTTGTCCAGGTCCGGACGCGCGATACCGCCCTCGCGGGCGAGGAAGGCATCCAGCTCGGCGCGGCTCGGCATGGCCGGGGCGCAACCATGGCGGGACACCACGATGGCGCCGCAGGCATTGGCGAACGCGCACGCGCGCTCGATGCTCTCGCCGCTCAGCCAGCCGGTGAGAAAGCCCGAGAGGAAGGCATCGCCGGCACCGAGCACATTGAGCACCTCGACGCGGCTGCCGCGATAGGTCGGCGCGTCGTCGATGGTCGAAGGAATGAGCCCTTCGATGACACTGCAACCGACGGCGCCGCGTTTGACCACGAGCGTCGCGGCGGTGATGCCGCGAACGGCGCGCAATGCGGCCATGAGGTCTTCACTGCCGCCGGCGATATGGAATTCTTCCTCGGTACCGACGATCAGATCGAAACCGGGAAGGATCGCCTGCAGGTGACGGGTCACGTGATCGGCGGCGACGAAACGCTGCTCGCCGTCACCGCGGCCGGTCAGGCCCCAGAGCACCGGTCGGTAGTCGATGTCGAGCACGGTACGGACGTCGTGCTTGCGCGCCAGTTCGATGGCGCGCGAACTGGCGGCATGCACGCCGGGCTCGGAGAAATGCGTGCCGGTAATGGCGAGCGCGCGACAGGAGGCGATGAAGGCTTCGTCGATGTCGTCGGCGGTCAGCGCCATATCGGCGCAGTTCTCGCGATAGAACAGCAGCGGGAAGGTTTCGCGATCCTTGATCCCGAGAATGGCCAGCGCGGTGAGCCGCTCGTGATCGATGCGGATCTGGCTGACGTCGCTGCCTTCGGCGGCGAGTGTCTCGGTAAGGAAGCGGCCCATGTGATCGTCGCCGACGCGGGCGAGCATGGCCGAACGCATGCCGAGGCGGGCCGTGCCGAAGGCGACGTTGGCCGACGATCCGCCAAGGTATTTGGCGAAGCTGGTGACGTCTTCGAGGCGGGCGCCGATCTGCTGGGCGTAGAGATCCACGGCGAGCCGGCCGAGGCAGGCGACGTCGATGGGGCGGGAGGGGGAACGGGGCAGGGGGCTTCGCATAGGGGTTCCGTGATCAGGCCGCGCGGCCTTCCAGTTCGTCGACCAGGCTCTGGATCTCCGTGCCGCCGGCCATCATGTCGAGCACGGCTTCCTTGGTGATGTCCTTCTTGGAGAAGGTACCCATGGACTGGCCGCGGTTGAGCAGCGTGAAGCTGTCGGCGATCGGATAGGCGTGGTGCACGTTATGCGTGATGAAGATCACCGAGATACCGCGCTCGCGCGCCTGGTGGATGAGTTTGAGCACGTTGCAGGACTGCTTCACGCCCAGGGCGGCGGTGGGCTCGTCGAGGATCAGTACCTTGGCGCCGAAATGAATGGCGCGGGCGATCGCCAGGCACTGGCGTTCGCCGCCGGACATGGTGCCCACCGGCTGGCTCGCGTTGCGCACCCGGATGCCCATTTCGGCCAGCTTGTCGCGCGCGGTCTCGTTGGCGTAGTTCATGTCGATGACAGGGATGACCCCGAACAACTTCTTGCGTGGCTCGCGGCCGGCGAAGAAGTTGCGCGCCACGCTCATCAGGGGGACCAGGGCGAGATCCTGGTACACCGTGGCGATGCCACGATCCAGGGCCTCGCGCGGCGAGTTGAAGCGTACGTCCTGCCCGTCGACGCGGTAGGCGCCGGAACTCGGCTGATGCACGCCGGCGAGCGTCTTGATCAGGGTGGACTTGCCTGCGCCGTTGTCGCCGAGCAGGCAGTGCACTTCGCCACGCTTGAGGCGCAGGGTGACGCCTTGCAGGGCGATGACGGTGCCGAAAAACTTGCTGACGTCGTCGAGTTCGAGGATGTAATCGTCGGCCATGGTGGCGCTCCTACTTCGTCGCCGCAGCGCGGCTGCGGATGTAATGGTTGAACAGGACCGCGAGCAGCAACATGCCGCCGAGGAATACGCGGTACCAGTCGGAATCGATATTGGTGTACGAGATGCCGATCTGCACGACGCCGAAGATCAGCGCGCCGAAGCAGGCGCCGATGACCGAGCCGAAGCCACCGGTGAGCAGGGTGCCGCCGATGACCACGGCGATGATCGCTTCGAATTCCTTCTGCAGGCCGCGGTCGGCCGCGGCGGAGCCGACGTCGGCCACCTGCAGCACACCGAACAGGCAGGCGCAGAACGCGGTGAGCACGAACAGGGAGATCTTCACGCGACGTACCGGAACGCCGACATTCTTCGCGGCGTTGGAATCGCCGCCGACGGTGTAGATCCAGTTGCCGAAGCGCGTGCGGGCAAGGACGAAGCCGGCTGCGAGTGCCATGACGATCCACCACACCAGCACCTTGGGCAGGCCGCCGACCACCGGGTCGCCGCTGGGCAACTTGGTGATCAGGTCCATGCTCGCCAGGCCGTTGAAAAGCCAGTGCAGCGTGGTGCCCTGGAACAGGGCCGCGATCACCGGATCGTCGTTGAATTTGTCGCCGATGCCACTGACGATGGTGCTGTTGGCGAAGCTGGTCGATAGGACCAGCGTGAGGCCACGCAGGATGAACATGAAAGCCAGCGTCACGATGAACGACGGCAGCCTGGTGCGCACGACCAGGTAGCCGTTGAGCGCGCCCAGCGCCATCGAGCCGACGAAGGCGAAGATCACCGCGGCCCAGAGAGGCCAGCCGAGGTACATGGGGGGAATGGCCACCATGACGCCGGCGAATCCGATCATCGAACCCATCGACAGATCGAACTCGCCGGCGATCATGAGGAGGCAGGCGCCCACGGCGATGATGCCGAGGTAGCCGGCCACCTGGGCCCAGTTGATGATGCCATCGAGCGCGAACATGCCCGAACCGCCGGCGAAGACGCCGAAGAAGGCGAAGACGAGCACCGTGCCCGCGATGGACCCCAGTTCGGGCCGGTCGAGCAGGATGCGCCACGGTGAAAGCTTGCGTACGCGTTCGTCCGTGGATTTCGGTTCAATCATGTTCGTGACACTCTCGTTGATGGCACTCATGGCGTGGGTCCTTCGGATCGCTTAGCGGTACGTGCCGGCGTACTTCTCGACCGTCGCCACGTTGTCCTTGGTGACGAACGCGGGACCCGAGCTGACGCCCGTGGCGGTGTAGACCGGATGGAGGTCGTATTGCTTCAGCCGGGCCTGGAACTTCGGGTTGGCCTTGAGCGTGGCGATGATCTTTGCCGGGTCGTTGGTTTTCTGGTCATGCGCGATCACCAGCGCGGCGATGCCCATGTAGCCCTGCAGGTAGGGCTGCTGGTCGATCGCATACTGGATGGTTCCGGACTTGATGCCGGCGATGATCGCGGGCGAGAGGTCGAAGGTGCCGAAGTTGATCTTGCCGGCCAGGTGCATGTCGTTGACCACCTTGATGGTCGGCTCGGCGGCGTTCGGGCCGAGGGCCAGGATGGCCTGGGTCTTCGGGTTGCTGCGCAGGTAGGCACTGACCTTGCTGGCGACCACGGTCGGGTCCATGCCGGTGTCGATCATCGAGGTCTTGCGCCAGTCCTTCACGCCGATCGCGTCGGCGAACCCTTGGCAGCGCTCGAACGAGGCGTTGTTGGTGGCGTAATGGTTCACGCAGACGAAGCTGGTGACACCGGCGGCCTTGGCGCGGTCACCCGCGGCCTTGCCTGCGTCGTACTCGCCCTGGCCGACATGCAGGATCGCGCCGAGTTTCTTGCTCTCGTCCGGCGTGCCCGAGTTGATCGTGACGATGGGAATGCCTTTGGCCGAGACCTTGGCGGCGGGGGACTTGAGCACCGCGAAGCTGGCGATATCGAAGGCGACACCCTGGTAGTTGCGCGCGGCCGCCGATTCCAGCTGGCGAGCCATTTCGCTCAGGTCGCCGTTTCCGGAACCGCGGTAGTCCACATCGACGCCGAAGTCTTCACCGGCCTGCTTGATCGAGTTCTTGATGGTGTTCCACCAGGAGTCGGAGTCGGCGGCGTGGGTAACCAGGACGTATCGGTCGCCCGGGGCCGCCTGGGAGGCGGGGGCGGCGAGACCGAGGCCGAGGGCAAGGGCTGCAGCCAGGGTGGCTTGAATCAGTTTGGATCGCATATTGCCTCCACAGGAGACCGGGTCTACCGGCCGGACGGGTGTCGAATCGCGATGCGGCCGTAGGGCCGCTTTTTTGCCGAAAGCGGACCGAGCATGGACCCGCTGTTCCGGCGTTGCAATTTGCATTGCAGCAAAAAAATAAATGGAAAATATGTTCCATCGCGTGCTTCAATGCGCCCGGTCCCTACAGGAGTGCACGATGGCCAAACGCAGCGAAGCCGATGCCCTCATGCAGCGCATCGCCGAGGAGTTCGAGGCCCTGCCGCGCCAGTTGCAGGGCGTCGCCCGATACCTTGAGGAACATCGGAGTTCGATCATGGTCCAGCGCGTCGGTGAGATCGCCGAAGGCTGCGGGGTGCATGCGTCGGCGGTGGTCCGTTTCGCCCAGCGCTTTGGTTACAGCGGCTTCACCGAGATGCAATCGGTGTTCCGCGATGCGTTCACCGCGCAGACCTCGCCTTCGCGCAGCTACCAGCAACGCATCCGCAGCGTCATCAAGAATCGCGCCTCGGCCATGCCGGCGGTGGAGATCGCTTCGCGCTTCATCGATGCCAGTCGCGCCGGCCTGGACGAACTGGCCGAAGAACTCGACGAGGCACGGTTCCAGAAAGCCGTCGATATGCTCGCCACGGCGGAGAATATCTACGTGATGGGTGTGCGCCGCTCGTTCGCCATCGCCACGTATATCGCCTATGCGCTACAGCACACGCAGAAACGCGTGCACCTGGTGAGCGGCCTCGGTGGCATGTTTCGTGAACAATTGCGCAGCATGGGCAAGGGCGATGCGCTTATCGCCATCAGCTTCCCACCGTTCGGCAAGGAAACCCTGTACGCGATGCGTGTGGCGCAACAGCACAAGGCCAGCGTGCTCGCCATCACCGAGAGCGATCTCGGTCCGCTGGCCCGGCATTCGGATGTCCTGCTCAAGGTGAAGGAGGGGAGCGCGTTCGCGTTCCGCGGCCTCACCAGCACCATGTGCCTGTGCCAGGCGCTGTTCGTCGCGCTGGCCTACCGGCTCGAACTCACAGTTGAAGAAACACTTCCCCGAGGAGAATACGATGATTGAAGTTGCCGTTTTCGGTGCCGGTCGCATCGGCAAGATTCACGCGGGCAACGTCGCCCGTCACCCCGAAGCGCATTTGCGCTATGTGGTCGACGTGCACGCGCCATCGGCGCAGGAACTTGCGGACAAGCATGGCGCCAAGGTCGCCACGGTGGATGAAGCCCTGAACGATCCGGCCGTCGGTGCCGTCGTCATCGGCTCCAGCACCGATACCCACGCCGACCTGATCCATCGCGCCGCCGCCGCGGGCAAGGCGATCTTTTGCGAAAAGCCGGTGGACCTGGACGTGGAGCGCGCGCGTTCCTGCCAGGCCGCGGTGGAGAAGGCCGGCGTGGTCTGCATGATCGCGTTCCAGCGCCGCTTCGATCCGACCTTCTCGGCCTTGAAGAAGCGCCTGGTAGAGGGTGAGGTTGGTACGCCGGAACTGCTGGTCGTCACCAGCCGCGATCCGGGCGCGCCTCCGGTGAGCTACATCAAGAGTTCGGGCGGCATCTTCAAGGACATGCTGATTCACGACTTCGATATTTTCCGCTGGATCCTCGACGACGAAGCGGTGAGCGTCCATGCCACCGGCAGCTGCCTGACCGACCCGGCGATCGAAGCCGCGGGCGACATCGACACCACGGCCGTCACCATCCGCACGAAGAGCGGCAAGCTCTGCCAGATCAATACGTCGCGTCGCGCCGCCTACGGCTACGACCAGCGCTTCGAAGTGCTGGGCAGCAAGGGCATGCTCCAGGCCGGCAACGTCGCGCCGACCCAGGTGGTCTCGCACACGTCGAAGAACATCGCCCACGATCTGCCCGAGCATTTCTTCCTCGAGCGCTATCGCGAGGCCTATGCCGCCGAGATCGCGCATTTCTTCGATGCGCTGGCCGCCGGCACGCCGGTGCGCACCACCATCGCCGATGGCATCAAGGCACTCGAACTGGCCGAAGCCGCCGCCCGTTCCTGGCGAGAAGGCCAGGTCGTGGCCGTGAACATCTGACGCGGAGCGCCCTTCATGACTTCCCTCCGTATCGGCCTGGCCGGCCTCGGCCGGCTTGGCCAGCGTTACGCCGAAAACCTCGCCCGTGCCATCCCGCGGGCGGAGCTGGCTGCCGTGTGCAGCCCCGTCGAGAGCGAGCGTGCCTGGGCGCGCGATACGCTCGACGTGCCCACGATCTACAACGACTACGAGGCGATGCTGGCCGATCCCTCGCTGGACGCGGTCTTCCTGGTCACGCCAACCTCGTTGCATGCGGCACAGATCGAGCAGGCGCTCGATGCGGGCAAGCACGTGTTCTGCGAGAAGCCGTTGTCGCTGGAGCTTGACGATTGCCGTCGCGCCGCCGCACATGCGGCGAAGGCGGGCAAGCGCGCGATGGTCGGTTTCGTCCGCCGCTTCGACGAAAGCTACCGGCATGCGTTCCAGCATATCGAAGCCGGCGGTATCGGCCGTCCCTTCCTGGTCTATTCGCAGACCACCGACCTGGCCGATCCGAGTGGCGCTTTCCTGAAGTTCGCGCCCACCAGCGGCGGCATCTTCCTCGACTGCAGCGTGCACGATGTGGACCTCGCACGCTGGCTGCTTGGACGTCCGAAAGCGAAGAAGGTCTATTCGGCCGGCACGGTGGCGATGTATCCGCCACTGGAAGCGATGGGCGATGTCGACAACGGCATCGCCATCGTCGAATTCGAGGGTGGCCGCATGGCGATGTTCTACGCGTCGCGCACGCAGGCCCATGGGCACGACACCCATACGGACATCACCGGCACGGCGGGGCGTTTGAGCGTGGGCCGCAATCCGCGCGCCGATCGGGTCGAGATCGCCGATGCCAATGGCGTTCGCAATACGGTGTTGCCTTCGTTCTACGAGCGTTTCGCCCCGGCGTTCGTGACCCAGGCGAAGCATTTTGTCGATGCGGTGCTGGACGACACGCCGTTCGAACTGACGATGGACGATGCGGTGGAGGCGACGCGGATCGCCATTGCGTTGAGGGAGTCGTTGCAGAGCGGGCAGCCGGTGGTGCTGGATTGATGTGGGTGGGTCGGCGGCGGACTGGCCGGCTGCCGCCGGTTCGCCGATGAATCGGCTCCCACAAGGCCGCGGTTTCCCGAAGGTCTGCTCGTTGTGGGAGCCGCTTCAGCGGCGATGGGTGCTCGCGAAACCCCGCATGAAGATCCCTTCATAAACGCCCAATGACGCAGCGCAGCAACGCCACGGTATAATCCCAGGCCATGTCTCTTCCTCCCTTAGTTCCCACCCGCGGCCGGCGCTTCGCCGTGACTGCGCGCATCCTGTCGTCGGTCGTCTTCTCCTTCGTCTGCTACCTGTGCATCGGCATTCCGCTTGCCGTCCTGCCGGGCTTCGCGCACCTGGATCTGGGCTACTCCACGATCATTGCCGGCCTTGCCGTGAGTGCGCAGTATCTTGCGACCCTGCTCAGCCGGCCGCATGCCGGACGCATGGCGGACGCGATGGGTCCGAAGCGAACCGTCACCGCCGGCCTCGTAGTGCTGGCGATCTCGGGCCTGTTCCTCGCCTTGGGTGCCATCGTGCCGAAGATTCCGGCGCTGTCGCTCACGCTGATCCTGCTCAGCCGTCTTGGCCTCGGTTTCGCCGAGAGCTGGGTGAGCACGGGCTCCATCACCTGGGGCATCGGCGGTATCGGCGGCGAACACACGGCGCGGGTGATCTCCTGGAACGGCATCGCCACGTACGGCGGTATCGCGGTTGGCGCGCCCCTGGGCGTGATGCTGGCACGGGACCATGGCTTCATTTCGCTGGGCATCCTCACCTTCGCGCTTGGCCTGGTCGCGTTGCCGTTCGCGCTCACGAAGGCACGCGTGGCGCCGAGCCACGGCGAACGCCTGCCGTTCAAGAGCGTGCTGACGCGCGTGATGCCGTACGGCGTGGGCCTGGCGCTGGGTTCGATCGGCTTCGGTTCGCTGTCCACCTTCGTGGCGTTGTATTACGCCAGCCGCGAGTGGGCGGACGCGGCACTGTCGCTTTCGGTCTTCGGTGGTTGCTTCATCGGCATCCGGCTGATTTTCGGTAACGCCATCGATCGCTTCGGTGGTTATCGTGTCGCCATCGTCTCGCTGGTGGTGGAATGCCTGGGGCTGATCCTGCTCTGGCTGGGCACGACACCGCACGCCGCGTTGGCCGGTGCGGCGCTGACCGGATCCGGTTTTGCCCTGGTCTTCCCCGCGCTGGGCGTGGAGGCCGTGGGCCGGGTCAGCACGCACAACCGTGGTGCCGCGCTCGGCGCCTATTCGGTATTCCTCGACGTGGCGCTGGGCCTTACCGGCCCGGTCGGTGGATGGATCGCAGGGTTGTACGACTACCCGGCGATTTTCCTGCTGGCGGGCTTCGCCTCGCTGGCCGCCGCGATCCTTTCCGTGTCGTTGTACCTGCGTTTCGGCCGCGATCCGTCGCCGCGCGATCAACGGGCCAACGCACGGGCATAATGGCTGCCTGATCCCTCACGAGTCTTCTTCATGCCGTACGATCGCAGCTGGATGGGCTTTGGCATTATCGGTGCGCTCGAATCGGGCGGCATCGCGCTGCTGGCCGGCATCGTCGTCTACGCGTTGCTGCATGCGTTCGCCGGCAAGAGCAACGGCTGGAGCGACGGCAAGGAAATATCCATCGCCTTCGTCCTCACCGTGGCGCTCGGTGGCGGCCAGGATATGTGGGACCTGCTTTACTTCACCATGGCGCCGCTGCAGTCGCTGACGCTGTTACAGCTGAAGCTGGCCGCCGTGCACGATCCCGACGCGATCGGCCTGCGCGTGTTCTTCGACATCGTCGGCGCGCTGATCGGCGCTTGCCTTGGTTGGGCAATGTTCTCCGGCGGCTTGAAGCGTCTGTTGGCGGGCATGCGCTCGTCCTGACCGCCGATGAATCGGCTCCCACGGAAGGTCTTCTTCAGGCTTCGTGGCTGAACATCCAGTCCCACAGATCCGGCGTGGCGTACGCCTTCTCCCACGAACCATGATTCACACCGGGAAACTCGGTGTATTTCACTTCGGCATGGCGCTTGAGCAGTGCGGCGTTCATCCGGCGAGACTGCTCGGTCGGCACGACGTTGTCGTCACCGCCATGGAAGATCCACACCGGTAGCTTGCCGACCTTCTTGGCGACCCATGCGTACGCGTCGTCGCCCTTCGGCACGCCGTGGACGTAGAGGTTTCGACCGTCGTCGGGCAGCGCCTCGACACCGCCGCAGATGATCGCGGCCGCGGCGAACATGCCCGGGTGGTCGGCGGCGATCTGCCACGAGCCGAAGCCGCCCATCGACAGACCGGTCAGGTAGAGGCGTTTACGGTCGCCATGGAACTCCTTCACGCTCTTCTCGAGCGCGGCGAGGGCCATGTCGGCATCGGCCTTGTCGGTCCACTCGGTATCGTTCGGCGCCTGCGGAATCACCACGACAGCGGGGAAATCCATGTGCTGCTTCAGCCAGGGCGGCAGGCCCTGCGAAAGCTGCGCCTGGTTGTCGCTTCCCCGTTCGCCGCTGCCATGCAGGAACAGGACGACGGCAGGGCGTTTGCCTTCGACATCGGCGGGGACGAAGACCTGGTAGCGGTAGCTCTTGCCTTGGATGTCCACGCTGCGCTCGACGAGCTGCGCGGGAGCGGCGGACGCCGCGCCGGTGACGACCATGGCGGAGAGGAAGGCGAGAGTACGCAGCATGCGGATGGTTCCAGTCTGAGGTAGGAGCCGATGTATCGGCGATCCCGCGGCAGCGGGCAGGGACGCCCCGGCGCTAGAGGACGGGGTCGAACAGGCGGGCGACGTGCAAGGCCACGCGCTGCAGATAAGTCAGGCGTTTGTAGTCGTTCTCGTTGACCTCTTCCGATTGCGCGAAGTCGTGGGTCAGCATCGCTTCGACATCGCCGGCGAAAGTCTCGTCCACGTTCAACGCGGAGATCTCGAAGTTCAGGCGGAAGCTGCGGTTGTCCAGGTTCATGCTGCCGACCACGGCGGTGTCGTCGTCGATCAGCATCACCTTCTGGTGGATGAAGCCGGGCTGGTAACGGAACATGCGGATGCCGGCCAGCGTTGCCTCGTGCGCATAGAGCGTGGAGGCCATGAACACGGTGCGATGGTCGGGGCGGCTGGGGAAGAGGATGCGCACGTCCACGCCGCGGAACACCGCCAGGCGCAGCGCACCGAACACGGACTGGTCGGGCACGAAGTAGGGCGTGGTGATCCATACGCGCTTCTTCGCTGCGTGGATGGCCTGGGTGAAGAACAGCGAGCAGCTTTCCTGGCGGTCGGCCGGACCCGTCGCGACGATCATCGTATGGGCGCGGCCACAACGTTCCGGCGGCGGCGACGACGGCGGTCGCTCCCCCGTGACCCAGTACCAGTCTTCGGCGAAGACGCGTTGCAGGTCGGCCACGGCGGGTCCTTCGATCTCCATGTGCGTGTCGCGCCAGGGGGAGAGCGGCGGCTTCGCACCGAGGTATTCGTCGCCGGCGTTGAGGCCGCCGACAAAGCCACGGATGCCGTCGACCACGAGCACCTTGCGGTGATTGCGGAAGTTCAGCTGGAAACGGTTGCGCCAGCGGCGCGTGGCGAAGCGGCGCGCGGTGACCCCGCCGTCGCGAAGTGCGTCGACGTAGCTCGCCGGCAGGTCGTGGCTGCCGATGCCGTCGTAGAGCAGGCAGACCTCGACGCCGGCCGCCGCGCGCTCGAGCAGGGCGTCGCGCAGGCGCCGGCCCAGCACGTCGTCATGGATGATGAAGAACTGCACCAGCACATAGTGTTCCGCCCGGGCGATGGCGGCGAACATGGCCTTGAACGCATCCTCGCCATCGATATGCAGCGACAGGCCGTTGCCGCCATGCATGGCTGTCTTCAGCATGCGGCCGATGGCATCGTAGCGTGGGTCGCTGACCGACGCGGTAACCGGGAGCAGGCCGGGCCGGGCGGAAACTTCGGCTTCCTCGTGGAGCATGAAAAAGCGGGCCTGGCGCTGACGGTGCAAGTCCACATAGCCGCCGAAATGGCTCGCGCCGAGGAAAAAGTAGGGGACCAGGGTGACGTAGGGCAGCAAGACCAGCCCGAGCGCCCAGGCGAACGCCCCCTGGGCTGTGCGCGTATGCATCACGGCGTGCATGGCGGCGAAGATTCCCGCCGCGTGCAGGGTCAGTGCGGCGATGGCGATCATTGAACCGATCATGGGCTTGGCACCCCGATCTTCAATTCTGCGGCAAGAGTCTTTGTCGCGTGCGGGTGTATGTGCATAAGGGCCTGGGGCGGACAATCCACGTTATCGCTTCCTACGAGCCTAACCCATGAACTCCTCTTCGTCCCGCCTGCCCTTGCTGGCACTGGCCGTGGCCGCGTTCGCGATCGGTACCACCGAGTTCGTGATCATGGGCCTGCTGCCGGAGGTCGCTACCGACCTCAAAGTGAGCATCCCTTCCGCCGGCATGCTCGTCTCCGGTTACGCCCTGGGTGTCGCCGTCGGTGCGCCGTTGCTTGCCGCGCTCACCGCGACGATGGAGCGCAAGCACGCCTTGTTGCTCCTGATGGGCCTGTTCATCCTCGGCAACGCCTTGTGCGCCATCGCCCCGAACTACGACATCCTGATGGTGGCCCGTGTGGTTGCCGCCTTCTGTCACGGCTCGTTCTTCGGCATCGGTGCGGTGGTCGCCGCGCATCTGGTGCCGGCCAACCAACGCGCGCGCGCCATCGCGCTGATGTTCGCCGGCCTGACCCTGGCCAACGTGCTCGGCGTTCCCTTCGGCACCTTCCTCGGCCAATGGGCCGGCTGGCGCTCGACGTTCTGGGCGGTCACCGGCCTGGGCGTGATCGCCGCGCTGGGCGTGGTTCGCTTCGTTCCCTCGCTGCCCGACCTCAAGGCGCCGGACATGCGCCGCGAACTGCGCGTGCTACGCGAGCCGCAGGCCTTGATCGCGCTGGGCATGACGGTGCTCGGCTTCGGTGGCGTGTTCACGGTGTTCACCTATATCGCACCGATCCTGCAGGAACAGTCGCATGTGAGCCCGCACTGGACCGGCGCCGTGCTGATCCTGTTCGGCATCGGCACGACCATCGGCAACATGCTTGGTGGGCGCCTCGCCGACTGGAAGCTGATGCCGTCCCTGATGGGCATCCTCGTCGTGCTCACGGCGCTGCTGGTCGCCTTTGCCTGGACCATGCATTCGACGATCGCCTCCATCGTCACCGTGTTCCTGTGGGGTATCGCCGCCTTCGCCACCATCGCCCCGCTGCAATCGCGCGTGGTGCACGTGGCCGGCGACGCACCGAACCTGGCTTCCACGCTGAACATCGCTGCATTCAACCTGGGCAATGCGGGCGGCGCGTGGCTCGGCGGCGCCGTGCTTGCCGCGGGCTACTCGATGCCGGCGGTGAGCCTGACCGGTGCCGCGGTCACCGTGGCCGGGCTCCTTGCTACGATGGCCAGTATTGCGCTCGAGCGCCGCCGTCCCATGACGTCCGTGACCGAAGGCGCCTGACTTCCAGGAGAGCTCCCATGAAAGCCGTCGCTTATCGCACCCCGCTTCCCGTGAACGATCCGCAGAGCCTGCTCGATGTCGAGCTGCCCAGGCCCGAGGCGCGCGGCCGCGACTTGCTGGTGAAGGTCGAGGCGATCTCGGTGAATCCGGTGGACACCAAGATCCGCAGGAACACCGACCCGGAAGGCAGCGACAAAGTGCTTGGCTGGGATGTGGCGGGCACCGTGGTCGCGGTCGGTCCGGAAGTGCGGCGCTTCAAGGTGGGCGACGCCGTGTGGTACGCCGGTGCGCTCGACCGCCCGGGCGCCAACAGCGAATTCCACGTGGTTGACGAGCGCATCGTCGGACGCAAGCCGTCCACGCTGAGCATGGCCGAGGCGGCGGCGCTGCCGCTGACCACGGTGACGGCGTGGGAGCTGATGTTCGAGCGCATGGGTATTCCGCACGGCGCGCAGGGCCGCCCCGCGACCCTGCTGGTCGTCGGCGCCGCGGGCGGTGTGGGATCCATCGCCGTACAGCTTGCGCGGCGGCTTACCGGCCTCACCGTCATCGGCACGGCGTCGCGTCCGGAAACGCGTGAGTGGGTCGAGGCGATGGGCGCGCACCACGTGATCGACCACTCGAAGTCGCTGGTCGACGAGGTGCGCGCGGTCGCGCCGGATGGTGTCGACTATGTGCTGAGCCTGACGCGTACCGAAGAGCATTTCCCGGCGTTGGTCGAGCTGCTCAAGCCACATGGCAAGTTCGGCCTGATCGACGATCCTGCCGAGCCGATCGACATTCGCCTGATGAAGCGCAAGAGCCTCTCCCTGCACTGGGAGCTGATGTACACGCGCTCGCTGTTCCACACCGAGGACATGGCCGCACAGGGCCGCATCCTCGACGAGGCGGCGAACCTGGTGGATGCGGGCGTCGTGAAGACGACGATGCGCGAGCATGTCGGTGTCATCGACGCGGCCAATCTGCGCAAGGCGCACGCCATGCTCGAGAGCGGCAAGACGATCGGCAAGGTCGTCCTCGCAGGGTTTGCCTGAGAGGAGACCGGCGACAGGGTGCCTAGCGCGCGTGCGCGCGCTCGGCACTCTCGGCCATGAGCATGTTGGCCACGCTCTGCGCCTGTTTGCGGATTTCCGGGATGGCCGTGGATTCCCACAGCGCACCGCGCAGCAGGCTGCCGACCGCGAACAGGTTCGAACGCGGACGGCCATTGCCGTCGAGCAGATGTCCATCGGGCAGCGCGGCGAAACCCAGGCCCAGCGGGTCCGGCTTCACCAGCCCGTCGATCACCAGCTGCCGCACCAGGCGGTGCTCCGTACGCAGCGTGTCGGTGTTCAGACCGACCGTCTGAATCACGATATCGTAGGATTCCACGGCTTCACCGCCGCCCGGAAGGGCGCGCCTCACATCGAGAGCACCCTCGACGGACAGCGAGACACTACGCATCCGTCCGCGTCCGCGAGTGAGGCGGCCGGCACGTTCCAGCCCCGCGATGGCGCTCGCCACCTGCGGCGGCATGCGGTGGCGCGCCCGTTCCCATGCCCAGCGTGCGTGACGCAGGAAGCGTGCGCGCTCGGCCTCGGGCAGATCGGCCCATAGCGATTGCGTGTGTGGACGCAGACCGTCGACCAGGGTCCGCCAGTCCTCGGCCTGCGCCGCCGCGTCGCGTAGGGCGCGCATCCACATGCGCAGGTTGGGGTCGTCGCGCATGGTCTCGACCAGGTCGCCGTCGTCGTCGCCGGGTGCGGATGCGGAAGCCAGGTGCGGCTCGGGCAGCTTGCCGTGACGCGAGAGGGCGGTGAACGCGGCGTTCGGCCAGCGCGCGGAGAGTTCGAGAAGGACGTCGACGGCCGTGAGGCCAAGACCGATCACCAGTACGCGCAACGGCCGTTCGTCCACCGGCGCCGAAACCAGATACGGCCAGGGATCGGTCACGTAACGGCCGCTGGCGATCGCGGCGTCTTCCACGCCCGGCAGCGGGCGAGGAGGCAGCGAACCGATCGCCAACACGGCGGCCTCCGCCTGCGCGACTTCGTCGCCGTAGCCGATCGTGACGCCTTCACTGGACGGCACCAGGGACTCGGCCATGAACGGTATGACGTTCACATCGTGGCCGAACGAGCTGGCGTTCTTGACCGCCTGCTCGACACGCGACTGGAGGAAGTCGCCGTACATTCGGCGCGGCAGGAAATCCGAACCCTTCACGGCCGGATTCAGCGCCTGCGCGTATTCGAGGAATCCGCCCGGCTTGCTGACGAACATGCCCATGGAAGCGGCACGGACGTTGAGCAGGTGGCGTTCCGATGGCGTGCCATAGGCGACGCCGCGCCCGGCGCCCGCGGCGCCGGCATACCAGTTCAGGTGCAACGGCCGGGGCGTACGACGCTCCAGCAATTCGCTCACCAGCGTCGCCGCTGCCGCGCCACCGCCGATGATGGCGACTTTATGAAACATGCTTTGGTCCTTCGCCCTTGGGTTAGGGGTGGAGGGCCGTTAGACCGTCAGGCCGTCAGGCGTCCCGCAATAATCGATTGCCTCGGTCGCGCGATCCAGTGTCCCGAAGGACCGGGCTGCTCATACGCGAGGTACTGTGCCAGATCGCCACCGTACACGTGAAGCGTGAGCGCGGTGTCGTGCCGCGACAAATTGCGGCAGCGATGGGCGTGCGCTTCCGTGGCTTCGAACCACGTCGCATCGCCGGGCCCGAGCCAGGTGCGGCCGATGCTGCGCAGCGAATGATCGGCGTCGTCCTTGTCGAAGGATTCCACTTCGAGGGCGCCCGCGATCATGGCTTCCAGGCCCCACAGGCCACCGTGGTCGTGCACCGGCGTGGCATAGCCCGGAGGCCACGCCAACACGAGGATGCTGACGTCCGGACGGGCGCGTTCGGCCACCATCCAGCGTTCGAAGCCGCGACGGCGCTCGCGCAACGGCCCCAGCGCGTCGATAACGTCGGCGTGGCGGACGTGCAGCACCCGGCCGATCTCACGCCCCATGGAGGCGAGGTCGGGGTGCTCCACGTCCGAATGATCGAGCGCGATGTCCCGCAAGGTCTTGATGATGGAAGAACGCTTACCCATGGCCCAAGGCCGTCCAATGAATCAACTGGCGGGAAGTGGAGCATGGGTCCCGTTAAACAGTCGTAACCCGGGACTTTCGCAAAGCGCTTTAAACTGTTCCCGCGCAGGCCGCATCGAACTGTCGGAACCGCCCCCTGGCGGCTGTCGTCCCACGGAGAGTAAAGCCATGATCGTCCTCACCTCGCTCGTCGTCCTTGCCGTCGGTTTCTGGCTGGTCTTCGCGCTGCTCGGCGCAGTGCTGAAGCTGGTGTTCGGCATCATCGGCGGTGTTTTCAGCATCGTCGGCGGCGTCCTCAGCGCCGTCATCGGCGGCGTGGCGATGCTGGTGGTGGCGCCCGTCGTCGCCCTGGCCCTGCTGCCTGTCCTGCTGCCGGTCGCCTTCCTGGCCTTCATCGTCTGGGCCATCGCGCGGTCGTCGCGCCGCCCGGACGTGGTCGTGATGCCGGCGGCACAGCGCTGACCGGAACGCCCCGGCCCGTGCCGGGGCGTTCCTCGCCCGGCCTCAGATACTCCGGAGGTCGAAGGTCACCGGGATGCGCGCCCAGGCCCGGACCTGGTGTCCGTTGGCCTGCGCCGGCTGGAAGCGCCACCTCGCCAGCACCTGGTCGCGGGCCGCCCGGTCGAGCAGTTCATGGCCGCTGCTGGACTCGACGATCACCTCCAGCGGCTTGCCTGTCTCGTCGACCAGCACGCGTAGCGTCACCGTGCCCTGCATGTGCCCGCGAATGGCCTGGGCGGGATACCTCGGCGCGGGCGCGGATACGTAGGCCAGGGTGGCCTCGACCGGCCCGGCCTGCACGGCCGGCGGCGACACCGTATCGACCGCCGCCGCGGGAGGAGTCATCGGCACCGAGCCCTCGTCGGAAGCGACGGGCGGCGCGACGACCGGTAGTGCTTCGACCTGCTTCTGCACGTGCGTGACGACGGGCGCCTTCGTCGGCAACCGTTCGAGCTCGATCGGCGGTGGCGGCTTCACGGGTGGCGGTGGTTCGACGAACTGCAGGACGAAGGTCTTGGGCGACGGGGGCGTGTCCGCCATCTGGGCGACCATCGGTCGCATGACGGCGATAAGCGCGGCGGCGTTGAGCGCGATGGCCGCACTCATGGCGACGATGCGGACGGTATCCGGGTGAATCCCGGCCAGGGACTGCGGACGAGCGAACGACATGAGCCACCTCCTGCAACGTGGGGGAAGGTAAGGCGCGGTCGGGAACACGGCCGGTGGGGACCGGCGGGGATCGTGTTCAGGTCCGGTTGCAGAGTAGGCAGGCTTCGAAGGAACTTGCAAGCTGGCCGTTTAGATGGCTTTTCGTTACCCCTGACGGAACCTCAATGCGCCACCAGCATCGGCACATCCGATTGCATGAACAGGAACCGGGTGGTTCCGCCCAGCACCATCTCCGACAACCGCGACCGCCCCCAGGCGCCCATCACGATCAGGTCCGCCTTTTCCTGGTGGGCGAGGTCGAGCAAGGCCGGACCGGGCGAAGCCTGCGCCGCCGCATCCAGCCTGCGCACTTCGGCCTTCACCCCATGGGTGTCGAGCCAGCCGCAGATATCGGTATCGGGTAGCGCACAGGTGTCGAGGTCTTCATCGCGGCTGCCGTCGATGACGGTGACCCGGGCTGCCTTGCGCAGCAACGGAAGCGACGAACGCACGGCAAGCGCGGACTCGCGGCTACCGCTCCAGGCCACCAGCACGTGTTCGCCAAGGGTCTCCACCGGCGCCGCCTCCGGCACCACGAGCACGCCCCGGCTGGCGCCGAAGACCGTGCGGGAGACGACCCCGAAGCCGACCGGCGCGTCGCCGCGCATCGTCGACGAACGTTCCATCACGAGCATGTCGTAGCCGGCCGAGGCATGGCAGAGCAGGGTGACGGTGTCGCCGTTGCCGACCCGCCAGTTGCCTTTGAGGCCGCGGGATTGGAGCAGCTGCGACCAGTCCGTGCCGACCGCCTTCGCGTCCGTCGCGCGCTGGCGCACCGCGTCCAGTTGCATCGGTACCGCTTCGGGCACGGTGAAGGCCGCCGCGGGCAGGTCCACCACGTGCATGGCATCGAGCCTGGCGTCGATACGCGTGGCGATGGCCAGGGCGGCGCGCAGGCCGGCACCCTGCGGAGGAAGACGACCGATGTGCAGGAGCAGTTCGAGTGTCATGGCCCATGGAACAACGTGCGGCGCGCGAGGTCAATGACCGTCTGCGGCGGCTACCCAATTGCGAGCGTTTCGCAACGAGCGGTGGCATCGGTTACCCTCGGATCTTTGCGTCGTCCGGAATCGTCATGGCCACCGAAATCGCGCAGCCCAGCTATCCCTTCGCCGAGGAAGTCGCCAGTAGCGTGATCCACGCCATCGGCCTGGTGTTGAGCATTGCCGGGCTGGCTATCCTCGTCGCGTTCTCGGCCATGTACGGCGGCCCGCGCGCGGTGGTCGCCAGCTCGGTCTTCGGCGGCACCTTGATCCTGCTGTATACGGCCTCGACGCTGTATCACTCGATCCCCGGCCCGGCCGCCAAGCGCGTGCTACGCACCTTCGATCACATCGCGATCTTCCTGCTGATTGCCGGCACCTATACGCCGTTCACCCTGCTGGCCTTGCCGGGGGCATGGGGCTGGGGCCTGTTCGGCATGATCTGGACGCTGGCGATCGTCGGCAGCCTGGCCGAACTGGGCATGCTCAAGCGCTATCGCAAGGCGGCCGTGGCGATGTACGTGCTGATGGGCTGGGTCGCGGTGATCGCGATCGAGCCGCTGCGCGAGAACGTGGAAACCGGCGGGCTGTTGCTGCTCCTCGCCGGCGGTCTGGCTTATACCTTGGGCGTGCCTTTCTACATGGCGCGGCGGCTGCCCTACCACCACGCGATCTGGCACCTGTTCGTGCTTGCCGGCAGCGTGCTGCACTTCCTGGCCATTCTGCTCTACGTCATCCCCGACGCACCCGGCCACTGATCCACCGCGGAACCGAATGCGTTAAGCGACCAATCGCCAGCGATCCTTACCCAGTAGGAGCCGCTTCATCGGCGATCGGTTGCCAGCCGCCGACCTGTAGGAGCCGCTTCATCGGCGATCCGGTGCCAGCCGCAAACCTGTGGGAGCCGCTTCAGCGGCGAGTCTGGTGCCAGCTGCAACCCTGTGGGAGCCGCTTCAGCGGCGAATCCGCGGCAGCGGGCCAGGTTTCCTCAAGCACCCTGTCGCCGCTGAAGCGACCCCTACACAAGCACAAAGCGATCAACCCTTTTTCTTTTCCTGCTCCGGAATGAAGCGGGTGCGTACCGCTTCGCCGAGCAGGTCCGGCGGCAGCAGGCCCTGGGCGATCAGGAAATCGTTGAAGGCCTTGCGGTCGAACTTCCTGCCCAGCCGGGTCTGCGTTTCGGCACGTAGCTGCAGGATGCGCGTGTACCCGTAGAAGTAAGCGGTGGCCTGGCCGGGGCTGTTCAGCGTGTAGCGATCCAGTTCCTGACGCGCCATCGGCTCTGACAGGCCGACGTCGTTGACGAGGATGTCATGTGCACGGTCGCGGTCGATGAGGCCGAGGTTGAGCATGGGGTCGAGGAAGGCGCGCGCCGCACGCAGCAGGCGGAATTGCAGCGCGATGAACTGACCTGCCGGTGGCTCGTAGGGCATCATTTCCATTTCGGAATAGAGCGCCCAGCCTTCGACGTTCACGCTGTTGAAGGCGAACAGGCTGCGCGTGAGCGACACACCCTGCTCGACCATCGCGGCGAATTGCAGCTCGTGCCCCGGTCGACCTTCGTGCGCGGTCAAGGTCCACGCCGCGGCCTCGAAGGTGAAATCGTCGTATGCCTGCGTCTTCTCGCCGCTGGTCGGCGGATTGCCCGAGGTTAGCACGAAGGTGCCGCGCTGCCCGGTGTTGCCGACGAAGGGCGGCGGGTCCATGTGCGGTGCCGGCGTGCGCGCATTCTCCGCCTCGGAGGCCAGGCGCATGGCCATCTGGCGTTTCGGCAGTTCGACGATGCGCTGCTTGCGGATCGTGTCTTCGATCTTCAGCAATACCTCGTGGTACGTGGGTTCGACCTTGTCCTTGGCCAGCTGCTTCTTCTTCAGGCCCTTGAGCACATCGCGATAATCGCCGTCCGGCAGCCCTTCGGCCTTGGCGACCACCGGCGCGAGCGCCTGCAGCGCATAGGTGGTCTCCATGAACTCCAGCTGCGCGCGACCGATCAGGTCACGTGGCGTGATGTCGAGACCGACCTGTTCGAGGTTGTACGCATACAACGGCTCGGGGAGACGGAAGTCCGTGCGCGCGCGCGGCAGCACCGTCTTCTTCACCCAGGCGTTGTAATCCTTCAGTTGCTTGTCCAGCTTCGCCATGGCTTCGTCGCTGCCGGCGACCTTCTTCTCGACGAAGAGCTTGCGGATGCCGTCGACGTAACGCTGGGTGTTGCCGAGTTTCTGCTCGACGTCGGCCTTGACCGGTCCGAGCAGGGCCTTGTCGTTGAGCTTCTCGTTGGTGCGAGCGCGCGCCTGGTCGACCAGCGGCGTGCAGCCCGGCGTCATGCCGACGTAGCACTTCAGGCGGCCGAGCGCGGCCTTGTTCTGTTCCGCGGTGCTCTGTTCGTTGAGTAGCGAGAACTCGCCACTGAAGACGATCTGTCCCGCGTCGTACCAGGGCAGCAGGTACTTGTCGTTGAGATCGAGACCCTTGATGCTGCCGTCGATCTGCTTGATCAGGATCTGCAAGTCCTGATGGACGTTGGGATTCTTTTCCTCCGCCAACCGCTGCGCGTACGTCGCGCGCGCCGCGACGAGGGCGTCGCGCTGGCGTTTGTCCGTATCGGGGCCAAGGTCCGCGGTTTTCTCGTCGTAGCCCTTCACACCGATATCGGTGGCCGATTCGGGGCTGAAGCGGGCGGTGATGTCGAGCAGTGCCTGGGCATCCGCGTTGCTGCGGGCGATCCAGTCGGCGGGCTTGGTGTCCTGCGCATGCACGGCGCCGATGGCGAACGTGACGGCAGCGGCCAGGGTCAGTCGTCGGAACATGGGTCTCTCCCCCGTGATGATCCGCCGAGACTAGCCGTTGCGCCGGGCTGCCGCCAATGTGCCGGAAGACCGGTCAGTTGAAGAGCAGCGCGACACCCGCCATGCCGATCATGAGGAAGGACAGCACGACCTTGGCGAGAACCCCCAGCAACATGCCGAACCAGGTGCTGACGCCGACATGCGCCGAGCGCAGGACGCTCTTGCCCGACCACAGCTCGCCGATGACGGCGCCGGCGAAGGGGCCGATGAGCAGGCCGGGAAGACCGAAGAACATGCCGACGGTCGTGCCGATGCCGGCGCCCCACAGCGCCCGTGGGCTGGCTCCGATCTTCTTCGCTCCCAGCGAGCCGGCGACGAAGTCCACGGCGATGCCCAGGGTGGCGACGATGCCGATCGCCACCAGCCAGCCCCAGCCCAGGTGGCGGTACTCGTCCACGGCCGCGGCCAGCCAGATGCCGCCGAAGATCATCGGCACACCGGGCAGGATCGGCAGGATCGCGCCCGCCAGGCCGCCGACGATCAGGGCGGCCGCAAGGACGTACAGGAACAGATCCATCAGCGAAACGCCTCGCGGTATTCCGGCTTGAGATAGGCCGAGAAGGCGTCGCTGGGCACGTCCACGGCTTGCGGGCCGGCGGCGTACGAGGCCACCTGGTAGGGCGGGAAGATGAAGGTAAGACCGTGCACCTTGTTGTCCGGGCCGGTGAGCAGGCTGAAGACACGGAAGTGATCCTTGCCCGGTTCGGTGCCTGCGTCGATCTGCGCGCTGTCCGAGGCGAGTGGCTCGTCCTGGTCGTCCAGGGCGGTGAGCAACTGACGGCGGGCCTCGGCGGCGAAGGCCTTTTCGGCCGCGTGGGGATCGGCAAAGAGCTCGCGAATGCCGACGACGCGTCGCGCCTGGATGTCGTAGGTGAAGCTATCGACGATGGGCGCCGGATGCGCCGCGCCGGTAAATGCGGAGCCATCGACCTGCACATTGATGAAGCGGTCGGTGCGCGAGGCGACGGCGATGTCCAGGTCGAGGTCCCAGGGCAGCTCACGGGCGCGCTCGCGCGCACCGGGCGCGTCGAGGCTGTCCATGAAGGCGCGCTTCTGCCGGTCCACATACCGCTGGATGGTCGCGCGCAGGGGTTCGGCCCGCTGCGGCAGGTCGGGCAGGGACAATTCCATCGTATACAGGCCCTCCTGGCCGGATTCGGTATCCTTGTCGACGCTCGCCCGTGCGGGCGGCGGCGAGTCCCCGCCGTTCGTCCGGTCCGCGCCGCCGCGGCAGGCAGCAAGGCCGGCCGTGGCAAAGACCAGCGACAGGATGTGTCGCACCAGCATGTCGGCAATTCCTCCCTGCGAGGCTACGCATCTTAGCGTAGCCCTCTTGCGGCACAGGAAGCGTCAACGAACCGAAGGAAACGCGTGCACGACACGATGACGGAAACCGTCACCCTCCTCAAAGCCGACGAGCTCGGCCGCATCGAGCGTGTCCAGCGTGGCGGCGTGCAGCTCATTCGTCGCGATATCGCAGCGGCACGCTGGTGGGCACGCTGGTTCGCGCGTCGTGCCGCCGCGCGCGAAGCGCGTGCGCTGGCCCGGCTCGACGGCATCGACGGCGTGCCGCGACTGCTGGCATGGAATGGTCGCGTGCTCGAGCGCAGCTACATGGCGGGCGAACCGATGCAGGTGGGCAAGCCGCTGGACCCCGCCTACTACCGCGACGCCCTGCGCCTGCTCGCCCGGTTGCACCGGCGCGGCATCGTGCACAACGACCTCGCCAAGGAGCCGAACTGGCTGGTGCGTGACGATGGATCGCCGGGGCTGGTGGATTTCCAGATCGCCTGGACCCGGGGGCGCCGCGGCAACCTGTTCCGGCTGCTGGCGCGCGAAGACCTGCGTCACCTGCTCAAGCACAAGCGCACATATGCGCCTGAGCGCCTCTCTGCCCGGCAGCGGGCCATCCTCTCCGCGCCGGCACCCCATTCGCGACTGTGGCGCGCGACCGGCAAGCGACTCTACAAGCTCATCGCGCGACGGGTCTTCGGCTATTGGGACAACGAAGGCCAGGGGCGCATCCGGCGCTGAGACGGATCACTTCTCCACGAAGGCGCGCTCGATCACGTAATCCCCCGGCTCCCGCGTGCGCGGCGAAGCCTGAAAGCCTTCACCGTCCAGCAGCACGCAGATATCGTCCAGCATCGAGGGGCTGCCACAGAGCATCACGCGATCTTCCGCCGGATTGATCTGCGGCAGGCCGAGCGTGCGGGCCATCTCGCCATCGGCGATAGCGTCGGTGATGCGGCCACGGTTGCGGAACGCTTCGCGGGTGACCGTCGGGTAGTAACGGAGCTTCTCGCGCACCAGCTCGCCCAGGTACTCGTGTTCGGGCAGTTCCTTCTCGATATAGTCGGAGTAGGCCAGGTCGTTCACGTGGCGCACGCCGTGGGCGAGCACGATCGTGTCGAAGCGCTCGTAGGTCTCCGGGTCGCGGATGATCGACAGGAACGGCGCCAGGCCCGTGCCCGTGCCCAGCAGGTACAGGCGCTTGCCCGGCTTCAGGTCGTTCAGTACCAGGGTGCCGGTCGGCTTTCGGCTGACGATGATCGGGTCGCCCGGCTTCAGGTGCTGCAGGCGCGAGGTCAGCGGGCCGTCCTGGACCTTGATGCTGAAGAACTCCAGGTGTTCCTCGTAATGGGCGCTGGCGATCGAATACGCCCGCATCAGCGGACGGCCTTCCACTTCCAGGCCGATCATCACGAAATGCCCGCTTTCGAAGCGAAAGCCCGGATCGCGCGTGGTGCGGAAGCTGAAAAGCGTGTCGTTCCAATGGTGCACGTCGATGACGTGCTCGGTCGCCAATGCCACCATGGTCTGTTCAAACCTCGAAGTCGTCGTGACGGAGCTACCGCGCCATGCGCGGGTGCCTGGGGATCAGCTGGGGAAGCGGCCCGCGGGGCCGCGCTGCCTCGCGCGTCGTGGCGCCAAGGATAATCCATATCCCCCGGTGGCCCCAACCTCTAAGATGCCAATCCCCGATGGAACAAGGTGCTACCGATGACGAAGCCCGACTATGCCGAGGGCCAGGTCTGGACCTACGACCACCGCCCCGGTGAGGACGGCTCCCGGGTCGCTATCCGCAAGATGGGGGTGGAGCCGGAGGACGGCGAGGTTTTCCACATCTCCATCCTGGGCGTGAAACTGCGTAACCACCGCGTGCCTGGGGGCGCCCAGCCCGCCATGCATCACGCCGCGGTCCTGCGGACGACGCTGGACAAGAGCCTGCGCGAACTGACCCCGGCCGCCGATCCGGACACCGCCTGGGAGAACGGCTACGCCGTCTGGCGCCAGGCATATGACAACGGCGACGCCGGGGTCTTCGAACTCAGCGTCGCCGAGATCCTCGGCTACATCGAAAGGGTGGTCGCGGCTTCCGGGGAAGCCCGCTAGACAGCTGGCCCGCGCTAAACGGCAGACCTGGGAGGGCCGCTTCAGCGGCATCCGAGCGGCAGCTTCTCTGCTTCGTGGGATTTTCGCCGCTGAAGCGGCTCCCACATTCCCTTCAAAAAAAAGAGCGCCCGGCTTCGGAAACCGACTGGGGAGGAGTCGGAGTCCGAAGGGGGCGCAAGAACTACACAGGGATTTGGAAGGGTTTAAGCGTTCTTAGAAGTCGTACGTGACCGCGAGGCGGCCGTAACGCGGATCCTGCGTGTAGAGCGGTACGCGGTAGATCGTGTTGACGGTATTGGCCGGGCCTTCGCTTGCCGGGTAACGGAAGATCGCGCGCTGCTCGTTGAGGACGTTGAAGACATTCGCCGAGAAGGCGAGCTTCTGGTCGGCCCACATCGGGCGGTACGTGATGCCCAGGTCCAGGTTGAAGGTCCACGGCAGGCGGCCATGGCTTCCCGGCGGGGAAGGTTCGCCGTTGCAGTAACGGTACGAGCTGCCGTACGACACCGGATCGGTGTGGTCCGGACCGTAGTAACCGGTGCAGACTTCCGGCGCGCCGGAAGCGGCCTGGAGATTGCCCGAGACCTGCCATTCGGGAGCGAACTGCCAGTAGCCGTACGCCTTGAAGACGTGGGTATGGTCGTTACCCTGCGGACCGTTGGAGTTCTCCATGACGTAGCGGTTGTCCCAGTCGACGCTGCCGGCGGCGCCGTCCTGACGGGTATCCGTACGGGCCTGGCCTTCCGTGTTGCCGTAGCTGCGCGAGAACACATAATCGAACTTGCCGTACCAGACGCCATCGAAGCTGTGCTCGATGAAGGTCTCGAGGCTGTAGTACTTGCGCTTCAGGGCCGGGAAGCCAAGTTCGTCACGGCTGAGCGGTACTTCCCGGGCGATGCCATTCGCATCGAGAACGGTGAACGTATTCGCTGCGCCACCGTTGATCAGGTAGCAGCTGTTGGTCGAGCCAACGGTGTAGCCGAGGGCCGCGGCCTTGTCCGTCACAAGTCCGATATCGCAGAAGTCGTCGATGGCGGCGTGCAGCGTGCGCTTGGTCAGCTTCGCACCGTAAACCCAGTTGGTGCCGAGGGTCTTGTCGAAGCCCAGGATGTACTCGTCCTGGTTCTCCGCCTTCAGGCCCTTGCCGGCCACGGTGCGCGGGTCGGGCGGAATGCCGTACGAGTTGTTCGCCGAGACCGGCCCGCTGATCTGGGTCAGGCCCGTCGGACGGCCCAGGGCGTCGATGCCGGAATAGGTGTAGTACTGCTGTGTCGCGGTATAGCCGGCAGCCGCACCCGTTGCCGGGTTCAGTGGCAGGCCAAGGTAATAACGACCGGCATTGCCGAAGACCTTGAACGACCCGTCGCCGTTCACGTCCCACGAAGCACCCAGGCGCGGCGCCCACTGCGGCTTGGTCTGCGTGATGAAGGCCTGGCCGGACTGGTTGTAATCGGTGAACTGGTCGTTGCGCAGGCCAAGCGACAGCAGCACCGTGTCGGTGACCTGCCACTTGTCTTCGATGTACTGCGCGCGCTGGTCGGAACGAACGTTGACCAGGTTGTTGACCACGTTCTTGCTGACGTAATAGCCGCCTGCGCCGTTCGGGAACAGGGCCGGCGCGGGGACGAAGTTGATGCCCGGCGCTTCGGAGATCGGGGTGTTGGGGCTGTCCGTCTTGCCGTAGGTCCAGGCGTAGCCGGGGCCCGGGCTGTTCGTGCCGAAGTCTTCGGCGCGCGACTTGACGTTGTCGATACCGGCCGAGATCGTGTGGTCGCCGAGGGTGTAGGCGACGTCGAAACGGAAGTTCGTCGACTTGTTGCCACGACCGGGCGAGCTGAGGTCAGCCACCTGGTTGTTGTGGATCGCCGTACCGCCGTTCAGGGCCGGGTTCTGCTGGTCGGAGCTGTCGACGCGAGCGAGGGTCGGATCGTAGTTCGTCGGCTGGTCGTAGTTCTTCGTCTGCATCTGGCCGTACATGGCACTGATGGTCAGGCTGTCGGTGACGTAGCTGGTGAACTTGCCGACGTACAGGTCGCCACCGGTCTTGGTGTTGTCGACGTCGCCGATCTTGTTGGTGCGCTGAAGATTGGCGTAGTCGTAGTTGTAGCGCGTGCCCGAGCCTTCGCGCTTGTCAGAGGCGCCAGTCAGTTCGAGGATGTTGCTGTCGTTGATGTTCCAGTCGAGCTTGGTGTACCAACGGGGCGCCTTGTAAGTATTGGTCGAAGCCGGCGGGTTGGTACCCACCGAGTTGACGTTGTGCTGTCCGGTTTTCTCGAACTCGCCCGCGACGAAGAAGAACAGCTTGTCCTTGATCAGCGGCCCGCCGGCATACGCGCTGACCGTGGTGATCCACTGGCGGTTCTGGTCCTTCGGCTGGTAGAGATCGCCGGCCGGCGCGGACGAGGGAATACGCGTGTAATACAGGTTGTCATTGTCGGCGCGCGCGAACGCGGGCTGCCAGATCACCTGGGCGCCGAAGTGCCACTCGTTGGTACCGCGCTTGCCCACCTGGCTGATTACGCCGCCGTCGGAGCGGCCGTACTGTGCGCTGTAACCGCCGGTATAGACCTCCTGCTGGTCGATCGCACCGTAGGGCAACTGCAGGCCGCCGACCGCGCTGAGCGGGTCGGTCGTGTTGAAGCCGTTGACGTAGTAGGCGTTCTCGTTCGACGCGGCGCCGCCAAAGCTGGCGATCTGGTGGCCGGTATCGCTCTTGAAGTTGCCGCCGTTCATGACCACGCCGGGTGCGAGCTGCGCGATGGCTTCGGCGCTGCGTCCCAGTGGCAGCTTGGCCAGCTGCTCGGACGTGATGATGGTGCGCGAGTCGACCGCGGTCACGTCGATATTGGGCATGGCGGTGCCGGTCACCGTCACGCCGCTGAGCGATGTGGCATCCGCGCTCGTGCTCGCCGCTTCCGCCGGCGCGTTGAACGACACGTCGGTACTGGAACCCACGCGCAGGCTTACGTCCTTGCGCGAGTCGACGGTGGCGCCGTCGCGTTGCAGGCGCACCGTATAGGTGCCCAGCGGGAGCTGGTTGGCGGCGTACTTGCCGCGCGCGTCGACGGGTACCTCACGGCGGAAGCCGTTGGCGCTCTCGATGAGGACGGTTTCATTGCCGGCAACCGGTACGTTGCCGTTGATGCTGCCGGTAGTGGACTGCGCGTAGACGCTCGAAACGCCGCCCAGGCAGGTACATACCGCCAGTGCGAGTGCGCTCCTGCGAAAGAGAAACTGGTTTTTCATGCCTTCCCCGAAATATTTACCCTGACATGACGGCAGCACGGGGTCGCAGCGACAGGCCCCCGCCGTCGCCGTGAAATGGAGCCCCGAAGACTCCCCCTCCCGCACTCCATCGCTTAAACGTTCATTTGCCTCGATCCAAACGAACTGGTCTCACGGTTTACAGGAGGCGATTGGAGTTGTCCAGAGCTTCGAACAGGCGTTTGGATGGCCGTCCAGCCGTCCAAATGCGATGACGCGACGCAGCAGAAAATGATGTAACTATGGGTATTTGAGCGATTTTATGGGTTTGGCGGACATGCCATGAACTCTGTGAAGGCGGCCGTCCGGAGGTCGCAAAAAAAACTCGAAGGAAGCGGTGGTTTGGTATTTGCCGAGCACAAACGGGCCACTTGCTTGGATCGTGGCAAATCTCATGCCAGCGAGCCCTCACCCGGCGTCGACCCGACCTGCCCGACATTTCCCAGATGAAGATCGCCACCTTCAACGTCAACGGCATTCGCGCCCGGCTCGACCACCTGCTGACCTGGCTCGAGCGCGAAGCGCCGGACATCGTCTGTCTCCAGGAATTGAAGTCGACGGACGCGGCCTTCCCGGTCGACGCGATCAACGACGCCGGTTACGGAGCACTGTGGTCGGGGCAATCCTCATGGAACGGGGTCGCGATCCTGGCCAAGGGTGTCGACCCGGTGGAGAGCCGGCGCGGTCTTCCCGGCGACGCCAGGGACACCCAGAGCCGCTACCTCGAGGCGGCCGCCCATGGGGTTCTGGTCGGATGCCTGTACCTGCCCAATGGCAATCCGCAGCCCGGGCCCAAGTTCGACTACAAGCTGGCGTGGTTCGAGCGCTTCCTGCGCCATGCCGCGGCCTTGATGAAAAGCGGCCACCCCGTTGTTCTGGCCGGCGACTACAACGTCGTCCCGACGGACGAGGACATCTACGACCCGAAGGGCTGGCGGCGCGACGCCCTTCTCCAGCCGGAGAGCCGCGAGGCCTACGAGCGTCTTCTGGCCCAGGGGTGGACCGATGCCCTGCGCAAGATCCACCCGGACGAGCGGATCTACACGTTCTGGGACTATTTTCGCCAGCACTGGCCGCGTGACCGGGGCCTGCGCATCGATCATCTGCTGCTGTCGAAGGACCTCGCGGGCCGCCTGAAGGACGCCAATGTCGACCGCTGGGTCCGCGACCTGCCCAAAGCCAGCGACCATGCGCCGACCTGGGTCCAGCTGAAGGCCGCCAGAGCCCGCCCCTGAAGCCGCTTGAATCGCCGGTGGCGCAATAGGTAACCGATGACGGGGTGCCAGGGGCCGCACGCTGCACTTGCCACCACCTGCACAGGTCCTAGACTAGGCAGTTATCAGGGGAGGGGCGGACCGGGCGGGAATGAAGATCGATGGCGGCAGCGTGAATCGCCCCGAGCCGGTAATGCTGAGCGAGGTTGCCGAGCGGCTGCGCAATCCCCGCATCGACCGGATCGTGGCCAGCTTCCACGAATACCGCGTCTCCCTCATGCGTACCGTGGTCCTGGGTTTCGTGGTGATCTGGACCGCGGCCTGGCTCCATGGCCCCACGACGATGGCGCTCGAGGCCCATCGCGCTTTCCCGGTTGCACTTGCCCTGTTCGCCGTCAGCGCCCTGTGGATGCTCTTCATCCGCGCGCGGCAGGGAGGGCAGAGTACCCCTGTCGACGTGATTGGCAGCGTGGCCAATTTCGCCATGGTCGCCTTGCTGCTCAAGGCGGCCTTCATGCTGGTGATCACGGTGACCGCCGTGCTGCCCTTCCTGTCGGTCGCGGTCGGCGTGCGCTACAGCCGTCGCGCTTTCGCCGCCGGTGTGGCCGCCTCGGTGGCGATCCTGCTGTTCAGCGCGCCGGACGGCTACTGGATCGGGCGTCCCGCCTATGCGCTCTATGCGCTGGCCCTGGTGATCGTCCTGCCGATGACGCTGTACCGGATGATGGATGCGCTGCGCGAAGTCTCCGCCGAGGCGATCGCATCGCGCGAAGCCCAGCACCGTTTCATCTCCATGATGAGCCACGAGATGCGGACGCCATTGAGTACGGTGATCCATTCGGCGTCCCTGATCGACACCGCGGTGATGACCGATGACCAGCGTCGCCTGGTCGCCCTGCTGTCGACCAATGCCAACGCCCTCCTGCACCGGGTCAACGCGGTGCTCGACGTCGCCTCGTTCGCCGGTGGAAGCTTCGCGCTGCGCCACCAGGCGTTCGCTTTCGACGAGGTGCTGGCGACGGTGGGGGCAGTGTGCCGCCCCTTCGCCGCGGAAAAACGCATCGCCTTCAGCCTGGCGCGCGATGCCTCCGTGGAGGGTGTCTTCAACGGGGACCCCGGGCGCATCGAGCAGGTGCTCTCCAACCTGGCATCCAACGCGTTGAAGTTCACGCCGCCCGGTGGCTCGGTGAGCGTGCGCGTGGAGCTTCACGAGGGTGTGGGGGGTCGTGATCCGACGATCACCTGCAGCGTCTCGGACACCGGCATCGGTATCGCCGATGCGGACAAGCAGCGCATTTTCGACCCGTTCCATCAGCTCAGCGCCGGGGAAAGCCGGCGTCAGGAAGGCGTGGGCCTGGGGCTGTATATCGTTCGCAACGTGTCCGAGCAGATGCAGGGCGGCCTGGATGTGACCGACAACCCCATGGGCGGAGCCATCTTTACCTGGCGCTTCCCGCTGCCGCGGGCCGCGGCGGGCGCACGTAGCGCGGCGGACATGCCACTGGTCGAGCTGCTCGACGAACACCGTTCCCGCGTGGAGTCGCAGCGCTGCCTGGTGGTGGACGACAATGCGGCCAACCGCGAGATCGTCGGGCGCATTCTCGAGCGTGCCGGACACCAGGCCATTTTCAGCGCGAATGGCGACGAGGCACTCGCCCGCCTGGGTTCGAACGGTTTCGACCTGATCTTCATGGACCTGCACATGCCCGGCAGTTCCGGTTGGGACGTGCTCGGTCGCATCGATGTGATTCGCCGCACGGAGAGCGTGCCGCCGATCGTCATGCTCAGCGCGGATTCCAGCCACGACGCGGTGCGTATCGCATTCAAGGCAGGTGCACGCGCCTATCTGACCAAGCCGATCGCCGCACAACGCCTTCTCGACGTGATCGAGTCCATCGCCGACGAACGGCGCATGGAGGAGACCGCACGCGGCTGGCAGCAGCCCTTGCTGGACGAGCTGCCGGAACGCCGCACATCCGGCACGCCCCTGGACGAGATGCGTGCGCTGACCAGCGCCGAGGAATACGTGAGCTTCATCGACCTGTGCTCGCGCACGGCGGAGAACCATCTCGATACCCTGCGAAACGCGGTGTTGTCGCGCGATATCGCGACGGCCGCCGAATGCATCCACGCCCTGCGCAACGTGTTGGGCAATCTCGGGGTACCGGGCGCCTCGAGGGTCTGCGACGACCTCTCCGTGCTGATCGACGCCGGTGGCGACATGCGCGCCGCCATCGTGGAACTGGATGCGCTCGCGCGGTCGGCACGACGGTTTGTCGAGACACGCCGCCAGGGCATAAGCACGTCCGCGGACGCGGGCGCGTGAGCGAACTCGAGCGCGCTGCGCACGAGGTCGAGCAGAGGGAGCGGGCGGCGCAGGCGATCAAACCCGACAACGAGGCACGCATCGTCTTTCACGGCGAGGCGCCGCATCGGCGACGGCCCTTCGCCGTGGTCTACCTGCATGGCTTCACCGCCAGTCAGGCGGAAGGTGCGCCAGCCCATCGGGAGATCGCCGATGCCCTTGGCGCCCATCTCTATCTCCATCGGCTGGGCGACCATGGCAGCGATGCGCCCGAGGCGATGGCCGGCGCGTCGCCGGAGCGCTGGCGCGCCGACGTCGAGCAGGCGCTCGGGATCGGCCTGGCGCTCGGCGAACGCGTGGTTCTTGTCGGCACGTCCATGGGAGCGTCGTTGGCGCTGGACATGGCGGCGAGCCGGCCGGAGGCTGTTGCCGGCGTCGTCGCCTGGTCGCCGGGTATTCGCGTGTACGATCCCGCGCAACTACGTGCCGCGGTGATGCTGCAGGGCGCCGTCGCGGTGCCGGGCGAGCGCACCGACTTCCAGCGCCGTTACTGGTCCGCCATGGTCCATACCGACGCTTACCGAGCCATCGCCCGCCTGTTCATCGAGCGCATGCGACCCGAGGTCCTCGAACGTGTCGCCTGTCCGGTCTTCTTCGGGATGTGGGATGGCGGCGATGGCGACCACGACACCCTTGCCTCGGTCGGCGCCATGCGCCATGCGTTCGGCTGGCTGGGCACGCCCGCGTCGGGCCGTCGGCTGGTGGCCTACGATCATGCCGCCCATGTTCTGGCGTCGCCGGAACGCTCGCCGGCCGCCGCGCGCGTCCTCGCCGATTCGCTCGCCTTCCTGCGCAACGTCGGCCTTACGCGCTGAAGCCCGCGCGCGTTATCGTGGACCCTGGACGGGTGGTGGGATGAACGGGGTGCGCCTTGCTTGCGCGATAGTCACATGGGTCGTGCTGGTCGTGGGCTGGCTCGTCGTCGTGCCCGTTGTCCGCGCCGCCGACAGTCGCGATCGTGCCATCGATCAGTTCTATCACACGGCGTGGACGGTTCGCGAAGGCGCGCCCGGCCAGGTCACCGCACTGGCGCAGACCAGCGACGGCTACCTCTGGCTCGGCACCCAGACCGGTCTCTACCGTTTCGACGGCGTGCGGTTCGAACGGTTCCGCCCGCGCGAGGGCGGCGACTTCCTTGCCTCCAGCGTGGCGTCCCTTTACGCGCCGCCATCCGGTGGCCTGTGGGTGGGGTTTCGTTATGGCGTCGCCAGCTTCGTCACGGGCGATCGCGCTACCCACTACGCGGCCTCGTCGGGTTTACCCACCGCCACCATCTACGCCATCGGTGGCACACCCGACGGGCACATCTGGGCGGCGACGTTCAATGGCCTGGCGCGACTCGACGGACAGCGTTGGTCATTGGTCGGTGCATCGATGGGCTTGCCGGGCAATCGCGCGCGCAACCTGTCGGTCGATCGTGAAGGGCGCCTCTGGGTGGCCACCGACCAGGCCCTGGCCTGGCTTCCTCCGGGTGGCAAGCGATTCGAGCTGGCCACGCGCGCGGTCGGTCGGGTGAACCGGATCGCCGAGGCGCCCGACGGTACGATCTGGGTGGCCGAAGCCGATGGGGGCGTGCGGCCTGCCTGGGCCGGGGACGCGCCTGCCGAAGACCGCGGGCCCAGCCTCAACCTTTCATCCGCCGGCTTGCTCTTCGATCGCGACGGAGCTCTGTGGATGCCCACGCTTGGCGACGGTATCCGCCGCGTACCGCGCGTGCGCGACCTTCCGCGCCAGCGGATCGAGGCGAGCGGCACGGCGGCGCAGCAGTTCGTCGAGCGCGACGGTCTGAGCTCCGACTATCTCAGTGCGGTGATCCAGGATCGGGAAGGCAACATTTGGGTTGGCGGCAGCCGCGGACTCGATCGCTTCCGCATCAGTCGTCTATTGCCCGCACCGCTTTCGCCCGGTGCCACCGACTTCGCGCTGGTCGCCGCGCAAGGTCATGGGGTGTGGGTGGGGACGAAGAATCGTCCGTTGACGCATGCCGATGCCACCCAGGTCGAGCCGGGCGATTTTCCCGAAGCGATCACGGCGGCGTCGCGCGATCGCGAAGGCACATGGCTGGGCGGCCCGCACGGGGTCTGGCGTTTGCACGATGGCAAGCCGGAGCGCTTCGCGCCGCTGCCCGCCGAGGACTACACCGGCGTGCAGGCCATCGTGGGCGACGGCAAGGGCGGCGCATGGTTGTCGATCAATCGGCCCGGCATCTACCACTACACCGCAGGGGCCTGGGTCTACGACGCCATGCGGGCGATCGCCAACGATCCGGCTCCGCTCATCCTCATGAACGACATGCGCGGGCGTTTGTGGATGGGGTTCGCACGCAACACCATCGTCATTCGCGACCGCGGGAAAGACACCGTGCTCGGACCGGCGAGCGGCCTCGCGGTCGGTAACGTCACGGCGCTGCTGGAAGATCGCGGCGCCGTCTGGTTGGGCGGCGAACTCGGTATCGGCGTGGTCGTCGGCGAGCACGCACGCATGCTGGCCACGCTGGGCGAACCCTTGCGTGGCGTCTCCGGCCTGGTGCGCGACGCACGCGGCGACTTCTGGGCGAACACCGCGCAGGGTGTGGCGCGTATCGACGGTGCCCACATGGCGCGCGCCCTGCAGGATCCCTCGTACCGTCCGCCGGTGAAGCTGTTCGATTCGCTCGACGGTCTGCCGGGGACGC
This sequence comes from Luteibacter sp., assembly GCF_035539195.1. Taxonomy (GTDB): domain Bacteria; phylum Pseudomonadota; class Gammaproteobacteria; order Xanthomonadales; family Rhodanobacteraceae; genus Luteibacter. The sequence goes on from NZ_DATLIW010000009.1 coordinate 41,766, forward strand.
CGGCTCAGTTCCGCCCGTTGCCGACGGCGCTCGTCGCCGACGACGGCCGTCTGTGGTTTGCGACGACCAGTGGCGTCGTCTCGATCGACCCGGCCGATGTGCCGCGCAATCCCCTGCCGCCGCCCGTGTCGATCCGTTCCATCACGACCGACGCCGGAAGCTGGCCGGTGACGGCCACCGTGAACCTGCCCGCGCATACCGAGCGCCTGCGTATCGGTTACACCGCCACCAGTCTGTCCATGCCCGAGCGCGTGCGTTTCCGTTACCGCATGGAAGGTATCGACACGCGCTGGCGCGACGCGGGCACGGAGCGCGAAGCGGTGTACACCGATCCGCCGCCAGGCAGCTATGTCTTCCGGGTCACCGCGGCGAACGAAGACGATGTGTGGAACGAGAACGGTACCTCGATCGCGATCGTCGTCGCGCCCACGTTCTTCCAGACGCCCTGGTTCGTCGTCATCTGCATGGTCGTGGCCTTTGCCGCGTTGTGGCTCGCTTTCTACCTGCGCATGCGCCGCATGGAAGCGCAGCTGCGCGCGCGCCTGCACGAGCGGCATGCCGAGCGCGAGCGTATCGCTCGTGAATTGCATGACACCTTGCTGCAGAGCATCCAGGGACTGACCATGCGCTTCCAGGCGATCGCCAATCGCGTGCCCGCCGACCAGCCGCTGCGTATCGCCATGGAAGGTGCGCTCGATCGCGCGGAGGAGGCGCTGGTCGAAGCGCGCGATCGCGTGCGCGATCTTCGTGGGCATGCCGGCGAAACCGCTGCACTGGATGTCGCGCTGGCCGATCTCTCTCGCGCTTATGCGATGGACCACACGGTGCCCGTGCTGGTCGAGACGGACATCGACATGCGCGACATGGATATTCTGGCCCGGGACGAGCTTTACGGCATTGCACGGGAGGCGGTGCACAACGCGATCGCCCACGCGGAGGCATCGCGCATCGAGGTGACGATCACCGCCGACGCGGGCGAGCTGGTCATGCGCGTCCGCGACGACGGTCGCGGCATCGACGACGCCGTGCTTCGCAGTGGCGGCCGTGCCGGTCATTGGGGTCTGCGTGGCATACAGGAGCGCGCACGGACCATCGGCGGCAGCGCGGCGTTCGCCTCACGTGCCGATGGCGGCACCGAGGTCATCGTGCGGACACCGATGAACCGGGTGTTTCCTTCACGTGCCCGTTGGTGGCGGCGTGGATGGCGGGAGCGCGGCTAGCGCTCCCGTCGTTGGCTCAGCGCCAGCCGCCGGCGGCGTCGACAAGGGATCCGGAAACCCACTTTGCATCGTCCGAGGCGAGGAACGCGACGACGGTAGCGACGTCGTCCGGTTGCCCCAGGCGTCCGAGCGGCGTCGTTCCGATCACCATCTTTTCGAAGTCCGCGCTGCCTTCCATGCTGTTGAAGCCCTCCGTAGCCGTCGCGCCGGGGTTCACCGCGTTGACACGAATGTTCCTTGCGCCAAGCTCCTTCGCGAGCACGCGTGTGATGGTGTTCAACGCGCCTTTGGTCGCCGCATAGACCACCGAGTTGGGTTGGGCCATCTCGCCGACCACCGATCCGATATTGACGATGTTGCCGCCATCGGCCGGAAACAGCTTCAGGGCCGCCTGGCTGGCCATGATCAATCCGCCGACGTTGACATCGAACATCGTCGCGATGTCGTTGCGGGTCACGCCTTCGAGCGGTCCGAAGGTGTAGACGCCGGCGTTGTTGACCAGGATGTCGAGACGGCCGTAGGCGGCGCGCACCCCGTCGAACAGTGCCGCGATGCCTTCTTCGGTGGCGACGCTGGCGCCGATGGCTACCGCTTCGCCGCCGGCGGCCTTGATCTGGGCGACGACGCGTTCGCCATCGACCTTGCTCGACGCGTAGTTGACGGCGACCGAAGCCCCCTGTGCGGCGAGCTCGCGGGCGATCGCGGCGCCAATGCCTTTCGAGGCGCCGGTCACGAGGGCGACTTTGCCGGCGAGGCGCGGCAGGGGAGGGGTTTTGAGCTGAGCATTCATGGGAGCATCTCTGCTAGGCGAGGAATGTCGCTACTCTGATTCATGCGCTCCGCGGCGTGTAGTATGTCCAAACGACTTATTCTTATACGTGCCCGACATGAGTGACCGGCTCTCCGCGCTACGGCTGTTTGTTCGGGTAGCCCGCACGGGAAGCTTTTCCCGTGCGGGGCGTGAGCTCGGTTTATCGCAGCCATCGGCCTCGCGCGCGATCGCTGCGCTCGAAGCGGACGTGGGCGTCGCGTTGTTCACGCGTTCCACGCGAGCCGTGGTGCTGACCGATGCGGGCAACGATTACCTCGCTCGTATCGAGTCGCTGCTTGCCGCCCTGGACGAAGCCGACGAGGCGGCTCGCGGCACGGGCGCCTTGCGTGGGCTGCTCCGTGTCGCGCTACCCACCAGCCTGGCGTCCCGCGAGGTCGTGCCGCGGTTGCCGGATTTCATCCGGGCCCACCCCGCGCTTCGCATCGAATTGCGCGTGGAGGACCAGCGCCAGGACCTTCTGCGCGAAGGCATCGATGTCGCGCTCCGCTTCGGTGTCATGCCCGACTCGACCGCCGTAGCCAAGTTGGTCGGGGCCAATCCGCGCCTCGCGGTCGCCGCGCCGTCGTACCTCGCGCAGGCAGCCAGGCTCGCGCACCCCGACGATCTGGCATCGCACCGTATCGTTTTGGGTCCACCGGGCATAACGGCGGGGGCCTGGTCGTTCGAACGGGACGGCCGCACCGTTTCGATCGCGGTGGAAAGCCAGCTGACCGTGACCTCGAACGAAGGCGCGGTGGCCGCCGCGGTCGCCGGGCTCGGGATCGTCTCGACGGGCTATTGGGGCTGCCGCAACGAACTCGAGGCCGGCCAGCTGGTTCCGGTGCTTCGCGAGTGGACGCTCGCATCCTCGCCGCTCTACGCGGTCTTTCCCGGCGGCCGTGCCGCGACCGCCGCCGCGCGCGCCTTCATCGAGTACCTCGCGCAGGGGCTGGGCCGGCATGGCTGAACTCACGACGTTGGCTTCGCTGGTCGCCGACCTGGAGGCCGACGAGGGTTGGCGCGAGCCGATGGCGTTCGCCCGGCGTGCCGATGCGATGGACCGGCTCGACCTTTACCTCGTGGGCGCGAGTACGAGTGAGGCCAGGGACACCGCCGAGCGCCTTATCGAGGCCATGGAAGCGGTCGACCGCAGCCTTTTCGACCATCTGCGCGAGCGTATCCGCCGGGGCGAGGGCGCGCAGGCGCTATCGCCGTGGATCGGTCTCGAGGCGTCGCCGGGCCAGCATTACGACGCACTGGACGCCCTGCTCGCGGGCGTACTGGCCATCGACGCGCCGGCGATCGACGAGACCGCGCCGCCGCCGGAGATGGTGTTCTACCAACCCAGCCCGGCAAGGCACATCGTGGACGGTGTCCGTCGCGCCGCGATTTCCGCCGGCGACGTCGTCATGGACCTGGGTTCGGGCCTGGGCCACGTGTCGATGCTGGTACACGTCCTCACCGGCGCGGGCACGCGCGGCGTGGAGCGCCAGCCGTCGTATGTCGACAGTGCGACGCGGGCGGCGCTGGCGCTGGGCTTGTCGGGCGTGAGCTTCGCGACGGGTGACGCGCGCCAGGTCGATCTGGCTGGCGTCGACGTGTTCTACCTTTTCACGCCGTTCCTCGGCACGGTGCTCCGGGATGTCCTGTTGCGGATCGAGGCGGAGGCCGCGTCGCGGTCGGTGCGGGTGGTCGTGCTGGGGCCTTGTGCACGCACCTTCGCGCGAATGCCCTGGCTACGCAGCGACGATCCCGACCCCGCGGCGACGGATCGCATCGTCGTGTTTCGTTCCTCGAGCTAGGTTTACCAGCGCCCGCGACCGCCGCCGAAGTTGTTGTTCATGCCACCGACGGAAATGCTGACGCCGCCGGTGGGGTGCTCGCAGTCGCCGAAGGCCTGGCTGAGGCTGACCACACCGCCCTGGTAGCTTCCGCTACCGCCATGGCTGGCACTGACGACGCCGGTGGTGAGGCTGCCGTGCACCTGGGGCTTGTTATAGGTGGCATCGTCGCAGCGCGGCACGCCGCTGTCGGTCTCGGTGTTGGCCATGCGGCCGCTGGTGTCGCCGTAGTAGGCGCCCGGGGGGTCTTTCGGGCGGGACGGGGTGACCGCCACGTTGCCGCCACCGTTCTTCGGCGCGGTGCCGGCGACGCTGCCGGCCACGGCGGGCGTGGCGGTGCTGCTGGCCGGCGCAGGGACGTAGTCGGCGGGTAACCGCAGGTTCAACGGCTTGCTGGCGTCCTGCGCCCACGCGGTCGTGGCAGTGAGGGCGAGGGCGGCGAGGGCGATCTTGGCTTTCATGGGAAGCTCCGGGGACAGACTCTCGAACGCTCGAGAGCGCGTCCGGTGTACCGGCCTTTGATAGCCGCGTGCCGGTCGGAGTTCCCGGCCGGCGTAACCTACCTTACTCCGTGAGTGCCGCGTCGGCGTCCTCGGGCACGGTTTCACCCAGGCGGGCGCGCAGGGTGTCGATCTCGCGACGGAGGTTGCGGTTCTCGGCTTCGAGGTCGGCCACCTGTTCCCTAAGCGCCTTGACTTCGTCGGTGGGCTTTTCGCGGGGCTTGCGCTTGGACTCGCGCACCCGCTTGGCGGCCTGTTTCAGTTCGTCGTCGCCCGCGGTGGCGGCTGCCCGCTGCTCGTCCTCGGGCAGGCTGGCCACCGCGGCGGCGGCACTGATGGAGAGGGCGCCGGACTTCACCGCGGCGACCACCTCGGGAGCGGCCTCCTTGCGGATCTTCTCGATCATGCCGACCTGGTTGCTGCTGATCCGTGCTTCCCGGGCGATGTCCTTGCGGCTGTCGACCGGCGCGGCCTTCGGTGGTTTCGGCGCCGCCGGCTGGGCATCGGTGGTGTCGAAGGGCACGTCCGCTTCGGCCATCTGCGCGCGGCGCTCGGCGAGGATCTCGCGCTTGCGCAGGGCCAGGACGCCGCGTTGGAAGTCCGACACGCTGCGCCGGCCCAGATGCTGCTCGATCATCCACAGGTGCACGTCGTCGATCGAGCGGAAGCGCTCGTTCTGCACGGTCTGGAATGGAATGTCGTGCTTGCGGCAGATGCCGTAGCGGTTGTGACCGTCCACCAACGTGTCGCCCCACAGCACCAGCGCGTCGCGGCAGCCTTCGGAGAGGAGGCTGCGCTCCAGCGACTCGTACTCGTCGGGCGTCAGCGGGTCGATGTAGGCCTTGAGTTCTTCGTTGACGACGATGTGCATGAGAGGCTGCCCTGTAAACCACAACCGGCCATTCTACCGGAACCCCTTCTCCATTCCCTCCGGACGCCTTTTGTTGCAAACTCACATACGTCGTGGCAGGGGCTTCCACGACCCATGAAAGGACACCGGATCCGCGCCACGGCGCGTGTCCGATCGCGCTTGCGCTCGGCGCATGGTTGGGAGAAACACATGACGGGATTTGCAAGGAAGTTGGCAGTCGCGCTGGCGCTGTCGTGGGTGGCGCTCGTCGCACAGGCATCGCCGGTGTCGGAGCTGCCCTGGAAGTTCGGACCGACCAAGGTGCAGGTCGGTTCCTGGGCGACCCTGGAAGTGCCGAAGGGGTATGCCTTCCTCGATCCGGAAGGCACCAAGCAGCTCAACGTGCTGATGGAGAATCCGCCGGATCAGAGCGATACCTATACGCTCGCGCCCGACGACATGGCGTGGACGGCCTTCTTCGACTACGACGACGTGGGCTATGTGAAAGACGACGAGAAGCTCGATGCCGACGACATCCTGAAGAATGTCCGCGAAGGCACCGAGGAGAGCAACAAGGAACGTCGCTCGCGCGGCTGGGACACGCTCACCCTCATCGGCTGGAAGAATCCTCCGCAGTACGACAACGAATTCAAGTCGCTTGCCTGGTCGTTCATCGCGCGCAACGACAAGTCGCAGACCGAGGTGGTGAACTACAACGCACGCATCCTCGGCCGTAGCGGGGTGATGAACGTGGTGTTGGTCGCCGATCCGAACGCCCTGGCAACCGCCGTCAGTCAGTTCAAGGGCACCATGGGCGGCTTTGCATTCGCTCCCGGCCAGGCCTATACGGATTTCCGCAGCGGCGATCGGGTCGCCGAGTACGGACTGGCCGCACTCATTACCGGCGGTGTGGCTGCGGTAGCGGCGAAGAAGGGCTTCTTTGCCGTGATCGGTACCTTCCTCGCCGCCGCATGGAAGTTCATCCTGATCGGGTTTGCCGCGCTGGGCGGCGCGATCAAGCGCCTGTTCGGTCGCAAGGCGCAGTAACCACCATGCTGCTGTCATCGTGGTGGCTGCTTGCCGGCGTCGCGGGCATGTATATCTACGACGCCGTGCTGCTGCTTTACCACAACGAAGTCGTCTTCTTCCAACGCGGCGACGGATCGTGGTCGTTCTCGGCGGGCTCGGATTTCGAGCTCGCCGGTCGCCATGTCTATATTCCCGCCTTGCTGGCACCGCATCGTCCGCTAATCCGCTTGCGCTGGTCCTCGTCGCAGGTGCCTTCCCGTTCGCCGTTGCGTGGATTGCGCGCGTGGCGTGTCGGCGTCGCCGCCGTAGCCATGCCGGTGATGTGGTTGGCCACGGTGTTCGCCGCCATGCCGCTCGTGCTGATGGGCTCGGCGCCGGTCCTGCTGGGCTGGATGGCCGTGCTCTACGCGAGCATCGTGTTCGCCGTGTATCGCGTGTGGCGTCTTCGCAAGGTCACCGGCTTGGGCGCAAGGGAATGGACAGGCATCGCCTCGGACGCCCTCCTGTGCGCGCCGTACTCGCTCGATCTGGTCCGCAAGCAGGGCCAGCGCGCGGCTGACCGTTTCGACCTCGTGTCCATCGCCCACCGCCTGCTCGATGCCGAAGACCGCGCGCACCTTACGGATACCATTCGCATGAAGCTGCAGCGACACATGGACATCGAAGACGCGGGCAGCGAGCGCCACGTCCAGTTGATGACTTATCTGCAACAGATCGAGGGCGCGCTGGCATGACCCTGGCCGACATCATCGTTATCGCCATCTGCCTGGCACTGGGCTACAAGTTCGCTTCGTCGATGATGAGCAAGTCGGCCTCACCGGCCGATGAGGGTAACCGCCCCGAACCACCGAACCTTTTCCTGCGCCAGCCGCCCTGGCACGAAGTACTCGGCGTCTCCGCCGATGCGACGCACGACCAAATCGTCGGTGCCTATCGGGCGCGGATGAGCGAGTACCACCCGGATAAGGTGGCCAACCTCGGCCCGGACATTCGTGCGCTGGCCGAGCAGAAGGCAAAAGAAATCAATGCGGCATACGCTGAGGCTATGGCCGAGTATTCCGGTTCACGTGGGGCGTAGTGCGGGCAATACCAGCTTGCTACTGCAGAGGTTCCACCGATGGACCAGCCTTGGAGCATGCGTGACTTCGTGTTGGTCGACCCGACCGGCGCGCTGTGGCGAACCGGGCGGAACATCGACGTAGCCTAGGCAAGGCGCTCGAACTTCGTCACCGTCTTGCCTTTGTAGGTTGCATCGCCGAACGCTCGGTAGCCGAGCCGTTCCGCGACACGAACCGAAGGCTGATTCTCGGGCGCGATGATGCATACGGTGCGACCCGGTTCGCGTCGCGCGAAGTACCAGTCGTGTGCCGCCTGGACCGCTTCGGTGGCGTAGCCCTTTCCGTGCGCGGACCTTGCAAGCACCCAGGCTGCTTCCGGATAGGGATCGAAGTCCTCGCCCAGGTCGCGGTGGAATGTCGCCAGGCCCACGTCGCCGACGAAGCGACCGCCATGCTTCTCGCGCACAGTGAACAGGCCGTGCCCGAAGGCCGACCAATGGCCGATGTTCCTGAGCAGCTTGATCCAGGTGTCCTCGGACGTCGCCGGGCCGCCGATGAAGTGCATCACCTCCGGATCGGTACGCGCCGCATGGCAGTCGTCGAAGTCGGTGACCGATGTGGGGCTGAGGATCAGGCGTTCGGTGACGATCATGGCGCTCGGGTTCGCTCGGCTGAAAGTGATCTCAGTCTAAGGGTGTTCACGCTTCGGGCGCGAGCCGGCCGACGGTTGCCGGCCTCCTGCGGATCGGCAAGAATCGGTCCTCGCCAAGGTTCTTAAGGATGGGAAACGTCGATGACATCACGCATGTGCCTTGCACCATGAAGAAGTCCACGCCCGGTGAAACGGATTCGGCCGCCGCCTTGATCGACAAGCGCATCGCCGACCTCGGCGACTGGCGTGGCGACACGCTCGCGCGCATGCGCAAGCTGATTCACGAAGCGGCGCCCGACGTGGTCGAAACCTGGAAGTGGATGGGCACACCGGTCTGGGAACACGGCGGCATCATCTGCACCGGCGAGTCGTACAAGGCGAAGGTGAAGTTGACCTTTGCCAAAGGCGCCTCGCTGAAAGATCCTGCCAAGCTGTTCAACTCGAGTCTGGATGGCAATGTCAGGCGCGCCATCGATATCGGCGAGGGCGAGAAGGTCGACGCGAAGGCATTCAAGGCGCTTGTTCATGAGGCGATCGCGCTGAATGGCCTGCCTAAGCGCAAAGGCTAAGCAAGCCAGCCGCTGGAATACGGTCTTCCGCCTTGCCGTCGCGCCCACGATGGACTCGACGGCACGGAACAAGCTATATGGCTACGTCCAGCTCCAGCAATAGCTCGTCGAGCCGTTCGAGGGTGGAAGCCAGGCCGTCCTTAAGCCCCATGTCGATAGCTTTTTGCACGTCATCGGCTGAGTTGTACTGCACAACCGTGGTGACAAGGGTTCGCTTGTTGGCGTCAGTGAAAGCGACCTCCCAGCGTGACCTCGGCATGTCGGGATTCACATCCCCGGCTTCATCACAGAAACCGTCCAGGGCAGCATAGTTGTCGATCGGATTGATGTCCTGATAGTCCAGGCGATTCCAGAAAGTCTGGCCATCGGGGGTGATCATTGCGTAGTGCCAATAACCACCGACCCTGAAATCCATGTGCCTGGTCTGGGTCGTGAGTGGCTTGGGAGCGAACCATCGATCAAGCAGTTCGCGCTTCGTATGGCAGTCCCATACCAACTGGCGGTCCGCGGCAAATTCCCTTTTTACGACGATGCTGTTCTTTGCTTTATCGACGGAAAAATCGAAATGAAGCTCAGCTTTCACGTTCTTCTCCATTGAGTGATTCCAAGAGGCTATCGAGGTTCTGGTATCTGCTCGCCCACATGGAGCGCTGGTCCGCGAACCAGCGCTCCGCAGCTGCCAAGCTCTTCTGTTCGAGCGTGCATGTCCGTGTACGACCATGTTTTCTTGAGCGGATCAATCCGGTCCTTTCAAGAATTCCCAGGTGCTTCATGAAAGACGGTAAGGCCATAGCGAACGGTTGGGCCAGCTCGCCTACCGTTGCGGGCCCCCTACCGAGCCGTTGAACGACCGCCCTGCGCGTCGGGTCGGCGAGCGCCTGAAAAACCGAATCCAATGCCGCTGAATTGTTAGCCATATGGATAACTATATATTCGGTAACATAGGTGCGCAAGGGCCGGGGCCGGAGTCGGATGGGTCGTCGGATCCAGGTCGGAGGTGAGCTTTCAACGAGTGCTCATCAAAGCCGATATTTGCCGAGGGTGGGGTGCCAGTTCGGAGTACGCGATGAAGTACGTGGATGGAAGGTTGGTGTTGGCGGGTGACATAGTGCGAATCGACGGCCGGTATCGGGGAATTGTGATCGCTGCCATCGATGACAGGAGTTATCTACCCGGAGGCGAGGACTGGGAGTATCTCGGAAGCGGGGCGATGATCGACACTGACTTCGGCGGGCTTGTGCACTACCAGCAAGACGATGAGGAACTGGTGCTCGTTCATCGAGCTTATAAATGACAAGTGGGCGTTGTTGCGGCCACGACACTGATTCCGCCGCAACGCGTGCTGGTCGAATAGTCGGCTTGATGTGCGTCGCACCCGTCGTCATTGCAGGGGGCCGATGATCAGAAATCAAGTTGTAAAAACCAACATGCGAGACACCAACTACGTATTGCACCCGCGTGGAGATGAACTTGAAGATTTACGGATACAGCGACGAAGGGCTAGCCATCGAAGAAATTCGGCCAAATGAGCTGGCGGAGATAACTCTCGTGGCGACTCCTTCCGAACTACGGAAGATCGTGGCTTTCTTGACAGCGGCGGCGGAGCAGATGGAGCAGATGGGGGCCGTCTATGAGCACGAGCATCTTGCAGACAAGCAGCCAGGGTTCGAGGAATCACCTCATTTTGTGGTTTTCAATCCTACTGCCCAGCAGGCTTTGAAGTCGCCTGCGCTGTAGCCAATAGTCGTCAATGGGTCCTAGCAAAGACTGCCAACGGTGGGAATGATCCATGAGGAAGGGTCGGCGGTTTAGGAAATGGCTGTTCGTTGCGATGGGAGTCGTTGCTGTTATCGCGGCCACCTCTTGGATGTATGCGGTGAGCGGCTTCTCACTGGCATACGTCCCTTGTGAGGGGATATTTTCGTTTGACGCCAAGTTTGTTCGATGCCAAAGGCCGGTTTTCTTCCTTTGGCTGTTCTGGGTCAGTGTTGGAATTGGCATCAGCTTGGGCGCGACGGCGTTGTATCTGTCGATTGTTCAGCACCGAGAGCGGACTCGTTCACCGGACAACGGAGCCTGAAAAGCCCGCGGTGGGCGATCCCCGCAACCACCAGCAACGCTTCGCGTTCCGAGGCACGCATGTAGAATATCTGCCATGCACGCTATCAATCGAAACGACTTCCAGCTATCGATTGCCCCCATGATGGATTGGACGGATCGTCATTGCCGGTACTTTCATCGCCTGCTCTCGCCCCACGCGCGGCTCTACACCGAGATGGTGACGAGTGCCGCCCTCGTGCGCGGCAAGCAGGTTCGCCTGCTCGAGCACAGCCACGAGGAGCACCCGGTCGCCCTGCAGCTTGGCGGCAGCGATCCCGTCGAACTGGCCAAGGCCGCGGTGATGGGGGCCCAGGCGGGTTATGACGAGATCAACCTCAATGTCGGCTGCCCATCCGATCGGGTGCAGTCGGGCAAGTTCGGCGCCTGCCTGATGCGCGAGCCGGACCTGGTCGGCGACTGTGTCCGAGCCATGGCCGATGTCGTGGACGTGCCGGTGACGGTGAAGTGCCGCATCGGCGTGGACGACCAGGACGAATACGCCGACCTCCAGCGTTTCACCACGCGCATGATCGAAGCCGGCGTGGACATCCTCGTCGTCCACGCTCGCAAGGCCTGGCTGGAAGGTCTCAGTCCCAAAGAGAATCGCGAGATCCCGCCGCTGGACTACGAGCGCGTCTATCGCCTGAAGCGCGAATTTCCCGAGCTGACCGTCGTCATCAACGGTGGCATCACCACGGTGGAGGCGGTCCGGGAGCATCTGGGGCAGGTGGACGGCGTGATGATCGGCCGGGCCGCCTATCACGACCCCTTCGTCCTGGCGAAGCTGGAAGCCGATCTCTACGGCACCCCGCTCCCCGAGCGGAGCGACGTGCTGGATCGCATGCGTATCTATATCGAGGCCGAACTGGCTCGCGGCACCCAGCTCAAGCACATCACCCGGCATATCCTGGGCCTGTACCAGGGCGAGCCGGGAGCCCGGGGTTTCCGTCGCCAGCTGAGCGAGGGCGCCCATCTGCCGGGTGCGGATTGGGGCCTGATCGAGGCCGCCATGGCGCCGCTTCGCCAGGCAGCCTGATTCCGTTCAGCTTCGGGCTGGTCGGGGCTCGGCATGATCGGCCGACCAGTCTTCCTGCGCCAGACATGAAAATCACGTTTCGTCCGCTATTTTTCGCCGCACTTTGCCTTGCGTCGCCCTTTGCCGTGCAGGCCGACCAGTCGATGACGCTGGAGCAGGCGGTGAGCAAGGTGCAAAAAGACACCGGGGGCAAGGTGCTGTCGGCGGATACGCGGCTCGTCGAGCGCGGTCGCTTTACCGAATACCGGGTCAAGGTCCTCACCCTGGACGGTCACGTCCGTGTGGTCCCGATCCGAACCGAAACTGCCAAGCCCCTGGACGCGAGCGCCGGGGATAACAAGGAGAAACATTGATGCGAATCCTGCTTGTAGAGGATGAGGCCCCGCTGCGCGAGACCCTCGCCGCGCGCCTGAAGCGCGACGGCTTCGCCGTGGACGCCGCCCAGGACGGTGAAGAGGGCCTGTATCTGGGTCGCGAAGTACCGTTCGACCTGGCGATCATCGACCTGGGCCTGCCCAAGCTGTCGGGCATGGATCTGGTCAAGGCCCTGCGCGAGCATGGCCAGCGCTACCCGATCCTGATCCTCACTGCCCGCGGCAGCTGGCAGGACAAGGTCGAAGGCCTGAAGCACGGTGCCGACGACTACCTGGTCAAGCCGTTCCACGTCGAGGAGCTGCTGGCCCGCATCAACGCCCTGGTCCGTCGCGCGAGCGGCTGGTCTAAGCCGGTGCTGGCCTGTGGCCCGATCAAGCTGGACACCACGGCGCAGACCGTCACGGTCGAAGGCCGCCAGGTCGACCTCACCAGTTACGAATACAAGGTGCTGGAATACCTGATGCTGCACGCGGGCGAGCTGGTCTCCAAGGCCGACCTCACCGAGCACATCTATCAGCAGGACTTCGACCGCGACTCCAACGTGCTCGAGGTGTTCATCGGCCGTCTGCGCCGCAAGCTGGATCCGGAAAGCGCGCTCAAGCCGATCGAGACCGTACGCGGCCGCGGCTACCGTTTCGCCATCCCGCGTAACGAAGCGGACGAAGATTGATTCACCGGGGGTGTCGCGACGAGGTCGTCGCGCCACCCCGAGGTAAGCTCGAAGCATGGAAAACGCTTCACCCACCAAACGCCGGCCCCTTTCGCTGGCCGCGCGCGCGGCGCTGGCGACCGGTTTTGCGCTCGCCGCCTTCCTGGGTCTCACCGGCCTGGCGCAGAACAAGGCGAACTACGCATCCGAGTTGTCGGCCATGCACGATCGGCTGCACAACTATGCCATCGCCTATATCACCGGCACGGACACGACCCGCGCCGGCAAGGTCACCACGCCGGACAGCCAGCCGAACCCCGACTTTTCGCGTCCGGGGTCGGGCCTGTACGCCATCATCGTCGGCAACGACGGCTTTCGCTGGGAATCGTCCTCGGCGCTGGGCCGCGACTTCGATTTCGTGCGCATGCTGTCGCCGGGCGAGACGGCGTTCGAGCCGGTGGAGACACGTAGCGGCAAGCTCTACGTCTTCAGCTACGGTGTCTCCCTGGATACGACCGACAAGCGCAGCGTGCCGCTGACCTTCGCGGTGGCGCAGACCGAAGACCAGTTCGAACGCCAGGTCGCGACGTACCGGCGTACGCAGTTCCTGTGGCTGGCCATGCTGGGCATGATGCTCATGCTGCTGCAGCTGTTCCTGCTGCGCTGGAGCCTGTTGCCGCTGCGCCGCGTGTCCAGCGATCTGGCGCACATCGAGCGTGGCACGCGCGATCACCTCGACGGCCCCTATCCGGTCGAGCTGACGGTGCTCACCCGTCGCCTCAACGCCTTCATCGACAGCGAGCGCGAGCAGCGCTCGCGCTACCGCGACACGCTGGCGGATCTTGCGCACAGCCTGAAGACACCGCTGGCTGTCGTGCGTTCGCAACTGGAAACCGATGGCGACGCGCGCCGTCTGCGCGGGGACATCCTGGACCAGGTGCGCAAGATGGACGAGATCGTGGCGTACCAGCTGTCGCGTGCCGCCACGTCCGGTCGCCGCACCATCGCCGCGGAAGAGCCCATCGCCGGACACGCCGAGGACCTGGTGCAGAGCCTGGAGAAGGTCTATGCCGCCAAGAATGTGTTGTGCGAATTCGAGATCGATGACGGCGCCGCCTTCCCCGGCGAGCAGGGCGACCTGCTCGAGTTGATGGGGAACCTGGTGGAGAACGCCTTCAAGTGGGCGTCGCATCGCGTACTGCTTACCGCGCGCAGCAGCGGGAAAGGCAAGGGTCGCAGCGGGCTCGAGCTGATTGTCGAAGACGACGGCCCCGGCATCGCCGACGACAAGATCGAGAAGATCCTGCAGCGTGGCGTGCGCGGGGATGAGCGCGTGCAGGGCCACGGCATCGGCTTGTCGATCGTTCAGGACATCGTCAAGGCGTACCAGGGCGAGCTGCACGTCGATCGCTCCGAAGAGCTTGGCGGCGCGCGTTTCAGCGTTCGCCTTCCCCCCGGCTGACCTCGATACGCTCGGGCCCAGGCCCAGGCCCAGGCCTCAGCCTGCGGGCGACGGCCCGTAGAACGCTTCGAGCAGGCGGGCCACGTCGGCAGCCGCTTCGCGAAGCAGCGCGGGCTGCGAGAAATGAAGCTCGCTGGTCACGGCGAAGTACTCTTCCGGCGCCTCGGCGGCGTAGGGGTCGATCGCCGTCTTGCGGCCGCGGTCGACCTGTTTCGATAAGGTGTCGAAGCCGCGCTGCATGGTCTGGATCCACTCGCGGCGGTTCATCGATGCCGGCAGCGGCGGCACGCCGTTCGCGGGCCCGGCGAGCATGTCGAGCTTGTGCGCCATCTCGTGCACGACCACATTGAAACCGTCCCACGGCGCTTCGATGTCGAGCGCCACGTCGGCCAGTGAGAGCACCATCGGTCCGCGTTCCCATGCCTCGCCGATCAGGGTGTCGTCGCTGTCGGTGACCACGCCGGTGGGTGCGTCGTAGTGATTGCGCCTTACGTTGAACTCGCCGGGGTAGACCAGCACGTTGGTCCAGCCCTTGAAGGCTTTTGGGCCGTGGGGAAGGGCGGGCAGGCTGGCTTGCATGGCGATGACCAGGCGCCAGAAATCGTCCAGCGCCGCATCGCCCAGGGCATGGAAGCGTTTGGTATGCAGAAACCCCGCGGCAAGCTGGCGCAGGTAGCGGGCGCGGGGCTCGTCCAGCGCACGCACCAGGGGAAGCCGGGAGACCGCCTGGCGCCACAGGGTGTCGTCGATGGGCGGAACGGGCGCACGAAAGCGCGCTAGCAACGACTGGACGAAGCTCACTAGGGACGACCGGGCAAACTCAGAGCATCGAGCCCGGCAGCATCGACTGCCAGCTGGGCGCCGGCGAACGCATCGGTGCCGCTCCATCGTGCGGACCGTCTTCGGGGTCGACCGGGGAGGGCGTGGGTGCCGGTCCGCCATTCCGCTGGGGCGTGCCACTCGAGCGATTCGACATGACGTCGGACGCGCTGGTATCGCGGCTACCCGATGAGGAGCGCGCGCCGTTGCTATCGAACGACGACGAAACGGATCCGCCCAGCGAGAGCAGGCCACCTGTCGGGTCGATGTCGGAAGCGGCGGCGGTGCCGGCGGCACCGACGAGGCACAGACATCCGAAGATGTAAGGTCTGGCGTTCATCGGTAAACCCTGAAGAACCTCCGGACGTGCCGGGGGACGACCGATCCTCTCAGATATTTCACAAAGCTGCCAGTGCTGGAGGTCCGTCCGTGCGGGGTCGCCCCGTCGATAGGGGCGAAAATCCCGCCACTGTCCTAGAATCGCCGGATGTCCCGGCTTCCCCACCCCCCGACAGCGGCCGCCTGACGGCCCGACGGCTACCCATGCTCGCACGCGATCTTCTCGAAGCCCTTGCTGGAGGCGACGCCGTGTCCGGCGCCACCCTGGCCAGGACGGCCGGCGTCACGCGCGCGGCGGTCTGGAAACAGATCGAGGCCCTGCGCCTCAAGGGCGTACCGGTCGAGGCCAAGGTCGGTGGCGGCTATCGCCTGCCCTGGCCGACCGAATTGCTCGAGGTGCCGCGCATACGGGCCCATATGTCGCCGTCCGCGTTGGCCGATGTCGGCATGCTCGAAGTGCATTGGGAGATCGACTCCACCTCCAGCGAGCTGGCCCGGCGCATCCCCGTGCTGGACGACCTCTCGTTCGTCCTAGCCGAAACGCAATCGGCGGGCCGGGGCCGGCGCGGGCGCACCTGGCTCTCGCCGCCGGGCATGAATCTCTATCTCTCCGTCTTGAAGCGCTTCGATGCGGGTTTCGCGTCGTTGTCCGGGCTGTCGCTGGCCGTCGGCGTGATGTTGATTCGTGCGCTGGACGATCTGGGCATCCGCACCGCAGGCCTGAAATGGCCCAACGACGTGCTGGCCGGCAATGCCAAGCTGGCAGGCATTCTCGTGGAGCTTTCCGGCGAATATTCCGGTCCCTGCGCAGCGATCATTGGCGTCGGCCTCAACATCCGCCTGCCGGATTCGCTGCACGAACGCGCCGGCCAGCCGATCACCGATCTCGCCTCGCTGAGCGGTGGGCTGCCTCCGGGACGCAATCGCGTCGCGGCGGCCGTGGTCGCCTCGCTCGGCGAGGGGCTTCGCAGCTTCGAGCGGCATGGCTTTGCCGCTTTCGCCCAGGAGTACGGTTTCAACGATCTGCTGATCGGGCAGGCGTTGCGTGTCATCGATCCACGTGGCGAGTACCACGCCACGGGCGAAGGTGTCGACGAGCGTGGCGCCTTGCGCGTGCGCCGCGCCACGGGCGAGGTGGTGACGGTGGACAGCGCTGAAATCTCGGTGCGACGGAGCGGTGCATGATCCTGCTTCTCGACCTCGGCAATACACGGCTGAAATTCGCCCTGCTCGACGGCGAGGCCTTCGTGCATCGTGGCGCCTTCGGCTGGGACGCGGACATCGCGCACGAGCTGGCGACGCTGTGGTCGGAGTGGCCCCGGCCAACACGCATCGTCGGCGCCTCGGTGGTGGATACGGCGCGTGAGACCGCGGTCGCGGTGGCGGCCGGCAATGCCTTCGGCCATGCCCCGGTATGGGTGCGCACGCCGGCCGAAGCCTGCGGTGTCGTCAATGCCTACGCGGAGCCGCACCGGCTCGGCGTGGACCGGTTCCTCGCCATGGTCGATGCCCGTGCCGCGGGACGCGCGCCTTGCGTGCTGGCCAGTGTCGGAACGGCACTCACCCTGGATGCGCTGGATGCGGACGGACGCCATCTCGGCGGATGGATCGCGCCGGGGCCCCTGCTCATGCAGCAATCCGTGCTCGGCGCCACCGTGCAGGTGCGGCCAGGGCACGCGGGTTCCGTGCGCGACCTCGCGGACAACACGGCCGACGGTCTCGCGTCGGGTTGCTGGCAGGCCTGTGCGGCCCTGGTCGACCGCTTTGTCGACCGCTCCGCCGGGCTGCTTGGCGGTGCGCCGACGGTCACCCTCGGCGGAGGCGACGCCACCGTGCTCGCGCCGCTGCTCCAGCGCGAGGTGCTACTGGTTCCCGATACGGTCCTGCGTGGGTTGGCCGTCTGGGCCACGACGCACACCCAGGCGGATCATTTCGCCTAGAATCGCGACGCCACCGGTTCTTACAGGGGAACGCGCGCTGGCCCAACCGGAAATCCAAGGTCGCCATGCTTCTGCGCTTGATGTTCGTTCTGTTGATCGCCCTCAATATCGCCGTGGCCGCATGGCTGCTGCTGGGCGAATCGGGCACGCATGCGGTGGATCCGGTCGATAAGGGCGTGCCCAAGCTCAAGCTGCTAGCCGAGATCCCGGCACCGGCGTCCACCGCGCCAGCGGTTTCAGGCTCTGCCGCGACCTCGGCTCTGGCGGCAGCCGCAGGCGCTGCCACGGCTCCCGCTCCTGCGATGGAGCGCAGCACGGCTATCGCCACCCCTCCCGTCGCTCCCGCGGCAACGTCGGCCAAGCCGCTTCCGCGCGCGCCGGAGAAGAAGGCGCCCGCCGAAACGCCCGCCGCCCCCGCACTGCTCGCCGCGGCGCCAAGTGCGAACGCGCCGACCAGCGCCAAGCGCAGTTATCGTTGCCTGGCCATCGGCCCCTTCACCAACCAGGTGGACCTGCGCAGCATGCGTGCCGCTATCGCCGCGCGGACGGTGCGCAGCCGCCAACGGCAGGAGCAGACCAGCGAGTCGCACGGCTGGCGTGTGTTCCTTCCCGCCCAGGCCACGCGCGATCTCGCACTGGCCCAGGCGCGCCGGCTGGAGGCCAAGGGCATCAAGGATTATTTCGTGGTCACGGCCACTGGCGAATTGCAGAACTCCGTCGCCCTGGGCCTGTTCCACGACCCCGCGAACGCGAAGAAACGCCGCGACGAAGTGATCGCCGCCGGCTTCCCGGCGCGGATGGCCGAGCGCACCGAAATCACACCCGTCTGGTGGCTCGATGTGGTGGTCCCCGACGATGCCAATGCCGACGTTCGCCGCGGCATCCGAAGTCCCGGTGCGAGCGCCAAACCGACCGGCTGCTTCTGATAAACTCCCCGCCTTCGCCGGCATAGCTCAGTTGGTAGAGCAACCGCCTTGTAAGCGGTAGGTCCCCAGTTCGAATCCGGGTGTCGGCACCAGCGCATCATTCCAAGACGTCGTGCAACGCGGCGCAAACGAAACCCATGGCTCAGCGAAGGTAGCGTCGGTCGAACCAGAAGGGCTCGATCTCGACTTCGCTCAGCAGCGTGGGCGCTTCGGGATGCGCGGGATTGACCAGGTAGTTCGTCGAGTGCGCAAGGATGGCCGAGGGCAGTCGCAGGAGAAGGGTTTCTCCACGTGCTATCCATGCATCGCCGATAGCCTGGCTGGTCGGCTCGTTGGCTTGCCATCCGGCAGGAAGATCGGGGGTTGGCGCGATGCTCGCGGCGTCCGATACATCGATCGCGATCAACTTCAACGTGAGCGGTATGGCCGTGACGCCAAGCCGCATGTGCGCCATCGCCTCGACCATGGCCAGCGCAGGATGCTCGGAGGCGTAGAGGATGGGTTTGCCGCGCGTGTGCCAGCGACCATCCGCATGGTGTCCGCCCACCCCGCTCAGGCCGGGGTAGGACGAGATGCGCCAGAGCCGCATCAGAACATGCCGTGGGCGGTGCGCAGGATGCGCGATTCGATCAGGCGGGCGCCATTGTCGGTGGCGGCCAGTGCCATCGGGGTGACCGGTTCGTCGCCCTCGAGGTAGTCGGCGGGCGTCGTGAACCATGCCAGCGCCATGTCTTCACTGCCGAACAGTTCGACCGCTTCGGCGAAGACCCGTGCCACACGAACGACGCGTTCCGACTCGATTTCGCTGAAACGGCCTTCGGTGAGCCGCCGGCGTACGGTGCTCTCGGGGGCGACCAGGTTGACCGGAAAGCGCAGCCTCTCGGCGACGTGTTTGTAGGCGTGAACGGATATGCCCTTGTTTACGAGGCGGATGGCGTCGGCGTCCGACTCGAGCTTGAGATCGAGCAGGCGGCCCATCCGGGTGAAGACGGTTTCCCGCACCAGGTAGGGCATGGGATCGGCATCGGCGATGTAGGCGATCATGGCATCCTCCATTTGAGCGATATTCTACGCCAATTGGTGGATCGTGGCGCTATCGGCCCCGAGCCCGTTAAGGCAGCAGGGTAGACGGACGCTCGCGTAGGCCATCCCTTGGCTGCTGCACGGCATCGTCGCCGACGCGTCACCCCGTCGGATCGTCCTCGGCGTACGCATTGGAAACAACGGCCTATCCTGCCGTTTTCCGTGCCTGACGCAGTGCAACGTAGGTGTTGTAGAGGCCGGTGTAAACTTGGCGGATGAGTCCAACAACACGTTCGGTCGCCCTTATCGGCGCCCCCACCGATATCGGTGCAGGTCACCGCGGCAGTTCCATGGGTCCCGAAGCATTACGCGTGGCTCGCCTGGGCGAGCGGCTCGCCAGGCGCGGCATGCACGTCGTCGACCGGGGCAACCTCTCCGGCCCACTCAATCCATGGCTGCCACCCACTGACGGCTACCGTCATCTGGGCGAGGTGGTCGCCTGGAATACCTCGGTGCACGAGGCGGTCTACGCGGAACTGAGTGCGGGGCACCTGCCGATCATGCTCGGCGGCGATCATTGCCTGGCCATCGGCTCGATTTCCGCCGTGTCGCGCTACTGCCGGGATGCCGGCAAGAAGCTTCGCGTGCTCTGGCTGGATGCTCATGCCGATTTCAACACCAGCCAGATCACTCCGTCCGGCAACATCCATGGCATGCCGGTGGCCTGCCTGTGCGGTTACGGCCCCGACGAGCTGACCCACATCGGCGGCACCGTGCCGGCGACTACGCCGGATGTCTTCCGGCAGATCGGTATCCGTTCGGTGGACGAGGGCGAGAAACGTTTCGTCCATGAAGTCGGCATCGACATCTACGACATGCGCTACATCGACGAGATCGGCCTCAAGGCGGCGATGGAAGAAGCCCTGGCCGGCGTCGACCAGGACACCCATCTGCACGTCAGCTTCGATGTCGACTTCCTCGACCCGAGCATCGCCCCGGGCGTGGGCACCACCGTGCGCGGCGGCCCCGGCTATCGCGAGGCACAGCTGTGCATGGAGATGATCGCGGACACCGGCCGGGTCGGCTCGCTGGACATCGTCGAACTCAATCCGGCGTTCGACAAGCGGAACCAGACCGCGAAGCTGGCGGTGGATCTTGTCGAGTCGCTGTTCGGGAAGTCGACGTTGATGCGGTGAGCTGGCGGCCGCCAGCGAAGGGCAGGGTAGCGTCCGTCGCCGCTGAAGCGGCTCCCACACATGGGCTAAACTCGAGGGGTTATCGTCTGTCGCCCCCAAGGTCCCCATGCACACCCGCGTCCTCACCGGCATCACCACCACTGGCACGCCGCATCTCGGCAACTACGTCGGCGCCGTTCGTCCCGCCGTCCTTGCCAGCAAGGATCCGAACGTCGACGCGTTCTACTTCATGGCCGACTACCACGCCCTGATCAAGAGCGACGACCCGGACCGCATCGAGGCCTCGCGCTTCAAGATCGCCGCGACCTGGCTGGCCGCCGGCCTGGACCCTAACGTGGCCACGTTCTATCGGCAGTCGGATATCCCCGAGGTGCCCGAGCTGATGTGGCTGCTGACCTGCGTCACCTCGAAGGGCATGCTCAATCGCGCGCACGCCTACAAGGCGGCCGTGGACCGCAATGTCGAGGCGCAGGAGGATGCCGATGCAGGCGTGACGGCGGGGCTCTACATGTATCCCGTGCTGATGGCGGCCGACATCCTGGCGTTCAACGCGAACAAGGTGCCGGTGGGGCGCGACCAGATCCAGCACATCGAAATGGCGCGCGATATCGCGCAGCGTTTCAACCACACGTTCGGTCGCGAGTTCTTCGTCATGCCGGAAGCGTTGATCGAAGAGCAGGTCGCCACCTTGCCCGGCCTCGACGGCCGCAAGATGTCGAAGAGCTACGACAACACCGTTCCACTGTTCGAGGGCGGCTCGAAGGGCATGCGTGACGCGATCATGAAGATCGTGACCGACTCGCGCGCACCGGGCGAGCCCAAGGACACCGGAGACTCCGCGCTGTTCACCATCTTCAAGGCCTTCGCCACGCCCGCCGAAACCACGGCTTTCGCCGACGCGCTGCATGGCGGCATCGGCTGGGGCGAAGCGAAGCAGGTGCTCTTCGAGCGTGTCGAGGCTGATGTCGCTCCCATGCGCGAACGCTACGAAGACCTGATCCGCCGCCCGGACGACATGGAAGACATCCTGCTTGCCGGCGCAGCCAAGGCACGTGCGATCGCCGCGCCGCTGGTGGAAACCCTTCGCGATGCCGTCGGCCTGCGCAGCGCGCGTCATCGCAGTGCCCCCGTCGCGGAATCGGCGGCCTCCAAGCCGGCGACCAAGGCGAAGCCGCCCCGTTTCGCCAGCTTCCGCGACGAGGACGGCAGCTTCCGTTTCCGCCTGTTCGCAAGCGATGGCGAGGAACTGCTGCTGTCGAAATCGTTTGCCGACCCGAAGGCGGCCGGCGTGCTGCGCCAGGCGCTTTCGACGGCGGGTGGTTCCAGCGCGGCTATCGAATCCCAGGGCGATCATGTCGCCTTGCTGGTCGACGGTGAAGTGGTCGCCAATGGCGCCTCGTATCCGGACGAGGTGGCGCGTGCCGCCGCCGTGCTCCGGCTGCGCAGTGCGCTCGACGCACTCGCCGCCGCGCAGGATTGATCATGCGCTACCTCGCCCTGATGCTGCTGGCGCCCTGGCTGATCGTGCTGGGTTGGGCGTATTGGCACTATCCCAAGGCGCTGATAAAGAACGCTACGCGCCGCTCGTTCGACGTGCTGGCCCTGCTCGCGGCGATTGTCGTGGCGGTGCAGGCGGCAATGGCATCCTTCGATGCCGTGGTGATTCCGGCGGCGGACAAGTTCGGTCCGAAGAGCGGGGCGATCTGGCAACAGGTCGTGCCGGCGCTATGGGGCTACGGCGCGTTCCTCGCCGTACTCCTCGTCGCGTTGATCGTTCGCCAGTTCGTCTGGAAACCGCGCACCCCCTAAGTTGCGGCAGCCGCTTCAGCGTCGTCCAATGTGGAAGCCGCTTAAGCGTCATCCAATGTGGGAGCCGCTTCAGCGGCGATGCCAGACCACCTTAACCTGTAGGAGCCGATTCATCGGCGATCCCGCGGCGGCGGGTCAACCCGAGGCAGGCTCCCAATCGCCGATAAATCGGCTCCCACAAGAGCAACAAGCGGCAGTCAGCCGCGCAGGCGCTTCGTCAAACCCTTGAGGAAATTGCGCAGGAACTGGTCGCCGCAGAGACGGAAGTTGCTGTGTTTGGGCTGGCGGAAGAGCGCGTTTATCTCGCCGCGGGTTACCTTGAATCCCGCCTCGGCCATGATCGAGAGGATGTCGTCTTCCTTCAGTTCGAAGGCGACGCGCAGCTTCTTCAGCACGACGTTGTTATTGATGCGGCTTTCCACGGGCCGTGCCGGCTGGCTTTCGTCGCGACCGCGACGCTGCAGGATCAGCCCGTCGAGGAAGTGCGCCATGGCCAGGTCGGGCATCTCGACGAAGCCGGGTTCGTCTTCCTTGAGCAACCAGGGATCGACGGATTCACGGCTGGTTTCGAAGCCGCTGAGCTTGAGGATCTCGACCACATGGACCTCGCCGAGGTCGAGCATGTAGCGGATGCTGCGTAGGGTGTCGTTGTTGAGCATTTGCATAGGGTAGCACCGGGGCCAGCCCCCAAGTGGATCGCGGCTGCGCCGCGCATGCCCTCATTCGCCGATGAATCGGCTCCCACAAAAGACGGCTCCCACAAGAAAAGAGGCTCCCACAAGAAAAGAGGCTCCCACAAGAAAAGAGGCTCCCACAAGAAAAGAGGCTCCCACAAAAAAGAGGCCCGGCTTGCGCCGGGCCTCGGAACCGCACTCGCGGGATTGCTCCATGTGGGAGCCGCTTCAGCGGCGATTCCCCACAGACTTCAGTTCGGCAAGCCCAGATCGTCGATCATCGCCTTGAGGAAGCGCGCAGCCTCACCACCCGTGGCGGCGCGGTGGTCGAAGGTCAGCGACAGCGGCATACGGCGGTGCACTTCGATACCGCCCATCACCGCGACCACGTCGTGGCTCAGCTTGCCGGCGCCGATGATGGCGACGGTCGGCGGGACGACTACCGGGGTGGCGTAGCGACCGGCGAACATGCCGAAATTGGACAGGCTGATCGTGTAGCCCGACAGCTCCGACGCGGCGATGCTGCGATCTTCGACCGAGCTACGCAGGCGCTTGATCGCGGCACGGATGCCGGCACCGTCGAGCACGTCCGCATTGCGCAGGGCCGGCACGAACAGGCCGTCGTCGGTGTCCACGGCAATGCCGATGTCCACGTGCGGGTGCAATGTGCGGGTGAGGTCCTTGCCGTTGAACCAGGCGTTGAGTGCCGGCACAGCCTTGCAGGCGACCACGACCGCGCGGATGAGGCGGGCGGTGATGTCCTGCTTGCCGATCCAGGCGTGCAGGTCGGCGTCGTCGACGATCGACGTCGGGACGACCTGGGCATGTGCATCGGCCATGACGCGAGCCATGTTGCGGCGAACGCCCTTGAGCTGTTCCGGCTGGCCCATCGCTTCCTTGCCCGGGGGCGAGGTGCGAACCGCCTTGCCGGCCAGCGACACCGGCGTACGCGTCGGTGCCGGACCCGGCTCCGGAAGCGTGGGTGCGAGGTGCTGCGCCGCGGCCGGACGCGCGGGCGCCGAACCCACGGCGGCGCTGCCGTTGGCTGCGGCGTTCTTCACGTCGTTCATGGTGATCACGCCACCGGCGCCGGTCGGCTGGACGCGGGTGAGGTCGATCTTCATCTTCTTCGCGAGCGCGCGCACCGCCGGGACCGCCTTCACGCCGCCGGCGCTGGAGACCTGCTCGGTGTGCACGGCGTTGCCGCTGATCATGGCGCCGACGACGGTACCTTCGTCCTCGCGCTTGGCCGGAGCCGGACCGTCGGCATCGATCTCGCCACCGTCATCGGAGGCGACGACCTTGGACGCGTCGTCCGGAGCCTGGCTGCCGACGCCCTTCTTCGGGCCATGGTGATGACCGGTCGACTCGGCCTCGGCGCGCTGGCGCGCGTTCGGGTCGATCTCGAAGTCGGCCAGCTGCGAGCCGGTCTCGATGATGTCGCCCACGCCGCCGTGGAGCTTCTTCACGGTGCCGGAGTAGGGCGAGGGGACGTCGACGACGGCCTTCGCGGTTTCCATCGATACCAGCGGGGCATCGAGCTTGATCGTGTCGCCTTCCTTGACGTGCCATTCGACGACCGTCGCGTCGGGAAGGCCTTCGCCGAGGTCCGGCAGGTAAAAGGTCTTGATGTCGGCCATTGCGATAGGTTCCTCAGGATGCCGCGAGCGTACGCTCGGCGGCCTCGACGATGCGTTCGACGCTGGGCAGGTACTTCATTTCCAGGCGGAACAGCGGGATGTGGGTATCGAAACCGGTCACGCGCTCGACCGGCGCGAGCAGGCTGTAGAGGCATTCCTCGGACAGGCGGGCGGCGATTTCCGCGCCGAAACCGGCGGTCTTCGGCGCTTCGTGCACGATGACGCAGCGGCCGGTCTTGCTCACCGATTCGGCGATCGTGTCGAAGTCGAGCGGCGTGAGCGTGGCCACGTCGATCACTTCGGCGCTGATCCCCTTCTGGGCGAGTTCGTCCGCGGCTTCAAGGCATTCCTTCACCTGCGCGCCCCAGGTCACCAGGGTCACGTCAGTGCCGTCGCGCAGCACGAAGCAGACGTCGAGCGGCAGCGCCTCGCCGTCATCGGGTACTTCTTCCTTGTACTGGCGATAGATGCGCTTGGGCTCGAAGAAGATCACCGGATCCGGATCGCGGATGGCGGCGAGCAGCAGGCCGTAGGCACGCGCCGGCGACGATGGCATGACCACGCGCAGGCCCGGGATATTGGTGAACAGGTGCTCGTTGGCCTCGGAGTGATGCTCCGGAGCACGAATGCCGCCACCCCAGGGGGCGCGCCACACCGCCGGCACGGTCATGCGACCACGCGTGCGGTTGCGCATGCGGGCCGCGTGGCAGGCGATGTGCTCCATCATCGGGTAGATGAAGCCTTCGAACTGGGCTTCGGCGACCGGCTTCATGCCCTGCACCGCGAGGCCGATAGTCAGGCCGGCGATGGTGCCTTCGTCCAGCGGCGTGTCGATGACGCGCATTTCGCCGAACTGTTCCTGCAGGCCCTGGGTGGCGCGGAACACGCCACCGTTGACGCCGACGTCCTCACCGAGCACCACGACGCTTTCGTCGTTGCGCATTTCGTAGGCGAGCGCCTGGGTCACTGCTTCGATCAGAGTGATTTGTGCCATGGGAAGAGTTCCTTACGACTTGCGATCGAGGGAAGCGACCAGCTCGCGCTGCGCTTCGAGGTCGGCCGGGAGTTCGGCGTACAGGTAGTCGAACATCGCCGTCGCCGGCTGGTTCTTCGTCTCCAGGTACGCATTGACCTCGTTGTCCATCCAGTCGTCGCACTCGGCCTTCCAGGCTTCTTCCTTCGCGTCGTCCCACTTGCCCTTGGCTTCGAGCCACTTGCGCAGGCGCGGCACCGGGTCGCGTTCCCAGGCGTCCTTCACTTCCTGCTCGCCGCGGTAGCGACGGGCGTCGTCGGCGGTGGTGTGGTCGCCGAGGCGGTAGGTGACCGCTTCGATCACGCTGCCACCCTGGCCGGAACGGGCGCGCTCGAGCGCGTCTTCCATGGCCTTGCGCACGGCGATGATGTCGTTGCCGTCCACCTGGATGCAGAACAGGCCGGCCGCGATGCCCTTCTGGGCCAGCGTGCCGGAGCCGCTCTGGATGCGGCGCGGCACCGAGATCGCCCACTGGTTGTTCACGATCACCGCGACCAGCGGCAGGTTCTGCGCGCCGGCGACGTTGATCGCGCCGTAGAAGTCGCCCTTGGACGAACCGCCGTCACCGATGGTGCAGACGGCGACGCGTGGCTCCTTGCGGATCTTGAACGCCAGGGCGGAGCCGGCGGCGTGCAGGCACTGCGTGCCGATGGGCACGCACCAGGCGAAGTCGTGCGCGGGGGCGTCGGCGAAGTCGTTGCCACGCTCGTCGCCACCCCAGTAGGTGTAGACCTCGCGCGGCTTCACGCCGCGGTACAGCTGGGCGCCGTACTCGCGGTAGGACACGGCCAGCGAGTCCTCGCGGCGCATGGCGCTGCCGATGCCCACGTGCGCGGCTTCGTGGCCGAGGCACGAGGCGTAGGTACCCAGTTTGCCGGTGCGCTGCAGGGCGATCGACTTGGCGTCGAACACGCGCGTGGACACCATGAGCTTGTAGAGCTCGACCATGTGGTCGAGGTCCTTGGCGAATTCGGGGAGTTCCTTTCCGGTTTCCTTGCCGTCCTGGTCAAGGTATTGCAGGTATTCGATTTCGAACTTGGCGGCGATGGACACGACTCGCTCCCAGGGGAAGGGTTAGAAACGACACGCACGATTGGGGAAGCGGACGGGCCCATCCAGTGGGGCACGAGCGACTTTCGGGTTGTTGCGAGCCGGACTAGATATCAGGGGTATTATGGCCCGGCAAGGCACGGCGCAGCATAGAACCGGCCGTCTCCGGCCCCCAAACCGCGCCACGGCGCCGTTTGTGGCTGGTCCACCCTTATTGTGAAATCGTCCATGGCCAACTCCCAGCGCGACCTCGAACCGGGTATCCGCACCGATCTCGACGGCCGCCTCACCTATGGCGAGTACCTCAAGCTGGACCAGGTGCTCAGTGCGCAAGTGCCGCGCAGCCAGCCCGCGCACCACGACGAGATGCTCTTCATCGTGCAGCACCAGACCTCCGAGCTGTGGCTGAAACTGATGATCCACGAGCTGGATGCCGCGCTTGCGCACCTGCGCGCGGACGACGTCGACGGAACGCTGAAGATCCTGGCCCGGGTCAAGGCCATCCAGCGCCAGCTGTACGAGCAATGGGGCGTGCTGGAAACGCTCACCCCGGCCGAATACCTGCAATTCCGCGACGTGCTGGGCCCCTCGTCGGGCTTCCAGTCGCTGCAATACCGCATGGTGGAGTTCCTGCTCGGCAACAAGCACGCCGACATGCTCCGCGTGTTCGAGCACGACGCCGTGGCCCACGAGCGCCTGAAGGCGATCTTCGAGGCCCCGGGCCTCTACGACGAATACCTCCGTTATCTGGCGCGCCGCGGGCATCCCGTGCCGGCGGACCTGCTGGAGCGCGACCTGACCCAGCCCTGGCGAAGCCAGCCCGCGCTGCTGCCCGTGTTCAAGCGGATCTACGAAGACACCGCCCACCATTGGCCTGAGTATCATCTCAGTGAAGAACTGGTCGATATCGAAGAGTCGTTCCAGCTCTGGCGCTTCCGCCACATGAAGACCGTGGAACGCATCATCGGCTTCCGTGCCGGTACCGGCGGTTCCTCCGGCGTGGCCTTCCTGCGCAAGGCGCTGGAGCAGAGTTTCTTCCCCGAACTGATCGAAGTGCGCACCATCCTGGGAACGTAAACATTTGACGGGTGGGAGCCCGGACGGTTAAACACGCTGCACCAAGCGTCATCACGCCCAAGGGATCCCATGACACCGACCGCCCCAGCCACCGCCAGGCCCGTGCCCGATTACGCCCAGACCCTGGGTCACCCGCGTCCCCTGTGGATGCTGTTCATGACCGAGTTCTGGGAACGCTTCGCGTTCTATGGCATGCGCTGGGCGCTGACGCTGTATATCGTGGCGCAGTTCTTCCACGGCGATCAGGCGGGGCAGGGCTACGCCAGCCGCACCTACGGCTCGTACCTCGCGCTGGTCTACGCCTCGGCGATCTTCGGCGGCTTCGTCGCCGACCGCGTGCTGGGCTACCAGCGATCGATCCTGGTTGGCGCGGCGGTGATGGGCGCGGGCCTGTTCATGGTCATGGTGCCGAACCAGGACATCTTCCTCATCGGCCTGGCCACCGTGATCGTCGGCAACGGTCTGTTCAAGCCGAATATCTCGTCGCTGGTCGGGCAGATCTACCCCGTGGGCGACGACCGCCGGGATCGCGGCTTCACCATCTTCTACATGGGCATCAACATGGGCGGCTTCCTCGCCCCGTTGGTCACCGGCTGGCTCGCTTCGGTGTTGACCGATACGCCGCTGCAGGACAACTACAAGGCCGTGTTCGCCGCGACCGGCTTCGGCATGGTGGTGTGCTTTGTCTGGTTCCTGATCGGCAAGCGCCAGCTCAAGGGCGTCGGCCTGCCGCCGCCGGAGCGCCACGAGGGCAAGAACCTGGTCGCCGTGATCGTCGGGATTCTCGTCGCCATTCCGCTGGTGTACCTGCTGATGGCCAAGGCCGGCGCGATCTTCATCGCCTGGTTGCTCGGCGCGCTCTTCATCGGGGTGGCCGTGATGCTGGTTGTCGAGGCCGTACGCCACGACCGCATCCAGATCCACCGCGTCATCGCCATGTTGCTGTTGTTCGCCTTCAACGTGCTGTTCTGGATGTTCTTCGAGCAGGCCGGCAGCTCGTTCAACTTCCTCGCCCAGAACATCGTCGACCGGCACATGTTCGGCGGTTGGGAATTTCCGACCGGCTGGTTCCAGTCGGTGAACTCGGCGGCGATCCTGGTCTTCGCCCCCATCGTGGCGCTGGCCTGGGGCTGGTCGGCACGGCATCGCCTGGAGCCGTCGATTCCGCGCAAGTTCGGCCTCGGCCTGATCTTCAACGCGCTGGCCTTCCTGGTGCTGATGTATGCCTTGCAGAGCCTGGTCGGCGGCGATGGCCGCATCCCGTTCTGGCCGCTGGCCGCCTGCTACGTGCTGCAGACGATCGGCGAGCTCTGCCTGTCGCCGATCGGCCTGTCCATGGTGACCAAGCTGGCACCGATCCGCGTGGTCGGCCTCGCCATGGGCGGCTGGTTCCTCTCCACGGCCATCGGCAACAACCTCTCCGGCCTGCTCGCCGGCCACATCAGCGGCGAGACCGGCATGACCGTCGGCTCGGCCCTGAGCGGCTTCACCTTCAGCTTCGAGCTGCTGGTAGGCGCGGGTATCGTGCTGTTCCTCATCGCACCCCTGATCAACCGGCTGATGCACGGGATCAAGTAAGAACACGGGATCAAGTAAGAACACGGGATCAAGTAAGAAATAGCGGAGCCGCGTCAGCGCCGATGCTCTTCCTGTGGGAGCCGCTTTAGCGGCGATGCTTCGTGTGGGAGCCGATTCATCGGCGATGCTCTTCCGGTGAGAGCTGCTTTAGCGGCCATAGCCATCTCGCGACAGCCTTGAAAGGCAGTGCTCCGCAGGAATCGCCGGCAATAGCCGGCTCCCACAGTGGAGCTGCCTTCCACAGTGCAGCTGCCTTCCACAGTGCAGCTGCCTCCCACAGTGCAGCTGCCTTCCATCTTAGAGCCGGCGCCCTTAGTCAGGGCGCCAGCAGCTTGTCCAGGATGCTGTTCAGCTGCGCCTGCTCGCCTTCGTCGAGGCGGGCCAGCAGATCGCGTTCATGCGCCCGCGCCAACGGCGCGACCTCGTCGTGGATCGCCCATCCGGTCTCGGACAACTGCAGCACCGAACGCCGCTTGTCGCCGTCGTGGATGCCACGATCCACGCGGCCGGCGTTGACCAGGCGGGCCACGGCGCGGCTCACCGCCACCTTGTCCATGGCGCTGCGGTCCACTACTTCCCGTGCCGAAATTTCCGGAAACCGCGCCAGGATGGTCATCACGCGCCATTCGGTCATGCTCAGCTCGAAGCGGTCCTGGTATTCCGTGGCGATCGACTGGCTCACCGTGTTCGACAGGATGGACAGGCGATAGGGCAGGAAGTGCTCGAGCTCCAGCGGGGCATGGGCGGGAACGGTTTCTAGGGTCATGCTGCGCTGGTCCTTGCAAATGGTTACATATGAAACTATAAGGTCGGGGTAGACGGCGCAAGCCGTGCCCCAAGCCAGGAGTATCGCCCATGAGCGCCCAGCCCAATATTGGTATGGAAGTCACCACCTTCGAAAACCCGCAGGGTGTCGATGGCTTCGAGTTCGTCGAATTCGCCGCGCCGGATCCGGCCCTGCTGCACACGCTGTTCCCGAAGCTCGGCTTCACGGCGGTAGCAAAGCACAAGACGAAGAAGATCACCCTGTATCGCCAGGGCGAGTGCAATTTCCTCGTCAACGAAGAGCCGAACTCGTTCGCCGCGGACTTTGCCGCGGAGCACGGCCCCAGCGCCTGTGGTTTCGCCATTCGCTTCACCCGCCCGGCGACGGACGTGCAGGCAACGGCGCTGTCCAACGGCGCCGAGAAGGTCGGGCACAAGGCCGACACCCTCGCGCTGAACGTGCCGACCATCCAGGGCATCGGCGGTTGCGCGCTGTACCTGATCGATACCTACGGCGCCAAGGGCGACGTGTTCGACAGCGAGTTCGAGTGGATTCCGGGCGTGGATCGTCATCCGAAGGGTTTTGGCCTGACCTTCATCGACCACCTGACGCACAACCTGCACTTCGGCAACATGCAGAAGTGGTCGGACTATTACGAGCGTCTGTTCAACTTCCGCGAGATTCGCTACTTCGACATCAAGGGCGCGAAGACCGGCCTGGTGTCCAAGGCGATGACCGCGCCGGACGGCATGGTCCGCATCCCGCTCAACGAGTCGTCGGACGAGAAGTCGCAGATCAACGAGTACATCCGCGAATACAACGGCGAAGGCATCCAGCATATCGCCCTGTTCACCGACAACATCTACGAGTCGGTCGAAGCCATGCGCGCGCAGGACGTGGCCTTCCTGGAAACGCCGGACACGTACTACGAAGTCATCGACATCCGCGTGCCGGACCATGGCGAGGACATCGAGCGCCTGCAGAAGAACAAGCTGCTGATCGACGCCGACGACGAGACCAAGAAGAAGCTGTTGCTGCAGATCTTCACGCAGAACAACGTCGGCCCGATCTTCTTCGAGATCATTCAGCGCAAGGGTAACGAAGGCTTCGGCAACGGCAACTTCAAGGCGCTGTTCGAGTCCATCGAACGCGACCAGATGCGCCGCGGCGTGCTCTGAGCGCGCGAGGCCTTCGCGAAAGCTAGACTAAGCGCGGCGCGGTCCCGAGACGGACCGCGCCGCGATGCGTTCATCCCAAGGATCCCCACGATGAGCCACACCGACGATACGCGCGGTTACCAGACCGGTTTCGGTAATGAGTTCGCTACGGAAGCCGTGGCGGGCGCCTTGCCCACCGGCCAGAATTCGCCCCAGCGCGTCGAGCATGGCCTCTACGCCGAACAGCTTTCCGGCAGCGCGTTCACCGCGCCGCGGCATAGCAACCGGCGCAGCTGGCTGTACCGCATTCGCCCCGCTGCGCAGCATTCTCCCTTCGCCGAGCTGGCGCACGCCACGTTCCACAATCGCTTCCATGAAGCGCCGGCCACGCCAAACCAGATGCGGTGGGATCCCTTGCCGATGCCGTCGACGCCGACGGATTTCGTCGAAGGCCTGGTGACACTGGGCGGCAACGGCGGCGCGGAAGAACAGGCGGGCGTCGGTATCCACCTGTATTGCGCCAACCGCTCGATGGAAGGTCGGTACTTCTACAACGCCGACGGCGAATTGCTGATCGTGCCGCAGCAGGGTCGCTTGCGACTTCGCACCGAACTGGGCGTGGTCGAAGTCGAACCGCTGGAGATCGCCGTGCTGCCGCGTGGCGTTCGCTTCCTCGTGGAATTGCCCGACGGCGAAGCGCGCGGTTATGTCGCCGAGAACTTCGGTGCGCCGCTGCACCTGCCGGACCTCGGGCCGATCGGTGCCAACGGTCTGGCGCATCCGCGCGACTTCCTGACGCCGGTGGCAGCGTACGAGGACCTCGAAGGCGACTTCGCACTGATCGCCAAGTTCCAGGGCGCCTTGTGGTCGGCCGGTGTCGACCACTCACCCCTGGACGTGGTCGCGTGGCATGGCAACTACGCGCCCTACAAGTACGACCTGCGTCGTTTCAACACCATCGGCTCGATCGCGGTCGACCATCCCGACCCGTCGATCTTCACCGTGCTCACCTCGGCCAGCGACACGCCGGGCACGGCGAACATGGATTTCGCCATCTTCCCGCCGCGCTGGCTGGTGGCCGAGCATACGTTCCGGCCGCCGTACTTCCATCGCAATGTCGCCAGCGAGTTCATGGGCCTGATCGATGGCGCCTACGATGCGAAGCAGGGCGGCTTCGTGCCCGGTGGCTCGAGCCTGCACAACTGCATGAGCGGTCACGGCCCGGACGCGGCCAGCTTCGAGAAGGCTTCGCATGCCGATGTCTCGCGTCCGGACCACATCGTTGGCACCATGGCCTTCATGTTCGAGACGCGCAAGGTCATCCGTCCGACCCGCCAGGCGCTCGAGTCGTCGGCGTTGCAGGGCAACTATTACGAATGCTGGCGCGGGCTGAAGAAACACTTCACCCCGCCGTCGGCCTGATCGAAAAGGAAACGCATGAAACTCGCTTCGCTTAAGGAAGGCGGCCGCGACGGCACGCTCATCGTCGTCAGCCGCGACCTCTCGCGCGCCGTCAAGGCCACCGGCATCGCGCCGACGTTGCAGGCAGCACTGGATGAATGGAGCACGATCGCGCCGCGTCTCAACGCGCTGTCGGAAGACCTCAACGACGGGACGGCGCAGGGCGCCTTCGATCTGGATATGGCCAAGCTCGCCGCGCCGTTGCCGCGTGCGTATGAGTTCGTCGACGGTAGTGCCTATCTGCCGCACGTGGAGCGCGTGCGACGGGCGCGTGGCGCCGAAGTGCCCGAGTCCTTCTACACCGATCCGCTGATGTACCAGGCGACGAGTGCCGGATTCCTCGGTCCCCGCGACCCGGTCGTCGTCGGCAGCGAAGCGTACGGAATCGACCTCGAGGCCGAAGTGCTCGTGGTCACCGACGACGTACCGATGGGCGTGACACCGGCGCAGGCCGCCTCGCACATCCAGCTGGTCGGCCTGGTGAACGATGTCTCGCTGCGCGGACTGATTCCGGGCGAACTGGCCAAGGGCTTCGGCTTCCTGCAGTCCAAGCCACGTTCCGCCTTGTCGCCGGTGTTCGTCACGCCGGATGAACTGGGCGACGCCTGGATCGACGACAAGCTGCATCTGCCGATGCGTACGTGGATCAACGGCCAGTGGTTCGGCGAGGCCGAATGCGGCGTTGATATGCAGTTCGATTTCTCGCAGCTGGTGGCGCATGTCGCAAAGACTCGGCCGCTCACGGCCGGCACCCTGGTCGGCTCGGGCACCATCGCCAACGAAGACACCGGCAAGGGCGCGTCCTGCCTCGCCGAGCAGCGTACGGTGGAAACCCTGCGCGACGGCAAAGCGAGCACGCCGTTCCTGTCGTTCGGTGATACGGTGAGGATTGATGTCACTGACTCCGCTGGCGCTTCGATCTTTGGTGCGATCGAGCAGGTCATTGCTAGCTTGTAACGAAATACAATGAACGCCCGCAACGCGGGCTGTCGCGAAGAAAGGGCCTTCACATTGCTGTGCAGGCCCTCTTTTTTTGCAATTTTTGCCTACGCATAAGACAGCTTGGGCTTGCATCGAAGATGATCTCCGACGCCTATCTTGATGTTCTCCAATCCGTCTGTGAATGGTGTTGGCGTACAGACTTTTCGCGTCGCTCCCAGTAACCCTAATGGGCCCTATACGAAACCGATTAGTGCCCTTCAAACGATTGCCCAGGCGACGGTGGTCGGCATCGCTCAGTAAAGGTCGGGCGCCTGTAAGCAGGCCTGCGCGGAAATGCGTAGGCCTTTGCGCAAGCTGACCTACGGGTTTGTACGTCAAGAGTTAAGGACGCCTACGTCATATACAGAAAATGCCTACATTCGAAGCAACTTCGACAGGATACGGTGTGCTTATCCTCCCATAGGATTAACGAATGAAGGCGATATGCTGGATCATTGGATGTTCCGCGATCGCACTGGTCATTGGGCTGTGCGGGCCAGTCAGGTCGCAGGGTAGCGAGCATGATGGCGTGATCGCTGACGCCATCTCGCGCACCACGAAACTGGTCGACGGCGAGCCTCGCGCTTACGACCCTCTTCCACAGCAGAGGACCGAGCTCGCTTACGCTCTGTCTGTCCCGCCCGACGATGGTCGAGCTCGAACAAAGAGAAGCCGTGATGTTCGGTGTTACCACAATTGCCCACCACCGGTGGGCAGCGTGACCGCGTCACCACAGGTTGTGAGCGTACCTGTCGATGCTCTCGGTGACGCCACCATTCACTGGCGGTGGGACCAATCGTCCACGCAGGCGGTCGCCCAGCACAGCTGCCTTTGGGTGAGTAGGGCCGAGGAAAGCGAGGCGCATCTCGTGGATTGCGGGGCCCCAGGTCATACGCACGAGACTAGTGTGGGTTGGATCGGCATGGGTAACTACGTTTTTCGCGTCGCACCCGGTAATCCGAAGGGGCCTTTTACGAAGCCTGTAGCGGGGCTTTTCCAGCTTGCACAGACGATCGTCGTGGGCGTTGTGCGTTAGTAGCAATCGCCGATGAATCGGCTCCCACAGAAATCCGTCGGCTGAAACAAAAAGGCCCGCACGTTGCCGTGCGGGCCTTTTATTTCGTGGGGCAGGGCGCCGCTGGCGCCCATCGCCGCTTAAGCGGCTCCCACAACAGCATTCGACAGCCGTTTCCTTACTTGGCGCTCATCAGCGCCTTGGTCATGTCGAGCATGCGGTTCGAGAAGCCCCACTCGTTGTCGTACCACGAGAGGACCTTGATCAGCGTGCCTCCCATGACGCGCGTCTGCGTCGCGTCGTAGATCGACGAGTGCGGGTTGTGGTTGAAATCGATCGACACCAGCGGCTGGGTGTTCACCGAGAGGATGCCCTTCATCGAGCCATTGGCGGCCTCGTGGATGGCCGCATCGATCTCTTCCTTCGTCGTCGCGCGGGCGGCTGTGAAAACGAGGTCGACCACGGAGACGTTGATCGTCGGCACGCGCATGGCGAAACCGTCGAGCTTGCCGTTGAGTTTGGGCAGCACCAGGCCGACCGCGGCGGCGGCGCCGGTCTTGGTCGGGATCTGGCTGTGCGTGGCGCTACGGGCGCGGCGCAGGTCCGAATGGTAGACGTCGGTGAGCACCTGGTCGTTCGTGTAGGCATGGATGGTGGTCATCAGGCCGTGCACGATGCCGATCTTCTCGTGGAGCACCTTGGCCAGCGGGGCCAGGCAGTTGGTCGTGCACGAGGCGTTGGAGATGACTTCGAGCTTCGAGGTCAGCTCGTCGTCGTTCACGCCCATCACGAACGTGCCGTCCACGTCCTTGTCGCCAGGTGCCGAGATGATCACCTTCTTGGCGCCGCCGGCGATATGCGCGCTGGCCTTGGCCTTGGAGGTGAACAAGCCGGTGGACTCGAGCACCACGTCGACGTTGTGCTCGCCCCAGGGCAGCTTGGACGGATCGCGCTCGGCGAAGACCTTGATGCGGTCGCCGTTGACGATCAGGTCGCCGCCGTCGACCGACACTTCGCCCGGGAAACGGCCGTGGGCCGTGTCGTACTGGGTGAGGTGGGCGTTGGTGTTGGCATCGCCGAGATCGTTGATCGCGACGATCTGGATGTCCTGGCCGTTCTTCTTGGCTTCATAGAGCGAGCGCAGGATGTTGCGACCGATGCGACCGTAACCGTTGATGGCGACCTTGATGGTCATGGGCAAGCCTCCGGATGGGATGTGCTGACTAGGTAAGGGCGGGTGGCGTAAACGTCCATGGTAACGGAACGTCGCAGGGGCCGGCTTGCTGCGCCGCCGCGATCTGTCATCCGGGTCTCAGTCCGGCTGTGGCACACTTGGCCGTTCGCCCGTCCGGAAACGTTTACAGCTCCATGAAAACGACTCATAAGCGCGCGCTAGCCGCCTTCCTGGTCCTCACCGTCCCCGTCTTCGCCGGCACCGTCCAGGCCTGGGGCGACATCGGTCACCGTATCGTCGCCGAACTGGCCTGGCGCCAGCTCGACCCCTCGGCCAAGGCCGAAGTGGAGCGCCTGCTCAAGGCCGATGGCTCCGACTCCCTGGCCGACGTGGCCAGCTGGCCCGACCACCTGCGTAACGACCCCGACCAGAAGGAACTGGGCAAGGCCACGGCCAAGTTGCATTACATGGACTTCGTGGACGGCAAGTGCGTCTACGTCAAGCCGGTGGACTGCAAGGACGACGAATGCGTCGTCGGCGGCCTGGAGAAGTACGTCGCCATCCTCGGCGATCGCCACAAGTCCAATGCCGAGCGTGCCGAAGCGCTGAAGTTCGTCGTCCACTTCGTGGGCGACGTGCACCAGCCGCTCCACGCCGGCAATCGCGACGACAAGGGTGGCAACGACTACCAGGTCCAGTTCGACGGCAAGGGCTCCAACCTGCACAAGGTCTGGGACTCGAGCATGCTCTATACCCGCGACCTGCCGTGGCCGGCCTATACCGACCGCCTCGCCGCGGAGGGCCCGGTAGCCCTGCCCAAGCCGATCCCGCCGCTGGACAACCCCTATGCCCAGTGGGCCGAGGAGTCCTGCTCGATCGTCGCGGCGAACGGCTTCTACCCGGACAACCACAAGGTCGACGACGCTTACGTCGCCAAATATCTCCCGGTCGCCGAGACGCGCCTCCGCCTTGCCGGCAAGCGCCTCGCCGACCTGCTCAACCACACGCTGGACTAACTAAATGACCGATATCCAGGTTCGCCGCACCAAGATCGTCGCCACCCTCGGACCCGCCACGGACGCGCCGGGCATGCTCGAGAAGATCCTCGAGGAAGGCGTGGACATCGTCCGCCTGAACCTCTCGCACGGCACGCCCGACGACCATCGCGCCCGCGCCGCCGCCGTGCGCGCCGCCGCGGACAAGGTCGGTCGCGAGGTCGGCATCCTGGCCGACCTCCAGGGTCCGAAGATCCGCATCGAGAAGTTCGCCGACGGTCCGATCGACCTCATGGCCGGCGACAGTTTCGTGCTCGATTGCCGTCCGGATGCGCCGGCCGGTAACCAGGCCCGCGTGGGCGTGAGCTATTACGACCTGCCCAAGGACGTGGTGGCCGGCGACGTCCTGCTGCTCGACGATGGCCTGATCGCCCTCTCGGTGATCGAGATCTCCGGTAGCGAGATTCGTACCCGCGTGGTCATCGGTGGCCGCCTGTCCGCACGCAAGGGCCTCAACCGCCAGGGCGGTGGCCTCAGCGTCAGCGCGTTGTCCGACAAGGATCGCAACGACATCAAGCTGGCCGCCGAGATGGGCGCCGACTTCCTCGCCGTCTCCTTCGTGCGTTGCGCGGAAGACCTGCACGAGGCCCGCCGCCTCATGCGTGAAGCGGGTGGCGACGCCGCCATCGTGTCGAAGATCGAGCGCGCCGACGCCATCCCTGTCCTCGGTGAAATCATCGACGCATCCGATGTGGTGATGGTCGCCCGTGGCGATCTGGGTGTGGAAATCGGCGACGCCGAACTGCCCGGCCTGCAGAAGAAGATCATCCGCGAGTCCGTGCAGCGCAACCGCTCGGTGATCACCGCGACGCAGATGCTCCAGTCCATGGTCCGCGCGCCGATCCCGACCCGCGCCGAAGTGCTCGACGTGGCCAATGCCGTGATCGACGGCACCGACGCCGTGATGCTCTCGGAAGAGACCGCCGCCGGCGCGCATCCGGACAAGGCCGTCGCGGCCATGCGCCGCATCTGCCTCGGTGCCGAGCGCCAGTTCGAGCCGCGCGACGACCTGCGCCCGGACACCCACTCGCTCGACCGCAGCGACCAGGCCATCGCGCTCGCGGCGATGCTGCTGGCCGCCCAGGTCGGCGTGCGCGCGATCGTCGCGCTGACCGAGTCGGGTGCCACCGCCCAGTGGCTGTCGCGTTACCGCTTCGCCGTTCCCATCTATGCGATGAGCCCGTCGGACATGGCCCGCCGTCGCATGCTCATGCTGCGCGACGTGCAGCCGGTGGACTTCGAGCAGAGCAACCTCGATCCCGCGCACACGGCCCGCGCCGCGCTCCAGCACCTGTTCGCGCTGGGCAAGCTGGCCAAGGGCGACCGC
Organism: Luteibacter sp.; assembly: GCF_035539195.1. Lineage (GTDB taxonomy): Bacteria > Pseudomonadota > Gammaproteobacteria > Xanthomonadales > Rhodanobacteraceae > Luteibacter. The sequence goes on from NZ_DATLIW010000009.1 coordinate 79,958, forward strand.
GTCATCCTGACCCATGGCGACCATATCGGTCGTGGCGGCGGTACCAACACGCTGAAGCTGCTGGTCGTCGGTGACGACGGCATCGCCGACAGCCTGCGCGATCTGTAAAGCCAGAGCATCGCCGGCGCAGCCGGCTCCCACAGGGGTGCAGGGAACACCCCTCTGTGAGGGTGCAGGGAACACCCCTCTGTGAGGGGTGTAGGGAACACCCCTCTGTGAGGGGTGCAGGGGACACCCCTCTGTGAGGAAGTGCACGGAACACCCCTATGAGGAAGTGCAGGGAACATCCCTGTGAGGGGATGCAGGGAACACCCCTGTGAGGAAGTGCAGGGAACATCCCTGTGAGGGGGTGCAAGGAATACCCCTGCGAGGGAGTGCAGGGAATGCCCCCTGTGGGAGCCGCTTCAGCGGCGATGCTCGTCCGACCGCACGAATTCACACGCATCGCATGCGCGTGCAGGGTTAAACTCGGTGTCCTGGTTACTCACCGAGGGCGTCATGATCCGACTCAAGCTCCGTACCGGCGCCATCGCCGCCACCGCACTTCTGCTTGTCGCCGGCGTCGCCGAGGCACAGAACCTCCGCCGGGTCGCCCCGGAACGCCTGACCGGCTACTGGTACCTGACCAACAAGTCGGTCAACCCCGACGTCCCCAATACCGGCAAGAACCTCGACCAGCCCACCTGCGTCGCGGTGACCTACATGATCGGTTCCGACGGCCGCACCCAGAACGCGACCATCGCCAAGGTCGTGCCCGCCGGCGACCTGGGCCAGGTCGGCGTGAGCATCGTCAAGCAACTCACCTACGTGAAGGGCTCCCAGAACGGCACGGCCGTGCCGGTGCAGACCTACTACGTGACCGGCTTCAACCTGCCGGAAGATCCCGCACGCAAGGCGGCGATCCTGGACCAGTGCAAGCTGCCGGGCTACCAGACCACTTGATCGCGCCGCACAACGGCTTTCGCGGAGACGTCCCTTATACTCCGCCGGTTTTTGTCCTCGCTTAGCCCCTCGACGAGGGGCATACCACTACATCTAACGGAGTTGTCATGAGCATCGAAAATCTCGAACAGGTCGCGCTGGCGATGGTGGCCACGGGGAAGGGCATCATCGCCGTCGACGAGTCGACCAACACCATCAGGAAGCGTTTCGAAGCCGCCGGCGTCGAGAACACCGAGGAAAACCGTCGCCGCTATCGCGAGCTGCTGCTGACCACGCCGGGCCTGGGCGAGCACATTTCCGGTGCCATTCTGTTCGATGAAACGATCCGCCAGAAGACCAGCGACGGCACGCCGCTCGTCGACGCCATGAAGAAGGCCGGCATCATTCCGGGCATCAAGGTCGACAAGGGCCCGGTGCCGCTCGCCGGCTTCCCGGGTGACGTGATCACCGAAGGTCTCGATGGCCTGCGTGACCGCCTGAAGGAATATGCCCAGCTCGGCGCGCAGTTCGCCAAGTGGCGCGCGGTGATCAACATCACCGACGACAACCCCAGCTCCACGGCCATCGAGGCCAACATGCACGCGCTGGCCCGCTACGCGGCGCTGTGCCAGGAAGCCGGCCTCGTGCCGATGGTCGAGCCGGAAATCGTCATGGACGGCCCGGAGAGCACGCACGACATCGACGTCAGCTACGAAGTGCATGAAGCCGTGCTGCGTAGCCTGTTCAATGCGCTGTACGAGCAGAACGTGATGCTCGAAGGCACGATCCTGAAGGTGAGCATGGTGATTCCGGGCAAGAACGCGCCCAAGGAATCGCAGGCTACGCCGGAAGAAGTCGCCGAGGCGACCGTACGCGTGCTCCGCACCACCGTGCCGGCGAGCCTGCCGGGCATCGTGTTCCTCTCGGGCGGCCAGAGCGACGAGCAGGCCACCGAGCACCTCGACCTCATCAACAAGATGGGCCCGCACCCGTGGCCGGTCAGCTTCTCCTACGGTCGCGCACTGGTCGCCGAGGCGCTGAACGTCTGGTCGAAGGATCTGAAGGGCAATTACGAGAAGGCGCAGAAGGTCGTGCACGAGCGCGCCAAGGAAAATGGCGACGCTGCGCTGGGTCGTTGGAGCAAGCGCGCGTAATCGACTGCTGAAACATCGCGGGATATTTTTTCGCGATGCTTGTCAGCCGTAAGAGAAAAACCCGGCGCTGGGAAGCGCCGGGTTTCTTTGTTCTACGAACGGTGACTTTCAGATACCGCTAGTGCTCAGAAGCGGTATTCGGCGCTCACGGACGCTACGTTGGTGGACAGGTTCAGGCCATCCTTCTTCGCATCGTAGTGGTCGTAGTTCACGCCCAGGCTCCAGTTACGGTTGAAGTCGTAACCCACGCCTGCGCCGGCGTACCAGCTGGTCTTGTCGAAGTTGTGGCGCGTGATGTCGTCGTGGCTCACACCGTCGCCTTTCCAGCCGTAGAGGCCGGCACGGCCGCTGACGTACCAGTGCGGATCGATGTTGAAGTGGCCGTTCACGCCGGCGGTCCAGCCATGCAGGCTCGACTTGCGGCTGTCGATCGCATTGCCGCCATCGAAGATGCGCTTGGCGTGGATGTTGCCCAGGTCGTTGTAGCCGGCCTCGACACCGAGCGAAGCCCACGGGCTCACGGCCCAGCGATAGCCACCGTTGACGTCATACGCAACGTCATGCCCGTCGTAGTTGCCCTTGTTCACTTGGGCGCGACCGGCGCTGCCGTTGACGAACCAGCCGGCGCCATTGGCGTCCTGTGCAAAAGCCGGGGCCGCAGCCATGCCGGCCGCCATGAGGCCAAGTGCGATGAGCGTCTTTTTCATGGGAAGAACTCCTGCTTATTCTTGATGCGTTCGATGCGGCTGGCCTGGGGAAGCCAACGCCGCCACAACGCGCGAGCGGGGGTGCCGCGCGTCCAGGAATGAAATGCGGCGTTGCCGCAATAGATTCAATACCCATAAGTTCATTATTAAGAAAAAATTAAGCCGCGGTGATTGCTCACCGCGGCTCAACGACTTCAAAACAACAATTCGGACAGCTTAGAAGCGGTACTCGCCGGCAAGCGACACGAGGCCCGTCGAGCGCTTCAGGCCCACGCTGGTGTCACCGGTGGCGTTGTCCTTGACCTTGCCCGCGTTCGCGTGGAAGTAGTCATAGGTCAGGCCGACGCCGAAGTGCTCGTTGATGTCCCAGCCGGTGCCGACGCCGGCATACCAGCTGCCGCGGTTCGGGCGACCGCCGTTGGAGAAGCCGAGATCCTGGCCGACGCTGTTGTTGTAGTTGTTGTTGTTGTCATTGGCGCGGAAGTAACCGCCGTGACCGCTGAGGTACCAGCCCGGCACGAGGTTGATCTTGCCGTTGACACCGACCATCCAGCCGCGCAGCGCGTTCTTGGTCTTCTTCTGATTGACGTCCTGGTCCGACTCGAACGCGTTCTTTACGCGGTAGTTGCCGAGATCCGTGTAGCCCGCCTCGACGCCGAGGCCGAGATCGGGACCGACCTTCCAGCGGTAACCGCCGAGCAGGCCGTAACCCGTGCGACGGCCCTGTTCGCCGTGCAGGGGATTGAAACCACTGACATTGCTGCCGAAGCCGCCGGTGTCGCTGCCGTTGGTACGGCCGACGTTGGCGCCGATGAACCAGTTACCGCTACCCACGGCCTGGCTCGGCTGGTAATTGCCGCTGACAGCCGGGTTGCTGTCCTGGGCGAAGGCCGGAATGGCCGCGAACGAGACGCAAGAAACTGCAAGGGCAAGAGCTGCCTTTTTCATGGGAGTGTTCCTCTTATTTTCGGGGCGACTACCGATCCGTGGGGGTGGGGGAAGATCGGTTGCCGTGGTTGATTAGAGTCCTTCCAACCTGAAGAGATTCAAAAAACCGAAGGTAAAGATTAAGCGGGAGTTAACTTTGCGCTTGCAGCATGAACGTCCACGACAAGGCGAGGCCAATGCGCGACAATCACGGTTTTTCCGCCGCCTGTTAACTGGAGAACGCCGATGACGACACGTCGCGAACGCGCAAACGCGATCCGCGCCCTGGCCATGGATGGTGTGGAAGCCGCCAATTCCGGCCACCCGGGTATGCCCATGGGCATGGCCGATATCGCCGAGGTGCTGTGGGGCGATTTCCTGCACCACAACCCGACGAACCCGCATTGGCCCAATCGCGACCGCTTCGTACTGTCCAATGGTCATGGTTCGATGCTGCAGTACGCGCTGCTCCACCTGACCGGCTACGATCTGCCGATCGGCGAACTCAAGCGTTTCCGCCAGCTCGGTTCGAAGACGGCTGGCCACCCCGAATTCCACCACACGCCCGGAATCGAAACGACGACCGGTCCGCTCGGTCAGGGCCTGGCCAATGCCGTCGGCTTCGCGATCGCCGAGGAAGTCCTCGCCGCGCGCTTCAATCGTCCGGGCCATGACATCATCGATCACCACACCTTCGTGTTCGTCGGTGACGGTTGCCTCATGGAAGGCATCTCGCACGAAGTGTCCTCGCTGGCCGGTACGCTCAAGCTCGGCAAGCTCGTCGCGGTCTACGACGACAACGGCATTTCCATCGACGGCGAAGTGCACGACTGGTTCACCGACAACACCGCCGAGCGCTTCCGCGCATACGGCTGGAACGTGGTCGTCGGCGACGACGACAAGCCGGTCGACGGCCATGACGCCGAAGCGGTCAAGAAGGCGCTTACAGCTGCCACCTCGCAGAGCGAGAAACCCTCGCTGATCATCTGCAAGACGATCATCGGCTTCGGTTCGCCGAACAAGGAAGGCAAGGAATCCTCGCACGGCGCCGCGCTGGGCAAGGACGAAGTCGCTCTCGCCCGGAAGCAGCTCGGTTGGGAATACGGTCCGTTCGAAATCCCGCAAGCCATGTACGACTCGTGGAGCGCGAAGAAGAGCGGCGCCGAATCGGAAAAGGCCTGGAACGACAAGTTCGACGCCTACGCCAAGGCCTTCCCGGAACTGGCTGCGGAGCTCAAGCGCCGCCTGTCCGGCGAACTGCCGGCCAACTGGAAGGAGGGTGCGGCCGCCTTCATCAAGAAGATGCAGACCGAAGGTCCTGTCGTCGCTTCGCGCAAGGCATCGCAGATGTCGCTCGACGCCTATGGCCCGCTGCTGACCGAACTCATCGGCGGCTCCGCCGACCTCGCCCCGTCGAACCTGACGATCTGGAAGGGCTCGAAGAACATCGCAACCGGCGGCGCCGAAGGCAACTACATCCACTACGGCGTGCGCGAGTTCGGCATGACGGCGATCTCCAACGGTATCGCGCTGCACGGCGGCTTCATCCCGTACGACGCGACCTTCCTGGTGTTCTCCGATTACGCCCGCAATGCCGTGCGTATGTCCTGCCTGATCCCGGCCCATGCCATCCACGTGTACACGCACGACTCGATCGGCCTGGGCGAAGACGGCCCGACCCATCAGCCGATCGAACACCTGGGTTCGCTGCGCCTGATCCCGAACAATCGCGTGTGGCGTCCGGCCGATGCGGTTGAGTCCGCGGTGTCCTGGAAGATGGCGATCGAGCGCGCCGGTAACCCGTCGTGCCTGATCTTCTCCCGCCAGAACCTCAAGCACAATCCGCGCACCGATGAGCAACTGGCCAACATCGAGAAGGGCGGTTACGTCCTCTGGGAGCCGTCGGAAAAGTTCAAGGCGATCATCATCGCTACGGGCTCGGAAGTCGGTATCGCCGTGGAAGCCGCGCAGGCCCTGGGCGACCAGGGCGTACCGGTCCGCGTCGTGTCGATGCCCTGCACGGAAGAGTTCGACGCGCAGCCGGTCGAGTACCGCGAAGGCGTGCTGCCGTCGTGGTGCCGTGCCCGCGTGGCCGTCGAGGCGGCCAGCGTGGACTTCTGGTTCAAGTATGTCGGCCTGGACGGCAAGGTCATCGGCATGACGACCTTCGGCGCTTCTGCTCCGATCAACGACCTGTACGAGCACTTCGGTATTACGACGCCGAAGATCGTCGATGCGGTTAAGAGCGTCGTCAAGTAGGGCGCCGCGAGACACCGGAAGTGGTATCGAGAAGGGGCCTGATGGGCCCCTTCTCTTTTGCTCGGGCGAGTTACGGCCGATGGCGCCTTTTGGCCTCCAGGCCTGTAGGAAATCTCCTATGCGCTTCCCCGGCCAGGCACGAGCCGGGGCGGGGTTCAGTCTTGGGCCCCGACTTCCGATCCTCTGGTAACCTTGCCGTTCCGGGCACCGAATTCACCGTTCATGACACTGACCCACCAGCGGCACGCGTACCTCCCGTACGTCGATGGACTGCGAGCGATCGCCGTCCTCGCGGTCGTGCTCTACCACCTGAATCCGGCCTGGTTGCCGGGTGGGTTCGCGGGCGTCGACATCTTCTTCGTGATCTCGGGTTTTGTCGTCGCCGCCTCGGTGGGTGAGCGCGAGCGCACGTCGCTGCCCTCGTTCATCACCTACTTCATTTCGCGCCGCATGCTGCGCATCGCGCCTGCGCTCATCGTTTGCCTGCTCGTGACGGGCCTGGTCGCCGCCGTCTTCATTCCCGATGCGTGGCTGAGCGAGAGTAACCAGCGCACCGGAAGGTACGCATTCTTCGGTTTCGGCAACCTGATGCTGGCGCGTTACGGTAACGACTATTTCTCGCCGATCTCGGAGTACAACCCGTACACCCACACCTGGTCCCTTGGCGTCGAGGAGCAGTTCTACCTGCTGTTTCCGATCATGTTCTGGGCCTGGAGTTTCCGTGGGCACTGGCGCGGCGTTGTCGCCGGCCTTTTCGTCGCGGGTGGCCTGTGGTCCTTCGTGCATGCCATGGCAATGGGGCCGGTCGACCATGCCGGCGCGTTCTACCTGCTCGCCAGCCGTTTCTGGGAACTGGCCGTGGGTGTGCTGCTTTACCTGGGCATGTCGATGGCGGGGCGGCAGTTCGATACCGTGGACCTGGCAAGGCCACGGTGGTTGATGCCCGCCGCGGCCGTCGCCTCCATCGCCTTGTTGGTGAGCCTCATCACCTCCGAGCCAACGACGTTCCCGGCCCCCGGTGCGGTTCTGCCGGTGCTTGCCACGGCAGCGTTGCTGGGCTTGCTACATGGCCGCCCGATCGACTTTCCCTTCGTACGTGCGCTTACGTGGCATCCCATGCTTCGGGTCGGGCGATTGTCGTACTCGCTCTATCTCTGGCATTGGCCGGTATTCGTCCTGTTTCGCTGGACGGTGGGGACAGGATCGCTCGCCACGCGCATTGCCGCGCTGGCGATCGCCGTGATCCTTGCCGTCTTGTCATGGCGCTACGTCGAAACCACCGTGCGTCGTGCCCCCCGCCTCAAGGCCATGCCGCGTCTTGCTGTCGTCGCCTGCGGTGTCCTGGCGCTTTACGCTGGCATGTGGGTCAGCGGTTGGGTGGACCGACGGCAGCCGTCGATCTCGCTCAGTGCCGTTTCACGTCACGCCGAGGATTGGTATCCGTCGCGCAAGGCGACGGTGACGAGCGCCCTCGGATGTTCGGTGACGCCGAAGCGCGAGCCTGTCGGCGACAGCTTCCGCGTGGTTTTCGAGCGCGAGGCTTGCGCAGGCGCCGCCACGGCGCCCGACGTCTTCGTGATCGGCGATTCGCACGCCATGGCGTATGGCACGATGTTCAGCGAGTACGCGCTGGATACCGGTGCGAAGGTCGTCCTGTACAACAACGGCGGTTGCCCCTTCCTCAGCCTGCAACCCTGGCGGGAACACACGCCGCATTGCCTCAAGGTCGCGGGACAGGCGCTCGAGCACATGTTGCCGCGGTTGGGTACGGGCGATGTGGTCTTCATGCCGTCGCTGCGGGTGCCGCGGTTTGTCGACCAGTGGGACCGACTGCCCCAGGACGGTATTCCGGCGCTTGTGTTCGGCGATGCCGCGACGAAGGAGCGCGATGCGGCCGTCCGGGACGGTGCGCGTGTGCTCCAGCGTATCCAGGCCACCGGCGCGCGGGCGATGCTCGAAGCCCCGGACCTGGTGATGAAAGCTCCGCTGTTCCGTTGCGCGGATGCCTGGACGACGACCAATCCGGTGTGCGCCGATGGGACCACGGTGAATCGTGCCGAATTCGAACGACTGCGCGCGCCCATGCTCGGCTCCATCCAGTCGTTGGCCGGACAGGCGCCGGGGTCCCATGTTTGGGATCCGTTCCCGGTGCTGTGCCCCGTAGGCGGGGAATGCAACGGCTTCCTCAACGGAAAGCCGCTGTTCTTCGATGGGGATCACTTGAGTGGGTTCGCCAATCGGCTGTTGCTGCCTTCGTTCACCGAGGCTGTTCGCCAACTGCAGAACGCGGCCGCCACGCCGGCCGCCACGGCGGCCACCGACTAAGATCGCGGCGTCAGCAAGGTGCGCAGGCGGTCCGGCGTTCCTTCGATCCGCTGCAGATGGGGATAGCGCAACGGGCCCGTCGGTCGCAACACGACGGTCGATGACGTTCCATCCATGGTCGTCGTCAGCTGCACGGGCGCCGGCGTCGCGGCCTTGAGCGCGTCTTCAAGCCGCTCGGGCGTATAGGCCTGTCCATTCACCGCATCGATGCGTGCACCCGGAGCGAATCCCGCCCGGAACGCGGGGCCATTCCAGGACACGGCTTTGACGACACCGCCCTTGCCGATGCCGAGTCCGATGGCGCTCGAAAAGTCACGCGCGCCGGCATCGATTTCGCTCTGCCGAACGTAGTCCGAAGGCGTTCCGTCGAAGACGAGCCGGTAGCCTTCGCGCTCCAGACCGCCGATCGCCTCGCCCGCTTCATGGCCGTCGAGGCGCGAACGCAGGAAGGTGGCCCAGTCATTGGGTACGACCCTTTGCAGCGTCGCGCAGACATCCTCGAAGGTATAAGTCGACGTCGTCAGGTCGTCTTGCGTTCCACCGCCGAAAAAGGCGCGCGCAAAATCGTCCAGACTCTTGCGGTCGTGTGTCTTCTCGCGAATCTCGGCATCGACGGCCAGCCAGAGAAACACCCCCTCACCGTAGTAGTCCTCACGGCGTTGCCAATCCCGCCAGGACAGCGGATGGCCCGCGGCGATGAGCGGATCGTTGGTACTGTCCTGCAGCGATTTCCATGTGCGTCCGATCTGGCCAAGGACATTCGCGGCGCCGACCGCAAGCGCGTCGAGCGTCTCCTGGGTCGTGCGCAATCCGGCGCGCGCGGCGAGCACGCGTCCCCAGAATTCGGTCTGCCCTTCATAGACCCAAAGCAGGCTGCCTCGCATGGGTTCGTTGAACGTGGCCGTCCATAGATCCGCAGGCTGCCGGTAACGACCGTTCCACGAGTGCACGAACTCGTGCGCGAGCAGGTCGCGGTCGACGAGATAGTTTTCGTTGTGCCGGAAGAAATCCGGAGGGAGGACGTCGCTGCTGGATTGCGCCTGTTCGATGCCTCCGGGACCGGGCAGGTCGTCGCTGAGGGCGAGCATGAAGTCGTAATGGGCGTAGTGGCGTGTCGGCAGCAGCTTTCGGGTCTGCTCCACCATGGCACGCAGGAGGCCGAGTTGCCCCGCATCGATCGCGACATCGTCGGCATGGGCGGCGAGCGTGGTCAGCCGCACTGGGGCGTCGCCCGCTCGAGCGAGCTCGTAACGCCGAACCTCACGACCGGCGACGATAGGGGAGTCGACCAACCGTTCCAGCGATGTCGTGGCGAACGCGCCGCGGACGCCCGGCATGTCGTCGAGCGCGGTGACGTAGTCGAAACCGGAAGGCAGTACTACGCGCGCCGCCACGGGGATGTTCCGGACGAAGTAACCCGCCGGATAGAGCACGACGCTCTGCCACGGGACCGTGACGATGTCCGGTGTCGTGCTCACCAGGCCCTGCCGCGCGGAGAGCGGGGACAGGAACTGAAACGCCAGCTCGAGTTCCGTGACGCCCTTTGGGACGTTCACATGGAAGGCAAACGGGTTGCTCGTGTCGCGCTGCCAGGGGAGTGCCTGGCCTTGCGCGTGAATCGTCAGACCGGCCAGCGCGGAGACCGAAGCGGTTGGCGCATGGCTGCCGGTTTCCCATTGCGGGTAGAGGAGCGTCATCGCCCCGTCCGCCTGCACTGGAATCGTCTCGTGAATGCGATAAATGCGCTGCGCGGTGTCGCTGGCGTCGACATCCAGTTCAACAGTGCCCTTGAACGGAATATCCCTCGGAACGGGGACGGGCGGCGGGAGGGGCAACGGCTGCGGCCCCTCCGACGCTTGTGCTGCGGCGGTCGTGGCCAGCGCGAGAACGAGGAACCGAGCGATGCCCTGCATGTCGCGCCAGCCTGAGTTGTGTGGAACGAACCTTCTACCGTCGACCGGGTTAATCGGTCATGACCGCTGCGGTGACGGTGGCGATATCGGCAGGCGTATCGACGACCTTCCACGCACCGGCGCCTTCCAGCTCCTCGCGATCGCCGAAGCCCCACGACACGCCGATGCCGCGTACGCCATTGGCGACCGCGCCTTCCATGTCATAGAGGCGGTCGCCCACCATGATGGTGTCGTCGGCCGGATGATCGAAGTCGGCCAGGGCGGCCGCGATCATCGTGGCTTTCTCGCTGTGCGCCGTCGACAGGTCGGGGGCGTACACGCGTTCGAAATAATGCCCGAAGGGCAGGTGGGCGATGATCGGGCCGGCGTGCGGGAGTGGCTTGCTGGTGACGACGGCCAGGCGATGGCCGGCTGCCGACAGTGAGGCGATCAATTCGGCAATACCGTCGTAGACGGTGTGTTCCGACCAGCCCACGTCGCGGAAGCGTTCGCCGTACGCGGCGACGGCAGCCTCGATGCGTTCGCTATCGTCACCGAGGATGGCGGCATAGCTCACGCGCAGCGGCGGACCGACCCAGGCGCGCAAGGCGGCATCGTCCGGCGCTTCGGCACCGACGCTCGCCAGGGAATGGCGAACGCCCGCGAAGATGCCGATCTCGGAATCGATGAGGGTGCCGTCGAGATCGAAGAGGAAGAGCATTACTTCGTCTCCGCGCGGGCCTTGAGCGCCGCGACCGCCGGCAGTTCCTTGCCTTCGAGGAATTCGAGGAACGCGCCGCCGCCGGTGGAGATATAGGAAACGCCGTCTTCGATGCCGTACTTGTCGACCGCGGCCAGCGTGTCGCCGCCACCGGCGATCGAGAACGCCTTCGAGGCGGCGATGGCGCGCGCCAGCGTTTCCGTACCCTTGCCGAAGGCGTCGAACTCGAACACGCCGACAGGACCGTTCCAGACCACCGTGCCGGCCTTGGCGATCAGCTCGGCGTAACGCTTGGCCGTGTCCGGGCCGATGTCGAGGATCATCTCGTCGTCGGCGACATCGCCGACGCTCTTGACCGTGGCCTTCGCCGTGGCGGCGAACTCGGTGGCGACGACGACATCGGTCGGCACGGGCACGTCGGCGCCGCGCGCCTTGGCGGCGGCGATGATGTCCTTTGCCGTATCGAGCAGGTCGGCTTCGACCAGCGATTTGCCCACCTTGTGGCCCTCGGCCAGGATGAAGGTATTGGCGATGCCGCCACCGACGATCAGCTGATCCACGCGGCCGACGAGGTTCTTCAGCAGCTCGAGCTTGGTCGATACCTTGGAGCCGGCGACGATGGCGAGCAGCGGTTTGTCCGGGTTCTCCAGGGCCTTGCCCAGCGCGTCGAGCTCCTTCGCCAGCAGCGGGCCGGCCGCGGCGACCGGCGCGAAGCGGATCACGCCATGGGTGGAGGCCTGGGCGCGATGCGCGGTGCCGAAAGCATCCATGACGAACACGTCGCACAGCGCGGCGTACTTCTTCGAGAGTGCTTCGTCGTCCTTGCCCTCACCGACGTTCATGCGGCAGTTCTCGAGCACGACCACCTCACCCTCGGCGACGTCGACACCGTCCAGGTAGTCGCGCACCAGGCGGACGTCCTTGCCGAGCTTCTTGCCCAGCCACTCGGCGACCGGCTTCAGCGAGGAGGCTTCGTCGAACTGGCCTTCTTTCGGGCGACCCAGGTGGGAGATGACCATGACCTTCGCCCCGGCGTCGCGTGCGGCGACGATGGTCGGCAACGAGGCATCCAGGCGCTGGGTGGAGGTGATCTTTCCGTTTTCCACGGGGACGTTGAGGTCCTCGCGGATCAGCACGCGCTTGCCGCGCAGGTCGAGGTCTTGCATGCGGATGACGGACACGTTGGACTCCAGCTTCGGTTCGGAGAAACGGCCATTGTCGGTCTCTGGCCCTGTAGCAGGCAAATCGCGGCGGGGCATTGCCGATGAATCGGCTCCCACACCAAGCCGGGAGCATCAACCGCAGGGCAAGTGTCAGGTGGGAGCCGGGAGCATCAACCCCAGGGCAGGTGTCAGGTGGAAGCCGGGAGCATCAGCCCAGGGCAGGTGTCATGTGGAAGCCGGGAGCATCAGCCGCATGCAGGGCAGGTGTGTTGTGGGAGCCGCTTCAGCGGCGAAGGTGGGAGCCGCTTCAGCGGCGAAGGTGGGAGCCGATTCATCGGCGATCGCGCGGCAGCGCGCCATGGCATCGCCAGACCCTCCGGCTAGAATCCAGCCGTCCCTTCAAGGAAGCCCCATGTCCCTCGTCCTCTACACCTACTGGCGCTCCAGCGCCGCCTACCGTGTCCGCATCGCCCTGAATCTGAAGGGCCTGCCTTACGAAGCCCGCCCGGTGCACCTGGTGAACGAAGGCGGAGAGCATCTGAAGCCGGCTTACCGTGAGATCTCCCCCCAGGCCCAGTTGCCGACCCTGCTGGACGGCGACCGGACCATCCGCCAGTCCATGGCCATCCTGGAATACCTCGACGAGACCCGGCCGGAGGTTCCCCTCATGCCAGCCGATGCGCTGGGCAGGGCACGCGTTCGCGAGCTGATGCAGGCCGTGGGCACGGATATCCATCCGCTGGGCAACCTGCGGGTGCTGAGGGCGATCGAGGCGGAGTTCGGGGCGGACCAGGCGGTCAAGGAGAGGTGGTCACGGCGTTGGATCAAACAGGGCTTCGACGGGATCGAGGCCTTGCTGGCGCGGGGATCGTCCGGACGCTTCAGCTACGGCGAGACGCCGACCCTGGCCGATTGCTGCCTGGTGCCGCAGTTCTACAACGCGGTGCGTTGGGGGGTGGATCTGGCCCCGTACCCGATCATCCGTCGGGTCGTCGAGGCATGCCAGGCGCTGGAGGCTTTCCAGAAAGCCGCGCCCGAGGCGCAACCGGACGCCCAGTAAGCAAGGCGGTCGCCCGGCTCGATAGGGCAGATCGCGGCGTGGGCCACCGTGTCGCGGGAGCACGGTGCTGTGGGAGCAGGAGCACAGTGCTGTGGGAGCACGGTGCTGTGGCAGCACGGTGTTGTGGGAGCCGCTTCAGCGGCGATCCCGCGGCAGCGGGCCAGGGTGCGGCAAGCACCCATCGCCGCTGAAGCGGCTCCCACAAATGAAGCGGCTCCCACAAATGAAGCGGCTCCCACAAATGAGGCGGCTCCTACAAATGAAGCGGCTCCCACAAACAAATGAGGCGGCTGCCACAAATGAAGCGGCTGCCACCAAAGGGCAGCCCGGCCCCGATCGGAGGCGTCAGACCCCGATCCCGTACGGGTCGCTCGACGCGAACTCGTTGCTCGTCGAGCCCTCGGACAGGCGGATCTTCAGGGCAAGGCCATCGCGCGAGTCGGCCTTGTTCAGGGTTTCCTCGAGCGTGATGTGGCCGTCCTTGTACAGCCGGTACAGCGACTGGTCGAAGGTCTGCATGCCTTCCTGCAGGCTGCGGTCCATGGCGTCCTTCACCTCGTGGATCTGGCCGCGGCGGATCATGTCGCGGATCAGCGGGGTGTTCAGGAGCACCTCGGTCGCCGGCATGCGACGGCCGTCCTTGCCGATCACCAGGCGCTGGGAGATCACCGCGCGCAGGTTCAGGGCCAGGTTCATCAGCACGTTCTTGTGCGCCGATTCCTGGAAGAAGTTCAGGATGCGCTCGAGGGTCTGGTCCGCATTGTTGGAATGCAGGGTGGCCAGGCAGAGGTGGCCGGTTTCCGAGAAGGCGATGGCTGCCTCCATGGTCTCCGTGTCGCGGATTTCGCCGATCATGATCACGTCCGGCGCCTCACGCATGGCGTTCTTCAACGCCTCGTGGTAGCTGTGCGTGTCCAGGCCCACTTCGCGCTGGTTGATGATCGAGCGTTTGTGGCGGTGCAGGTACTCGATCGGGTCCTCGATGGTGAGGATATGGCCCGAGCTGTTGTTGTTGCGGTGGTCCAGCATGGCCGCCAGCGTGGTCGACTTGCCGGAGCCGGTGGCGCCCACGCAGAGGATCAGCCCGCGCGGCTCCATGATCAGGTCGCGGAAGATCGTGGGCAGGCGGAGTTCCTCGAGCGAGGGGATCTCGCTCTTGATGGCACGGATGACCATGCCGATCTCGCCGCGCTGCTTGAACACGTTGATACGGAAGCGCCCCGCCTCTTTCACGGCCAGGGCCATGTTGAGCTCGAGGTCGCGTTCGAACTGGGGCACCTGGCCTTCGTCCATCAGCGAATAGGCGATTTTCTTCACCATGCCGCTAGGCAGGCCCGTGTTACCTAACGGGTAGAGCTTGCCTTCCACCTTGATGTTCACGGGGGCTCCGGTCGTCAGGAACATGTCCGACGCACCCTTGTCCACCATTAGCTTCAGGAAATAACCGATATCCACCTAAACCCCCGGGCGTTCGCATTACAATCGAGACGAGGTCTCCCTAGACCTTCTTATATCGACAATATCTCGCAAACCTGTAAGAGGATAACGAGTGATGGTGCACATCTTGCCGTCGAAAGCCCTTTCCAAGGGCCGCCGGCTCCTCGCCCTGGCCTCATTGGCCCTGGCGATCGCTACTCTCGCTGGCTGTGCCAGCGCTCCGCCGCCGGATGGTGCCATGAACCAGGCACTTGCCCAGCTACAGGCGGCGCGCGACGCTGGTGCAGCCGATTATGCGCCGGTCGACCTCGACTACGCGCAGGGTAAGTTCCGCCAGGCGCAAACCGCCATGGCGAGCCGCAAGTACGACGAGGCCGCCGTGCTGGCGGACGAGTCCCGTGCGGATAGCGAACTGGCCCGGGCCAAGGCCCGGCTGGGTGCCGCCCGCGCCCAGAACCAGACCAAGAGCCAGGAAAACTCGCGCATGCGCGTCGAGATGATCGACAACCATGCGAATGACACGGTGCCGATTCCGACCAACGTGCAGGAGACGGAAAGCGTCCTGCCGGAACCGACCAACACCACGCCGCCGCCCGTCGGCGGCCAGACCCAGCCGCTGAATGACCATCAGGGAGGCCAGTGATGAAGCGCTCGACCATCCTCCTTTCCGCCCTGGTCCTTGCCGTTTTTTCGGCAGGGGCGGCCATGGCCGCCACCGACGACCTCGACATCCGCCGGCTGAACTCCAGCCTGGACCAGCTCTCGGCGGACCCGGTCCTCGGCGGCTACGCCCAGGCCGAGCAGGCCCGGGCCCGCGAGGCGATCAACCAGATGGCGCAGTTCAAGCCCAAGGACAAGGAGCACGCGCACTACCTGTACATCGCCGAGCGTCGGGTGGATATCGCCAAGGCGATGGCCCAGTTCCAGGACGCCCAGACCAAGTCGGCCCAGTTGGACCGCGAGCACGACTCCATCCTGCTCGAGGCCAGCCGCCTCGACGCCGAGATGGCCCGTCGCCAGCTTGAACAGCAGCGCGCCCAGAACCAGATGATCCAGGAAGAGGCCGCCCGCCTGCAGCAGCAGGGTGTCGAGTACTCCCAGGCGCTGGAGCAGGCCAAGGCCGAGGGCGACAAGGCGCGTCAGGTTGCCGCGGCCCAGGCCAAGGTCGCCAACGCCGCCAAGAAGCAGGCCGCGCTGGCCGAGGCGGCGGCACGCGCCATGCGTGACGCCAGCTCCTCCGACGGTGCCGCCGACCCGGCGCCCACCCCGAAGAAGTCGAAGAAAGGCGGCGGCAACTAAACGCCCCCGGCCCGCTGTGGGAGCCGCTTCAGCGGCGATCGGACGCTTGCGGATGAGACGCACGATCCGCCTTGCACGAATCGCCGATGAATCGGCTCCCACACAGGCCGTGCCGGCCCCGCCAGACGGCGGGTCCGGCGCTTACTTGACGGGTAAACCGTTGCGCCTGCAACCGTTTTTTCGGTTGCCGATTGAGAAAGATCGGTCTTGCGACACCCCTCCGAGCGGAGTAGCTTCGAACTCCCGTCACGCGAAAAACACGTGACGGCCCTCCCCAACGCGAGGAGTTCGCTATGTTCGAAAACCAGCAGCGCGACGACGTAGAGCAGTTCATTCACGCCGATGCCGACACCCGTCGTCTCTTTTACCGCCACCAAGAACTCGACACCAAGCTGCATGACGCCAATATCGGCTGTCTGCCCATGGACGACCAAAGCCTGGCGGGCCTCAAGAAAGAAAAGCTGCAGGCCAAGGAGAAGCTCCAGCGAATGTGGGACAGCTGGCAGCAATCACGACACTGACCCCTCTCCGGGTTCACTCATTCAAGAAGACGGGCACGGGAACGTGCCCGTTTTTTTATGGTCCTTTGCCTACACCGTTTTGGATCGGCCGAGAAGCCGGGCATCGGTTCAGCGCGCCAGCCTTTATCATGTGCGCCCAAAGGGGCGAGGTCGCAGGGACCGCGCCCGAGAAAACACGGAGTTCCAATGAGCGTTCATGACAGCGTCCTCGATCTGATCGGCCACACCCCCATGGTGCGCGCCCAGCGTCTGGATACTGGCCGTTGCGAGCTCTTCCTGAAGCTGGAAAGCGCCAACCCGGGTGGCTCGGTAAAGGACCGCATCGGCATGTCGATGATCGAAGGCGCCGAGCGCGCCGGGAAGATCAAGCCGGGCGACACCCTCGTGGAAGGTACGGCCGGCAATACTGGCCTGGGCCTCGCCCTTGTCGCGCAGCAGAAAGGCTACCGCCTGGTCCTGGTCGTTCCCGACAAGATGAGTCGCGAGAAGATCTTCAACCTCAAGGCCATGGGTGCCGAAGTGGTGCTTACCCGCTCCGACGTGGCCAAGGGTCATCCCGAGTACTACCAGGACATGGCCGAGCGCATCGCGCGTGAGACGCCAGGCGCCTATTTCATCAACCAGTTCGGCAACCCGGACAATCCGTTGGCGCACCAGCAAACCACCGGACCGGAAATTCTCGAGCAGATGGACGGAAAGGTCGACGCCATCGTCGTCGGCTGCGGCTCGTCGGGCACGATGAGCGGCCTGACCGCCTACCTGCGCGAGCACTCGCCCAACACCCGCATCATCCTCGCCGATCCGGTCGGCTCGATCCTCGCCGAGTACATCAACGAGGGGAACCTGTCCGAGAAGTCCGGCAGCTGGATGGTCGAAGGGATCGGCGAAGATTTCCTGCCATCGATCAGTGACTTTTCGATGGTCGAGAAGGCTTTCGCCATCAGCGACAAGGAAAGCTTCCTGGCCGCGCGCGAGCTGCTGGCGAAGGAGGGCGTCCTGGGCGGTTCGTCCACCGGCACCCTGCTGGCAGCCGCCCTGAAGTACTGCCGCGAACAGACCGAGCCCAAGCGCGTGGTCACCCTGGTCTGCGACACCGGCAACAAGTACCTGTCGAAGATGTACAACGACTACTGGATGCTGGACAACGGCTTTCTCGAGCGGGAGCGCTTCGGCGATCTGCGCGACCTGATCCTGCGTCCGTACGCCCAGCGCGATACGGTCGTGATCAAGCCGGACGACATGCTGGTCACCGCCTACAACCGAATGAAGCTGTACGACGTCTCGCAGCTGCCGGTGATGGAGAGTGACCGCATCGTCGGCATCCTCGACGAATCCGATGTGCTCCTGCACGTGCATTCCGATGAAACCCGGTTCCGCGACCCCGTCTCGACGGCCATGATCGCTTCGCCGGAAATGCTCCAGGTTCGCGAGCCGATCGAGGCACTCTTGTCCGTGTTCGAGAAAGGGCACGTGGCGATCGTTGTCGATGGCGAACAGTTCCTGGGGCTCATCACCCGTATCGATCTGCTCAATTACCTGCGCCGCAAGGTCAATTAAGAAGGATTACGCCTCATGTGTGGAATCGTCGCCGCCGTCGCGCAGCGTGATATCGCGCCCATCCTCATCGCTGGCCTGAAGGCCCTCGAGTACCGTGGCTATGACTCCGCGGGCATGGCCATCGCCGATGGCGGCGAAATCCGCCGTGTCCGCGCCAAGGGCAAGGTCCGCGAGATGGAGGCCCTCTACGATGCCGATCCGGTGCCGGGCGGCACGGGTATCGCGCACACGCGCTGGGCGACGCATGGCGTGCCCAGCGAGGTCAACGCGCATCCGCACGTGCAAGGGCGCATCGCCATCGTGCACAACGGCATCATCGAGAACTACGCCTCGCTCCGCGACAAACTGCGGGCGAAAGGCCGCGTGTTCCATTCGGAAACGGATACCGAGGTCATGGGTGCGGTGATCGACGAGCATGTGCAGGCCGGCAAGTCGCTGCGCGAGGCCGTCACGGCCGCCGTGCGCGAACTCGAAGGCGCCTATGCGATCGCCGTGATGAGCCTGGACGAGCCGGAGCGGATCGTCGGCGCCCGTCGTGGCTGCCCGCTGCTGGTCGGCATCGGTATTGGCGAGCACTTCCTCGGCTCGGATGCCCAGGCGCTCATCAAGGTCACCAATCGGATGATGTACCTCGAGGAAGACGACGTCGTCGAGATCACGCGCGAAACCGTGGAGGTGTTCGGCCTCGATGGCCAGCGGGTCGACCGCACCGCGCACGAGAGCGAGATCAGCGCGGATTCGGTGGAGCGTGGCGAGTATCGCCACTACATGCAGAAGGAAATCTTCGAGCAGCCGCGTGCCGTCGCCGATACGCTGGAGGGCCGCATCGGCCCGCATGGCATCCTGCCGAACATCTTCGGTATCGACGCCGACCCGATCCTCGAGCAGACGCGCGCGATTCATATCGTCGCCTGCGGTACCAGCTACCACGCCGGCATGGTGGCGAAGTACTGGATCGAGCAGTTCGCGCGGATCCCGGTCGTCGTCGAGGTAGCCAGCGAGTATCGCTACCGCGACGTCGTGGTGCCGGAGAACACACTCTTCGTGGCCGTGTCGCAGTCGGGCGAAACCGCCGACACGCTGGCCGCCATGCGTGAGTCGCGTCGTCGTGGGTACCTTGCCACGTTCGCCATCTGCAACGTGCCGGAGTCGTCGGTGGTTCGCGAGTCCGACCTGCGTCTGATGACGCGAGCGGGTCCGGAAATCGGCGTCGCCTCGACCAAGGCGTTCACCACCCAGCTCACCGCGTTCGCGTTGCTGGCGCTGGACCTCGGTCGTCGTCGTGGGCTGGATGGTGCGAAGTACCTCGAGCACTGCAAGGAACTGCAGTCGTTGCCGCGCTACATCGAGAACGCGCTCAAGATCGAGCCGGAGATCATCAAGATCGCCGATCATTTCATCAATAAGCAGCATGCATTGTTCCTCGGCCGCGGCGCGCAGTTCCCCGTGGCACTGGAAGGCTCGCTCAAGCTCAAGGAAATCTCGTATATCCACGCCGAGGCGTATCCGGCGGGCGAGCTCAAACATGGCCCGCTGGCGCTGGTCGACGAGAACATGCCCATCGTGGCCGTGGCGCCGAACGGTCCGCTGCTCGACAAGTTGAAGTCCAATCTGCAGGAAGTGCGCGCCCGTGGCGGCGAGTTGATCGTCTTCGCGGACGAGCGCGCAGAGATGGACGAAGGCACGGAACACGTGGCCATGGTTCGCGTGGACGGCGGCGGCGACCTGATCGCGCCGGCGGTGTTTACCATTCCGCTGCAACTGCTGGCGTATCACGTTGCCGTGCAGCGGGGGACGGATGTGGATCAGCCGCGGAACCTGGCCAAGTCGGTGACGGTGGAATAGCGGCTAGCGAGCGACGTCCCATGACCAGCCAGGCAACGATCCACGCCCTTTCCGATGTTCAGTCGACGAGCGTCGGCGCCCGCACGCGGGTCTGGCAGTTCGTGGTGATCCTCCCGGGTGCGGTCATCGGCGAGGACTGCAACATCTGCTCGCACTGCTTCATCGAGAACGACGTGGTCGTGGGTGACCGGGTCACCGTGAAGAGCGGGGTGCAGCTGTGGGACGGCGTTCGTCTTGAAGACGATGTATTTGTCGGGCCGAATGTGACTTTTACCAACGACCGGATGCCGCGCTCGCGGCAGCATCCGGGGCGTTTCCCGCAGACGCATGTCCGCCCTGGTGCATCGATCGGAGGCGGAGCGACCATTCTGCCGGGGCTGGAGGTCGGCGAGCGGGCGATGGTCGGAGCGGGCGCCGTGGTGACGCGAGATGTGCCCGCACGAGCGATCGTTGTAGGGTCACCCGCGAGGGTGATCGGCTACGTCGACGACGCGGCGTCGTAATCGCCGGCCAGGACCTTCCGCAGATCGCTGCGCCAGTCCGGTGGCACGACACCGAAGGCAGCGAGGGTCTTGGTCGTGTCGAGCACCGACCACGCCGGACGCTTCGCCGGCGTCGGGTAATCGGCCGTCGCGATGGGCCGTACCGATGGCTTCGTCGGCAGGCGTCCGCTTGCCGCGACCTCGTCGAAGATAGCCGTCGCAAACCCATGCCATGTCGCAGCGCCCGCGGCCGTCAGATGAAAGACGCCGCGTCGCCGCGCGTGCGGCCTTTCCTTCAGCCACGTATCGGCGATATGCGTGGTTGCCCTGGCGAGGAAGCCGGCGCTGGTTGGCGTGCCGTGCTGGTCGTCCACGACGCTTAGCGTGTCGCGCTCCGCGCCGAGCCGCAGCATGGTCGTGAGGAAATTGCGTCCCCGAAGGCTGTACACCCAGGCGGTGCGCAGCACGAGATGGTCCACCCCGGTTGCCGCCAAAGCCTGCTCGCCGGCGAGCTTGCTGCGGCCATAGACGCCTAGCGGCGCGGTGGCATCGTCTTCGGTATACGGGTGATGCGCCGTGCCGTCGAAGACGTAGTCGGTGGAATAGTGAATCACCGCACCGCCCCAGTTCGCGACCGCGGAGCCGATGAGTCCCGGCAGGACCGCGTTGATCCGTGTCGCGGCATCCACGTCCGACTCCGCCTGGTCCACGGCCGTGTAGGCAGCCGCGTTCACGACCAGGTCGGGGCGAAGGCGGTCAAGTAGGGAGTGCACCGCCGCAGGGTTGGAGAGGTCGCAGCGTAGCGAATCGTCTGCGGCGGACCGCGACGAAGCGTGCACCTCACCGAGGGTCGGCAGCGTACGGTGCAGATAGCCACCCAGCTGACCGTCGGCCCCGAGTAGCAGGATCTTCACGGCAGGTAATCGGGAAGCCGATCGCGCGGCACGTCGTCGAAGAACGGCGCCTTGCGATCCTTTGCCGAGAGCTCGGGATCGGATACCGGCCAGTCGATGGCGAAGCGCGCATCGTTCCAGCGCACCGCCGCATCGGCGGCCGGGTCATAAAGCGTGGTGCATTGGTAGACGAAGGTGGCTTCGTCGGAGACCACGCAGAATCCATGGGCGTACCCAGGAGCGATCCAAAGGTGGCGTTTGTTGTCGCCGGAAAGCATGACCGCGACGGACTGGCCGAACGTGGGAGAGTCCGGGCGGATGTCTACCGCGACGTCATAGACCTCGCCATCGAGCACGCTGACCAGTTTGCCCTGCGGATTCGGCCACTGATAATGGAGCCCGCGCAACACACCGCGCCGCGAACGGGATACGTTGCTCTGCACGAAGCTCGCGTCGATACCGTTGGCTGCAAAGCGCGCCTGGTTGAAGCTTTCATAGAAGAACCCGCGTTCGTCGCCGTGCACCGTTGGTTCGACGATGACGACACCCGGGAGTTCCGTGGCAATGCACTTCACGCTTGTCCATCCAGTTCGGCGAGCCGGAGAAGATACTGGCCGTATCCGACTTTGGACAGGGGCTCGGCGAGGCGGCCCAGCTGTTCGCGATCGATCCATCCGTTGACGAAGGCGATTTCCTCCGGGCAGCAGATCTTCAGGCCCTGGCGATTCTCGATGGTCTGGATGTAATTGCCGGCTTCCATCAGGGATTCGTGCGTGCCTGTATCCAGCCAGGCGTAGCCGCGGCCGAGTTGCTCGAGGTGAAGTTGGTCCTGTCCGAGGTAGCGTCGGTTGAGATCGGTGATTTCCAGTTCGCCACGCACCGAGGGTCGTAGCTCGGACGCGTACGTCGGTGCATGTTCGTCGTAGAAATAAAGGCCGGTGACCGCGTAGTTCGACTTCGGTCTCGCCGGTTTTTCCTCGATGTCGAGGACTTTGCCGTTCTCGCCCAGGCTGGCGACGCCGTAGCGCTGCGGGTCGCGCACCCAGTAACCGAACACCGTGGCGCCTTCGTCGCGCGCGTCGGCCCGTCGCATGCGCTCGGTAAGGCCGTCGCCGTAAAAGATGTTGTCGCCCAGCACCAGGCAGCTCGGGGCGCCGTCGAGGAACTCCCGGCCGATCAGGAAGGCCTGGGCGAGACCATCCGGGCTGGGCTGCACGGCGTAGCGGATCGAGATGCCCCACTGCGAACCGTCACCGAGGAGGCGCTGAAACATGGCCTGCTCGTGCGGCGTGTTGATCACGAGGATCTCGCGAATACCAGCCAGCATGAGGGTACCCAGCGGGTAGTAGATCATCGGTTTGTCGTACACCGGCAGAAGCTGCTTGCTGACGCCCTGGGTGATCGGGTACAGCCGGGTTCCAGATCCGCCGGCGAGGATGATTCCCTTGCGATTCTTCATTGTCCGAGTCGTTCCATCCGATAGCTGCCGTCGAGAATGCCTGTTACCCATGCCTGATTGGCCAGATACCAGTCCACGGTGAGTGCCAGACCGGAGGCGAAATCGTTGCGCGGGGTCCAGCCGAGGTCGCGTTGGATCTTGCCTGCGTCGATCGCGTAGCGCCGGTCGTGGCCGGGGCGATCGCGAACGAAGCGGATGAGCGAGGCGCGGGGGGCGCCCGTCGGCAAGCGCTCGTCCAGAAGTGCGCAGATGGTCTTCACCACGTCGAGGTTGGTCTGTTCGCTGTCGCCGCCCACGTTGTAGGTCTCACCCGGCGTGCCCTTCTCGAGCACCGCAGCAATGGCGTCACAGTGGTCTTCCACGAAGAGCCAGTCGCGGATGTTGAGGCCATCGCCATACACAGGCAGCTCCTCGCCCGCCAGGGCTTTCTGGATGACGAGGGGGATCAGTTTCTCGGGGAACTGGTACGGACCGTAGTTGTTAGAGCAGTTGGTCGTCAGTACGGGCAGGCCGTACGTGTGGTGGAACGCCCGCACGAGGTGGTCCGACGCGGCCTTGGAGGCCGAGTACGGCGAGTTCGGTGCGTACGGTGTGCTCTCGGTGAAGCGCCCCTCGGGGCCGAGCGAGCCGTAGACCTCATCCGTAGACACGTGCAGGAAGCGGAAGTCCTGCGCCTGGGCGCCGGTCAGGCCGCGCCAGTGGTCGCGGGTTACTTCCAGCAGTGCCAGGGTCGCGGTGACGTTGGTCTGGATGAAGGCGGCTGGCCCATCGATGGAACGGTCGACATGCGACTCCGCGGCGAAATTGACCACGGCGTCCGGCAGGTGCTCGGCCAGAAGGGACGCGACGAGCGGCGCGTCGCCGATGTCGCCGTGGACGAACCGGTGGCCCGGGTGGCCACGGAGAGGCGCCAGGGTGGACAGGTTGCCGGCGTAAGTCAGCTTGTCCAGGTTGACGACGCGGTGGCCGGCCGCCACGGCCCGATGAACGAAATTGCCGCCGATGAAGCCGGCGCCGCCGGTGACCAGAAGTGTGGACATGAACGACCTTGATGTGGCCCAGGGTGAGGTCTCCCAGGCGATGGCGCCGATTATGGGCGATCGGGCGCCGACCGTCGCCTACACCGGACCTAGATGAACACCGCTTCAGACTACCCAGCCGAGAGGCCGCCAAGACGGTAATATGAGTCGCTTTACCGTGGCGCATGGTGCGCGCTCGGAACAATTATTTCAGGTAGATCAATGGCTTCCAAGAAAGCGACGCAAGTATTCGGTCTGGGCACCCGGGCGATCCACGCCGGTCAGCACCCTGATCCGTCGACGGGCGCGATCATGACGCCGATCTATGCGACCTCGACCTACGTGCAGTCCAGTCCGGGCAAGCATCAAGGCTACGAGTACTCGCGTACCCAGAATCCTACCCGCATGGCCTATGAGCGTTGCGTCGCCGACCTCGAGGGCGGTGTCGCCGGCTTCGCTTTCGGTTCTGGCCTGGGCGGCGCCTCCACCGTCCTAGATCTGCTCGACTCGGGCGACCACGTCATCGCCATGGACGACCTCTATGGTGGCACCTACCGGTTGTTCGAGCGCGTTCGTCGCCGCTCCGCCGGGCTGGACTTCACCTTCATCGATCTCAACGACACGGCGGCGCTCAAAGCTTCGCTGAAGCCGAACACGAAGATGATCTGGGCGGAAACGCCGACCAATCCGATGCTCAAGCTCGTCGACCTGGCCAAGCTCTCTGCGTTCGCGAAGAAGCACGGCCTGATCCTCGTCGTCGACAACACCTTCTGCTCGCCCATGCTCCAGCGCCCGATCGAATACGGCGCGGACCTGGTGCTGCATTCGGCTACCAAGTACCTCAATGGCCATTCGGACATGGTCGGCGGCATCGTCGTCGCTGCCAACGAGGAAATGGCAGAGCGCATGGGCTTCCTGCAGAACTCGGTGGGCGCGGTCGCCGGTCCGTTCGATTCGTTCCTGGCCATGCGTGGCCTGAAGACCCTGCACCTGCGCATGAAGGCGCACTGCGAATCCGCGCTGGATATCGCGCGCTGGCTCGAAAAGCATCCGGCCATCGAGAAAGTCATCTACCCCGGCCTGAAGTCGCACCCGCAGCATGCGCTGGCGCGTCGGCAGATGGATGGTTTCGGCGGGATCATTTCGGCCGAGGTGAAGGGCGGTCTGCGTGCCGCACGCAAGATGCTCGAGCGTTGCGAGATTTTCGCGCTGGCCGAGTCGCTCGGTGGCGTTGAGAGCCTGATCGAACATCCGGGGATCATGACGCATGCGTCGATCCCGCCGGCGACGCGTAAGCGGCTGGGGATCAGTGATGGGTTGATCCGGTTGTCGGTGGGCGTGGAGGATGTGGAAGATTTGCGTTCGGAGCTTGGCCGGGCGCTGGCCCGTTGATGGCGGTCGACTTGGCCTGCCTGGCGCCCGTCCCTGCGAGAGAAGAATGATCCTATGAGCGAGTTACTACGTGCTGTCTGGCGCTACCGCAACTTCATTCTCTCCTCGGTCAAAAACGACCTGAAAGCGCGCTTTGCCCGCAGCCGGTTGGGCGCCGCGTGGATGGTTCTGCAGCCACTGGCGCAGGTTGCCATCTACTCCGTCGTCCTTTCGCGCGTCATGGGCGCCAAGCTTCCCGGAACGACGAATCAGTACGCGTACTCCATCTATCTGATGGCCGGCATGCTTGCGTGGTCGCTGTTCATCGAAGTGGTGACGCGCTCGCTGACGTTGTTCGTCGACAACGGCAATCTGATGAAGAAAATCTACTTCCCGCGCGCGACACTGCCGTTCATCGCAGTTGGCTCCGCTCTGGTCAGTAATCTTTTTCTGTTCATTGCGACAATTTTCATCTTTGCGATCGTTGGTCATCCGCCGACTTGGGCATTTCTTTGGATTCCGCTGCTGGTGGCGATTAATGTCGCGTTCTCGCTCGGACTGGGTTTGCTCCTAGGTGTCATCAACGTATTCGTTCGCGATGTCGGTCAGGTTATGGCTGTGGTCTTGCAGTTGTGGTTCTGGATCACGCCGATCGTCTATATGCCGAGCATCCTTCCCGCCGGATTTGGCCGTGTCATCGCGGCGAATCCACTTTTTTATATCGTCTCAGCATTTCAGAACGTATTGCTGTACGGACAGGGGCCTGCGCTCATTCCGCTCGCCTGGACTGCCCTTGGGAGCGTATTCCTGCTGGCGATCGCTTTTCTGATGTTCAGGCGCGCCGCGCCCGAAATGGTGGATGTCCTCTGATGTCTAACATCCTCGAAGTAAGCGGGCTGGGAAAGGCCTTCCGTGACTATGGAAGCGAATTCAAGCGTTTCGCCTCGTGGTTCGGCGTCACGGTGACCCCACGCCATGAACATTGGGTCCTGCGCGATATTTCCTTCGTCGTTGGCCGTGGGGAAGCCATCGGCATCGTAGGACAGAATGGTGCGGGCAAGAGCACGTTACTCAAGCTAATTACCCGTACGCTTATGCCAACCGAGGGCTCGGTTGCAGTGCATGGCCGGATCGCTGCCATTCTTGAGCTCGGCATGGGTTTTAGTCCTGACCTCACGGGTCGGCAGAACGTGTACCACGCTGCTGGCCTGATGGGTTTTTCGCGAGATCAGATAGACGCGGCTATTCCGGATATCGAGGCGTTCGCTGAGATCGGCGAGTACTTCGACGAACACGTTCGCACATATTCCAGCGGCATGCAGATGCGTGTCGCATTCAGCGTTGCAACGGCGTTCCGCCCTGATATTCTCATCGTGGATGAGGCACTGTCCGTCGGCGATGCTTATTTCCAGCACAAGTGTTTCAAGCGCATTAAAGAGTTCCGCGAGCAAGGGACGAGCCTATTGATCGTGTCGCATGACAGCGGCGCCATTCAAAGCATGTGCGACCGGGCAGTCTTGCTACAGGGAGGGCGTGTCGTTCGTGACGGCGACCCCGTGGAAGTCATGGATGCCTATAACGCGCTCATCGCCGAGCGCGAGAACAGTACGATGAAGGTGGAACGCCTGGAGACGGGGCAGGTACAGACCACCTCGGGTACGTTCGAAGCCGTTGTCAAAGAAATTCAGCTCTATGCCATGGATGGGGAGCGGATCGAATTCATCGACGTCGGGCAGGATGTCGAATTGCGGATAGATGTCGAGGCTCGAGCTGACATTCCGCGGCTGGTGTTGGGGTACATGATCAAGGATCGGCTTGGGCAACCGGTCTTTGGAACCAACACCTTTCATACCAGGCAAGTTGTCGACGATGTTCCTGCTGGTTGCACGGTGTCCTACGTGGCCCGGTTCACGATGAATCTGGGTCCCGGGAGCTATTCAATTTCGACCGCACTGGTGAGTACTGATACCCACCTGGTCGACAACTACGAGTGGCGTGACCTGGCCTTGATTTTTACGGTCGCCAATCATTCGCATGCTCACTTCGTCGGCAGTGCCTGGATTCCTCCGAAGATTGATATCAAGTCCCTGCCATGACTTTCGTTAGCTACGCTCAAAATTTCGAGGACGTCATGCTGCATCGTGCGTTGAAGCACGTGCGGCACGGCGTCTACGTCGACGTTGGTGCCCAGCATCCGACCGTCGACTCCGTCACAAAGGCATTCTCGCTGATGGGTTGGCGAGGAATAAATATTGAGCCTGTCCGGTACTGGTTCGACATGCTCGAGGTCGACAGGCCGCACGACGTCAATCTGAATATTGCGGTCGGCGATGGAGCCAACCTCTCTTTCTTCGAGGTGCAAGGTACGGGTCTTTCGACGACCGATCCAGCACTTGCCGCGCGATATACTGCCGAAGGTCGAGAAGTCATCGAACGTAAGGTTCGCGCCGTTCCTCTCGACGAAATACTCAGTTCGAACGCTTTCGATGAAGTGCATTTCCTGAAGATCGACTGTGAAGGTGCTGAGCGCGCCGCGCTCGCCTCTTGCTCTTTCGAGACAGTGCGTCCGTGGATCGTCGTGGTCGAAGCGACGGAACCCAACAGCCAAGTGAGTACGGCTTGGCAGTGGGAAAGTCTGCTCACCGATCGCGGCTACACGAGAGTCTACAATGACGGCCTGAATCTCTATTTTGTTGCAAAGGAACACGACGAACTCCGTGCGGAGTTCGCCTTGCCGCCTAATGTCTTCGACAACTACGAACGGGCGCGCGACAAGGAAGCGCACGAACAACGCGTGCAGTTCCATCTCCAGGCGCATAACCTGACCGATCACGTGCGTCACCTGGATAGCGAGATCAGCTCGTTGCGATCGATGGTGGCCGAGCTGTCGAGAAGTCTGGGCATGGCTACGGAAGAGCACGCCCGTTGGCGCGCGCGCGCCGAAGAGGACCTCGGTGCTGCCATCGCCCGACGCGACGCACTGCACGACGGCATGATACGGGAGCATTCCCGCGTGCTTCAGCAGCATCACGAGTTGACCAGCCGGATCGCTCAGCTCCAAGTGGAGCTTTCGCAGCGCGAATACATGGTCCATGCAATGTTGCACAGCACATCGTGGCGCCTGACGGCGCCGGTTCGGCAATTGAAGTCGCAAGCCCGGCGCGGTGCACGGCTGGTGTGGCGAATGAGTCGCCCTGCCGTCGCGCGGGCAGCCAGGGCATCAAGGCCATTGATGCGCGTGGCGTTGCGTACTCCAGGACTTCGTGCGGCGGTACGCGCCGTCGCAGGCCCGGAGACGAGGATAGGCCGGCGGGCAAGGGCGTTTCTTTTCCCTGCCGGCATGACGGGAGTTGGCGACAGCCCACCGGTTGCCATGACGGAAAGCGCAGAAGCTGTGGAAGGGCAGTTGCGCGCCGCCATTGAGCGAAAATTGGACAGTTGAGAGCGCTTTTTTTTATGGGGAGCTTATGCGCGTACTGATCGACCTGCAGGCATGCCAGTCGCCGGGTGGCCGCATCCGCGGTGTGGGGCGGTACTGTCTCGCTCTTGCAAAGGCGATGGCGCTCGCGCACAGGGAGCATGAGGTCTGGTTTCTCCTCAATGGCGCCATGGTGTCGTCCGCGGCGTTTCTGCGCGACGTTCTCCTCGATGTCGTTCCGCAAGAGCGGGTAGTCTGCTGGCAAAGTGTGCCCCCTACCGCAGCGATCGATCCGGCTAACCACGTGCGAGGTTTGCTGGCCGAGCGCGTCCGAGAGCAGTACATCGAGGCCTTCCACGCAGACGTCGTACTCACCATGAGTATGGTCGATGGCTATGGCGACGCTGTGGTCACCTCGGTTCGACCTGGGTCCTCAGCTCTCCAAGTAGCCATTGTGTTTGACTTGATTCCGCTGGTAGTGCCCGAGGTGTACCTGGCCAATCCAAATGTCGCCACCTGGTACATGCGCAAGCTCGAGCATCTTCGTCGCTGCGACCTGCTGTTAGGTATCTCCGACTTCACTACACGGGAGGCATCTAACCTGCTTGGTGTGGCGGATAGCGCTGTCGTGAACATTTCCGCGGCCGTCGATCCCGTTTTCAAGGTGCTGAGCGGCAAGGTGAGCGCCATTGCGGTTGGCCGCAAATATGGCATCGTCAGGCCGTTCGTGATGTATGCGGGCGGGTACGACCCACGAAAGAACCTCGTCCGACTAATCGAGGCGTATGCGGCGCTACCGACGGTGGCGCGCGAGACGTATCAGCTCGTGTTCGTTGGGGGGATTGGCGAGCCGGAACTTGTAGCTCTCAAGGAGGCACGTGACGCTCACGGTCTTTCTGCGGATGAACTCGTGTTCACCGGCTTTGTCAGTGATGATGAACTCGTCCGCTTCTACAACGCGTGTGCGCTTTACGCCTTCCCGTCCACACATGAAGGATTCGGGCTTCCGGCATTGGAGGCTATGTCGTGCGGTGCCGTCGTGGTCGGTTCGAATACGACCAGTCTGCCGGAGGTTATCGACTGCGACGAGGCTCTCTTCGATCCTTACGACGTTTCGTCGATAGCGGCAGCATTGCGTCGGGGGCTCACAGACGACGATTTCCGGGGGCGAATGCGCACGCACGGTCTCGAACAGGCGAAGCGCTTCTCCTGGTCGGAGTCTGCACGGCGCGCATGGGAGGCGATCGAGTGTCGTTTCGAGGCCCGGAAGGGGCTCGTGCCCGAGGCGCTGCCTCCTGTCGATCGTCGATCTCGACGAATCGCTCTGCTCAGCGCGGGACCTCCCGACCGGGAGCTGGCAACCCTGCTGGGTCGCGCGGAAGTTTTTGGTGACCTCGGCAATCAGGTGTTTGCGCATGCCACCCTCCCTTCCGGGTGGAAGAAACATTCGATTCACTCGTTTATCGGATCCATGTTCGACGAGGTATACGTCGACGTCCGAAATGAGGCTTCGTCCGCATCGTTGCTGATTGCCGCCAAGGATTGCTACGCAACCTTGTTGCCGCACGACGAAACCTGCGATGCGGTTGCCCAGGCACTGACTCGCGAGAACCCGACCCTGCTGGCGGCGATGCTCTACGGCTGGGGTGGTTATTCGGCCCTCGGTCGCCGCGAGGCCGTCGACGGACTGGCCGCCTTGCCAATGGCATTGTTGGGATTCGGATCCCCGCGTTGGCGGGTCGCGAACCCGTCGCGCCTGGAAGAATCCTCCATTGCGTCATCGAACATCGACGAACTGGTTTCGATTCCCGGCGTCTCCGCTCTCGCGACGGATGATCTTTCCAGGCTCGCTGCCGCCCTGGCCGAAAATTCCCCGCCCCGTTTCACGCAGAGGGTGCTGTACGTCGATATCTCCCAACTCGTGCTCACCGACGCGGGCACGGGTATTCAGCGCGTCGTCCGGCACGTTGTGGCGGAAATGCTCGATGCGGTACCGGACGGCTTCCGGGTCGAGCCGGTCTATATTCACCCGGGGGACGTCTTTCGTTACGCTCGCTCTTACGTGGGGAAGCGGTTTCATGGCACGGCGACGCTTCCCGGTGACAGCCCGGTTGATTTTCGTCAGGGCGACATCTTCCTTGGTCTCGACCTCGCGGCTCATCTCGTCCCCGCTCACAAGAGCACGTTCGTGCGGATGCGGAGCCTCGGCGTAAAAGTGACCTTCGTGGTGTACGACATGCTTCCGCTTCTCCGGCCGGATTGCTTTGATCCGCCTGGCCTTCCGACATTTCGTGCGTGGTATGAGGCGATCGCGGAGGTCGCCGACGGCATCGTGGCTATTTCGCGCACTGTCGCCGACGAGTTCAAGCGGTGGCTTCCTCAAGCGGGTCCATCGCGATCCACGCCGCTGCGCCTGGGATGGTTTCATCTGGGGGCGGACCTGGCCAAGGGTGTGAGAGACGTCGCTGATCCTTCGGCACTGCCGTCCGGCTTGGATTCCCAGCCGACGCTCTTGATGGTTGGGACGGTGGAGCCGCGGAAGGGCCACGGGCAGGCGTTGGCGGCGTTCGAAGTGCTTTGGCGTCGCGGAATCGACGTCAATCTCGTCATCGTCGGCAAGCAGGGGTGGCACGTCGAGAAACTGGCTTCCCGGTTGCGGAATCACCCGGAGCGCGGAAAACGCCTGTTCTGGCTCGAGAAAGCTAACGACAACGAGCTGATTTCGATGTACCACGCCGCTTCTGGCCTCCTCGCAGCATCCGAGGGTGAAGGCTTTGGCCTGCCGCTGATCGAAGCGGCGCAGTATGGTCTGCCGATCGTCGCGCGAGACCTCCCGGTGTTCCGGGAGGTGGCCGGTGAGCACGCGTACTATTTCAGCGGACTCGAGGCAGAGTCGCTGGCTGATGCGGTTGAGCGTTGGATCGACCTTCGCACGCAGGGATATGCGCCGGAATCCCGAGGTATGCCGTGGCTGACATGGCAACAGAGTGCCGCTCAATTGGTCGATGTCGTTGTCGGCGGTGCCTGGCAAGACAGTTGGTCACCGGGTGGGGATCGTCGATTCCTTGCCAGCGATTATCGCGCTGATGCCACGACCGGGGCTCTCGCCCGGGAATGCCGCGCAACGACACGTGTGCCCGGGCTACTTTTCGGGACGCCAGGGATTGAGGTTGCTGCGGGGCGGTATTCCATTCGCATAGCCGGTGACTTTCCCGTCGGCTCCGGAAGCGCCTGGGTGGACGTGGTTGCCCAGGCTGGGCGTTGGCGAGTGGTTTCCGACCCGCTGGTCCATGGTGTCGGAACGATCGGGGCGCTCGATGTCGTCCTGGACGAGGATATCAGCGACCTGCAGGTGAGGATCATGGTCGATGCCGAAGCGGAACTGGTTTTCAGGTCCGTGGAGATAGTTGCCTCAGAGATCGAATCCTCCACCTAGGCCGGCGTGCTCGAAGGCGCTTTTGGACTTGAGTCACCCGGGCCCCTCGTGGAAAATGGGGGGTCCAGCTAAATCAATTATTTACAGCGACGGAAGCAGATGAAAACAGCACTGATCACCGGAATCTCGGGCCAGGACGGCGCCTACCTGGCAGAGTTGCTCCTTGAAAAGGGCTACCGCGTCTATGGGACCTATCGGCGCACGAGCTCGGTCAACTTCTGGCGCATCGAAGAGCTGGGCATCCAAAACCACCCGAACCTCGAGCTGGTAGAGTTCGACCTGACCGACGGCGGCTCGGCGATCCGGCTGCTCCAGGCCACGGGCGCGACCGAGGTCTACAACCTGGCGGCGCAGAGCTTCGTCGGCGTCTCCTTCGACCAGCCGGCTACCACGGCGGCGATCACGGGCGTTGGCGCCCTGCATATGCTCGAAGCCATCCGAATCGTCAATCCGAAGGTTCGCTTCTACCAGGCGTCGACCTCGGAAATGTTCGGCAAGGTGCAGGCCGTCCCCCAGAAGGAAGACACGCCGTTCTATCCGCGCAGCCCGTATGGCGTGGCCAAGCTCTACGCCCACTGGATCACGGTGAACTACCGCGAGTCCTACGGCATCTTCGGCTCCAGCGGCATCCTCTTCAATCACGAGTCGCCGCTGCGTGGCCGTGAATTCGTCACCCGCAAGATCACGGACTCGGTTGCCAAGATAAAGCTCGGCAAGCTCGACGTACTGGAGCTGGGTAACCTCGACGCAAAGCGTGACTGGGGCTTCGCCAAGGAATACGTCGAAGGCATGTGGCGCATGCTGCAGGCAGATGAGCCGGACACCTACGTGCTTGCGACCAACCGTACGGAGACCGTGCGCGATTTCGTGACGCTCGCATTTGCTGCGGTCGATATCGACATCGACTGGAAGGGTAGCGAGGAGAATGAGACCGGTACCTGCCGCAAGACCGGCAAGCTACTCGTGAAGATCAACCCGAAGTTCTACCGCCCGGCGGAAGTCGAACTGCTCATTGGCGACCCCACTAAGGCGTTCCAGAAGCTCGGCTGGAAGCCCGAGACCACCCTCGAGAGCCTCTGCAAAATGATGGTCGAAGCCGATCTGCGCCGGAATGAACGTGACGCCTCGTTCTGAGGGCGCGCCCGGCCGGGTGCTGGTTACCGGCCATAAGGGCTTCACAGGTCACTACGTGGCCGCGGCGCTACGCGCGGCGGGATATGAGGTCCTTGGGCTGGTCGAACAGCCCAAGGACCTCGACTCGCCTTCGGTCAACCTGCTCGATCGCGCGGCGGTTGCCCAGTCGGTGGCCGATGCGCGTCCGGATGCTGTCATCCATCTTGCTGCCATCGCCTTCGTGGCTCACGGCGACGCCGATGAGATGTACCGTACGAACGTCGTCGGTACGCGTCACCTGATGGAGTCGCTGGCTGCCCTGTCGACGGCTCCGCGTGCCGTCTTGCTCGCCAGCAGCGCCAATGTCTACGGCAACAGCGATGTAGAGCTGCTGAGCGAGTCGGTAGAGCCGTCGCCGGCGAACGATTACGCCGTCAGCAAGCTCGCGATGGAATACATGGCGAAGCTGTGGTCCGATCGTCTGCCGATCGTTCTCGCAAGGCCCTTCAACTACACTGGCGTGGGGCAGGCGGATAACTTCCTGCTTCCGAAAATCGTCTCGCACTTCCAGCGCGGCGAGCGTGTGATCGAGCTCGGCAATATCGATGTCGCGCGTGACTTCCAGGACGTTCGTTTTGTCGCAGACGCGTACGTTCGCCTGCTGTCCGCGAACGCCGCCGGCCAGACCGTCAATCTGTGCTCGGGGACGTCCGTCTCGCTGATGCAGGTCATCGGCATGATGCAGGAGATCGCCGGCTACGAGATCGAGGTTCGGGTGAATCCCGCGTTTGTCCGTGGCAACGAGGTGGCTCGTCTCACGGGCGACAACCGCCGCCTGCAGTCGCTGGTGGGCCCGCTCGACATCATTCCGTTGCGCACCACGCTCGAGTGGATGTTCGCCTCCAGGAAAATCGCATGAAGTGCTTCAAGGCTTACGACATCCGCGGCCGGGTTCCGGATGAACTCAACGCGGATATTGCTTACCGGATCGGTCGCGCCTTTGCGCGAACGGTGGGCGATGGCGAGGTGGTCGTCGGTTATGACATCCGCCTGGATAGCCCCACGTTTGCAGCCGAAGTGGCCCGGGGCCTCGCCGACGAAGGTCGCCAGGTGATCGATATCGGCCTGTGCGGCACGGAAGAGGTGTACTTCCAGACCGCGTACCGTGGCGTCGCCGGCGGCATCATGGTTACCGCCAGCCACAATCCGATCGACTACAACGGCATGAAGCTGGTGCGCGAAGATGCGCGTCCGATCAGCGGCGACACCGGTCTTCGCGATATCGAGCGCATGGTCGAAGAGAATGCGTTCGATGAGCCGGGTCCGGCTCGCGGCGCTGTCCGTACGGACCACGACAAGTCGGCATATATCGCGCATTTGCTTAGCTATATCGATGTGGCGGCCCTTCGTCCGCTGAAAATCGTGGTCAACGCGGGAAATGGTGGTGCAGGGGCGATCGTGGATCTGCTCGAGACGCACCTGCCTTTCACCTTTGTCCGCGTGAACCACGAGCCAGATGGCACTTTCCCGAACGGTATTCCCAATCCTCTCCTGCCGGAGAATCGCGATGCGACGGCGAAGGCCGTGGTCGCTTCGGGTGCGGATATGGGCATCGCCTGGGACGGCGACTTTGATCGCTGCTTCCTGTTCGACGCACAGGGCGGCTTCATCGAGGGCTATTACATCGTTGGCCTGCTTGCCGCCCAGTTGCTCGAGAAGCACCCAGGTTCGAAGATCATCCACGATCCGCGCCTCACCTGGAACACCGTCGACATGGTCGCGGCGGCTGGCGGTATCGCTGTCGAGAGTAAAACGGGCCACGCATTCATCAAGGAGCGCATGCGCTCCGAGGATGCCGTCTACGGCGGCGAGATGAGTGCGCATCACTACTTCCGTGACTTCGCTTATTGCGACTCCGGGATGATCCCGTGGCTGCTCGTGGCCGAACGCATCGGCAAGACCGGTACGTCGCTGACCGACATGCTTGTCGAGCGAATGGCGGCGTATCCGTGCAGCGGCGAGATCAACTTCCGCGTAGACGAGGCCCCGGCGACGGTGGCCCGCATCGTTGCGCATTACAAGGCCGCAGCCGAGAGCATCGAGAATATCGATGGTGTCAGCATGTCGTTCGGCACGTGGCGCTTCAATCTTCGCTCGTCGAACACGGAGCCGCTGCTTCGCCTGAATGTTGAGGCGCGCGGCGATGCGAGGCTGATGGAGGCCAGGACGGCCGACTTGCGTAGCCTCATCGGCGGAACTTCAGCATAAAAAAGCGGGCCACTTCTTAAGTGGCCCGCCGTTCTTCGTCTGAACGTTCGGACTTACGCGCGCCCGTAGACATCCTCGAAGCGCACGATATCGTCCTCACCCAAATAGCTGCCTGACTGCACCTCGATCAGCTCAAGCGGCACCTTGCCGACATTGCGCAGGCGGTGCGTTACGCCCAGCGGAATGTAAGTGCTCTGGTTCTCGGCGAGCAGGAACACCTTCTCGCCACAGGTAACCTCGGCGGTACCCGACACGACGATCCAGTGCTCCGCGCGATGGTGATGCATCTGCAGGCTGAGAACGGAGCCTGGTTTGACGACGATGCGCTTCACCTGGAACCGCTCACCCATATCGATCGAGTCGTAGCTGCCCCAGGGGCGATAGACCTGGCGATGTGCTAGATGCTCGCTGCGGCCCGCGCTGCTGAGCTGGTCGACGATCTTCTTGACGTGCTGGACCTTGTCACGTGCGGCGACGAGGGTCGCGTCGGGCGTGGCGACTATCACGACGTCGTCGAGGCCGATAGTCGCGACCATATGACGCTCGTGAGTGCGCACCAAGGTATTGCGCGTGTCGTGCATGATGACGTCGCCATGAGTCGCATTGCCGTCAGCATCCTTGTGGGCGGCTTCCCACAAGGCGGACCAGGAGCCTATGTCGCTCCAGCGGCAGCTCACTGGAACTACGGCAGCGCGATCGGTCTTCTCCATGACTGCATAGTCGATGGAGTCGTCTGGGACCTCGACCATGGCGGCCTTGTCGAAGCGGACGAAGTCGAGGTCTGGCTGGGCCGAGGCGAATACTTTTATCGTGGCGGCATGGATCGCCGGCGAATGCTTCTGCAGCTCTTCGAGGTAGCGCGAGGCTTTGAACAGGAACATACCGGAGTTCCAGTCGAAATCACCGCTCTCGACGTACTTGGCAGCTGTTTCCGCATTCGGCTTCTCGACGAACTGCGCGACCTTGAAGCCGGCATCGGAAACACCTTCGGCGCGCTTGATGTAGCCGAACCCAGTCTCCGGGGCCTCGGGACGAATGCCGAAGGTAACCAGCCAGTCCTGGGTCGCAAGCGGCGCGGCACGCATGACGGCGGCGACGAAGCTCGCTTCGTCGCCGATCAGGTGGTCAGCCGGCAACACCAGCAGGATGGCGTCTGCGTCATTCCTGGCCGCCTGCATCGCGGCAAGGGCAATCGCGGGGGCCGTATTGCGCGCGGCGGGCTCGAGCAAAATAGATGCCCCGGTCACACCAAGCTCCTGAAGCTGCTCGGCCACCGTGAAGCGGTGGTCCTCGCTGCACACCACGATGGGTGCGCCGGCGTTGCCCAGCTTCCGCGTGCGCTCGACAGTCTGCTGGAAGAGCGTTGTGTCACCGACGAGGGCGAGGAACTGCTTAGGGCGGTTCTTCCGGGAGAGAGGCCAGAGGCGGGTCCCGCTACCGCCGCTGAGGATGACTGGGACAATCATGGGTTCCGCTCCAAGGGTACGTTTACCTGACGATTATAACGGGACCCCGGCCGTCTGGCCGGGGGAATCCGGAACGGCCGTTCAGTCGCAGAGCTCGGCGTCGGGATAGCTCCGGTAGAGCCAGCGGGGCTTGCCCGCCTTGGCGGGGCGGTTGCTCCGGGCCCGGACGAAGATGTATTGCCCCAGGTCGTACCCGCGGTTGGGCGTGGAAAGGATCTGCTCGGCGAGCCGATCTGTCGGGTAGTAGTGATCAGACAGATTCTCGTGCACGTCCGACGAAAACATCAGCTCAAGGTCGAAGCCGAGGTGGTCGAGCATGAGGTGCAACTCGTGCTTGTTGTACTCGCGATTGTGGCGGCCATAGACGCCGTAGCCGGAGATCGGGTCGTAGATGTTCGCCCCCGCCATCATCTTGGCGACGTTCTCGAGTCGGTTCACGTTCGGGGTTGTGAGTACTAGGGTCCCACCCTGTGCCAGCCGCTCCTTAATGCGCCTGAGCGCATTCAAAGGATCCGAGACGAGATGCTCGATAACCTCACAAAAAAGAATGACGTCAAAAAGGCCGTCATACGGGATGTCCTGGACATCCACGTTGTTGTTCAGGTAATCGATCGGGAATGCTTCGCCCGTTGGTGTGTGGACGACGGTCTGTTGTCCGCCACCGCCGTCGACTCCAAAATAATTGCTGCAATGGATGTCGTACTGGCGGAAGCGCTTGAGCAGGATCGTCGTGAAATACGGATTGGCACCAATTTCGAGTAAGCGGCCCGTCTGATCGGGAACGAGGTCCAGCGTGTACAGGAAACGTCGGAAATCTTCGTTCAGGTAGTTGGCGAGCTCGGCCTGGGGGGCTCCGTCCAGGGATAGCTCCCCTAGCCAGGCTCGGAGCGATGCTTCGGTCTCCCCTGGAGGTAACGCCAAGGGCTGAACAATTCCCGTAAAGCGGCTTTCTACAGCAGACGACATCCGAATCCTCCGGCTGAACACAAGACCCGAGTCTAGACGAGTGGCACGTGTTTGGGGCGGCCTCCGGGCCCGACGTAGTATCATGCGACCCGCTCGCGCTGTGCCCCGAAGGGCGCACCAAAGGCGCACCAAGGGCGGAACCTCCGCGCTGGCTGGCGTCGAGTTCGCATACAATCGAAAGAATTAGAGGGGGCGGTTGGCAACGCGGCGGGCTGCGCGCCCCAGTGCCGACACCCGTGGATCCCGAGGAATGGAAATGTCTGTAAATCAACAACGTGTGCTGGTAACCGGCGGAGCTGGCTTCCTTGGGTCCCATCTGTGCGATCGCCTCATCGAGGCCGGCCATGATGTTCTGTGCGTAGATAACTTCTACACCGGCAGCAAGGCCAATGTGGACGGGCTCCTGTCCCATCCGCGCTTCGAACTCATGCGCCACGACGTCACGTTCCCTCTGTACGTCGAAGTCGATCGCATCTTCAACCTGGCGTGCCCGGCATCGCCGGTGCACTACCAGCACGACCCGGTGCAGACCACCAAGACCAGCGTGCATGGTGCGATCAACATGCTTGGCCTGGCCAAGCGCGTCGGTGCCCGCATCTTGCAGGCCAGCACCAGCGAAGTCTATGGCGACCCGGAGATACACCCGCAGGTGGAAGGCTACTGGGGCCGCGTAAACCCGATCGGTATCCGCAGTTGCTACGACGAGGGCAAGCGTTGCGCCGAGACCTTGTTCTTTGACTACTGGCGCCAGCACAACCTCGAAGTCAAGGTCATGCGTATCTTCAATACGTACGGTCCCCGCATGCACCCCAACGATGGGCGCGTTGTCAGTAACTTCATCGTGCAGGCGCTCAAGGGCGAGCCGATCACCATTTATGGCGATGGCATGCAGACTCGCAGCTTCTGCTACGTCGACGACCTCATCGAAGGCATGCTGAGGCTCATGGAATCCCCAGCGGATTTCACCGGTCCGGTGAACATCGGCAACCCGGGCGAATTCACCATGCTCGAGCTGGCCGAGACCGTGGTCGGTCTCGTCGGTGGTACCTCGACCATCGTCTATCGGCCGCTGCCCTCGGACGATCCGAAGCAGCGCCAGCCGGACATCAGCCTGGCAAAGGCGACGTTCGACTGGGAGCCCAAGGTCAACCTCGAGGATGGCCTGAAGGAAACGATCGCGTACTTCCGGCACCGCCTGCAGGCATGAGTACGATGGCGATAACGAAGGTGGT
This sequence comes from Luteibacter sp., assembly GCF_035539195.1. Classification (GTDB taxonomy): domain Bacteria; phylum Pseudomonadota; class Gammaproteobacteria; order Xanthomonadales; family Rhodanobacteraceae; genus Luteibacter. The sequence continues at coordinate 118,869 of NZ_DATLIW010000009.1, forward strand.
GGTAATGCCGGTGTACGAGGATGTCGAGGCATCCACCCGGCTTTTCCAGGAACTGGCACGGACGCAGGGGGCCGACACCTACATCGTCGCTGTTGACGACGGTTCTGTTCGCCAGCCGCTCGATGTAGCCGCTATCGCGGTTGCAGGCCTTGATGGCGTTGTCGTGAGGCTGCGCCGCAACGTTGGCCATCAGCGCGCCATTGCCATTGGCCTGAGCTACGTCGCCGAGCACTTCGGCGACGACGCGACGGTGATTGTCATGGATTCCGATGGCGAGGACACACCGGAAAGCATTACGGAGCTCTTGGCTGGCCTGTCATCTCCCGACGTCGATGTTGTAGTGGGCGAGCGCAAGAGTCGCGTAGAGTCGGTCAAATTCAAGACGTTCTACGTCGTATACAAAACGCTTTTCTCGCTGCTCAGCGGGCGCAAGATCAGCTTCGGCAACTTCATGGCGGCGAAGATGCCGGCCGTACGTCGACTGGCGTCGATGCAGGAATTGTGGACGCACGTAGCCGCCTGCGTGCTCGGGTCCAAGCTGCGCGTGCAAAGCTGTCCGCTTGATCGCGGCCCGCGCTATGCGGGCAAGAGCAAGATGAATTTCGTCGGCCTCGCGCTTCACGGATTCCGCGCCCTCATGGTCTTTGCTGAAGACGTACTCGTTCGCGTGGGTATCGCCTGCACGCTCGTGGCCGGCCTGTCCGTCGTGGGTGGAATCACCGCGATGCTCCTCAAGGCGCTCGGCTTCGCCACGCCAGGCTGGTTCTCGCTTGCCTTTGGCATTCTTTTGCTAGTGTTCCTGCAGACTGCGGCACTCACGCTGATCATCCTGATGCTGTCCGGCATGATGCGTGGCGGCGGGGTGCTGAGCGTCGGTGGCTATCGCGAGTTTGTCGACGAGGTGCTGCATGCCCGCGAGCGCTAAGGCGGCGCTGGGTGGGCAGGTCGTCCGCTACATCATCAATGGACTCGTCGCGACGGCGGTTCATTTTGGCATGCTGCGCTTCTGCATGGAGGTGCTGCACGTGCCCCTGGCAGGGGAGGCCAACGCCATCGCAGCGTGTTTTGGCATAACCGCCTCGTTCCTGGGTAGCCGCTATTTCGTCTTCCGCGGGCAGGAAGGCAGCGTAGTGAAACAAGGCTCGCTGTTCCTTGGCGTATATGCCGTTATCGCACTGCTGCATGCAACAGTGATGTACGTCTGGGCAGATCGCCTTGGGTTCGACTATCGCGTTGGGTTCGTCCTTGCAACATGCATGCAGATGGCTTTCAGCTTCGTAGCGAACAAACTCCTGGTATTCAAATGAACAAGTATTTACGCGCGCTGGTTCCCTCGGTGGTCTTTGTCGTCGCGTTGTTGGCGATCTATTACATCCACATGCGGTTCTTCCGTGTCAACGTGGTGTTCTACGCCACGATCCTCGACGCTGTGATTGCGGCGGCGCTGGTTATCGGCGCGTTTGCCGCATGTCGCTGGTTTCGAGAGTTCACCGGCCTGGAAGTCGCGCAACTCGTCCTCATCTGGCTGCTCGGCGGCTATGCATTCGCCATTTCGGTACCGACGGTGATCGATCGCTCGCTTTCGTTTTACATCCTCGAGAAGCTCGAGCAACGCGGCGGTGGTATCCGCGAGGATGCGTTCCGGCAGGTGTTCACCGAAGAGTATGTTCGTGAACACCACTTGGTCGAGGTGCGTCTTACGGAGCAGCTCCAGTCGGGGACCATCGTGATCCAGGATGGCTGCGTGAAGCTGACGCCGTGGGGCATGCGCCTCGCCACGTTCAGCCGTTTCTACCGACAGAACCTTTTGCCGACCCATCGCCTGCTGATGGGTCAATACACCGATGCGCTGACCGACCCATTCCGCAACAGCGTGATGGCGACGGACTATCGCTGCCACTGACCGCGAAGGAATCGCGATGCACCCTATCTCTCATTCTCATTCTGCTCATGGCCAGATGGAGAGTGGCTGGGCCTGGCGTTGGGTCGCACCGCTGCTGGTGCTTCTCGTCGGCTTCTGGTTTGTGCCGCTCGCGCAGACCTGCCATCTGGCCTGCGTGCCCGGCGACCTTGGTGATGCACGTTTCAATAGCGTCGTGCTTGAGCATTTCTATCGCTGGGTAACTGGTGCCGATCGCAGTTTCATGAGCCCGTCGTTCTTTTACCCAATGCCGGGCACCCTGACGTTTTCCGACAATCATCTGGGTACCGCTTGGCTCTATTCGGTAATTCGCTCGCTGGGATGGGATCGTTACGACGCTTTCGACCTCTGGTATCTGTCGGGATACCTGGTCAACTTCATCGTCTGTCACGTTGTGCTTCGCAAGTTGCGGTTCTCGCCCTTGGCCAGCGCACTGGGTGCGTTCGCCTTTACCTTCCCGTTGCCCGTCATAGCCACCCATGGGCATGCGCAGCTGACATTTCGTTGCCTGATCCCAGCGGGCCTGCTGTTGTGGCAGCGTTTTCGCGAGACCGGTGAATGGCGGTGGCTCGGCTGGCTCGCACTCGCCACAGTCGCGCAGTTTTACATCGCCATCTATCTTGGCTACTTCATGTTGTTGCTTATCGGCGTGTGGGCCGTGGCTCAGTGGATAGTCGAGGGTTACGGACCACAGCATTGGTTTGAGCAGTGGCGCCGGTGGCAGGAGCCAGCGACTCGGCGACAACTGATTCAGGCCGTGACGATGATCGTCATGGCGGTACTTGCCCTGATCTGGCTCATGCATCCGTACCTTCACTATTCAAAGGTCTACGCATTCCAGCGGGCTCCCGAAGAAATCGTGACGATGCTTCCGCGGCCGCAGAGCTACCTATTGGCCGATGCGTCGACAATTTGGGGTGATTTGAGCCGCCGTTTCGTGACCTCGGTACCGATGCGGCCCGAGCAGCAGATGTTTTTCGGTATTGGCATCCTGGGACTGGTAATCGTTGCACTGATCCACTCGACGCTTCGCATGCGGTGGGTGGCATTCGTTTCCGTCCTGCTGCTTGCGGTACTTACGTTGAGTGTGGGTGGCCATTCGCTGTACATGGTTATCGCGAGGCTTCCCGGCATTACATCGGTTCGGGCGGTCTCACGAATCGTGGTGGTGATGACGCTGCCGGTCGCTTTGTTGGTGGCGATCGGCGTAGATGCCATGAGCTCCGTGAGGACTCACTGGAAGATCCTCGGCGCGGCGCTCGTGGTTATCATGATCGGCGAGTCCGGCGCCACCACCACGATCAAACTGGATATGGAACAAGCCCGAGGACGCATTTCGCATCTTGCCAGCGAGCTTCCTTCGCCCATGCCCGCTCGTGCCATCGTTTTCAATCCTCTGAGGACGGACGTCGCGTCCTACGATTCTGAGCTTGATGGCGTGATCCTGGCACAGGACAAGGGATTGCCTACGCTGAACGGCTACTCGGGGAACATCCCGCCTGGCTACGATCCACGCGGAGACGAAAGTCCCTGTCGGCAGGCGTCGGATCGGCTCGACTCAGCGAAGGCGTTCTTTGCTCAGCGACTCAAGAAGCCCTTTCCCAAGAGCGCGGCGGAGCCGATAGTTATCGTCGGCCAGACGTCCTGCTCGGAAGGCGTTCTGAGCGAAATTCCCGTGAACGAGATCTCCGGGATATCTCTGCGGATCGAGTCTCTGCAGCGAGTGGGTGACTCATACCGCGTCACAGTGGCGATCTCAAATGGGTCGCTTCACGCGTTGGCCGCTTGGTCCGCGCCTAATCCGTTGCGTCTTTCCTGGCAGAAGGTTGGCGACCAAACCCCGATTGATCCTGACGGGTGGATCCCGCGCGTGGACATCGGCGGCGACTCGGACATCATGCCGGCAGAGACTCGCAGGGTAACTTTCACCGTGCCGGTGACTGCAGGTGAACATGGGCATCTGGTCGTAAGCGCGGTTCTCGAAGGGCGGCTGTGGTTGCACGACCGTGGCGTGGCTCCTGCCTCGACGGAGCTGAATGAGCTCGCACCGTGACGAGGGGTAAGGAACGCCTGAGAGGAAGGGATATGAAGACTCTGTTCAAGGCGTGGGAGTGGGCGCTTATCTGCACGGGCTTCATTGTGCTGTTTTTTACCCTGCACCCCACCATTGATGGAGACGGAGCAGTGCGATTCCAGACTGTCCGGGCATTCTTGGGCGGCGATGAGGGGTTCTCGAAGTTTTCCTTTGTGCAGCCAATTCTATCCATGCCCCTTGCATGGCTTGGGCGCTTCGTTGAGGCCGAGCTTGTCGGATTCGTCGCGTGGTTCAACCTTGCCGTATTTGCGGGATTCGGCATCTTCATCTATCGCGAGTTGGCCGCCCGGTACGCGCCGGGCGTTGGCCGTGCCTGGTGGCTGCTGATGTTGTCTGCGTCGATGTTTCCACACCACCTGCAGAACTATTATGGCGAGGTGTTGACGTCTCTGTGTGTGTTCCAGGCCGCGTTGCTATTAGACCGGCGGCCCGCGATATCCGCTGTGTTGTTTGCCCTGGGATGCGTGAATACGCCTGCGTTGCTCCCTTCGCTTGTCGGGTTCGCGGTCATCTTGTTTCTCGTATACAAGAGGAAGGCGCCCCTTGCCGCTGTCGGCATTGCGGTCGCCCTTGTCTTGCTTGAGATGTGGTTCAAGCATGCTGGGCTCGGACAGGGATATCTTTCGGCTGACGAGCACGGCAACGTTACAGTCCTGCCGTATTCTGGAAAGCCGGGTTTCAGCTATCCGTTGCTATTGGGCCTGATGGCCATCACTCTTTCGTTCGGCAAGGGACTGGTATTCTTCATGCCGGCCCTGCTACTTGGCTTGTCCCGCGATGTCCGGAGGGCCACCGGTTTGGATCGGGAGGCTACCTTGGTCGCTTTTATTGCTCTTGCCTTGCCTGTCGTGACCTATGCAAAGTGGTGGGCCTGGTATGGCGGCTCATTTTGGGGGCCCCGCTTCTTTCTTTTCCTGTCGGCCCCCGCATCGCTCCTGCTTGCCGTCGGCCTGCGATCGGCGCGGGCTGAACCGATACGCTGTGCTTTGATGTTGCCGGTCCTTCTGCTCTCGGCGTGGGTTTCGCTGGACGGCTACTTGTTCGGCCAGAGGGAGATGGATGTTTGCTGGGCAAACAACTATGCGCAAGAACATCTTTGCTGGTACGCCCCGGAGTTCAGCGCACTCTGGCGACCATTCGTGACGGGATCTGCGTGGAAGATAATGAGCAACGTCCGTTGGCCGTATGTGTTGTGGCAACTGGTGGTGATTTCCTACCTGGCTCTTCGCTTGGCGGCACCACTTGTCCAGATAACGCGGCGCAGGTTGAATGAAGCCCGGAGTTCGTCTCTCGACAGTCATGCAAGACACGCGTGACCTCGGGATGTGACATGCCGGTGGATAGCTGACGCTTATCCACCGTCGCCGATGTATCTTCCGTCGACTGACCTCTGAAAGGCCGGAACGAACGAGGCCTGGCGACGATCCAGGTAGCCATCGTCCCGATGAACGGGTCGCCTCACACAATCAGTTGGAATGAGCATGACTATGAAAATTGCCGTCGTTGGAACTGGTTACGTAGGCTTGTCAAACGGCGTCCTGCTTTCTAGGGCCAACGAAGTCGTCGCCCTGGACATTGTGGAGAGCAAGGTCAGCATGCTGAACCAGAAGCGCTCCCCGATCGTCGACGCAGAGCTTGAGGCTGCGCTTTCGGGAGGCGGGTTGAACTTCCGCGCGACGCTCGATCCGAAAGATGCCTATGAGGGCGCGTCGTTCGTCGTCATTGCCACGCCAACCGACTACGACCCGGACACCAATTACTTTAATACTAGCTCGATCGAAGCCGTGGTTCGGCAAGTGATCGAGATCAACCCCCGGGCGACCATGGTCATAAAGTCGACCATTCCGGTGGGTTACACGAAGAAGCTGCGCGAGAAGTTCGGGGTGGATAACATCATCTTCTCGCCCGAGTTTCTGAGGGAAGGCAAGGCACTGCACGATAATCTCTACCCCTCGCGCATCATCGTGGGCGATCATTCGCCGGCGGCGAAGATTTTCGCTGGCCTGCTCGAGATGGGTGCCGAGAAAGAGGACGTGCCCGTGTTGTTTACGGACTCAACCGAGGCCGAGGCTATCAAGCTGTTCGCCAATACGTATCTCGCGATGCGCGTATCTTACTTCAATGAGCTGGATACCTATGCGGTAACGCACGGGCTAGACAGCCGGCACATCATCGAAGGTATTTCTCTGGATCCGCGTATCGGTGGTGGCTACAACAACCCTTCCTTTGGTTACGGCGGCTATTGCCTGCCCAAGGACACCAAGCAGCTGCTTGCTAACTACCAGAGCGTTCCGCAGACGCTGATCAAGGCGATCGTCGAGTCGAACACGACGCGAAAGGACTTCATTGCCGACGATATTCTTCGCCGCAAGCCGAAAGTCGTCGGGATATATCGCCTGATCATGAAGAGCGGATCGGATAACTTTCGTTCGTCCAGCATCCAGGGAATCATGAAGCGCATCAAGGCGAAGGGTGTTGAAGTCATCGTCTACGAACCGGTGCTCGAGTCGGAGAGGTTTTTCCACTCAGAGGTCGTGAACGACCTTGTCCGGTTCAAGCAGGAGGCGGATGTCATCATCAGCAACCGTATGTCAGAGTCGCTTGCTGACGTTGCTGACAAGGTCTACACAAGAGACTTGTTCGGCGACAACTGATTTGCGTTGCAACCATAGAAAAGGCCGGGTGCAGACTCCCGGCCTTTTTCAACCTGTGTGGACCTAATAAAACGGACCGCAGGGAGATGACATCCGCTGGTCTAACCCATCAAGGCGCCGCGACATCGACGCTTTCATTGAAGGGTGAGCCTCTTCAGCATGAGCCCAAGCTTGCGACCATCGGAGCTCAGACCAGCTTCCTTTGGTGAGAGTGCATTGGGAAGCGAAAGTGACACGTTGAGCGCGTGATGATCGTTGCGAGCTGCTTCGGGGAGAGTTACCGTCAAGGTGGCGGCATCGGTGAGCGAATACTTCCCCACGGAAACGCCGTCGATTGAAATCTCGACAGCCTGCACGTGACCGTTGGGGCTGAACGGTTGAACGTCGAGCTTGAGCTGCGTCCAGTCAGGGTCGCCCTCCGCCCTGCGACACGTGATCGTTGAGCGACTCCCTTCCGTCCAGCGCCCCCCCTCCTCGGCGTTGCTGAAACCCGTCATCATGCTCGTTGAAAGGAATCCCTTGAAGGAGAAGATTAATGTCTCCCGGCACGCATCGGAAAATCTTGCGCGTATGCACTGCCCGCTGCTCACGACAAAGCCGCCGTCGAGACGGGTCCGAACGCAGCCGTCATCCGACCAAATGCTAGGATTGTTCGTCGAACTGAATATGGCGCCTACGGTTTCGGGTGCCGGAAACTCGCGGTCGTACAATGGCGCGAAGACGTTCCCGTCGCGTGGGGCGCCGAAGATGGCCTGCGATACGAGGTAGTTGGCAACATTGCTCATGTCGCCAAGGACGAGGCCACGAGCGTAGGCTGGGTGTTCGCCGTTAACGGCTCCAATTTCCTTAGCTACCGTGGCGGCGTTTTCCAGGGCTAGAAACGACGGCGCGTCCACGTCGGGACGACTGCCGGAGAACGAAAAGATCCATAATGCAGCGAGAACTATCGCTGGCTGCGACCAGGCAAAAGGCGCGCGCGCTGAATCTTGCGCAGAGCGTTTCGAGAAGAATACGGTCACGAGCAGAGCGATCTCCATCAGGAGAATCGTGGAGAGCCCAAAAGCGTACTTGCGCACCGCGTATTCCGAACCTAGATGCGCGGCTGCTGCGACCGCCTGCAACATGCACAAGAATGCGATTGCGGCTCCCGCAGACCCGATGTGGCGCGCCACGGTCGCTACTCGCGGCAGATGGAAACGATACCAAGGCAGCGAAATCCAGATGAGGGCCAGCGACGCGAGGCCGGTAGTTACGGCGAGTAGCATTAGTCGGGGAAGTGTCGTAACCGAAGAGAGCGGGAGGAAGCCGTTGTTCTCACTGATCGAGCGCGACGCAGCAAATGCCGGGTGCAAGTAGATCGCCGCCGCCCCGATGCCGACAGCGCCTAGCAGCACGGCAGACCGTAGCAGCCAGGTCCGCCTATCCGATAATGCGTGCGCAGAAAGCAGGACTAATCCATATCCCAGTCCTTCGATTGCTGGCACAAGGTGGATGCCGGCCATGAGGACGGCCAGTGCAATCACCACAAACGGCAAGACGATGCCGGATCCCTTGTCGGCCTCTGCACGTGCGCACAATGCGACGATGGCCAGAAAGCACGCTTGCCCAGCTAGTTGCGAGAAGAAATAGTTGACCACGATTTCGTGCCCAACGAGATCTAGACTGATGGTTGCCTGGTTCGCCGCGATGAGGACGACGAAGGTGCAGACGAAGATCCACGATGCACGGCCACGCAGGAGCTGCGACATGGAAGCGAGCGCTATCCAGCAGGCAACGAGCGATGCTGTGGTGACGAGCTGCATCCCCAGGAATGGCGAGTGTGCGGCGGTGCCTAGGACAGCGGCTAATATGTGCGCGTATCTTGGATAGATGCTCATTTCGCCAAGGATCGATGCAGCGTCCCCAGAGACGCCCCAATGCTCCATCAACCAGCGGATGAGGCCATAATGATGTGCTAGATCCGGACTGGCGCTGTACCCATACGGGAATGCCCAAGCGAAAATGCATGCGCCGAGCGCGAGCGTGGCCGCTACCGTGAGCGAACGCCCGCCGCGCACCAAGTGAGAGCCGATGTTGCCTCGTCCGTCATCCATGATCAGGCATCCTGCTTTGACAAATCCGAAAGGCGCTCCGCCATGCGAGTGCCTTCGCGGATGGCATAGTTGGTTCCGCGGTCTTCGGGATAGATCTGGGCCATGGTCGAGATCAGGGCATTTCTATAAGGCGTCTCTTCCGCCGGCACGTATTCCGAGTAGCCGCGCTCAGTGACCGGCTGCGCGTAGTCAGCACGCCAGATACGGAATTCTTTCACCCAGTCCCGACGGAACTTGGGGAACATCCGCTCAAGGTGAGGTAGCGCGTACTGGAGGTACTCGTCGTCGCTCATGGACCAAGTCTCGTCCGAGGTTGCGAGATAGCGGGAGAGGAATACGATATGACGCCCCGCGTAGTGAGAGCTGTCGTCGAGATTCGTGTGCTCGATGACGCCAACAAACGGGAAGCCTGGGTCATTGACGTTGATCCAGTAGGTATCCGACAGGCTGTGCGTCAGTTCCATGACAAGGCAGACGTTGCCGAGGTAGTTGACACGCTCAAGCGAATTGAGCCAAGCCTTTGGCGCATCCTTCAGAATCTTCGCGATGATCTTGAAGGACGGTGTGAACAGGAAACTCTTGGCAGTGACCTCATCGCCGCCCGTTTGCAGCGCGTGGATCCTGTCGCCGGCCGTGATAGTGCCAGTAACCGGTGCGTTGTAGCGGATCTCGCCACCAAGAGACACGATCCGCTCCGCAATCGCTTCTGCGAGGCGGCCAAAACCGCCACGGAAATAGGCAAGCTGTTCGCCGCCCTTCGGATCGCGGGTGCTGCCACGAAGCACGAGCTTCTTCCAGAACCATACCGCGTTGATGTCTTCGGCAAATACAGAGAACTTCGAACGAATGAGCGGCTCCCAGACAAGCTCGAACACCTTCTTTCCACAGAGGGGTTCGAGCCACTCGCGAATGGTCAGATGTTCGATCTCCTTCCAATCCTTCACCTTCCGGACCTGAAAAACCAACCAGCCAAGGCGAATGCGGTCGATGAACGGCAGGGGGCTGAAGCGAAGTACGTCGAGCGGCGTGGACAGCTTCCAGAGGCGGCCGTTGTAATACATGCCCGTCCGAGAGGGCAGCGTCAGGATGAGATCGCTAAGGCCAAGTTCTTCAACGAGCTTCGGGACGTATGCATCGTTGTTGAACCAGTGATGGTAAAACTTCTCGATGCGTACGCCATCGTCGAAATCGAAGGTTCCGGCGAGGCCGCCTGGGGACGAATCCGACTCTAGCACCACGACTTTCTTGCCTGTTTGGGCGAGGCGCAACGCGGCAACGAGACCGGCGAAGCCTGCACCCACGATGGCGGCGTCATAAACAGGGGCGGGGTGGTTCATGTTATATCTCCGGGTGCCTCGAGTGAGGCCTGGTTGCGCGCCGCATTGAACAGGTTGCGATTGAAAATCATGACGGTCGCGCCTGCGATCGTCGTAGGAAGCCACACGCCCAGATGGCACAGGACGGCTAGCGTCATGGCCTGCGTTGACGATCCACCCATCAAATGCGCTGCGGTGAACGCGGCGAGGTGGTAAGGGCCAACATAGCCGGGCGAGGAAGGTACCAGCGTCGCTATCGTGGCCATCGACATAAGCAGCAGGCCTCCAGGCAGGGAGAACGCCATGCCGATACCTTGCATGAGCGCCAGATAGAGGCCGAGTTCGCCCGCCCAGGCTACAAACGATATGGCGAGCGCGGCGAAGACCGTGCGCATGCGCGAGATCGACTGCAGTGCCTCGACGAGGTCGGCGATCGCCCGCACGACAACGACCACTTTCGTCGGTGCCTTCGGCTCGATTCGCCTAGCGAACCACCGAACAAAGCGCACGATGAGACCCGTAAAAAGGATCAAGCCAAGCAAGGCGACACTACCGATCACCGAGAGGACGATGACGATATCCACGACCGAGGCGGGAAGCGCACCCTTCGGAAAGAAGGACGCGGCGACCGCGAGGCACATGAGCAACGTGAGCAGGTCAACCAGTCGCTCAAGAACGAGAGTGGCGGTCGCACCGGTTTTGGTTACGCCCAGGGCAGCCGGAAAAACCAGTGCCCGGACAACGTCTCCCAGGCGAAACGGTAGGACATTGTTCAGTGCGATCGAAGCGAGGAAAGGACTGGCACATGCTACCGTCGTAACCTTTGGACCGCATGCCTCGAGTAGCAGCTTCCAGCGGAAGATACGTGCCGTGTAACCAACCGCGAGGGAAAGCACACCGACGATCAGATACGGCCAGTGAAACGTTGCGAGTGCGCGCCCGACTTCCTCGAACCTAATGTTACGGAATACAAAGTAGAGGCACACGGCGGACAGGGCGCAGCCAATGATCAGGCGAACGATGCCGTTCTTGCCCTTCGTCGGAGCGGTGAGGGGTACGGGCTCATCGAGCATCGTCATACCTTCCAGGGAGCACTGCCGGTATCCCATAGCGCCTGCAGTTCACGCTTGTCGCGCAGCGTGTCGCAGGGCTGCCAGAAGCCGTGGTGCTGGAATGCCATGAGCTGTCCGTCCTTGGCAAGGTTCGCAAGCGGGGCACGCTCGAAGGATGTGTCGTCGCCCTCGATATAGTCCAGCGCCGACGGCTCAAGGACAAAGAAGCCGCCGTTGATCCAACCGATCTCGTCCTGGGGCTTCTCTTCAAAGCTCGCCACGTTTGCGTCTTTTCCCAGGTTGAGGACACCGAAGCGGCCCGGCGGCTGTACTGCAGCAACGGTGGCCAGCTTGCCGTGCTCTCGATGGAACGATACTTCCCGCGAAATGTCGATGTCGGACAGACCGTCGCCATAGGTCAGGCAGAATGTTTCCTCGCCGAGGTACTGGCGAACACGCTTTACCCGGCCGCCGGTCATCGTGTCCTGGCCCGTGTCGATCAACGTGATCGTCCAGTCCTCGGCTTGCGTATCCAGCACCGATGCCTCACCCGTGCGGAGATTGATTTCCAGATCGGCTGTGTGGCGGTAGTAGTTGAAGAAGTACTCCTTGATCACGTAGCCCTTGTAGCCCAAGCAGATCACGAAGTCCTTGATCCCGTGCTTCGAGTAGCTCTTCATGATGTGCCAGAGCAACGGACGACCGCCGACCTCGACCATCGGCTTCGGTTTGTAATCGGACTCTTCCGCGATACGCGTGCCGAGACCGCCTGCAAGGATGACTGCCTTCATGTTTGGGCCACTCAAAGTTTGATTTCGTCGGAATCCAGGTTCAGCGAATCCTGGACGATGGCGATGGGCTCTTTGCGAAGAATTCGGTATATGCGTAGCAAGTACTCTCCCAGTATTCCAAGCAACAACGACTGGAAGCCGATTCCGAAAAGGATGAGGATATGTAGGCTAGCCAGCCCCCGCGGAAAGTCCGGAAAAAGCAACTTGAGCACGAGGTAATACACAGTGCCGAGCGCGGACAGCGATAGGATTACGATCCCGGCCACAGTCGCAAGGCGGAGCGGTACCAGCGAGTGATTGAATACGCCGGTGAGGCCCAGGCGCATCAACTGCGCCACACCGAACTTGCTCGAGCCAGCGACGCGTGCTGATCGGTCATAGGTTACGCCGATCTGACGAAAACCCATGCCAGCGATGAGGCCGCGAAGATATGGCTCGGCCGAACGTTGCTTCTCAAGCGCCTGGATGACTTTTCGGTCGACCAGCCGGAAATCGCCGGCATTGCGTGGGATGGGGTGTTCGCTGATTCGGTCGATGATCCAGTAACCCAGCTTTCGGAACGAATGGATGAACGTGCCTTCCGGGCGCGACCTGCGCACGCCGTACACGACGTGATAGCCCTGCTTCCAGAGTGCAAGGAACTCCTTCAATAGCTCGGGTGGATCCTGCAGGTCGGCGTCGATCTGAAGGACCGCATCGCCGCGGGTATGCAGGTAGTTCGCCATGATGGAGCGCTGGAATCCGAAATTCTTCGAAAACCGGATGGCCCTGACGCGCTCATCTTCTGCCGCCAGGGCTTCGAGCATGCACCATGTCGCATCAGTCGAGCTGTTGTCGCTAAAGACGAACTCCAGGCGGCATTCGTCAGCCACCGAGGCGGAGAGTGCGTCGAGCCGGCTATACAGCGCCGCGATGTTCCCTTCCTCGTTATAAACCGGAATAGCTATCGATATCAGCGGTAGTGAGGTCATGGCATTCCAGCGCGTTTGACTAGATGAGAATCACGGAGCGTTTCAGCGATGCCCTCGATAACGGACAATCGCGGCCGCCATTCCGTGTGCGACTCGAGGGCAGATGGATCACCAACGACCTGGGGTTGGTCATCCGGGCGCATGGGTATCATGCCGAAGCGAAGAAGCGAGGGATCCGCGTTCATGGCATTCGCTACACCCAGTGCAAAGGTGCGTACGCTCGTGCCTTCGCCGGTACACACGTTGTAATGGCCGGTTGGAAGAGTGTCGTTCATCACCCCGAAAAGGGCTGCCATGAGGGCCGAGCAAGCGTCGTCGACGTGGACAAAGTCGCGTACCTGATGGCCCTGGGAAAGGGGAACGTCTTTACCTTGGAGAAGTGACTTGAAGAGAGCCGGAAGCAGGCGATGTTGAGCTTCACCGGGACCGTAAACGTTGAACAGGCGTAGGTTTGCGCAGGGCAACCCCAACGCTGCGCCGGTCGCGAGTGCCATGAGCGCGCCTGCGGCCTTCGTCGCTCCGTATACCTTCGTCGCCTCGAGCGGAGCGTCTTCCCGGATGCGGTCGCCGTCGAAACGGGCATATTCCGAATTACTCCCGGACATGACGAAGCCCCTAGCTCCCAAAGCGTGTGCCAACTCCACGAGTTCACCCGGCAGCATCCCGTTGATCGTGCGTAGATTGCCGACATCTCGATCACCGGGACTCACGCCCGCTGCGGCTAGGTGGACGACTGCATCGATCGGCGTTTCTCCGACTGCCTCGCGCACCTGTTCCGCAGCAAGCCGTGAGACGACACGGTGGTCGGTGGTCGTCTCATGGCCGTTGCGTAGCGCGCCGCGCCCGACTGAAATCGCGTCAATATTTGCGATCGCGAGATGCGCAAGGAACCTGCTTCCGATAAATCCGGATCCGCCGGTCAGTAGGATGCGAGTCATGCAGGGTGGTGTTTACGTTCAAGCAACGTGTCGCGCCAGGCCGAAATCTGAGCCGCTGTAATCACGGCCGCTCCTTGCTCGCCCACGTAGAAGTCGCGATACCAGGCAGCGGTGCGCTCGATGGTCTCCTCGACGTCCCAAGCGGGGCTCCAGCCAAGCACGTCACGCGCAAGGGTGCTATCGAGCGCCAGAAGCTGGGCCTCCTTTACAGGGTTATCCAGATACTCGAGATTCGGTCGGGTCCAGGTTTTCGAGAGGCTCTCCAAGACGGCGCGCACAGTCAACGCGCGCCCGTCGGCGGGCCCCAGATTCCAACTGCGAGCCGCGGCTTTGGGAGATTCCATGAGCTTCGCTGCAAGCATGAGGTAGCCCTGTACAAGGGCAAGAACGTGTTGCCAGGGACGCGTTGCGTCGGGATAGCGCAGAGTAAGCGCCGATCCGCTCGCGACGGCTCTCACGAAGTCAGGAACGAGTCGGTCCTCCGACCAGTCGCCCCCGCCGATGATATTGCCGCCCCGTGCAGTGGCGACCGGGAGCGCATGACCGTCGGCCGTCTGGAAAGCGTACTGATAACTCTGAATCACCATTTCAGTGGCGGATTTGGATGCGCTGTACGGATCCTTCCCGCCGAGAGAATCGTTCTCGCGATAGGGCCACGGCCATTCCTTGTTCTCGTAGACCTTGTCTGTCGTCACGCAGACGATGGCTTCGAGACCGGGAACACTACGGGCGGCTTCGAGTACGTTAAGCGTGCCCATGACGTTTGTATTAAACGTCTCAAAGGGTTCGCGATAGCTACGGCGGACTAGTGGCTGCGCAGCCAGGTGAATGATCACCTGTGGGGCGAACGCAAGAATGGCCTTGTTCAGGGCCTCGCGATCACAGATATCGCCAATGATTGACCGCATACTCCCCTGGAGGGCCAGTTCTTCCCACAGGCTCGGAGACGTTTCGGGGGCGAGTGAGAAACCGCAGATGTCAACACCGATCTGTGCCAGCCACGAGCACGCCCAGCTCCCAGTGAAACCCGTGTGGCCGGTCACGAAAACCCGCTTGCCACGGAGTGCAGCCTCAAAGGCAAGAAGTTCGGTAGCTCGCATCGTTACACGTATCCTTGTCAAGCCGTGAATTCGGAATGCCTGTCTCGTTCCGAAGGCGTCAATGGCATTGTAAGTCCGGGACAAGCGAGACGCTTGAGCGTCCTGCTTGTCCCGCTTCCCTCGGCATCGGCTGCCGTCACTGGCCGATAGCGGCTTCCAGTTCAGGCAGGATCTTGAACAGATCCCCCACCAGGCCGATATCCGCAATCTCAAAGATCGGCGCCTCGCCATCCTTGTTGATCGCGACGATCGTGCCGGCATCCTTGATACCCGTCAGATGCTGGATCGCACCCGAGATGCCGATAGCCATGTACAACTCCGGCGCGATGATCTTGCCGGTCTGGCCGACCTGCATCTCGTTCGGGCAGTAACCGGCGTCCACCGCCGCGCGCGATGCACCCACGGCGGCACCGATCTTGTCGGCGAACGTGTAGATGATCTCGAAGTTTTCCTTCGAGCCCACGCCGCGGCCGCCGCTGACGACCTTGGCCGCACCCTGCAGGTCCGGGCGGTCGCTCTTGCCCTGCTGCAGGTTCACGAAGCGCGTGTGCGAGGGCAGGGCGGCATCGACGGTCAGCGCTTCGACCGGCGCATTGCCGTTAGAAGCGGCCGCAGGCCATGAGGCCGTGCGGATCGTGGCGACGACGGTCGAGGCCGCGTCCACTTCCACCGTGACGATGGCGTTACCGGCATAGATCGGGCGCTTGAAGCTGTGCGCGCCTTCGACGCTCATCACGTCGCTCACCTGGGACACACCGAGCAGGGCGGCCACGCGCGGGGCGAGGTCCTTGCCGAAGGTGGTGGAGGGGGCGAAGACGTGCGAGTAGCCGGCCGCGGCCTTGGCGATCTGCGGCGCGAGGATGGCAGCGAGAGTATGCGCGTTTTCGGCACGCGCCACGGTAAGCACCTTGCTGACGCCGTCGATCTTCGCGGCTTCGGCGGCGACGGTGTCGGGGGCGTCGGACAGGACGATGACGTCGATGGATTCCGGCTTGGCGGCAACGGCGGCACTGACGGCACGAGCCGTGGCGCCATTGAGTTTGCCGTCGAGGTGTTCGGCGATAACGAGGATCTTGGACATGTCGATTCTCCGGTCGGCTGCTTTACAGCAGGCCCTTCTGCTTGAGGGCCGCGACGAGCTCGGCGGCGTCCTTCACCATCACGCCCTTCGTGCGCTTGGCCGGGGCGGCATAGTGCGTGGTCTTGATGTGGTCCGCGGCATCGATGCCCAGCGAGCCCAGCTCGATCACGTCGATGGGCTTGGCCTTGGCCTTCATGATGTCCGGCAGCTTGATGAAGCGCGGCTCGTTCAGGCGCAGGTCGGTCGTGATAACCGCGGGGAGGTCCGCTTCGATCGTCTCCAGGCCGGCATCCACTTCGCGGGTGACCGTGGCCTTGCCGTCGGCAATCTCGACCTTGCTGGCGAAGGTGGCCTGGGGGCGGTCCCACAGGGCCGCCAGCATCTGGCCGGTCTGGTTGGCGTCGTCGTCGATGGCCTGCTTGCCAAGAATCACCAGACCAGGCTGCTCTTTCTCAATCAGCTTGAGAAAGGTGCGGGCGGCGGTCAGCGGCGAGACGGCATCGGCGGTCTGGACGTGAATGGCGCGGTTGGCGCCCATGGCCAGGCCGTTGCGCAGGTGGGCCGTGAGGTCCGCCGGGCCGATACCGACCACGATCACTTCCTCGGCCACGCCCTTCTCACGCAGGCGCAGGGCCTCTTCGAGGGCGATATCGTCGAACGGGTTGGCGGAGAGCTTGACGCCGTCCGTTACCACCCCGGTGCCGTCAGGCTTCACCTGGATGCGGACGTTATAGTCCACGACGCGCTTATAACCGACCAGAATCTTCATTTAGGGCCCTTTGGCAGACGTTCGGGCCGAGGCCCGGCGACAGATGGACGAGGTGACCCAGGATTATAACGCGGTGGCGGCATGCGGCATCGTGCGTCGCAATAGCACCTGACTGCCTGGCGCCTGGCGCCGGCTCTACTTGACGTGGTTGTCGTGATGTTCCAGGTGCTGCAGCCGGACATCCACCCGTTCCAGGAGTTTCCTGTTCGTCGCAATAAGGTCGCCGATCAGGCCCATCATGAACAGGATGAGCCCGACCAGGATGCACAGCGCGCTGAAAATCACCGACTGGATGTGGCCCTCGCCGGAGCCGCTGATGTAGTAGTACAGGAACCTCACGCCCGCGACGAACCCGGCGAAGCCAAAAACGCCGCCGAGCCACGCAAAGAACGCGAGGGGACGGTAGATGATGAACATGCGCAGGATCGTAAGCAGCGATCGCTTGACGTAAATGTAGATGCTTCTGACCAGGCGCGACGGGCGCAGATCGGGATTTGTTCTGATCGGCACCGAGACCACGCGCATGTTGCTCTGGCCCGCCTGAATGATGGTTTCAAGCGTGTATGTGTAAGCGTTGAAAACATTCAGGCGCATCGCCGCTTCCCGCGAGATCGCACGGAAGCCGCTCGGTGCGTCGGCGACATCCGTGCGGCTGGCGACACGAACAGCCCAACTGCCAACCCGTTGCAGTCGCTTCTTGATCCAGGAGAAATGTTCGGTCTCCCCTATGGGGCGAGCACCGATCACGATCTCCGCGTTACCAGCGATAATTGGAGCGGTCAGGCACGGAATATCCGCTCCGTTGTATTGGTTGTCCGCGTCGGTATTGACGATCACATCCGCCCCAAGCCGCAGGCACGCGTCGAGGCCAGTCATGAACGCCTCGGCCAGCCCCTTGTTTACGGAGTGGCGAACCACGTGGTCCACGCCATTCGCGATGGCGATCTGCGCCGTATCGTCGCTTGAACCATCGTCGATGACGAGCCACTCGACAGAATCAAAACCCCGCACTTCCCGCGGCAGATCAGCGAGCGCGATCGCCAGAGTCTGGGCCTCGTTGAGGCACGGAATCTGAATTATCAGCTTCATAACGGCCCCTGGTATCGGTCGGCTGTCATCGTTCCCTCCATGGCGAGCCATTCGTAAATCCCGCACTTAAAAGCGTTACAGGGGCTCAAACATATAATATATTTCATTTTTATGTCAGTGATGACGGAGATCGCCGGTGCCTACGTCACGCAGGAAAGTCCGTCGTCGGCCGATTTTTTTTGCGATCTTCACGCAGACTTTCCGTAAGACAACGCCTCGCGGTCGCATGCGTTGACGAAAGCAGTGGCTGCGCCGCTCAGGGCACAATGAGCGTCGACTTGGTTCTTCTGGCTATGGGAAAGCCTTTTGCCGCAGGCCTCACTGAGAAATATCTCAACACGGAATCTTTGCCCGATGCACCAGCGTGTCCTTTTCATTACTCGCAAATGGGCACCTGCCGTCGGTGGTATGGAGACGTACTCGATCAAGCTGACCGAGGCACTCGCGGCACGCACAGTCCTTGAAGTAAAGACGTTGGCCGGTCGCGCGGATGGAACTCCGCCCGGCATGATTTCACTTGCGATGTTCCTCGTGAAATCCGTGGGGCTGCTCATGCGGCGAAAAGTAGACGTGGTTCACATTGGTGACCTTGTTCTGTGGCCGCTGGCGCTGATCGCGCGGTGGGCGAAGTCCGCACCACGGGTCGCCATGACAGCGTATGGCCTCGACCTGATTTACGGCCGAAGGCGGGGTGCGCTGCCATGGATATACCGTCGGTATCTGAAGCTTGGCGTTAGACTGACCCGTCGCTCTGCACGCGTCATCGCGATTTCGCGGGCCACTGCCGCGTTGTGTCGAGAAGCCGGTTTCAGCGACGTCATCGTCGTGACGCTTGGCGTGGATGCACCGTCGCCACTGCCGGCGGCGGTGGAGGCGCCCGCGTCCCGTCCGTTCGTGCTCTTCGTCGGACGATTGGTGCGACGTAAGGGCGCTGCATGGTTCGCGCGCGAAGTTCTGCCGCTGTTGCCGCCGCCTCTGCGACTTGTCGTTGTCGGTAAATGCTGGGACGTTCGGGAAATGGAAGCACTGCAGGGGTCGGAGAGAATTGAGTACCGTGATTTCGTATCGGATGATGCGCTGCATGCTCTCCGGCGCGAGGCGACGGTCATCGTCATGCCCAACATTCCTTCCGATGGGTTGGACGCCGAAGGCTTCGGCCTGACTGCTCTGGAAGCCGCGGCCGATGGCGGCGTGCTGCTCGCCAGCGGCATCGAAGGCATCGTGGACGCTGTCGTGGATGGGGAGACCGGCTTTTTGCTGCCGGCAGGAGACGCCGTCACCTGGGCAGCAAAAATCCGTGAGATCGAACGATGGACGAGCGCGGAGCGACGCGCATTCATCGGACGGGCGCAACACGTCGTTTCCATGAAATTTTCGTGGGCGGCGGTCGCCGAGCAAACGATCGATGCTTATCGGATGGGCGAATGAAGGACGCAAGCCGCTCCCTCGTGAAGAGAGTACTCGGCTGGCTGGTCGGCGCTACGGCGATGGGCTTCTTCATCCAACGCGTTGTTGTACATGCCGGCCACATGCCGCACGTCGCGTGGGACGCCAGTACGGTAGCGGTCGGTATCGCCTCTACCGTCTTCGCGGCCTTCGCCATCGTACTGTCGGGGGTCATCTGGCAGGTGCTGCTCCGCGATCAGGCGATTCGCTTTCCATGGGAGCGCGTCCTCAGCCTGTACCTGGTCGCTCAGTTCGGGAAGTACCTGCCCGGCAACGTCGGACAGTATGTAGGACGCGTTGTGCTGGGCAGGGATATGGGCATTCCGGTTCCTGTGACATTGGCGACAATGGTGACGGAGGCCCTATGGGGCGCCGGCACGGCACTAGGTTTGGCCGCGCTGTCGCTTTGTCTCTTCTTTGATGCTGGTCTTTCGTTCCTCCCACCATGGGCAAATGCGACCGGGCTCATGATCTGCTTCCTAGGGCTGCTTGCCTCGCCCTGGCTGAGCATTACGTTGGCCAAGCGTTTCGTGCCAGGTCTTGTCGTGAGAGTGTTCGGTGAGAACGGTATCAGCCCGCCCGGCTGGCTGGCGGCGCTTCAGGTCTCGTTCCTCTACGTGGCGTGCTCGCTGTGCATGGGCGGCGTGCTGCAATGGCAGTCGCATTATCTGTTTGGTGCCCCGCCGGCGCCGTTGCTCCAGGTCAGCGGGTTCTTCGCGCTCGCGTGGCTGGCTGGGTTCGCGTTACCTGGCGCCCCCGCTGGCATCGGCGTTCGCGAGTCCATAATGGTCCTCCTTTTCACGCCGATCGTTGGCGAAGGAACGGCACTCGCCCTAAGCGTCACATGCCGGCTTGCGACAACGCTGGCCGACGTCCTTGCGTTCGTGATTGGCTGGGTATGGCGGTCTGCACAGTCACGATCGCCGCAGCCTCCGCAGGAAATAAGCCAATGAGGAACGTCATCGCCCGTCACGCTATCGCCGTGACGGTCTTGTCTATCGCAGGTTTGCTCTGGACGCTGTTCGTTAACGGTGCCGTTCCCTTCATTGCGACACCCACGCTCGGGCAGGCCGCCTCGATGATGGGCTACGCGCAGGCGTTTGCGAATCAACATTGGTACTCGGTCTACGGGCACGCCTTCGGTTATCCAGTCCCAGCGGCCCTGGCGACGGGTTTGCCGTTGGCATGGGCTGCCGCTTGGCCGATCCGGTTCGGCACAGGAGCCGCTGATGCGTACTCGCTTGCAGTGGCCTTATGGCTCACGGTGGGATACGCCGGCGCGTACCGGTTGACCCGTATGCTCGGTGCTCGTGAGTGCATCGCCGTGCTCTCGGCGACTGTGTGGATGAGCCTGCCCATGGTTTGGGCACACCAGGGGTACTCTTCGCTGGGGCTCGGTCTGGGGATGCTTCCTTTGTACGTGTCGAGCTCCCTGGCCATCCTGGATGCCGGCGCTCTTCCTTTGCTCGCGCGCTCGCGCCGCGTCGCCTGGTTCATCGCACTGTGCACCGTTGCGATCTTCATGGATGGCTACAGTTTCATGATGTTTGTGACCGCAGCCTCGGTCCTCTTCGTGTTCCGCACGATGACGAACGATGGCAGCCGAGCAAGACTTGTCGGGTTTGCGGCTCCGGTGTACGCGGCAGGCTTCATTGCCGCATTTCTCGTCTACACCCGCTATGTCGGCCGTACCGGCTTCGAGCCTTCACCGTTGGATTTCTTCCGTGGCTGGTCGCTCGATCTGGCCTTCGCCGCGATGCCGACGAGCGGTGAGTTCTGGCTCTGGGATCTGCTGGGCTGGGCACGGGCTCGCAGCGAGGCACTCTATTTTGGCGATGCCTCGGTATGGACCACCACATTTGCCCTGCCGCTTGCAGCGGCGGGCCTCTATTGCATGATTTCCATGCGCGCGCGCCCTCCTCGTACGTGGGCCATGTTGGCGATCGCGTTGTTCGGTCTTTACATGGCGCTCGGTCCGACGATCAAGATCGACAGCGTCAAGCCCGACGGCATGGCTGGTCCGCTGATGTCGGCTCATCAGGGCCTTATGCCTACGGGCAGCGCGATTCTTTCAGAGCACGTTCCGGGACTGAAGAGCATGCGAGCCCCGTATCGGTGGGAGGCTCTGTTCCTTCTTGGGATGTGGGGGCTTGTCGCCATGAAGGCCGCAAGCTCGACATGCCCGCGTGCGTGGCAATGGGGTGCGCTGTATCTGTTGCTGATCGCCATGGGCGCGCCCCATCCGCTCGCGCTATGGGGCGATTACAAGGCATTCCACCGGGATTTCTCGACGATCGACCGCGACGTCGTCCTGCCACTCGCCGCCCGCGTGGCGCCGGGTTCACGGGTCTTCTTCGTGCCCTACACCAATGATGTCATGGCAAATTATCTCAGCCCCAAGCTGCGTGTCGTGTCTTACAACATCGGCGGCGACAAACAGATCGAGATTGCCCGCGGTGCGTGGCCAACCGGGCTGCGTCAGTTTGACATGAATCGCTTTGACGCCACCGATGTTCCGAGAATACGTAGCGCCCTGCTTGAGGGCGATGTCGATGTCGTGATCGTTCCATATTTCAACAGCCTTTGGGCCGCACACATGTGGCCGTGCGTGGCGGAAGCTCGGGGCTTCTCGAAGTTCACACTAGACATCTATCGGCGCGCCGATTTCCTCTGTCCCGATCAGATCCGGGCCAAGGACGCCGCGACTGTCGCCGCCTTGAGTGGTGACGAATTTCTCGATGTCGATTCTCAGCCGCTATTTGCCCTGATTACCCTTAAGCGGAAATATTCCGATGCGGCGGGCCGGGAAAGGGCGAGGTTACGCATCTTGTCCGACGTAACGTTCCCGATCGACATCGTGCGTGACGAGAAGGCGGCGGGACTGGTTCTCGGTGAGGGTTGGTATCCCCCGGAGCCTTTCAACCGCTGGTCACAGGCCAAATCGGTGCTGACTTTGCCCGTACCGCCCTCCTGCGTCGAGAACGGATGTAAGGCTGTATTCCGCTTCGCTGCATTCTCCGCGTCGGCCCCTCGACCTGTCACCGTGCTGTTGAGCATGGCAAATCGGCCTGCGGTCGCATCTTCCGCCACGATGGTCGACGAGGGCGAGCACGAGTTGGCGCTCGTCATTCCGAAAGGCGAGCGCGTCGTCACGGTGAATGTCGCTGTGCCTGCGGCGACCTCTCCCTCCGCGCTGGGAGTCAGTGTCGACGCGCGTGTTCTAGGCATTTCGCTGAAACGAATCGACTTTCAGCCATGACGCGTTCCGGCAGATGGGCCGCTCCCACATGGCGAGACCGTTATCCTGTCGGCGAACCGGGGCCCGAGTTGGCTTTGATCGCGTCCTGGAGAGAGGCCGCGCTCTCCTTCCACGATCGCCAGACGGGGTGGCTTCCGGCAAGCGGGCGGTCGACAATCCATCGAGCCAGAAAGGTTGCAAGTCCCTCGGGGGTATCGGTGTGAAAATACGAGGGGTAATCACCCGCAACTTCCCTGAATACGGACAGCGATCTTGCGATAACCGGCTTGCCTCGCTGCGCCGCTTCGATGAGGGGTAGTCCATAGCCTTCGCCATGCGAGGCAGCCAGGAGCGCGGTAGCCCGCTTATATACCGTCTCCAGTGTCTCGTCGTCGGCATCGTCAAGCCAGAACAGGCGCTTGCCCTTCTCTGCATGCATCTGGAGTCGCTCGGCGAGTTCCTTCACGAGCCAGCCGCGGTGGCCCACGATGATCAGGCCGATGTCCGCGCCCGATTCCCAAAGCAGCTCCATGGCATCCAGTACCTGCTCATGCCCCTTGCGCGGTTCGACTGTACCGACCATCAACAACGAGGGTCGTGCGCACATGGCGTGCTCGAGGCGTGAGTCGAGACTACCGCTCCGGCGCTCCTTGCCCGCCTCGGCGCCGAGTTCGAAGCTGGTGATGACCGGCTGACGTCCGGTCGTGTGCTCTCCCAGCCATGTCGCGACTTCACCGGCCGTCGTGCGCGAGATGCAATGCAGCGCATCGCCAACGTCGGCAATCGTCGTCATCCACTCCGTGAAACGCTCCTGGGACTGTGCATGGAACGCCCATGGCATCGTGATCGGCAGAAGGTCGTAGACGATGAAATGTACGGGTACGCCGGCCCGCCGCCAGGTGCGCAAAAGCGGCGCGCTGGAAGGCAGGCTTTCCATCGCCCAGTCCAGTCCGACGTACACTTCGTTCCCGGTAATGGCCACGATGTCGTCGGGCAAGTCGCCAGGCGGATCGATTCCGATCAGCCGGCACGCATAGTCATGGGCGTGGTGGAAACGCCCCTCGCGGTACGCGACCGGTTCGATCCGCACACCTTCTGGCGGGTGGGCGAGCCACTCGCGCAGGATCGAGCGGACGACACGGTGAACTCCCGTGCCCAGGTCGTTCGCGGCGATATGGGTCACGTCGACAAGCCAGCGAACGTGCTTGCCTGGCGCCGCCCGGGTCAAAGCGTCCGCGACGCGGGCGAGATCGTCATCCGACAGAACGGGCGCGACCGACGCGGCGATCGCCTGTTCGACCACGCACTGCTGCGCCAGCGCGTGGTTTCGCGCTAAGCCGGTGTCTTCCTCCTCCAGCAAAGTAAGCCAGTCGGCCGCGGACGTCGCCCCCCGCAATCGCGCATACCCACCCAGGCGATACCGGTCGGCGGCGAGCGCCGGGCCGGCGTCGGGCAGCGGGCCCGACCATGCCACGCTACCTGGCCACCGTCGCAGCCGAGGCAGGGTCTCGGCCACATTTGTCGCGTTCACCCGATAATGCGGCAAACGCGGTAGGGAGCGAATAGTGCTCTCGCGGACCTTGCGACCGACTCCGACGACTGCGGATTCGATTGCTGCACACGCACGCGCGGCAACCGCCTGCCAACTGAATTGCGAGGCGCGTTCGAGTCCCTGGCGGCGCAGGCGCACTGCCAACTCGGCATCGGTCAGCACAGCTTCCATGCGGGCGCTCATCGCGCTGGGTTGGGTCGCGTCGAACATCGCGTCTGGACTTCCGACGACTTCGGGTAGGCTGGTGGCATCGTTGACGATGGTCGGTGCGCCGCATGCCATCGCTTCCAGGGGCGGAAGGCCAAAACCCTCTCGCGTCGAAGGAAAGACAAAAAGCGAACACGCTTGGTAGAGGCGGACGAGTTCCGCATCCGTTACGTAACCGGTGAACACCACATCGTTCGCCCGTAGGCGCGTCGCAGCCATGGTCTCGGCGATACGCTCGGCTGCCAGGGCATCGACGCGTCCGACGAGGACAAGGGTGTGTTTGGCTCGGAGTGCGTCGGGCAGGGATGCATATGCTTCGACGAGCGCAAGAGCATTCTTCCGAGCGTCGAACCCGCCGTTGTACATGATGAAGGGACGCGTGATGCCAAAGCGTTCCTGCAGAAGCGTCGTGTGACTGTCGCCAGGGGGTGACGGTGCGAAACGCGCGTCGACGCCAGCTCCGATGGCGACGATCCGTTCGGGGGCAACGCCCAGCCGTTCGATCGCGTCGGAGCGTACCCACTCGGAAATGGCGAGCAGCAGGTCGCAGCGTTTCAGCACCTCGATCCGATGCATATACCAGTCACGGGGCCTCGCTTGGCCGAGTTGCCTTGGGTCGTGCAGGGGGATGAGGTCGTACAGCGTCGCCACGGTGAATGCCTGGGGCAGCTCGTGTGGGACCAACGCGTCGTCGTTGAGTCCCTCGATGACACTGCCGAGCCAGACGACGTCGGGCCTCTCCACATCAAGGGCATGTGTGAATATACGCTCGGCTGCCTCGCGCCGTGCGTCGTTCGCGTGATCGTCGAACGATGTATTCCGTAGTGGGCCGACGGTGCGCCGTCGGACGTGCTCGCGACCGTCGGCCAGCGCGTCGATCGCCTCGTCGACGCCATCGAGCGCCGCATTGAACAAGACCGTGGTGTCATGCACGCCGTGAGATAGTCCGGCGAACGCACGAGTCACCGACATGCAATACCGACCAATGCCACGGTGTCGGCTGTCGGTCTGCACGCCCTGCATGTCGATGACGATCTTCACTTCCTGGGATCCCCGCGCATCCGGTCGTAGGCACGCCGGCTCGCATCAGGCAGCCGCGACGCGTCCACATCGAGTGCCGCCTCGGGATGGATGGCCCGATGGGCCGCGGTGCGCAGCTTGCCGTCGAGTGCGGGAAATCGGTACACGAGGTCGACGATCGCACGCTTGAGCGCGGGGTGGCGTCCCAGGAAATGGAGGAGGTTGCGGAGGCCGCGCCGGAACAAGGCGTTCATGCCGGTGGCTCATCCAGTGCGCGGCGCAACGCCGCACGCGCACCCTCGACGGAGAAGTGGCGGCGGACATTTTCCAACCCGGCATCGGATAGCCGCAGCCACAGCGCCTCGTCGTGATAAACGCGATCGATCGCGTCCGCCATAGCCTGCGCTTCGTCATGGATCAATGCGTCCACCCCGTCCTGCAGGTACATTCCCTCCGCCGCCAGCGTCGTCACTACCACAGGCAATCCGTGGCTCATCGCCTGGTTTACCTTGCCTTTGACGCCCGCCCCGAACCGCAACGGCGCCACGGAAATCCGCGTCCCCGCAAGGATGGGTGCAAGGTCTTCGACACGACCATGGATCGCCATGCCTTCGCGTTGGATAGCGCGACGCGTGGTGTCGTCGATGTCGCCGACCACATGGAAGATGATCGACGGGTCGCGTTCGCGCACCTTGGGCAACACATGCGTGGAGAACCAGCGCACGGCGTCCTCGTTCGGTGGGTGTCCAAAGCCACCTACGAAAAGCAGGCCACTTCGCGAGTCGAAGGCTGCCGCTCGCCCAGCAACGTCGTGGATGTTGCTAACGAGCTCGACGCGCGAATGCGGCGCCTCGTTCGTGAGAATGTCTCGTTCGTCTTCGCTGACGACAAGAGTCACGTCGGCACGCTCGACCATCGCCAGCTCTCGCCGGCGCGATCGTGCGGCCTGGCGAGCGAGCGAGGCGTTCAACGTCAGCGTCGCGGCGCGTTCTTCGCGTATATAGTGGAGGTCCACGGTGTCGAAGACGATACGAGCCCGTGGCGCCACGCGGCGGGCGAGGGCGAGATACTGGTCGGCCACCGGCAGGCGGCAGAGCATGATGGCGTCCAGTGTGCCGCCGTGCTCGCGCATCCACGCGGCGGGACCACTGCGATGAACCTGGACTCCGAGTTCGGCGAGGCACGCCACATCACGCGCCGTCGCATCGGCGTCATCCGCGATGAAGTCGACATGCCAGCCATCGGCATTAAGCAGTTCGAATATCTGGCACAGGCGCATCGAGCCGGAGTCACGCGTCGGATCAGGCGTCATCCTTTCAATGACGAGGATTCTTCGGGTGGTGCTGCCGCCGGTCGGCTCACGCAGAACGATGGGACTTAAGTCTTCGTAAGTCGCCTTGGCGTCGACGCCACGATCGCGCATCATTCGCCGCAACGTCCCGCGCCAGCCGCGAATAGCGATGCTGCCCTTCACACGGCGTAGCAAATGGCTTATCCGCCGCAGCTTCCACCCAATATCCATCAGAGGTTCTGGTAATTCGGCCCCGAGCCACCTTCCGGCGTCACCCAGGTGATGATCTGGTAGGGATCCTTGATGTCGCATGTCTTGCAATGCACGCAATTGGCCGAGTTGATCTGCAAGCGCTTGCCGGCGTCGTCCTGGACGATTTCGTAGACGCCCGCCGGGCAGAACTTCTCGCAGGGATTGCCGTATTCGGTGGTGCAGCGTTCGATACAGATGGAGGTATCGGCCACCTTCAGGTGCACCGGCTGGTCCTCGTCGTGCTCGGTGGCGGCGAAGTAGACGCTGGCCAGGCGATCGCGCGGGGCCAGCGTGCGGTCCACGTAATCCTTCTTCGCGGCTTCGTACTGGCCGAGCTTGTCCAGCGACGACCAGTCCGCGTGGTTCTTCATCGTCCACGGCGAACGACCGCCGGTCACGGTTTCCCAGGCGGCATTGATGAGGCCGAACCAGAGACCCTTGTTGAAGCCGGGACGGATGTTACGCACCTTCTTCAGCTCGCTCATCACGGCCGAGGCGCGCAGCTTCGCGTCCCAGCCGGCCGGATCGAGCGTGTTCGCGGCCAGGTGCTCCGCGGCGAGCATGCCCGAGGCGATCGCCTGATGGGTGCCCTTGATCTTCGGCACGTTGACCAGGCCGGCGGAGTCGCCGATCAGGATCGCGCCAGGCATCTCGACCTTGGGCAGCGACTGGAACCCGCCCTCGATGATCGCGCGCGCGCCGGCCGAGAGGATACTGCCGCCCTCGAGCAGGCCCTTCACGTTCGGGTGGTGCTTGAACTGCTGGAACGCCTCGAACGGCGAGAACGTCGGGTCGGGATAATCGAGGCCGACGACAAACCCGACTGCGACGCGATCCTTGTCCAGGTGATAGAGGAAGCTGCCACCGTAGGTGTCATTGGCCAGCGGCCAGCCGGCGGTGTGCACCACCTTGCCTGCCTCGCCACGACCCGGAGGCAGCTGCCAGAGTTCCTTGATGCCGATGCCGTAGGTCTGCGGATCGCTGTCCTTGTCCAGGTCGAAATGCTTGATCAGCGACTTGCCGATGTGGCCGCGGCAGCCTTCGGCCAGCACGGTGACCTTGGCGCGGATGTCGATACCTTCGGTGTAGCCGGGCTTGTGCGTACCGTCGCGCGCCACGCCCATATCGCCGATGCGCACCCCGTTCACCGCGCCGGCCTCGTCGAACAGCGCCTCGGACGCGGCATAGCCGGGGAAAACGTCCACGCCGAGCGCTTCGGCCTGTGGGGCCAGCCACGCGCACAGCGCGCCCAGGCTGACGATCACGTTGCCGTGGTTGTTCATCTGCGGCGGCGTCACCGGCAACTTGGTGCCCGAGGCGTGATCGCGCAGCAGCCAGAATTCGTCCTTCGTCACCGGGACGCACACCGGCGGCGGACTGTTACGCCACTCGGGTAGCAGTCGGTCCAGCGGCGCGGTCTCGATGACCGCGCCCGAGAGGATCTGCGCCCCGATGGTGGAGGCCTTCTCGATCACACAGACGGTGATCTCCGGATTGAGCTGTTTCGTACGCATCGCGAACGCCAGTCCGGCGGGGCCGGCCCCGACGACGACGAGGTCGTATTCCATGGTTTCGCGTTCGCTCATGGCTGGCTCACTCAATCTTGGCTGGCGACAGGGGTCAACCCGGCATTGTCCGGCTTCCCCCGCGCGCGGGCAAATCGCCGTTTAAAACTGGGCGGGTTGCACGACCTTCACATTCGGCGTTCATAATCGACCCATGCGCAAGGAGAGTTCATGAATACGATGCCGCCGGTGGCCGACACCGACATGCGCCGCGCCACGCTGTTGCAGATACTGCATTGGCTGGCGATCGGAAGGGTCCAACCCCAGGCCCTCTCGGACGTCTACCAGAACGCGATAGAACGCCTGAACCCCCGGCTCAACGCCTACGTGGACTTCAGCGTCTCCCTGATCCAGGAACAGTCGCTTGCCGCCGATCGGCGGCGCCGCGAGGGCGTGATCGGACGCCTCGACGGCATTCCCATCGCCATCAAGGACAATTTCGACGTGGCCGGCGTGCCCACGCGCGCGGGCATGCGGCGTCGCGGCAATGTGCCGGAGGAGGACGCGCACATCGTTGCGCGCCTGCGCGCTTCGGGCGCCGTCCTGCTGGGCAAGACCAACATGGACGAAGGCGCGCTGGGCCTGACCACCAACAATCCGTTCCATGGCGCAACGCACAATCCGCATCGCCTTGGATACACCGCGGGCGGTTCGTCCGGTGGCGCGGCGGCCGCCGTGGCCTCTGGCCTGGCTGTCGCGGCGATCGGCTCGGATACCCTCGGCTCCATTCGTGTGCCGGCGAGCTACTGCGGCGTCTACGCCCTCAAACCGACGCACGGCGAGATCTCTGCCCGCGGCCTGGTTCCGGCAGCCCGTCGCCTGGACGCCGTGGGCTTGCTGGCGCGCGGCATCGACGATCTCACCGTGCTCCTGCAGACACTGGCCGGCTACGACGCCGACGATGCTCGCTCACGCCGCCGCCGCGTCGCGTTCTCGCCGCCCGATTGGGAGCCGGGCAACCTGCGCGCAGGTTTCCTGCCGGATCTCGCCACGGTCGGCGTCGAGCCCGACGTGATCG
The DNA here is from genome assembly GCF_035539195.1 of Luteibacter sp. Classification (GTDB taxonomy): domain Bacteria; phylum Pseudomonadota; class Gammaproteobacteria; order Xanthomonadales; family Rhodanobacteraceae; genus Luteibacter. The sequence continues at coordinate 148,328 of NZ_DATLIW010000009.1, forward strand.
AGGTCTTCGAGGCCGCCCTGGTCAAACTCACCGGCGAACTGGGCGAGCGTCGTACCGTCGATTTCTCGGACTGGGATTTCGCCAGGACCCGCCGCGCCGGCCTGTTGTTGATGGAAGCCGAGATGCTCAACACGTTTGCGGACGAGCTGGCGGATGAGGCCTACCCGGTCTCGCCGGGTTTCCGCCAGATGGTCGATTTCGCGGCGCGCAAATCGGCGGCCGACTATGTCGCCGCGGATCGTGTGCTCGACGACGCGACGTTGAAGATGCGTCGTCTTTTCGCGCAGGTCGATGTGCTGGTCATGCCGACGACGCCGCAGGGTGCTTTCCCGCTGGATGGCCCCGTGCCTGCCTCGCAGGCGGACCTGTGCAGCTTCGCCAGCCTCGCCGGATGCCCTTCGGTAAGCATCCCGATGGGCACACTGGCCAATGGCATGCCGATCGGGATGCAGCTGGTGGGCGCGCGTGGTTCGGATCTGCGCCTGCTGGAGCTGGCGGCAGTGTGTGCGTCGTCGCTGGACGCCGAGCCGGCGTATCCGGTTGAGCCTGGCTGAAAGCATCGCCGCTGAAGCGGCTCCCACAGAAAGCCCGATGCCTGTGTGGGAGCCACTCCCAGCAGGGCCCAGGCCCGGTGTGGGAGCCGATTCATCGGCGATGCCCTCTGTGGGAGCCGATTCATCGGCGATGCCCTCTGTGGGAGCCGCTTCAGCGGCGATACCCCTGTGGGAGCCGATTCAGCGGCGATGCCCTCTGTGGGAGCCGATTCATCGGCGATGCCCTGTAGGAGCCGCTTCATCGGCGATGCCCCTGTGGGAGCCGATTCATCGGCGATCCGCGCATCAGCGCGACCAGGTCACCAGGAGGACCTCACTTCGCCGCCGCGCCCGTCTCCAACGTCCACCCCACGACCTCACGCGACACCTTATCCATCGCCCGCCCAAACGCTTCGACCACCCGCGGCACGTCCTTTCCATCCACCGGCTCGTGCACTTCGAAGCGACGACTGCCGACGATCTGGTGTTTGCGGGTGGCCGCGAGCACGGCGTCGTAGCGGATCACCACCTCCGGCTTGCCGCCGACGTATTCCGTCTGGAACGCCGTGAGGGCGCCGCCGAGCTCCACATCCGCGCCGAGATTGCTTTCGTCGGTGCTCAACGCGGCGACACGGCCACTGTCACGAAACGCATCGGCCAGGCGATCGCGGAACAGGTGCGTGGTGCTGTCGCTCCACCGCGCGCCTGCGTAAACGGTGATCTGGTTCGACTCGGGGACGACGGCGATGCGGGCGTTGTCCAGGGCGCGCGGCGCATTCGGCGCGGCGATGCGCAGCGCCCAGGGCACCGGCGTGGTCGCGGCCGGACGTGCGCCGGGCGCGGCAGGCAAGGTGTAGATCTTCGGCGTCTCGGCCTTGGGCAGGATCGAGCACGCCGTCAGCAGCGCGAGGAGCAGCGGAGTGGCGAGGCGGGCACGCTTCATGGGGTGAACTCCTTCACTTTCTCGCGGCCAAAGAGGTAGCCACTGGGGTTCTCGTCGAGGCGACGGGTGATCGAGCGTAGCGAGGTCAGCGTGTCGCGCAGCTCGCGCAGGGCCGGGGCCAGTTCGCCCAGGCTCGCCGCGCCACCGTTGATGGCGTCGCTGTTGTCGTTGAGCAGGCGGTCGACCGAGGCCATGGAGTGCTCGAGCGAGGCCATCGCGTGTTGCGCGCTCTCCAACGTGGCCTTGCCCTGGCCCTCGATCAGGCCGTTGGCGTTGTGCACCAGCTTCTGGCTTTCGGCCAGCGTCGCGTTGGCCTGGGTCGTCGCCGTGGTGAGCTGCTTGATCAACGTGCGGATGTCCTCGCGCTCGTCGGCGATCACGCCGGTGGTCTGGTCCAGATGGTCCAGCGTACGTTCGATCCGATGCACGTTCTCTTTCGAGAGCAGTTCGTTGGCCCGCACGGCGGCCTGGCTGATATTGGTGATGAGGTCTTCGCCATTGGCAAGCAGCCGCGCGAGCGGCGACGGATCGGCGATGATCACCGGCACCTCGCCGTCGTGACCGACCAGCAATGGGCTTCCGGGCGATCCGCCCGACAGCTGGATGATCGCCACGCCGGTGACACCGGTGAGTGCGAGCTTGGCGTGGGTGTCCTTGCGCAGCGGGGTGTCACCGACCACGCGGACGCGGGCCAGCACCCGGCGCGGGTCTTCGGGGTCCAGCCGCAGTTGCATGACGTCGCCCAGCCGGATGCCGTTGTATTGCACGGCACCCCCCTTCGACAGGCCGGTGACGGCCTCGTTGAAGACAATGTCGTAGTAGTTCCATTCCTGGTCCGAATGGGCCTTCGCCAACCAGACACCAAAGCCGAGGCCGGCGAAGACAACGAGGACGGTGAACAGTCCTATGAGGATGTGATGCGCGCGCGTTTCCATGGTGTCAGTCCTTGCCTTTGTGGGCGGCGAAGGTGGCCGCGCGACCGCGCGGTCCGTTGAAATAAGCCTGTACCCAGGGATCGTCGGTGCGGGCGACCTCGTCGATCGGCGCGGCGGCCAGCACGCGCTTCTGCGACAGCACGGCCACCCGGTCGCAGGTGGAGTAGAGGGTGTCGAGGTCGTGTGTGACCAGGAAGACGGTGAGGCCCAACGCGTTGCGCAAGGTCACGATGAGGCTGTCGAACGCGGCCGCGCTGATCGGATCCAGGCCCGCGGTCGGCTCGTCGAGGAAGAGGATTTCCGGATCCAGGGCCAGTGCGCGGGCGAGAGCGGCACGCTTGATCATGCCGCCGGAAAGCTCCGACGGGTATTTGCGTCCCGCATCCACGGGCAGGCCCGCCAGGGCGAGCTTCACACCGGCCAGGCGCGTGGCGTCCATGCGGGGCAGGCCGGCATGTTCGATCAGCGGCAGCGCCACGTTTTCGGCCACGGTCAACGACGAGAACAGTGCTCCGCTCTGGAACAGCACGCCGAACCGGCGTTCCACCTGCGAGCGACGCTCCTCGGGCAGGGACAGCAGGTTTTCGCCGAACACCCGCACCTCGCCGGCGATCGGCCGCACCAGGCCGATGATCGTGCGCAGCAGCACCGACTTGCCGGTGCCCGAGCCGCCGACGATGCCGATGATCTCGCCGCGATAGACGTCGAGGTCCAGGTTTTCGTGCACCGTCTGCGTGCCGAACCGGTTGATCAGTCCGCGCACCTCGATGACCGTTTCACGAGCCGGGACATTGGCTGCCTGTGCGTTCACCAGCCCATCTCCATATAGAAGAGTGCGGCGAGGGCATCGAGCAGGATCACCACGAAGATCGACTGCACCACCGCCGAGGTCGTGTGTTCGCCGACCGACTGCGCGCTGCCGGACACCTTGAAGCCTTCCATGCAGCCGATCACCCCGACCATGAAGGCGAACACCGGCGCCTTGGCCATGCCGACCAGGAACTGGGTCAGCGACATGTCCTCCTGGAGCATCGACAGGAACATCGACGGCGACATCTTGAGCACCGTCAGGCAGACCACGCCGCCGCCGACGATGCCGGCGATCATGGCGATGAAGGTGAGCAGGGGTAGCGCGATCAGCAGCGCGAGTACGCGCGGCAGCACCAGCAGCTCGATCGGATCCAGGCCGAGGGTGCGAATCGCGTCGATCTCCTCGCGCGCCTTCATCGACCCGATCTGGGCGGTGAAGGCACTGGAGGTGCGGCCGGCCAGGAGGATGGCGGTGAGCAGCACACCGAACTCACGAAGGAAGGCGAAGCCGATCAGGTCGACGGTAAAGATGCTGGCGCCATAACTGGCAAGGGCCGTCGAGCCGAGGAAGGCCACCACCGCGCCGACCATGAAGGAGAGCAAGGCCAGGATCGGTACCGCATCCAGTCCGGTCTGTTCGATATGGGAGACCAGCGCGGTGACGCGCCAGTGTTTCGGCCGCAGCACGGTGCCGGCGAAGCCCTGCAGGGTGATGCCGATGAAGCCCAGCAGCTTCGCCGTCTGCTTCCAGAACGAGCCCATGGCCTTGCCGATGCGCTCGAGCAGGACGACGAAGCCGGCGTCCCTCGGCTTCCTCACACCTTTACAATAGGTGTCGATCGCGTCGCCGACCGTCTTCAGCAGGGCACGGCGTGCCGGCGGGAGCGTTTCGTCCTGGGCCAGTGCCTGGGTGCGCTGGCTGCCGAGCATCTCGGCGATGACAAACGCACCCGAGGTATCCATGGCGCCGAGGCCGTGGATGTCCACCGTCACGTCGTTACCCACGGTCCCGGCCAGTTCGTTGGCCCGGGCCTGCAACGCCATGTAATGGACCAGGGTCCAGTCCCCGCTCAGGGCAAGGCGCGCACCACCCGCATCGCGGGTGAGGTGGGCCGATCCGGGCAGGGAAGGTGGCGTCATGGGCGAAGGCTAGCAGATGCCGATGCTGCGTTTGCGCTTGGCCTGACGGCCTTCGCGGCCCGATAATGCGAGGCTGCTCCCGCCGACATTCCCCTCCAAGGTACGACGATGACCGACAAGACCGAACTCAACGCCTCCCACCGTGAACTCGGCGCCCGCATGGTCGACTTCGGCGGCTGGGATATGCCGATCGCCTACGGCTCGCAGATCGAGGAGCACCACGCGGTGCGCAAGGACGCCGGCATGTTCGACGTCTCCCACATGACCGTGGTCGACCTCACCGGCGAGCGCACCCGCGAGTTCCTCCGCAAGCTGGTCGCCAACAACGTCGACAAGCTGGCCAAGTCCGGCAAGGCGCTCTACACCTGCATGCTTGACGAGACCGGTGGTGTCATCGACGACCTCATCGTCTACTTCCTGCGCGAAGACTTCTTCCGCCTGGTCGTCAACGCCGCGACCCGCGCGAAGGACCTGGCCTGGATCGAGAAGCAGGCCGCCGCGTTCGGCGTCACCGTGCGTGAGCGCCCCGAATTCGGCATGATCGCCGTGCAGGGTCCGAACGCGCGCGAGAAGCTCATCGGTCTCCTGCCGGAAGACATCCGCGAGAAGGCGCGCAAGCTCGGCAAGTTCGCCGCCCTCGAATGCGAAGGCCCGAACGGCATGCCGCTCTTCCTGGCCCGCACGGGTTATACCGGCGAGGACGGTTTCGAGGTCGTCGTGCCGAACAAGCGCGTGGTCGAACTGTGGAACCTGCTGCGCGAAGCGGGGGTAGCCCCGGCCGGCCTCGGTGCGCGCGATACGCTTCGCCTGGAAGCCGGGATGAACCTCTACGGCCAGGACATGGACGAGACCGTCACTCCCTGGGAGGCCGCGCTTGCCTGGACCATCTCGCTCGACGAAGGCCGCGACTTCATCGGCCGCCAGGCCCTGGAGAAGCAGAAGGCCGACGGCGTGCCTCGCGTGATGGTCGGCCTGGTGATGGACGAGAAGGGCGTGCTCCGTCACGGCCAGAGAGTCATCGCCGCCAATGGTGAAGGCGAAATCCTTTCCGGCGGTTTCGCCCCGACCCTCGGCAAGTCGGTCGCCTTTGCGCGGCTGCCGGTCGGCGAGCACGGCGCTGTGCGCGTCGATATCCGCGGCCGCGAAGTGCCGGTGCGCGTGGTGAAGTTCCCCTTTGTCCGTGACGGCCAGCCGATGCCGGGCATCGTCGACGGTTGATTCGCCTTACACATATATATATGTAGCTGACGAAGGGGTCGCCGAGAGGCGGCCCCTTCGTGCTTACCGGCTCAGCGCTTCCCGACCTCGTGGGGCGCGAGGACGATATGGGCTTCGCCGCGGGCTCCACTGAGCGGCTTGTCGTCGGTGCCGTAGTTCCCGCCGCGCTCGATCACGTAGAACGAATCGATATAGTCATTGGCGTTCTCGAACCATGCAGATGGCATGGCCTTGAGGATCTCATGGGCGATCTTCGACACGCCGGCGACGATGAGGGCGGGAGGCGCCTCCGGCGCGATCAGTAGGGAAAGGTCGCCCGTCGCCTTGGTCACGGCTTCGGCGAGTTCCTTGAAGTTCGTATTTCCGTCTTCCTCGAACAACTGCACATTCACGTAGTTCGTGCCGTAGTCGGTCCAGTTGATGAGATCCATGCCGGGGGTGTACAGGCGCTTGTCGTGATCCAGCCAGGGCATGTCCTTGGTGATGATCTGGGCCTTGCCGTCGGCACCGACGCCCGAGACGATCGCAAAGACCTCGGCATCGCCCTCGATGTTCGGTTCGTGGTCCTTGGTCAGGTAGATGCTCTTGAGCAGGGTGAGTTGTTCGCCGGGGCGACCATCGGCGATCCCGGTCAGCTTGATGTTCGAGCGCGAGGCGCTCTGCAGGAGCGGCCGGCCGTGATCTTGCAGTGTCGCGTTCATCACGCCGACGCCGGCGCGCAGCGCCGCGCCGCTGTCCGATTCGACGATCAACATGGGCGCCGCGGGCACCGCGTCGAGGTCGTAGCGATGCTCCGCACCGGTGGTATCGAATGCCACGACCTGCTTGGCCCCCGACACCGGATCGCGACTGATCGTCGCCGTCCAGAAGCTCGCCGCCGGTAGCGGCTGCGTCGCGTCGACGCCGTGTACGCGCAGGTCGATCATGGTGTCGAGTGCGCCGGTCAGCCCGCGCAGTTCGATCGCCTGGCGTTCCAGGTCGCGCAGGTGAGCGACCTCGTCGGCGCTGGTCGGGCCATGCAGTTCGCGAAGGACATCGGCAAGGGATGCCTTGCCCTTGACGAGGTGTCCGCTCAGGGCGCCGTCGAAGCCCGGGTCGGTTGCAAGGGCGGCGACCCCCCGGGCCATGTCCTCGCGGACGTCGCCGATCGTGGCGGCGTCCTTCGCCATGAGCGAGGCGGGCAGGGCGAGCGAGATCATCGCGCCGAGCAGGCGGGTGGTGAATATCCGTTTCATAGGGTGCTCCATTTGAGGGAAGGGCAATGCCGTCGCGGTGTCGGGGATTCCCTAGCCGCGAGATGAAACTAGCTCAGCGTGGAAATGAAGCGATGCCGGGGATGTGGCCGCCAGCGTGTAAGGGGTCGCTGGCGACGGCGCTTTCCCGCGCCGCGCATCCCGGTACAATTGACCGGCGCACCACCCCGCCCCGGCCCCGATTCAACGAGGAACTCCCCATGAGCGACAAAGAAATTCCTGGCGATCTGAAATTCCGAAAGTCCCACGAGTGGGTGCGCGTCGAGCAGGACGGCACGGTCACCGTCGGCATCTCCGACCACGCGCAGGCCGCGCTGGGCGATCTGGTTTACGTCGAACTGCCCGAAGTCGGCTCGACCGTGAAGGCTGATGAAGGCGTGGCCGTCGTCGAGTCGGTCAAGGCGGCTTCCGATATCTACGCGCCGCTCTCCGGCGAAATCACCGAGGTCAACACCACCCTGAGTGACAATCCGGAAACGATCAACGAAGACGCATACGGCGAAGGCTGGATCTTCAAGATGAAGCTCGACGACAAGTCCGAACTCGACGGTTTGTTGACGGCCGACGAGTACGCCGAGGTTGCCGAGAACGACGACCACTGAGCCGAGTCGGCACGCTCGATCTTCACGCCGGTCGTCCTCGACCGGCATTTTTTTGTCCGAAATGCCTCTCCGGCGAAATTTTTTTTTACCGTCAGTAGAGCTTCGTTCATCCGCCAAATCTGCCCCGACGCACCGTGTCGGACGGCGCCTCTTTTTTCTCCGATCGTCGCGTGTCGTCGGCGGATCGTTCGTGGCAATGAACAAGAAAACATCTTTATTTAAGCTATTTGCTGAACCGATGAAGCGCGCCGGTGTTTTTTATTTTGGAAGGCCATTCCCTTTTCGAGCTAACCGATAAGCCCGCGTCATGCCCCCCAAGAGGTCGCCGACGGAAGGGTTATGCATCCGCAAGGTCTTCAATTCATAGCCAAAGTTTATTGACAGCGGATATGTTCAGGAATAGCTTTTGCGTCAATTGACGGGGAACCCGATATGGAATTAGGAAAATTCATCAGGCCGTACGTCGAACACGGCAACAAAGCGGGGGCGGTTCGCAAGATCACTGTCTCCATTCCGCTGCATGTGCTCCGACTGCTTTCCGATGAACGTACTCGCCGCCAGGTGAACAATTTAAGGCACGCAACGAACAGCGATCTGCTGGTTGAAGCGTTCCTTCATGCTTTTACTGGGCAACCACTGCCAACTGATGAGGAGCTGAGACGAACCATGGCCACTGCCAAGAAAGCCACTGCCAAGAAGTCCGCCGCCAAAAAGGCGACGAAGAAGTCCACCGTGAAGAAGACCGCCGCGCGCAAGTCGCCGGCTAAGAAGGCCTCGACCCGTAAGGTCGCGACCAAGAAGGCTGCGACCCGCAAGTCGCCGGCCAAGAAGGCTGCTGTCAAGAAGGTCGCCCGCAAGGCTTCCGTCAAGAAGGTCGCCGCCAAGAAGGCCGTGAAGAAGGCCGTCAAGAAGGCTTCCGTAAAGAAGACGGCGCGCAAGGCTGCACCGCGCAAGGCCGCCGCTCCGCGTAAGGCTGCATCGAAGAAGGTTGCCGCCGCCAAGGTCGTTCGTGCGACCAAGGCTGCCAAGCCGGCGAAGGCTCCGCGCGTCGCCAAGGCCGCCAAGGCAGCCAAGTAATAAGCGTTACCTTCCAATAAGAAAGCTTGTTACGAATTATCTCCCCGCGGTGCCCAGCGCGGGGAGACACTTCGAAACCTTGACCCCGGCCCTGCCGGGGTTATTCATTTCAGGGCCGCGGTTTCTTGCCCCCCGGAAAACCTCCTAGACCGCCGCGCTGGATTCACGCGGCCATTACGGTTACCTTGTCGCCACATCGCGCTGCGGAGGACGGGGGGTCCTTCGCGTCAAGCCATCAGGGGGCGCGCGCTATGCGGAGTCCGCTTTCGACCGCCATGGATAATCGTCATCGCATTCCTTCGCGCCATTTCGCGCGCGGCGCCGTCAATCCCGTGACACTCACCGTTATCGCCATTGTCCTGGCGCTGGCAGTCGCGGCCTGGTTCCTCATCATCAAGCCCTACCGCGATGCCAATGCCGGCGTCGCACCGGTGACCGCCGCGGCGACGAAGCCGGGTGCCACGCGCGACACCCCGGCCAACGTCGATGCGCTCAGTGTCGACCAGCTCCTGGCCGAGGCGCGCACGGCGATGAACGAGCAACGCCTCGTCGCCCCGTCGGGCAACAATGCTTTCGAGTTCTATATGAAGGTATTGCAGAAGCAGCCGGGTAACCCCGTCGCGGCCGACGCACTACGCGAAACCTTCTCATACGGCGCCGCCGCTACCGAACAGACGATCAACCAGCGCGACTTCAACGAAGCCCAGCGCGAGATCGACCTCCTCGCCAAGGCCGACCCCGAAAACTACACGCTCACGATCCTGCGCTCCAAGCTCGACGCCCAGCGCAAGACACTGGACCGCGAGCAGCAGCAGGCGGTCGACGCCCAGAAGGCCCAGCAGTTGGCCCAGCAGAACGCCGCGAGCGCGGCCAAGCTGCAAGCCGAACAGCAGGCCGCCGCGGCCGCCGAGGCGCAGCGACTGCAAGCGGCACGTGAGCAGGCCGCTCGCGTCGCGCAGCAGCAGCCAGCGGCAGCAGCGGCACCTGTCGCCGCCGCGCCGCGTCCGGCCGCTCGCGCGGCATCGGACGAGTCGATCAGCGAGGCCGTGTTGATCCGCCAGGTGAATCCGCGCTACCCGACGGCGGCCATGCGGGCGAATCAGGAAGGCTGGGTCGATGTCGAGATGACCGTGGGCGCCGACGGTGCCGTGGGCAACGTCTCAGTGGTCGACGCACAGCCCAAGCACGTCTTCGACCGTTCGGCGATCGACGCGGTGAGCAAGTGGGAATTCAAGCCCGCCACCCGAAATGGCGAGGCGATCTCGGTGACCCTCCGCCGACGGTTGCAGTTCAACCTCGGCAGATAAAACAAGGCCCCGCGAGGGGCCTTGTTTTATGCCGACTCCCCGTTTTCTTCAGGGCTTCTTTTTCTTCGTCGTCTTCGCCGGTGCAGCCTTCTTCGAGGCGGCTGCTTTCTTCGTGGTGGCCGCTTTTTTCGTCGTCGCCGCTTTCTTCGTCGGCGCGGCAGCCGGTGCGGTGTGGGCCGAGCCTTCCACGCCGGCCCAGTCGACGTGATTCAGGCCGAGGAGGTCGTCGAACACCATCGGCATCAGGCCGGCCGGGATCGGCCCGGCGCCATTCCACATGGTGACCACGCCGGCGTGATACTTCGGGAAGAAACCGATCATGGTGCGGTAGCCCGAGACGGCGCCCGCGTGGAAGATCAGGTCCTCGTTGGCGTACTTGAACACGCGCCAGCCCAGCGCGTAGTGCGCGTCGGTGACGCGGGCGCGACGCCAGGGCAGGGAGTGCACCTCGGACGGCGTATCGACCTCGGCGGCGTGCAGCACGTCCAGCGAGGGCGTGGGCAGCACATCGGGCCGGCCGCCCATCTGCGCCATCAGCCATTGCTCCATGTCGCGCAGGCTGGCATTGACGCCGGCCGCGGGGGCCACGCGGTAGTAGCTGTCGTTGGGTTCGTAGGGAATCCAGTTGTGCGGGCCGCCGCGATGCGGTCGCGCCCAGCTCTTGCTCGCCTCGAGGGCGTCGCGGCCGTAGCTGGCGGTGGTCATGCCCAGCGGCGCGAAGATGCGGCGCTCCACCTGACGGAAGAAATAATCGCCGGTGGTGGCGTAGATCACGTCGCCGATCATGCTGAAGGCGACGTTCTGGTACCCGTAGCAAGCGCCTACCTTGCAGGACAGGTCGACCTCGTCGAGCTTGCGCACGAGTTCTTCGTACGGCATGTCGGCTTCGAGCATGTTGTCGTAGGTGTTGCGCGGCAGCCCCAGGCGCTGGCCGAGGATATCGCGTACGGTGGCCTGCTGTGCGGCCTGCATGTCCTTGAGCTTGAAGTAGGGGATCGTGTCGATCAGCTTGGTGTCCCAGCTGAGGAAGCCCTGGCGGACGAGCACGGCGGTGACGCCGGTCGCAAAGGCTTTCGACAGCGATGCCAGGCGAAAGACGGTTTCCGGGGTCGCGGGTTCTTTCGTCTTGGCGTTGGCATAGCCGATCGCACGCTCGTAGACGACCTTGTCGTCCACGATCACGGCCGTGACGATGGCCGGCGCGGCGTCGCGGGCCTCGGCGGCGTCGAGCCAGCGCTTGTAGTCCTCGACCGTTTGCTTGATGCGTTCGGGCGGCAACTTCACGGCTTCGGGATCGGCGTGGACGACCGGCGGTTTTTGCGGCGGTGGCGCCGCGGCCATGGCGAAAGGAGCGGCGACGGCGCAGGCGATGGCGCAAGCGAGCAGGGAAGCGGAACGAAACGACATGCTTATCTCGCGGGTCGAGGCGTGGGGACACGCCGCGGGAAGGGGGGACGTCAGCGCGCTGATCGTCATCCGGGTCATTGTCTTTTACTTCATGGCCGGGAACAACGCATGGTTGTGCACAACGCTGAATGGAGCGCATCGCCCGTGAAGCGGCCGCGGCGGCGTGTCGGGGCGTATCGCCGATGAATCGGCTCCCACAGGGGCGCTCTCGCAAGGGCGCTGCGGCGGCGCAGCAAGAGGCGTGATAGGCTTTCGTCAGCTCCCATCGGATCACGTCGGCCACCTGTGAATACACGTCGACATCCCACGCTGGGCGAGGGCGCGACCCTGGCTCTTTCGGTCATCGCCTTTTTCTTCGTGATGACCTCTTACTACGTGATCCGACCGGTCCGCGACCAGCTGTCAGGCGCCGCCGGCTCGTCGTCGCTGCCGATGTTCTACGCGATCGTGCTGGTGGTGATGCTGGCGCTTACGCCCGTATTCGGCTGGCTGGTCTCGCGTTTTCCGCGCAAGCGCGTCCTCCTGGGAAGTTACCTGTTCTTTGCCGCCTGCCTGGTCGGTTTCATCCCGGCGTTTGCGGCGCAGGACCGTATCGGCGCGGTCGCGCTAGGCCGAGTCTTCTTCGTCTGGGTCAGCGTGTTCAACCTGTTCGTCGTGTCGCTGTTCTGGAGCTTCATGGCGGATATCTACCGCAGCGTGCAGGCGCGGCTGATGTTTCCGTTCATCGCGTTCGGCGGGATGGCGGGCGCGCTGGCCGGGCCGTTGACGACGTCCCTGCTCGTCGCTCGCATCGGCGTGCCGGCACTGCTGCTGGTCTCCGCGGTGGCCCTGCTGATCGCCCTGGGCCTGTTGCTGGCGTTGTCGACCGGCGGCACGGCCAACGACACCAGCGGTGGCGCGCCGGTCGGCGGCTCGTTGCTGGACGGCGCGAAGGCGGCGTTCGCTCAACCGTTCCTCCGCTACATGGCCATCCTCATGCTGCTCAGCGACGGTATCGCCACGCTGGCCTACGCGCTGATGGCCGACTACACGAAGCTCCATTACCCCGGTATCGCGGCGCGCACGGCGTTCTACGCGGACCTGGACCTGGCGATCAATGGCTTCGGCGCCGTGCTGCAGCTCACCATCACCCCGCTGATCCTGCGCGGCCTGGGCGCGCTGTGGGCCATGGTGCTGCCTACGCTGGTCAATTTCGTCCTGCTGGCTCTGCTCGGTATCTACGGGCCCGCCGACATCGCGCTGTTCGGCTCGGTCGTGTCGCTGCTGACGATCGTGCAGATCGGCACGCGCGGGATGACCTACGGCATGACCAAGCCGGCATCGGATGCGTTGTACACACGGATGCCTCGCGACGCGCGCTACAAGGGCAAGAATTTCATCGAGACCACCGTGTGGCGCTTCGGCGATCTGCTGGTCACCTCGGCCCTCAGTGCGCTGCGCGGGCTCGGCGTCGGCATCGCCGGGCTCGGACTGATCAGTGCCGCGCTCTGTGGCGTGGCCACTATCGTGGCCCGTCGGGCGGCGACGTCGCCCGACCTCCTGCCGGAGTCGGGCGCGAAGGACACCTAGCTGGTGATATAGCTCTCGAGCTGGTTGATCGTCTGTTTCTGCTCGGAGATCACCGCCTTGACCAGGTCGCCGATGGAGATCACGCCGACGACGCGGTCGCCGTCTCGCACCGGCAGGTGGCGCAGGCGTCCATCGGTGCACAGGCGCATGCAATCGTCCACCGTGGCGCTGGTCGATACGGTGATGACCGTCGGCGTCATGATGTCGGCGACCGGCGTGTCGCGGGACGACCGGTCTTTCAGGATGACTTTCCGGGCGTAGTCACGCTCGGAAACGATCCCGACCAGCTCGCTGCCCTTGAGGACGACCAGCGCGCCGACGTTCTTCTCGGCCATCTGGCGAATCGCCTCGTAGACCGGCGCGTCGGGCGCCACCGCATAGACTTCCTTGCCCTTCGATTCCAGGAGATGCTTGACCTGCTGCATGCTCGACCCTCCGCGTGGAGGCGGCGCGTCGCCGCGATGGCTCAGTGTAACGCCGCTTGCGGCCCCAGGGGGTCATGCTCAGGTGAAAGGCGGCTGGCCGCCATGGCGGGAGTCCACGTAGTAAAGCGGGCGCCGCTTGGATTCGGCATAGGTCCGGCCGACGTATTCGCCGATCACGCCCAGGGCGAGCAGCTGGATGCCGCCCAGGAACAGGATCACGACCATCAGGGTGGGGTAGCCGCGCACCGGGTCGCCCCAGAGCAGTACCTTCATCAGCACCCATATCCCGTAGAGGAAGGCGAGTACGGCGGCCGAGAGGCCCACCCAGGTCGCCAGGCGCAAAGGCGCGGCCGAAAAGGAGGTGATGCCCTCGATAGCGAGGTTGCCCAGACGCCAGTAGTTCCACTTGGTCGTGCCGGCATAGCGGGCATCGCGGTGGTAGGTCACCGCGGTCTGCCGGTAGCCGATCCAGGCGAACAGGCCTTTCATGAATCGCTGCCGCTCGCGCAGGCCGCCCAGGGCGGTCACGGCGCGGCGCGAAAGCAGGCGGAAGTCACCGGTGTCGCGCGGCAGCGGCGTGTCGGAGAGACGCTCCATGAGGCGATAGAACGCGGCGGAAGTGAATTTCTTGAAGCGGGTCTCACCGTCGCGGGCGCCGCGTGTCGCGTAAACCACATCGAAGCCTTCGCGCCAGCGCTCGATGAGCGCGGGAATGAGCTCGGGAGGGTCTTGCAGGTCGGCGTCGATGACGACGACGGCGTCGGCATCGGCGGTGTCCAGGCCGGCGGTCATGGCGGCTTCCTTGCCGAAGTTGCGTGATAGCCGCAGTGCCACGGCACGCCCGTCCGCACCGGCGATAGCGCCGAGCTTCTGCCAGGTGTCGTCGCTGCTGCCGTCGTCGACGTAGATGACGCGGGCGCTGGCGTCGATACCGTCGAGTACCGCGCCGAGTCGCGCGTGGAACGCGTCGATGACGTCGCTCTCGTTATAGGCGGGGACCACGATGGCCAGGGAGAAGGTCATGGCGCTCCTTCAGCGAGTGCGGCCGGCGACGGGCGCAGGCCGGGTGAGGTAAGCAGGCCCGCCGAGCTGCTCCATCTGCTGCGCGATCCATGCCGTGCGCTTCTGCACATAGGCGCTTGGCGCGTCGACACGGAAGCGGCGCGGGTTCGGGAGCACGGCGGCAAGGCGCGCGGCCTGGATCGCGCCGAGGCGATCGGGCGTCGTGTGATAGAAGACGTCGCTGGCTGCGCCGACCCCGTAAATCCCGTTGCCGAGCTCGACGATGTTCATGTAGACCTCGAGGATCCTGCGCTTGGGCCAGGTCGCTTCGATCAGCACGGTGAAATAGGCTTCCAGGCCCTTGCGGATGAAGCTGCGGCCGTTCCACAGGAACAGGTTCTTCGCCACCTGCTGGCTGATCGTGCTGGCGCCGCGCAGGCGCTTGCCTTCGTCCGATGCGTCGATCGCGTCCTGGATCGCGTCGATATCGAAGCCGTGATGGAAGGGGAACTTCTGGTCCTCTCCGGCGACCATCGCGAGGCCCACCTGGGGCGATACGGCATCCCACGGCACCCAGCGATGGCGGAAGCTGAAATCGGGTTCGTGCGTGACGAAGGCCTCGACCCGGCGCTCCATCATCATCGCGCTGGTCCATGGCGGCACGAAGCGCAGGATCAGCACGACCAGCCACGACAGGGCGAGCCAGGCCAGGATGAGCAGGCCGACGAAGCGGGCGATGCGAAAAGGCAGCGGGCGGGGCGTCGGGCTCATGGCGGCGCTGTGGCGAAGGATGGCGCAGTATAGGGGGCCCGCGCTTGTCGGGCTTGTCGGCAAGCGAGGATGGCCCCATCTTTCGTCGGATCACCAGGAGGCCACCGTGACCGAGTCGATCGTCGAAACCCTGTCATCCGAAGACGTACTTCATCGCTTCATGCTCGAGAAAGCGGGCGTGCGTGGCGTGCTGGTCCGTCTGGGCGCCAGCTGGCGCGAGATCGCATCGCGCGGCGACTATCCTTCGGATATCCGCAACACGCTGGGCGAAGCCGCGGCGGCGAGCGCGCTGCTCACCGGCAACATCAAGTTCGACGGCTCGCTGTCGCTGGAATTCAAGAGCGAGGGGGCGCTGCGCCTGCTCTTCGCCGAGTGCACCGACCAGGGGCACCTGCGTGGCCTGGCGCGTTACGACGCCGACACCATGCCGGCGGCGCTGCACCTGAACGAACTGCCGAATGCGCTGCTCGCCATCACGATCGGGCAGGTGGACCGTGGTCGCTACCAGGGTGTGGTGGATCTCGACGAACCGTCGATCGCGAAGGCGCTGGAGAACTACTTCGAGCGCTCGGAGCAGTTGCCGGCGCGCATCCTGCTCGCGGCGAACGCCGAACACGCGGTGGGACTCATGCTCCAGCCCATCGCGGGCGAAGGTGGCCACGACGCGGCCGAGGACGACGACGCCTGGACGCGTGTCGGCATGCTCACCGATACCCTGAGCAGCTCGGAAATGCTGTCGATCCTTCCGGAGGAACTGCTTTACCGGCTGTATCACGAAGAGACCGTGAGCGTGTATGAGGCCAAGGGCCTCGCCTTCGGCTGCACCTGCTCGCAGGAGCGGGTGGAAGGCATGCTGCGTGCGCTCGGCCGCACCGAAGTGGAAGCCACGCTGGACGACCGCGACGGCGAGATCGAAGTCGTCTGCGAATTCTGCGCCACGCGTTATGTCTTCGACCGCGTGGACGCCGAGCGCCTGCTCACTCAGGTGGAAACCCCGCCGTCTCCCTCCACCCTGCAGTAACTCGGCTCCCGTACGGAGCCGCCCGGCAGATTCGCTCTTACGCGTCGAGGGAGAGCGGCGCGCCCAGCCACTTGCTCGCCGGCTGCGGCTGGGCGAACAGGAAGCCCTGGCCGAAGCGACAACCGATGCGGCGCAGGGCGCGCATCTGCGATTCGGTTTCGATGCCTTCGGCAATCACCTGCATGCGCAGCGAATTGGCCAGTGCCTGAATCGCCCGGACCACGGCCGTGCTGTGTGCATCGGTGTCGGTGTCTTCGGAGGGCAGTTCGATCACGAAGGAGCGGTCGATCTTCAGCGTTTCGATCGGGTACTGGTGCAGGTAGCTCAGCGACGAATAGCCCGTACCGAAGTCGTCCAGCGCGATGCCTACACCGTGGTCGCGCAGGTTCTCGAGGATGCGTTTGACCTGTGCCGGGTTCTCCAGCAGGGCGCGCTCGGTGACTTCCACGCGTACGCAGCGCGCCGGTACGCCATGTTCGGCGAACAGGTCCAGCAGGCGCTGGTCGAGATCCGGCGAGCGGAAGTGGCTACCCGATACATTGATGCTGACGAAGCCTTCGTCGCGCGTCAGGGCGCGCACCTGGCGCGCGACCTGCTCGAAGATCTGCCAGTCGATCGCCTCGGAACAGCCGGTGTCCTCCGCCACGGAGAGGAAATCCCCCGGTGGCAACAGGCCTCGCTCCGGATGGCGCCAGCGCAGCAAGGCCTCATAACCGACCACGCGGCTGTCTTCGAGATCCACGATGGGCTGGTAGAACGGCACGAATTCGTTGCGCGTGAGGGCGCGACGCAGGTCGCCTTCGAGTTCGAGCAACGACAAGGCTTCACGACGCAGGCGATCGTCGAAGACGGCGGCGCGGTGACGGCCTTCGTCCTTCGCGCGATACATGGCCGAGTCGGCGTCGCGTAGCAGCTCTTCCGGACGGGTGTATTCGGGGGTGGGCAGTGCGATACCGATCGACGCCGAGGTGAAGATTTCCTTCGCCCCCAGGCGAAACGGTGTCTGCAGCTGCGCGATGATGCGTTCGGCGATATGCGTGGCCGCCTGTGGATCGGTGATGCCTTCCACGAGCACGGCGAACTCGTCGCCGCCCAGTCGCGCCACGACGTCGCGTGTCTTCAGGCACGCGCGCACGCGCCCGCCGACCTGGAACAGCAGATCGTCGCCGACCAGGTGGCCGACCGAATCGTTGATGACCTTGAAGCGGTCCAGGTCGATGAAGAGCACCGCGAAGAGATCGGCGGGGTTCTCGCGATAGTGGTTGAGCGCCTGCTCCAGACGCTGCAACAGCAGCGTGCGGTTGGGCAGGCCGGTGAGCGAATCGTGCAGGGTTTCGTACTTGAGCCGGCGCTCGACGCGCTCGCGCTCGGCGATCTGCTCCCGCAGGTCGCGGTTGGCCAGGGCCAGGGCGCGCGTGCGTTCGGTCACCCGGCGCTCGAGGCTGGCGTACGCCTGCTTGAGCGACTCGGTGGTGTACTTGCGTTGCAGCGCGTTGGCGATGTGGTAGCTGACGAAGGTCAGCAGCTCCTGGTCGCGCGCGCTGTACGTGTGCTCGGGCGAATAGCTCTGCACTGCCAGCACGCCCATCGATTTTTCGTTCCAGATCAGCGGCACGCCCAGCCAGTGAAGCGAGCGCGCGCCACTGGTGGACAGCACCTGGTCGCGATTGAGTCGATCGATCTCTTCGCGGTCGGCGAGCAGCGCCTTGCCGTTGCGAAGCACGAATTCGGTCAGCCCGCGGCCAAGCTCGCGCGGTTCGCGCGAGCCGTCCAGTTCGTCCACCGAATAGGGGAAGGTCAGCTTGTTCTGGTCTTCGGAAAGCAGCGCGATATAGAAGTTGCGCGCGTACAGCAGGCCGCCGATCACGCGGTGCACGGCGGCGTAGAAGTTCTCGATGCTGTCCGAGGTATTGGCCAGCTCGGCAATGCGGAACAGCGCGGCCTGCAGGCGCTCGCCGCGCTGGCGCTGCAGCACCTGCTGGCGCAGCACGCGGTTGGCTTCGCGCAGTGCGGCGGTGCGCGTGGTGACGCGGCGCTCGAGTTCCTCGTGCGCCTGGCGCCGTTCGAGTGCCGTCTGCACGTGCTGGGCGACATAAGTCAGCAGTTCGCGATCGTTCTGCGTGTAGCGCGTGTCGTCGCGGTAACTCTGCACGACCAGCGCGCCCACCACGTCTTCGCCGCGCTTCATCGGCACGCCGAGCCAGTCGTCGCTGGGCGGGCCGATCGATACACGCGGGCCGGGGAGGTTCTTCTCCAGCTCCGTGCTCGCTCCCATGAGCGACTTGCCGCCTTGCAGCACGTGCCAGGTCAGCGAATTCTCGATGGCGTCGATCGGCCGTATGCCTTCCGGATCGGGGATGTCGGGATCCAGCGAATCGACGAAGTACGGGAAGCGCACCGTGCGGTTCTGGGCGTCGAACAGCACGATGAAGAAATTCTCTGCATACATGAGGCTGCCCACGATGGCGTGGAGCGCGGTCATCATGTCCTTCATGTTGTGCTCGGCGCCGGCCTGCTCGGCGATGGCGTAGAGCGCGCGCTGCAACCGTTCGGCGAGGGCCAGGCGGGAGATCGCCTCGTAGAGGTTCGCCGTTTCGGCAAGCTGTCGCAGGCGCGCCGCGGCGAGCCTGCCCAGCCAGTCGATCAGTTCGGCCGCGTCGCCGGAGGCGTCCTCGTCGGCGTGCAGTTCGAGGGCACGCCCGGTTTGCGGATCGATGCCCAGTTCGAGGACGGTGCGACCGGTCGGCCGCAGCTCATCCACGCCGCGCCAGACCACGCGCGCCCCCGGCACGAGGTGCCGGGCGAAAGCCTCGCTCTCGCTCCGGACCACGTCGGCCTCGGCCGCCCGAAGCAACCGCTCGACAGCCTCGTGCAACGGCGTGCTGTCACCGTGACCGGGCGCCTTGAGGGACGGGCTTTGAGTAGGAGCGATAGTCATCGCCTGGCGAGGATTCCGGTGTGGTCGGTTCAGTCTATATGCGTTAAGGCGGCCGCGCGATGGTGCGTGGAACGCCAGTCTCAGAGGCCTTGCGCCAGCTCGGAACGATTCCCCCTGATGGTCATAAACGGCAGCTATCCTGATTCCTGAAGGCACCGGTCCGGGGTGTTAGTAAAACGTAAAACGCGATACACTGGGGCCGTTTCCGCGAGGCTGAAGCGGGACCTCGGGGATTTCAGCCACCTGCCGATATGACGACCATGCGCAGATCCTTTCTCACCTTGCTACTGCTGATGCCGCTCGCCGCGGCAGGGCAGACTGCGCCGGTGGGTTCGGACGCCACGGCCACCCGGCTGCTCGGCCAGCAACCCGACGCCTACGCCCAGAACGCACAGGGCTCGGTGCCGCTCTGGCGCGCCCCGGACGGACGCATGCTCGCCCTCAAGGCGGACGACCGGACCGACAACACCCAGCCGCTCGCGCTGCATGCGGTGGATGCCGGCCCCTTCCTTTCCAGTGGCCTGCAGTACGACCTGGGCCCGCGCGTCCAGGCCCACGCCAACATCACCGGCCAGGGCTGGATGAATTCCGTGGAATCCTGCGGTACGTCCGCCACCCCTCACGGCGACCTCTGCAACTCGCCGGGCGCGCCGCCACGCATCGTCGGCAGTGAAGTGGGTGCGACGTATCGCGGCACTGGCTACAGCCTCGGCGTCGGCGTCGGCGCCAGCCGGCCCACCGGCACGGGTGCCGCCCTGCCACGCGTGCTTCCCGGCCTGGCCACTGCGTCCGGCCTGCCGATCACCGCGCTGTCTTCCAGCACGGAATTCAATGCGCATGGCAGGGTCGACCTGGGTTCCCGCAGCGGCATCGACCTGGGCGCCAGCATCGGGCGCATCCGCCTCACACCGGGCAATCTGCTCGGCATCGGCTCGGTCGACCAGAAGGCGCTGAGCTTCGGCGTCGATCGCGGCTCGCTGTCCGGCCTGATCACCGGTCGCACGATGCAGCCCGAAGCCACGGCGATCAACCAGATCAACGGCGACCGCCGCTGGAGCGCCATCGACCTCGGTGTCACCTGGCGTCTGCCCTGGCGCGGCGAGCTCTCGGTCGGTGCCCAGAACGTCTGGTCGTCCGGCACCGCGCCGAACAGCCCCACCGGGCCCGAGCCCGACCAGTCGCGAACCCCTTACGTCCAGTACCACCAGGACCTGTAAAAAAGGTTCTTCGCGGAAGTCCGGGGACGCCGACGCCGAAGGCATTGGTTCACTCAGCGGCTGATGCCGCGGCGAGCGCGGACGTGGCGGCGCGGAGCCTTCGGTGCCCACCCTCGCTGCTCAGACAGGTCCTCCGCGTTTCGTACCGGAAAGGCCGCTGCGCGGCCCATGTACCTATTTGGCCTACGGCCGCTCCACTTGTGCGGAACTCGCCTCGAGGGTGGGCACCGAAGACTCTCCCGAACCGTGAGGCTCGCGTGGGTCGAGCCAAAGCGCGCGGCAGCATCACCAGCAAGCACGCCGACACACGCGCTACGAAGGTATTGGGCAACCGGGTACCAGCAACCGCGTCCGCTTCGCCCGGATGTTCCGGGCGCGGCCGGGGCCGACGACGGCACCACACAACGGCTCTCCTGCCAGCTGACCGTATCGTCGTGAGAGACCTTGGCGTCCACCC
>NZ_DATLIW010000010.1:0-25791 GCF_035539195.1 Luteibacter sp.
AGGCGCCGGCACGACATTGATTACAGCGCGCGACGCAGCGAGCCAATCGGCCGCCTACCCCGTGTTAGTGGTGACGGCTTTCGCCATCGACGACTCGCTGGTGTCGCTCACGGGCACGGCCAGCTACACACGCGCGGCCACCGGTGGCGTCCCGCCTTACACCTATACGTCGAGCAATTCCACGATCATCCGCGTGCCCAATTCCAGCGAAGGCGTCATCCAGGCAGTGGCCGATGGCAAAGCCACCATCACCGCACGAGATAGCGCTTCAGGAAGCGGAAGCTATCCGGTATCCGTAGGACCAGAACCACCCAAGCCGATAAAGCCTCCGATAGGATTGCCCACCGTGGACGGCATGGTCAACGGCACGCTCCATAGCAGTTACGGAGTCATGCGCGTACGTGCGCCGAATTACCCAGACATCACGTCAGGCGATAAGATCGACTACGTCTGGGAGAGACCAAACCAAGCCGCCTTTGGCGAATCCGTCTGGGTAGATGGGACCTTGGTTGTTCCACCGGGGACTTTCGACATGCCATTCGTGCTCGGAAAGCAAACCGTATGGTACTGGGTCATACGCGGCCCATATGCTCTGAAGTCGGGTTCGGTTGAGTTTCAAGTCGTCTACCCGTAGCGCGTCGCGCCCTATTATCTGTGACCCACATTGGCCCTGCCTCGAGCAGGGCCTTTTCTTTGGCTGCTCCTGTCAGTCTACCCCTCGGCCATTTGCCCACCCCGGCTAGCGCGCCAGTTGTATATGCCCGTCCGGACCCGGGGGCTATAAAGATTCCACAGACGCGACAGGGCCAACCGGCCCTTCAGCGTGACGGGGGATCGCATGAAAGCCGAAGGCACGGCGTGGTGGGTGAGGGATACCAGGGGTAACGCGGCAAGCTGCCGCGAGGCGCACGGCGCTTCGCCGGGCCCCGCTGTTGCCGCCTCGTCCATTCGGCCTATGCCTTCGCGCTCTCCCAACGGGTACGAGGGCACACGATGAACGATGCACTTCCCACCGGCCGGCACGACGCCGGTACCGTCCACGGTCGCTTCAGCGCCGTGGCGAAAGGCTGCCCGGAGCGGACGGCGATCGCGTCGGATGCGCTGAGCCTCACCTATGCCGAGCTGGACGCACGTAGCGATGCCGTTGCCGCCGGCCTGGTGGCGGCAGGTGTGGAACCGGGCAGCTATGTGGCGCTGTTGATGGAGCGTTCGGTCGAGGCGATCGTAGCGCTGTTCGGCGTGCTCAAGGCGGGGGCGGCTTATCTGCCCATCGATACGCGGTGGCCGGTGGAGCGGGTGGCGTTTGCGCTGCGCGATGCCGATGTGGCGGCGATCGTCGCGGATGAAGGTTTGGATGTTCTGTCCGAGGAGATCCCGCTGCTTGGTCTGGCGGGGTTGGAGGTGCTTGGCTTCGGTGAGCGCCGTTCGGCGCTGGAGCGGCTCCTAGAGGAAGGTTCGGGTAGCAATCTGGCTTATGCGATGTATACGTCGGGGTCGACGGGGACGCCGAAGGGGGTCGAGATTCGACACGCCTCGATTCTGCGTCTGGTGCTGCGCTCGGATTACATCGACTTCGATGCGCCGAAGGTGTTGCACGCCGCGCCGCTGGGTTTCGATGCGTCCACCTTCGAGATCTTCGCGCCGCTGCTCAATGGCGGAACCTGCGTGGTGTATCGCGAGCGCGTTCCGACGGGCTGCGGTATCGCCCGCATGGTGGAACGCCACGGCGCCGAGATCGCCTGGATCACCGCGGCGCTGTTCAATGCCATCGTCGACGACGATGCGAGCAACCTTGCCGGCCTGCGCGCGGTGCTGACCGGTGGCGAAGCGCTTTCCGTACCGCATGTGCGCAAGGCCTATGCCGCGCTTCCGGCGACCACGCTCATCAATGGTTACGGCCCTACCGAATGCACGACCTTCGCTACGACCTACCCGATTCCGCACGAACTGCCTGACGAGCTTCGCGCGATTCCCATCGGCAAGCCGATCGGCGAGACCTCTCTCCATGTGCTCGACGAGGCCGGCAACGAAGTCGCCGATGGCGCCATCGGCGAGCTCTTCATCGGCGGCAGCGGTGTCGCACGCGGCTACCTCAACCGTCCCGAGCTTACCGCCGAGCGCTTCGTCGCCGGCGGTACCCGTTACCGCACCGGCGATCTCGTGCACTGGCTGCCCGACGGCAACCTCGCCTTCGTCGGCCGCGTCGATGGCCAGGTGAAGATCCGTGGTTACCGCATCGAGACCGGCGAGATCGACATCGTGTTGCGCGCGCTGCCCGGCGTCGCCGCCGCGGCCGTGATCGCCCGCGAAGATGCGCCCGGCGAGAAGCGTCTCGTCGCCTATTACGTCAGCCACGACGAGGCCGTGACCGCGCGAAGCCTGCGCGACGCGCTGGCCCGTACCTTGCCCGACTACATGCTCCCGGTGGCATGGATGCGCCTGGACGCGCTGCCGGTCAACGACAACGGCAAGCTGGATCGCCATGCCCTGCCCGCTCCGGACAGCGCCCGCCCCGAGCTGGCCGCGGCCTTCGTGGCAGCGCACGGCGACATCGAAATGCGGCTCTGCGCGATCTTCGCCGAAACCCTCGGCCTGGACACGGTCGGTCGCGACGACAACTTTTTCGACCTCGGCGGCAGCTCCCTTCTTGCGACGCGCGCCATGACTCGCGTGCATGAAGAACTGTCGCCGACCCCTTCCCTGGTCGGCTTCTTCGCCGAGCCGACCCCGGCCGCCATCGCGGCCACGATCGAGGGACGCGCCACGCGCCAGGCGTTGGCAGGACGCTTGTCGGGTGGCGCGTCGGCGGTGGGCGAAGCGGTGGCGATCATCGCCATGGCCGGTCGCTTCCCCGGCGCGCCCGATGTCGAGACGTTCTGGGACAACCTCTGCGCCGGCCGCGAGTCGATCCGCTTCTTCGCCCCCGGCGAGCTCGATCCGGCAGTCAGCCAGACCGATCGCGACGACCCCGACTACGTCGCCGCGCGTGGCGTGATCGACGATGTCGAACAGTTCGACGCCGGCTTCTTCGGGATGTCGCCGCGCGAGGCCGAGCTGACCGATCCGCAGCAACGCTTGTTCCTGGAACTGTGCTGGGAATGCCTCGAGCGCGGCGGCTACGTGCCCGACGCCCAGGAGGCGCCCGTCGGTGTCTTCGGCGGCATGCACAACGCCACGTACTACCAGAAACACATCAGCGGTCGGCCCGACCTGATCGACAAGCTCGGCGCCTTCCAGGTGATGCTCGGCAACGAGAAGGATTACCTGGCCACGCGCGTGGCGCACAAGCTCAACCTCACCGGCCCGGCCATCAGCCTCAACACTGCATGTTCCACCTCGCTCGTCGCCATTGCGCAGGCCTTCGACGCCTTGCGCGCCGGCCGCTGCGGTATGGCGCTGGCGGGTGGCTCGTCCATCTCCTGCCCGCCGAACAGTGGTTATGTGGCACAGGAAGGCTCGATGCTGTCGCCCGACGGGCATACGCGCACCTTCGATGCCGGCGCCCAGGGCACGGTGTTCAGTGACGGTGCGGCCGTGGTCCTGCTCAAGCGTCTTTCCGATGCGCTGCGCGACGGCGATCCCATCTACTCGGTGATCCGCGGTGTGGCGGTCAACAACGACGGCGGGGTCAAGGCCAGTTTCACCGCGCCCAATGCCGCCGGGCAGGCCGCCGTGATCACCATGGCCCTGGACGACGCCGGGGTCTCGCCGCGCGATATCTCCTACGTCGAAGCCCACGGCACGGCCACGCCACTGGGCGATCCGATCGAACTGGAAGGGCTGACGCAGGCCTTTCGCCAGGGTACCGCCGACAAAGGCTTCTGTGCCCTGGGTTCGCTCAAGAGCAATGTCGGCCACCTGGTGATGGCCGCCGGCGCAGCCAGCGTGATCAAGACCTCGCTGGCCCTGTGCGAACGTCGCCTGCCGCCGTCGCTGCACTTCACCGCGGCCAACCCGCGCCTGAATCTCGCCGACTCGCCGTTCGTGGTGAACGAGTCGCTGCGTCCCTGGCAGACCGCCGGCGGCCCGTTGCGCGCCGGTGTCAGCTCATTCGGCGTCGGCGGCACGAATGCCCATGTGATCCTCGAGGAAGCACCGGAACGCGTGCCGTCCGATGTCGCCAGTGGCGCGCAGTTGCTGCTGGTGTCCGCCAGGACGCCGACGGCACTCGGTAACGCCGCTGCCCGGCTGGCCGACCACCTCGCCGCGCATCCGGACGGCAATCTCGCCGATGCGGCGTGGACGCTCGCCCGTGGTCGCAAGGCCTTCGTCCAGCGCACCCACGTCGTCGCCACGTCCACCAACGACGCGGTGAGCAAGCTGCGCGACATCGCCGCGGCGGCCATGTGCCGTACCTGCACCACGCCGTCGCCCGGCATGGTCTTCCTCTTTCCCGGCCAGGGCTCGCAGTACGCCGGCATGGGCCGCGAACTGCACGCGACCGAGCCGGTGTTCCGCGCGGCGCTCGACGAGGTCGCCTGCGCGTTGCGCGACGAACTGGGCTTCGACCTGCGCAACCGCATGTTCGCCGCCGACGCCGACGCACTGAAAGCCACCGAACTGACCCAGCCCGCCACGTTCGCGCTGGAAGTCGCGCTTGCGCGGCTATGGATGAGCCTCGGCGTCGAACCCGTGGCGATGATCGGCCACAGCGTCGGCGAGTTCGCCGCCGCCGTGCTGGCCGGTGTGATGTCGCTGGGCGATGCCGCACGACTCGTTGCACGCCGCGGCCGCCTGATGCAGGCGCTGCCTGCCGGGTCGATGCTTTCCGTTCGTCTGGGTGCCGCCGAACTGCGCGCACGCCTCCCGGACGCGCTTTCGCTCGCCGCCGAGAATGCGCCGAACGCCAGCGTCGTTTCCGGCACGGCGGAGGCCATCGAGGCCTTCCGTATCGCCCTGGAAGCCGACGGCGTCGCCTGCCGCGTCCTGCATACCTCGCACGCGTTCCACTCCGCGATGATGGACCCCGTGCTTGCCTCGTTCCGTGCCGAAGTCGCCGCCGTGCCGCTGGCCGCTCCGCGCATTCGTATCGTCTCCACGCTGACCGGGCTGCCGCTGACCGACGAGGAAGCGACGTCGCCGGACTACTGGACCCGGCATATGCGCCAAGCGGTGCGGTTCTCTCCGGCGCTGCTGCACGCGCTCGACGACACAACGCACGCCTTCCTCGAGGTCGGTCCGCGCCCGAGCCTTGCCTTGCTCGTCCGGCAACACTCGCAAAGCCGCGGCCGTACGATCGTCGCATCGCTCGGTGACGGTCCCGCCGACGAGCGCGCCGCATGGCTCGGCGCCGCCGGCGCGCTGTGGTCGGCGGGCGTCGCCATCGACACCGGCGCGTTCGACCACCGCGAGAACCGGCGCCATGTGCGCCTGCCCACCTATCCCTTCGAACGCAAGCGGCACTGGATCGACGCACGCCTCCCGGCCTCCGTCACGCCGATCGCCGCGGCGACGCCACTGACCGCCCCGGTGCCGTTCGCGCCGACGTTCACGGCGCCGGCCGCCGCTCCGCTTTCCGTCTCTCCTGCTTCTCCCGTCGTTCCGGAGTCCCTCATGCCGATGCCTTCCGCTCCCGTCAGCAACGCCCGCCCGCAACGCCTCGTCGCCGAACTCCTCGCGCTCTTCGAGGATGTGTCGGGAACCGAGCTCGAGGACGTCGATCCGGACGCCAGTTTCGTGGAGCTGGGCCTGGACTCGCTTTCGCTCACCCAGGTGGCGTTGCAGTTGCAGAAGACCTACGCCTTGAAGATCACCTTCCGCGAACTGATGGACGGCTGCTCGTCGTTCGAACGGCTCGCGGCGCATATCGATCGCCTGTTGCCGGCTGAAACCCAGCCGGTGGCGCCCGCGCCGGCGGCCATGCCCGCCCAGGTCGCGGCGGCGGCGCCCGTGGCGATGGCCATGGGCGGCGGACTGGTCCAGGACGTGATCGCGCAGCAGATGCAGATCATGCGGGAACAGTTGGCGTTGCTGGCGGGAGCCGCCGCTCCCGCAATTGCTCAGACGCTTGCGACACCGGCTTCTGTAGGAGCCGATTCATCGGCGATGGCCGCGGCAGCGGGCGGCAGGTTGGCGCAAGCACCTATCGCCGCTGAAGCGGCTCCCACACAGGGCAGGCAAGCACCGGGCAATCCAGCACAAAGCAGGCAAGCACCGGGCGGGCAAGCGCAGGGCAGCCAAGTGCAGGGCAGCCAAGTGCAGGGCAATCCAGGACAGGGCGGCTCGGCGCCCGACGAAGAGGCTGCGCTCGCCCACACGACTTACGACGTCAAAAAGGCGTTCGGCGCGATCGCGCGCATCCATCACGGCGCGACCGAACTCAGCGGCCGCCAGCGTGCCCGCCTGGATGCCTTCATGCGGCGCTACGTCGAGCGCACGAAGACCTCCAAGGCGTACACCGAAGAACATCGCGGCCACCTGGCCGACCCGCGCGTGGTCAACGGCTTCCGGCCGCTGCTGAAGGAAATCGTCTACCAGATCGTGATCGAGCGCTCCAAGGGCTCGAAGGTGTGGGATCTGGACGGTAACGGCTACGTCGATGCCCTCAACGGCTTCGGCATGAACCTGTTCGGCTGGCAGCCGGATTTCGTGCTCGACGCCGTGCGCAAGCAGCTCGATGCCGGCTACGAGATCGGCCCGCAGCATCCGCTGGCCGGCATCGTGGCCAGGCAGGTCTGCGACCTCACCGGCTTCGACCGCGCCGCGCTGTGCAATACCGGATCCGAAGCGGTCATGGGTTGTGTGCGCGTGGCGCGCACCGTCACCGGTCGCGACACCCTGGTGATCTTCACCGGCTCGTATCACGGCATCTTCGACGAAGTGATCGTCCGCGGCACGAAGAAGCTGAAATCCGTGCCGGCCGCGCCGGGCATCCTGCGCAATACCTCCGAACACGTGCTCGTCCTCGACTACGGCACGCCCGAATCGCTGCAGATCATCCGCGAGCGCGCCTCCGAGATCGCCGCGGTCCTGGTCGAGCCGGTGCAGAGCCGCCGACCCGACTTCCAGCCGGTGGAGTTCCTGCAGGAGCTGCGCGCGATCACCGAGGAATCCGGTTCGCTGCTGATCTTCGACGAGGTGGTCACCGGTTTCCGCGCGCATCCGCGCGGCGCGCAGGCGGTACTCGGCATCGATGCGGACATGGCCTCCTACGGCAAGGTCGTCGGCGGCGGCTTCCCGATCGGCGTGATCGCCGGCAAACGCCGCTTCATGGACGCCCTGGACGGGGGTCACTGGCGCTTCGGCGACGACTCCACGCCGACCGTCGGCGTCACCTACTTCGCCGGCACCTTCGTCCGCCATCCACTGGCACTGGCGGCCGCGCATGCCGTGCTCACCCATCTGGCCAACGAAGGCGGCCAGTTGCAGACCACGCTCAACGCGAAGGTCACCGCCATGGCCGAGGAACTCAACGCGTTCTGCGTGAACGTGGGCGCGCCGATCCACGTCGTCCATTTCGCCTCGGTGTGGAAGACCACCTTCACCGAGGATCATCCGCTGCAGGACCTGCTCTTCGCCATGATGCGCAGCCGCGGCATCCACATCCTCGACAACTTCCCCTGCTTCTTCACCACCGCGCATAGCGAAGCGGACTTCGCCGCCATCGCCACCGCGTTCCGTGAATCGATTCTCGAAATGCAGGAAGCGGAATTCCTGCCGCGCCGCCGCGAAACGTCCTCCTTCGATGCCGAGCGTCCGCCCATGCCGGGCGCACGCCTGGGCAAGGATCCGGAGGGTCGTCCGGCCTGGTTCGTTCCCAACCCGGATGCGCCGGGCAAGTACCTGAGGGTCACCGCATGATGCCGAACGAGCTGGCCGCCGCCACAGCGGTCGACTATGACCCCTTCGCCGGTGCGCCGCTGTCGCGGCTCGTGCCGACCACGGAGCCGCAACGCGAGGTGTGGCTGGCATCCCGGCTGGAGCCGGAAGCCTCGCTGGCATACAACGAAGCGGTCTCGATCACGCTCAAGGGCTTGCTCGACGTGCCGGCCCTCGAAGCGGCGCTGCAGGCGATCGTGGATCGCCACGAAGCCCTGCGGGCCACGTTCGGCAGCGACGGCGAAGGCCTGTTCGTCGCCGAACACACCACGCTTCCACTCGCGTTCCACGATCTCTCGCTGCTCGCGCCGTTCGAAAGCGACGCGAGGATCATGCATGCGTTCAACCGTATCGTCACCACGCCGTTCGATCTCGAACACGGGCCGCTGGTGCGTGCGGAACTGTTCCGCCTCGCCGCGGATCGTCACCTGCTCACCATCGCCGCGCATCACATCGTCTGCGACGGCTGGTCTTTCGGCGTGATCGTGCGCGATCTCGCCGCCCTCTACGCGCAGCGCACCGGCCAGGGCACGGGCCCGGCCGCCGCGAGCGCGTTCTCGAACTTCGCGTTGGCCGAGGCTGCGCACGCCGGCACCGGGGCAGCCCGCGAGGACGAACAGTACTGGCTCGGCCGGTTCGCCGGCACCGTGCCCGTGCTCGACCTCCCCACGGACCGTTCCCGTCCCCGCCGTCGGTCGTTCACCTCACGGCGCGAAGACCGCACGCTGGACCCGGGCGACGTCGCCGCGATCAAACGCCTGGGCGCCGCCCATGGCGCGAGCTTCTACGCGACCCTGCTGACCGCCTTCGCCGTCCTGCTCCGCCGTATCGCGGGGCAGGACGACGTCGTCATCGGCATGCCGTCGGCGGGCCAGGCGGCCGAAGGGCTGGACACCCTCGTCGGCCACTGCGTCAACGTGCTGCCCCTGCGCACGCGGATCGACGACACGGCGACGTTCGGCCAGCTGCTTGGCACCGTGCGCAACGACCTGCTCGATGCCTTCGACCACCAGCGCTACACGCTCGGCAGCCTGCTCGCCCGCCTCTCCATCGCCCGCGATCCGTCGCGGCTGCCGCTGGTGACCGTGCTGTTCAACCTCGACGCGCAGCTGGACGAAAGCACGGTGACCTTCCCGGGCCTGCGCTTCGAGGTGGAAGCGGTGCCGCGGGCCTACGAGAACTTCGAACTCTTCGTCAACGCCGTGCAGGTCGACGGCGGCCTCCGCCTGGAATGCCAGTACAACGCGGACCTGTTCGACGGCGCGACCATCCAGGGCTGGCTCGACGCCTTCGCCATGTTGCTGCGCCAGGCCGTGCTCGATCCGACCATGGAAGCGGTCGCGCTGCCCATCGTCTCCGATGCCGTCTACCGTGAACTGGCGGCGCTGCAACCCGCGCCGACGCCGTTCCCGGAGCTGCGCCTGGCCCACGAATTCTTCGAACAGCAGGTGGACCGCGCACCGGAGCGCTCGGCCGTGCGTCACGCCGACCGCTCGCTGAGCTACGCCGCGCTGGAATCCCGGTCCAACCGCGTCGCAAACGCCCTGCGCGATCGCGGCGTCGGTCACGGCGATCTCGTCGGCCTTTCGCTGGCACGCGGCCTGGACATGGTCGCCGCCGTGCTCGGCGTGCTCAAGTCCGGCGCCGGTTACGTGCCGCTGGACCCCACCTTCCCGGCCGACCGTCTCGCCTTCATGGCGGAAGACGCCAACCTCGCCGCGCTGGTGATCGACGATAATGCCCCGCTGGCCTTCCCCTTCGATCCGACGCGTGTTCTCTCGCTCGCCAGCGAAGAAGTCGTGCATGCCTCGTTCGAGCGACCGGAGCGTAATCGCAAGGCGGCCACGCCCGACTCGGTCGCCTATGTGATCTTCACCTCCGGCTCGACCGGCCGTCCGAAGGGCGTGCGCGTGCCGCATCGCGCCGCCTCCAACTTCCTCACCAGCATGCAGCGGGTGCCGGGTATCGCGCCCGACGACCGCCTCGTGGCGGTGACGACCCTCTCTTTCGATATCGCCTTCATGGAGCTGATGCTTCCCTTGACCAGCGGTGCCGAGATCGTCGTCGCCGGTCGTGACGACGTGCGCGACGGTGGCCAGCTGCGCCGCCTGATCGAGGACGTGGATGCGACGATGATGCAGGCCACGCCCGCCGGCTGGCGCCTGCTTGTCGATGCCGGCTGGAACGGCCGTCCCGCGTTCCGCGCCGTTTCCGGCGGCGAGCCGCTACCGGTGGATCTGGCCGAGGCCCTGCTCGACCGCTGCGGCGAAGTGTGGAACGGCTACGGGCCGACCGAGACCACCGTGTATTCGACCTATTGGCGCGTGTCCGATCCGCGCGAAGGCATCTATATCGGCCGGCCCATCGCGAACACCACCGTGCATATCCTCGACGAATGCGGCAACCATTGCCCGCTCGGCGTGCCCGGCGAGATTCACATCGGTGGCGCCGGCGTCACGCTCGGCTACCTGGACCGCCCCCAGCTCACGGCCGAACGCTTCGTCGTCGATCCGTGGTCGGAAACGCCGGACTCGCGGATGTACCGCACGGGCGATCGCGGCCGCTGGCTGGCCAACGGCATGATCGAGCATCTCGGCCGGCTGGATTTCCAGGTAAAGGTGCGGGGCTACCGCATCGAGCCCGGCGAGATCGAAAGCGTGCTCGCCGATACCCCCGAGGTCGGCCGCGCCGTGGTCATCGCGCGGGAAGATCGCCCCGGCGACGTGCGCCTGGTCGCCTACGTGGTCGGCCGCGACGGTGCCACGATCGGTGAGGACAGCCTTCGCTCGCGACTGCGTGCGCGCCTGCCCGACTATATGATTCCTCAGCACATCCTGATTCTCGATGCGATCCCGCTCCTGCCCAACGGCAAGATCGACCGCAAAGCCCTGCCGCCGCCGATCGCGCATTCCGTGGCGACGCCGGGCGAGCGCATGGCGCCGCGCAACGAGGACGAGCGCCGTGTCGCCGCCGCCATGGAGGCCGTGCTCAGCCTGCCCGATCTCGACGTGCGCGACGACTTCTTCGCGCTGGGTGGCCATTCGCTCCTGGCCGCGCAGCTGACCGCCCGGCTCAACCGCGAGTTCGACGTCGCCCTGTCGTTCCGCACCCTGTTCGACGCGCCGACCATCGAACAGCTGGCCGCCGCGATCGGGGCGCAGGTTGCCAGCGGCACGGCGCCCGCCGCCGCGCCGATCGATCACCGTTGCGACCAGGATCATGCCCCGCTGTCGCTCATGCAGCGTCGCCTGTGGGCGCTCGAGCGCATGCATCCGGGCCGCGTGACCTATAACGCGCCGTCCGCGCACCGCCTGCGCGGACGCCTCGACGAACATGCCTTCGACATGGCCTTCCAGGCCCTGATCCAGCGGCAGCCGAGCATGCGCACGGCGTTTCGCGACGTCGGCCAGGACATCATGCAGATGGTCTCGCCGCAGCTCGCATACCCGCTGTTCCCGGCGGAGGACCTTTCGGACCTGCCCGTCGCGGAGCGCGAGACACGGCTGATGCAACGCCTGCAGGAACTGACCGACACGCCGTTCGACCTGGGCAATGCGCCGCTCTTCAGCGCGCGCATGTTCCGCCTGTCCGCCGACGAGCATGCGTTCTTCTTCATGCCGCACCACATCATCTGGGACGGCTGGTCGTTCGACATCCTCTACAACGAACTGTCGGCGCTGTACCGCGCCTTCGTCGCCGGCCTGCCGTCACCGCTGGCCGCGCTGCCGGTGACCTACGGCGATTTCGCCGAGTGGCACGCGCACTGGCTCGAGTCGCCGGCTTTCCAGTCGCAGCTGGGCTTCTGGCGCGAGCGCCTTGCCCAGATGGGCGACGTGCGTGCGTTGCCGACCGACTACGCACGCCGCCCCGGCATGTCCGGTCTGGGTCGGACCGAGTGGATCCGCGTCTCGCGCGACGACACCGATGCGATGCACGAGGTGGCGAAGCAGGCCGACGCCACGCTCAACATGACCCTGCTCGCGCTGTACTACGCCATGCTGTCTAGCTCGGCCGGCCAGCACGACCTGGTCGTCGGCACGCCGGTGCGCGGACGCAACCAGACCGAGGTCGAATCGGTGATGGGTTATTTCAACAACCTGCTGCCGTTGCATGTGAGCGTGGATCCCGCGCTGTCCTTCCTCGAATTCGTCCGCCATGTGAAGCGCACGGCCATCGAGGCCTTCGGCCATCCGGACGTCCCGCTGGAGTACCTGCAGCGCGAGCTGAAGGTCGGTCAAGGCACCGGCGCGACGCTCTACCAGGCCTTGTTCTCGTTCCAGGATGCACGCCAGCGTTCGGTGGACTGGGGCGGTCTGGCACATGAGCAGATCCTGCTGTTCCAGAGCGCGGCCACGGAAGACCTCGGCCTGTGGTTCCTCGAAAGCCACGCCGGCATGGTCGGCGGGGTGACCTACAACGCCGACCTGCTCCAGGCGAATACGGCACGGCTCATGCGCGAACGCTACCTGGACATGATGCGTCGCGTCGCCGCCGATCCGACCATCGCCGTGGGTTCGCTCACCGCGGCCACGCCGGC
The DNA here is from genome assembly GCF_035539195.1 of Luteibacter sp. Classification (GTDB taxonomy): domain Bacteria; phylum Pseudomonadota; class Gammaproteobacteria; order Xanthomonadales; family Rhodanobacteraceae; genus Luteibacter. The sequence continues at coordinate 12,356 of NZ_DATLIW010000010.1, forward strand.
CGAGCGGGAAACCATGCGCGGCTGGAACGCCACGAGCCGCGACGCCCATCTACCGCTGGACCTGTACGCGATGGTCGAAGCGCGCGCCAAGGTATCGCCGGATGCCCCGGCCATCGTCCACGACGCGCGCACCATCGGCTACGCCAACCTGCTGCGCCGCGCGCTGCGCATGGCGATCCTCCTGCGCGATCGTGGCGCCATGCCGGGCAGCGTCGTCGGCCTGTGTGTGGATCCCGGCGCCGACCGCCTCGCCGGCCTGCTCGCCATCGCGCATACCGGCGGCACCGCCCTGTTGCTGGATCGTGCCGATCCGTCCGCGCGGCTGCGTGACATCGTCGCCGATGCCCGGATGACCGTGCTGATCGGCGATGTCGGCCTGGAGACCACGCTCGACTGGCCCCGTGCCTGTGCGCTCTGGCTCGACGCGGACCATGTCGAACTGGACGCCGTGAGCCTGGATGTCATACCCGTCGGCGCCTACCCCGAGCCCGACCTGCCGGCCATCGCGTTCCACGTACCCGGTGCCGACGGCAATGCGCGCGGTGCGGCCCTGTCGCATCGTTCGATCGCCAACACCGTCGAAGGCCTCATCGAAACACTCGACCTGCGTGCCGGCCAGCGCATCGGCGGCGATGCCCTGGCCAGCGATCCGATGTCGACGATCGAGCCCCTGCTCGCCCTCGCCAGCGGCGCGACCTGGGTCGTCCAGGAGCCACAGAACCTCGCACGCGGCGAACTGGCGACGCTCGATCGCTTCATCGCCACGCCGGAAACCTGGCACGACCTGCTCGACCACGGCTGGACCGGCGACGCCCAGCTGCACGCGGCGATCGTCGGCGGCACGCCGACGCCGGAGTTGGCCGCGCAGATGGGCGAACGTACCGCCGGCCTGTGGACCGTGTTCGGCGACGCGCTCTGTGCGCCCGTCGTCACCTGCGGTCGCGTGGACCGTGCCGTCGACGCCTTGCATGAAGGACGCCCACTCGCCAACAACGAGGTGTGGATGCTCGACGACGACGGCGAACCCTGCCCGATCGGCGCGACGGGCGAAGTGGCCATCGCCGGCCGCGGTCTGGCGATGGCCTTCGGTAGCCGGTCGCTGGCAGATCGCCAGCCGGGCGACGATCGTCTGGTCCGCACCGGCTATCGCGGCCGCTGGCTCGCCGACGGCCTGGTCCAGGTGCTCGACCGTGACGACCGGCGCATTCGCCGGCACGGCCTGGACATCGAACCGGCAGCCATCGAAACCCTGCTTCTCGCCCAGCCCGGCATCGTCCGCGCCGTAGCGGTGCCGCGCACCGGCCACGCGGGCGACCAGCGCATCGACGCCTACGCCGTCGCCGCGCCGGGTTGCCTGCCCGACGCCGATGGCGTGCGTGCCGCCCTCGCCGCTCATCTGCCGGCCTGGTCCATGCCTGCCAGCCTGACCCTGCTCGACGCGATGCCGATGCTGGCGACCGGCGAGCCGGACATCTCGGCGCTGCCGCTTCCCGCGGAACAACGCACCGGCAATGGCACGCCGAACGGCAACGAACCGCGCACCGAAAGCGAGCGCCTGCTCGCCTCGGTATGGCAGGAGCTGCTCGGCATGTGCCGGATCCGTACCAGCGACAACTTCTTCGACGTGGGCGGCCATTCGCTGCTCGCCGTCGACATGGCCATGCGCGTGCAGAAACTCACGGGCGTGCAACTGAACCTGCTCGATATCGCCAACGGCACGCTCGGCACGCTCGCCGCGGATCTCGCCCTGGCGCCGCCAGCGGCGCCGATCGCGTCGAAACGTGGCCTGTTCAGTCGCCTGCTTGGGCGCGGTTGAAACGCACGGCACCGGGGGGAACGCCATGATCACGCATCTTGCCTGGCTCGCCTGCTGGACATCGGCCCTGCTGCTGGTCCACGTTTTCGTGGGCTACCCGGTGCTGGTGTGGTTGCAGGCACGCCTGTGGCCACGACCGGTCGCGCGCCGGCCGATCCTGCCCACGGTGAGCATCGTTATCGCAGTGCACGACGGCGCCCATTTCATTCGCGCCAAGCTGGCCAGCCTGCAAGCCCTGGACTACCCGGCCGAACTCATCGACATCGTGATCGCCTGCGACGGATGCCACGACAATACGGTGACCACCGCGCGCCGCTCCACCGATGCACGACTGACCGTGCTGGACTTTCCGAATCGTCGCGGCAAGGCCGCCTGCCTCAACGATGCAGTGGCCCTCACCCGCGGCGAAGTGCTGCTGTTTACCGATGTACGGCAGAAACTCTCGCCCACCGCGCTGACCGAACTGGTCGCCAACCTCGCCGATCCCGGCGTGGGCGCGGTCGGCGGCGAACTGCACATGGAGAACGTCCGCACCGGCTTTGCGCAGGGCGTGGATTTTTACTGGCGGTACGAGAAAGGTATCCGTCACGCCGAGAGCCGCTCGGGCTCCACCATCGGCGTCAGCGGTGCGCTCTACGCCATCCGCCGTCGCCTGTTCCAGCCGATTCCGCCCGGCACCGTGCTCGACGACGTGCTGGTGCCGATGCGCGTGGCCGCCCAGGGCAAGCGCGTGGTGTTCGAGCCGCGCGCCATGGCCTGGGACCAGCCCTCGCAGGTGCCGGCCGACGAGCGCCGCCGCAAGATCCGCACGCTGGCCGGTAACTACCAGCTGATCCAGCTCGCGCCGTGGCTGCTGCTGCCGTGGCGCAACCCCCTGTGGCTGCGCTTTGTCAGCCACAAGCTGCTGCGCCTGTTCGCGCCCTGGCTGATCCTCACGCTTACGGTGAGCACCGGCCTGCTGTTCAGCCGCCACCCGATCTACGCCTTCGCCTTCTGCTGCCTGATCGCCGGCGCGCTGATGGTCGGACTGGCGCGCCTGCGTCCGGCACTGGGTCGTCTGCTTCCCTTGCGCATCGCGCTGGCGTTCTTCTACCTCAACCTCTTCGCGGCCCAGGCCCTTGTGGCCTTCGCGAAAAATCGAAGGCTACACCTATGGTGATCGATATGAAGGGTGGCGCTCCGGGAATCCGTGGCCGGCTCGGCGAACTGTGTTATTCGAGCGGCCTGCTGCATTCGTTGCAGCGGGTACGCGCGTGGTGGCAGCGCGACCTGCGCATCCTCGCGTACCACCGCGTCATGCCGCTGCCCGATCCGGATACCTACGAATTCGATCTCGAACTGATCAGCACGCCGCCGGACCAGTTCCGCGAGCAGATGCAGCGACTGCGCAAGTATTTCAGGCCGATGCGCCTGACCGATATCGTTGCGGCGCTGGATGCCGGCGACGCGCTTCCGCCGGATACCGTGGCGGTCACCTTCGACGACGGCTACGACGACAACTACCGTATCGCCGCGCCAATCCTCGACGAGCTTGGCGTGCCGGCGACGTTCTTCGTCTCCACCGGCCATATCGACAGCGGCAAGCCGTATGCGTACGACTGGCTGGTGCACATGATCCTGACGACCGGCGCACCCCGTCTGGTCCTTCCCGAGCTGCAGATCGATGTGGCGCTGCCGCCGGATCGCGCCTCGCGCCGCCGGATCGCCGGCAGCATCCTGCTCAAGATGAAGTGGCTGGACGCCCTCGGCCAGACCGCGATGACCGAGCGCCTCGAGCAGGAGTGGAACATGCCCTCGGCAAACGCCCGACCGCTCGACTGTCGTCCCATGACCTGGAACCAGGCGCGCGAAATGGAAGCGGCCGGCCTCGAATTCGGCTCGCACGGCGTCCACCACCGTATGCTGGCTCGCTTGCCGCCGGACCAGATGGAGCGCGAGATCCGCGAGTCGAAGGCTACGCTGGACCGCGAACTGCGCCACCCGGCCATGCTCATGTCCTATCCCGTCGGCGGCGACCGCGCGTATAACGACGCGGTGATCGCGGCGACGCGCAATGCCGGGTTCAAGCTGGGCTGCAGCTATATCTGCGGCACCAACGCCGAGCCTTCGGAGAATCGCTACTCGCTCTACCGCCTGCCGGTGGAGAGCAACATGGGGCCGGGCTGGTTCGCCGCCATGCTCGCCCTGCCGCAATTGATGAGCTATCCCACGCCGGCACACGAAGCGAATGCTCCCAAGGATCTTGCATGTTCGCCCTGATCCTCCTCTATGTGGTGCTGACGATCATCCGCCCGCAGGATTACCTGCCGGGTCTGGAGAACGTACCGATCCTGCCGATCGTGCTGTTCCTGGCCGCCGCCACGTGGCTGTTCTCGCGAGCGAAGACCTTCGCCGCGCCGCAGTTCCTGATCCTGCCGGCCTTCCTGCTGATCCTGATGATCTCCGAGGTCACCAACGGCTGGACCGGCGGCGCGATCGACGAGCTGGCGCGTTTCGGCCCGGTGGTGATCGCCTTCTTCGTCTTCGGCGCGGCATGCAACACGCAGAAGCGGGTGCGTACCGCCATGGGCGTGTTCGTCGCCTGCGCCGCGGTGCTCGCCCTGCACGGCGTGGAGCAGTCCCAGCTGGGCACGGGCTGGACCGGCATCCCGCTCAGCGAAGGTGGCCGCATCCAGTACGTCGGCATCTTCAACGACCCCAACGACCTCGGCCTGCTGTTCGCCGCCTGCCTGCCCATGGCCGTGTTCCTCGGCCGTCGTGGCGCCGGCATGCTGCGCCCGCTATGGCTGGGCTGCGCCCTGCTGCTGCTCTACGGCATCGTGCTGACCAACTCGCGCGGCGCCCTGCTTGCCGTGCTCATCATCGCCGGCTGCTATGTGTGGTATCGCAAGGGCGTCGTGGTGGCGGGCATTCTCGGCGTGGTCGGGCTGGCCGCGATGAAACTGGTTTCCTCGCGCATGGACGAGTTGGACGCCGGCGAAGAATCCGCCGCGGGACGCGTCGACGCCTGGTATGCCGGCCTGGAGATGTTCCGCGACAACCCCGCCTTCGGCGTGGGCGCCGGCAACTTCACCGAGTACAACGAACTCACCGCGCACAATTCCTTCGTGCTGGTGCTGGCCGAAACCGGCTTCGTCGGATTCGTCACCTGGCTGGCCTTCGTCGGCTACGGTTTCTGGATGATGCTGACGATCGTTCGCCATGTGCGCGTGCCAGGCAACGACCCGCAGGTCGAAGCCGAGTGGGCGATGGAGAAGCAGATGGCGCTGACGTTGCTGCTCTCCCTGTGCGGCCTGTTCGCCGCCGCGTTCTTCCTCAGCCGTAGCTACATGGTGGTGCTGTACCTGATCGCCGCGATGGTCGCGGGCCACTACATCGGCGCACGCAAGCGCTGGCCGGAACTGCCCTTCTTTCGTCTTTCCGACGGTGGATGGCGCTGGGTACCGGCTGCCGCGGGCAGTGTCGCCGCCCTCTTCGTTCTCGTCGCCGTGCTACTGAGAACCGTATGAGCCTCTACGAATCCGCCCTGCGCAACGTCATCTGGCCCGCCTACGAAGGCGGCCTGCGTCGCCGTGGTACGCCCAGGCACATGCGTCGCTACGAGGCCGAGCAATGGCTCGGCCGCGAACGCATCGAGGCGCTGCAGTTCGAACGCCTGCAACGCCTGCTGGCGTGGTGCTATCGCGAGGTGCCGTTCTACCGTGAACGCTGGACCGCCCTCGGCATCGCGCCGCGGGACATCCGCAGCCTGGCCGACTTCGCGCAGCTGCCGGTGTTGACCAAGGCGGATGTCCGCAACCACGCCGACGACCTCAAGGCCACCTCGCTGAAGAACGGCCTCGGCTACAAGTCGACCGGTGGGTCCACCGGCGAACCGCTGCGCTTCGGTTTCACCCGCGAGAGCAACGATCGTCGTGTGGCGGTGATGTGGCGCGGCTATCGCTGGGCCGGATCGCGCATGGGCCGGCGCACGCTGTTCCTGTGGGGCGGTCCGGTCGGCAACCCCAGCGCGAGCCACCAGCTGAAGGATCGGCTGTACAACGCCGTCTTCGCACGCAAGCTGCTCGACAGCTTCCGCATGAGCGAGTCCAACCTCGCCGACTATGCCGATGCCATCGACGCCTACCGGCCCGAGGTCATCGTCGGCTACGTCGGTCCGCTGGTGCGCCTGGCCGAGTGGCTGCTGGCCAACAACCGTCGCGTCGCCGCGCCCGCGTCCATCATCGGCGCCGCCGAAGCCCTGCACCCGTTCCAGCGCGAGATCATCGAGAAGGCCTTCGGTGCGCCCGCCTTCAATACCTACGGCTGCCGCGAGTTCATGCTGATCGCCGCCGAGTGCGAGCACCGCGACGGCCTGCACGTTAACGCCGACCACCTCGTGGTGGAGACCCTCGACGCCGACGGCCAGCCGATCCACCAGGGCAGCGGCGACATCGCGATCACCGACCTGTACAACTATGGCATGCCGTTCGTCCGCTACGTCAACGGCGATATGGCGACGCATGCCAGCGGCAAGCCCTGCCCCTGCGGTCGCGGCCTGCCGATGCTGGCCTCGGTGGATGGTCGCAAGCTCGATGCCATCCGCACGCCGGCCGGTCACGTGCTTCCCGGCGAGTTCTTCCCGCACATGCTCAAGGACGTGCCCGGGCTGACCCGGTTCCAGCTGGTCCAGCGCCGACTCGATCGCCTGGACCTGTCGATCGTGCGTGGCGACGCGTTCGACGACCAGTCGCTCGACTACATCCGCCACGAAGTGGCCAAGGTGCTCGGCGAGAGCGCCGAACTGCATTGCCACTTCGTCGACGATATCCCGCTGACCCGCAGCGGCAAGTTGCGCGTCACCGTATCGGAGTTGACCTGAGTGAACATCACCCACTTCGTCGAGAACCTCAATCGCGGCGGCCTGGAGCGGATGGTGCTCGATCTGGTCACCGAGCAGCGCCGCCTCGGCCATAACGTGCAGGTGGTCTGCCTGTTCGAGCGCGGCTCGCTTGCCGGCGAACTGGATGCACTCGGCATCCCGGTCCACGCCTGCGAGAAGCGTACCGGTTTCGACCTGCGCGCGATCGGCCGTGCGCGTGGCTTCTTGGCCGCGCATCGCACCGAGGTACTGCATACGCATAATGCGGTCGCGCACTACCAGGCCGTGCTCGCCTCGGCCGGCATGGGCATTCGCCAGGTGGTCAATACACGCCATGGCATGGGTGGCCAGCAGAAGCCCGGCCGTCGCGAGTGGCTGTTCCGTCGCGCCATGAAGGCCACCGACGCCGTGGTTGCCGTCTGCGAAGCCGCACGCCGCGACGCCGTGCATCGTGGCATCGTGCCGGCGGCCAAAGCCTGCGTCGTGCCCAACGGCATCGTACTCGGCGGCTTCGAACTGGCCTCGGATACGATGCACGAGCGCCTCACCCGCATGCTCAACGTGCCGACCGGTACACAGGTCATCGGCACCGTCGGCCGGCTCAACTGGGCAAAGGACCAGGCCAGCCTGATTCGCGCCTTCAGCCAGGTTCATCGCAGCCGCCCGGACACGGTACTCGTGCTGGTCGGCGACGGTGAACTCCGCGAGACCCTGCGCGCCTGTGCCTTCGACGAAGGCGTCGCCGGCAGCGTGCACTTCCTTGGCGACCGCAACGACGTGCGCCAGTTGCTGCAGGGCTTCGACATGTTCGTGCTTTCCTCGGTCACCGAGGGCTATTCGATGGCGCTGCTGGAAGCGTGCGCCACCGGGCTGCCCATCGTCGCGACGGACGTGGGCGGCAACGCCGAGATCGTCCATGACGACGCCACCGGGCGCCTCGTACCGGCCGCCGACGCACCGGCGCTGGCCCGCGGCATCCTCGGCCTGCTCCACGAGTCCCAGCGCGCATCGTCTTTCGGCCGCGCGGCGCGCCAGTGGGTGGAAACCCACGGTTCGCTCGAAGCCATGGCGATACGTTATGGAAAGCTCTATTTCGGCGACATGGAGGCGATCTTATGAAGATCCTGGTCCTGACCAACCTCTTCCCCACGCCGTGGGACCCGCGGCGCGGCACCTTCAATCGCCAGCAGTTCCAGCGCCTGGCCGAGCGGCACGAGGTGGACGTGCTCACCGCCGTCGACTTTCGCGAACGCATGGCCGGTCCCCAGGGCACCGTCGACGTGCCGGGTATCACGCGCGACCATTTCACCTTCTATCATCCGCCCGGCGTCGGCCGTTTCCTCAACGCCTTCTGCTTCTTCGCCAGTGTGATGTGGCAGCGCGGCCGTGAACTGCGCGCCGCCCGTTACGACGTGCTCCTGGCCAGCTGGGCCTTTCCCGATGCCGTGGCCGGTGCCTGGGTGGCGCGGCTGCTGGGCATACCGTACGTGGTCAAGGTACACGGCAGCGACCTCAACGTGCAGGCCGAGGCGCGCCTGCGTCGACCGCAGATTCGTGCGGCCCTGCGCGGCGCCGGCGCCGTGATAGCCGTCAGCAAGGCGCTGGCGCGCAAGGCCATCGTCCTGGGTGCGCCGGCGGAAGCCGTCGAAGCGATCTACAACGGGGTCGATACCCGCGTGTTCAACCGTGGCAGCCGCATCGCCGCACGCCAACGGCTAGGCCTTCCGGCCGAAGTGCCCATCGTGCTCTACGCGGGTAACCTGAAAGCCACCAAGGGCTGTCACGACCTTATCGAAGCGTTCCCCATGCTGGTAAAGCGCCACCACGACGCACGTCTCATCTATGTCGGCGACGGTCCTTCGCGAGCCAATCTCGAAGACCGTGCCGCTTCGCTGTGCTGCGCACCCAACGTGCGATTCGAAGGCGCCGTGGACCACGCGGCGCTGGCCGACTGGTTCCGCGCCGCCGACGTGCTTTGCCTGCCCAGCCATAACGAAGGCGTGCCCAACGTCGTGCTCGAGGCCATGGCCTGTGGTACGCCCGTCGTGGCGACCGCCGTGGGCGGCATTCCGGAAGTGCTGCCCGAGACGGCCGGCATCCTCGTGCCTGTGCATCAACCGCACGAACTGGGCACCGCCCTGGTCGAAGCCTTCGAGCGCCATTTCGACCCGGTCGTCATCGCCGCCCATGCGGCCACCTTCCGCTGGGACGAGAACATCGATCGTCTGGAGCACACGCTCCACCGCGTAGCCGCCGGACAACCGGCACATCTTGGCGCAAATGCATGAACTGGAAGCTGAAAAAACACGACCTGCTCGGCCTCCTGCCGGAAGCGCTCGTGCTCACGCGCACGCGCGACCACGATCTGCGCTACCTCAGTTTCGACGACGGTCCCGATCCCGAGCACACGCCGAAGCTGCTCGACACGCTGGCAAAGTACAACGTGAAAGCGAGCTTCTTCCTGGTCGGCGAGAAGATCGAGCAGTACCCGGAAATCGTCCAGCGGATCGTCGCCGACGGCCACATGATCGGCAACCACTCGTATACCCACTGGTCGTTCAGCAACATGGACCTGCGCAAGCAACTGGACGAGGTGTATCGCACCGACGCCCTGCTGCGCCTGTTCGACAACCGGCCGCACCACCGCATGCGCCCGCCGCACGGCTATGTCGGGGCGAAGCTGCTCCTGCATTTCGCCCGACGCAAGCGCAGCTTCATCTATTGGTCGTACGACAGCCTCGACTACCAGGATCGCCCGATCTCGGCGCTCATCTCGCGCCTGCGTAACGATCCGCCGGCGGCCGGCGACATCGTGCTGATGCATGACGACAGCGACAAGGCGGCCGAAGCACTCGAAGTCCTCCTTCCCGAATGGCTCGACCAGGGCATCCGCTTCGGAGCGCTCCCGGGCAACGCGCCTTGAACATCCTCTACCACCACCGGACGCGCGGTCGCCATGTCGAAGGCGTGCACATCCGCGGCATCGTGCACGCGCTGCGAGAGTTGGGCCACGACGTATCGGTCATGTCGTTTCCCGGCGCCGACCCGGAACGCGAACTGCCCGAGACCGGCGGTGGCGGCCGTGGCCGCCTGGCCGGCTTCGTGACCAGGCTCCCCGGCGTGGTCTTCGAGATCTTCGAGCTGCTCTATAACCTCGTGACCCTGGCAAGGATGACCCGCGCCTGGCGCACGCATCCGCCGAAGCTGATTTACGAGCGCTACTCCCTCTTCCTGTTCGCCACGGTGTGGCTGGCCCGCCGCCGTGGCATTCCACTGGTGTTGGAGATCAACGACTCGGCCCTGGTCGACCGGGTGCGGCCGCTGACCATGAAACGCCTGGCGCGACGTATCGAAGGGTGGTGTCTGCGTCACGCGACGGGCCTGGTCTTCATCTCCACGTACTTCCGCGACGCGGCCATCGAGGCCTATGGCGATATCGCGCCATCGGTGATCTCGCCCAACGCCGTGGACCTTTCCCGCTTCGACCCGGCCCGCTTCGATCGCGACACCCTGCGCAGCGAACGCGGACTCGGCGGACGCACCGTGTGCGGGCATATCGGCGCCTTCGCCCACTGGCACGGTGTGGACGACTTCGTCGAAGCCATTGCGAACCGGCTGCACGATGTGCCGGAGCTGGCCCTGGTTTTCGTCGGCGACGGCAAGACCCTGCCGGCCGTGCGCGCCCTCGTCGCCGAACGCGGCCTGAGCGATCGCGTGCTGCTGCCCGGCCGGGTACCCCATGAGGAAGTGGCCAGCTGGATCGCCTGCATGGACTATGCCGTGTTGCCGAATTCCAATCACTACGGCTCGCCCATGAAACTGTTCGAGTTCATGGGCATGGGCGTTCCCATGGTTGCACCGGACTACGCGCCGGTCGCCGAGGTGATCGCCGATGGCCGTACGGGATGGTTGTTCCCGCGCGGCGACGCCGCCGCCTGCGTCGAGCGCGTGCTCGAGTTGGCCCGGCTCACCGACGAGCGCAGGCGCGTGGGTCATGCCGCGCGTGACTACATCGCCAGCGAGCGGCAGTGGCGCAACAACGCCGAGCAACTGCTCACCCTGGTACCAGCCGGAGCCGCCGCGTGATCGTCATCGCCCTGATCGTCCTGTTTCTGCTCGCCTTCGCCGCCGCGGTGACGGTGGCGATCCGCGCGCGCAACATGCAGTACTGGCTGTGGGGCTACCTCACCCGGCAGAAGCCGCCGAAGGTCGCCGGTCCCGTGCACGTCATGTTCTGCTTCGTCGACCACTTCGAGCCGAACTGGGGACGGGTGGACATGGACACGCAGCGACGCCGGGTCGACCGCTGGTGTACGGATTACCGCGCGCTGGCCTCGCGCCATCGCGACGCCGACGGCCGCGTGCCGCAGCACAGCTTCTTCTACCCGGAAGAGGAATACGTCGAAGAGCACCTCGACAAGATCGAGTCGCTCTGCGCGGACGGCTATGGCGAGATCGAGATCCATCTCCACCACGACAACGACACCCCGGATAACTTCGTCGCCACGATCGATCGCTTCAACCGGCTCCTGCACGACAGGCACCATGCCCTGCCGCGCGACCCGGTCACCGGTCAGCTGCGCTTCGCCTTCATCCACGGCAACTGGTGCCTGGACAACTCACGTGCCGACGGCCGCTGGTGCGGGATCGACAACGAGTTGATCCTGTTGCGCGAACTCGGCTGCTACGCCGACTTCACCCTGCCCTCCGCACCCAGCGACACACAGACGCGGATGTCGAACGCCATCTACTACGCCACCGACGATCCGCATAAGTGCAAGTCGCACGACACCGGCGTGCGCATGCGCGTCGGCGGCAAGCCGTCCGGCGATCTGCTGATCATCCAGGGCGTCCTGGGACTGAACTGGAAGAGCCGGCGTTTCGGCATCATTCCGCGCATCGAGAATTCGGACATCCGCCGCGGTTCGCCGCCGACGCCTTCACGCGTGGACCAATGGGTACGCACCGGTATCCACGTCGAAGGCCGACCGGAATGGATCTTCATCAAGATCCACACCCACGGCACCCAGGAGGGCGACATGGACACCCTCCTCGGCAAGCCGGTCGACGCCATGCACGACTACCTCGAGTCCACCTACAACGATGGCCGCGACTACGTACTGCACTACGTCAGCGCCCGCGAGATGTACAACATCGCCAAGGCCGCCGAAGCCGGCATGACCGGCGACCCCGGCCGCTACCGCGACTTCGAACTACCCAAACCCGGCCAAAAACCCCCCGTAGGAGCCGCCGCCGCAGGAGCCACCCCCGTAGCAGTCACCCCTGCAGGAGCCACCCCTGCAGCAGTCACCTCTGCAGGAGCCACCCCTGTGGGAGCCGCTTCAGCGGCGATCCCAGCCCCCCTCACCGCCTCCCCATAAAAACCGCCCCCCTTGTGGGAGCCGCTTCAGCGGCGATCCCGCGCCAGCGGGCAAGCCCCCTAAAGCCCACCAAACCTCCGCCGCGTATCCGCCATACTGAAATCGCAATACTCATTCACACACCCGATCAGCTTCGGATCGTGCGTCGAAGGCCCCCGCGCCCCCGTACACAGCGCATACCGAACCGCGTCCGCCTTGAGTCCGTCACACGCTCCCGGAAACGCCGGCGACCTCACATAGGTAAATCCGCGGTGCACGATCCTGCCCGGCGTTCCACCCGTCGATCCCGCGGCCTGCGTGACGCAACCGGCCAACTGATCGAACGCCTCCGCTGAAATGAAGATTTCATCCGGATCGTCCTGGGCGCCGAACGCGCTTGCCGCCCAGTCGACCTTCTTCAGGCAGCCGGACGCCTTGTCCCGAGCCTCGTGCGCCACGCCCGAGACGGACCACACCGCCAGAAGGATGCTCGCCATTCCGAGCAGGAATCTGCTTCCCTTGCCGTTCATCGCCACTCCCCTTTGCCGCCACAGCCAGACCCGGCTGCATGGAGCACATCCCGCGGGAGAATGTTTCACCGCAGGCGTACAGGATGCGTGAACGGACTCCTTCCGGCCGTTGGAAGAAACTCACGCCAAAACAGTCACCTGCGAACGACTCGGAATCGGCAGCGATAGCGGCGCATTCCGGCAACGGCCGCCCCGGCAAGCGTGCCGGCTGCACAGGTGATGAGGACCACACCGGGTAACTGGAGCGAACCGCTCCACTGACATGGCAGACTGAAGGCCTCGAACATCACGATTCCGAGGATCGCGACCGAAACGAACGTCAGCACCCACAGCCCGTACGCCGGCAGATCGGCGCGGGAACCGTACTTGAGGAACCCGACAAAGCTCGATACCAGAACCGCCGCTCCCATAAGGGGCACACAACGAATTCCCCAACTTCCCACGGTCAGGAACAGCACGCCGCCGGTCGGCGCCGAGCCGGCACGCAACAGCACGGGGACCACCGCAAGGAGCATGGCCGTCCAAAGCGACGGATAGCGCCTCGCCGTGATGGCTGAAACGACGGCGAGCATCCACTTCTTCCCATTCATGGGCGGAAGGCTACCTGCGGCCTCCCTGTCGAGATATCGGAATATTCTGAAAAGAGGCGCCGAACTCGGCAGCAGTGCCCGTCGAGGCACCCTCTGCCGAGCCTGTCCGGACCTGGATCAGCGGATCAGCTCGCCGTTCGAATAGAACTTTTCTGAAAAATTCGACTTTCTGCACTGGGATGACAGACAGCGGCACTTCGCCTACCTAGACTCCGCGCCCTCACCTACCCGATGGATGGATGTATGCGAAGGATTGCGCCTGGGGCGTTGTATGCGCTT
>NZ_DATLIW010000011.1:0-4507 GCF_035539195.1 Luteibacter sp.
CGAGGAATTCTGGGCGAACCTCAGCCAGGGCAAGGACAGCATCACGGAGATTCCGTCCGAGCGCTGGGACCACACCCTCTACTTCGACGAAGACCGCAGCAAGGCGGGCAAGACCTACGGCAAGTGGGGCGGCTTCATCGATGGCGTGGACCTGTTCGATCCGCTGTTCTTCAATATCTCGCCACGCGAAGCCGAGTTGATGGATCCGCAGGAGCGCTTGTTCCTCGAATGCGTGCACGCGACGCTGGAAGACGCCGGCTACACACGTGACAACGTAGCCGACGAGGGCAACGTCGGCGTGTTCGTCGGCGTAATGTATGAGGAATACCAGCTCTACGGCGCCCAGGCGCAGGCGCGCGGCGAAGGCATCGCCGTACCCGGTCACCCCGCTTCCATCGCCAACCGGGTGTCTTACTTCAGTAATTTCAGTGGCCCGAGCATGGCGCTGGACACCATGTGCTCGTCGTCGCTCACGGCGATTCACCTGGCCTGCCAGAGCCTGCGCGCGGGTCATTGCGCGGTCGCGATCGCCGGCGGCGTCAATGTTTCGATTCATCCCAACAAGTACCTGATGCTCGCCCAGGGCAAGTTCATCTCCGGCAAGGGCCGCTGCGAGAGCTTCGGCGAGGGCGGGGAAGGCTACGTACCGGGCGAGGGCGTGGGCTCGGTACTGCTGAAGCCGCTGGCCCAGGCGATCGCCGATGGCGACCACATCTACGGTGTGATCAAGGCCACGGCGGTGAACCACGGGGGAAAGACCAACGGTTACACCGTGCCCAACCCCAACGCGCAGGCGAAAGTGATCGAACAGGCCCTGCGCGAGGGCGGCATCGATGCGCGGGCGGTGAGCTACATCGAAGCCCACGGCACCGGCACCAGCCTGGGCGATCCGATCGAGATCGCCGGCCTGTCGAAGGCGTTCCGCCACTGGACCCCGGACACGACGTTCTGCGCGATCGGCTCGGCCAAGTCGAACATCGGCCACTGCGAGAGCGCGGCGGGTATCGCCGGCGTGACCAAGGTCCTGCTGCAGATGAAGCACGGGCAACTGGCACCGAGCCTGCATTCGAGCGTGCTCAATCCGAACATCGACTTCGACGGCACGCCGTTCGTGGTCCAGCAGGATCTTGCGCCGTGGCCGCGGCCCGCGCATGGCACACGCATCGCGGGAATCTCTTCGTTCGGTGCCGGCGGCGCGAATGCGCATGTCGTGATCGAAGAGTATGTGGCCCCGGTTGCCGAGCCTGTGCCTGGCGATACGCCGGCCATGGTCGTGCTCTCCGCGCGCGATGGGGATCGTCTGCGCGATCGCGTGGAGGCCTTGTGCCAGCGGTTGGCATCGGGTGACGGCGAAGCGGCATTCTCGCTGTCCGACCTGGCCTATACGCTTCAGGTCGGCCGTGAGGCGATGGAAGAGCGCGTGGCGCTCGTGGTGGGCTCGCTCGACGAGCTGCGCGAGAAGCTGGCCGCGTTCATGGCGGGTGAGGCAGCGATCGACGAAATGTACCGCGGCCAGGTGAAGCGCAACAACGATGCGCTGGCGGGGCTGGAGGGCGATGTCGACATGGCGGCCACCGTCGACGCCTGGATGGTCAAGGGCAAGTACGGCAAGCTGCTCGAGCTGTGGGTGAAAGGCCTGCCTGTCGACTGGCGGCGCCTTTATGGCGCGGTGACCCCGCGACGGATCAGCCTGCCGACTTATCCATTCGCGCGCGAGCGTTATTGGGTCCCGCTCGGTGCCGCGACGTCGGGCGCGGTGCAGGGCGCCGCCGCACTGCATCCCCTGGTCCAGCGGAACACCTCGAGTTTCTCCGTACAACGCTTCAGCTCGCACTTCAGCGGGCAGGAGTTCTTCGTGGCCGATCATGTGGTGGGGGGCTTGCGTATTCTTCCCGGCGTCGCCCAGCTCGAGATGGCGCAACGAGCGACCCGTGAATCCGTCGACGGCATGGCTCCGATTCGCCTGGAGAACATCGTCTGGCTGCGACCCGCGATCGTCGATGTCGACGGACTGGATCTACACATCGCACTGACACCGCAAGACGCCGGCGATATCCGCTTCGAGATCTACCGCGACGCGGACGACGGCGATGCCGTCGCGTACAGCCACGGTTCGGTCGTCCTGGGTACGAATGAGGAAACCGACAGCCGTCCTGCGTGCGATCTCGCTGCGTTGCGCGCGCAATGCGGCGACGCGCATCTGGATGCGACGCAGTGCTATGCCTTGTTCGACGCGATGGGCTTGCACTATGGCAAGCGATTCCGCGGTCTGGACGAGGTTTTCGTCGGCGCCGAGGGTGTGCTGGCCCGGATCACGCTGCCGTCCTCCTTGCCGCTCGATGCCTATGCCTTGCATCCGGCCCTGTTGGATGCCGCTTTGCAGGCTGCGATCGGTCTTGCCGAAGCGGATGTGGCGTCGGGCGAACGGATGCTCTGGCTGCCCGCCCGCCTGGGTTCGCTGGACATGTTCGGGCCCTGTGCCGAACGTATGTGGGCGTTCGTGCGGCATAGCGCCGATACGGCGACGGATGAAGGCTCGCGCACGATCGACGTCGATCTGTGCGATGCGTCGGGCCGTGTCTCGGTCCGTTTCCGTCGTCTCGAATTGCGTGCGTCCTCCGGCGTGGCCGACGTCCCTGCGGTGCAGACCTTGCTTGCGCAGCCTGTATGGGAGGCTCAGCCGGCAGCGGCCGGCAAGGTCGCTGCGCGGGTCTTCGCGCGTCACCTCGTGCTGCTGTGCGGCGTCGATGAGGCGGTCACGAGCAGCATCGGCACGACGTGGCCGGATGCGACCTGCGTGGCCATCGCGCTGGGCGACGATGTCGCGCAAGGCTATGCGTTGGCCGCGGCGGCGCTGCTCGAAAGCCTGCAGACGATCGGGAGTTCGGCGGGCGAGATCCTTGTCCAGGCGATCGTGCCGGCTCAGGGTATCCATCGAACGCTGGCCGGCCTGACGGGCCTGCTACGCACCGCGAAACTGGAAAACCCCGCCATCGTCGGGCAGGTGATCGGCGTCGAAGCGGGCCAGGACATCGTCCGTGCGCTGCTCGACAGCCGCGACGACGATGCCGCACAGATTCGCTACGCCGACGGCGTGAAGCAGGTGTGCCGCTGGTCGGAATGGCCGCGGCCTTCGATGGCGGCGTCGAGCGCATGGAAAGCCGGCGGCACCTATCTCATCACTGGCGGCGCCGGTGGTCTCGGCCTGATCTTCGCCCGCGACATCGTTACGCATGCGACGGGGGTCAAGCTCGTTCTGACCGGCCGCTCGCTGCCGACCGACGCCATGCATGCCCGGTTCGCCGAACTGGAGGCATTGGGCGCGTCCATCCACTATCGACAGCTCGACGTAGCCGACCGCGAGGCAGTGCAGCGCTGTGTCGGCGATACGGCCGCCACCCTCGGCCTGACCGGCATCATCCATAGCGCCGGTGTCCTGCGCGACAGCTTCATCATCCGGAAAACGTCCGACGAGCTCCGCGAGGTGCTACACGCGAAAGTGGCGGGCACGCTGAACCTGGATGAAGCCAGCCGGGATCTGGCACTGGATTGTTTTGTCTGCTTCTCCTCCGTCGCCGGCGCAAGAGGGAACGTCGGGCAGGCTGACTATGCCGCCGCCAACGGATTCATGGATGCGTTCGCGCATGATCGCGACGATCTCGTCAGGCAGGGGCGGCGCCATGGGCGCACCCTGTCGGTCAACTGGCCCCTGTGGGAAGACGGCGGCATGCAGGTGGACGCGGGGACGCGTCGGTATCTGTTGCGGGAAACCGGCATGACCCCGTTGGCGACCGCAAGCGGATGCGCTGCGCTGGCCCAGGCCATGGCGAGCGGGCTGCCACAACTGCTGGTGGCCGAAGGCCACATCGACCGGTTGCGGGCGACGCTGCTGGATCGGTCGACGCAGGCCGAGCCAGCGACGTTTACGGACGCGGCCGTGACGGAGGCATCCTTCGCGAACACCGCGATGCCGGTCGATCTGCTCGACAGGACGATACGTCACCTGATCCAGCTGACCTCGGCCACGCTGAAACTCCCACCCCACAAGATCGACGCGGAGGCGGCACTGGAAGCCTATGGCATCGATTCGGTCATGGTGCTGGACCTCACGCTCACGCTGGAAAAGTCGTTCGGACCGCTGCCCAAGACGCTGTTCTTCGAATATCGGAGCATGGCCGCCCTGGCCGGCTATTTCGTCGAGCGCCATCGCGATCGTCTGGCCAAACTTGTCGGCGAGAAGGTGTCGCAGGCGAGGGCCGTGCTACCCGCGAAGGCCGTGGTAGCGGCCAAAGCCGTCCCGGTTGTGCGTAGCGCCTCACGATTCGGCGGGGGCACCGTCGACCGGGGCGCCGACGAGATTGCCATTGTCGGCGTGGCCGGCCGCTATCCGCAGGCGCGGAACCTCGAGGAATTCTGGGCGAACCTCAGCCAGGGCAAGGACAGCATCACGGAGATTCCGTCCGAGCGCTGGGACCACACCCTCTACTTCGACGAAGACCGCAGCAAG
>NZ_DATLIW010000012.1:0-73217 GCF_035539195.1 Luteibacter sp.
CGCCGCGCGCGAGGCCATGCACCCGGACGACCCCGGCCGGCACATCGCCTCGCCGCATCCGCTCGCGGTCACGAGCCCGCGGGCTACGGTACCCAAGGCGGGCGACGATCCGATCTACGCCGCGATCCGCGGGCAGCTACCAATGGACGTCTCCGACGACAAGGCGGCCGAGCCGGCCTTGCAGGCACGCCGCCTCGGCATCCATCACCCGAACCAGCTCGGCGACATCGATATCGAGGAGCGACGCATCGTCAGCGCCGGCATGTATGGCGGCCCGGTCATCGACTTGTCGATCGACACGCCCGCGCCACCGAAAGAGGAAAGCCTCGCCCAGGCGACGCAGCTCGACCAGCAGGCGGTGGCGATGCAACAGGAGAAGGACATGCAGATGCAAATGCAGATGCAGCAGGTGGCCATGCAGCAGTCGGGGCCGGTCATGAGCCTCTAGCGAACTCAGTCGATTCTGAGTTAGAAAATTCACGAGCCCCGACCGCGAACGCATCAAACAATGTCACGCAACACCTTCGGTTGCGACTACAGACAACCCACCATTGTTTTTGCTACGTTCGTTTCGTCGCCTGCGCTGCCGGTATCAACGTCCCGCAGGCGATCACCGCTTCAAGCGGCGAAACGCGAACCAAGGGTGCGACAACACCCTTGGTTCGCTAACCAGAACCAACTACACGAGAGTCGATCATGG
The DNA here is from genome assembly GCF_035539195.1 of Luteibacter sp. Lineage (GTDB taxonomy): Bacteria > Pseudomonadota > Gammaproteobacteria > Xanthomonadales > Rhodanobacteraceae > Luteibacter. The sequence goes on from NZ_DATLIW010000012.1 coordinate 701, forward strand.
CTAACACCGATCATACGGTACCCGCTCGCCCGCTGAATCCCCCAGGCGGCATCCCCATCGTTTACCGGGCCCTCTGCGAACCTCGCAGACACGGTTGAAGAACCACGGCGCAAGCCGTTTTCCTGAGCATTTTCTCGGCCGTGCCATCCGGCGCGTACCCGTGTGCTCCCCGAAAACGTTCTGACGCCGCCACACACGTCATCAATCCCGCCGCCCGGCGTCCGGTCACGGACAGCCGATGCACCCGCGAATCCGTTGATCCGCGGCACACCGTGCTGAGCTCGGCGTGCCGCACCTCGGGTCGCGAGCGGCGCCCAGAAGAGACAAACACCTATGAGCCCCATGAAGAACCGTCATGCCGACGGCACCGTCAGCTATCACGCCGATCCCGAAGCCACATCCCACCAGCTGTTGAACGAGGCCACGCAGTGGCTGCAATACGCGCGAGGTCTTGCCGGCCTGCTGGCGGACCTGATCCACGAAGCCGATGCGATGGACTGCCAACGGGTAGCTCTTGGCCTGGAAGCCATCGGTGCGCTGACCTATATGGGCATCCAGTGCACCGCCCAGGCGCACGTCCGCATGTGTTGGGAAGGGGGTGCCAAAGCGGGGGCGGACTGACTATCGGCAACCACCGGTCTGGCGCCCAGCTTCCGGAGGTCCGCCTCTTAGGAATAGGAGCCGTTGACTTGGGTGAACTCGAATCGCTAGTTTCTGCGAACAACCGTTACGGCTTCTTTGCACCTGACGACTAATACGCTGCGAAGGATTGTCCAAGCTCGTCGCTACCGTGACGTGGTTCGCAACGGCTACGACAATGCCACACGATACCGATGGCAGGGACAAGCCGGTGCATCTCGGCCAAGCGAGTCGCACACTGCTTTTAGTGCCGGAGCGGGCCAGAATGACGGCGTCCGCCGTCGAGGGAAAGGATCGACTGGAATCATGATGGCAGAAGAAGAGTTCAATGGCGCTGAGTACCTAACCCGATGGCGGCGGATTGCACGTCTACTTCTTCACGCGCGCTCCTTGGTACTGACGCAGGGGTCCGCCGTTATCGTGAAGTGGGACGGACACCGCGACACCGGGAGGATCTACACCGTCGTGTGGGAAGGGGACGCAGACACGGGCTCCCGTTTCAGAGCGGAAACCGACGACCTGGAGAAGGCACTCATTCAGGCATTTTCTCCGGACATAAGCAGCGAGTTCGAGGCAACGAGCTCAATCGCCGACCTCCTCGCCAAGATTGACAGCGCGGCGCGCCGACATCTCGTTGTCAGCATCAGGATGAGCCGAACTCAGGACGCTGTGAATGATCACTTGGTTATCCTCGGCCAAGGGAAGAGGGGATTGGTCTTCGATCACAAAAGCGAGAGCCTGGTTGCGGTGCTTAGAGAAGCCGTCGGATTCATTGAGAAGGAGCCGGTCGCGAAGAACTAAGCGAGCGCGGCGTCTCGAACGCTCGCCACTCCCTCCCGACGCAGCTGGGCCGAGAACACGTTGCAGGATGCGCGACGTTCGCATCAGAAGCTGACCGGAAAGGAGCCCGGATCACAGCGATCGGCCACCACTTCATGTACACGCCCGGGGAACCTCCTAGAAGTTCAGTCCCAAGGGGCGATTGCAGTTGTACTTCTCCGCCTCTGCTTTCACGTCGGCGGGGGAGAGATGTCGCTCGCTCAATTCGCTGGCGCTGATACTCTGCAAGACCTCGACGTCGATGCAGTGATGATCCGAGACCCCGAACAAACGTTGGGCGCTCCTTATGACTGCACCAACGCCCTGATTCATCGGATCAGTTAGTTCGATGCCGGGTGCGACTCTTGTACCCGAACCGGGCACGCCTCTGACGTCTCGGGAGTGCTGTGCGTCGAACAATCGCTGTTGGAAACCGCCCTCCCCGGCAGGAACCCGGCCCGCCACGTTGTGATCGGAGGCAGCAGGACTGGCGTTAGACGTCGTAAATAGTGGCGCGGGCGATGTGTTCGTACTAAGGACGTCTGGATACGCACCGGTGCGCGTCGTGCGTTGAAGCGATCGTCGCTTGGCCTTCGCCAATGGCACGCTGCGAGGAATGACGACCTCAGCACTGCGAGTCACAGACGGAACCAGACGCAGTTGAAGCATCGTCGCATCTGCATCCGCAGCGGGCGCCCCATCCATCCATAGCGAGGCCGGCCTTAGAACCACTATGAGCAGGCCAATGTGGCAGCCGATTGCCGTCGCCATGGCGAGGATCCGTCGCGCCGAAAGGCTAGCTCTATCCCTCGACTGACCGCCACTGTCCGCCTGTCAGCGTCCGCGGACACCGTCTGTTCTCCCTTCTTGGCCCGCGCCCGCGCGTTGTGAGCCCGTTTCAGGGCCGCCCTGGACCGCCGCGAAGCCCCTGACCAGTCCCCGGCACGGGAATTGCACCGAGGTCGGCAAGCTCAATGGGTGCTCAAGGGAAACACACATGCAAACACGGACCTTGTCGGCTGTCCTTGCCGGCCTGCTCACCATGACCGGCCTTCCCGCGGTGGCTCACGCGGAAGACCTCATGGACATCTATCGCGAAGCGGTCGCCAACGATCCGCTGCTCGCGAGCGCCGACGCGCGGCGCCTCGTCGTCGCCGAAGGGGTACCCCAGGCCCGTGCCGCGTTGCTACCGCAGCTGTCGGCGGGGCTGAGCCTGCAGCAGTTCCACCCGAGCTTCTCGAACGGCACGAACAGCGACGGCACGCCCAATACAGGCGGCGATGGTCACAGTCGCCAGCGCGACCTCACGTTGTCCCTCAACCAGACCGTGCTGGATCTTTCCAAGTTCGCCCGCGAACGGCAGGCGAAGCAGACCGAGGAAGCGCAGGAGGCGACGTACGAGGGCGAGCTGCAGGATCTCTATGTCCGCTCCACCAGCGCGTACTTCAACGTGCTCGTCGCGGACGATCAGGTCCAGGTGTTTCGCTCGTACGAGGATGCATACAAGCAGTCGTTCGATCAGGCGACCATCAAGTTCGATCAGGGCCTGGCGCCGGAGGCCGACCTGACCCAGTCGAAGGCCTATTACCTGCTGATCAAGTCCGAGCGCATCGATGCGGAGAACCGGCTGAAGGACGCGCGACGTGCGCTTCAGCAGTTGACCGGAAAGGAACCCGGCCAGTTGAAGACGCTCCGCGAAGACCTCCCCATGGAGGCACCGACGCCCGACAACGCGGCCGCCTGGGTCGACCAGGCGATGCGCCAGAACCCGTCGGTCATCGCCGCCAACCATCTGGTGAGTGCCGACGAGCACTCGATCAACGCCGCACGCAGCGGCCACCTGCCGACGCTCAACGCGGCCGTGGGTTACGACAAGGTCGGCGCGTGGTCGAACGCGGCGCGCGGCACGGCCGCCTACGGCCCGGGTAGCACGACGATCGGCCTGGTGCTTTCGGTGCCGCTCTTCAGCGGCGGCCTGACCCAGTCCCAGGTGCGCCAGGCGATCCATCAGCGCGATGAAGACCAGAGCGATCTCGAATCGGTCCGACGCCAGACGGCGCGCGATACGAACAATTACTTCAACCTCGTGGTCGCCGGGATCGGCCAGGTGAACGACGCGCGTGACGCGGTGGACGCCGCGAAGAAGTCGCTGGCCTCCCTGCGTGCCGGCTACGACATCGGCACGCAGAGCCTGACCAACGTGGTGGTGGCGATTGAAATCCTCGCCCAGATCCGTACGCAGTACACCGCGTTGCGCCACAACTTCATCCTCAACAAGCTCTTGCTCAAGCGCAGCGTCGGTGCGGCCGAGCTGAAGGATATCGAGGAGATCAACCGCCTGCTGCAGTAGGTGGTCGAGGCCGGGTCCGGCGCGCTACCCTTCACTTCCGCACCGGCAAGTCACCTTCCATGGCCATCGAAACGGATCGACTCGTCATCGACGAATTCGGACTCGGCGACGCACCCTTTATCCTCGAGCTGCTCAACGAACCCGACTTCATCAAGTACATCGCCGACAAAGGCGTTCGGGACGTCGCCGGTGCCGAGCTGTACCTGTCGGACGGTCCGCTGAAAAGCTATGCGAAGCACGGCTTCGGTCTGTACAAGGTCACGTTGAAGTCGGACGGTGCACCGATCGGCATGTGCGGACTGATCCGGCGCGACACGCTCGCGTTCCCCGACCTCGGCTATGCCTACCTGGCCAGCCACCACCGTCGCGGCTATGCCAGCGAAGCCGGGGCCGCCGTCCTCGGTCATGCCCGCGGGCGGCGGCAGGTAGAAAGGGTGGTCGCGATTACCTCGCTGGACAACGACGGGTCCATTCGCGTGCTCGAGAACCTCGGCTTCCGCGACGAAGGCGTTATCGACATACCGGGTTACGACACCCCGAGCCGCTACTTCGTCAACGATCCTTGATGCCTTCGGGCTTATCGACACGGATATTCGGCAAGAAGCCATCGGTCGCCTCCGCATCGACGGCTCACCGCATCGGCGAGTCGCTTCGTCACCGGAACGCGCGAAGCGACGCCGACAAGGCCGTTGAAACGGGTCTGCGACCCTATGGGCCTGCATCGCGCCAAGGCCAACCCTCGCATGTCGCTGCCGTATTTGTAGACAAATGCAGAAAACGCACAAACGCTGGAAAAGCGGCAAAAGAACACCCAAAAACCATCGCCGTATTTGTGCACGCGCCGCTCGGAGCGCTCGCATAGGCTGACCGCGCACGTCGGCCTCGTGCGTTGGGGGCCGGTCCGGCGTCTTTCAATCGGACGTCCTTAATTAGCGACCCAGGCAACTGGCGTCGTCGCTGAACTGCGGCCGGAATTCCTGGAACGGGAAGGGTCGGACTGACCGGGGGTGGTATGAAAAAGCGTCACGTAGGAAGCGTTCGTCGTCCGCTTGCCAAGGGCATCTATCTTGCGATTGCATCGGCACTGGCGCTGCCTCTGCTGAGTGACCCTGCCTATGCCGCCTGTACCCAGGCCGGAGCGATAGTCACCTGCTCGGGTGGCCCCTCGTTAGTCAACTACGTGATTCCGACGGACGGCGTCACGGTCAACGTGCAGTCGAACGGCTTCCTGGCCGTGCCGCTACTGCTCGGCGGAAGTGCGCTCACGCTTTCCGGCAACGGCATCACGCTGAACAACCAGGGCACGATCGATCCCTCGCTCGCCGGCGGACTCAGTCTCGGCGCCACGGGAGCGATCCTTGGCAACGCGACGGCGGGTGGCAACACCATCAACGTCAACAACAGCGGCACGATGAACGGTCTGTTCGATGCCACTTCGTTGCTCGGCATCGGCGGCCAGGCCCTGGTGGTGCAGAACGCCACCGGTGGTGTGACCAACATCAGGAACGACGGTACGTTTGGCGTATCGCTGCTCGGTCTGGGCACTATCACCACGGTGGCGGATGCACCGGCGATCCTTTCCTATGGTGGCGGCCAGACGAACTTCATCAACTCGGCGTCGCATACGATCACCGGGCGCATCGGTTTGGCCGCGTCGGGCACCCCAGGCGCCGGCAATACCTTCGTCAATGCGGGAACGATCAACGGCAGCCTTTACATGGGCGATACACCGACCGGCAACACGTTCACCGCGGTAAGCGGTTCGAGCGTGCTGAACGCCGGCGTGGGCGTAAACCTCAGCATTCTTTCGATCAATGTCAGCCTCGCCGGTGCAGGCCAGGTCGATGGCGGCCTGGGCGCGAACAACCGCTTGCTCTTGCAGAATGCCGCCACCGGCACAGGGTCGGGCACCGGCGGTGCCGTGTCGACGATCAACGCGGCGAACTACCTGCATTTCCAGCATCTGGTCGTGAACAGCGGCACCTGGAATCTGCAAGGTGCTGCTGTCACCGGCGACGCCACGATCAACGATGGCCTGGTCAATTTCGACAACGCCGGCGTATTCGGCAGCGGCCAGATGACGGTCAACGGCGGTGCGATAGCTGCGTCGACGGCGGGACTGTCGCTGGCGAACGCCGTCAACCTCAACGCAGGGCGACTCGAGCTGGCCGGCACGAACGCGTTCGGCCTTGCCGGAGTGCTCTCCGGCGCGGGCGGCCTCACGGTCACCGATACCGCCGTGGTGACACTGGGCGGAGCGAACCTCTTTACCGGCGGCGTGAACCTCAATGCCGGCGGGTTGCTGCTGGGCAATGCGGGTGCGTTGGGCACCGGCGCGCTGACGGTCGGTGGCAACGCCACGTTGAATACCACGGCGGCTTTCAACCTTGCCAACGCGATCGCCGTCAATGCGGGCAGCACGTTGACGCTCCCCGGCACGCAAGCGGTGACGTTGAACGGTGCGCTGTCGGGCGCCGGCAATGTGGTGAAAGCAGGTGCTGGCACGCTCACGCTCGGCGGTGTCGACAGCATGACCGGTGGTCTCTCGCTCACCGGCGGTTCCCTCGCCGTCGGTGCCGGTGGCCTGCTGTCGCCGACGCAAGCCCTGACGCTCGCCGCAGGCACCTCGCTCGATATCTCGGGCGCCGCCAGCAACCAGGCGGTCGGCTCACTGGCGGGCCTTGGCGGCGCGGTGAACCTCGGCACGAAGTCGTTGACGCTCGGTGGTCTGGGCAATACCGCCTACGCGGGGACGATCGCCGGCAGTGGCGGTCTGGTGAAGGTGGGCACCGGTGTGCAGACACTCACCGGGAACAGCACCTTCACCGGTGGCGTCGCCTTGAACGGTGGCGGTCTGCTCCTGGGCAACGCGAACGCGATCGGCAGCGGCGCGCTCAGCGTCGGCGGCGCGACGACGCTCGATGGCACCGCCCCTTTGACGCTGGCGAACGCCGTCAACCTCAATGCCGGTGGCTCGCTGAATCTGCTCGGCGGACAGCCGCTGGTGCTCGACGGCGTGGTCTCCGGTGTGGGCGGCCTGGTGAAGAACGGCGCATCGCTGCTCAGCTTGAATGGCGCGAATACGTTCGGCGGCGGCACCACCGTCAATGCGGGTGGCCTGCTCCTGGGCAACAGCGGCGCCCTTGGCAGCGGTGCGCTGACCGTCAACGGCGCGGTGACGCTGGACGGCACGGCGCCGTTGAGCCTGGCCAACGACATGAACCTCGGCACGGGCGCCGTGCTGAACGTGCTCGGCGGTCAACCGCTGACCTTCGGCGGCACGCTGGCGGGCACGGGCGGTCTGGTCAAGAGCGGCGCATCCACGCTGACCCTGACCGGCGCCAATACGTTTACCGGCGGTCTCAACATCGCGGCAGGCACGGTGGCACTGGGCGCGGGTGGGCAACTGGCGGCGACCGGGAACGTGACACTCGGCGCGCCGGGCGCCGGCTTCGATATGTCCGCCGCGGGTAACCAGACCATCGGCGCGTTGTCGGGTGTGGCGGGCAGCACGGTCAACCTCGGTGGCAATGGGCTCACCTTCGGCGATGCGACCAACCAGACCTTCGCCGGCGTCATCGCCGGCACGGGCTCGATCACCAAGACCGGCGCCGGCACCCAGACGCTCGGCGGCGCCAACACCTTCAGTGGCGGCGTGAACCTCGACCAGGGCGGCCTGCTACTCGCCAACGCGGGTGCGCTAGGCACCGGCACGCTTACCGTGAACGGCCCGGGCACCCTCGACAGCACGACGGCACTCAGCCTCGGTAACAACGTCGACCTTGCCTCCGGCGCGCTGAACCTGCTCGGCAGCCAGGCGGTGACGTTGAACGGTGTGGTGTCCGGTACCGGCAGCCTGATCAAGGACGGTGCTTCCGTCCTCACGTTGAACGGCGCGAATACCTTCAGCGGCGGCACGACAGTCAACGCCGGGGGCCTCGTCCTCGGCAACGCGAATGCCTTGGGCTCGGGCGCTCTCACCGTCGGCGGCGCCGTGACCCTGGACGGCTCCGCGCCACTCACCCTCGCCAACGTCGTGAACCTCGACGCCGGCAGCGCCCTGACCTTGCCGGGTGCGCAGGACATGACGCTCGGCGGTGTGATCTCGGGCCCCGGTAGTCTGACCAAGAACGGTGCTTCGCTACTCACATTGAACGGTGCGAACACCTTCTCCGGTGGCTTGAACGTCAATGGCGGCGGGTTGTTGCTCGGTAACAGCAATGCGATCGGCACGGGCGCGCTCAACGTGGGTGGCGCCGTCACCCTGGATGGAAGTGCCGCGCTCAGCCTCGGCAACGCGATCGACCTCGGCGGCGGTAGCGCGCTGAACGTTCTGGGTAGCCAGGATGTCGCCCTGGGCGGTGTCGTTTCAGGAACGGGCAGTCTCACCAAGAACGGTGCCTCGGTCCTTTCTCTCACCAACGCGAACACCTTCAGCGGCGGTGTGAACCTCAATGCCGGCAGCTTGTTATTGGGCAACGATGCCGCGCTCGGCACGGGGGCACTTGATGTCGGTGGCAGCGCCTCCCTGGATACGAGCGGCGCGCTGAATGTCTCCAATAACGTCGCTCTCGCCGCGGGTGCGAACCTCAGCGTGCTGGGCAGCCATGCGTTGACCCTGGCCGGCGCGCTCTCCGGCGCCGGCAGCCTCACCAAGAGCGGTGCCCAGACGCTGACGCTCGGCGGTGCGAACACATTCACCGGTGGCACCACGATCGATGCCGGTACGCTGGCTCTCGGCGCTGGCGCCAGTCTGGCCGCAGGCGGCGCGGTAACCCTGGCAGGGGCGGGTGCCGTACTCGACATCGCGAGCGCCGGCGTGCAGACCATTGGCACCCTGTCGGGCGTCGCGGGTAGCACGGTCGCCCTCGGTGGCAACACGTTGAACTTCGGCGGCGCCGGCAACGCGACATTCGACGGCGCCATCAGCGGCAACGGCGCGTTGGTGAAAGCAGGCGTCGGTGTGCAGACGCTCGGCGGTGCCAGCACGTTCAGTGGCGGCCTGACCTTGAACGCCGGCGGCCTCGTCGTCGGCAACGATGCCGCGCTCGGCACGGGCGCGTTGACCGTCGGCGGCACAACGACGCTCGATGCGAGCGGCCCGGTCACCCTGGCAAATACCCTCGTGCTCAACGCGGGCCTGACCGTGCTCGGCAGCAACGCGTTGACCCTCAACGGGGCCATCAGCGGCACCGGCGGTCTGACCAAGGACGGCCTCGCGACGCTGACTTTGAACGGTGCGAACACGTACACGGGCGGAACGAACATCAACGCCGGCACGCTCGCGCTCGGCGCGGGTGCCAGCCTCGCCGGCAGCGGCATCGTGAACCTGGCGACGGGGGCCACGTTCGATCTCTCGGCAGGTAACGGCACGCAGACCTTCGGCACCCTGACCGGTGGCGGTACGGTCAATCTCGGCGCGAATTCGATCACCGTCGGTGGTCCGACCAACGGCGTCTTCAGCGGATCGATCGCCGGCACCGGTGGCCTGATCAAGGAAGGGACCGGCACCGAAACACTCACCGGCAGCAATACCTATACCGGCGGCACGCTGATCAATGCGGGCACGCTGGCGCTCGGTGCAGGCGGTAGCCTTGCGGCCACGGGTGCGGTGAATCTCGCGGCACCGGGCACCGGATTCGATATCTCCGCCGGCGGCAACCAGTCGATCGGCGTGTTGAACGGTGTGGCCGGAAGTACGGTGACGCTCGGCGCGAACACGCTGACGCTCGGTGGCATCGGGAACGGCGCTTACGATGGCCTGATCGCCGGCACGGGTGCTCTGGTGAAGAACGGAGTCGGCGTACAGGAGCTCGGCGGCGCCAACACGTTCAGCGGTGGCGTCACGCTCAATGCCGGCGGCCTCTTGCTCGGCAACAATGGCGCTCTCGGCACAGGTGGTCTGGCGGTCAATGGAAACAGCACGCTGGATACGAGCGCGGCGCTCAACCTCGCCAACGCCATCGCGCTGAACAGCGGCAACCTCGACCTGCTCGCCAGCAACGCGCTGACGCTCGGTGGCGCGATATCCGGTGCGGGCGGCTTGGTCAAGGACGGCGCGGCAACGGTCACGCTCACGGCCGCGAACACCTACACCGGCGGGACCACGATCAACGCGGGCACCCTGGCCATCGGCGCGGGCGGCAGCCTTGCCTCGACCGGCGCGGTGAATTTCACCGGCACCGGCACCCTGGATATCTCGGCAGGTGGCAACCAGTCCATCGGTTCGCTGGCGGGTGTCGCCGGTAGCGCGGTTGCCCTCGGTGGCAGCATGCTCACCCTGGGCGGTGCGACCGACACCACGTTCAACGGAAGCATCGGCGGCAGCGGCGGATTGGTGAAGAACGGTGCCGGGGTGCAGACCCTCGGTGGCGCGAACAGCTTCACGGGCGGGGTCACGCTGAATGCGGGTGGCCTGGTTGTCGGCAACGACACCGCACTCGGAACGGGTGCGTTGACCGTGGGGGGCGCATCGACACTGGATGCCGCCAGTGCCGTCACGCTGGCGAACAACGTGGTGCTCGACGCCGGGCTGACGGTGCTCGGCAGCAATAACCTGACCCTCAACGGCAACCTCAGCGGTACCGGCAGCCTGACCAAGGACGGCGCGGCCACGCTGACGTTGAATGGCACGAACACCTATACCGGGGGCACCAACATCAACGCCGGCACGCTGGCGCTCGGCGCAGGCGCGAGCCTGTTCGCCAACGGTGTCGTGAACCTCGCCACGGGCGCGACGTTCGATCTCTCGGCCGGCAATGGCAACCAGACATTCGGCACACTCATCGGCAACGGCACGGTGAATCTCGGCAACAACTCGCTGACCGTGGGCGGGCCGACCAACGGCACCTTCAGTGGTTCGATCGCCGGCACGGGTGGTCTGATCAAGGTCGGTACCGGGACCGAGACACTCACCGGCACCAACACGTATACCGGTGGCACCACGATCGACGCGGGTACGCTGGCGATCGGTGCGGGGGGCAGCCTTGCTCCCACGGGCGCGGTGAACCTGACCGCGGCGGGCACCGGCTTCGATATCTCCGGCGGCGGCAACCAGGCCATCGGTGCACTGAACGGCGTCGCCGGAAGCACGGTGACCCTCGGTGCCAACGCGCTGACCTTGAACGGTATTGGCAATGCGAGCTTCGACGGCAGCATTGCCGGCTCCGGCTCGCTGGTGAAGAACGGCCCGGGCACGCAGGCACTGGGCGGCGCGAATACCTTCAGCGGTGGCGTGACGCTCAACGCCGGTGGCCTTATCGTCGGCAACAATGCGGCGCTCGGCACGGGTGCGCTGACTGTCGGCGGTGCGTCGACGCTCGATGCCGTCAGCGCCGTCACGCTGACCAACGCTATCGCGCTCGACGCGGGGCTCACCGTACTGGGCAGCAACGACCTGACGCTCGCCGGCGCGATCGCGGGTACCGGCAGCCTGACCAAGAACGGCGCGGCGACGCTCACCCTCACAGGCGCGGACACGTACACCGGCGGCACGAACATCAATGCCGGCACGCTGGCGATAGGCGCGGGCGGAAGCCTGGCGCCGACGGGGGCGGTAAACCTGACCGGCACCGGCGCTTTCGACATCTCGGCCGGTGGCAACCAGACCATCGGCACGCTTGCCGGTGTCGCCGGTAGCACGGTTGCCCTCGGTGCGAACTCGCTCACGCTGGGCGGCGCGACCGACACCACGTTCGATGGCAGCATCGCCGGCACCGGAGGCCTCGTGAAGAATGGTGCCGGCACGCTGGCACTGGGTGGTGCGAGCAGCTTCAGCGGCGGGGTGACGTTGAACGCCGGTGGCCTGAACGTCGGCAACGATGCGGCGCTCGGCACGGGCACCCTCACGGTCGGCGGCGCCGCTTCGCTGGATGCGAGTGTGGCGACCACCCTGGCGAACGACATCGCGCTCGACGCGAGCCTGACCCTGCCAGGCAGCAACGACCTCACGCTCGATGGTGCCATCAGCGGTGCCGGCGGCCTCGTCAAGCACGGTGTCGCCACGGTGGCGTTGAACGGCAACAACAGCTTCACCGGCGGCACCACGGTCGATGGCGGCACGCTGGTCGTCGGCAGCAACACGGCCCTGGGCACGGGCGGGCTCGCGATCGACGGCGCTACCCTGGAAGCCGGCACTGCGGTGACCCTCGGCAACGATGTCGCCATCGGCAGTAACGGGGCGACCGTGCAAGGTCCCGACGACCTCACCTTGAACGGCAGCCTCAGCGGTGCCGGCGGTCTCGACAAGGAAGGCGCGGGCACCCTCAGTCTGGGCGGCTCGCTTGCCGGCTTCAGCGGCGGACTCACCGTCAACGGCGGCATTCTCAACGCGAGCAATCCGTACACCGGAGGCATCGTCGTCGGCCCGAGCGGCACGTTGAACCTCGATGCTTCCGGCAACGCCGTCACGGTCACCGGACCCATCGGCGGTACGGTGAATGTCGGTGGCAACAGCAACATCGACGTCGCCTACGGCGAACTGCCCGGCGTGACCGGCACGGTCAACGGTACGGCGCCGGGTTCCACGCTGAATATCACCGGTAGCGGCGAAGCCAGCCTGCCGGGTGGCGTGTTCAACGGCATCACCCACCTCAACGTCGGCGCGGGTACCTTGTCGGTGAACAGCGGCACGTCGGTCACCTTCGCCGGTGGCAGCACGATCGGCGGCACGCTGGTGGTGAATGGCAACCTGGGTGGACCGGCCACGATCGGTAGCGGTGGTGGACTGGTCGGTGGCGGCACGATCGGCGGACCGGTGACCGTGAACGGTACGGTGGCACCGAGTGGCATCGGCGGCGCGAGCGGTGCCGCGGCCGGTACCGGCGTCGCGGGCACGACCTTGACCGTGGGCGGCCTGACGCTTGGCGCAGGATCCACCACGCAGGTTCGCACCACCGCGGGCGGGACCAGCGACAGCATCGATGTCAACGGCACCGCGAACCTCGGTGGCCAGCTGGTAGCCACGCCTTCGGCGGGAACCTATGGCCCGAGCACGAGCTACACCATCGTCAACGCCACTGGCGGTATCACCGGTACGTATGCCGGCGTCACCCAGAACACACTGCCGTTTCTCGATACGCGTGTGACGCAGCAGGGTAACCAGCTGATCCTCACGCTGAGCCAGGCCGGTTCCGGCAACGGTACCGGCGGCACGCCGTTCGACCAGTTCCCGGGCCTCGGCGGCAACCAGCAAAGCGTGGCGGCGGCGCTGCAGCACATCGCCACGTCGGGCGGTAATCCGCTGCCGACCCTGCTCGGCTACGCACGTGGCCTGCGAGCCGACCAGGCCGTCGCAGCCTTCGATTCGCTCACCGGCGAGACCTACGCCTCGGCCGCGAACGCCGAACTCAGCGGCCAGAGCCAGTACCAGGACACGCTGTTCTACCGGCTGAAGCTTCAGCGCGACACGGGCGAACAAGGCTCCGCGGTCTGGGCCGAACCGTATACGTCGAGCAGCGATTTCGATCGCAGCGCCGATGTCGCCCACACCGACTACCGCATCCACGGCGTCATCATCGGTGCCGACGCGGCGCTGACCCCGGACCTGCGCCTGGGTGTGCATGCCAACCTCGCCAATTCACGCACCGAGGTGGACCGCCGCGGCGATTACACCGACGTGGACCAGGCGTCGATCGGTCTGCACGCGCTCTACTTCAATCAGCAGCAGTGGTGGGTGGAAGGCTTGGCCTCGTATGGCTGGCAGAACGCCGACAGCAATCGTCGTATCGTCGTCGGCCCCTACCATCCACAGGCCACCGGCCGCTACGACGGCAAGACCACCAACGCGGCGCTGGAAGGCGGGTATCGTTTCGAACTGGGACGGGCCATGCATCTCGAGCCCTTCGTCGGCGCGTACTACACCAAGGTCAAGTACGACGCCTTCACCGAGAAGAACGCCGGCGACGCCGACCTGAGAGTGGGACGCAGCGATGCGAGCAGCCTGCAGTACGGCGCCGGTCTGCGACTGATCGGCGACGTCGACCTCGGCGTGGAGGGTACCCGCCTGCATCCCATCGTGCTGGTGCGCTACCTGCACAACACGAAGACCGATACGGCGACAGTGAACAACGCCTTCGCCAGCGAGCCGGCGGACAGCTTCCTCGTGCAGGGCTCGCGCCCGGTGAGGAACCACTGGCAGGCAGGCGTGGGCATGAGCTTCGACATCACGCCGAAGGCCAGCACTTACGTTTACTACAACGCGGATGTCGCGTCGCACAGCACCAGCAATGCGGTGAACCTCGGCGTTCGCTGGAACTTCTGACGGCAGGACAGCAGTAAGCAGGAAAGCAGGACAGCAGGACGCCGGGACGGCTGCCGCCGCGGCAATGTTGTGGGAGCCGCTTCAGCGGCGATAGAGGGTGCGATAACCTGGCTATCGCCGCTGAAGCGGCTCCCACATGTCGGCGCTTCTTGCTGCTCCCACCTGTCCGGGCTTCTTGCTGTTTCCCCATGACGGGGCTTCTTGCTGCTCCTACCTTTTCGGGCTTCTTGCTGCTCCTACCTTTCCGGGCTTCTTGCTGCTCCCACATGACGGGGCTTCCTGCAGCCGAGAAGCTTGCCGCCTAGCGAACCGACTTGAACGCGGCGCGCAGTTCCTCGGCGAACAACTGCGGCTGTTCCCAGGCGGCGAAGTGACCGCCCTTACCCACCTGATGGTAGTAGTACAGGCTCGGATACGCGGCCTTGCTCCAGCTTTCCGGCGCCTTGTAGATCTCGCGCGGGAACACGGTGATCGCCACGGGTACCTTGATCTCGTTGGTACGTTGGGTGACCGAGCTGAAGTTATTGTTGTTGTTTTCCCAGTAGAACCGCGACGAGGACGCGCCGGTATTGGTCAGCCAGTACAGCGTGATGTCGTTGAGCATCTCATCCCGCGTGAGGACTCGCTCGGGGTTGCCGTCGCTATCGCTCCACTGGCCGAACTTCTCGTACATCCAGGCTGCGAGACCGGAAGGCGAATCCGCCAGCGAATAGCCGATGGTCTGCGGACGCGTGACCATCATCGCGCCGTACGCGGCGTTGCGACCGAAGAAGCCGCTGAGCGACTGATAAGCCTCTTTCTCGTCGGGCCCGAGTTCGGCCGGTATCGGGTCGCCGGCGTTGATCCCTTTGACGAGGTTGCCGGGAATGGTCGCCGGCATATTGAGATGGATGGCCAGCAGACCCTTCGGTGCCTGGCGTGCCAGTGCATCGGAAATCACCGAGCCATGGTCGCCGCCCTGGGACACGTAGTGCTTGTAGCCGAGGCGCTTCATCAGTACGTCCCACGCCCGCGCGGTGCGTTCCGGATTCCAACCCAGCTCCGTGGGCTTTCCCGAGAATCCGTAGCCCGGGATCGAAGGAATGACCACGTCGAAGGCGTCTTCGGGCTTGCCGCCGTAGGCCACCGGGTCGGTGAGGGGGCCGATGGTCTTGAGGAACTCGAACGTGGAGCCGGGCCAGCCATGCGTCAGGATGACGGGCAGGGCATGCGGGTTCTTCGAGCGCACGTGGATGAACTGGATATCGACGCCGTCGATGGTGGTGACGAACTCCGGCAGTGCATTGAGCTGGGCCTCGGCCTTGCGCCAGTCGTAATCGGTGCCCCAGTACGTGACCAGCGCCTGCACGCGCGCGAGCTGCACGCCCTGCGATTCGTCCTTCACGACCTCCTTGTCCGGCCAGCGGGTTTCGGCGATGCGGCGGCGCAGGTCGTCGAGCTGTTCCTGTGGCACATGGACGTGGAAGGGACGGATGCTTTCGTCGACCTTGGTCGTACCGTTGGCGGTCGTCGCGGCGTCGATGGCATGCGCCGGCTGGGCGTAGACCGACGGTGCAAGTATCGCGAAGCCGAGGGCGAGGGCCAGGGTGCGCTTGGCGAAGGAGGCGTGGCGGGCGGCGGGGTGCTGTGCGGATGACATCGTCGTGCTCCTTTGATCTTCCATAGAGTGAGGGGCTGCGACGAGTGCATTGCCGCGGCGTGTCGACAGTCTATGGAGCGCATCCGAGCTCCCTCGTGTCCGCGACGAGGGATATTTGCAACACTACGTATCGACGACCGGTTCGTATACAAACCGGTACAAACGGCATCCGGCCTTATCGTTTCCCGTCGCGCTCGAACACGAGTCCCGCCGCCTGGAGGTCACCCTTCATGACGAGGTCGACACCGTGCTCCATCCAGTACGTACCGCTCGCCACCTCCGGCGTGCCCGGGGCGGCCGTGCCGTGGATGCTGCGATATCGATAGCGCGCCGTCGGGTCGAGACCACGCAGGCGCAGGGTCGGGAACGGTCGGGCTTCCTCGCCCTGTCGCTGGAACGCGAACAACACCGCCTGGCTGCCGTCACCGGCGACGGATTCCGTCGCGGACCACGGTGCGCGTCCCTGCGGGGACAGCAGGCGATAGAGCTCGCCCTTCTGCACCGTGCCGCGGATCGTCTTGTACTCGGCGATGTAGTGACGGGCCGTCGCCTCGTCCGCCGCCGTCCACTCGAGCAGGTTCGCACCGATGCCCAGGCCACCCTGCATGGATGAAAGGAAGCGGAAGTCGAGCGAGCTGGTGCGGTTGTTCACCCAGTTCGGCGAGCCGGTGACCCACGCCATCATGGTCGCCGGCGCATACGCCTGGCTGAAGCCGTCCTGGATGGACAGGCGATCGGAGGGGTCGGTGTTATCGGAGGGCCAGACTTCATCGGTGAGCGACATGATGCCGAGGTCGACGCGGGCACCGCCGCCGGAGCAGGACTCGATCTCGACCTTCGGGTGGCGCTTGCGCAGTTCGCGAACGATGGCGTAGAGGTTGTCGACGTAAGCGACGTAGACCTTCTGCTGTTCGTCCGGCGACATCTGCGGCCAGCCCGGCTCGGACCAGTTGCGGTTGTAGTCCCATTTCAGGAACTGGATATCGTTGTCCTTGAGCAGGCCGTCGAGCACCTCGAGCACATGGGCCTTCACGTCCTCGCGTGCGAGGTTGAGCACGAGCTGGTGGCGCCCCTCGCTGCGATCGCGGCCGGGGAAGTTCAGTACCCAATCGGGGTGCGCACGGTAGAGATCGCTATCGGCGTTGATCATCTCCGGCTCCACCCACAGGCCAAAGCTCATGCCGAGCCCGTGCACCTTGTCGATGAGCGGTTTCAGGCCGTTGGGAAACTTGGTGCGGTTGACCGCCCAGTCGCCGAGGCCGGCGTGGTCGCTATTGCGCGCGCCGAACCAGCCATCGTCCATGACGAAGCGTTCCACGCCGAGCGCGGCCGCCTTCTCGGCAAGGCGCATCTGGCCGGCTTCGTCGACCTCGAACTCCGTGGCCTCCCAGGAGTTGTAGAGCACGGGTCGTAACGGGGTGCGCGACCCTTCCGGAAGGACACGGTCGCGCTCGAAGCGGTGGAGCAGCCGCGACGCCTCGCCCATGCCTTCGCGCGTATAGCCCGCATAGAAAATGGGCGTGTCGAGCGCCTGGCCGGGCTGCAGCTTGTAGCCGAAGTCGAAGGGGTTATAGCCACCTATCACACGTACCTGGCCGAGGATGTCCTCGTCCACGCGAATGCTCCACGAGCCGCTCCAGGCGAGGGCACCGAACCAGACATCGCCGTGGGTCTCGCTCCATGGGCCATCGCGACCGATGGCGAACCAGGGATTGTTCTCGTCGCCCGTGCTGCCGCGGCGGCTCTCGAGCACGGTTGCGCCGGGTGCGATAGCGCGGGTCTGCAGGTGCCACTCACCGGCCCAGGTGCCGGTCAGGTAACGCAACGAGTAATCGCTGCCGCGTGGCAGGTTCCACGTCGCCGAGGCGGCGCTGTCGACCACCAACGACTGCTGGCCGGTGTTCTCGATGTGCGCGGAACGGCCGACGATGCCGGTCGCGGTATCGGCGGTGTAACGCAGGGTCACGCCGACCCCGGCCTGGGCGTCGCGCAGCAGGATGGAGAGCCCACCGTTCTCGACCCTGTAGCTGTCGTAGCGAAGCACGAGGTCGCGGTTGCCGTCGGCGAGGCGAACCTTCAGCGCCGGCGTGGCCGTCATGGCGCCGCCCCAGCCGGCGTACTCCTGCGGCGAAAGGCTGCCGGCGGGGTCGAACGACGAACGCTCCGGCGCCGGCATCGCCGGGCCGAGCGGATCGCTCGTGGGCAGGCGGGCGCCCCAGTAGAGCGTCTGCAGCTTGCCTTGCGCATCGACGCCCATGGCGTACGTGACATCCCCGGCATCCAGGCGGAATACCTTGTGTGCGGCGTCGTAGGTCGGTGAGGCGTTCGCCGTCGACGACGATCTTGTCGCCGCAGCCGCGGGCGTGAGCGCGACGCTGCCCGCAACGAGCAGGGTGAACCGGACGATCGTGGCGGGACGCATCAAGTCTTCAACCTCTCAGTTCATTGGGTGTCATCGGCGGGGACGGCTTCCACGCGGAATACAAAGGCGTGCTCGAGGCTCTCCCCCGGTGCGAGCAGGGTCATGCCATTCGCGGTCGGCCCTCCCGGAAGATGCACGGCATTGATCGGATGGTCCACCGGTTCGAAACAGAAGAAGTCTTTATCCGCCGGCGTATAGAGAACATAGGCGTCGACATCCGCTTCGACGTGCAGGCGCAGCGCGCGGCGGGGCCATTCGATAGTGGCCCGCCCGGTCCAGCCGGTAAAGGCGTGGTTGAGGCCGCTGGCGGGCAACGCGCGGTCCACGGAGAAGTCCCATGGCCCCGGCACCCCCTCGTGGCGGGTCGGCAGCGGATCGCGGCCGTCGTTGAGCCAGATCCCTGTCGCCGGTGCCAGCAACCGTGCCTCGCCGTGCAGCGGGAAGAACGGATGCAGGCCGAGACCGAACGGCAGCGGGGCATCGCCGGTGTTCGTGACATCCAGGCGTACCTCGAGCGCGTCGCCGTCGAGGCGATAGTGAAGGCCGGCGCGATACGAGTAGGCATCCCGCACCGTTTCGACCAGCTCCAGATGCGCCGCATCCGCGTCGTGCCGGCGGACGTGCCAGCGTCGCTGCCAGCCGCTACCGTGGATCGGGTAGGCGTCGTCGTCGCGGTTCAGCGGCAAGGCCACGCGCCGTTGCCCCACGAAAAAGCCGCCGTGGGCAATGCGATTGCTCCACGGCAGGAGGGGGTAACAGGCAAGTCGGTTCGGTTCGTAGCAACCGGGCGACCGCTCGGCATCACCGAGGCAGGGCCGCATCAGCGGTACCTCCTCGCTTCCGCCGAGCCAGTCGAAGCGTGCGATGCCACCGCCTGCCGAAGGCAGCAGGCACACACTCAACCGGTCATTGCACAACGGGATCACAGCGAAGCGCGCACACCGAGGAAGAAGGTACGGCCATTGGCCTCGGCATAGCTCTGGCGATCGTCGTACACCTGGTACTGGAAGATGTTCTCGTTCGTCAGGTTCGTCGCGTCCATGAACAGCGAGACGTGCTCGTTGAGCTTGTAGCTGGCGCTCAGGTCCAGCTGGCCATAAGCCTTCACCGACGTCGGCTGGCTCTGGTTGCCGGCGATCGAGGCGAGGTACTTGGCGCGCCAGTTGTATGCCACTCGCGCCTCCACCGGCCCCTTCTGGTAGTACAGGCTCGCATTGTAGGAGTTGCCGATGCCCGGCACCGCGAACTTGCCCGCATTGGCCAGCTTGTCTTCGCTGATGGTCGCGTTGCTGGTGACGTAGGTGTAGTTGGTCGCCACGCCCAGGCCGTCGAATGGCGCGGGCAATCTGGTGAACTGGTAGTTGAACGTGAACTCCGCGCCCTTGATCGTCGCCTCGTTGAGGTTGACCGGCTCGGTCAGCTGGAACGGAAAGCCCAGCAAGGTCGTCTGGGTGGTGATCAGGGTGCTGAAGTTGCTGACCTGCTTGCGGAACAGGTTCAACGCCGTATAGCTGGTGTCGTTGAAGTACCACTCGACGCCGGCGTCGTAGTTCTTCGACAGGTAAGGCTTCAGCTGCGTATTGCCGCGCGTTACCGTCTGGTCCTGCGGGCGGAAGCTGTACGACGCCGATGCGGCGAGGTTGCTGAGGTCCGGCCGGGTCAACGTCTTGTACGCCGCGGCGCGAAAGATCACGTTGTCGAGCAGGTTGAGCTTGAAGTTCGCCGACGGCAGCCACTCGTGGTAGTCGCCGTTCTGCGAGATCGGGCTCAACGTGCCGTACGTGGGAATCGCGTTGGTCGGATCGTTCGGGTTCACCGCAATGCCGACGATCGGCACCGAGTACGCGTACGAGGTCGTATTCGTCTTCGTATAGCGCATGCCGACGTTCAGGCTCCACGGCATGCCGCCATCGCCTTCGAGCGTGGCCATGCCGTAGGCGGAGGTGATCCGCTCCTTGATCCGGCTGTAGGTGTTCGGGTCCGGCAGCGAGGTGAAGCCGCCACCGTTGGCGTCGAGCTGCGCCTTGAACGCGGCCGCGTTGGGCAGCTGGTTGTAGGCGGCGGGCGTCGCCAGGTACGCGAAGAGCTTTTTCACGTCGTAGGTGACCCAGTCACGCGGGAAGCCGGGCGAGGCACCATCGACCAGGTTGCCGGCATGGAAGATGTGCGCGTCGACCGCGTCGGGCGGCACATCCACGACGTAGCCGCAGTACTCGGCGCAGCCGAAGCTGTTCGGCGTGTTGTACGTCACCTCGGTCTTGGTGCGGTTGGCGTTGGACAGGCCGAAGTCGATGCGCGAAAGGGTGCCGTCGAGGAAGCTCTTGCCCAGGTGCAACTGGTTCTCGAAGATCTTGTCGCTGACGTTCGGGCTCTGCGTACCCTGGTTGGTGACATGGGCATGCAGGTCCGAGACGTCTGTCGTCGGTAGCAGGCCGGTGTAGCTGCCCAGATGGTCGGCACCGTTGTTGGTCCAGGTCGGATTGACTCCGACGTTACGCGTACCGAGCACCACGAAGTAGCCATCCTGCGACTGCTTGTTCCATGCGCCCGAGGCCGCGCTGTCAAGATCCAGTTCCATCGACGGGTCGATCTGCCAGGTGATGTGGCTGCCGAACTGCGTGTTGAACGCGTCGCGCGGATTGGCTTCCTGGGCGTAGTCGTTCGACATGCCGCCCGATTGATTCATGACGAAGTTCTGCGCGGTACCGTTCGCACCGGGCGTGATCGATTGGATGATGCCGGTATTGGTGTAGGAGCCGAACGCGTTGTACGTCGAATCGACCTTGTACTCGGAGAACAGGCCGTCGAGCTTCACGGTCACGTCGTCCAGCGGCTTCCAGTCGATGGCTCCCGTGAACGAGGTGCGCGTACGCGTCTCGTTGATGACCTGACCCTGCAAGGTCTGCGGCAGCGACACGTTGGTATAGGACGGATTGATCCGCGAGAAGTCCTGGCTCTGCAGCCAGCCCAGGGTATCGATGGACTGCTCGACGTGGTCGCGCTTGTAGTAAACCGCGGAAGCCAGCCAGCCGAACGTATGGTCCGCGTTGGTGTTGCCGATGACGCCGGAGACCTTCGGTGTCGTCTTGCTCGCGAGGCCGCCGCCGATGCTGTCGTTGACACCGGCCGCACTACCCGACGCATGCCAGCCGTTGAAGTCGAACGGGCGCGCCGTGACGATGTTGACCGTGCCGCCGATGCCGCCTTCTTCCAGGTCCGGCGTGCTGGTCTTCTGCACGATGGCCTGCTGGATCACTTCGGAGGGCAGCACGTCGAAGTCGAACGCGCGGTCGCTGGCCGCGGTGGGCATCGTGCGGCCGTTGAGCAACACGTTGACGAAGTTCGGTCCGAAGCCGCGCACGGTGATCTGGTTGGATTCGCCGCCGCTGCGGTTGACCGATACGCCGGGCACGCGCTGGAGCGCGTCCGCCACGTTCTGGTCGGGGAACTTGCCGGCCTCTTCCGCCGACACCGAATCCACCGTATTCACCGCGTCGCGCTTGGTCGACTGCGAAAGGAACAGGGACTGCAACTGGCCGGTGACCGCCACGCCGTTGAGGTCGGTGACGACCTTGCCATCCGGCGTTCGCTGCGACTCCTGGCTGGCGGTGGCAGGCGCATCCTGCGCATGGACCGGCATGAGACCGCCGACGAAACAGATGCCGAGCATGCCCGCCAGTGCGTTGCGCACCGACAGCGCGAGTACCTTCCGCTGCATTCCTTACTCCCCACATTTGGATGGATGCTCGGCGCACGGTTCCCCGGGGATGCAAGTCGCCTTGCCTCCGCTATCCGTTATCACTCGCCGATCAAGATTGTCCTGTGGGCCAATTGTAGTATTTTATTATTATATGTCCGCAAGCTGCGGCGCACCATTTCCCCGGCCGCCGCTCAGGGCCTGGTCTTGCCGGTGCCGCGGATGTTGGCGCGCGACTCCGCGACCATGTCGAGCATGGCCTTTCTCGCCACTTCCGGCTGCCCGCGGCGGACTGCCTGGTAGACCTTCTCGTGATGCGGCAAGGCCGACTTGAAGTTTCCCGCGTTGCGCGCGGAGAGCAGGAAGAAGGTGCCCAGCGCCGTCTCGATCACCGAGAACAGCGACACCATCAACGAGTTGTTGGTGGATTTGAGCAGGATCTCGTGAAAGGACAGGTCCGCCTCCGCCCAGGCGTCCAGATCTTCCGAGGCGGCCATGGCGTCGTAAGCCGCCTTGAGTTCGACGACCTGCGCATCGGTCCGACGTCTTGCCGCCGCGGCGGCCGCCCCAGGCTCGATCAGCTCGCGCATCTCGACCAGTTGCTCGACAAAGCTGTCGGTCGGCATCGAGGCGCAGCGCCAGGCGAGTACCTCGGCGTCGAGCTGCTTCCAGTGAACCGCCTCGCGCACGCGGGCACCTGTGCGCTGGCGAGATTCGATCAGGCCCTTGGCGACCAGCACCTTCATCGCCTCGCGTAGCGCGGTGCGGCTCACCTGCAACTGCTCGGCCAGCAGGTCCTCGCGCGGAAGTCCCTCGCCGGGGGCGAGCTTGCCGCTGACGATGAGCTGGCCCAGTTCGTGGACAACCTGGTTGTGGAGGCTACGTGCGCCCACGGGCTTCACCATGCATTGCTCCTGTGACGATTCGCCCGGGGCATACATCGTACGGGGTGGAAGCAACGAAAGAGAAGCGACCGCGCGCGCGATCCGTCGCCACCGCCGATCTGCGGTATCCTGATCCCCTTGCGTTGGCGTGCCCACCCGCGTGCGTCGATGCCCGTTCGCAGGAATGGCCATGACTGCCTGGATCGACCGCCGCGCCCTCGACCTGTTCGCCATCGAGCACCCCCTGTTACTTGCGCCGATGGCGGGATCGGGTGGTTCGGCACTCGCCATCGCCGTCGCACGCGCAGGCGGTCTGGGAGCGATTCCCTGCGCTTCCATCTCCCTGGAGACGATAGCCGCGGAAGTCGCGACGTTCCGCGCCGCTGTGCCGGGCGCCAGGATCAATCTCAACTTCTTCGCACACAGGCCTGTCGCGCCGACCGCCGCGATGACGCAGCGTTGGCTCGACCGTCTGGCACCGTACTTCGCCGAATACGCCGTGGATGTTTCCAAACTGCCGAAGGCAGGCGGACGTGCCCCCTTCGATCCCGCGATGGGCGCGCTGGTGGCCGACCTGCGTCCCGAAGTCGTGAGCTTCCACTTCGGTCTTCCCGACGATGCTCTGCTGGATCGGGTGAAGGCCACCGGCGCGACGGTGATCGCCACCGCGACCACTGTCGCGGAGGGTCGCTGGCTCGAAGCCCGCGGTTGCGACGCGATCATCGCCCAGGGCTACGAAGCCGGTGGGCATCGCGGCAACTTCCTCACCGATGACATGACCACCCAGCCCGGTACGATCGCGCTTGTCCCGCAGCTGGTCGATGCGCTGAACGTGCCCGTCATTGCCGCGGGCGGCATTGTCGACGGTCGCGGCATGGCCGCAGCGCTCTGCCTGGGCGCGTCCGCGGTGCAGATGGGGACGGCTTTCCTTCTCTCCGAGGAAGCGACCAGCGTGGCGACACACCGCAACGCCTTGCGCACCGCCCGCGACGACACGACGGCGGTGACCAACGTCCTTACCGGGCGGCCAGCACGCGGCATGGTCAACCGGATCATGCGGGAACTCGGTCCCCTGTCGTCGGACGCCCTGCCATTCCCCTTGGCGGGTGGCCCGTTGACGCCGCTCCGCGCCGCCACGGAGCCGGACGGGGTGGGCGACTTCCAGCCTTTGTGGTCGGGTCAGTCGGGCGCGTTGGCGCGGGAAGCCCGGGCCGAACAGATCGTTGCGGACGTGGTGGTACAAGCAGCGCGGCTGCTTCGCCTCTAGGCGTTCCGCCTTCGGCAAGACCCGTTCCACGGGATCAGGATCTGGACAAGGGCCGCCGTAAGGCGGCCTCTTCACGTCGGACGAAAAAAGTCGCTCGCAGGACTTGAGATTACGCATATCATCTTCATTAAAAGTACGTTCGTAATTCAACCTTCCAGCAGGTACCGCCGTGGCCGCCGTCATCGACACTCCCGTCCCCCGTGCAACGGGACGAAAAAAGAGCTTGAAAATCATCGGCCTGGTTGGCCTCGTCGCGGTGGTTGCCCTGTACGGCATCCACTGGTGGACGACCGGACGCTTCATCGAGGACACCGACGACGCCTATGTCGGGGGCGACATCACGGTCATCGGCTCCAAGGTGCCCGGGTACATCCAGACCATCGCGGTGACCGACAACCAGGCGGTCCACCGGGGCGATCTCCTGGTGAAGATCGACGACCGCGACTACAAGGCGGCGTTGGAGAAGGCCGAGGCGGCAGTCGCCGCGCAAGAGGCGTCCCTGCGTAACCTGGATGCCGTCGCCCAGTTGCAGCACAGCGTGATCGCACAGGCGCAGGCCGGCCTTGCGGCGGCACAGGCCGAAGCGAATCGCTCGAAGCTCGACGACCAACGCTACCGCGACCTCGCCGGCCGTTCGGCGGTTTCCATCGAAAGCGCGCAGCGTGCGCAGGCCGACTTCCAGACGGCCCATGCAGCGACCGACCGCGCCGTGGCGGCGGTGCAGGGCGCAGAGCGACAGCTCGACGTGATCGACACGCAAAAGCACCAGGTCGAGGCGGCGCTGAGTCAGGCGCGCGCCGAAGCGGACATCGCAAGGCTCAATCTTTCGTACACCGAGTTGCGCGCGCCGGTCGACGGGGTGATCGGCAACCGTCGCGCGCGCGTCGGCACCTACGCGGCGGCGGGGAGCCAGATGCTGGTCGTCGTTCCCGCGCATGGGCTCTGGGTCGATGCCAACTTCAAGGAGGACCAGCTCGCACGCATGAGCGTGGGGCAGGTGGTCGATGTCCGCGCGGACGTTCTTCCGGGCAAGATCTTCAAGGGACACGTGACTAGCCTGGCGCCGGCCACGGGTGCGCAGTTCAGCGTCCTGCCGCCGGAGAACGCGACCGGCAATTTCACCAAGATCGTTCAGCGCGTGCCGGTTCGCGTCACCCTGGACGGTAACGACGGCGATCTTGGCACGCTGCGCCCGGGTCTCTCCGTCACCGCGACGATCGACACCAAAGCGCCATGAGCCCGGTCGCTCATCTCACCCAGGGTCAGAAAATCTTCGCGTTCGCGAGCATGTGCCTGGGCATGTTCATCGCGCTACTCGATATCCAGATCGTGTCGGCGTCCTTGCGCGATATCGGTGGCGGTCTTTCGGCAGGTGCCGACGACACCGCCTGGGTGCAGACGAGCTACCTGATCGCCGAGATCGTGGTGATTCCGCTGTCGGGCTGGCTGAGCCGGGTGTTATCGACACGCTGGCTGTTCGCGGTCTCCGCGGCCGGTTTCACGCTGACCAGTCTACTGTGCGGTCTCGCCTGGGATATCCAGAGCATGATCGTCTTCCGCGCGCTGCAGGGCTTCCTCGGCGGCTCGATGATCCCGATGGTCTTCACCACCGCCTTCGTCTTCTTCGAAGGCAAGAAACGCGTCGTCGCCGCGGCGACGATCGGTGCGCTCGCCTCGCTGGCGCCGACCCTCGGCCCGACCCTTGGCGGATGGATCACCGATCACTATTCCTGGCATTGGCTGTTCTTCATCAACCTGATCCCGGGTGCGTTCGTCACGATCGCGGTGCCGATCCTGGTCAAGATCGACGAAGCCGACGTCTCGCTGCTCAAGGTGGGCGACTGGCTCGGCATCGCACTCATCGCCGCCTTCCTCGGCTGCCTCGAGTACACGCTCGAAGAGGGGCCGCGCTGGAACTGGATGCAGGATGCGACGATCCGCACCACGGCATGGATCGCCGGGATCTCCGGTGTGCTCTTCGTCTGGCGCGGACTGACGGCGGAGCACCCGGTGGTGGACCTGCGCGCGCTGAAGGACCGCAACTTCGCCCTCGGCTGCTTCTTCTCCTTCGTCACCGGTATCGGCCTGTTCGCGACCATCTACCTGACCCCGCTGTTCCTCGGCCGCGTGGAAGGCTATAGCGCGCTGCAGATCGGCAAGGCGGTCTTTTCCACGGGCGTGTTCCAGATACTGACGATTCCGATCTACTCGATGCTCGCCAACCGCGTCGACCTGCGCTGGCTGCTGATGGTCGGCCTGGCCTTGTTTGCCGCCTCGATGTTCGAGTTCACGCCGATCACGCACGACTGGAGCGCCACCGAGTTGCTCTTCCCGCAGGCGCTTCGCGGGATGGGCCAGCAACTGGCGGTTCCGCCGACGGTGACTCTCACTCTGGGAGGGTTGCTGCCCTCGAAGCTCAAGCAGGCGTCAGGCTTGTTCAATCTCATGCGCAACCTCGGCGGCGCGATCGGCATCGCGGCCTGCGCCACGATCCTCAACGATCGTACCAACCTGCATTTCTATCGACTGGCCGAGCACCTGACGCCCGCCAACGAAGCGATGAACACCCTGCTGCCCAACCCGGCGGATGCCGAGAACTACACCGCCTCCTTGCATTCGCTCTGGCAACTGACCTTCCGTGAGGCACAGACGCTGACTTACAGCGATGCCTTCCTCTCCATCATGGTGTGCTTTGTCATCGCGACGGTCATGGTGCCGTTGATGCGCAAAGTGCAGCCGCCGAAAGGACCTTCCGCCGATGCGCACTGACTTCCTCCTCGTCCTGCTGGCCGTGGGCCTCGCAGGTTGCACCGTCGGTCCCGACTACATCCGACCGGACGTCGCCACCCAGCCGACATGGCACGAGGCCGATGCCCTGGCCGCGCGCGGGATCGCCGCCCCTGCGCCTTCGCTCGATGCGTGGTGGAAAGGGTTCGACGACCCCGAGCTCGTCACCATCGTCGATCGGGTGATGGCGCAGAACCTCGACCTCGCCGCCTCGACCGCGCGCGTCGAGCAGGCGCGCGCCGTCGCAGCGCACGCGCAGGCAGATCGGATGCCGAGCGGCAGCCTCGACGGCAGCGTGGTCCGACAGCACCAGTCGACCAGCAGTCCGCTAGGCAAGATCGCCAGTGCATTCCCCGGCTACGAGCGCGCACAGACGATCCAGGACGTCGGTGCGGGAGCCAGCTGGGAACTGGATATCGCCGGAGGTCTGCGTCGCGGCGCGGAAGCGGCCGACGCGGAATACCAGGCAGCGGAAGCCACCCACGTCGGCGTGCGTATCTCGCTGGCGGCCGAGGCCGCCGACGCGTACTTCCGCGTTCGAGGCGCGCAGGAGCGTATCGCCATTGCGCAGGCGCAGATCGAGAACGAAGCCGGGCTTGTCGACCTGGTACGCCTGCGCGCGGAGCACGGCGTGGGCACGGCGCGCGAAACGGCGCAGTCCGAGGCAGTGCTGTTGCAGGCCCGGGCGACGATCCCACCGCTGAAGATCGAACTCGAGACCCAGCTCAATCGCCTCGACGTGCTCATGGGCGCGGCGCCGGGAACTTACGCCGCCGAGACCGGCGGTGCGAACAAGGCGTACGTCGTTCCCGGCGTGGACACGGCCGGTGGCCCGGCCGCGCTGCTCCGCCGCCGCCCGGACGTGATCGCCGCCGAGCGCGAGCTGGCCGCCAGCAACGCGCGGATCGGCGTGGCGGTTTCGGAGTATTACCCGTCGATGTCGTTGTCCGCCCTGCTCGGCTTCAGCACGCTCGGCAGTGGTCATCTGCTGACCGGCGCGGCCTTCCAGCCCCAGGGCGCGCTTGGTCTGCACTGGCGTCTGTTCGACTTCGGTCGCGTCGATGCCGAAGTCCGGCAGGCAAGGGGCGCAAACGCCGAGGCGCTGGCGAGGTATCGCGCGTCGATGTTGCGCGCCACCGAAGACGTGGAGAACGCCATCGTTTCGCTCAGCCAGCTCGAAGCCCAGCATGCGCTGCTGGCCGATGAAGTGGATGCGCACTCGCGCGCCCGCGATGCCGCGCAGGATGCGTACAAGGGCGGGGCGATCAGCCTGATCGAAGTCCTCGACGAAGACCGCCAACTGCTCGCCTCGCGCGATCTGTTGGCCCAGGTCCATGCGAACGACGCCCGTTCCGCGGTAGCCGCCTTCCGTGCCCTCGGCGGTGGCTGGGACGCACCGCGCGACGATGTCGCCAGCACGGAGCACTGAGCCATGCGCTACGACAAGGAACACAAGAACCAGACCCGCCAGCGTATCGTCGAGACTGCCGCCTTTCGCTTCCGCGAGCATGGCATCGAAGGCGAGGGCGTGAAATCGCTGATGGCGGCGGCGGGGCTGACCCAAGGCGCCTTCTACAATCACTTCGCGTCGAAGGAAGACCTGACGCGCGAGGCGGTGACTGCCGCCCTCAAGGAGCGGGTGGCCCGGCTAAGGTACTGGATCGACACGGGGCAGGGGCTCGGCGGTCTCATTCGCAGCTATTTCTCGGTCCGCCATCGTGACAACCCGGGCCTGGGTTGCCCGTCGTCGGCCATGGCTGCCGAAGTCGCACGGCATTCCACTCCGGTGCGCGAGGCCTTCACGGCGGGAGTGAACGAGTTCATCGAACTCGCCGCCACGCAATGGAGCAGACTCGCGCCCGCCGAAGCGCGCTCTCGCGCCATCGCCTTGTACGGTCTGATGGCCGGCACCATGCAGGTGGCCCGTGCCACCCATGATCCCGCCATGTCGGAAGAGGTATTGGCCGCCGGCCGGCGCGCAGCGCTCGATCTTGCGGGCATCGACGAGGGATAATCGGCCCCTCACTTCAAGCTGGATGGGCCATGGCTGTCGCGACCGCCGAGAACGTCGGCAAGCGCTTCTCCCTCGAACGGATGCTCGGTGCCCGCGAGCAGTCGTGGGCTGCCCTGCGCGACATCGCTTCGCGCATCGTGCCGGGGATGAGCGAGGCGGAAGCCATCGCGCTCGCCGGCGAGCGTCTTGCCGCCGCCGGCATGCAACGCATCTGGCATCCGAGTATCGTCCGCTTCGGCGCGAACACGCTGAAAACGTTCCGGCAGCGCTCCGCGCCGGATACGGTACTGGCGGCGGACGACATCTTCTTCATCGATCTGGGCCCCGTCTTCGATGGCCATGAGGGCGATGTCGGCGACACGTTCGTGGTCGGTCATGACGCCACGATGCAAGCCTGCGCGGAGGCCTCGCGCGAACTCTTCGAACGAACCGCGGCGCGCTGGCGCCAGGGTGTGACAGGCGTTGCGCTGTACGACTACGCAAGCAGCGAAGCCGGGGCCATGGGTTGGCGGCTGAACCATGCGACCAAGGGGCACCGTGTCGGCGACTACCCGCACGCCGTGCACAAGGCGGGTGCGCTCGGCGGCTTCGACGCCGTCCCCGTGCCGGGACTGTGGATCCTGGAGATCCAGATCGCCCATCCGAGCTTGCCGGTCGGCGCCTTCTACGAAGACCTGCTGATGGCGTAACCGGTTCTGCCAGGCCGTCCTCCCCTTTAGACGGCCAGACCCGTTAGGATCGAGCGTTCGATAACACCGAACCGGAGATCGCGATGGGGTTTCGCAAGATGCTTGGAGCTGCGGCATGGGCCGTGCTCCTTTCGACGAGCGCACTGGCAGCGCCGCCTCCGGGATACGCCGGCAACCCCGTTTTCCCGGGCTGGTACGCCGATCCCGAAGCGGCGATCTTCGGCAACCAGTACTGGATCTACCCGACCACCTCGTTGGCTTACAGCGAGCAGGTAGGTTTCGACGCGTTTTCCTCGCCGGATCTGGTGCACTGGACGAAACACGCCGACGTGCTCGACATCAAGGCGATCCCCTGGGCGAAGAAGGCGCTATGGGCGCCGGCCATGGTCGAAAAGGACGGCAAGTATTACTTCTTCTTCGCCGCCAACGACATCCAGAGCGACAAGGAGCTGGGCGGCATCGGTGTGGCGGTGGCCGACAAACCCGAAGGCCCGTTCAAGGACCTGTTGGGCAAACCGCTGGTCGGCGCCTTCCACAACGGCGCACAGCCGATCGACCAGTTCGTCTTCCGCGACGACGACGGCACGTACTACATGATTTACGGCGGTTGGAAGCATGCCAATATCGTCAAGCTCAAAGCGGATTTCACCGGCGTCGAGCCGATGTCCGACGGCACCGTGTTCAAGGAAATCACGCCTGGCCCGGAGTACGTCGAAGGCCCGCTGATGTTCAAGCGCAACGGGCACTACTACTTCATGTGGTCGGAGGGCGGCTGGGGCGGGCCTAATTATTCGGTGGCCTATGCCATCGGCGATTCGCCGATGGGTCCCTTCAAGCGCATCGGTACGATCCTGAAGCAGGATCCGAAAATCGCCACCGGAGCCGGGCATCATTCGGTGTTCCATGTGGCCAGGGACGACAGCTGGTACATCGTCTATCACCGGCATCCTCTGGGCGACACCAAGGCCAACGACCGCGTCGTCGCGATCGATGTGATGTCGTTCGACAAGGACGGCACGATCGTCCCGGTGAAGATCACCAACGAAGGTGTCAAGGCGAATCCGCTGCGCTGATCCGGATCAGCGCACGGTGACGATGCGTAACTGCATGACGCGCGCATGGAACCGCGCCGTTGTAACCGCCTGGGTCCCTGTGGGAGCCGGCTTCGCCGGCGATCCCGCGGCAGCGGGCCGGGCTGCCGCGAGATCCCATCGCCGCTGAAGCGGCTCCCACAGGGAGACCCCCTGACGGTGCCCCCACAGGGAGACCCCCTGAATGTGTTCCCACAGGGAGACCCACTGAAGTTGCCCCACAGGGCCCCCCCTGAAGATGCAGCCACAGGGAGACCCCCTGAAGGCGCCCACAGGGGGCGTCAGGCCAACTTAATCGCGCGTGTCGTCGACGATTTCCACATCGGGAAACGCCTTCCGCACACACGCGACATAGTCACCCGTCTTCAGCCCCGAGAACGGCGTCTGGTAGCCGACCAGCTTGCAACCGGCCTGCTCGGTCCAGTTGTTCTCCCAGTAGATCGGCAAGGCCCCGGCACCGCCTTCGGCGAACTGCTTCATTCCCTTGCAGCCCAGCACTTCATCGGCCGGCACAGGCACGCCGAGGGTGGCGGCAAACGCGCGGTAATACGTGATGCGATTGGCCGACTGCGCATGTTCCGCGCTGCCACCGCACTCCACACCGCCGTTGATGATCTGCGTGGTGACGCCGAAGCCGGGCACCAGACCGGCAGCCCGATCCGCATCGTTGGGCTGCCAGGTGCCGTCGATCACGTGCAGCATCGATGGCTTGGGCGGCTGCGGATAGGTGAAGAAGAACGTCGCGCTGGCGAGATTGAGCCAGGTGTCGGCCACCCGCTCCGGTGCGTCGAGCAGCGGGCGGACATCCCCGTACATGGCTTCGGAGAAGGGCCCGTAGTTGAAGTTGTACGACAGCTGCTTGGCGCCCCGGCCGAAGTAGCTCTTGAACGCCCCGTCCGGGTACTTGCCGCACGGCCAGGTCTCTGCGATCCAGCCTTCCACCTTGCACTCGCCGTTGTAGCCGTCATGCGCGCCCTCACTCCAACCCATCTCGCGGACATAGGCGAGGGCCTGCCGATATTCCTCGATCGGACGCCACGATTCATGCGCGCCCGTCTCCTGCGCGAAGTGAGCGAACATCGTGGCGAGGGTCTTCCGGCAGATCGCCTCGGCATCGCGACCGTCCGTGTAGTCGTCGCAGATGGCGGGAAACTTGGCGACGGCCTGGAGGAAGCCGCGATAGGTGTATTCCGGCGCGCGCAGCGGAAACAAGTAGTCGAAGCGCGCCTCGTCGACGATCGCCTCGACGCGACGCACGTTGCCGGGATTGCCGGCACGGTGCGGTGCCACCGCTTCGACGCTCGCGTTGTCCAGCGTGCGAACAGACGCCCGCACGGCGGTCATCAGCGGATCGGAGGTCATCCGCGCCTCGTCGGCGAGCAGCGTGCTCAGGAGCACCTTGCCGGGCGTGCCGGGGTCTGGATTGCCCGGATCGACGGGATCTTCGCCCGGGCAGCCGGTGGGGGACCCCTGCGCGACACGTTCCCAGGGTGTATCCCAGGGATTCGGCGCGCTATCCACTTCGGCGGGCGTATGGCCGGTCTCCACCCACCACTTGGCCCGGAATACCTCGTTCTCATAAGCGACGACGCAGTTCTCGGTATAGGTGCGCGCCGGACTGTAGTCGAGCGCTAAGGAGAGACTGGGTGCGACGAGCGCGAATAGCGCGAGGGCCGGGCGTGTCGCCCGTTGGTGCACGATCTTCATGATGGCCTCCATGCGGCATTTGACATCGGGGTGCACTGCGCCATGGCAGCGCGGGGTCACAGTAGATGTCGTCGCGTGGCGTCGAATATCGGATACGTCTGATTTTTGGCTACTAACCGTCACGTACTCGGTCGGTCGCACCACTTTCGTCAAACCTGTGAATTTCATCGCCCACGGGCCCGCCGCAGCGCACCATGACAGCCGACATTTCAACCCGCAAGGATTGGCTACAATCGGCTCACGGGCAGGGGACGACGTCCCCAAAGGGAGTAAGTGAGCAATGCGTTACGAGAAAGGTCATAAGGAGCAGACTCGGCAGAAGATCGTCGAGGCGGCCTCCGAACGTTTTCGCGCCGACGGTATCGATGCCGTTGGCGTGGTCAGCCTGATGAGCGATGTCGGCCTCACCCAGGGCGGTTTCTACAACCACTTCGGGTCGAAGGAAGACCTCGTCCGGGAGAGTGTCGCCAACGGTGCCACCAGCGCCGCCGAGCGGATGGCCGCGCGGATCGCCGCCTCGCGTGGCGAAGGGTACCGGGCGCTGGTCAACGGCTATCTGTCGGCCGAACACCGCGACCATCCGGAAACCGGCTGCGTCGCCGCCGCCTTGTCGGCCGAGATGGGGCGACGCCCGGTCGAGACGCGGGCCGCTTTCACCGAGGGTTTTGCCGAGATGGTGGAAGTGATCGCCGGTACGTTGCCGGACACGGTGCGCGGCAAGCGTCGTCGCACGCTGTCCATGGCGGTGTTCGCCTCGATGGTCGGTTCGCTGTCGTTGTCGCGCGCGGTCTCCGAGCCGGCCCTGTCGGACGAGATCCTGTCCCTGGGTCGCCAGGCCGCGCTCGAGCTGATCGAGGCCGGCTGACCGGCGCGCTGGGACGGGCGGCTTCCCCGGCGTCCGTCCCGGCGGCCACATCGCGGTGGTTCTATCCAAAAAACGCCGATTCCGACGGAACGCACGCTCCCTCATCGGCGTAACCTGACAGCCTGCTTGTGAGTCAGCCAATGGGACCGTCGCGTCCCACCAGCCGGGGGAAGACCATGGTTACCTTGCGCATCAATGGCGAAGATCGTCAGGCCGACGTCCCGCCGGACATGCCGTTGCTCTGGGTGCTGCGCGATGTGATCGGCCTGACCGGCACCAAGTTCGGCTGCGGTATCGCGCAGTGCGGCGCCTGCACGGTGCACATCGATGGCCAGCCGATCCGCTCGTGCCAGATGCCCGTATCGGCGGTCGGAGACCGCGCCGTGACCACCATCGAGGCCATCGGCAACACGCCCGAGGGCGCGAAGGTGCAGCAGGCCTGGCTCGCGGTCGACGTCGTGCAGTGCGGCTACTGCCAGTCGGGACAGATCATGTCCGCCACCGCGCTGCTGGCGCGCACGCCGAACCCCACCGACCGGGATATCGATGCCGCGATGTCCGGCAACATCTGCCGTTGTGGCACCTACGTCCGCATTCGCGAGGCGATCAAACAGGCCGCGACCGGACAGCCGCAGGGGCTCCAGGTGATCGTCGACGGGAGCGTCGCATGAACGCGCGTATCCGTGGTGAGGACGGCATCGACGAAGGGCGTCGCGGTGCGCTCAAGCTCGCCGGTGGCGGTCTGGCCGTCGCCTTCCTGTGGACGGCGGGCCTGGGTCCGGCCTTCGCGCAGATGAATCCGCGCCGGCAACCCGCGGACGAAGCCGCGGCCATCGCCGACGGCAATCCGCCTTTCGCGCCCAATGCCTTTATCCGTATCGACGCCGACGGCAGCGTACGACTGGTGATGCCCAGCGCGGAGATGGGCCAGGCCATCTACACCGGCATCTCCATGATGCTCGCCGAAGAGCTCGGCGTCGGCCTCGACCAGATCAAGGTCGAGCATTCGATTCCGAGCGATGCGCTTTACGGTATCGCCCTGCTGGGCGGCGGCCAGATCACCGGCGGATCGACCAGCACCCGTGGCCAATGGCAATCGTTGCGCGAAGCGGGTGCGGTCGCGCGCGAGATGCTGGTCGCGGCGGCGGCGGCGCAGTGGCATGTCGATCCCGCCAGTTGCTCGGTATCGCGCGCCACGATCACCCACGCGGCCTCGGGACGGACACTCGGCTTCGGCGCGGTGGCCGAGGCGGCGGGCAAGTTACCGCAGCCCGCCAGCGTGACGCTGAAGGACCCGAAAGACTTCACGGTCATCGGCAAGCCTCTGCGACGCGTGGATTCGCCGGACAAGGTCAACGGTGGCACGCAGTTCGGTATCGACGTGAAGGTACCGGGGATGAAGTACGCCGCCGTGCGCACGAGTCCCGAACTGGCCGGCACGCTCGGTCGTCTCGACGACACGAAGGCGCGCGCGATCCCGGGCGTGGTCGACGTCGTCAAGCTCGACAACGCGGTGGCCGTGATTGGCGAGCACTACTGGGCCGCGCAGCGTGGCCTGGATGCGCTGGAGATCGAGTGGCGTCACGGTGTCAACGAGCACCTCGATACGGCCACGCTGATCGCCGCCTTGCAGGAAAGCTCGCGTAACGGGCCCGCTCTGGTCGGTCGCAAACCCAAGGGCGAGGCGGCAGCCGGTGGCAAGGCGGTGGAGATGACCTTCGTCTCGCCGATGCTCGCGCATGCGCCGATGGAGCCACTCAACGCGACCGTGCACGTGACGCCGGGCAAGTGCGAGATCTGGACAGGCACCCAGGTGCCCACGCGTGTGCAGAAGGAGGCCGCGCGTATCTGCGGTATTCCGCTGGAAGCGGTTACGGTCGACAACCAGTACCTCGGCGGCGGTTTCGGCCGGCGCCTGGAGACCGATCAGGTCGAACAGGCGGTCGCCTTCGCCAAGCAAGTGTCGTATCCGCTGAAAGTGATCTGGAGCCGCGAGGAGGACATCCGTCACGACCGCGTGCGTCCGCTCTACTTCGATCGCATCTCGGCCACCCTGGGCGACGACGGCAAGCCGACCTCGTGGAAACACCGTATCACCAGCGGCACCGTACTCGGGCGGTGGTTGCCCGCGGCGCTGGGCAAGGACGGCATGGACAGCGACGCCATCGAGTCCGCCGCGGACTTGCCCTACGACATGGACAACGTGCTCGTGGAGTGGGTGTACCACGTGATGCCGCCCGGGCTCGTCGTCGGTTGGTGGCGCGGCGTCGGCCCGACACACAACCTGTTCATCGTCGAGAGTTTCATCGATCACCTCGCGCACACCGCGGGCAAGGATCCGCTCGCCTACCGTCGCGCCCTGATGAAGCCCGGCTCGCGTCCGCTCGGTGTCCTCGACCTGGCCGCGGAGAAGATCGGCTGGGGCAGTCAGCCCTTGCCCGCGCGCGTCGGCCGCGGCATTGCCGTGGCCTCTCCGTTCGGTAGCCATGTGTGTGCCATCGTCGAGGTCGAAGTCACGGCGCAAGGCGTGGTTCGGTTACGTCGCGCGGTGGTCGCCGTGGACATCGGTATCGCGATCAATCCGAGTTCCGTCCAGGCCCAGGTGCAGGGCGGGCTGCTGTTCGGGTTGAGCGCGGCGATGTTCAACGGCATCACGCTGAAGGACGGCATGATCGAGCAGAGCAACTTTCACAATTACCGTTCGCTGCGCATCAACGAGACACCGGCCATCGAGGTGTATACCGTGGACAGTGGCGAATCGCCCGGCGGTCTCGGCGAAGTCGGCACCGCCATCGCCGCACCGGCACTTGCCAATGCCATCTTCGCGGCCACCAGCGTGCGCCTCACCGAGCTACCGGTGACGCGTACGTCGCTGGTCGAATCCGCCGAGGCGCTCAAACACGTCGCCGACATCGGTACCGGCAAGGGGGACATCGCATGAAACGCTTTCTCCTCCTCGTCGTGCTCCTCCTTCTCGTCGGTACGGGGGCGTACTTCGTCCTCAATCGCACGGATCCGGCCGCGGGTACGGCGCCATCGATCGTCGGTGCGCCGGCGAATGCCGACCCCGTCGCGCGCGGCGAATACCTGGCCCGCGCCGCCGACTGCATCGCGTGCCATACCGTGCCGGAGACCGGCAAGCCCTTCGCCGGTGGCCTGCCGTTCAAGCTGCCGTTCGGGACCATCTACTCCTCCAACATCACCGCCGATGTCGAAACCGGCATCGGTAGCTGGAGCGACGACGACTTCGTGCGCGCCGTGCGCGAGGGCGTGCGCAAGGACGGCAGGCATCTGTATCCCGCCTTTCCGTACACCGCCTACACGCAGCTGAGCCGAGCGGACGTGCTGGCGATCAAGGCCTATCTGTTCACCCTGCCGAAGGTAAGCCAGCCGGAGCGGCCGAACGACCTGGGCTTTCCGTTCAACCAGCGCTGGGCCATGGGGTTCTGGAACGCGGTGTTCTTCCGCAGCCAGCGCTTCGCGAACGATCCGTCGCGGACACCGCAATGGAATGCCGGTGCCTATCTGGCGGGCCCGCTGGGTCACTGCGCGGAATGCCATACGCCGCGCAACCTGGGCTTCGGCCTGAAGCACGGCGAGTCGCTGGCCGGTGCGGAGCTGCAGGGCTGGCGCGCCTGGAACATTACCTCCAACGACGCCCACGGTATAGGCAAGTGGAGCGATGAAGCGCTCACCCAGTACCTGCGCACCGGCCATGCCGACGGCCACGCCTCGGCGATGGGGCCGATGGGCGAGGCGGTCGCGCATAGCCTGCAGTTCCTGACCCCCGAAGACACGGCGGCGCTGGTGGCCTGGCTACGCACGGTCCCGGCGCGCGAGGGATCGGACCCGATCACTGTCGACCCGACGCCGAAGGGCGTGGTCGCGTCGAGCGCCGCGGCACCCGGTGCGGACGAGGCCAACGCCGACTCCGAAGGCCAGCGTCTGTTTGAGGGCGCCTGCGCCAGCTGTCACCAGTGGAACGGCGCGGGGCAACAAACACCGTACGCCGGCCTCGCCGGCACGCGGGGCGTGAACGATCCCAAGGGCGCCAATGTCACCCAGGCCATCCTGCACGGGGTGACGATGCGCATCGGCGATACCGACGTTTACATGCCGGCCTTCGGGCACGGTTACAGCGATCCCGAAGTGGCCGCGCTGGCCAACTTCGTCATCGGTCACTTCGGCGGCAAGCAGGGCGAGGTGACGGCGGAGGACGTGGCCAAACGCCGCCAACTGTAGAACCGCGCCGGTCAGCGCGCCGGGATGGGCGGCTTGCCCATGGCGGCGGTCTTCTCGGCGATTTTCGCCTTGATGGCGGGAATCGCGGCAAGCGCCGCGCGCTCGCCCTCTAGGATGGCCACGTTCTTCTGGTCGAAGTCGGTCGGGCCGATCTGGCCGACCTTCGGCCGGATCACGATATCCGCACGCCGCAGCTCCTGCTCGGCCAGCTTGCGACCCATGATGGTGATCGACTGGCCGACGATGCCGACCATGCCGGCGGGATTGCTGCCGTCGGGGCGCGCCGAAATGTCCACGGCGATCACGATGTCGGCACCGAGCTGGCGCGCGGCATCCACCGGGACGGGACTGACCACGCCGCCGTCGACGAAATGCTTGCCGTTGATTTCCACCGGCTCGAACACACCGGGAATGCTGCTCGACGCGCGCACGGCCTGCCCGGCGTTACCGCGGACGAAGATCGCGCGCTCGCCCGTTTCCAGCTCGGTGGCCACCGCCGCGAACGGCGTGCGCAGCTTTTCGATCGGCGTGTTCTTCAGCAGGTCGTTGACGTAATCCTGGAGCTTCTGTCCCTGCACCATGCCGCCGGAGAAAAAGCGAACGTCGCGGATCTTGCCCTCGTCCAGCGAGAACGCCGTTTCCTGCAACTGGAACGCGTCCATGCCGCTGGCGTAGAGCACGCCGACGACACTTCCCGCGCTGGTGCCGGAGACGGCATCGACGTGAATGCCGCTGGCCTCGAGCATCTTGATCACACCGATGTGTGCAAAGCCTTTCGCGGCCCCGCCGCCCAGCGCCAGGCCGATGCGCGGTTTGGCCGCCAGCACGGGTACGGCGTTGTCCAGGCGGGCATCCGGTTTCGATCCGCCAAAGCAGCCGGTGAGCAGGGCGGTCAAAAGCAGCGGGAGCCAGGTGCGGGCGCGAAGCGTCATGGAGGCGAACCGAGAGGGGGCTGGCGGATCATCGGGCACCATGGCGGCGCATCGATGACGGGTAAGTGGCGAAAGCCGGGCGACGAGACGCCGCCCGGCCCCTGGTTCAGTCGCGGGTGTCGTCGGCTTCGACGTGGTAACGCGTGGCGATCTCGATCTCGTGCTTCGAGCCGAGGAACACCGGCACGCGCTGGTGCAGGGCGGTCGGCTGCAGGCTCATGATCGGCTCGCGACCGGTGGTCGCGGCGCCGCCGGCCTGCTCGACGATGAAGGCCATCGGATTGGCTTCGTACATCAGGCGCAGCTTGCCGGTGCCGCCCTTGGCGGTGATCTTGGCATCCAGCGGATAGATGAACACGCCGCCGCGGGTGATGATGCGATGGACGTCGGCGACCATCGAGGCGACCCAGCGCATGTTGAAGTCGCGGCCACGCGGACCGGTGGAACCGGCGAGCAGTTCGCCGATATAGCGTTGCATCGGGGCTTCCCAGTGGCGCTGGTTCGACATGTTGATGGCGAACTCGGCCGTCTCTTCGGGAATGGTGATGTTCCGGCGTGTCAGCACGAAGCTGCCATGCTCACGGTCGAGGGTGAACTCGTGCACGCCATGGCCGAAGGTCAGCACCAGCACGGTGCTCGGGCCGTAGACCACATAGCCGGCGGCGACCTGGTCGGTGCCCGGCTGGAGGAAATCCTGCACCTTGGGTTCGGTGACTCCATCCGGGCAGCGCAGCACCGAGAAGATCGTGCCGACCGACACGTTGACGTCGATGTTCGACGAGCCGTCGAGCGGGTCGAACAAGAGCAGGTGGTTGCCCTTGGGGTAGGCGTCGGGGATCGGCTGCGGGTCTTCCATCTCTTCGGAGGCGCAGGCGGCGAGGTGCCCGCCCCAGGCGTTGGCCTCGAGCAGGATCTCGTTGGAGATCACATCGAGCTTCTTCTGGGCCTCGCCCTGCACGTTGTCCGAGCCGGCGTTGCCGAGCACGCCGCCGAGCGCGCCCTTGCCGGTAGCCACGGAGATGCGCTTGCAGGCGCGGGCCACCACCTCGATGAGCAGGCTGAGCTGGGCGTTGATATGCCCCTCGCGCTTCTCTTCGATCAGGAACTGGATCAGTGAAATCGGTTTCGTCATCGGGACGGACTCAGGCGCGAAAGCACGCATTGTCCGGATGCCGGGTGAACGGCGCCAGAGGGCTGCTGACAGAACGCTGTCAGCAGCCCCCGCGCAGACTCTCCCTCTACCGAAGCAAGGGAGAGGGACGTCGCATGAATCGCTTTCTCGATCGTCTCGCCGTGCTCTATGCACCGCTCGGGCGCCGCGGGCTGCTGATGGATGGGCAATACCGCTTCGCTCCCGATACCGGCCGGCCGCCGGAATCGCGGGCCGGATCGGCGCCTGCCCGGCCGGGCTCCAGGACATCCACGAAGACCACCAGGGAATTGCACGCATGAATGCCAGTCGG
This sequence comes from Luteibacter sp., assembly GCF_035539195.1. Classification (GTDB taxonomy): domain Bacteria; phylum Pseudomonadota; class Gammaproteobacteria; order Xanthomonadales; family Rhodanobacteraceae; genus Luteibacter. The sequence goes on from NZ_DATLIW010000012.1 coordinate 40,469, forward strand.
ATCAAGTTCCACCACGCGCCGAACAGCCGTTCGGGGAGCACGCTGATGCTGCTCGAAGAGCTCGGTGCGCAGTACGACATCCATGTGATGAACCTGGCCGAGGGGGAGCAGCGGCAGCCGGCGTACCTGAAGGTCAATCCGATGGGCAAGGTACCGGCCATCGAGCATCTCGGCGGCCTGGTCACCGAGCGGCCGGCGATCTTCACCTATCTCGCCGATCTCTTCCCGCAAGCCGGTCTGGCCCCGGGGCTGGGCGATCCGCTGCGCGGCCCGTACCTTCGCTGGCTGGCCTTCTACGGCTCCTGCTTTGAGCCGGCGGTGATGGATCGCTTCATGAAACACGAGCCGGCGCCGACGTCGACCTGCCCCTATGGCGACTTCGATACCGTCATGGACATGATCGAGGCCCAGCTGAGCGCCGGTCCCTGGCTGTTCGGCGACCGCTTCACCGCCGCGGACATCCTCTGGGCCAGCGCGCTGGACTGGACCATGCGCTTCGGCATCGTGCCGCGCCGCGATGTCTTCGAGGCGTACGTGGCCCGGCTGATGGCCCGGCCGGCCATCTGCCGGGCGACCGGGCAGGACGCTGCGCTGGCCCGCGCACAGACCCTGGCCGTCGCCTGAGCGCTCCGACGTGCCGGCCCATGACCTTCGCCGCTTCCCGCGCACCGCGCGGGAAGCGATGATTCGGGGATGCGCCGTGCAGACCGCCTGTTCCTCATCATCAATGCCCTGCGTGGGCGGCGTACCGCGTTGCCTGCGCGCCAGCTGGCGAGCACGCTCGAGGTCTCGCTGCGCACGGTTTATCGCGATGTCGCCGATCTGCAGCTTTCCGGGGTTCCGATCGAAGGCGAGGCCGGCGTCGGGTATGTCCTGCGCAAGGGCTCGGACATCCCGCCGCTGATGTTCTCCGCCGACGAACTCGAAGCCCTCGTGGCCGGAACGCGCTTCGTTCGCGCGTTCGCCGGGGAACGTCTGGCACGGGAAGCTCAGGCGGCCCTGATCAAGATCGAGGCCGTGCTTCCGGCCGAGCTCCGCGAGCGCTCGGCGCAGTCGAAGATCTTCGCGCCGATCTGGCGCGATCCGTTCCAGAACCAGGTCGCCGCGATGCTCGACCGGTTGCACGCGGCCATCGTCGGCCATTGCGTTCTGTGCCTGGACTACCGCGATGCCGAGGGGCGCACGTCGACGCGCGAAGTCGAGCCGCTTTGCCTGTCTTTCTGGGGCGGCGCGTGGACCCTCGGCACCTGGTGTCGTCATCGCCAGGCGTTCCGCAATTTCCGGCCGGACCGTATCGAGGACTGCCGTAACGAAGGCGAGACGTTCACCGATGTGCCGGGACGGGACCTGAAGGCCTACCTGGATACGATGCGCGGGCATTACGCGGGACTGGAATGAGCGGGGAATGCGATGATCGGGGTTTTCCCGCCAACGGTCTCCTGCATGTCCCCCTGGATCCGCGCCATCGCCTTCGCCGGTTTGTTTGCCGCTACCGCCCACGCCGCCACACCGTCGGCGTCGCCGGACGAAGCCTTCAAGGGCATCTATACGAAGGAATGGACCTGGCGTAACGGGCAGGCGGGCATCCTCACCTCCGGCGAGGCCCAGCCCGGCGATGGACGCCTGGATACGGTCGACGCCGCCAGCCAGGCCAAGCGGCTCGCCTATTGGAACGACGTGCTCGCCCAGCTCGATCGCATCGATCCGCACAGCCTGAGTGCGACCTCTCGCGTCGACTATGCGGTGTACCGCGAGCAGATCTTCAACCTCGCCGCCGCACAGCGCTTCGCGCAGTGGCAGATGCCGTTCAACAGCGATTCGGCGTTCTGGTCCGACGTGGGCTATGTGATGCATGGCGACGACCTGCGCACGCGCGAGGACTACCGGCACTACATCGAGCGCCTGCGCCAGATTCCGGCCTACATGGACCAGGAGATCGCCAACATGCGCCTCGGGCTGGCGCGTGGTTTCACCGTGCCGCGCGAGGTGCTCGACGGGCGCGACGTATCTATCGCCGCCGTGGCCGGGTTGAAGAGCCCGGAAGACAGCGCGCTCTACAAGCCGTTCAAGGCGCTGCCCAAGGCCATGCCGGCCGCGGATGCCGAGTCCCTTCGTGCCGACGCGCGCAACGCTATCGCCCAGGGTGTCATACCCGCGTACGGCAAGCTGTTGACCTTCTTCCGCACGGAGTACGTGCCGAAGGCGCGACGCACGCTGGCCGCGGAATCGCTGCCCGACGGCAAGGCCTACTATCGCCAGCAGATCCGCGAATACACCACGCTGGACCTCACGCCCGACGAGATCCACGCGATCGGCCTTCGCGAGGTGGCGAAGATCCACGAGGCCATGCTGGAGACGATGAAGGACACCGGCTTCAAGGGCGACTTTCCGGCTTTCCTGCAATTCCTGCGCACCGACCCCCAGTTCTACGCGAAGACCCCGGACGAACTGCTCATGCGCACGGCCTGGGTGGCCAAGCAGGTGGACGGCAAGCTGGGCAACTACTTCGGCCTGCTGCCGCGCCAGCGTTTCGCCATCGAGCCGGTGCCGGCGGATATCGCGCCGTACTACACCTCCGGCCGCGGCGGTGCGGACGTCTATCTGGTCAACACGTACGATCTGCCGTCGCGCCCCCTGTTCAACATGCCGGCTTTGACCCTGCACGAGTCCATGCCGGGCCACGCGCTGCAGCTGGCCCTCTCGGCCGAGCAGGATGGCTTGCCGCCGTTCCGTCGCGATGGCTACATCTCCGCCTATGGCGAGGGCTGGGCCCTGTACTCCGAATACCTCGGCGAAGAGATGGGCATCTACCACACGCCCTACGAGCACTTCGGTTACCTCACCTACCAGATGTGGCGTGCCTGCCGTCTCGTCGTCGACACCGGCATCCATCATCTGGGCTGGACGCGCCAGCAGGCGATCGATTACCTCACCCAGAACACGGCCTTGAGCCAGCGCGAGATCGCCAACGAGGTGGACCGCTACATCAGCTGGCCCGGACAGGCCCTCTCCTACGAACTGGGTTACCTGAAGATCCGCGAGCTACGCGAGCGCGCCGAAGCCCAGCTTGGCGAGAAGTTCGATCTGCGGGCCTTCCACGACACCGTGCTCGCGGTGGGTTCGGTGCCGCTGCCGGTGCTCGAGCAACACGTCGACAGCTGGATCGCCTCGAAAAAATAGGTTCTTCGCGGAAGTCCGGGGACGCCGAAGGAATCGGTTCACTCGCTTCGCGAGTGCTTGGTCTCAGCGGCTGATGCCGCGGCGGGCTCGGACCTGTCTGAGCAGCGAGGGTGGGCGCCAAGGTCTCCCCGCGAAGCGCCCAAGTGTAGAGAACGATGGCGCAGCCGAGCCCGCGAGGCCGAACCAAAAACCAGCCCTGCCACGGCTAGCCAATCGTTTCCGTGAAATCGGTCTACAAATGGAGTACATTAAGAGATAACTCCACAGGTAGAGCAACGATGCACTCCGTCATCCATGCCGAACCCACGCCCACGGGCGACCTGGGCGGTCCCGCGCTCCGGGCCTTCTTCGCCCTGGCCGAGCGTTGGAAGCTTCGTGTCACCGAGCAGCGCACCCTGCTCGGTGACCCACCCGAGTCGACCTACTTCAAGTGGAAAAAGCAGCAGGACGGCGCCCCCTCGCGGGACGTCATCGAGCGGATCAGCTACCTGCTCGGCATCTGGAAGGACCTGCAGATACTCTTTCCCGACCCCGCCCAGGCCGACGCCTGGCTGCGCAAGCCCAACGACGCCTCGCTGTTCGGCGGTCGCCCCGCCTTGGAGCGCATGTTGTCCGGCAACGTGGCCGATCTCTATGTCGTCCGTCAGTACCTCGACGCCCAGCGCGGCTGGAACGGATGAGCGCCGGCGAGCCAACACCTCCTTTGCGGCGCATCCGCTGGAGCCACGCCTACCGCATCGTCCCCAGCCGGTTTCCGCCGGTCGGTCTGTTCGACCGGATCGCCGATCCGAAGGACATCGACGCGGTGATGGCCATCGAGTCGCTGACCAATCCGCGCCTGCGCGATGAAATCGGTGCGTTGAGCCTGGTCCCGCCGTCGCGCCGCGTCTCCGGCCCGGGCACGACGCCGATCATGGCGGCCTTTGCGCATATCCCGCCGGAAGGCAGTCGCTTTTCCGACGGCCACTGGGGCGTGTTCTACGCCGCCCACAGCGTGGCGACGGCGATCGAGGAAACGGTATTCCACCGCGAAGCCTTCCTCGCCGCGACGCATGAACCGCCCACCGACGTCCAGGTGCGCTGCTACAAGACCGCCATTGCCGGCAAGCTGCACGACATTCGTGGCGGTTGGGCGGCCGAGCACGCTCCCGACTCGTATGTGGCAAGCGTGAAACTCGCCCGCCGCCTGCGTGACAGCGGCTCCAATGGCATTGCCTACGACAGCGCGCGCCATGAAGGCGGCGAATGCGTGGCGCTCTTCTATCCCGATCTGGTGGCGCCCTGCGTGCAGGCCGAGCATCTCATCTATCGCTGGAACGGCATCCGCGTCGAAGCGGTCTTGAAGGTCACCCCCGTGGAGCGTCAGGGTTTACCTCGTAGACCGTAAGCAGTTACGGTCTACGCATGACACGCCTGACGATTCTTCTCCTTCTTCTCGTTTTTTCCTGTGGCGCGGTGGCAAAGGAGTCGGACCACGCCAAATGGAATGCCGACATCCAGGCCTTCGAGGCCTCGGACAAGAGCCAGCCCCCGCCGGCCAACGCCGTGCTCTTCATCGGCAGTTCGTCCATTCGCTTCTGGAAGACGCTGGGTACCGACTTTCCCGGGTATCGGGTGATCAACCGCGGATTCGGCGGATCCGATCTGGACGACGCGACGGCGTTCGCCGATCGCATCGTGACGCCTTACCGTCCGGCGGCCCTGGTGATGTATGCCGGGGACAACGATCTCCAGGGTGGCGACTCGCCGGAGCAGGTCCGCGACGACTTTGCCGCTTTCGTCGGCAAGGTGCGCCAGTCACAGCCCGATCTGCCGATTGCGTTCATCGCGATCAAGCCCAGCGTGGCGCGGGCCGCCTTGCTGCCGAATATCCTGCGGGCCGACCAACTGATCCGCGCCTGGGCGATGACCCAGAAGAACGTGGCTTTCCTCGACGTGGTGCCGGCGATGCTCGATGCGCAAGGCCAGCCCAGGCCGGATCTGTTCATTGAAGATGGGTTACATATGAACGCGAAGGGCTACGCCCTGTGGGTTGCGCAAGTCACCCCCTGGCTCGCGGAGCACGCGATGCGCGCTGAAGATAAACGCAGGCAAAACGCGCCTACCCCGTAATGCGGGAACTTCACGCGATCGCCCTTATCTAAGTCTGTGATCGCCGAGAGGCGACCTGTTGTCAGACGACCGGTTGTTATTGGTCTATCTGTCCCGGGTCCCGCTATTTCCCCTGATAGCCTGGACCCGACACCGACCCCGGCAGCTCCTCCCCTGGCTGCCGGGGTTTTATTTTGCCCGGAATCCGGCAAATCGGGCCGCGACGGTCTGTGGGAGCACACAAAGGAACGGGCGGGCGAGTCAGCGACCCACCCGCCCGTCAGGGCAACCCCGCCATGTTTGGCTCACACCGTGCGGCTGCGGCTCGCGTAGGGCCGGATCGAGGTGTCGAAGGCGCGCCAGCGGCCGTCATTGCCTTCGATGTTCAGCACGATGTCGGAGAACGCGTTGGCCTGCTCGATCCGACGGGCCTCGCTTATTGCGCATTCCAGAGCGTCGTCCCGTGAGCAGAACTCGCCATATTCGGCTTCGTTCTTCTGCAATAGCCAGAGACCCGGACCGACGGACTCGAACGGAATATCGAAGACGACCACGATGGACACACCCTGTTCAGCGGAAAGTAAGTCCATCGTAGAACGCCGTTCGTTAGGCTGCCGTTGAGATTCAGTTGTCCGCGCCTGAAGCGAAGCCCTCGCGGGTGCCCTTATGGAACACGTGGTCGGTCACAAGCACCTCGCCCGCCGCCACGGCAGAGCGCTCGGCGAGCTTCGCGTAGATTGGCGTGAAGTCCGGGCCGGTCGCATCGAACAGCTGCGCGAAGTCGTCGATGACGAAGTACGTCTGCTGGAAGGTATCGATCCTGTAGCGGGTGTTCATCACACGCTCCAGATCGAAACCGATGCGGTTCGGCGCCGCGGAGTCGATCGAATAGACCGATTCGCCCTTGGAGCTGACGATGCCGGCGCCATAGATACGCAGGCCGTTGTCGGTCCGGATCAGTCCGAACTCGACGGTGTACCAGTACAGGCGCGTGAGGTTCATCAGCGCCTCGGGCCCGATCGCGTGCGCCTTCATGCCGCCCTTGCCGTATGCCTGCATGTAATCGGCGAACACGGGATTGAGCAGCAGCGGCACATGGCCGAACAGGTCGTGGAACAGATCCGGCTCGGACAGGTAGTCCAACTGGTCCGGCTTGCGGATCCACCAGCTGACCGGGAAGCGACGGTTGGCCAGGTGGTCGAAGAAAACCTCGTCGGGCAGCAGGCCTTCCACGGCCACGACCTCCCAGCCCGTGGCCTCGCCCAGCACCTTGTTCAGCTCGGAGAATCGCGGAATACCGCCGTCGCCGAGGCCGAAGCGCTCGACGCCGTCGAGGAACTCCTGGCAGGCGTAAGCAGGCAACAGCTCGCGCTGGCGCTTGTACAAGGTGTCCCAAACCTCGTGGTCCGTCTTCGAATAGCTCTCCCACGGCTGCTCCACGGTGCCGGTCGCGTAGACGGGCACGTATCCGCGGTCGGTCTGCTGGTGTTCGACGCGACGGGGGGTGTCCATGGCGGGCCTCCTTGGGCTGCAGTGCGGGTGGTGATCTAGGCTTCAGCTTAGCGAGGAAGCGCCGCAATAGGCTTGTGTTGTTGCGCTAAAAGGCCGCCACTGTGCAACAATGTGCCGGCGTAGACGATCATGGCGAAACAATCATGCAAGCGACCCTCGACCGCACCGACCTGCGTATCCTCGCCACCCTGCAAACCCATGGGCGGATCACCAACGCCGAGCTGGCAACCGAGGTCAGCCTCTCGCCCTCGGCCTGCCTGCGCCGCGTGCAGAAACTGGAGGCCGACGGCGTCATCGCCGGCTACGGGGCCCGCCTGGAACCGCGTTCCCTCGGCCTGGGCCTGCAGGCCTTCGTTCGCGTGCAGCTCTCCCGCCATGAAGCCGAGGCGATCGACCGGTTCACCGTGCAGGTGGCCGGGTGGGACGAGGTGGTTTCCTGCTTCGCGCTCACCGGCGACATGGACTACCTGCTCCAGGTCTACGTCGCGGATCTGGACGGCTTCTCGCGCTTTCTGCTCGATCGGCTGCTGAATGCCTCGGGCGTGGCCGACGTCAACACGAGCTTTGTCCTGCGAACGGTAAAGGCTTCGACCGCCTTGCCACTCGCTAACGTGCCTGTCTAGCACGTCGCAAGCCCGCGTGACTTAAGAACAAACGCAAGTTCCTCTAGCGGCACAGCCCGGCCATCGTTAATCTTGCTTTCTCGATGGAAGCCACCTCTGCCAACCTGAGTTCCCGCGACCGCATGCGTCCGTTTCGCTATCTGTGGCGAATCCCGCTGGTGTTGCTGCATATCGTGTTCGCCATCCTGATCTGCACCTTCGTGCTGAGCTGGTCCAACGGGGTGATGAAGAACGGCCGCGAGCCCTTCGCCCATCGCGCGATCCGCCTGTGGTCGGTGCTGCTGCTTCGCATCTTCGGCTTCCGCAGCCGCCGCTTCGGCACGCCACTGCCCGATCCGGTCCTGTTCGTCGCCAACCACACGTCCTGGCTGGACATCACGCTGATGCATTCGCAGCGCGCAGCCTGCTTCGTCGCCAAGGCCGAAATCGCCGGCTGGCCACTGGTCGGCTGGATGGCGTCACGCGGAGGCACCATCTTCCACCGCCGTGGCAGCAACCACTCGCTGGCATCGGTCATGGCGGTCATGGTCGAGCGCCTGCACGAGGGCCGTTCGGTCGCCGTCTTCCCCGAGGGCGGCACCGGCCATAACGGCGTGCTCCGTGTGTTCCATGCGCGTATTTTCCAGGCCGCGCTCGACGCCGAGGTTCCGGTGCAGCCCGTGGCCCTGCGCTTCGCGCGCCAGGGCCGTCGGGTCATCGACGCCGGTTTCCGCGAGAACGAGACCTTTATGGGCAACGTCATCCGGCTGCTGGGCGAGGCCCCGCTGGACGTGGAGGTTCATTTCCTCGAGTCGGTGCCGGTATCGGCCGATGGCCGTCGGCGCATGGCCGAGGCCTCGCGCGAACGCATCGCGCTGGCCCTGGACACCGATACGCCCGCATGAGCCTGCCCAAAGGCTCAGACTTCCTGCCGCCGTGGCCGCTGCGCAGCGGGCACATCCAGACCATGCTTTCGTCCAGTGGCGTTCGCCGTCGCCTGTTGCCCAGGCGGGCGCACCAGGTGCAGGTGGATGCACGCGAAGTGCTGGTCGATGTCGGGCAAGGCGACCGGCTGAGCGGCCGTTATACCGCGCAGACCACCGGTCGCGAGTCGCGGGGCCTCGCCATCCTGTTCCACGGCTGGGAAGGCAGCGTCGACTCCACCTATGTGCTGCAAACCGGCAGCCGCCTGCTCGAAGATGGCTGGGACGTGTTCCGCCTGAATTTTCGCGACCACGGCGACAGCCACGGACTCAACGAAGCCCTGTTCCACTCCTGTCGCATCGACGAGGTGGTCACCGCCCTTGGCGAGATCGCCCGGATGTTCCCGGCGAAGACGATCGGCGTCGCCGGTTTCTCGCTTGGCGGCAACTTCGCCCTCCGCGCAGCTATGCTGGCGCCCGCGCAAGGCGTGCCGCTGGACTACGTGCTCGCGGTCTGCCCGATCGTCGATCCGGCCGAGGGCCTGTTCTCGCTCGAGAAGGAAGCGCCGTGGATCTACCACGCCTATTTCATGCAGAAATGGCGACGGTCGCTGCGCCTGAAGCAGGAAGCCTTCCCCCAGCAGACCTATTTCGAGCTCAACGAGCTCAAGCAGAACATGCGCGAGCTGACCGCTTCGCTGGTCCTGCGGCACACGGATTTCGGGTCGCTCGAGGCCTACCTCGACGGCTACTCGATCGCCGGCGACCGACTGATGAACATGCATGTTCCGGCCACCATCCTCACCTCGAGCGACGACCCGGTCATCCCCATCGGCGCTTTCCGCGCCTTGCGCCTTCCGCCGAATATCGAACTCGACATCGCCCGCTACGGTGGCCACTGTGGCTTCATCCGTGATTTCGGCATGACCAGCTTCACCGACGACTACATCGCAGCCCGTTTCGACGCCATCGCCCGCTGATCCCCACCATCCCCGGGCGTCCGACCATGCGTGAAGCAACCTGGAGATCCCCATGCGCCTCAAAAGCGACAGCATCGAGAACGGCAAGCCCATCGCGGCCACCTACGCCTTCATGGAGATCGGCGAACCGATCAAGCCTGCAGGAAATGTCACACCCCACCTTGCCTGGACCGAGGTGCCGGCAACCGCGAAGTCGTTCGCCATCGCCGTCATCGATACGGACGTGCCGTCCAGGCCGGACGACGTCAACGTGGAAGGTCGCGAGGTGCCCCGCCACCTGCCGCGCGTCGAGTTCGTCCATTGGCTGATGGCGAACATCCCGCTGGAATGCCGCGAACTGGGCGAGGGCGCCTGTGGCGAAGGCGTCGTCGCGCGCGGCAAGAAAGATCCGGTCGGCCCGCCGGGCTCGGTGCAGGGTCTCAACGACTACACCGGATGGTTCAAGGGCGATCGCGACATGGAAGGCCATTACCACGGCTACGACGGCCCGTGCCCGCCCTGGAACGATTCGATCGCACACCATTACCACTTCCACGTCTATGCACTGGACGTCGACACGGTGCCGCTTGAAAACGGCTTCTCCCTGGCCGAATTGAGGGACGTGATGAAGGGGCACGTCGTGGACGAGGCCGTGATCACCGGGACCTACTCGCTGAACCGGAAAGTCAAAGCGTGACGAGAGGGTGAAGGTCGAGGCTGAACGACTTTTGAGCATGGCGTGCCGACTTCACGCGGCCTGCGCGGTGGCCGGGACTAAATGGGTTCCGCGCCATCCACCCACTGGAGTACCCGACCATGCTGCACTACGCCCTCGTCTTCCTCGTCATCGCGATCATTGCCGCGGTCTTCGGCTTCGGTGGCATCGCGGGTACGGCTGCCGGTATCGCGAAGATCCTCTTCATCATCTTCCTGATCCTGGCCATCATCTCGTTCTTCCGCGGTCGCAGCGTGTAGTCGCGGAATGACCTTTACCTCACCTTTCCTGTTTTACGTTGCACCACCCCGTTCCCGGAGAACTTCGTCATGAACAAGCCCGCCGACCACGTCGCCAACGCAGCGACCGCCGCCGCGAATACCGTTTCGGCCGCCGAGCGCATCGACGCCAGCGCCGAGCGAGTGAAACAGGCCACCTCCGACACCATCGACCGCACCAAGGACGCCGTGGATCGCGCCGCGGACAAGGTCGAGTCGTCGCTGCACCACGCCACCGACAAGGCCGCCTATGGCGCCACGCGCGCCGCCGAGAAAGCCGAAGAAGCCAAGCTTCGCGGCAAGGAAGCCTACGGTGAGGCGGTCGACACCGCCAACGACTGGCTCGACACCGCCCGCGACTATGTTCGCGAGAAGCCGGTACAGTCCATCGCGCTGGCTATCGCCGCGGGCTGGCTGGCCGGTCGCATCCTGCGCAGCTGAACCACATCTCCCCGGGGGCAAGACGCATGTTGGAAGACGGTCCCTCGGGGCAGAGCTCAGTGGACGACCCGATGCCGGGCGCGGAGGCGCCCAGCTCGTCGGGAGTGAAGATGCCCGCCTGGTTCGACGACGTGCGAAAGCTCGGCGCCGGACTGAAGCGTCTGTTCTCGGCGCAACTGCGCCTCATCCTCGCCGAGCTCGGCCTGGCCCGGAGCGGCATCACCTTGATGCTCTTCATGGGACTGGCGGCTATCGTCTTCGCGGTCGCCCTCGGATTCACGTTGCTGGCGTTGGCCGGGTGGGGACTCGCCCAGTGGTTCGGATCCTGGGCGTGGGCGCTGGCGGCGCTGGCGGGTCTGCAGCTGATCCTTCTCGTCCTGGCGATCCTTGTGTTCCGGCGGGCCATGCACTGGCTGACGCTCCCGGCCTCGCGGGCCGAACTGGCCACGCTCGCCCGCGAAGCGGCAAAGCAGGGCAAGGCCGAAGGCGAGCTGAAGGTGGAGGGCTGACGTGGGCATTTTCAACAGCTTGGCGAAAGTCACCAAGGCGCGCGCCGAAGTCGCCCTTGCACGGGAAGCCACCGTACAACCCGCCGCCGCGCTCATCGCACGCGGCTACGAGTATCCGCTCACGGTGCTCGGTATCGCGGCCGGTTCCGGCGTGCTCCTGAGTAGCATCAAGGTCAATCCGCTGGCCGTGCCTGGTGTGAGTGGGCTGGTTGCCGGTGGGACGGCCGACATCATCGGCAAGGTGATCTCCATGGCCGCGGGCAGCTTCCTCGGCGACTTCGCCGGCGATACCGCCGACGCCACGGCCGATGCCGCCGACGAGGTCGCGTGAGCGACTTCCCCAGCCCCGTTCCCGCGCCGCTGCCATCGACGGCGCCACCCGGTGTGGCCGTGTCGTCGCTCGCCGTGGCGCGCTCGCGTCGTAAACCAGGTAGCAGCCGGAGCACGCGGCGGATATCGCGTCATCTGCGCGCGATCCGTATCTCACTCACCGGCATGATCCTGCTCGCCACCGTCTATACGGTGGCAATCGGCAAGTCGTTGCTTGTCCCGTTGGTTCTTGCCGCCTTCATCGGACTGGCGTTGAACCCCATCGTCGTGGCCGCCGCGCGCATTCGCCTGCCGCGCTGGTTCGCCGCGGTGACGGTCATGCTGCTGCTCGGCGTCGGTCTGGTCTCCGCGGTGGCGACGCTGGCAACCCCCGCCTTGAACTGGTTCCATGAAGCGCCGACGGCGATGCGCACGTTCGCGCCGAAGATCAAGCCGCTGACGCAACAGATCGAGGCGGCGAGCCGGGCCACGCAGAATCTCGTCGGCGGTACGGTCGCGCGCAACGCACCGGCGGCCAGTAACGATTTCGCCTTCACCGCCTGGGACATCGTCGCCGGTGCGCCGAAGGTGCTGGCCAGCGTGCTTACCGTGGCGCTGCTGGTGTTCTTCTTCCTCGTGTACGGCGACGAGATCCTGCGGCGAGCCGTGGAGATATCGCCGACGTTCGCGTACAAGCGACACACGGTCAGTATCGTGCGCAGCATCCAGACCGAAGTGTCGAGCTACCTGCTGTTGACTGCCGCGATCAACGTCACGCTCGGGCTGGTCACCTCGGGCATGCTCTATCTGTACGGCGTACCGGACCCCTTGCTCTGGGGGTCGGTCACGGCGATAGCGAACTTCATTCCCTACGTGGGCGCCATCACGACGACGACGATCCTCTCGGTCGTCGGTGTGCTGCACTTCCAGGAACTCGGGCCCGCTTTGTTGCCTGCCGCGACCTTCGCCGGCATCACGGCCATCGAAGGCAACCTGCTTACGCCGATGCTGCAGGGTCGCCGCTCACGGCTGAGCCCCGTTGCCATCCTGCTCTGGTTGCTGGTCTGGGGCTGGATCTGGGGCATCCCCGGTGCGTTGCTCGCGGTGCCGATGCTGACCTGCGTCAAGCTCATCACGGCCAGGTTGCGCGGCTGGGAATGGTTTGCGCACATGATCTCGCGCTGAGGCCCGCCGCCTACCAGGCCAGCCTCGCGTGATCCCGGAACAACCCGCCGTTTACCGACTCACGCTCCGAAAGAAGCGCAGCCCAGACGATGCCTTCCGCGCTTTCGGCGACGGGACGCCCGCCGCTGCCGCCGAGCGCGGTCGCCGTCCAGCCCGGGCACACCGCATTGACAAGAATGCCGCTGCCTTCCAGCTCGTGCGCGGCGACCTGGGTATAGGCGTTGAGCGCGGCCTTGGAAATGCGATACGCCGGCGCCGTCTCGCCGCACATGTTGCTGACGGCACATTCGCTCGAAACATTGACCACGCGCCCATAGCCATGGCGCCGCATCAGCGGTAACGCCGCCGCGGTAAGACACCAGGCACCGAGCAGGTTCGTATCGAATGCGCCGCGAATAGCCTCCAGGTCCGGCTTCGACACGCGCGCGTCGTGGTCGAAATACCCACCCGCATTGTTCACGAGTATGTCGAGCCGGCCGAAACGACCATCGATATTGGCGATCGCCGCTTCTATGTCGGCCGCGCGGGTCACGTCGAGCCTGACCGCATAGGCGTCACCGCCCATGTCACGGACGGTTTTCACCGCTTTCTCGCCCCTGGCAGGCTGGCGCATGCCCATGAAGACGGTGACGCCGAGCGAGGCGAGCTGTTTCGATACCTCAAGTCCGATACCGCGATTGGCACCGCTCACCAGCGCGACGCGCTGGGTGAGCGGTGGCTCCACGGCGGTCGGGTTCGATCGCTTCGTCTGTACGGGCAGGCGATGAACCTTCGCGGAGCTCATGGGGCTTTCGCAACCTCGCTACACGTGCTGTTGCCGCAGGCCTGCCAGCCACCGCCGAGTGCCTTGTAGAGCGACACGGCGCGGGTGTTGATCCCGGCTTCCGCCTCGGCAAGCTGATCTTCCGCGGAAAGTTGCGTACGTTCCGCGTCGAGCAGTTCGAGGTAGTCGGTACGGCCGGCGTCGTAACGGAGCTTGGCCAGCTCGGCCGCACGACGGCTTTCCTTCGCCTGCACGACGAGCTTCTCGACACGCAGGCGTTGCTGGTTGAAGCCGACCAGGGAGTTGTCCACGTCTTCCAACGCGCCGAGCACGGTGCGGTCGTAGTTGGCCTGCGCTTCCTCCGCCCGGGCACGCGCGCCCCTGACCCCCGATGCCACGCGCTGCACGTTCAGGCCCGACCACGAGATGCTCGGTGCGAGCGACCACGCCCGCGAGTCGGCCCCGCCGAAGTCGTTGCTGCGACCGGCGAGAAAGCCGACGAAGCCGCCCAGCGTGATGTGCGGGAAGTAATCGGCCTTGGCGACGCCGATGCGGGCATTCGCCGCGGCAAGCTCACGCTCGGCGACGCGGATGTCCGGACGACGCTGCAGCACCTCGTCGGCACCACCGATCGCGAGGCTGACGTCGATCGGCTTGAACGTCGCCGGCGAGAGGTCGATGTCGAGCTCGCCGGGCCGCTCGCCGAGCAGCACCGCGATGCGGAACCGATCGGCCTGGGCCTGGGTCTCGAGCACGGGCAGCTGCGCCTCGACGGCGGCGAGGCGGGCCTTCGCCGAGGCGAGATCCTGCTCCGCACCGGTCCCGACTTCCACGCGCGCATTGATCACCTTCAGCGAATCCTGCTGGTTGGTGATGTCGCGCCTGGCCACGTCGATGCGCAGCTGGGTGCCACGCAGGTCGAAGTAGTTGCGGGCCACTTCGGCGAACAGCGTGACCTGCGCGTCCTGCAAGGAGGCCTCGCCGGCACCGGCATCCGCACGGGCGGCCTCGACCGAGCGACGGATGCCGCCGAACAGGTCGAGTTCCCAAGAGGCGTCGAAGCCGGCCTGGTAGGAGGTGATCGTCGTGCGCCGGTCGGTGAAGCCCGGCTGCTGTTCACGAGCGCGCGAATAATCCACGCCGGTTTCGATATCCGGAATCTGCTGCGACTTCGCGGTGCCGAGAGCCGCGCGCGCCTGCTTCAGGCGGGCGACCGCGATCCTCAGATCCGGGCTGCCTTTTGCCGCACGGACGATAAGGCTATCCAGCGTCGGATCGCCGAACTGCTTCCACCATTGCGCCTGGAAATCGGTGCTGGTCTGCTGCGCCGGGTCGACGCCCTGCAGCGTGACCGGCGCTTCCTTCGGCGCGTGATAGTCGGGGCCCACGCTCGCGCAACCGGCGAGGACGAGGGCGGCGAACAGGGCCGTACTACGGAGGATGGTTTTCATGATCACGACTCCCGGGCCGCGTGTTCGAGGAGACGGCGCTCACGGCGTGCAGCGCGATTCGCCGCCGAGCGTTCGTTCCAGCCGCGGATCAACACATAGAAGAGCGGGGTGAAGATCAGGCCGAAGAAGGTGACGCCGAGCATGCCGGCGAACACCGCCACGCCCATCGCATGACGCATTTCCGCACCCGCGCCGTGCGAGGTGACCAGCGGGACCACGCCCATGATGAAGGCGAACGAGGTCATCAGGATCGGACGCAGTCGCAGGCGGGCCGCCTCGAGCACGGCATCCACGCGGTTCATGCCTTCGATCTCCGCTTCGCGAGCGAACTCCACGATCAGGATCGCGTTCTTGCAGGCGAGGCCTACCAGCACGATCAGACCGATCTGGGTAAAGATGTTGTTGTCGCCACCGGTGACGATCACACCGGCGATCGCCGACAGCAGCACCATCGGTACGATCAGGATGACCGCGAGCGGCAGGCTCAGGCTCTCGTAGAGGGACGCCAGCACCAGGAACACCAGCAGCACCGACAGCGGGAACACCAGCACCGCGGTATTGCCGGCAAGGATCTGCTGGTATGTCAGTTCGGTCCATTCGTAGCTCATGCCGTTGGGCAGGCTCGCGTTGACCAGCTTCTCCATCGCTTCCTGCGCCTGACCCGTGCTGTAGCCCGGTGCCGCGCCGCCATTGATCTCGGCGGTGGGATAGCCGTTGTAGTGCTGCACACGATCCGGACCGTTGGTCTGGCGCATGGTCAGGAACGAGCCGAGCGGCACGAGGTCGCCGGCGGCGTTGCGGGTCTTCAGGCCGACGACATCGGACGGCTCGTGGCGGAACGACGGCTCGGCGGAAACGTTCACCTGGTAGGTGCGGCCGAAACGGTTGAAGTCGTTGACATAGAGCGACCCCAGGTACGCCTGCATCGTCTGGAACACATCACCCAGGTCGATGCCTTCGGACTTGGCTTTCTCGCGGTCGATATCCGCATCGAACTGCGGCACGTTCACCTGGAAGCTGCTGAACAGGTGGGCGAGCTCCGGCGTCTTCTGGCTGGCGCCGATGATGCCCTGGGTCTGCTTGAACAGCTCGTCGAAGCCGAGGTCGCCACGATCTTCCAGCTGCATGCGGAAACCGCCGATCGTGCCGAGGCCGTTGACCGGCGGCGGCGGGAAGATCGCGATGTACGCACCCTGGATGGAAGCGAACTTGGCATTGAGGCGCGCGACGATGGCATCCGCCGAGAGGTCCTTGTCGCGACGCTCCTCGAACGGCTTCAGGGTCACGAAGACGATGCCCGAGTTGGTGCTGTTGGTGAAGCCGTTGATCGACAGGCCGGGGAACTGCACGGCACTCGCCGCACCCGGATCCTTCAGGGCGATGTCGCCCATCTCGCGGATCACCGTTTCCGTGCGGTCGAGCGAGGCGGCGTCCGGCAGCTGGGCGAACGCGACCAGGTACTGCTTGTCCTGCGGCGGCACGAAGCCGGTCGGGGTCCGCGCGAAGCCGAGCACACCCAGGCCGACGAGGCCGGCGTAGAGCACCAGCATCACCACGGCGAAGCGAAGGATCTTCTTCACGCCGCCGACGTAACCGTTGGAGGCGCGCTCGAAGGTGCGGTTGAACGGACGGAAGATCCAGCCGAGGCTACGGTCCATCAGGACCGTGAGCTTGTCCTTGGGCTCGTCGCGGCCCTTCAGCAGCAACGCGGCAAGCGCCGGGCTCAGGGTCAGCGAGTTGAACGCGGAGATCACCGTCGAGATGGCGATGGTCAGGGCGAACTGGCGATAGAACTGACCGGTCAGGCCGCTGATGAAGGCGGCCGGCACGAACACCGCGCACAGGACCAGCGCCGTGGCGACGATCGGACCGGTGACTTCGGTCATCGCCTGGCGCGTGGCCATCTTCGGATCGAGTCCATGCTCGATGTGCCGCTCGACGTTCTCCACGACCACGATCGCATCGTCGACGACGATACCGATCGCCAGCACCAGTCCGAACAGGGAAAGCGCGTTGAGCGAGAAGCCGACCATGTACATCACGGCGAACGTACCGATCAGCGAGACCGGGACGGCCACCAGCGGGATGATCGATGCACGCCAGGTCTGCAGGAACAGAATCACCACGAGGACGACCAGGATGATCGCCTCGAACAGCGTATGCACCACGGCTTCGATCGAGCCGCGAACGAACACGGTCGGATCGTAGACGATGGTGTAATCGACACCCTGCGGGAAGTCCTTCTTCAGCGTGGCCATTTCCGCGCGCACTTCATCGGAGATGGCGATGGCGTTCGAGCCCGGGCGCTGGAAGATCGGAATCGCCACGGCCTCCCGGTTGTTGAGCAGGCTGCGCAGGGCATAGTTGTTCGAGCCCAGTTCCACGCGCGCAACGTCGCGCAGGTGGGTCACCGAGCCGGTCGGATCGCTGCGCACGATGATGTTGAGGAAGTCGTCCTCGGTGACCAGGCGGCCCTGCGTGTTGATGTTGACCTGGAACGCATTCGAGTTCGGGCCCGGCGGCGCGTTGAGCGCGCCTGCGGCGACTTCGATGTTCTGCTCGCGCACCGCCTTGATCACGTCGCCGGTGGTGAGGTTGCGGATGGCCAGCTTCTCGGGGTTCATCCACACGCGCATGCTGTACTCGCCGGCGCCGAACAACTGGACGTCACCCACGCCGTCGAGACGGGCGAGCTGGTCCTTGATGCGCGTACGGGCGTAGTTCGACAGGTAGAGCATGTCGTAACGGTTATCCGGCGAGGTCAGATGCACGACCATGGTCAGGTCGGGCGAGCTCTTGGTCGTCGTGACACCGAGACGCTGCACTTCCTCGGGCAGTCGCGGCAGCGCCTGCGAGACGCGGTTCTGCGTCTGCACCTGCGCGTTGTCGAGATCGGTACCGAGGGCGAAGGTGACCGTGAGGGTCATCTGGCCGTCGCTGGTGGACTGCGAGGAGGTATAGAGCATGCCTTCCACGCCGTTGATCTGCTCTTCGAGCGGCGTGGCGACGGTTTCGGCGATGACCTTCGGGTTCGCACCCGGGTAGCTCGCCTTCACCACGACGGTCGGCGGAACGACCTCCGGGTACTCGCTGATCGGCAGCTTGAACACGGCGATACTGCCCGCGATCAGGAAGAGCACCGACAGCACGCCCGCCAGGATGGGGCGTTCGACGAAATATTGCGCGATTTTCATGAGGGATCAGTCCTGGTTCTGCGCCACGCTGTCGACGCCGGCGGGACGGGCGGCGACATTGCGTGCGCTCTCCGGTACCAGCGAGGCCATCGCCACGCGCTTCGCATTCACTTCGACGCCCGGGCGCACGCGCTGCAGGCCGTTCACCACCACGACGTCTTCGGCATTGAGGCCGGAGTCGATCACGCGCAGGCCGTCCACCAGGGCACCGGTGGAGACGCGGCGGTATTCGACCTTCTTGTCCTTGCCGACCACGTAGACGAACTTGTTGCCAAGGTCGGTGCCGACGGCCTTGTCGTCGATCAATGCACGCGGCTCGGTGTTGCCGCTGCGCAGTTCCACGCGGGCGAAGAGGCCGGCGGTATAGGCGCCATCCGCATTCGGGAACACGGCGCGCAGGCGGATCGTGCCGGCACCGGCGCGGATCTGGTTGTCGACGAAGTCGATCTTGCCGACGTGCGGGTAGCCGGTTTCGTCGGCCAGGCCCATCTCGACGTCAGGTGCATGGCCGTTGGCGCGACGCAGGCGGTCGAGCTTGAGGAAGGTCTGCTCGTCCACGTCGAAGTAGACGTACATCGGGTCGACGGTGACGACGCTGGTCAGCGTATCGGTCGGCGTGACCAGGTTGCCGGCGGTGATCTGGGCATTGCTGACCTTGCCGTCGACCGGCGCACGAACCTCGGTGAAGGAGAGATTGAGGCGTGCGTTGTCGAGGGCGGCCTGCACCGAAGCGACCTGCGCCTTGGCGCTGGCGGCGGCCGTATCGAGACGATCCGCTTCTTCCTGCGACACGGCGTGCTGTTGGACCAGCTTGCTGCCGCGGGCGGCGTTGGCGTCCGCATTCTTCGCCTCGGCGCGGGCCTGGGCGAGGTTGGCGGCGAGGCGGTCGGTCTCGGCCCGGTACGGACGCGGATCGATAGTGAAGAGCAGGTCGCCCTTCTTCACCGTGGCGCCTTCGCGGAAGTGCACGCTATCCACATAGCCGCTGACCCGCGGCTTGATCTGGATCGTGTCCACCGCCTGGATGCGGCCGGTGAAGGCGTTGGCGTCGGAGACGGGGCGCAGCAGGACCTGGGCTACCGTGACCTCCGGTGCCGGCATGGCAGCGGCGGGCTCGGCGGCGTGGATCGGCGAGCTGCCGGCGCTGAGCCAGAGCGCCGAGGCGATCGCGACGGCGAGCGCGGACGAACCGAACAGGAGTTTCTTCTTCATGACGAGGTCCTGAGAGCGTGATAGGTAGGCGGGAAAGTCGTGCGGCGGCGCAGGATGCAACCTCAACTTTGGTTGAGGTCAAGCCGGTCCGTCTCAGGGGGCGTAATCTAGGCCTTGCCTGTCAAGGCTTAAATGGGTCTACAATCATCGCGCCTGTGATTCACAGTCACGAATGAAGATTCCCGGAGTCGGCGATGGAAGACTTTTCCGCTATCAGCGTTTTTGTTCGCGTGGTCGAGGCCAAGAGCTTTTCTTCCGCGGCGCAGCATCTCGAGATGACCCCGTCGGGGGTCAGCCGGGCGATTTCGCGGCTGGAAGAAAGCCTCGGCGCACGGCTCTTCTTCCGTTCCACGCGTTCCCTTCGTTTAACCGACGATGGCTCCGCGTTCTATGCGCGTTGCAAGGAGATCCTTGCCGATCTCACCGAAGCCACCGAGGCCCTGGGCTACGCGAAGACCAAGCCAGCCGGCAAGTTGAGGGTGGCGGCTTCGTCGGCGGTCGGTCGCGCGGCGATCATCCCCAACCTCGCCGAATTCGAAGCCAAATTCCCCGATATCCGGCTCGAGCTGACCATGTGCGACTTCCCGTTCGATCTGAACGAAGAAGGCTTCGACTGCGCCATCCGCATGGGCGAACTGGCCGATTCCAGCCTGATCGCCCGCAAGATCGGCCACTTCAGCAACGTGCTTTGCGCCTCGCCGGCCTATTTGGCCCGCCATGGGGTGCCGACCACCATCGAAGACCTGAAGACCCACCGCACGGTAAATTTCGTCCACCCGAGCACGGGCAAGCCGTCGCAGTGGCAGTTCGACTCGCCCAGCGGTCGTGTCGCCGTGGACGTGGACGCGCACATGATGATCAACGACGGCGAGTCGGTGATCCAGGCCGCCATCGCCGGATTGGGCGTCATCCAGGCACCGCATTGCCTGGCCGCGAGCGCGCTCGACAAGGGCCTGCTCGAAATCATCATGACGGACACGATCTCCACCGGTTCCAACCTCTGGATCGTCTACCCGCAGAAGCGTCACCTCTCCGCCCGCGTGCAGGCCTTCATCGAGTGGACCAGCGAGCTGTTCCAGCGGACCAGCACGCCGCAGTGCCAGATCGTCCAGGCGCAGATGGCCGAACTCGACCGAATTCGCAAGCTGGGACCCGCGCCCATCGCGGCGGTCGCGTAACACGGCTTCATAAAACTTCACCCGGACTTCAGGCACTTCACGGCGCATGACGATCCACTCGGGGCTCTTCCCAAGGAGCTTCCGACATGCGTCTCGCCCTCTCCGCCCTGATCTTCGCCGTCGCCTTCCCGGTGACGGCGGCAACCTACCAGCCACCCCTCGCCTCGGCCGACGGTTGGCCCGTGGCCGATGCCGGCAAGCTCGGCTGGGACACCGCCACGCTCGCCAGCCTCGACGGCAAGATGGTCGACGGCAGCTTCAAGCAGATCACCAGTGTCCTGGTCGTCGACCACGGACGCCTCGTCTACGAGCACTATTTCAACGACGGCTCGGCCGATCTCCTCAACGACATACGCTCGGCGAGCAAGAGCCTCACGGCGATGCTGGTCGGTGCCGCCATCGCGCGTGGGGCGATCCACGACGTGAAGCAGCCGGTGTACGCGTTCTTCCCGGAGATACGCATCGACCACCCGGACGCGCGTCGGGCAGGCATCACGATCGAAGACCTGCTCACGATGAGTTCGATCCTCGAGTGCGACGACGAGAATCCGTTCTCCGCGGGCAATGAGGAGCGCATGTACGTCGCCGAGCGCTGGCTCGACTTCGCGTTGAACATCCCGATCCGCGGCTACGCGCCATGGGTGAGCCGGCCGAAGGATTCGCCGTACGGCCGCACGTTCTCCTATTGCACCGCCGGCGCGTTCCTGGCCGGCGCCGTGGTCGAGCGGGCGACGAAGATGCCCCTGGCGCGGTTTGCGCACGAGACGCTCGAACAACCCCTGGGGATCGCGCAGGTGAAGTGGAACACCTCGAGCGAGGGCGTAGGCATGGGCGGTGGTGGCACGCGGTATCGCTCGCGCGACCTGGCGAAGATCGGCCTTCTCGTCGCCGATGGTGGCCGATGGCAGGGGCGGCAGGTGCTGCCGAAGGCATGGGTCGCGACGATGCTGACACCGCATGCCCAGGCTCGCGACGATGCCGACTACGGCTACCTGTGGTGGCAGTTTCGCTTCCCCATCCACGGGGTGGACACCAAGGTATGGGCGATGAGCGGCAACGGCGGCAACTACGTGTTCGTCCTGCCCGAGCGTGGTCTGGTCACGGTGATCACCAGCCAGGCCTATAACAAGGGCTTCGCGCATCCGCAGTCGCAGACCATCTTTCGCGATTACATTCTCTCGTCCCTGCCGCGCTGACCGCTCTCGCGCAAGAGTTGCCGGGTTTTCAGATCGGCCGGACACCAGGGCGCCGCAAGCACCCGTTCTCGTTCCGCGGCGACCCGGCGATCGATTGCCGCGAGCACCGCCTCGAAAGCGGGGTCCGCGGCAACCGACGAGAACAACGGCGAGGCGCGGAGATAGCCGGCGTCGCGCCATCCCTTGTCCACCGCATCGGCAAGGGCCGCGATCGCGCCGCGTCGGTCGCCCGCCGCTTGCAGGAGGACGGCCAGCTCGATCCGGCTGGCGGGCCACGGGTCGTCGACCAGGCTGGAGCGGGTTTCCGCGATGCGCTGCGCGAGCCATGCCGGGGTGACCGGCACGGGCCCGTAGACGGCGGCGAGCGTCGTCTGCAATCGTGATTCGGGACGCATGGCATGGGCCTCGGCGAACGCGTTGGCCGCCGCGGCCGGGTCATTGCGCCGGAGGGCGAGTTCGCCATCGAGCTGTGCGAGCTCGGCGCGCGGCGTGTCACGTTCCCGCGCCTGAGCCAGCGCAGTGCGTGTCTCGTCGAAACGCCCGCGTGCAAAAAGGAACGCGGGCCAGGCCAGGTTGGAGAAGACATTGTCGGGCGACAAGGCGAAGACGCGCCGAAAGCGCCCTTCGGCCGCCGCATCGAAGCCGAGCAGTTCATACTCGCGGGCGATCTGTACGTCGCGAAAGCGCACGCGCGCCGGGTCGCCGTGCATGTCCAGATTGGCGCGCAGGGCGTCCGCCAGCCGGCCTTGTTCCTGGTACAGATAGGCGGCGGACGAGCGGCTGCCATCGTCGGCAGGATCCAGTCGCACGGCATGCTCGTAGTCGGCTATGGCAGCGGAGATGTCGCCGAGGCAGTCGCGCGCATAGCCGAGCGCGGACCAGGCCGCGGCCAGGTCGGGGCGCAAGGCGACGGCACGATCAGCGAGACGTTGCGCATCGCGGGCATCGTCTGCGCCGGTGTTGTAGAGACAGGTGCGCGCCGATCGCGTGCGGCTCGCGCCGGTCAGCGCATCGGCATCGTCGGGTGCCTCGTGCAGGGCGTTGTCGTACAGCGAGAGGGCGCGTTCGTTGTTCTCGCGTTGACCCATGGCCGCGTACCAGTGGGCGCGCTGAAGCAACTCCTGCTGCGCGGTGAGTACCGGCTTCTGTTCGTGGGCGAGGAAACCCGCGCCCAGCGCGACGGCCGCCAGCACGCCCACGGCGGCGACGGCCGGCCAGACCGAATGCCGTCGCCGCGCGGTCGATTCCGCCAGCGGCTCGGGCGGCGCGCCCAACTGATAGCCGCGTCCGCGCACGGTGCGAATGTAGCGCGGCTGGCGCGCGTCGTCGCCCAGGGCCTGGCGGAGCAGGCGCACGCGCTGGGTCACGGTCTCCTCGTTCACCACGGCGGGGGCCCACACGGCTTTCATGAGCTCGTCGAAGCCGACGACACGGTCGCCGCGTTCTATCAGGCACACGAGCAGCTGAAAGCTCAGGCCGGTCACGTCGAGCGCGACATCGCCGCGCTCCACCCGCTGCCTTGCCAGGTCGACCGTGAGATCGAGTAGCCGGAAGCGGGAGGTCATGGCCGGGTGGGCGACTCAACCACCCGCGGGCAGCAGGAGCAGCAGGGCGATGCCAAGGACGATGCGGTACACCGCGAAGACGGTGAACTTGTGCGAGCGGATGTATCCCAGCAGCCATTTCACCGCGACGAAGGCGACCAGGGTGGAAACGACGAAGGCCACGCCGAGACCGGTCCAGTCCTCGCCGGCGACACCGCCCTGCTTGAAGGTCTTCAGCAATTCGTAGCCGGTCGCGGCGTACATGGTCGGGATGCCGACCAGGAAGGCGAATTCGGTAGCCGCCGCGCGATTGCTCGTGCCGGCGAGCATGGCGACGAAAATGGTCGCCGCGGAACGCGAGGTTCCCGGGAAAATGCCCGCAACAATTTGCGCCAGGCCGACGAGGATGGCGACGCGCCAGGTGATCGCGACCTGATCGGGCCGGTTCATCGTGGCCTTCTCGGCCACGATCATCCAGATACCGCCGGCGATCAGCGCCCAGGCGATCGGCGTCACGTTCTCCGGCAGCTTGAAGCCCAGCTTGGTCACCACCAGGCCCAGCGCCGCCGTAATCAGGAAGGCCACGGCCAGTTTCATCACGTAGTCGCGGGTTTCCGGGCGCCGCCAGTTCTGCAGCATGCTCCACAGGGTGCGCCAGTAGATGAAGGTCACGGCGAGGATCGCGCCGGCCTGGATCGCCACGTTGAACAGGTCCGAGCGCGCGCCCAGCCAGCGCTCCGCGATGAGCAGGTGGCCGGTGCTGGAGACGGGCAGGAACTCGGTGATCCCCTCGACGATGCCGAGGAGGATGGCGCTGATCAGGTCGTTCACAGGCTACGCATTCCGGGTGAGGGGACGGCGCATAGCTTAGCCGCTGCCGCCCTCCATCACGCGGCGCCCACGGGGTCCGCTGATATTTTTTGCCGTCGCAAGCAGCCTTCACATGGAATGCCATGGCGTCCACCTCCATCCGGTTCCGCCGCCGATGCGGCGGCGCCCGTATCGCCGTCCTCGGCGGCGCCTTGTTCGTCGCCGCCTGTGCGCCAGCGGTCCGCCCGCCCGCCTTCTCGCCACGCGAGGACGTTCCGATCGCCGGGCTGCCCACCACGCAGGCGGGCTGGCCGCAGCCGGCATGGTGGAAGCGCTACGGCGACCCGCAGCTGGACCGCATCGTCGATCTGGCCATGCGTGGCTCGCCCGACATGGAGCAGGCCGAAGCGCGTTACCGCGCAGCCATGCGTGCCGTCGATTCGGCGCGTGCCGACCTGAATCCGCAAGTCCGTGGACTGGTCAACGGTAATCACGGTTACAGCGATGTCGCCGTCAAGGGCGAGTTGCCCGGTGCCGCGGGTAACGCGCAAAGCTTCCAGCTCAATCCGGGTAAGAGCTGGAGCAACAGCGGGGCGGCCGGCGCGCTCGCCACGTGGGACCTCGACCTGTGGGGCAAGCAGAAGGATGCGGTGTCCGCGGCGGTGGGACAGGCCCGTGCGGCGGAGGCGGAACGGGCATCGGCCGCCACGTCGCTGCAGTACAACGTCGTCAACACCTACTACGACTGGCAGGCGCAGCAGGCCCGGCTCACGGTGGCGCGGCATGCCGCCGAGAGCTCTGCCCAGTACCGCGACCTGGTCGAACTTCGCGTCCACGGCGGACTGGACGATCCCACCAACCTCGATCAGGCCGATGGTCGGCTGGCCCAGCAGCGCCGCGCCGTGGCGCAGCTGGAGGGAGCCGCCAGCCTCGACCTCGTCCAGCTGGCCGCCCTGGCCGGTGTCTCGCCCAACGATCTGGGGACCCTCACGCCCTCGCCGTTGCCGACGCCGGATACGAGCCTGCCCGCCGACGCGCGACTCGGCTTGCTCGCGCGCCGGCCCGACATCACGGCGGCGCGCTGGCAGATCGAGGCCTCGTCGAAGAACATCGACCAGGCGCGCAAGGCCTATTACCCCGACGTGAGCCTCATGGCGCTCGGTGCCTTCCTGCGTACCTACCCCGACCTCGGTTCCGGCACGCGCACCGATCTGACGCTCGGCAACATCGGTCCCTCGATCCAGCTGCCGATCTTCAGTGGCGGTCGTCTGCGGGCCCAGTTCGAAAGCGCTCAGGCGCAGCTCGACAGCGCAGTCGCCCAATACGATGGCGCCGTCGTGCAGGCCGCCGGGCAGATCGCCCAGGGCGTGACCACCTTGCGGATGTTGGAAGACCAGCGCGTGCAGGTCGATCGCCAGTACCAGGCCAGCGCGGCGCAGCGGACGAAGGCAGCCGACCGGCGCTCGAAAGGCCTCATCGACGACCGTACCTGGCTCGACGCCGACATGCAGCTGGATCAGCAGCGCGACGCCCGCCTGCAGCTCACCAGTCAGATGCTCTCGGCCAATCTGTCCCTCATCCACGCGCTCGGCGGCGGCTACCACGCCGACGGCGACGTGCCTGCTCTTCCGGCTGGCGACGCCGGCAAGGATTCCCCGCGATGACCCCAGAAAACGACGAACCGCGCGACGATAACGAAGCCGGCACCGCGCCGCTGCCTTTCAAGTACCGCTATAAGTACCTGCACAAGTACGGGGACGAATCGCCGCGCGCCGAGCACGACGACGATGACCGGCAAGACACGACGCGCGATGGCGGAGAGCAAGGCGACCGCAAGGACGACGAGAAAGGCCAGAACGCGAAAGCGGACGACAAGGACGGCAAGAACAAGGACGACAAGGAAAAGGAAGACCCGAAGGCGAAGCGCAAGAAGGTCATCGTCCTTTCCGTCATCGCGGCGGTCTTCGTCCTTGCCGGCCTGGCCTGGCTCCTGCTCTACATCTTCGTATTCTCGCAGCGGGAGACCACCGACGATGCCTACGTGAAGGGCGACATGGTGACGATCTCCTCGCGCATCGCCGGCACCGTGATCGAGGTGGGCGTGGAAGAAACCGAGCGCGTGCACCAGGGCCAGGTACTGATCAAGCTCGACCCCGTCGACGCCCGCGTGAGCCTGATGAATGCGGAAGGCCAACTCGCCCAGGCGGTACGCGAGGCCCAGGCGAAGATGCAGCAGGCAAACCAGGCCGATGCGGCCATCCCACAGCGCCGTGCGCAGTACGAGCAGGCGCGCGACGACTACAACCGCCGCCACCCGCTGCTCGAACGGCGTGCCGTATCCGCCGAGGAAGTCGACACCGGCAAACGCCAGATGGAGCAAGCCAAGGCTGCCCTCGATGCCGCGGAACGCGAAGCGGCCGCCGCCCACGCGCAGGTCGATGGCACGACGGTGGAGAACTATCCGGCGGTCGTCCAGGCACGTTCGCAGTTCCGCAATGCCTGGGTGAACAACGGCCGCAATGCGATCGTCTCGCCGATCGAAGGCTACGCCGCGCGCCGCCAGGTCCAGGTCGGTCAGCGCATCCAGCCGGGCCAGGACCTGCTCACCGTTGTCCCACTGTCGGACCTCTGGGTCGATGCGAACTTCAAGGAGACGCAGCTCGAGCACATCCGCATCGGCCAACCGGTGACGATCACCACGGACATGTACTCCGACGTGGAGTACCACGGCAAGATCGTCGGCCTTAACGCCGGCACGGGCAGCGCTTTCTCGCTGCTGCCCGCCGAGAACGCCACCGGCAACTGGATCAAGGTCGTGCAGCGCCTGCCCGTACGTGTGGCGATCGATGCGGAGGACCTGCGCAAGCACCCGTTGCGTATCGGCCTGTCGACCGACGTCAAGGTCGACACGCACGATCGCGACGGCCGTGTCCTCTCCGATACGGTGCGTAGCAAGCCGCTGGCAAGCACCAACGTCTACGAGCAGGAGATGGGCGAGGCCGACCAGCATGCCGAGGCGATCATCCGCGCCAACATCGTGGATACGACGCCGAAGCCGGTTCCGGCCAGGCGCGGCAGCTGATCGATGCCAGGGCAGAACGGCAACGGGGCGTCGAAGGCACCACTGACCGGCGGCGCCCTGGTCCTGCTCACCGCGGGCGTCGCGCTGGCAACGTTCATGGAGGTGCTCGACATCTCCATCGTCAACGTCTCCGTACGCACCATCGCCGGCAACGTCGGCGTGAGCAGCAACGAAGGCACGATGGCGATCAGCGCTTACTCGATGGCCAGCGCGGTGATGCAGCCGCTGACCGGCTGGGTCGCCCGTCGCTTCGGTGAAGTGCGCACGTTCATGACCTCGGTCATGCTCTTCGTCGTGTTCTCGGCGTTGTGCGGCTTCTCACAAAGCATGCCCATGTTGATCGTATTCCGGCTGTTGCAGGGCGCCGTCTCCGGACCGATGGTGCCGCTATCGCAGACACTCCTGCTCAACAACTATCCCGTGGCGCGGCGGCCGATCGCGCTGGCGCTCTGGGCGATGACCGTGGTGGTCGCTCCGGTGTTCGGGCCGATCCTCGGTGGCTGGATCACCGACAACTACCATTGGTCGTGGATCTTCTTCATCAACATACCGGTCGGCATCTTCGCCGTCGTCGTCACCTATGCGCTCCTGCGCGACCGCGAATCGAAGGTGGTCAAGGCGCCCATCGACGCGATCGGCCTGTTCCTCCTGGCGGTCGGCGTCGGCTGCCTGCAGTTCATGCTCGACAACGGTAACGACGACGACTGGTTCACCTCCAAGACCATCACCGTGCTGGCCATCGTCTCGCTGATCTGCCTGACCTTCCTGGTTGCCTGGGAGTTGATGCACAAGCATCCCGTGGTCGAGCTTCGGCTCCTGGGAAGGCGCAACTTCTTCGTCGGCGTCCTGTGCCTGTCGCTGGGCATGTTCGCGTTCTTCGGCGGCACCGTGGTCATGCCGATGTGGGTGCAGGAGGTCCTCGGCTATACGGCAACCTGGGCCGGCTTCGTGGTCGCGCCCATCGGCATACTCGCGATCGTGCTGTCGCCGATCGTCGGCGCCTTCCAGAGCAAGTTCGACCTGCGTCTGCTCAACACGGTCGGCTTCGCGATCTTCGCCAGCGCGTCGTTCTACATGTCCACGCTCAGCACGAACGCGCCGTATAGCGAGATGGCGATACCTCGTCTTTGCATGGGCGCCGGCATCGCGCTGTTTTTCGTGCCGGTGAACCAGATCATTCTCGCCGGCATGCCGGACGAGCAAGTGGCCAGTGCCTCGGGCCTGTCGAACTTCTTCCGAACGCTGGCCGGCAGTATCGCGACAGCCGTCAGTACCACGATGTACTCGCACCGCACGACCTATCACCACGCCGTGCTGGCGGAGAACGTCAGCGCCGGAAGCCGAACCACCACTGAGTACCTGGATCGCTTCCAGGCATTGGGCGTGCAAGGGCCAACGGCGAACGCCGCGTTGAACCGCATCGTCGACCTGCAGGCAGCGACGCTGGCGGTCAACGACGTGTTCTGGGGCTTCGCGCTGATTTTCGTTCTGGCGATGATCGCGGTGTGGTTCGCCAAACCGCCCTTTGCATCCGGCGGTTCGCCGGGTCACTGACGTAACCCATGGCAAGACGTAACCCATGGCAATGAGTTAACGCCTCCCAGGCACTACGGTAGCAAGGCCCAGGCCCAGGCCCAGGCCCAGGCCCGAGCTGGCCGGTCTCAGGCGCCAAGATAGCCAAGCCCACGCACCGAACTAGCCAAGCCCACACACCGAACTAGCCAAGCCCACACACCGAGCTAGCCAAGCCCACACACCGAGCTAGCCAAGGTCAGGTACCGGAGTAGCCGGTCTAGGGTACCGAGGTGGCCGATGACGAAGGGTCCCTGTGGGAGCCGCTTCAGCGGCGACGACCTACGAAGCCCCGCGCCCGGAAAACGCCAGCGCCTCCGTCAAATCCCCCGGCGCCGGTCCACCCGCCGCCACCATCGCGTCCTCGCGCATGGTCAGGCCCGGCAGCTTCTCCAGCTTGAACCGCCGCGTAAGAAAGCGCGCGATCGACCCGGTATCGTAAATCGTGTGCTCGACATGCCCCTTCTTCGCATAGGGAGAAATCACCAGCGCCGGAATGCGCGTGCCCGGCCCCCAGCGATCGCCCTTCGGCGGTGCGACGTGGTCCCACCATCCACCGTTCTCGTCGAAGGTGACGATGACCAGCATGTCCTTCCACTGCGGACTCGTGCGCAGTGCCTGCACCACGTTGGCGATGTGTCGATCGCCGGCCTCGACGTCCGAGTAGCCGGCATGCATGTTGAGATCGCCCTGCGGCTTGTAGAAGGTCACCGGCGGCAGCTTGCCGGCGGCGACGTCGGCGAGGAAGAGGTTGGTCTTCGCGGTTTCGCCGAGGCCACCATCGCGCAGATGGCGCTTGCGTGCCTCCGTGCCCGGCGCGAGCGTCACGAAGTAGTTCAACGGCTGGTGGTGAGGCTGGAAGTTCGGCGTCTGCGGGAACTGCTTTTCTTCGCCGTCGCCCTTGCCGTCCAGCGCGGCCTGGAACCCGCCGCCGTACCAGGCCCAGTCGACGCCCTTCTCCGAGAGGACGTCGCCGATATGCTTGTGCTTCTGCGGGACGAGCGTGTTGGCACTCGTCGCGTCGGCGAACAACGGATTCTTCGGATCGACATTGAAGCCGGGCGAGTAAGGCGGCCCGATAGTGTTCACGGCGAAGAAGTCGGGCGTGAGCTGGTTATGGTGGGCGAACTTGGGCTTGCCCTGCATCGCGCTGGCCGGCGATTCCTCGGCCATCTTCAGTCGGTAATCGAGCGGATCGCCGCTCTCGGTCACCGCGATCCCGAACTGCGCCGGGCTCTTGTCGGCGTCCGGATAGAACGGCGGCTGCGCGGCGACCAGGTACTGGTGATTGAGGAACGATCCACCGAAGGCGCCCATGAAGAAGTTGTCGCAAAGCGTGTACTGCTCGGCGAGGCGCCAAAGGCGCAGGTGCACAGGCGAAGACGCATAGTGACCCATCGTCATCGCGCCGTTGTCGCCCCAGGCGACGAAGCCGTCGTTCTTGCCGCCATTGATCTGCAGCTGGTTGTTGTAGAACGCGTGGACGAGATCGCGCGTGACCAGGCCGTGCGGCAGCGGCGTGCCATCGCCGGTATGCAGGGCCCATGGCGCGTTTGGCAAGCCGGTGATGTCTTTCTCACCCACCTTGTATGGCTTGTGGTCGACCACCTGCTCGTGCGGCACGAGCCCGCCCCATATCGGCGGCAGCGTGGCCAACGGTTTGCCGTCACGGTCGCGTTGCAGATAACGCTCCGGGGGCACCGCGCTCAACGGCTGCTGCAGTCCGGGGAACTCGGCGAACAGGTTGTTGAAGCTGCGGTTTTCCGCGTAGATCACAACGACGTGCCGGATGTTCTTTTCAAGCAGCGCATCGAGTTCCTTGCCGCTGGGGGTGGCCGCACGAGCGTTCGATTCGCCCGCGGCGACCTCGGCCACGCCGCCCAGGGCAAGCACGGCGCCGGTGGTCGCGATGCCGCCAAGCAGGCGTCGTCGGCCGGCATCCGGCGTGTCGTTCTGGGTTTTCTTCGTCATGGTCTTCGTTCGCGATGGCGGGGCGTCGGGCGCGAGCTCCAAGGGGGAGAGTTCGATGCCAGGCAAGCCCGCAGGGTAAACGATGTCGGTGGCAGGCCAAAACCGGCGCTTTCCATGCTGCGGACGGCGCGACAGCGGTGTCGAAACCTCACTTCGAAGGTGGAGGGCGAGAGGAGCGCCCCGGCTGCCATGGTGCAAGCTTCCAGCAAATGCACCATGTTGGTGCATTTGCACACCTGTCGCAAAGCCGTTCTATGATGCGAAAGCTTGGTCCTGGCCGCCCCGTCGATGGCGGAGCCGCTGGCATGGCGCTTGCTAAATGGACTCCGCCCACCTACCCGAGGTTTTTATGTCCGCCGCTTCGAAAGTGCTGAACCTGATCCAGGACGAGGAAATCGAGTTCGTCGATTTCCGCTTCGCCGACATCCTCGGCAAGCATCATCACGTCACGTTTCCCGCTCACGCCATCGACGAGAGCACCTTCGAAGACGGCAAGATGTTCGACGGTTCGTCGATCGCCGGCTGGAAGGGCATCAACGAGTCCGACATGGTGCTCATGCCGGATCCGGAAACCGCGCACCTCGATCCGTTCAGCGCCCACAAGCAGCTGATCCTGCATTGCGACGTGCTCGAGCCGAGCACCATGCAGGCCTACGGCCGCGACCCGCGCTCGATCGCCAAGCGCGCCGAAGCCTACCTGAAGTCGACCGGCATCGCCGACACCGCCTTCTTCGGCCCGGAGCCCGAGTTCTTCATCTTCGACTCGGTCCGCTGGCAGAACGACATGGGCCGCGTGTTCTACGAGATCGGCTCCGAGGAAGCGGCCTGGTCGTCGCGCTACAAGTACGACGGCACCAACACCGGCCACCGTCCGGGCGTGAAGGGCGGTTACTTCCCAGTGGCACCCGTGGACAGCCTGGGCGACCTGCGCGCCGACATGTGCAAGGTGCTCGAGTCGCTCGGCCAGGTGGTCGAAGTGCATCACCACGAAGTCGCCAATGCGGGCCAGTGCGAGATCGGCACGCGCTTCAACACCCTGGTGAAGAAGGCCGACGAGCTGATGACGATGAAGTACGTCATCAAGAACGTCGCCCACCAGGCAGGCAAGACCGTGACCTTCATGCCGAAGCCGATCGTCGGCGACAACGGCTCGGGCATGCATGTGCACCAGTCCCTGTCGAAGAACGGCGAGAACCTGTTCGCGGGCGACCTCTACGGTGGCCTGTCGCAGACGGCGCTGTGGTACATCGGTGGCATCTTCAAGCATGCCAAGGCGATCAATGCCTTCGCCAACTCCACGACCAACAGCTACAAGCGCCTGGTCCCGGGCTTCGAAGCACCGGTGATGCTCGCCTACTCGGCGCGTAACCGCTCGGCTTCCTGCCGTATCCCGTATGTGTCGAGCCCGAAGGGCCGCCGCATCGAGATCCGTTTCCCGGACCCGATGCAGTCGGGCTACCTGACCTTCACCGTGCTCATGATGGCTGGCCTGGACGGCATCCTGAACAAGATCGATCCGGGCGCCCCGGCTGACAAGGATCTCTACGACCTGCCGCCGGAAGAAGAGAAGAACATCCCGCAGGTCTGCGCCAGCCTCGACGAGGCGCTCGTCGCCCTCGACAAGGATCGCGAGTTCCTGAAGGCGGGCGGCGTGTTCACCGACGACTTCATCGATGGCTACATCGCGCTGAAGATGCAGGAAGTGACGCGCTACCGTGCGAGCACCCACCCCCTCGAGTTCCAGATGTACTACGCGATCTGATCGCGATCCAACTCGGGGTGAGGGAAAGGGGGCGCTTCGGCGTCCCCTTTTTTTGGTTCTTCGTGGAATTCCGGGGACGCCGAGGGCATTGGCTCACTCGCTTCGCGAGTGCGTGTTATCAGCGGCTGATGCCGCGCGGGCTCGGACGTGGCGGCGCAGAGCCTTCGGTGCCCTGAAGTGGTCTAATTTTTCTGGACATCCCAAAGGGATTCGCAGCCAGAACGAGGTGAACCATGGGACGCAAAGACATTACGCAGGCTCAGCGGGACGAGGCCGTGCATCTGATCCTGGCCGAAGGCCATTCGATACG
>NZ_DATLIW010000013.1:0-99474 GCF_035539195.1 Luteibacter sp.
GGCCGTGTACTTATTGCCCTGCGGGCCGGGTCGGGCTCCGACTGGGGGTTTTCGACGCGACTCCTGTCGCGCGAAAACGGCCGGCCATCCCTGGCCGGCCCCCTGCGGGCCTGATCCAGTCGGAGCCCTCGCCTACGCTAAACGGCCCCGAGGGTGGCACCCGCCGGCTCTTCCGCACGTCGAGGTGGATTGGGGGAGAGTACCGCCGGCGAGACCGGGGTGGTTGTTGTGGAAGCCGCTTCTTGTGGGAGCCGCTTCAGCGGCGATGGGTGCTTGCCGCGGCCGCATCCTGGCCCGCTGTCGCGGGATCGCCGATAAATCGGCTCCCACATGCAGGTAGATCGTCATTTGTGGGAGATCATCATTTGTGGGAGCCGCTTCAGCGGCGATGGGTGCTTGCCGCAGCCGTATCCTGGCCCGCTGTCGCGGGATCACCGATGAATCGGCTCCCACATGTAGGTAGATCGCCATTTGTGGGAGATTTCTCCACATGTTGAGGCGCGGTCGGCGTCGCCAGCGAACGAAGCGCCGCCTGCTGGCTAGCCCGCCGCGAGAGCAAAAAAAGAGCCGCGATTGCTCGCGGCTCTTTCGGGGACTGCCAGGAGGAAAGGCTTACGCCAGACCAGCCTGCTTCATGACTTCGGCGGCGAAGTCGTCGACGACCTTCTCGATGCCTTCGCCGACGGCCAGGCGCTGCACCGTGACGATCTCGGCGCCGGCCTTCTTCAGGGCGTCGGCGACGGTGATGTCACCATCGAGCACGTACGGCTGGCCGACGAGCGTGACTTCGGCGAGGATCTTGTTGACCTTGCCGGAGATGATCTTGTCGAGGATGTCGGCCGGCTTGGCCTTGTCCTTGTCGGTCATCTTGGAAAGCTCGATTTCCTTTTCCTTCGCGAGGAAGTCGGCCGGGACGTCTTCGACCTTGATGAACTTGGGGTTCATCGCGGCGACGTGCATGGCGATGCCCTTGGCCAGCTCGTCCGAGCCGCCCTTGAGTGCCACGAGCACGCCGATACGGCCGCTGTGCGAGTACGCGCCGATGGTGCCTTCACTCTCGACCTTGGCCATGCGGCGGACTTCGAACTTCTCGCCGATGGTGACGGTCAGCGCCTTGGCGCCTTCTTCGACGGTGTTCTCGCCCAGCTTGGCAGCCTTCAGTGCCTCGATGTCGTTGATACCGGACTCGAGGGCGACGTTGGCAACGTCCTTGGTGAACTGGATGAACTGCTCGTTGCGCGAGGAGAAGTCGGTTTCGCTGTTGACTTCGACCAGGGCGGCAACGCCAGCCTTCTGCGCGACGGCGATGAGGCCTTCGGCAGCGACGCGGTCGGCCTTCTTGTCAGCCTTGGCCATGCCGTTCTTGCGCAGCCATTCCATCGCCACTTCGATGTCGCCATTGTTTTCGACGAGCGCCTTCTTGCACTCCATCATGCCGACGCCTGAACGCTGACGCAGTTCATTGACGAGCTTGGCGGAAATCTCAGCCATGGTAGTTCCTCAAAGTTTTGATGGGCGCCGCGGCGGACATGCCGCGGCGCCGGATGAAACGGAAGAGCTCGACGGGGCGGGGCGCTTACGCGCGGCCACGACCACCGTCACGGCCGCCTTCGCGACGCGGACCACCCTTCTTT
Organism: Luteibacter sp.; assembly: GCF_035539195.1. Taxonomy (GTDB): domain Bacteria; phylum Pseudomonadota; class Gammaproteobacteria; order Xanthomonadales; family Rhodanobacteraceae; genus Luteibacter. Next base: position 1,635 of record NZ_DATLIW010000013.1, read on the forward strand.
TCCGGGGCGCCACGACGGTCGCCGCGCGGGGCGTTGTCCTTCGCGACCGGATTGCCTTCTTCGTCCAGCTCGACGAACTCGTTGGCGTCGCCACGGGCGGCGTTCGGCGAGGCGGCCTTGCCTTCCAGGATGGAGTCGGCGGCGGCGCGGGCGTACAGCTGGATGGCGCGGATGGCGTCGTCGTTACCCGGGATGGCGTAGTCGACGAGGGCCGGGTCGTAGTTGGTATCGACGACGGCGACGACCGGGATGCCGAGCTTGCGGGCTTCCTGGACGGCGATGTCTTCGTGACCGATGTCGACGATGAACAGGGCGTCCGGCAGGCGGTTCATGTCCTTGATGCCGCCCAGCGAGTTCTGCAGCTTGTCGCGCTCACGGCGACGGGCCAGGACTTCGTGCTTGACCAGCTTCTCGAACGAACCGTCGGTTTCGGCGGCTTCGAGTTCCTTCAGGCGGGCAACCGACTGCTTGACCGTGCGGAAGTTGGTCAGCATGCCACCGAGCCAACGGGCGGTGACGAACGGCTGGCCGGCGCGCGCGGCTTCTTCGGCCAGCGACTCACGGGCGGAGCGCTTGGTGCCGACGAAGAGGACGGTGCCGCCCTTCTGGGCGAGGCCCGAGAGGAAGTTCATCGCATCGGTGAAGAGCGGGAGGGTCTTCTCGAGGTTGATGATGTGAATCTTGCCGCGGGCGCCGAAGATGTACGGTGCCATCTTGGGGTTCCAGTAACGGGTCTGGTGGCCGAAATGGACGCCGGCTTCCAGCATTTCGCGCATGGTGACTTGTGCCATGGAATGACTCCTGGGCGAACCGCATCGAGCGGTTCTATGGGGGTTGGGACCTCCACGCATCCCCGACTTCGACCCGGCCCTGTCGGGCCAGGCACCCCGAAGGCGGTGCCGATGCGTGTGTGGCGTTAAAAGCGATGCTTGCGTGGGGCCAATGCTGGCTTCATACGGTTACAATCGCGCTTCGTATCGCCGCCGTGGCCACGTGAAAGTGGCTTCGCCGGACAGCAAAACTCGCTAATTGTAGCCTCCGGAGCCGCCCGGCCGCAAGCCGAGGGTGGATTTCCGGCAGGGGCGCCGCCACCTGATGTGGCAGGCCCATTCCCTTGAGGGCGAAAGGAAAAGAGAGAACCATCATGGCCGTCGTACCGAAGACCCCCGAAGAGATCCAGCACATGCGCGAGGCCGGCCGGCTGGCCGCCGAGGTGCTGGCCATGCTCGTGCCCCACGTCAAGCCCGGTGTCACCACCGAGGAGCTGGACCGTCTGGCTCACGATCACATCGTGAACGTGCAGAAGGCGATCCCCGCCAACGTGGGCTACCGGGGCTTTCCCAAAACCGTATGTACCTCGGTCAACCATGTGATCTGCCACGGGATTCCGACCGAGACCAAGGTCCTGAAAGACGGCGACATCGTCAATATCGACGTCACCGTGATCAAGGACGGCTGGCACGGCGACACCAGCCGCATGTATTTCGTGGGCACGCCCAGCGTGCTGGCCAAGCGCCTGGTCGACACCACGTTCGAGGCGATGATGCAGGGCATCCGCGCCGTGAAGCCGGGCGCCACGCTGGGCGACGTCGGCGCCGCCATCCAGAAGCACGCCGAAGCGGCGGGTTTCTCGGTGGTTCGCGAGTACTGCGGACACGGCATCGGCAAGGTGTATCACGATGAGCCCCAGGTCCTTCACTACGGCCGTAACGGCACCGGTCTGGAGCTCAAGCCGGGCATGACCTTCACCATCGAGCCGATGATCAACGCCGGCAAGCCGCAGACCAAGTCGCTGCCGGACGGCTGGACGGTGGTCACCAAGGACCACTCCCTGTCGGCCCAGTGGGAGCACACCATCGCCGTGACCGACGATGGTTTCGAGATCCTGACCCCCTGGCCGGACGCCCACGCCGCCTGACGCTCCACCGACGGTGGTTCGCCAGGGCCACCGTTCGCTCCATGTGCCGATCACCGCAGAGGGCTCCGACGTGACGCTTCCGCCGCTTCCACGCCTGCCCGCCGTCGTGCCGCGTTCGGGCGTATCGCCTGAAGCACGACGCTCGCTCCGCCAGCTGCTGGGCGACGTCGACCGGTCGCTCACCGTTGCCTTCCGGGAAGGTGAAGACGCCTCGGCGCTCGCTCGTCGCCGCTCGGAGATCGTCGACCGTATCGTCGTCCACGTCTGGGGTGCCTGTCTGGGCGACATGGCCGCCGGGGCCCTGTTCGCCGTGGGCGGCTTCGGTCGGGGCATGTTGTTTCCCGCGTCCGACGTCGACTTGCTGGCCCTGGTGGCGGAGACGTCGCCGGCCCTGCATCGGGCGCTGGAGAGCTTCTTCGGCTGCCTGTGGGACATCGGCTTGAAGCCCGGCCACGCCGTGCGTACCGTCGAGCAGTGCCGTGAACTGGCCGCCAGCGACGCCAGCGTGTTCACCAGCCTGCTCGACGCACGACGCCTGGCCGGCTGGCCCATCCTTGCCGAAAGCCTTCGCGGCATCCTCGACGATCCGGCCCTGTGGCCCCCTCGCGAGTACCTCGCCGCGCGCCTCGCCGAGCGCGACAGCCGTCACGCGCGCTATGACGATACGGCGCAGAACCTCGAGCCCAACCTCAAGGACGGCCCCGGTGGCCTGCGCACGTTGGACGCGCTGCGCTGGCTGGGTCGGCGCCTGGCCGATGCGCCCGATTTCGACGACATGGTGGCGGAAGGCCTGCTCGAGCCGGTCGAAGCGGCCAGACTGGTACGCGCCGAGGAGACGCTTCGTCGCTACCGCTATGCCCTGCACCTTGAAGCGGGGAGGGCGGAAGAACGCCTCCTGTTCGACTACCAGCGCGGCCTGGCCATGCGGCTGGGCTTCGAGGACGAACACGCCAAGAATCTCGGCGTCGAACAGTTCATGCAGGGCTACTACCGCGCGGCGACCCAGATCGAGCGCTCCGGCACCCAGTTGGTCGAGCGCTTCGAGGAGATGCTCGACCCCCCCACCGAGGCGTTGCCGGTGGGCACGGACTATGTGCGACACGGATCGCGCATCTCGCTGCGCAATCCGCAGCTGTTCGCACGCCGTCCAGCCTCACTGGTGGAAATCTTCATCGCGCGCCTGGACGAGCCCGGAATCACCGGCTTCACCGCCGAGACCATGCGTCGCATCCAGCACGCGGTTTCGCTGCACGGCGAATCGCTGGCCGACGACCCCCAGGTGCTCGGCGCGTTCCTTGCGCTGCTGAGGCGTGGCGCCCCGGCCGTGGAAGCCTTGTGGCGGATGAACCGCCATGGCTTGCTCGCCGCGATCCTGCCGGCATTCGGCAAGGTGGTCGGTCGCATGCAATACGACCTGTTCCATGTGTATACGGTGGACGAACACACGCTGCGCGTCCTGCGTAACGTGGCCCGCTTCGCCGACCCCGCCGCGCGGCGCGACTTCCCCATCGCGTGCGAAATCTGGCCCCACGTCGAAAAGCCCGAACTGCTGTTGTTGGCCGCTTTGTTCCACGACATCGCCAAGGGGCGTGGCGGAGACCATTCGAAGCTGGGCGAAGAGGACGCCAGGGCGTTCTGTGCGCGACTGGGCTTGCCCGAGGAAGAGATCGACCTCGTCGCGTGGCTGGTGCGCCATCACCTGCTCATGAGCACGACCGCGCAGCGCCAGGACATTACCGATCCCGACGTGGTGCACCGTTTCGGTGCCGCGGCAGGTGACTGGGAACACCTCGATCATCTCTACCTGCTGACGATCGCCGACATCATCGGCACCAGTCCCAAACTCTGGAACGCCTGGAAAGACCGGCTCCTCGCCGACCTTTACACCTCCACGCGTTTCGCCCTGCGCAGCGACCTCGCCTCGCCGGCCCATGCCGGCGTACGCCTGCGGGAAACGCGCGAACGGGCACTGGCCATGCTGGTCGCCGAGCACGTGGCGGCCGATGACATCGCCAGGATATGGGCAGAATTCCCGGACTTGAGCTTCCTCCGCCACCGACCCGAGCAGATCGCGTGGCAGACGGCGGCGATCCTTCGTGCCCGCGGCGTCATGCCGCTGGTGGAAGTGCACCCGTTTTCGGTGCGCGGCAGTACCGAGCTCTTCATCTACACACCCGATCGCGACGGCCTGTTCGCCACGGTGACGGCCATGCTCGACCGCCTGCGCTTCTCGGTGGTCGAGGCCCGCATCCTCGTGTCGAGCACCGGCAAGGCACTGGATACCTTCCTGTTGCTCGAGTCCGACTCGCAGGCGCCTGCGTCGCTTCAGCGCGCCGAAGAGCTGCGCTCGCGCATGCTACGCGCGCTCGATCAGCCGGCGGGGCAGGGGCCGCCCAAACGCAGCCTTTCGCGCCACCTGCGGCATTTCCAGATGATTCCGCGCATCGAGTTCGTCGAGGCCGGCGAGCGCACCCAACTTGCGCTGGTGTGTACCGACCGGCCCGGCCTGCTCGCCGCCGTCGCCCAGGCGCTGGCCGAAGCCGAGGTGCGCGTGCATGATGCGCGTATCGCGACGTTCGGCGAGCGTGTCGAAGATTTCTTTCAACTCACCGATCGCAGCAACGCACCGCTATCTCCGCAACGCCGCGAGGTCGTGCGCGACTGCCTGCTTCGTCACATCGGTTTCGAAAACCCCAGGAACAGCTTGAATGCAGATGCAAACGCTTGAGTCCCTCATCGACGACGCCTTCGAACGTCGCGCCAACCTCAACCAGAACGAAATCGAAGGCAGCCTGCGCGAAGCGGTCGATCAGGTGCTCAACCTGCTCGAGTCCGGCGAGCGCCGTGTCGCCGAACCGGACGGCAAGGGCGGCTGGACGGTCAACGCATGGCTGAAGAAAGCGGTACTGCTGTATTTCCGCATGAACGGCAATCGCGTGATGGACGGCGGACCGTCGAGCGCCTTCGACAAGGTCCCGCTGCGCTTCGCCGACGGCGATGCCACCGAGTACGCCAGCCTCGGCGCGCGCATCGTGCCGGGCGCGCTGGTGCGACGTGGCGCGCATATCGCGAAGGATGCCGTGCTGATGCCCAGCTACACCAACATCGGTGCCTATGTCGGTGCCGGCAGCATGGTCGATACCTGGGCAACGGTGGGTTCCTGCGCGCAGATCGGTGCGGGCGTGCATCTGAGCGGCGGCGTCGGCATCGGTGGCGTGCTCGAGCCGCTGCAGGCCAAGCCGACCATCATCGAAGACAACTGCTTCATCGGCGCGCGCTCCGAAGTGGTCGAGGGTGTGGTGGTGGAGAAGGGGTCGGTGATCGGCATGGGCGTGTTCCTCGGCCAGTCCACCCGTATCTACAATCGTGCCACGGGCGAGGTCAGCTACGGCCGCGTACCGGCAGGCAGCGTCGTCGTCGCCGGGAACCTGCCGGCGAAGGACGGAAGCCATAGTCTCTACGCCGCGATCATCGTCAAGCAGGTCGACGAAAAGACGCGTTCGAAGACCGGTATCAACGAACTCCTGCGTAGCGGCGAGTGAGCATGACCGTCACCCTCTACGGCTTGCCCAACTGCGATACCTGCAAGAAGGCGCGCAACTGGCTTGCGCGCTTCGACGTGGCCCACGAGTTCGTCGACTACCGGGCGAACCCGGTACCGGCGGCAACGCTGAAAGCCTGGGCGGAGAAGATTGGCGGATGGGACAAGCTGGTCAACAAGGCGTCGACCACCTGGCGCACCCTGCTGCCGCAGCGCAAGGATCCGCGTAGCGATCCGGAGTGGACATTGCTGCTCAAGGAATACCCGGCGCTGATCAAGCGGCCGGTGGTGGTCGACGGCGACGACGTCGCTGTCGGCTTCACGGATAATGCATTCAAGAAACGCTTCGGCAAGTAAGGCCATGTCTGCCGTCCTCGACCTCACCCGCGACCTCATCAGCCGCCGCTCGGTCACGCCGCAGGACGCAGGCTGTCTCGAACTCATCGCCGGGCGCCTCGCCGCCGTTGGCTTCCACATCGAGCACCTGCGCTTCGACGATGTCGACAACCTGTGGGCGACTCACGGCCATGACGGTCCCGTGCTGGCCTTCCTTGGGCATACGGATGTCGTGCCCTCGGGTCCGGAGGACGCGTGGCGTTCGCCACCGTTCGTACCCACGGAAAGCGACGGCATGCTCTACGGTCGCGGCGCGGCAGACATGAAGGGTTCGGTGGCGGCGATGGTCATCGCGCTCGAACGCTTCGTGCAGGCGCATCCGGCGCATCCGGGGACGGTCGGTCTGCTGCTGACCAGTGACGAGGAAGGCGTGGCGCTGCACGGTGTGCGAGAGGTCGTCGAGCACTTTACGACGACGGGTCAGCGCATCGACGCGTGCATCGTCGGCGAGCCATCGGCAAAGGCGAAGCTGGGCGATCTCATTCGCGTGGGGCGTCGTGGCTCGCTCTCGGGCACGTTGACCGTGCACGGTGTCCAGGGTCATGTGGCGTATCCGGAGAAGGCGAAGAACCCGATCCACAGCTTCGCTCCCGCGCTGGCCGTCCTGGCGGCGGAGCGCTGGGACGAAGGCAATGCGGACTTTCCGCCGACATCGTTCCAGGTGTCCAACATCAACGCCGGTACGGGTGCGAACAACGTCATTCCCGGCGAACTGGTCGCCTTGATCAACTTTCGTTTCTCCACCGCCAGCACCGCCGATGCCCTGCGCGAGCGTACCGAGGCGGTCCTTCGCGCGCATGGCGTGGAATTCTCGATCGACTGGCACCTGTCCGGACATCCGTTCCTGGCTACGCCGGGCGGTCATCTGCGCGAGGTTGTGGTCGGGGTCTGCCGCGACCTGTGTGGGATCGATCCCGAGCAGAGCACGGGCGGCGGTACATCGGATGGCCGCTTCATCGCCCCCATGGGTGCCGAAGTCATCGAGCTGGGCCCAGTGAACGCGACGATTCACAAAGTGGACGAGTGCGTATCGATTGCCGACCTTGAGCGTTTGCCCGACTTGTATGCGGAAATCTGCGAGCGCATGTTGCGCTGATCGCCGGCGTTTGCGGCGGCGTTCGCCGATAGCCCGCTCGCGGTGCAAGCACGAAGCTCTCTCCGCTCGATAACGGGCGGACGTACGGATACGAACATGAGAGTGAATGCGCGGATCGCCCTGGCGGTGCTGACCTCCGTCGGGTTTTGCCATTCGTCGGTGGCGATGGTCCAGGACGACACCAGTGTCGTGGGCCTGACGATCCTGACGGTGGACGACAACGACGATTTCGTCGAGGTCGAGTTGCAGATCGAGGCGTGGCTCGACGAGGGCAGGCGAGTTGCCCTGACGGGTTCGTCGTCGATGCTCGGTCTGCTCAAGCCCGATCGCGTTTACGCATGGCCGACAACCAACACTATCGTGCTGGATTCAGCCGACGGCTTGGGTATCTTCGGCTTCGACGCCACCGATGCGGCCCACCGCCTGAAGATATTGAGTGGATGGGTCTGGGCCGAGCGCGAGGCGGTCGGCGAGTCCGTGGTCCGTGACGTTCGTTCGGCCGACAGCCCGAATCGATCGTTTGACTTGACCTTCGACCTTACCGCGTCGTCGCCATCGTCGCTTTGCCGCGCATTTCGCAGGAAGCTGGCCACGACCTTGTTCAGCCATCGGCTTCCGGACGTCGAGGAAAAGCGGGTCTTTGCCAGCGAGATGCGGCGCTGGTGCCAGTACGGGAATTTGTCGGTGCGCCTCGCGGAGCCCCCTCAGTTCACGATTGCCCCCTTTCGCTCCACGGACGAGCCTCGACTGAGCGTGGTCGCCGAATGGGGATTGTTTCGCAACGACGATCCCCTCGATCCGAAGGGGACGACGTTCCTGCTCTGGACCAAGACCGTGGGCGAGGGTGGGGGCAGCGGTTTTGGCCGGCGCGACGGCACCGAAGGGTACTTCGATGCCGTTGGCGGTGGAATGCGGCGCCTGCTCGACGCGTCCATTCATAGCGGGTGGGGTCCGACCAGGAACGACGATGTTGGCTCGGCGTGGCCCGTAGACTCGTCCTTCCCCCGCTCGTCCAAGACAAATCTGTTCCTCTGCGAAGTGCCGGACGCACCTGATCTTCCCGGGTGTCCGCGGGAGCCGCGGTTGCGATCTCTGTATCCCGCCGATTCGATCGACGGCGTCGTTACGGTTTCCCGGGCCGAGCGATTCATCGTCGGCGGCAATGCGCAGGCCGGCGTCTCCGTCGACACGACAGGGAAGGTGACGCCAAACATGAGCTTCAGCCTGAACATCGTCAAGGCGACGACGGACGTCGCGCAATCGGAAATGCAGCTGGTACAGACACGGACCAGCGCCGACTCCGTCTTCTATCGGGCTACCCGATGGACCCCGGATATTCCCGCCCTCTACCGGTGGGTCAATGCACGCGAACACGCAGGTAGCCTTGCCCAGGCGACGCCGCTGGCCGCGACCCTCAATCCCCAGTACGAAATCATCTGGGAGCTGCCGTTGCGCGGTAACGAAGGGCGCAAGCTGTCATACAGCATGATTTACGAGGCGGGCTGGAATACATGCTTCAATGGTCCCAATTGCGCGACCCCGGCGCAGCCGCCCGACCGGACACTGCAAGCGAAGGCGCGCGTCGGTTGGAGCGATAGCATCAAGCTGATGATGCCCTACGACTGAGGCGGACTACCGTTGCTTGGGGAACACCGCGATCATGCCCGCGTAGGGCTTGGTCATGAAGGCCGGCGCGCCCGCGTAGCCGTCGTCGGGCGTGAAGGCTTGCGAGATCGTGCCGTCGAGGAACAGAGCGTCGCGGCAGCCGATCTCGTCGCGGAACAGCCGCGCGAAACTGTGGAAGTTGACCGGTGCCCGGCTGACCACGAAGACCACTTCATGCGGCGACTTGGCACACACGCCACTGCGCCACTTCATGCTGTCCGAGCCGTTGTCGAACTGCGGATTGATCTGGCCGTCGATCACCAGCATGGGGCCCGACTGCGTGGCCCACTTCGGCTTACGGGCGGCGTCGCGAAATCCTTCGCTGGTATGAACATCGGCGCTGCCATCGTCGTAGACGGCGAAAACCCCGTTGGGTAACAGTGAGAAGTTGCCCGAGCGCGGGTTGCCGTGAATCAGGTTCAAGGGGACGAGCGCCTTGCCGTTCTCGACATACAGGCCAAGCGGCTTGAAGTCGCGATCGTAGATGCCCGCGTTAGTCGCGAACGACAGCGGCCGGCCCCTGGCCGAAGTCCAGGTCCTGAGCGCATCGATCGTGCTGAACGGTTGGTCCGTTTCCGGATTGCGCCAGTACAGCTCGATGTCTTCGCGGCGGGTGTCGACGGTGACGGCGAAATAGGACTGGCTGTCGAACACCAGGTCGCGGCTGTCGACGGCGTCCGCCGGCGCGACGCAGCCCATGGCGGTAGCCGCCAGGCCGGCCACGATGGCGATGCGAACGAGGAAGGGGCGGGTCATGCGGGAAAGCGGCGGGTGGGGCATCCGTCGATGTTCGCCGGGTCGCTCCGGCCGCGCAAGGGGCGAAACGCCGCCTTCGCATGGCGAGGGGGTAAACTCCGGGGTTTTTCCCCCTTGTTGCCACCGCCATGCCTTATACGCCCATCGTTGCCACACTAGGCTACGTGATATCGCCGGACGGCCAGCGCGTCCTCATGATCCACCGCAACGCCCGCCAGGACGACCAGCACCTGGGCAAGTACAACGGCCTGGGTGGGAAAATGGAGCCGGGCGAGGACATCGCCGCGTGCATGCGGCGCGAGATCATGGAGGAGGCCGGCATCGAATGCCTCCAGATGCGCCTGCGTGGCACGCTGAACTGGCCTGGCTTCGGCAAGAACGGCGAGGACTGGCTGGGCTTCATCTTCATCGTCGACCGCTACGCCGGCACGCCGCTCGAGTCCAATCCCGAGGGCAAGCTGGAGTGGGTGCCGGTGGCCGAGCTGGATCGCCTGCCTATGTGGGAGGGCGATCGTCACTTCCTGCCGCTGGTTTTCGACGCCGATCCACGGCCGTTCCATGGCGTCATGCCGTACAAGGACGGGCGGATGGTTTCATGGAGCGTGACGCGGCTCTGACGAATCGCCGCTGAAGCGGCTCCCACAGGGGGCAAGAATCGCCGCTGAAGCGGCTCCCACAGGGGGGGCAAAGAATCGCCGCTGAAGCGGCTCCCACAGGGGGCAAGAATCGCCGCTGAAGCGGCTCCCACAACAGCCGCTCTGTGTGGGAGCCGCTTCAGCGGCGACGGCCCCGGCAGGGGCCGCCAGCCAGACCTCAGCCGGTCGTCTCGATGCGCTCCACGCGGCGCAGCCCACGCGGCAGCACGCCGCCTCGCGTCGCCCGGCTGCCGCCGTATTCCACGAGGTCGGCCCACTTCAGGGTCAGCTTGCGCTGACCGGCGTACAGAGTGATTTCGCCCTTGCCCTCGGTAACGACGGCAACACCGACCACGCGCTCTTCGCCCGACGACAGCTTGGCCTTCGGAATCTCGATGAGCTTGTTGCCCTTGCCCTTGTCCAGTTCCGGCAGTTCCGCCACCGAGAACATCAACAGGTGGCCTTCGCCGGTGACCACGACAATGCGGTCGCGCGACGGATCGGCGGAGATGGCAGGCGCGAGGACACGGGCACCGTCACTGAGCGAGATAATCTGCTTGCCGGCCTTCTGGCGGCCGGTCAGCGCTTCGAAGCGTGTCACGAAGCCGTAGCCGAAGTCGGTTGCCAGCACGACGCGGGTGTCGTTATCCGCCGTTACGAGGGCATCGAACCTGGCTCCGGCCGGCGGGCTGAAGCGGCCCGTGAGCGGTTCGCCGTTGCCGCGCGCGGAAGGCAGCGTGTGCGCCGGCGTGGCATAGGCGCGGCCGGTGGAATCGATGAAGGCGACCTGCTGCGTCGTACGCGCACGGGATATGGCCAGCAAGCTGTCGCCATCTCGGTAGGACAGCGCCTCGCCGTCGATGTCGTGGCCCTTGCCGGCACGGACCCAGCCTTTCTGCGAGAGCACCACGGTGACCGGCTCGGAAGCGACCAGGGCGCTCTCGTCCAGCGCCTGCGCGACACTGCGCTCGATGAGCGGGGAGCGACGCTCGTCGCCATACTTCTCGGCGTCGCTACGCAGTTCTTCCTTGATCAGGCTCTTCAGCTTGGCGGGCGACTTCAGCAACACGCTGATGCGTGCGCGCTCTTCCTCGAGCTTGCTGGTTTCCTCGTTGATCTTCATCTCCTCGAGGCGGGCCAGCTGGCGCAGCTTGGTCTCGAGGATGTAGTCGGCCTGTTCCTCGTCGAGACGGAAACGCGAGATGAGGACCGGCTTGGGCTCTTCCTCGGTGCGGACGATCCGAATGACTTCGTCCAGGTTGAGGTAGGCGATGCGCAGGGCATCGAGCAGGTGCAGGCGGCGTTCCACCCGGCCCAGGCGATGGTTGAGCCGCCGCGTGACGGTGTCGGTGCGAAAACGCAGCCACTCCGTCAGGACCATCTTGAGGTCCTTAACCTGCGGGCGGCCATCCAGGCCGATCATGTTCATGTTGATGCGGAAGCTCTTTTCCAGATCGGTCGTGGCGAAGAGGTGCTGCATCATTTCGTCGGCATCGACGCGGTTGGAGCGCGGCACCAGCACCAGGCGGATCGGGTTTTCATGGTCCGATTCGTCACGCAGGTCTTCGATCATCGGCAGCTTCTTAGCCCGCATCTGCGCGGCGATCTGCTCGAGGATCTTCGACGGCGACACCTGGTGCGGCAGCGCGGTGATGACGATGTTGCCTTCGTCGCGCTCGTATACGGCGCGGGCACGGACGGAGCCGCCGCCGCTCTGGTACATCGCCATGATCTCGCGGCGCGGCGTGATGATCTCCGCAAGCGTCGGGTAGTCGGGGCCGTGCACGTGCTCGCACAGATCGGCGATCGTCGCGTCCGGATCGTCCAGCAGGCGGATGCAGGCGCTGGCGACTTCACGCAGGTTGTGCGGCGGGATATCGGTGGCCATGCCGACGGCGATGCCCATCGAGCCGTTCAGCAGCACATGCGGCACGCGGGCGGGCAGCCACGAGGGTTCGTCCATCGTGCCGTCGAAGTTCGGAACCCAGTCGACCGTGCCATGGCCCAGTTCGGAAAGCAGTACCTCGGCGATCGGCGTAAGGCGCGATTCCGTGTAGCGCATCGCGGCGAAACTCTTCGGATCGTCCGGCGAGCCGAAGTTGCCGTGACCATCCACGAGCGGGTAGCGGTACGAAAACGGCTGGGCCATCAGCACCATCGCTTCGTAGCACGCCGAGTCGCCGTGCGGATGGAACTTGCCGATCACGTCGCCGATGGTGCGCGCGGACTTCTTCGGTTTCGCCGTGGCCGACAGGGCCAACTCGCTCATGGCGTAGATGATGCGGCGCTGCACCGGCTTGAGCCCGTCACCCACGAAGGGCAGCGCGCGGTCCAGTACCACGTACATGGAATAGTCGAGATACGCCCGCTCGGCGTAGTCCTTGAGCGGGATCTGTTCGTAATTGGCTTGCAGATTCATGGGCTTGGCTGTCCGGCTGGCGCGCTACGGCGCGTCGTTAACCGGGTGATGTTGCCAGAAAGCCGTCTCACAGGTGTAGACCGGATCGCGGACCGGCCTCCTCACCCTCTAGCGCAACGCCTTCCCCGCATCCACATCCTTCAAGAACCCGATCAACCCGGTGAAATACGTCTGCTGGTCGTCGTACATCGCCAGATGGGCTCCCTTTGGGCAAAGCAGGAACCGGGCATCGGGCATCTTCTTCGCCATGGCCTCCATGTACTTCGGGTCCATCGTGTCGTATCGGGCGCCGATCACCAGCGTGGGGACCTTGATCGTCTTCAGGTCCTTGCTGCGGTCCCAATGCAGCAGCTTGCCGCTGGCGCCAAGTTCGCTGGGTCCCTGCATGGACACGTAGATCTGCTCGTTGATGTGACCGAACGAGCGCAGTACCGGCTCCGGCCACTGCCCGGACGGCATGCGCAATACGTGCTGCTCGTAGTGCATCGGCATCAGAATGGCCATATAGGCTGGGTCGTCGGTCTTCTTCTGGGCTTCCATGCGCTTGACCTCGGCGAGCTTCTTCGGGTCCATCGCCGGCATCAGCACCTTCGTCGCGTACTCGTTGTAGGCGGGAATGCTGTCGACCATGTTGGAAACGATCAGGCCCTTGAGGTGCTGTGGATACTTCAGCGCGTATTCGATGGCGAGCACGCCACCCCACGAGTGGCCGAGGAGATAGAAGTTGTCCTTGTCCAGGTGCAGGGCCTGGCGAACCTGCTCCACCTCGTCGACAAAACGCGGGATTTCCCACAGCGATTCGTCGGTAGGCTTGTCGCTGAAGGCCGAGCCCAGCTGGTCGTAGTAGTAATACTCGATACCGGCACCGGGGAAATAGCTGTCGAAGGCTTCGAAGTACTCGTGCGTGGCGCCAGGGCCGCCATGCAGGAGCAGTACCTTGATGGTCGGATTGTTGCCGACCCGCTTGGTCCAGACCCTGAATTTGCCTTTGGGCGTATCGATGGTGATCATCTTCACGCCACCCGACAGGACGTCGTCGTGGCCGGCATGATCGAAATACGAAGGGGAGGGCGGTGAGCTGTCGGCGGGCGCGGCAAATGCGCAAGCGGTGACGAGCAGCAGCGTAACGGCGGCAAGCAGACGGCGCATATCGTTGTCCCCCAGGTGATGCCGCCGACTATCGCCGGGCGCCGCCGCGCTGGCAAGTCGCCAAGGCCCGTTCACCTTTCCGAAGGTTCCGCAGCGAGCGTCCCCCACATCCACCCGGAAGCCGACCGGTCAGTGCGTTGCCGGTGGCCGCATGTACGGCCTCAAAGCGTGAAGTTCGCTTCGACGGGGAAATGGTCGGACGGATAACGGCCGTCTTTCGAGGTCGTCACGGTCTGCACCGACGTGGCTTCCACGCCGCGATAGAGAATCCAGTCGATCCGCTTCGTCGGCTTGCCGGTGAAGTCGTGGAAGGTCTCTTCCGGGCCCTCGCGCTTGGCTGCCGTGGGCCAGGCATCCTTGAGCGCGGACGTAAGCGTGGCGTGCGCTTCGCTTTCCGGGCCGGTGTTGAAGTCGCCGGTGATGATGACGGGCACGCCGGCAGGCAACTTGCCTATCCACGCCGCCATTTCATGCGCACTACGGGACCGTGCGTCTTCATCCTGATCACGGTACGGATAGTGCGTATCGAGCAGGTAGAAGCGCTTGTGGTCCGAGCGTCGTTCGAACAGCGCCCAGTTCACCATGCGCGGGAATAGGTTGCCCCAGGTGATGCTGGCCACCTTGTCCGGGGTATCGGAGAGCCAGAAGTCACCGCTATCGATCAGCTTGAGGCGGTCCTTTCGGTAGAAGATGCCCATGTGCTCGTCAGCATGGCCGCCGAAGCGATCGCGGCCGAACCAGGTGTATTCCGGAAGGCGCGAGACGGTGTCGTCGCCCTGTTCCTGAGCCAGTTCCTGCGTGCCGATCACGTCCGGATGAAGCTGCCGGATGGTATCGGCGAACAGGTCCCGCCGAGCCTCCCAGCGGTTCGGGCCATCCTTTCCGGTAATGGTGCGCACGTTGAACGACATCACCCGGAGTTCCTCGGCGATGGCGGGCTGGGCGATGGATGCGACCAGTGCGGCGAAAAGGGCGAGTCGGGACGTCCGGACCATGTGGGGAGGCTGCCTTCTGACAGGGGGAGTCTTCCGAATATATCGACGTAACGAGTTCATGTCCGCTACCTGGGTCGCACCTGCGAGCGACACCATGTCGCGCCCCGGATCGCTCTCGGCGGGATCCACCGGTCCCGAGGATCGGTCAGAATGAGGCGATCTTACGCAGCAGCGGAGCGGACATGAACAATCCCGAGCCTGAGATGCCGGCATCCGGCGCCAATGGCCGCCGCGTCGCACTCGTGGTGATTCTGATCGCGTTCGTGGCTTCGGCGACCACCGCCATGCTGGCGTTCACGGCCTCTCATCGCGCACGGACTGCGGACGCCACGGCGCAGGCGGCAGACATCGCGGACCTGCGTGCGGCGCTTGCCGAATGGCAGGCACAGGTGACCGAGGCACAGCGTGCGGGGCATGACCAGGCACCGGAGCGTCAGAGGGTGCTCGCGTCGCGGGCCGCCGCACTGTCGGCGTGGAAGCCGCGCACACCCTGCGGTCAGCAAGGCCGGGAACAACTTCGCGTGGCGATGGACGCGAGGATTCGTCGTATCGGCGGCATGCTTGCGGGACAGCCCGCCGGTCTGGACCGAATCGATGAGCAGGCCAGCCTCAACGTGGCGCTTCGACAGTGCGAAGGCGACGCGGGCCGCGATGTGAACACCTGACGGACGTTATTCGAAGAGCCTGCCCAGCGTTTTTGCGCCGCCGTTAGCCATCCAGGCGACCATGCCGCCGCAACCGAGGGCCACGGTGGCGCTCGCGGCGCCGACGCCCTTCCAGGTCGGAAGGCCGGCGAGGTTGGTTTCGATGCGGTCGAGCCGGGTTTCCAAAGTTCCCTGACGGCGTTCCGCCGCATCGAAGCGCTGATCCATGCGATCGAAACGTTGATCCATGCGGTCGAAACGTTCGTCCATACGGTCGAAACGTTCGTCCATGCGGTCAAGGCGCTGATCCATACGGTCAAAGCGATCATCCATGCGATCCAGGCGCCTGTCGATGCCATCGAGGCGGCTCTCCACGACATCCAGTCGGATCGCAACCGCGGCTACCTGTACCTTCAATTCACCGACATCTTCGCTAACCTTCTGCAGGCGCGCGTCCATGGTTTGCAGGCGGCCGTCGATACTTTTGAGCAAGGCTTCGAGCACCACTGGATGACCCTCCGTGAGTCCTGGCTGGGAAACACGAGCGTATCGCGCCTCGTAGATGTCTGAATTGAGAATCGAGACCGGTTTTTGCCCGTCGATCGTTACGTTCGGGTTCGTCATGAGAGGTGTCTCCGCCAGGGCCGAGCCCATGCTCGCCCAGCGGCAACGGATCGGTCTGTAGCCATCGCCCCCGCGATACGGTCGTATTTTTCCGTGGATGCGGCTACTCAGCCACGGCACTGAACCGTGATGTCCCGCCTCGCCATGGCGCCGCCGGCTGCCGTGTACGGCTTGGCGCTGTACTGGACTTGCGCGCCCTCGGTGCGGTCGATCACTTCGTAGGGCCCATGGCACAGACCCGAAGCCTTGTTGTAGCAGTCGCCGATGTCCTGAGAGCCTGTGTTGCAGGTGACCAGAAAGGCCTGGTCACCATCAGGAAGCGTTATCCGCCTGGCCTCGGTACATCCGGCGGAAAGGCCGACCATACAAACCAACAGCGCGATCCGCATAAGTCACCCGTCGTTGTCCATCGCCGTGCGTATGAGCATACGCGCAGACGATGCCCCGGCGCGACGACATGCGCAGGGTATGGAGCAAGAGGGAGAGTGTGTGACGCCGCTGCTATCGCGATGGTCTGCAAGTGCGGGGAAATGGTGGCTCGGGACGGAATCGAACCGCCGACACGGGGATTTTCAATCCCCTGCTCTACCAACTGAGCTACCGAGCCACAGGAGCCTGCAACGAGCGTTGCGGCGAGTGGAGCCGCGTATTAAATCCGTTGCGAGGGCCGACGTCAAGCCTCTCGTTCGGGCGGAACGTAGCCGGCGGGCTGCACCACATCGCCGCCGAAGAAGTACTTCTCCATTTCCCCACTGAGGAAACCGCGCGTCTTCGGGTCGAGCGGGGACAGGCGCATCTCGTTGATCAGCATGGTCTGGTGGCTCAGCCACTGCGCCCAAGCTTCCTTGGAGACATTCTCGTAGATGCGCTTGCCGAGGTCGCCTGGCCACGGGGCGAAGTCGAGGCCTTCGGCATCGCGGTCGAGTTTCACGCAGTGAACCATGCGCGTCATGGGGATATCTCCGGAAGGTTGTCCAGCAGCGTGCGTACCGGGGCGGGCAGGCCGAGCGAGGCTATCTCGTCGCGGTCGCACCAGCGCCGGTCGGGGCGGTCGGCCACGGCGGCAAGCGGGGCCGCATGGTCGAACAGGATGGGTGAAACGTCCAGTCGGTAGTGACTGAAGACGTGGGTGAAGGCGGGTAGTGGATCGGCTTCGCCGACGCGGGCGAGACGGGAGGCGACGCTGCCGGCCGCTGCGACATCCTCCGCCTCGGGCAGGCTCCACAGTCCCGACCACACGCCTTGAGCCCCGCGCTTTTCCAACAGGACGCGACCGTGAGCGTCGCGCAGCAGCAGCATCGACAGCGCGCGGGTCGGGATTTTCTTGCCGGGCTTGGCCGTGGGCAGTGTCGCGGTCAGGCCGTCTCGCAAGGCGATGCATCTGGCGGCTTGCGGGCACAGCGGGCACAGCGGCTTGCTGCGTACGCAGACGGTGGCACCGAGGTCCATGATCGCCTGGGTGAAATCCGCCGTGCGCGCCGCGGGAGTGTGTTCGTCCGCAAACACCCACAGGCGCTTTTCCACGGCGCTCTCGCCCGGATGTCCGGCGATGCCGTGATAGCGGGCGAGCACGCGCTTTACGTTGCCGTCCAGGATCGGAAAACGCAGTCCATACGCCTGGGCAAGGATGGCGCCGGCGGTGGAACGGCCGATGCCCGGCAACGCCAGCAAGGCATCGATGTCGCGCGGCAATTCACCGCCGTGGCGTTCGACGCACAGTTGTGCGGCCCGGTGCAGGAAGCGCGCCCGACGGTAATAGCCAAGACCGGACCACAGTGCCAGCACGGTGTCTTCGTCCGCCGCCGCCAGCGAGGCGAGCGTCGGCAGCCGCTGCACGAAGCGTTCGAAGTAGCCGATCACCGTTACGACCTGGGTTTGCTGCAGCATGATCTCCGACAGCCATACGCGGTACGCATCGCGCGGGTGCTGCCAGGGGAGGTCTTTGCGGCCGTGATGGTCGTACCAGCGCAGCAGTTCGGTAGCGAAGGGATTCATGGCGAAGCAGCCGGAGCGATCACGGTGGAACTTGCGGCCGGCGACACCGGCGTGGCGCGGACACGCAGGCCCTTGATATGCACGCTGCCGATATCGACCTGCGTGGCGTCGACGCTGCCTTGCACGGGAGGCAGGGTCGGCGAATGCCCGGCCTGCATGCCCGTCCACCAATCGGCCAACGCGAGCGGCGGCAGGTGCAGGTCCGCGTGGTCCTGCTCGCCGTCGATCTTCATGGCGATCGATAGCGGGTCCTGCTGGTTCGCCGGCGTGATACCCAGCACGACGTCGTAGGGCGCCGCAGCGGTGCGCGTGACTCGCCCGGCCATCGAGGCCCCGACATCCGCGCCTCCTCGCCAGGTGGCATCGCCGCGCAACGTCGCGCTGAAACGGCCCTTGCCGGCTATGTCCAGGTCGAGGTCGTCGAGCGTCAGTATGCCGCGCGCGAGCGAAGGCGTCGTCGCGAGGTCGAGCGCGTAAGGGGCATCGTCAGCCGTGCTCGCATTGATCGTCAGCGTGAAACGATGATCGTTGGCCAGACGCCCGGCATCGATGTCGACGTTGGAAAGCAGCAGGCGGTTGCCGCGAAGCAGGGTGCTTCGCGAGACGCGGAAACCGGCATCGATGGCGGGCAGGATCGCGCCTGCGGTAGAGGGTCGCGGCGGAAGCGAGTCGATATAGGCGGAGACGGCGTCGAGGTCGATACGCGCGCCTTCGACCTCGAGTCGCGAGATTGTCGCCTCGCCACCCATCAGGGTGCGCCACGGCAGCACGAGCTTCCCGCGTGACGCGACGATCAGTGGCGTGCCGCCCGCATTGCCGCGCAGCGTGATGCCATCCAGTTCCAGCGAGGGCTTAGGCCAGAGAGTGGGGCTGGCCGGACTGGCCAGTGTAAGCTCGAGCCCGGCGGCCCGGGCGCGTGACTGCAGCAGCGCGGTGAAACGCTCCGGCTGAAGCACGACGTACATGGCGATAAGCGCCGCGACGACGATCGCTGCGACAAGTCCGGCGACGGCGAGCAAGCCGATCCGCAGTCGACGGTTCATGGCCGCGACGCTTTCGATGCGACGCTCACTCAGCCACCGAGGCTCGCCGGCAACAGGCCGTCGACGAAGGCTTCTGCGTCGAAGACGCGCAGGTCGGTGGCGGTCTCGCCCAGCCCCACGTAGCGAATCGGCAGCCCGAACTCGCGGGCCAGCGCAAACATCACGCCGCCCTTGGCGGTCCCGTCGAGCTTCGTGACCACAAGGCCAGTCACGCCTGCGGTGTCGCGGAACTGGCGAAGCTGGCTGATCGCATTCTGGCCCGTCGTGCCGTCGATGACCATGAGCACTTCGTGTGGGGCGGCGGCATCGAGCTTTTTCATCACCCGGCCGATCTTGCCAAGCTCGTCCATGAGTCCGCCCTGGGTGTGCAGGCGGCCCGCGGTGTCGGCGATCAGGACCTGCGTGCCACGGGAACGGGCGGCCTGGAGCGCGTCGAAAATGACGCTTGCCGAGTCCGCATCCTGACCCTGCGAAACGACAGGGACCTTGTTGCGTTCGCCCCAGGTCTTCAGCTGCTCGACCGCGGCGGCGCGGAACGTATCGCCCGCGGCGAGCATCACGCTGCGGCCTTCGTCCGAATAGCGGCGGGCCAGTTTGCCGATCGTGGTGGTCTTGCCCACGCCGTTGATGCCGACGGTGAGAATGACGAAGGGCGTGGACGTGGTGACGTCCAGCGGCTTTTCCACCGGCTTGAGCAACGCGACCAGTTCACGGCGCAGGGCCTTCAGGAGGTCTCCAGCATCGGCGAATTCGCGTTTGTGCATGCGCTTGCGCAGGTCTTCGGCCAGCTTGCCGCTGGCCTCCACGCCCACGTCGGCGGTAATCAGGGTCGTTTCCAGCTCGTCGAGGAGATCGTCGTCCAGCTTGGGATGACGAACGAACAGCGTGCTGAGGCTCTTGGCGAAGCCACTGCCGGACAGGCGCTCGCGCCAGCTTCGCTTGACCGGCTGGGCCGCTTCGACGATCGAGGCTTCCTCGATGTCGGGCTCCACCTCGGGAGCTTCCGTCTCGGGCAGGACGGCTTCGGCAAGGGCTTCGGAGACCGCCGGGCCGGCGTCGATCGAGGCGGCGTCGGCAGCCTTGTCCACGCGCTCTTCGGGCGGCGCGACATCGGGTGTCGCGGTAGGTTCGACGGGCTTCTTCTTCCAGAACTTGAGCATTGCGCCAGCGATTCAAAGACAATAGGCGAATGCTAGCACTCCCGTCCTCACTGGCCGCTGAGCGATGAGCGCCTCCGGTCGCGTCCGCATCATCGGCGGAACCCTGCGCAACTCCCGCCTCGACGTCCCCGACCTGCCCGGACTCCGGCCCACGGCCGATCGCGTCCGCGAAACCCTGTTCAATTGGCTGCAGCCCGTGGTTGGCGGGGCGCGCTGCCTCGATCTCTACGCCGGAACCGGGGCGCTCGGGATCGAGGCGCTCTCCCGCGGCGCCGGCGCGGTTACCTTCGTCGAGCGCGACACCAGGCTGGCTGCCGCGCTCAAGGCGAACCTGGCCCGACTCAAGGTCGGCGGCGAGGTCGTCGGCGAGGATGCATCGCGGTGGCTGCGCGGTCCCGCCCGCCCGTTCGACGTCGTCCTGCTCGACCCGCCCTTTGCCCTGGATATCTGGGCGGACACCGCAGGACAACTGGAAGAGGGTGGGTGGATTGCCGCCCATGGCTGGATTTACGTGGAGGCTCCTCGCGGTGCGACCTTCCGCCTTCCTGGCAACTGGTTCCCGCATCGCCAGGGTCACGCCGGAGAAGTGGCCTACGCCCTCTATCGCCGCACCCCGGCTGATCCGTTAAGCTAGCCCGCGCTTTCCTTCGACCCGCCTTCATGACTTCTCTGCCGGCCAATCCGCGACTTGCCGTTTATCCCGGCACGTTCGATCCGATCACGAACGGTCACGCCGATCTGGTGTCCCGTGCCGCGCCGCTGTTCGACCGCATCGTCGTGGCCGTGGCGGAGAGTCGCAACAAGGGCCCCGGCTTCAGCCTTGGCGAGCGCATCGCGCTGGCGCGCCTGGCGCTGGCCGACCTGCCCAACGTGGAAGTCCGCGGTTTCGATTGCCTGCTCGCCCACTTCGTCGCCGAGATCGGCGCAGGCGTGATCCTGCGTGGTCTGAGAGCCGTGTCGGATTTCGAGTACGAGTTCCAGCTGGCCAGCATGAACCGTCACCTGATTCCCCAGGCCGAGACGCTGTTCCTGACGCCAGCCGAGCAGTACAGCTTCATTTCCTCCTCGCTAGTGCGTGAAATCGGTCGCCTGGGTGGCGATATCTCCGGCTTCGTGCATCCGGCGGTGCAGCAGGCCATGCGCCAACGCTGGCGCAACTCTTGAAAACAAAGGTGATCATCATGCGTAAGTTCGTTCTCGCCGCGTCCGTGGCCCTGACCGCCGCTCTGGCCCTCTCGGCCTGCAACAAGTCGGAAGACGCCGATCAGGCTGCCACGCAGCAGGAAGCCGCCCTCGCCAAGCCGACCAATCCGACCGATACCAAGGCCTGGAGCCAGTACTTCGGCCAGATCGTGCGCAAGAACATGCAGGGCATGACGGCCGACCGCCCGTTCCCGTACTTCGTACCCGCCGGCGACGACCAGGCCGGCCAGGACGGTCGCGCCCGCCAGCTCGAGAACGTCCAGGGCACGGTCGCCCGCGGCGTCACCCCGGGCAACATGCTGGTCTTCGGTGGCCCGGAATCGGCGAAGACGGCCGACCTCATCGTCGAAGCCTTCAAGGGCGCGAATGCGGGTTCGTTCAAGAACGTCATCGTGCTGTTCATCGGCGACCAGGCCGACCAGCAGCGCGTCGCCGACGCTCTGGCCCCGACCGGTGCCACGTACCGTTTCGTCGCGTACTGATCGACCCGGCGAACGGTGTCGAACGAAGGGCGCCGCACCTGCGGCGCCTTTTTTTTGCTCTTTGCATCCGTGTTAGGGGGGGGGGGGCTGGCCCGCCTTTGGCCTCGCCTTCGTTCGGCTCGCGTTGCGTCGCAAGAGCCAGCGGGCGCCACCCTCGGGGCCCCGCTTCGGCGACCCGCCCCGGGCCCCGCGTCGGAAGGGCCGCGTGCCGCGGCCGTGTACTTATTGCCCTGCGGGCCGGGTCGGGCTCCGACCGGGGGTGCCTTTACTGTGGGAGCCGCTTCAGCGGCGATGGGTGCTTGCCGCACCCTGGCCCGCTGCCGCGGGATCGCCGATGAATCGGCTCCCACAAGATCGCCGCTGAAGCGGCTCCCACAACATCGCCGCTGAAGCGGCTCCCACAACATCGTCCTCGTAATGTCGAGGGTCAGCCCCTATCGCGTCGAACGAAGACCCACCAGCAGCGAGCGTTGCGCTCGACCCCACGAAACCTCGAGCCAAACGAAGGCGAGCCAGCCCCCAGGCAATGCGCGAAACAGCCTCCAATCCGCGACCGCCCCCTCTTTGGGGGTAAAATGGCCGCCATGTCCCTGATCATCCTCGACACCTGCGTCAACTGCGACGTCTGCGAACCCGTGTGCCCGAACAAGGCCATCTCGCTTGGCGAGGTGTATTACGAGATCAATCCCGACCTGTGCACCGAGTGCGTGGGTCATTTCGACGTGCCTCAGTGCGTCGAGGTCTGCCCGGTCGAGTGCATCCCGAACGATCCCGACCACGTGGAATCGCGCGAGCAGTTGATGCTCAAGTACGAGCACCTGATGGCGAAAGCCGCCTCGTAAGCCCTTGCCCGGCCGCATCGGTTAATCTCACCGATAGCGATATCACTTTCCGGAGCGAAACCCCCATGGTCCATGCCCCGTCGTGGCGCGTGCTCGCCGCGAGCTTCTTTCTTGTCGTTGGCGCAGGCAGCGCCGCCGCAACGACCGTGCCGCAAGCTTCGAAAGGCCCCGGCCACGCCGCTATCGCCAGCGCGAACTACCTGGCCACGAACGCCGGCTTCGAAGTGCTGGGCAAGGGTGGCAACGCTTTCGACGCCGCTGTCGCCGTCTCGTCGACGCTCGCCGTCGTCGAACAGCAGAGTTCGGGCATCGGCGGCGGCTTCATGGCCCTGCTGCATCGCGCGTCCGACAACCGCGACGTCTTCATCGATGCGCGGGAAACCGCGCCGAAGGCCGTCGATATGAAGGCCTACGTCGGCAAGGACGGCCAGCCGAACAGAGACGTATCCACGAACGGTCCGCTGTCTGCCGGTATCCCTGGTGAACCGGCCGGCCTGGTCTGGATGGCGGCGCATTACGGCAAGCTTCCGCTGTCGGTTTCCCTCGCGCCGGCGATTCGCATCGCCACGGAGGGCTTCCAGCCGGATGCGCGTTTCCTCGGCACCATCGAGGATCGCAAGGACGTTCTCGCCCGTTATCCGGCCTCGGCCGCCGTGTACCTGCCGGGAGGCAAGGTGCCCGCTGCCGGCTGGACGCTGAAGCAGCCGGATCTGGCGAAGACACTGCAGCGGCTGGCGGCGAAAGGCCGCGACGGCTTCTACAAGGGCGAGACCGCGAGGCTGCTCGTCGACGCATCGCGCAGCGCCGGCGGCAACTGGACGGCAGCCGATCTGGAGGCTTACCAGGCGAAGGAGCGCGAGCCGCTTTCCGTCGATTACAAGGGCTATCGTATCGTCACCGCACCGCCGCCTTCTTCCGGCGGCATAGCCATCGCGGAAATCCTCAACATCCTTTCCGGCTTCGACCTGACGAAGGTGGACGTCGCCCATGCCACGCACCTGACGATCGAGTCGATGCGCCGCGCGTTCCGCGACCACAACGAATACCTCGGCGATCCTGACTTCGTGAAGATGCCGCTCGACATGCTGTTGTCGAAGTACTACGCGGACGGCCTGCGCGCGACGATCTCGCCGGACAAGGCGACGCCGTCCGATCTCCTGCCGACCTCGATGGCCCCCGAGCCGGGCATGCACACCACGCATTTCTCGGTCATCGACGCCGAGGGCAACATGGTCGCTTCGACGCTCACGGTAAACCTCGAGTTCGGCTCGGGCTTTGTCGCCAAGGGTACCGGCGTCGTGCTCAACGACGAGATGGACGACTTCGCTCTCGTGCCGGGCCAGCCGAATGCCTTCGGCCTGCGCGGCGCCCTGGCCAATGCACCGGAGCCGGGCAAGCGCATGCTCTCGTCGATGTCGCCCAGCTTCGTGTTCGGTGCCGACCGCACGGCGGTGATCGGCTCGCCAGGCGGCTCGACCATCATCACCCAGGTGCTCGAGGGCATCCTCGCCTTCATCGACGGCAAGAGCGCCTCTGAGATCACTGCGCAGAAGCGCTATCACCATCAGTACCTGCCCGATCGGGTGGATATCGAAGCCGGCGTCTTCGACGATGCGACGGCCAAGGCGCTCACCGACATGGGCCATGTGCTGAAGAATCGTTCGCCATGGGGCTTCATGAACGTGGTGACCTGGGACCACCGTACGAACACGCTCGACGCCGCCAGCGATCCGCGGCGCCCGTCGGGCCTGGGCAAGGTGCAGTAAGGTTGCCGGTATGAAACTCTGGTCACTCATCGGCAATTCTCAGCGCCTCGACGGCGGGGCCATGTTCGGCAACGCGCCGCGCGCGATGTGGTCGCGCTGGATAACGCCGGATGCGGAGAACCGTATCCCGCTGGCCTGCCGTTGCCTTCTCGTCACCGACCTGGACGGCCGGAACGTGCTGTTCGAGACCGGGATCGGGGCCTTCTTCGATCCGGCCATGCGTGAACGCTTCGGGGTCGTCGAGGATCGCCACGTCTTGCTCGATTCGCTGGCCGAGGTCGGTCTGCGCCACGAGGACATCGACGCCGTCGTGCTGTCGCACCTGCACTTCGATCATGCGGGCGGCTTGCTTGCTCCGTGGGTTGAAGGCCAGGCGCCCACGCTGCTGTTCCCGAATGCACGCTTCGTCGTCGGCGCCGACCACTGGGCACGTGCGCGCGATCCACATCCACGCGACCGTGCGTCGTTCATTGCCGAACTGGTCGGTCTGCTCGAGGCGAGCGGTCGGCTGGAACTGGTTGAGACGGGGCAGGCATCGTCGCTGGGCGAGGCCGTGCGCTTCGCGTTTTCCGAAGGGCATACACCGGGCCTCATGCTGGCCGAGGTGGGTGGGGTCGTGTTCTGCGCCGACCTGATCCCCGGACGTCCCTGGGTGCATCTGCCGGTGACGATGGGCTATGACCGCTGGCCGGAAAAGCTGATCGACGAAAAACGGGCGTTTCTCGACGACAAGATCGCACGTGGGGTAAAGCTGTTCTTTACCCACGACCACGGCTGCGCCATGGCGTCCGTGGAAAAGGACGGTAAAGGCCGTTACGCGGCCGCCGATATGCATGAACGACTAAGCGGCATCGAGGCGTAAGGACGCTGGTGATGGGCACGGGGGCGGGATGAGGTCGAAACACAAGATCAAGGACAGCGGCATGGCCTGGGGTGCGCGCATCGCCGGTGCCGTATTGCTGCTTGGCGGACTGGGCCTGATTGCCTGGAACGAACACCGGGTCATGGACTACGGTGCAGCCATGGCGCGTCACGGCGCGCCTGTGCTGGACCTGGGCGCCGAAGGCCGGCCCTCGTCGGGGCAATACGGTTCGATGACCCGGGTCAGCGGCATGCCGCAGATCCTCGATGCCCCGCGCGATCCCGAGTTCAATGTCCGTGCGGAATCGCCGATCCTCGTCCGTCACGTGGAGATGTTCCAGTGGCGTGAGATCACGGTGGGCGGTAGCACGCATTACGAACTCGACTGGGTCGACCGGCCCATCGACGCGAGCAATTTCGCCAAGCCGGCAGGGCATGTGAATCCCGGCGCCTTCCCGATCCAGGGGCGTCAATTCGAGGCGGGCGAGGTGAAACTGGGCAACTTCAAGCTGTCGGCGCCGATCGTCCGTGCCTTCCCGGGACGCATCGACATCGCGCCCGACGAACACAAGCTCCCGCCGAACCTGGCCGCGACCTTCCAGCGCGTCGGCGACAAACTCGTGACGAGTGGCAAGCCGGCCAACCCACGACTGGGCGATCTGCGGATCAGCTGGGAAGCCGTTCCGGTGCAGTCGATGACGGTGCTGGCGCGGATCGACGGCGACACCCTGGCAGCCCGTCCGGCAAGCGATGGCGATCCGGGCTTCGACGTCCAGGTAGGCGATCGCAGCCTGCTCGATGTGCTTCCCGCCATGCCCGAACCGCCACAGGCCGTGCTGCTGGTGCGCCTGGGTGCCTTCGTGCTGGCCGCCCTGGGCACCCTCCTGTTGGCCTGCGCCAGCCGTCTGCGCAACGATGTGCTGTTCGCCGTGGGCATGGGTGCCGTCGTGGTACCCGCTGTGGCGGGTGCGATGTGGCTGGCTGGCGACGCGATGACCGCAAGCGTATGGTTGCTCGTCGCCGTGCTCGGCGCGGGCCTGGCGATCTGGCGCGTTCAGCAGCGATCGTCGACGCAGCCCGACTGACTCTGAAGGAGCGACACCATGCGCATCACCGGACTCTACGCCGCCGTGCTGGCCTTGCTCATCCTGGGCCTGGCGGTGCGCGTGATGTTCATCCGTCGGCGCAAGAGCATCGGGCTCGGTGACGGCGGCGATCGTTCGGTCGCCTGCGCCATCCGTGCGCACGGCAACGCCACCGAATACGTGCCGCTGGCGTTGATCCTGCTACTGATCCTCGAACTCAACCAGACGCTGCCGATGCTGCTTCATGGGTTCGGCATCGTGCTGGTGATCGCGCGCATCGTGCACGCCGTTGGCCTGTCGCGCGCGGCCGGCAACTCGGCAGGGCGCGCCGTGGGTGCCGGCATGACCCTGCTGGTTATCGCGCTGATGGCCTTGATGCTGATCTGGCAATACGTGGTGATCCACGTTATCGCGCCCAGCCTGAGTTGAATCAGGCTTCGGCTTCCACCACCGCGGTACCGTCGGCAAATGCGTAGACGTGGTCGGCCCAACTGGCCGCCTCGACATACATCGCCGCCATGGTCTGCAGGTGCTGCGTGCGCAGCGCCGAATCGGTCTCCAGTTCGCCTTGTTCCCAGTGACGGATCTGGTCGAGCAGAGGGGCGAACGGGCCGGCGCCTTCAAGCAACGCTTCGCGGATCTCGATCGCCAGCGGAAGGTGCTCGAGCACATAGGCCATCGACACGTTCATCAGGGTATCGAGCAGCGAGAACAGGCCGGCCGTGAAGGCCATTTCCTGCAACTCCGGCTTGATGGTGCGGGCCAGCTTTTCGCACATGTGCGCGCGGATGAGCGCCAGGCGAAGCAGCTCCGGTGGACGCTCGTCCATGCCCGAGACGGCCATGGTGAAAATCCAGTTGCGCATGCGGTTCACGCCGAAGAACACCGCGGCCTGTTCCACCGATTTCAGCTGGCGGGGCAGGGCGAAATACGCGGAGTTCACGCAGCCGAGCAGCTTGTAGCTGAGGACGGCGTCGTCGCGAATGATCTTGCCCAGTTCGACGGGGCCGTTTTCCGGATCTTGCAGCGCGCCCATGAGACGTAGCACGCCGAGCTTGCTCGGAGCGAGTCGCGGCATGTCGACGCGCTCGGGGCGGAGCAGGTACTTGCCCTGGAAACCGTCGACGTCCTGGTCGGCGTAGTCGACGAAGGTTTCGTGGGAATCGATGCCGGTGACGATGACCTTGACGCCGAAGGCGTGGACATAGTCCATGTGCGCGCGCGCCGCGACGGGGTGGCGGTGATCCACCGCGACCTTGGCGAACTGCACGATGCGCAGCAGGGCATCCACGCCGGCCCGATGTTCGGGATCGGCAGGCAGGTTGAAATCCTCGAGCATGAACAGGCAACCATGGCCCTTCAGCTCGCGGAGCTTTTCGAGCAGCTGGTCGTCGGTGCCGACATCCGCGCTGATGCTCGCGCCAAGACGTGCATTGTGGCGAAGGATGTCCGCGTGCTCGAGGAGCAGCTGGGGCGACATGTGCAGGAAGGCGCGATTGTCGCGAACGAGGCGCTTGAGGCTGCCGTCGGCGATCGCGCTCAGTGTGGCCTGTGTATGGGCAAGCGCCGCGGCGTCGATATCGCTGCCGATCGGGCGTGGGAACAGAAGCTCGTAGGCGAACAGCGCCTGCTTCCTGTCCAGAATGGGTACGCGGACGATCGGGAGGATTCCGTCGTCATTCACCGCTGTCGGCTGGGGGGTCACTGCCATTGCTTTGTTGGTGCGCCGTCTGGGTGAGCCTGGAGGAGGGTCTTGGGTGGGTCAAACCTGCGCGATGGTGGCGGAACGCAATTTCACCCGCGCGGTGTCGCCGTTGGGACCGTAGGTGGATCCACCCGGCGAATCGCCCGCAAGCAGCGCAAGCGCCTGACGAACGTGGCCGATTCGCTGGCCGACGATGCGGCCGTTTATTTCGTTCAGCCGGCGGCACTCGACGAGGCGTTCGATCGTGTGCGTCCAGCGTGCATCGTTGAGCGTGTCGACACCGGCGGCGTCGCCCAGGTGGCGTCGCTCCGCGTCGAGCTTTTCGATGCGGTCGAGCTGGCCGCCCTTCACCCGGCTGACGGTGTCGAGCGCGTGCGAGTCGCCCTGGTCGAGCGCCATGCGCTCGTCGATCAGGGTGGCGTGCAGCGCGTCGACCTCATGGGCGAGATCGCCCATGACGGCGCGGACGGCCGCGTCGAAGTCGGAGCCGAGCGGATCGGTCATACCTTGCCGCCGATCTGGCCTTCCATCGCAAGAAACTTGCTCGCGATGGCCTGGGAGTCGGGCTTGTAGGTGCCGTCGGCCAGCTTGCTGCGGATGGCGTCCACACGCTTGCTGTCGATGCCATCGCCGCGGCTGGCGGCGTCGAGCGCCTTGGCCGAGTCGGTGATCTTGACGCTGTCGTCGCTCGGACGCACCGAGCTGGCGCTCTGCGTCGAGGCGGCGGAGCCGGCTGCCTGGTTCTGGGTGCGAAGCTGCACCTGGGGCTGCGGGGCCTGGATACCCGGTTTGATTGTCGTCGTCATGATGTTTCCTCGGAGCTGGTGTCCTTCAAACCCTTTATCGGCGGTCTGTCGGCGAACTTTAACGGGCTCACGGCCGTGAAGTGTGACCGGGTTGGGATTTCGTTCATGGCAATACCGCGACGGTGCCCGCCCCGGTGACCACGGCGTCGAGGACCTTCCCGGAAGAAGCATTGCGGACCTTCAGGCGCGTACCGGTGTCGCCGGCACCCATCGCCACGCCGCTGGCGCGGATGACCACGCCGTCGACAGCCGCCTCCATGCTGACCGCATCGCCGATGCGAACGGCCTGCCGGCCGGCGAGCATGCCGGGAGTCAGTACCGTCCCGGCGCTCAGTGGACGGGCCAGGGAGCGGCCGTCGATCTGGCCCAGCTCGGCGATATAGCCGTAGCCGAGGCTGGTCACGTCGCGTTCTTCGGCGCGAACGTCGCCGGCGCCGACGCCGTCGCCACGGGCGAGCGGTCGGGTGGTGACCAGGACGTTGGTGAACATCTTGATCCTCACCGGCACGCGGACCGTCCAGCCGCCCGGCACCGGGCAGTGCACGACCACGCTCGTGCGCGCGCCGAGCGGCCGATTTCCGGGTAGGGACGATTCGAGCGGCTTCGGGCAGTCGGCCAGGCGCAGCCGGCTGTCGAGGGGATCGGCATCGGCGGTCATGCGTGCGCCGGGCAGGGTGCGGTTCTGTTGCAGCCACGTCACCGCCGCCGTGCGCACCGAGTCCACGCCCTGCGTTGCCGCCGCGTCGAGCGGCAGGGCGAGCAGGGCGGTCGCGGCGACGACACAGGCGAGGGTGGATGGCTTCACGCGGCGCGTTCCGCCAGCGATGCGGAGAGGCCCTGGGTGATCGCATCCAGTTCGCGGTTGAGGTCGGCCACCATGTGGCCGGCGTCGGCGTGACGGCCTTCGCCCAGCGTGATCGCGTACTGCGAGGCGAGGCTGGAGAAGCGTTCACCGGCGGCGCGGATGCTGTCGGCCGAACTGTCCGGACGGCGTGCGCGGAACTGGTCGATGCAACGCATCAGCGGCGTGGTGTCCAGCCAGCGACGATCGAGGCTGGCCGGATCGCGCGAGGCGAGCTCCACGGCATAGCGCAGGCCCTGGCTGGCCTCACGGATCATCTGGCTGAGGCTGGCGGCGTCGAGGTCGCCCTCGGTCTCGAGCCGGCTCAGGCCGAGTCGATGGGCCAGCACCGCGGCACGCGCCGCGGCGTCGGCCTGGCGACGGGCTTCGTTGGTGACACGCCCGAGCGTGCCCTGGGTCGCCTGGATGGCCGCGATGCGACCCTGCAACGCGCCCATGCCTTCGCGTGCCGCGTCGATGTTGCCGCGCGCACCGCGGGCGGCTTCATCCACGCGGCCCATCGAGGCCTGCATGCCGGCGATGCCGGACTGGGTCTGGTCGAGGCGGCGCAGGCTGTTCTGCACGGCTTCGTCGAGCTGGCCGGCGAACTGCCCGACCGCTTCGGTGGTCTGGTCGATTTCGGCGGTGGCCTGGGTGGTCTTCTCCGCGAGCTGCTTGACCTCGTCGGCGACCACGGCGAAGCCGCGGCCCGCCTCACCGGCGCGAGCGGCTTCGATCGCTGCGTTCAATGCGACGAGGTTGGTCTGGTGGGCGATGTCCTGCACCGTCGCGGTCAGCTTGCGGATCGCGGTGAAGTATTCGGAGAATTGCGCGTGGTTGCGGCTCATGCCCGAAAGGGCGCTGCGCAGCAGGCGCAGCTGACCGTCGAGGTCGCCGGCCGTGGCCAGGCCCTGGCTGCCGGAGTCGCCCATGCCGGTCGCGCCGGCATAGGCCTGGTCGAGCGCCGTCGAAATCCTGGCGCTGGCCTCCGTCAAACGTCCGGCGGTATCGCGGGCCCCTTCGACCACCTTGCCCAGTTCGAGCAGGGTGCCGCCGAGCGCCTGGGCATTGGTCAGTACCATGCCTTGCTGCTCGATAGCCTGGATGGTCGTCGCCGGCGCGGTTCGCGGCTCCGCCGGCTTGAGCAGGGCGCCAAGCGCGCTGGCCGCGGCCGGATACTGCGCCGAGAGGGCGCGAACGCGAGCCGCATCGCCCTGGGCGGCGGCGTGGGCGAGGAGGCGGACGTGCTGGCTCCAGAGGAGGGTCATGATTTCGCTTTCATCGGATGGTCGCTCCACTTAATCGGTCGGGAGCTTCAGGACTTGAGTCATGCAATCGGCATGCCATCGTGGCGGCTACAGAAACGGCGGTCGCCGCCGATACGGTTCCCGACACCTTCTGTAGATGCCTCGCACGTCATGGCCCGACCGCTGCTCGACACCGTGGAAACCTTTACCCGTCTCGCCGGCCACAACCGCGTGGCCATGTTGCTGTTCCGCCTGGGCGATCGCCAGGCGTTCGGCATCAACGTGTTCAAGGTGCGCGAGGTGCTGCGCCGGCCGCGGCTGGAGCGGATGCCGAGCATGCACGCCCTGGTCTCGGGCAGTTTCGATTACCGCGGCAGCACGATTCCGGTCATCGACCTGGCTGCAGCCATGGGCTATCCGCCGCTGGCCAGCATCGACAGCGCCCACCTGATCGTCACCGAATTCAACCTCTCCGTGCAGGGTTTCCTGGTCTCCGACGTCGATCGGATCGTCCATGTGGACGGCGCCAACCTGACGGCCCCTCCCGCTGCGCTCGGCTATGGGGCGCGCGTCAATGCCGTCACCCGACTGGATGGCGATCTGCTCGCGGTCGTGGATGTCGAGCAGGTACTGGCATCGGTGTCGCCCGTGGCGGCCCAGCTTTCCGACCGTGTGCAGCAGGCGGCACATGTACAGCAGGCCGGCAACCGCCGTGTCCTGGTAGTCGACGATTCGGCTGTCGCCCGTACCCAGCTGGTCGACCTGTTCCGCAAGATGGACCTCGAGTGCGTGATCGCCAAGGACGGCAGGGAAGGCCTCGAGAAGCTGCGCGCGCTGGCTGTCGGCCCGGCGGACGATCGGGTGGACCTGGTCGTCTCCGATATCGAAATGCCGCTGATGGATGGCTATGCGCTGACCACCGCCATCCGCGAGGATGCCCAGTTGCGCCACATGAAGGTGCTCCTGCACAGCTCGCTGAGCGGCGTCTTCAACGAGGCCATGGTGGCCCGCGTCGGCGCGGACAAGTTCATCGCCAAGTTCCAGCCGGACATCCTCGCTACCGCCGTGCTGGACCTTCTGCCGGCCTGACCGGGGCCAGGGCGCCGGCGACGTTCGTCCGTCGCCGACCCGGCATGCCGGGGCGACGGAATTCCGCCACCGCCGACGAACGTCTCCTCCCGAACCACCCCAAACGGCGCCACGGCGCCGTTTCGCATGTGTGGTCCTGGCGTGGCACGGCTCTTGCTCAACCCCTCGGGCCACGATAACGAGGGGGCCAAGCCATGATCGACAAACCGGATCCGCTATTAGGCGTACACGCGCAGGCCCTGGGTCTGTGGCAGCGCCGTGCGGAAGTCATTTCGTCGAACCTGGCCAATGCCGACACGCCGGGCTTCCTCGCGCGCGACCTCGATTTTCGCAAGGCGATGACCGCCGCCAGCGGTACGTCCGACGGCCCCGGGTTGCAGATGACGGCGACCGAGTCCGGCCATATCGGCGGCAACCCGGCCTTCGCCGCCGTGGACGCGGACAAGCTCGCCTATCGCGTCCAGACCCAGCCCACGATGGACGGCAATACGGTCGATACCCAGGTCGAACAGGCCCAGTTCGCCGCCAACGCCATTCACTACCAGGCGTCGCTCAGCTTCATCACCGCGCAGATCCATGCCATGCGCATGGCCATTTCAGGATCCAGCTCATGAGCCTGCTCAAGATCTTTGATGTCGCCGGCTCCGGCATGGCGGCGCAGTCTGCCCGACTCAATACCACCGCCAGCAACATGGCCAACGCCGACAGCATCGCCAGCAGCGAGGCCGGCGCGTATCACGCGAAGCAGCCGCTGTTCTCGGCGGTGCAGCAGCAGGTCAACGGACAGATGGAAAGCGGCGGCGTGCGCACGCTCGGCGTCACCGAGAGCCAGGCGCCGATCCAGGCGCGCTACGAACCCTCCAACCCGCTCGCCGACGCGAACGGCAACGTCTATCAAAGCAACGTCAACACGGTCGACGAGCTGGTCAACATGATCTCCGCGTCGCGCTCCTATCAGAACAACGTCGAAGTCATGAACAGCGCCAAGCAGCTCATGCAGAAGACGCTCGACCTCGGCAAGTAAGGAACTCCCATGGTAGACGCCGTCAGCGGTAACAACTCTTCCTCTTCCTCTTCGTCGACCGGTCAGCTGCAACAGCAGACGCTGAACCAGTCGGATTTCCTCAAGCTCATGGTCACCCAGATGACCAACCAGGATCCGACCAAGCCGATGGATTCCACCCAGATGGTGGCCCAGATGGCGCAGTTTTCGCAGGTCGCCGCGACGCAGGAGCTGCAGAGCTCCTTCGACTCCCTGGCCACCAACCTCACCGGCGACCAGTTCGTTCGCGCCGCCTCGCTGGTCGGCCAGCAGGTGCTCGTGCCGTCGACCGCCGGCAAGCTCGAGAATTCCTCGATGACCGGCGCGGTGAACGTCGGCACCTCCGGCACCTACGTCAACGTGCAGATCAAGGACACGGCGGGCAACGTCGTGCGCACGATCGATCTCGGCCAGCCGGATGCGGGCCTCGCCCAGTTCAGCTGGGACGGCAAGTCCGACAACGGCGCGCAGCTGCCCGACGGCGTTTACCAGATGTCCGCAACTTCCGGCGGCACGGCGATCGATACCTTCGTTCGCGGAAAGGTGGAAGGCGTTGGTGCCTCGGGCACCAGCGGAACGTACGTGCAGGTAGCTGGCTACGGCGGCGCCCTGCTCAGCCAGATCGCGCAAATCCTGTAACTCCAGCAAGGAAACTCCACCATGCCATTCGACATCGCCCTAAGCGGCATCAATGCGGCGTCTTCCGACCTGGAAGTCACCGCGAACAACATCGCCAACGTCAACACCGTGGGCTTCAAGGGCTCGCGCGCCGAGTTCTCGCAGGTCTATTCGGCGGCCGGCAACAATCTTTCCGCCCAGGTCGCCGGAAGCGGTGTTCGCCTGACCAACATCGCCCAGCAGTTCGGCGATGGCGACATGACCCAGACCGGCAATTCGTACGACTTCGCCATCAGCGGTTCGGGCTTCTTCACCGTTCGCGACGGTTCCGGCTACTCGTATACGCGCGCCGGCAACTTCCATCCGGACGACAACGGCTTCGTCGTCAACGCGACCGGCCAGAACGTGCAGGTGTATCCGCCGACCGCGAACGGTGGCTTCGACATCAGCAGCTTGGCCGACCTGAAGCTGACCAACGGTTCCAGCCCGGCGAAGGCTTCGACCAATATCGGTCTGACCGCCAACCTTGCCGCCAGCGCCACGGCGCCGACCGGCGGTGCGTTCGACCCGACCAACGACAAGACCTACAACACGCTCTCCACCTTCCAGGCCTACGACTCGCTCGGCGCGTCGCATACGGTCAACGTGTATTACACGAAGGATGCGACCAACCCGAACACGTGGAGCGCCAACATGACGGTCGACGGTACCCAGGTCGGTACCGCGCAAACGATGACCTTCAGCGCGGGCGGCGCGATCCTGACCCCTGCCGGCGGCAAGCTCAACTTCGGCGCCGTTTCGCCCAATCCGGGCGCCACGCCGCTGAATCTCAGCATCGACATGACCAAGGTCACCCAGTTCGGCGACAACTCGTCGACGACGGCGGTCACCAACGACGGCTACGCCGCAGGCACGTTCTCCAACATCGACGTGGCCAAGGACGGTACGGTTTCGGCAAAGTACTCCAACGGCGTCAGCACGCCGCTCGGCCAGCTCGCCATCGCCACCTTCGCCAACAACCAGGGCCTGCGCCAGCTCAACGACACCAACTGGGCACCGTCCTCGGAATCGGGTCAGCCGATCCGCGGTACGGCCAACGCCGGCGGCCTGGGCCAGGTGCAGTCGGGTTCGCTCGAGGCGTCGAACACCGCCGACCTGACCGCGCAGCTGGTCAACATGATCAAGGCGCAGCGCAACTACCAGGCCAACGCCCAGGTCATCTCGACCGACAACACGCTCACCCAGACCATCATCAACATCCGCAACTAAGCGTGATGGCCGGCGCGGCCTCCGGGCTGCGCCGGCACGTTTGCGCCGTCGAACAGGGATTCCGCCATGGACCGCTCCGTATATGTCGCTATGACCGGCGCCACGCAGATCATGCGGGCGCAGGACGAAGTGGCACACAACCTCGCCAATGCCAACACCACCGGCTTCAAGGCGGAGCTGTCGGCGTTCCAGAGCCTGCCCGTGCAGGGCGACGGTATGCAGACGCGCATCAACGGCGTGGCCCAGGGCACCGGTTGGGATACGACGGCGGGCGCGCAGCAGCAGACCGGCAACGACCTGGACATCTCGGTGCAGGGCGATGGCTGGATCGCGGTACAGGGCGCCGACGGCAACGAGGGTTACACCCGCGCCGGCAATCTGCGGATCGACGCCGACGGTTTGTTGACGGACGCGCGTGGCAATAGCGTCATGGGCGGTGGCGGTCCGATCACCATCCCGCAGGCGTCCAGCGTGAAGATCGGCTCCGACGGCACGATTTCCGTCGTCCCGCTCGGCGAGTCGCCATCCACGATCGCCACGACCGATCGCATCAAGCTCGTGAACCCCGGCAACGACCAGCTGAGCTACGGCAGCGACGGGCTCATGCACATGAAAGACGGCAGCCAGCCCCAGGCGGACGCCAATGTACGGGTGGCCTCCGGCACGATCGAATCGAGCAACGTCAACCCTTCCGACGTGCTGGTGAAGATGATTTCGCTGTCCCGGGAATTCGAAATGCAGGTCCGTTCGATCAAGACCGCCGACGACAACGCCCAGTCGGCATCGAAATTGCTACAGGTGGGGTAACCACCGCCACGCGACGCAATTCCGTCGCCGGCATGTAAAGCGCCCAAGCGCAGGAGTCAACGATGTTCTCGTCCCTCTGGATCGCCAAGACCGGCCTCGATGCGCAGCAGACGCGCATGGACGTCGTCTCGAACAACCTGGCCAATACGAACACCACGGGCTTCAAGCGCGCCCGCGCCGAGTTCGAGGATCTGACGTATCAGAACCGCGGCCAGGCCGGTGCACAGACGACCGAGCAGACGCAGTCGCCCACCGGCTTCATGATGGGCACGGGTGTCCGCGTGGTCGGCACGCAGAAGATGTTCGACCAGGGCGGTTCGCAGCAGACGGACAACCCGCTCGACGTGCGCATCGACGGTCGCGGCTTCCTTCAGGTCACCCTGCCGGACGGCACCGTGGGCTATACGCGCGACGGTTCGCTCAAGCGCGACCAGGATGGCCAGATCACCACCAACGACGGCTACCCGCTCGAACCTTCGATCACCATCCCGGCCAATGCCAGCACGGTCACCATTGGCAAGGACGGCACGGTCAGCGTCACCACGGCCGCCAATTCGGCGTCCCAACAGGTCGGCACGATCCAGCTCGCCGACTTCGTCAATCCTGCCGGCCTGCAGCCGCGCGGCGACAACCTCTACCTGGAGACCGCGTCCAGCGGCGCTCCGCAGACCGGTACCGCCGGCCTCAATGGCCTCGGCACCCTCGACCAGAATGCCCTCGAAGCGTCCAACGTGAACGTCGTCGAGGAAATGGTGAACATGATCGAGACCCAGCGCGCCTATGAGATGAATTCCAAGGCGATCTCGACGGCCGATCAGATGCTCCAGTTCATCTCCAACAAAACCTGAGACACGTCATGAATCGTCCCCTCGTTCGCATCCTGCTCGCCGCGCTGCCGCTCGCCGTGCTCACCGGTTGCGCGATCGTTCCGCCGACGCCGAAGCCGATGTATAC
This sequence comes from Luteibacter sp., assembly GCF_035539195.1. GTDB lineage: Bacteria > Pseudomonadota > Gammaproteobacteria > Xanthomonadales > Rhodanobacteraceae > Luteibacter. Next base: position 38,288 of record NZ_DATLIW010000013.1, read on the forward strand.
CGCCACGTTGCCGCCGGAACAGTTGGCCGCACCGCAGGCGACCGGTTCGATCTACGCCGACCAGACCTCGCTGGAACTGTTCGCCGATCCGCGCGCGCATCGCGTCGGCGACATCCTGACCATCTCGCTGGTGGAAAGCACGCAGGCCAGCAAGAAGGCCACGACAGCCACCAGCAAGAAGAATGGCAACAACATCAGCTCGCCGACCGTGCTCGGGCAGAGCCTGAAGTTCGGCGGCAAGGCGGCGGACAGCACACTGGCGAGCGACAACTCCTTCGCCGGCGACGGCTCGTCGAGCCAGAGCAACGCGCTGACCGGCCAGATCACCGTGACCGTCGCGCAGCGCCTTTCCAACGGCGCGCTGATCGTGCGTGGCGAGAAGTGGCTCACCATCAACCAGGGCGAGGAACTGGTACGTATCTCGGGCATTGTCCGCGCCCAGGACATCGGTAACGACAACGTCGTGCCGTCCAGTCGTGTCGCCGATGCGCGCATCGAATACGTCGGCAAGGGCACGCTGGCCGATTCGAACACGCGTGGCTGGCTGTCGCGCTTCTTCGACTCGAAGTGGATGCCGTTCTGATGAAGACCTTCGTCCTCCGCTTTCGTGGGATCGTCCGCACGGCAGCGGCCGTACTGGCTCTGGGCGTGATCGTTCCGGCACAGGCCGATCGTATCCGCGACCTGGTCCAGGTCGGTGGCGTGCGCAGCAACCAGTTGATCGGCTACGGCCTGGTCGTCGGCCTCGATGGCAGTGGCGACCAGACCAGCCAGGCGCCCTTCACCACGCAGAGCCTGGAGAACATGCTCCAGCAATTCGGCGTCACCGTGCCGGCCAATGTGCGTCCGCAGCTGAAGAACGCCGCCGCCGTGACGATCACCGCGGAGTTGCCGCCCTTCGCCAAGCCGGGCCAGCGCATCGACGTCACCGTCGCCTCGATCGGCAACGCGAAGAGCATCCGCGGCGGCGAGCTGCTCATGTCGCCGCTCAAGGGTGCCGACGGCAACGTCTACGCGATCGCCCAGGGCAGCGTCGTGGTGGGCGGCGTCAGTGCGCAGGGCAAGAGCGGCTCCAGCGTCCAGGTCAATATTTCCGCGAGCGGCCGCATTCCCGGCGGCGCGAGCATCGAGCGCAGTGTGGCTTCGTCCTTCGACAAGGGCGGCGATCTGATGCTCAACCTCAACACCGCCGACTTCACCACGGCCGCGCGCATCGCCGAGGCGGTCAATCGCAACTTCGGCTCGGGTACGGCAAACGCCCTGGACTCCGGTTCGGTCGCCGTGCGCGCGCCGTTGGACCCGTCGCAGCGCGTTTCCTGGCTGTCGGCCATCCAGTCGCTCGAAGTCACCCCGGGCGATGCGCCGGCGCGGATCATCGTGAATTCGCGGACCGGCACCGTCGTGATCGGTTCCGACGTGAAGGTCGGCGCCGCTGCGGTGGCCCACGGTTCGATCCAGGTGACGATCAGCGAACAACCGCAGGTCAGCCAGCCGAACGCGTTCTCGCGAGGCCAGACGGCCGTGGTGCCGAGCAGCCAGGTAGCGGTGAGCGAAGACGGTGGCCACATGTTCAAGTTCGGCCCCGGCACCAGCCTCGACGCCATCGTGCGTGCGGTGAACCAGGTAGGGGCCTCGCCCAGCGATCTGATCTCGATCCTGCAGGCGCTGAAGGAATCCGGCGCGCTTCATGCCGAGCTGGTGGTGATCTGACATGGCCAGCCCGGTCGACGCGCAGAAGCTCGGCACCTACGCGGACATGTCCGGGTTTGCCGGCCTGCGCGCGGCCGCGCAGCAGAACTCGAAGTCCGCCCTGCCGGTAGTCGCCAAGCAGTTCGAATCGATTTTCACGCAGATGATGCTCAAGTCCATGCGCGACGCCAGCTCCGCGATGGGCGACGACATCATGGGTTCGCAGGCCGTCAGCTCGTACCGCGACATGTTCGATCACCAGTTGTCGGTGACGCTGTCGCAGGGCAAGGGCATCGGCATCGCCGACATGCTGATGCGTCAGCTCGGCGGCGCGGATTCGACCAAGGCCGATTCCGCCGATAACGGCCTGTTCGCCGGCGTCACCGGCGACGCCAGCACGGCCGATGCCGTGTCTTCCAAATCGGATCAGGACAGCGGGCTCATGGACTCGCTCGAGCGCCTGCTCGGCAAGGCCGGCCAGGCCGTGGGCGATGGCGCCAACGCCGTCGCCAGCGCCGTCGGCAAGATGACTATTTCCGGCCCCGAGGACTTCGTCCAGAAGCTCGCTCCGCACGCGATCGAGGCGGCCAAGAAACTTGGCGTCTCCGTGCGCGCACTGCTCGCGCAGGCGGCCCTCGAAACGGGCTGGGGCAAGCACATGCCGGCGCAGGGCACCACGGCGAGCAACAACATGTTCGGCATCAAGGCCGGCAGTAGCTGGGACGGCAAGCGGGTCAACGTTCCCACGCTCGAGTACGAGAACGGCGTCGCCGTGCGCAAGAAGGATAGCTTCCGCGCTTACGACTCCCCGTCGGACTCCTTCAAGGATTACGCGAACATGGTCGCCAGTAGCCCGCGTTACGCGAACGCTGTCGGCCGTGGCGACGATATCGCCGGCTTCGCGCGTGCGCTGACCAGCGGTGGTTACGCCACCGATCCCAGCTATGCGCAGAAGCTCACCGATATCGCCAACGGGCCAGTGATGAAGCAGGCGCTCGCAGCGCTCAAGCAAGTCGCCGGCGAACTGTAAGCACGGGCCCATGAAGAGTTAACGAAGGAATAGACGATGGCCGATCTGCTCTCCACCGGTGTATCCGGGCTGCTTGCCTCGCAAGTCGGCCTGGCCACCGTTGGTCACAACATCAGCAACGTCAACACCGCGGGCTATACGCGGCAGACGACGACATTCAACGCGCGTGCGCCGGAATTCAAGGGCGGCTACTACGTCGGCCAGGGTGCCGATGCGATCAGCGTGCAGCGCGCCTACAGCCAGTTCCTGACCCAGTCGGTCTGGTCGGCCAGTTCCGGGCAGAGCCGCGCGGCGCAGTACGCCACGCTCACCGCTTCGGTGAACAACGCCGTGAGCGGTTCGGCCAACCTGCAGACGGCGCTCGACGGCTTCTTCGGTTCGGTCAGCGACGTCGCCAACGCGCCGATCGATACGGCCAGTCGCCAGGCCATGATCGGCAAGGCGAACACGCTGGTGGCGACGTTCAAGTCGCTGTCCTCGCAGTTCCAGCAGTTGGACCAGCAGACCAACCAGCAGATCAGCGCCGCCGTGGACAGCATCAATTCGCTGGCCAAGAGTATCGCCGACCTCAATGGGCAGATCCAGAAGGGTTATGCCGGCGGCGCGGTGCCCAACGACCTGTTGGACGCTCGCGACCAGGCGGTGTCCCAGTTGTCGCAGATCGTCGGGGTCAACGTCACCCAGACCAGCGATCACATGTACACGGTCTCGGTGGGCAACGGCCAGCCGCTGGTCAACGGCACCGATGCCACCAAGCTGAGCACGGCGAACAACCAGTACGACTCGTCGCGCCTGGAAGTCGTTGGCCCCAGCGGTTCGGTGATCAGCAACCAATTGGGCTCCGGCTCGCTCGGTGCCACGTTCGACTTCCGCAGCAACGTGCTCGATCCGGCGCGCAACCAGCTCGGGCGTGCCGCCATCGCGATGACCGATGCCTTCAACAAACAGAGCGCGCAGGGTATCGACCTCAACGGCGACGCCGGCAGCAATTTCTTCAACATTTCCGACCCGGCCGTGTTCAACAGCACGACAAACAAGGGCACCGGGACCGTCACGGCCACGGTGGCGGATGTGTCGAAGCTCGACGCGTCCGATTACATCATGCGGTTCGACGGGACCAACTGGTCCGCGACGACGACGGCGGGCGTGACGGTGCCGATGACCGGTACCGGCACGGCGACCGATCCGTTCGTGGTCGGCGGCCTGAAGGTGACCGTGGGTGCGGGCGCCGCCGCGGGAGACAGCTTCCAGATCCAGCCGACGCGCAATGCGGCGTCGACGATGTCCGTGGCGGTCAGCGACACCAACAAGATCGCCGCTTCCGGTCCACTCGCCGCAACGAAGGGGGCGGGCAATACCGGCAAGGGCGTGCTCGGCAACCTGACGGTCACCGATGTCACCAATCCGGCGTTCAATACGCCCGCCACGATCGTCTTCACCTCGCCGACCACGTACACGGTCAATGGCGGCGCTCCGCAGACCTACGCGGACGGCGATACGATCACCGGCCCCGGCTGGACGCTAAAGCTAACCGGCTCGCCTGCCGCTAACGACACGTTCGCCGTCAAACCGGCAGGTTCGGCCAGCGGCGATAACGGCAATGCGCTCGCCATGGCGAATGTCGCCAACAAGGGCGTGCTCGACAACGGCGTCACCACGGTGGGCAAGTCCTATAGCCAGCTGATCGCCCAGGTGGGTACGGCCGGCGCGCAGGCGAACACCGCGTTGACGGCGCAACAGAGCATCCTCGACCAGGCGAACGCGTCACAGCAGGGTCTGTCGGGTGTGAACATGGACGAAGAAGCGGCGAATCTCCTGCGGTTCCAGCAGTCCTACGCGGCGTCGGCGCAGGTGATCAACGCCGCCAACACGATCTTCAATTCCCTTCTTACCGCAGTGCGGGGCTGATCATGCGTATTTCGACATCATGGGGCGCACAGCAGGCCGTCAATACGATGCTGGATCGCCAGTACGACCTGTCGCAGACGCAGCTCGCGCTCGGCAACGGCAAGGCGATCCAGACCCCTGCCGACAACCCGGCCGCGGCGGCGCGCGCGGTCGACGTCAGCTCCGCCAGCGCGCAGAACGACCAGTACACGCGCAACATCCAGTCGGCGAACACCAAGCTATCCGCCGAGGAGAGCACGTTGTCCTCGGCGGGCGATATCCTCGACCGTATCCGCACGCTTACCCTGCAAGGCATGAACGGCACGCAGACCGACCAGTCGCGCCAGTCCATCGCCACCGAGCTTCGCCAGACGCTCGGCCAGCTGGTTGCCTTGGGTAACACGAAGGATGGGCAGGGCGAGTACATCTTCGCCGGCAGCCGCACGTCCACCCAGCCGTTCACCATGTCCGACCTCAGTGTGAGTTACGGCGGCGACCAGAACCAGCGCATGGTGGCCGCCGCGGCGGGCCTGCAAGTGGCGACGGGCGACAGCGGTTCCGATGTCTTCATGTCGATTCGCGGCGGCAACGGCACCTTCGTCGCGTCGGCAGGCGCAACCAATACCGGAACGGCGGTGATCGGCGCCACGTCGGTGACGGATGCGTCGCAGTGGGACGGCGGCAGCTATACGGTGAACTTCACCTCGCCCACGACGTACGAGATACATGACGCGACGAATCCCGCCGGGCCGCCCCTGTCGACCGGAACGTACTCGTCGGACGCCGGTACGATCAATTTCAAGGGTGCGCAGCTCAACGTGACCGGCACACCGGCCGCGGGCGATACGTTCGCCGTCGGACCCTCCTCGTCGCAGGATGTCTTCTCGACGGTGGCCGGCATCATCAATGCATTCGAAACGCCTGGCGGCGGCGCGGGCATGAACAACCAGCTCAACGCGCAATTGCAGAACCTCGACCAGGCGCAGACGAGCTTCACCGACACGCGCACGAAGATCGGCGCGCGCATGAATATCCTCGATCAGCAGACGCAGATCAGTGCCGATACGTCGCTGCAGTACGCCAGCACCTTGTCCGACCTGACCGAACTCGATGTCGCCAGCGCGGCGAGCAAGTTCTCGCAGCAGCAGGCGGCACTGGATGCGGCGCAGCAGTCCTACGTAAAGATGCAGAACCTCTCGCTGTTCAACTATCTGAAATAGGCCCGCGGCCTGAAGTAGGTACGCGACATCATCGCAGTGCGAGGCAGTGCGATATGTGGAAGCAGCGGCAATGCGCTCGAGCAAGAGACGGTCAGGCCTGGCCTGGCCCGGGCCGGGATGAAATCGACCCTAAACCCATGGCCCGACGTGCCGATAAGGAACCCGACAGAGCCTGGGAACGCAGTCTTTCCGGACCCTGATCAAGAAAGTTGTTGACAGGCAGAAAAAGTTCTCAAGTTTCTTCCCGGCGTGCCGTAAACCTCTCTGAGGCGGAAGGCTTCCATCACGGAACCCCGCCGGACTACGCCGCATAACCTCCGGCATTTCGGTTCCGCTTACAAAGGATTATTCCCATGGCACTGACCATCAACACCAACATCATGTCGCTGAACGCTCAGCGTAACCTGGGCACTTCGCAGACGAAGCTCGCCTCGGCTATCGAGCGCCTGTCGTCGGGCAACCGCATCAACAGCGCGAAGGACGACGCCGCCGGCCTCGCCATTTCGACCCGCATGACCACCCAGATCAACGGCCTGAACCGCGCCGTGCAGAACGCCAACGACGGTATCTCGCTGTCGCAGACGACGGAATCGGCCCTCGACGAAGTCACCAACAACCTGCAGCGCATCCGCGAGCTGGCTGTTCAGTCGACCAACGCATCCAACTCGGACAGCGATCGCGCCGCTCTCGACGCCGAAGTCCAGCAGCGTCTGTCGGAAGTCACCCGTATCGCCACGCAGACCAACTTCAACGGCATGAAGGTCCTGGACGGCTCCGCCCAGAACCTCAGCTTCCAGGTCGGCGCCAACGTCGGTGAAGTCATCAACGTCGGCCTCAACCAGGGCATGAAGGCCAACCAGGTCGGTCAGCTGGCCACCGGTTCGATCGCCGCCGCGACCTTCCCGAAGGGCCTGACCCTCGCCGCCGGTGACCTGACGGTCAAGGTCGGTGCGGGCGCCGCGGTGAACGTCGCCGCCGGCAACTACGGCAGCGTTTCCGACCTTGCCACGGCCATCAACAAGGCCGCCGGTTCCAACGTCGCCGCCGTGAACGGCACGACGGGCGAGCTGGCCATCACGGCCGACGCGACCAACGCCATTACCCTCGGTGGCGCGGCACAGACCTCGCTTGGCCTGCCGGCATCCGTGGCGGTCAGCACCACCGGCGCATCGACCGCGGCGGTCGCCGCCACCAAGACCAGCATCGACCTGGTCGCTGGCGATGCCTCCTTCACCGTCGGCGGGCAGTCCTTCGACCTGACCGGCTCGTTCAAGTCCATGCAGGACGTCGCCGACGCGGTCAACTCGAAGTCGGGCAAGGGCATCAACGCCTACGTTTCGACGGACGGCTCGCTGAAGTTCTCCTCGGCTTCCGACATCTCCGTGACGGTCAAGGCCGGTAGCGGCGCCGCCACCCTGGGCCTCACCACCCAGACCGACGCGGTCAGCACGACGCAGACCCTGGCCGATTCCAGCGTCAAGACGGTCGATGGCGCGAACGACACGATCAACCACATCGATGCCGCCCTGCAGTCGGTTTCCAACCTGCGCTCCACCCTCGGCGCCGTGCAGAACCGCTTCGAGTCGACCATCTCCAACCTGCAGAACATCTCGCAGAACCTGACCTCGTCGAAGTCGGCCATCACCGACGCCGACTTCGCCCAGGAAACGGCGAACATGTCCTCGGCTCAGATCCTGCAGCAGGCCGGCGTCTCGGTCCTCGCCCAGGCCAACCAGAGCCAGCAGATCGTCACCAAGCTGCTCCAGTAACAGGCTTGGCAGGGTACTTGCTTACGTGTCCACGGCTGGTTCCCTCACGGGGGCCAGCCGTCGACATATTGGCGCCCAGGGTAGTGAGGCGTCCCCCAGGAGAGCTTCATGGCCACGAATCCCATCACACTCGGTTCCAGCTCCATCGATGTCGCGTCCATTGTCAGCAATCTCGTTGCCAACAAGCGCGCCGCGACGGACAAGGCGCTGGCCGATCAGGCCACGGCCAATACCACCCAGGTTTCCGCGATCGGCAACTTCACGTCGTCCCTGACGAGTTTGCAGAACGCGATCAAGTCGCTCACCAATGGCTCCGCGTTCACCACGCAGAAGACCTCGGTCGGCGATTCCACCGTCATCGGCGCGACCGCCGATGCCGATGCCCAGCCCAATACGTACAACATCGTCGTCGGTCAGCTGGCGTCCGTGCAGAAGACCACGTCGGCCGGCTTTACCGACGCCACGTCCGCTGCCGGCACCGGCACGCTGACCATCTCGATCGGCGGCAAGTCGATGAGCCTGAGCGTCGCCTCGGGCGCCAATTCGCTGCAGAACATCCGCGATTCGATCAACAAGTCGTCGGATAACCCGGGCGTCACGGCCAGCATCGTTACCGGTACCGACGGCGCGCACCTAGTGCTGACCTCCACGTCCACGGGCGCGGCCAACGCGTTCACGGTGACGACCAGTGGCGGCGACGGCAACCTGTCGAAGCTGAACTTCGATCCGACCACCGACACGCCGACGACCAAGGCACAGGACGCCACGTTCACGATCGACGGTACGCCGGCCACCAGCACGACCAACTCGGTCGCGGGTGCGATCGACGGCGTCACCCTCAGCCTGGCCAAGATCGGCTCCAGCACGCTCACCATCGCCAACGATCCGACGGCTGTCTCCTCGGCCTTGCAGAGCCTGGTCACCTCGTACAACGCCTTCGTCTCGACCTACCAGACGCTGACCAAGTACGACGCGACGACCAACCAGGTCGGCGCCCTTATCGGCGACGCCACGGTCACCTCGCTGAAGAGCCAAGTTTCCAGCCTGCTCGGGTCCCAGTTCACGGGCAACACGTCCGGTCCTACATCGCTCAGCAACCTCGGCGTTTCGTTCCAGGTGGACGGCACACTGGCCTTCGACTCGACCAAGCTCACCGCCGCCCTGGCGAGCAACCCGAAGGAAACGCAGAACCTGCTCAGCGGCACCAACGGCATCGCGCCCAAGCTGGACGCCATGATTACCAGCTGGACCTCGTCCAGCGGCATCCTGACCCAGCGCACGGCCAATCTGAACCAGAAAGCCAAGGATATCGCGCAGCAGCAGAGCGATTACGACGTCACCATGCAGGATTACACCAAGCGGTTGACGACGCAGTACACCGCGCTCGACACGATGATGACCAAGCTGAGCAGTACGAGCAGCTACCTCCAGCAGCAGTTCGACGCGCTCAGCACGTCGAAGAACTGACCGGAAACCCCAGGACACACTCATGGCACTCGGATATTCCCAAGGCGCTGGCGCCTACCAGCAGGTCCGTACCCACGGCGGCGTCGAAACCGCCGATCCGCACGGTCTGGTCACGATGCTCATGGACGGCGCGCTCGAACGCATCCGCTTCGCGCGAGGCTGCATGGTCAATGGCAATGTCGCCGGCAAGGGCGAGGCCATCTCAAAGGCCATAGAAATCGTCGGCGCACTGCAGGGCGGCCTGAACCACGAGGTCGAAACGCCGCTGGTCGGCCAGTTGGACAGCCTGTACGACTACATGAGCCGTCGCTTGCTCCACGCCAACGTGCATAACGAGATTTCCGCCCTGGACGAGGTCGGCGGGCTGCTTGGCCAGATTCGCGAAAGCTGGGTCGCCATTCCGACCGAGGCCCGCCAGGTTGCCGGGACCGGCGCGTGAACGACACCGTCTGGTGCGACCTCGACCTCGTGCTCACCCTCACCGAGTCGATGCACGCGGCGGCGAGCGAGGGACTCTGGGACGAACTGGCAGCCCTGGAAGCCGAGCGCGAGCCGGTGATTCGCCGCGGCACCATGCCGGATACGCCCGAATCCGTCGAGTCGCTGAAGGTGATCATGCTGACCGATGGCCTGATCAAGGACCTGGTGTCCGCCGCCCGCGACGAGGCCGCCGCGGCATGGGACGCCTCCCGGCGCGTGCGCCGGGCCGTCGCCGCGTATAGTTCGTTCTGACCGACGTATCCTCTGGCAGGGGCGGAACGCATGAGTGACGAAGGCTGGCTGGCATTCTCCGAACACGTCGCCTGGGACGCACGGTTTCATGCCACGTGCGAGCCGGGTCCTCGGCCCGACGCCGCGGCGCTGGCCCTGATCAACGACCGCAACGCCAGTGTCCTGGTCGCCGTCTCGGCGCTGATGGACCGCCGCAGCGACATCGGTGAAGACGACAGCCCGCTCACCCAGGAAGTCGCCCGGCTCGATGCCAAGCTCAATGTCCTCATGGAGATCGTCAACCGGTTGCTCCTTCCGCAGTCTGGCTTGCCGGCGCGCATCGCGCTCCGCTTCAACGCTTCCGGGGCGGTACTGCCCTGGGATGGCCTGCCACCGATTGGCCAGCCGGCGCTGCTGAAGCTCCACTTCGACGCCTGCCGGGCTCTGCCGCTGGAATTGCCGGGTGTCCGCCTTGCGGGCCCCTCGGACGGCAAGGGTTTCCTCGCTTTCGAGGGGCTCTCCGAACCGGTCCGCGACGGCATCGAACGGCTGGTTTTCCGCCAGCACCGCCGCCAGGTGGCCGAATCCAGGGCACAGTCGCGTCCTCAAGAACCCTCCGAAGGGTGAGGTGACGTTTTACGTCACGTGACGTCTGAACGTCGCGTGGCACCCTGCGTCACATTCGTGACGCGTGTCGTCAGCCTTGACGCGTGCGGGCATCTTCACCTTTCCGTGACTTGCCGGAAAGGTTTTCTTCACGGCGGGCGAGGCCGCGGCGCAGCGTGAGTTCATGCCGTGACGCGCCGGAATTCCGACGTTGGCACGCTCCTTGATTGATACCTTGCAACGAAGCCGACGGGATTCCACCGCGAACCCTGCTCAGGCCCTCGATCACACGCAACGTGAGGTATTTCAGGTGAAGTCTTCCAACTTTCTCGTCATCGAGTCCGACGCCGCCCGCGCAGACAACGTCATGTCGGCGCTCGCCTTCCTCGGCTACCGTCCGGTGCTGGCGAGCCACCTGTCGACGCTCGATGCAAGCGAAAGTTGGCGTGGTGCCTTCATCGGCACGGTGGAAGACGAGAACGAGCTCGAGGGCTACCTGGCCTCGCTCGGTCGCCATGCGCGCAACCTGCCTTTGCTGGTGGCCGCAGACTCGCCGATGGCCACGCCGTTGATCGCCGGCGACGATGCCCGCAGCCAGAACGTCGAGCTGATCGACGTGCCCCTGCGTTACGAGCGCCTCTCCGAAGCCCTGCGTGCCCTGCATTCGCGCGTCGAGCCGACGCCGGCCAGCCGCCGGCTCGTCGGCCAGTCCGGACCGATGCAGCGCGTCAATGCGCTGATCCGCCAGGTCGCCCCGTTCGATTCCAGTGTGCTGGTGCTTGGCGAATCCGGCAGCGGCAAGGAGCTGGTCGCCCGTACCATCCATGACTGCTCGCCGCGCCGCGACAAGCCGTTCGTCGCGATCAACTGCGGCGCCATTCCCGCCGAGCTGCTCGAGAGCGAGCTGTTCGGCCATGAGAAGGGCGCTTTCACCGGTGCGATCAGCACCCGCAAGGGTCGTTTCGAGATGGCCGAGGGCGGCACGCTGTTTCTCGACGAGATCGGCGATATGAGCCTGCCGATGCAGGTGAAGCTTCTTCGCGTGTTGCAGGAGAGGGTGTTCGAGCGTGTCGGCGGCAATCGGGCGCAGCGCTGCGACGTCCGCATCATTGCGGCCACGCACCGTGACCTGGAAACGGCGATCGAACGCGGCGGCTTCCGCGAAGATCTCTTTTATCGCCTGAGCGTATTCCCGCTCGAGATGCCCTCGCTGACCCAGCGCCTCGAAGACCTGCCGGCGCTCATTTCCGAATTCAACCAGCGCCTGGTCCAGCGTGGCCTGTCGTCGGTGCGTTTCTCGCCGAGCGCGATGACCGCGCTGTGCCAGCATGCCTGGCCGGGCAATGTGCGTGAACTGTCGAACCTGGTCGAACGCATGGCCATCCTCATGCCGCACGGTGAAGTGCGCGCCGGGGATCTGCCGGAGAAGTATCGCGGCGCGCTGCCGGTGGAAGAGGTGTCCGGCGCCGCGCTGATCGCGATGATGGAGGCCGAACCCGAGCCGGTGACCGAATCGTTCGGCTACGGCGAAGGCGATCCCGCGGTGCTTCCGCTGGGTGGTCTCGACCTGAAGGATCACCTCGCCGGGATCGAGATCGGCCTGATCCGCCAGGCGCTGAACTCGGCCAACGGTGTGGTCGCTCATGCGGCCAAGCTGCTTCGCGTGCAGCGCACCACGCTGGTCGAGAAGCTGCGCAAGTACGGCTTGTCCGAGACGGCGCAGGTGGGCTGATCGCCCGCCGCGCTCGACGCGTCCGGTTGGCATAGCTCGTGCATCGAGTGCCAGTAAGCCGATAACGCGTTGGAAAACCGTCATGACCACGATCGATGTCAACAGCCTCCTGCTCCAGATGCGCCGCATCAGCGCGCAGACCGAGATGCCCGCCATACGCGGCGTGGGCGAGGCGGCTGGCGCCGAGAAGAGTTCCTTCGGCGACCTGCTCAAGCAATCGATCGACGGTGTAGCGAAGAGCCAGGAGAAGGCCGGCCAGATGGCCGCGGCTTTCGAACGCGGCGATCCGGGCATCGATCTGGCGCAGGTGATGATCCAGGGTCAAAAAGCCGACCTCTCGTTCCGCGCGATGAATGAAGTGCGCAACAAGATGGTTGATGCCTACAAAGAAATCATGAACATGTCGCTCTAAGCGGCATGCGCCTCCCGCAAGGACTGAAGTCGAACCATGGCAGATAACGGCGTAGCCAATACGGACAAGAACGACGGCAAGCGCATGGACTCGTTGAAGTCGCTGGCGCAGACACCGGCGGCGCGTCAGCTCTTCATGCTCGCGGGTATCGCCGGCGCGGTCGCGATCGGTATCGCCGCGGTCATGTGGTCGCGTGCGCCAAACTACGGCTTGCTCTACGGCGGGCTGGAACAGAAAGATGCCGCCGCCGTGACCCAGGCGCTGCAGGCAGGCAACACGCCCTATACGCTGAGCACCGACGGCAGCTCCATTTTCGTGCCTGCCGCCGACGTGGCCGGCGTGCGCCTCAAGCTTGCTGGACAGGGCCTGCCCCAGGGCAGCGCCGCCAGCGCCGCGCCACAGGCGGATTCGCCGTTCGGCATGAGCGACATGGCCGAGCGCTCGCGCTACCAGTCCATGCTCGAGAGCGATCTTTCCAGCACCATCGCCGGCCTGCAGTCCGTGCGTGCGGCGCGCGTGCATCTTGCGTTGCCCAAGCCGTCCGCCTTCGTTCGCGACAACAAGCCGGCCAGCGCGTCGGTCGTCGTCTCGCTCTATCCGGGTCGCCAGCTCGACCAGGGCCAGGTGGCCGCCATCGTGCACCTCGTCGCCGCCAGCGTGCCGGATCTCGACACACGCCAGGTCTCGGTGATCGATCAGGGCGGCAACCTGCTGACCGTGAGCGATCCCGACAGTGCCTCGGCCATCGGCGACAGCCGGTTGCGCCTGTCCAACCGTATCGAAGCCACGTATACGCAGCGCGTCGAAGACCTGCTGACCCCGCTCGTCGGCGCCGGTAAGGTGCGCGCCCAGGTCTTCGCCGATCTGGACTTCTCGCAGACCGAGAAGGCCAGCGAGACGTTCAACCACGACAACCCGGCGTTGCGCAGCGAACAGACGAATAGCGAAACGCGCACGGATGCAGCCAACAACGGCGGCGTACCGGGTGCGCTGAGCAACCAGCCGCCGAACACCGGCGCCAATGCCACGGCCGCCAATCCCGCCGCGGGTGGCGGTGCCAAGGGCCAGAACGCTGCCACGCAAACGGCGCAGACCCCGAGCCAGCAGACCCAGAGCGCGACGCGCAATTACGAGCTGGATCGTACGGTCAGTCACGTCACCGATCCCGCCGGCAAGGTGGCGCGCCTGTCGGTCGCCGTGGTCGTCGACAACAAGCAGGTCCCGGACAAGGACGGCAAGAACAAGAGCGTGCCGTTCTCGGCAGAGGAAATCGCCCGCCTGACCGAACTGACCAAGAATGCCGTCGGCTTCAGCGCCGCTCGCGGCGACAGCGTCAGCGTGATCAACGAAGCCTTCCATGGCGCGATCGCCGACGACGAGCCCCAGTCCACCCCGTTCTGGGAGCGACCGGGCATGCTCGACCTGATCAAGCAGGGGCTCGGCGTGATGATCGCCCTGCTGGTCGGCTTCTTCGTCCTGCGTCCCATCCTCAAGGGGCTGCTCAAGCCGGCGCCGCTGGTCATGAACAACGCCGCGCTGGCCGGCCCGATGCCGACCGTCTCGGTGATGGTCGACGACGACGACATGACGCCGGATCGCGTGAGCACGTCGCCTCAGCTGGGCTCGCCCGCGCTGCTGGCCTACGAACAGAAGGTCGGTCTGGCCAAGCGCATGGCCGCCGAGAATCCTAAACAGGTCGCGCAGGTCGTAAAGAGCTGGGTATCCGACGATGGCGCTTGAACAGAAAGAAACCCTGACGGGCGCACAGCGAGCCGCGATCCTTCTCCTCACCCTGGGTGAGGAAGACGCCGCTTCGATCCTCAAGCACCTCGGCGCACGCGACGTGCAGGCGGTCGGCACCGCCATGGCCGCGTTGAAGAACGTTTCCAAGGAGCAGGTCGAAACCGTCCTGACCCGGCTGCAGGAAGATGTCGGGCAGCACACCTCGATCGGCGTCGGCACCGAGGAATACATTCGTCGCATCCTGGTCAACGCACTGGGCGAGAACAAGGCGGGCGGCCTGATCGACCGGATCCTCCTGGGCCGCAGCAGCAAGGGCCTGGAGTCGCTGAAGTGGATGGAGAGCCGCGCCATCGCCGAGATGATCGGCCAGGAACACCCGCAGATCATCGCGCTGGTGATGGCCCACCTCGAGGCCGACCAGGCCGCCGAAGTGATCGGCTACCTGCCGGCACGCACGCGCAGCGACGTCGTCATGCGCATCGCCACGCTGGACGGCGTCCAGCCGCATGCGCTGAACGAACTCGACGAAATCATGGAGCGTCAGTTCTCCGGCAATTCCAATAAGCTGAAGTCGGCCAGCGTCGGAGGCCTCAAGGCCGCGGCAGACATTCTCAACGCGATGGAAACCTCGCGCGAAGCCGAGCTGATGGCGTCCATTCGCGGCATCGACACAGGCCTCGGCGAGCGCATCGAGGAGCTCATGTTCGTCTTCGACGATCTCGCCGACCTCGACGATCGCAGCATGCAGACGCTGCTCCGCGAAGTGCCGTCGGCGCGCCTCATCACCGCGCTCAAGGGTGCGGAAACCGCTATTCGCGAAAAGATCTTCGCCAACATGTCCAAGCGCGCCGCCGATATGCTGCGCGACGATCTCGAGGTCAAGGGTCCGGTCCGCCTTTCCGAGGTGGATGCGGCACAGAAAGAAGTGCTGGCCACGGCGCGGCGTCTCGCCGACGCAGGCCAGATCAATCTCGCCGGTGGCGGGGAAGAATTCGTCTGATGAGCCTCACCTCGATCCTCGCCCGCGAACGCGTCGACCAGTTCGAACGCTGGGAGCTGCCGGTCGTGGGCGGTCCGGACCCTCATGTCGCGCGCGCGGAGGTCGAGGACGAAGGTCCGCATCGGCCGACCGTCGCCGAGATCGAGGCGATCGAGCGCCAGGCACGGGAAGAAGGCTTCCATGCCGGACTCAACGAAGGTCGGGCCATGGCCGGACGTGAACTCGCCGAACAGGTGGCCCGACTGGATGCGCTGTTTGCGGCGGTCGAGCGGCCGTTCGCCGAGCTCGATCACGACGTTGCCGCCGACCTTGCCGTGTTGGCGACGGTGATTGCCGAACGTGTTCTCGGTTATGAGATCGCCACGCAGCCGGAAAAGATCCTCGATGTGGTTCGCCAGGCGGTCGATGCGTTGCCTGCCGCCACCCGCCAACTGAAGATCCATCTGCATCCGGCCGACGCGGCACTCGTTCGCGAGCATCGCGTCGGCGTCGACCATGAAGGCACGGTCGTCGACGACGCCAGCCTGCAACGCGGCGACGTGCGACTGGAAAGCGAGCAGTCGCGGCTCGATGCCCGCGTGCGGACCCGACTCGCCGCCGTGATCGACAGCGTACTCGAAGGCCAGGTCGACCCCTCGTGACCGCCGAGACCCATACCGCCGCCCGCATCGCGCACTGGCGCGAATCGCTCGCTGCCCAGCGCGCGAGCGCCGAACGTGTACGGCCGCTGCAAGCGGAGGGCAAGTTGCGCAGGGTGGTCGGACTCACGCTGGAGGCTGTCGGCTGCGAGGCACCCGTCGGCGCCCGTTGCATGGTCGCCGGTGCGGATGGCAGGCAACTGGAAACCGAAGTCGTCGGCTTCTCCGACGGCCGACTGCTGCTGATGCCCACGGGCGAAATGCATGGCGTGCTGCCCAATGCCCGCGTGACGCCCGTCGCCGCCGTTTCCGGCGTGCCCGTGGGCGATTCCCTGCTCGGCCGCGTCATCGGGCCCGATGGTGCGCCACTGGATGGCCTGGGTCCGCTGCTGGCCCGCGAGCGCGCGCCGCTTCGTCGCGATCCGATCAACCCCATGATGCGCCGGCCCATCGATACACCGCTCGACGTTGGGGTGCGCGCCATCAATTCGCTCCTCACCGTCGGCCGCGGTCAGCGGATCGGCCTGTTCGCGGGCTCGGGTGTGGGTAAATCCACGCTGATGGGCATGATGACCCGCTTCACCGATGCCGATGTCGTGGTGGTCGGCCTGATCGGCGAGCGCGGCCGCGAAGTGAAGGAATTCGTCGATCACACACTGGGCGAGGAAGGCCGCCGTCGCGCGGTTGTCGTCGCCGCGCCGGCGGATGCGCCGCCGCTCAGCCGCCTGCGTGGCGCGCAGGTCGCCACGGCGGTGGCGGAGCACTTCCGCGACCAGGGCCTGCGCGTGCTCCTGCTGATGGATTCGCTGACTCGTTATGCCCAGGCCCAGCGCGAAATCGCGCTGGCGATCGGCGAGCCGCCGGCGACCAAGGGCTACCCGCCTTCCGTGTTCGCGATGCTGCCGGCCCTGGTCGAGCGCGCCGGTAACGACGCCGAGGGTCGCGGTTCCATCACCGCTTTCTACACGGTGCTCACCGAAGGCGACGACTACCGCCACGACCCGATCGCCGATGCGGCACGGGCCATTCTCGATGGTCACATCGTCCTGTCGCGCGACCTCGCCGAAGCGGGTCACTACCCGGCGATCGACATCGAGGCATCGATCAGCCGCGTTATGCCGGCCGTGGTCAGCAAGGATCACATGCGCTCGGCCCAGCGTTTCCGTCAGGTGTACTCGGCCTATCGGCAGCAGCGCGACCTGATTGCCGTCGGCGCGTACCAGAAGGGCAGCGATCCGCGCACGGACGAGGCGATCGCGCTGTATCCGCGGCTGTCGGCCTTCCTCCAGCAGGAAACCGATGAGCCGGTGAACCTCGCCGACGCCGAATCCGGCCTCGCCGACACGACGCAGGCCGGCTGATGGTCTCGCGCGCCGACCGCTTGCAACCGGTTGTCGACCTTGCCGAAGAGAAGGCGGAGGATGCTGTGCGGGTGCTGGCGACGCAGCAGCGCGCCCTTGCCGACGCCGAGCACCAGCTCGTCGAGCTGCGCAGATACCGCAACGAATACGCCCAGATGCCCGACGGCATCGGCATTACGGCCTTGCTCAACCGTCAGCAGTTCCTGCAGAAGATCGACATGGCCATCGTGCAGCAGCTCGGCGAGGTACAGCGTCGCGAACAGGCGCTGGATCACGCGCGCCGGCTGTGGACCGACGCACGCGGTCGCGCCAAAGCGCTGGACTCGGTCGCGACGAAGTACCGCGAGCAGGAGCGCAAGTCGGACGACCGTCGCGAGCAGGCGCAGGCAGACGAACGTTCTCAATATCGCCGAAATCCCCGGAGCGAGGCATGACGCCGGCCTGCGTCCGCCGCCTCCCGAACGACCTCATCGAGTACTCCGCATGAATAACGCCACGCTTGTCCTCAACGTTGCCCGCCCTGTCACCCCAGCGCCTTCGCCGGCGCCGGGCGCCGCAGTCGCTTCGTCGGCCGCTGGCAAGACCCAGGACGACACGGCCTCGAACAAGCGCTTCGACGCGGCGATGGACGCGGCCCATGCGGATGCCCGCAAGACCAAGGACCAGCCTGCGGACAAGGGTGCGACGACGACGTCCGTGCCGACCTCGGCCAGCAAGGATCCGGGTGCCGACAAGACGACGGTGGCTCAGGCCGGGGACAAGAAGCCGGACGACGACGCGACGAAGAAAGACGACGCGACCGATGGCGATACATCGCTGGCGACGAGCGTACTCGCCCTCATCGGCGTTCCGCCCAAGGGCACCTACGTCGCGGCGAAGGCGCTGGCCTCGGCAACGACCGCGGCAGGCAAGCTCGGTGCGGCGCTCGGTGCCGTCGGTGGTGCTGGCGGCACGCCCGGCCTCGCTGTCACGCCGGACGCCACAGTCGCTGTGAAGGAGGGTGCCGGCAGCGGCCTTCCAGCCATGGAGGCGCTTGCGCCGGCGCCGGTTGCCGTGGCGGCCGCATCGCCTTTCGCCAGCCTCCTGGCCGCGCAGGGCGGCGACCTCGTCGCGAACAAGGACGATGCGGCGACCGACCCCACGAGTGCCAGCCCGATGCCGCTCCTGCATGCCCCGGCGATGGCCGGCGTCGCCGCGCCGGCCGTCCAGGTGCAGGCCACGCAGGCCGCGACCTCACCGCAGTTCAGCCAGGAACTGGGCGAGCAGATCGCATGGATGGGCTCGGGTGAGGTCAAGTCGGCACGGATCAAGCTGCACCCGGAAGAACTCGGCAGCATGGATGTGCACGTGACGATGGATGGCGGCAAGGTCAACGTGGCGATCCTCGCCCAGCACCCGGCGGCGGTGCATGCCGTGCAGCAGACGTTGTCGCAGCTGGACACCATGCTGGCGCACCACGGCCTGTCGCTCGGCGAGACGAATGTCGGTCAGCGTGATGCCGGCCAGCAGGCGCCCCAGGGCGGTTCGACGGGCGGGCAGGGCGGTGCGGTGGCCGACGACGCGGCCAGCACCGACGTCGTCGCGACCTCGCGCGTCTCCCGCAGCCTGGTCGACGAGGTGGCGTGACATCGTTTCGTGACGTGATCTCGTCAAGCGTCAAATTATCGGCTCCTTGCACCGATGACAGGTCGCTACGAGAACCGCGTCACAGCGCCATCTTTCCATCCCGGAGACGGGTGATGCAGATGGCACGTCGCTTGCAACAATAACCGCAAGCCCGACGGGCACGACGCTTTTGAATTCGCATTGCAGAGGTTTCACGCATGGCCGCAGCACCCCAAGAATCCGCCGAAGGCGCCCCCAAGAAGAAGGGCAAGGGCAAGCTCCTGCTCATCGCCGCGCTGGTGGTGCTCGTCGCCGGCGGCGCGGGTGGCTATGTCCTGATGAAGGGTGGCCACGGCAAGGCGGGCGGCGAAGGCGCGACGGAAGTCGCCAAGTCCAAGCCGGCCGTTTATCTGCAGCTGGACCCGGCGTTCGTGGTTAACTTCCAGGACGAGACCGCCCTGCGTTTCCTGCAGATCGGCGTCAACGTCATGTCGCACGATCCCGAAGCGATCGCCGCCGCCAAGGAAGCCGATCCCGAGATCCGCAATGCCTTGCTGATGCTGTTCTCCGCGCAGGACGTGAAGTCGCTGTCCGACGTGAAAGGCAAGCAGAAGCTGCAGGCCGCGGCGCTGGCGGAGATCCAGCGTGTGCTCAAGGAGAAGATCGGCCGTCCCGGTGTGGACGCGGTGTACTTCACCAGCTTCATCATGCAGTGACGGGACGCTTCGGCCATGAGTGACATCCTTACCCAGGAAGAAATCGACGCCCTCCTGGCCGGCGTGGAAGGCGGCGCGGTCGAGACCGAGGTCGAGCTTCCGCCACCCGGTGGTATCCAGGATTACGACTTCACCCAGCAGGACCGTATCGTTCGTGGCCGCCTGCCGACCCTGGAAATGGTCAACGATCGCTTCGCCCGGTACTTCCGCGCCAACCTGTTCAACGTGCTGCGCAAGTCCTGCGAAGTCTCGGTACTCGGCGTGAAAATGACCAAGTTCAACGAGTACGTGCACTCGCTGGCCGTGCCGAGCAATCTCAACCTGATCCGTATCAAGCCGCTGCGCGGCACCGCGCTGATGGTGTTCGAGCCGCGTCTGGTCTTCACCGTCATCGACAACTTCTTCGGTGGCGATGGTCGCTACCACGCGCGTATCGAGGGCCGGGATTTCACCCCGACCGAGAACCGCGTGATCCAGATCGTGCTGCAGGAAGCCTTCACCGCCATGGCCGAGGCATGGGCGCCCGTGCTGAAGATGCAGTTCGAGTTCCTCAATTCCGAGATCAACCCGCAGTTCGCCAACATCGTGAGTCCCACCGAGACCGTGGTGGTGTCCCGCTTCCATATCGAGCTGGACGGCGGTGGCGGCGAAGTGCACCTCACCCTGCCGTACTCGATGGTCGAGCCGATCCGCGAGCTGCTCGACGCCGGCGTGCAGAGCGACCGTGCGGAGCGCGACGAGCGCTGGATCCAGAACCTGCACGAGGAGATCCTCGACGCCGAGGTTGAAGTGACCTCGATGCTGGCCGAAGCACGCCTGACCATCGGCGACTTCCTCCACCTGCGCAAGGGCGATGTGATTCCGATCAGCCTGCCGGAATGCGCGACGATCTTCGCCGAGGACGTGCCGATTTTCCGGGGGCGCATGGCCAATTCCAACGGCAACAAGGCCATCCAGTTCGACTCGCTGATGCGCAAGCGCGGCGAGGGCAAGGCCATGCCGGTGACGACCACCGAGCCGATGCCCGAGTTGGTCTGAGTTCGGAGCATCGCCGATGAATCGGCTCCCACAGGGAGCCGCCCCACATCGAGCCCGGTGGCTCTGTGCTTCGTGTGGGAGCCGATTCATCGGCGATGGGTACTTGCCGCGTGTGGGAGCCGATTCATCGGCGATAGGTACTTGCCGCGTGTGGGAGCCGATTCATCGGCGATAGGTACTTGCCGCGTCGCTGCGCCAGCCACACCCGTCCCGCAAACTGACGTCAACTGACCGTCACCGCACGCAACTGCCGTCATGCGTCAGGTTTCCGTCTAGTGTCAGTTTCCGGTCAGCCGGTGGCCTCCGGGTCGCGTCGCCAAACGACTGAAAGAACACAAAAAATTCACTGTCTCCGCCCTGCCGAAACCATGGCACGCGGCTTGCTTCTATGGGTACATACCCAGCAACGTGAACAGCGGAACCGACATGAACGAACCCACCACGCTCGAAGAGATGGAAGGCGCCAACGAAGCCAACCTGCACAAGTCCATGGGTCTGGGCGCCGAGGTGAACCTCGACGTCATCCTGGACGTGCCGGTCACGATGGCGATGGAAGTCGGTCGCACCAAGATCAGCATTCGCAACCTGCTCCAGCTTAACCAGGGCTCGGTGGTCGAACTCGACCGCGCCGCCGGTGAACCGCTGGACGTCTTCGTCAACGGCACCCTGGTCGCCCACGGCGAAGTCGTCGTGATCAACGAAAAGTTCGGTATCCGGCTGACCGACGTGATCAGTCCGGCCGAGCGCGTCCGCAAGCTGCGGTGATCATCATGCGCCGTACCGCCGCTGCCCTCATGGGTGGCTTCCTTTCCTGCGCCCTGATGACGGCCCCGGTGGCTGCCCCGGTCGCCGCTCCGGCGGTGGATTCGGGCGCGGAAGTGATCCGCGTGCTGATCAGCCTGCTTGGCGTCGTCGCGCTCATTTTCTTCGTCGGCTGGCTGAGCCGCCGCGCCCAGGTGCGTGTGCGTCCCGGCGGCCGAAAGATCCGCGTCATCGAATCGATGCCGGTCGGCATCAAGGAAAGGGTCATGCTGCTCGAAGTCGGTGGCACGCAGCTCCTGGTCGGCGCCTCGCCCACCGGTGGCCTGCGTACGCTGCACGTCCTGGCTACGCCGGTAGAGGACGAGGCTGCTCCGACGGCCACCGTGCCGGCGATTCGCGGATTCCGCGATGTGCTCAACCAGTGGAAGCGTCCGTGATCGCGGCGGCCATCGCGGGCAAAGCCCGCTCCCACAAAGTGCAGTCGCGCAAGGTGCGCTGCTGGTCGCTGCTTGTATTCATCGTGCTGCTTCTGCTGCCGCTGGCCTCGTTCGCCGCCGATCCGATATCGCCGCCGGGCATCCAGCTGCTGAACGTGCAGCCGGGCGCCAACGGTAGCCAGAACTGGTCGCTGTCGATCCAGATGCTGGCACTGATGACGGCGCTGACCGTCCTGCCGGCGATCCTGCTGATGATGACCTCGTTCACCCGCATCGTCATCGTGCTCGGCTTCCTGCGCCAGGCGCTGGGCACCAACAGCACGCCGCCGAACCAGGTGATCATCGGGCTGTCGCTGTTCCTCACGTTGTTTGTGATGTCGCCGGTAATCAACAAGGCCTACGACACGGGCATCAAGCCTTACATGGACGGCCAGATGACCGTGCAGGATGCCGTGCCGCTGGCCGCCGCACCGTTCCGTCACTTCATGCTCGACCAGACGCGCGAACCGGACCTCCAGCTGTTCACCAAGCTCGCCGGTGAGCAGCCGTACGCGGACAAGGACGCGGTGCCGTACCGCGTGGCGCTGCCGGCCTTCGTCACCAGCGAGCTGAAGACCGCGTTCCAGATGGGCTTCCTGCTCTTCATCCCGTTTCTGATCATCGACCTGGTCGTGGCCAGTGTGTTGATGTCCATGGGCATGATGATGGTCTCGCCGATGATCATCTCGCTGCCGTTCAAGATCATGCTCTTCGTCCTGGTCGATGGCTGGACACTGCTGCTCGGCACACTGGCCGGGAGCTTCTACCAATGACGCCCGAATCGGTCATCGCCTTCGGCCAGCAAGCCCTGCACATCGCCATGCTGGTCGGTGCGCCGCTGCTGCTCACCGCCCTCACGGTGGGTCTGGTCATCGGTATGGTGCAGGCGGCCACGCAGATCAACGAACAGACCCTCAGCTTCATCCCGAAGCTGATTTCCATGGCGCTGGTGATGATCATCACCGGTCCGTGGATGCTGCGCACGCTGGTGACCTTCACCCGCACCCTCATCGAAAGCCTCCCGCAAGCGGTGCGCTGATGCCGATCGACCTCAACCAGCTCGAAGGGTGGGTGGGTGGAGCGTGCTGGGCGATGGCCCGCATCTCCGGCCTGCTGCTCGTCGCGCCGGTGCTGGGGGCGAGCACGATTCCCGTGCGCATCAAGATGGGCCTGGCCATCCTGTTGACGATGACCCTCGCGCCGCTGGCGCCGCTGGACATCCGTCCGTTGTCCGCCCAGGGTGTCGCCACGCTCGCCCAGCAGGTACTGATCGGCGCCGCGCTGGGCTTCATCCTCAAGCTGGTCTTCGAGGCCGTCGCGTTCGGCGGCCAGTTCGTTTCCCAGGCCATGAGCCTGGGCTTCGCCGAAGTGGTGAATCCGGGCGTCGGCGGCACCACGCCGGTGCTCAGCCAGTTCTACACGATGATCGTGACCCTGCTGTTCCTGGTGATGAACGGTCATCTCCAACTGATCGGCCTGCTCGCCGACAGCTTCCGTACCATGCCCGTCGGCGACCACGGCATCGGCGCGGACGGTATCTGGGGCGTGCTCCAGTTCGCCAGCCATCTGTTCGGGGGTGCGGTACGCGTCGCCTTGCCGGCGCTCACCGCCGTGCTCGTGGTCAACCTCGGGTTCGGCGCGATCAGCCGCTCGGCGCCCTCGATGAACCTCTTCGCGGTCGGCTTCCCGATCACCATCTGCCTGGGCATCATCGCCGTCTGGCTCGCGCTGCGTGGCCTGCCGAGCGCCTGGGATTCGCTGCAGACGGACGCCTGGGAAGCCATGCGCCAGATGGTCGGGAGGTCCTCGCCGTGAGTGAGTCCGACCAGGAAGACAAAACCGAATCACCTAGTGACAAACGCCTTCGCGAAGCCCGCGAGAAGGGCGATCTGCCCCGTTCGCGCGATCTGTCCACGGCCGTGGTGGTGCTTGCCGGCGTAACCACGATGATCGCCTCGCGCGACCAGATGGCCGTACATGCCGCCAACATCATGCATGTCGGCTTGCGTTACGGCCGGGACGACCTGTTCGCCGCCAACGGGATCGGCCGTGCGCTGATGACCGCGGCGGCCGAGGGCCTGAAGCTGCTCGGCCCCGTGTTCACGGTGACCGCGGTGGCCGCCGTCGCCGCGCCCGCCCTCATGGGGGGGCTGAATTTCTCCGCCGAGGCGCTGGTGCCGAAGTTCGACCGCCTCGATCCGATCAAGGGCTTCAGCCGCCTGGTGTCGATGAACGGCCTGGTCGAACTGGGCAAGTCGCTGCTGAAGCTGATCCTGATCGGTGGCGCGCTGGTCTGGTTCCTCAACCGCACCACGCGCGAGATGTACGCGGTGGGCAGCGGTCCGGTGAAGGACGGCATCGCTCATACCTTCGGCGTACTTGGTCAAGCGTCGCTGATCTTCGCCTGTGCGCTGGGCCTGATCGCCCTTGTCGATGCGCCCTGGCAGGCCTTCAGCTTCACCAAGAAGATGAGGATGACCAAGCAGGAGGTAAAGGACGAGCACAAGGAAAGCGACGGCAGCCCCGAACTGAAGTCAAAGATCCGTCAGATGCAGCTGCAGATGTCGCGTCGGCGAATGATGGAAGACGTTCCTACGGCGGACGTGATCGTCGTCAACCCGACCCACTTCGCCGTCGCCCTCAAGTACGACGAGGTGAAGATGGGCGCACCGCGGGTCGTGGCAAAGGGTGTGGACGTCATGGCCCAGCAGATTCGCGACGTGGCCGGCGCGGCGAAGGTTCCCGTCGTCGAAGCGGCGCCGTTGGCACGCGCCTTGTATGCGACGACGGAAGTCGGTCGCGAGATCCCCTCGGCGCTGTATGTCGCCGTGGCCCAGATCCTGGCCTATGTGTTCCGCCTGAAGCAGGCGATCGCCGTTGGCGATCTCCCGCCCGATCTGCCCGAGCAGGACATCGATCCTGAACTGCTCGGCCCCTACCGTATGGATAAGTGACGATGGCAGCTACGACCACGCTCATGGGCACGTTCCGGCAGATCGGCCGGCGAGGCATTGCCGCGCCGGTCGTCATGCTGGTCATGCTCGGCATGCTGATGCTGCCGCTGCCGCCCTTCATGCTGGACCTGCTGTTCACCTTCAACATCGCGCTGTCGCTGGTGATCCTGCTGGCCACCATGTACGTGATGCGTCCACTGGAGCTGGCCTCGTTCCCGACCGTGGTGCTCTTCGCGACCTTGCTGCGCCTGGCGCTGAATATCGCCTCGACGCGCGTCGTCCTGCTGCACGGGCACAACGGTCCGGGCGCGGCGGGCAAGGTGATCGAGGCCTTCGGCGAATTCGTCATCGGCGGCAACTTCGCTGTCGGTTTCGTGGTCTTCGCGATCCTCACCATCATCAACTTCGTGGTCGTGACCAAGGGCGCCACGCGCGTTTCCGAAGTCACCGCCCGTTTTACCCTCGACGCCATGCCCGGCAAGCAGATGGCGATCGACGCCGACCTCAACGCCGGCCTGCTCACCCAGGAACAGGCGCGCGAACGCCGCCAGGAAGTGCGCGAGGAAGCCGACTTCTACGGCTCGATGGACGGTGCCTCCAAGTTCGTCCGCGGCGATGCCACGGCCGGCATGCTCATTCTCGCGATCAACATCATCGGCGGCTTCTTCATCGGCATGCTTCAGCATGGCCTGTCCGCTTCCGAGGCCGCGCGCACCTACACGCTGCTGACCATCGGTGACGGCCTGGTCGCCCAGGTGCCGGGCCTGATGCTCTCGATCGCCACCGCGGTCATCGTCACTCGCGTGTCCAAATCGCAGGAGATGGGCAAGCACGTGATGGGGCAGCTGTTCGGCCAGCCGAAAGCGCTGGGCGTCGCCGCCGCCGTGCTTGGCGCGATGGGTCTGGTCCCGGGCATGCCGAACCTGCCATTCC
The DNA here is from genome assembly GCF_035539195.1 of Luteibacter sp. GTDB lineage: Bacteria > Pseudomonadota > Gammaproteobacteria > Xanthomonadales > Rhodanobacteraceae > Luteibacter. The sequence goes on from NZ_DATLIW010000013.1 coordinate 64,037, forward strand.
TGCTGCTGGCCGCGGCTGCCGGCTTCGGCGCGTGGAAGCTCCAGCAGAACAAGGATCGTCTCGCCGATGGCGGCGCGCCGGGCACGGCCACCGCGCCGGGCACCGAACTGGCGCTGGAATCGACGCCAGCGGGCGAGCGGCTCGAGCTTTCCTGGGAAGACGTGGCCCAGGTCGACACGATCGGCCTGGAAGTCGGCTATCGCCTGATCCCGCTGGTGGACAAGGCCCAGGGCGGCGAGCTGATGGCGCGGATCAAGTCGGTGCGCCGCAAGCTCTCGCAGGAGCTGGGGTTCCTCGTCCCCTCGGTACACATTCGCGACAACCTGGATCTCTCCCCCCACGGCTATCGGATCTCGCTGATGGGCGTGCCTATGGGTGAAGCCGAAATCCACACCGAGCGCATGCTGGCGATCGATCCGGGCCGCGTGCACGGCACGATCAACGGCATCGCCACGCGCGACCCCGCCTTTGGTCTCGACGCCGTGTGGATCGAGCCGGGCCTGCGTGAACACGCGCAGACGCTGGGCTATACGGTGGTCGATCCGGCCACGGTCATCGCCACGCACCTGTCGCACATCCTGCAGAACCACGCGCACGAACTCATTGGCCACCAGGACGTGCAGCAGCTGCTCGACCGCCTGGCCCAGCAGACGCCCAAGCTCGTCGAAGACCTCGTGCCCAAGCGCCTGTCGCTCGGTGCGGTGGTCAAGGTGCTGCAGAACCTGCTTGCCGAGCGCGTACCCATCCGCAACTTCCGCGGCATCGTCGAATCGCTGGCGGAGCATGCGGGGCAGAGCCAGGATCCCGGCGTGCTCGCGGCCAGCGTGCGCGTGACCCTCGGTCGGCAGATCGTGCAGGAAATCGCCGGTCTCGGAACTGAGGTTCCCGTCATAACTTTGGCGCCGGAACTGGAGCAGATTCTTCTGCAGTCCCTGCAAGGCGGCGGTCCGGCTGGCGCGGCGATCGAGCCGGGCCTTGCCGATCGCCTCCAGCAGAACGTGGCCGAGGCGGCACGACGTCAGGAAGCGGCCGGCGAACCGGCGGTTCTTCTCGTCTCGCCGGCGCTTCGTCCGTGGCTTTCCCGCTTCACGCGCCATGTGGCCCAAAACCTGCATGTACTCGCCTACAACGAGGTTCCGGACAACCGTCGCGTCAAGCTGGTGACGGCCCTCGGACGATAGGACAGAGGATCTAACGCATGAAAATCAAACGATTCGTTGCCGCCGACATGCGCCAGGCCATGCGCCAGGTCCGCGATGAGCAGGGGCCGGACGCCGTGATCCTGTCCACGCGTCGGATGGACGACGGCATCGAGATCATCGCCGCGCTCGACTATGACGAAGCGCTGGTTCGCGAAGCGGGCTTCGCCTTCGAGCCGCCGACCGCGGAAGAGACCGCGGCCAGGCACGCCGCGACGCCGGCACCGATCCGCGCCTCGCGCGACGGCGACCGTGCCGCACGCATCGACCAGGCACGCGCCGCCACGGCCGCCGCCGTCGAGCGCGCCACCAGATCCGGCACGACGAATCCCAATGCACCGCAGCGCCAGTCCAGCGCCGCGCTTGCATCCAGCGTGGCCGACGTCGTCCGCGCCGCCACGGTAAACCCGAACAGCGATGCCGCCGTGAATGGCGTGCGCGCCGAGATCAACAACCTGCGCGAGATGCTCGAAGTGCAGCTCTCCACGCTGGCCTGGAACCAGATGGATCGCGAGCAGCCGCTGCGCGCCCGCGTGCTTCGCGAGATGACCCGGCTGGGCATCGACGGCGACGTGGCCCGTGCGCTGTGTGCCGAACTCCCGCCCGGGATGACCTCCGAGCAGGCGCGTTACCTGCCGCTGGGCATCCTTTCGCGCAACATCCGCACCAGCGGACGCAACTTCGATACGGTCGGCGGCGGCATCACCGCCCTGGTCGGCACCACCGGCGTCGGCAAGACGACGACGATCGCCAAGCTCGCCGCGCGAGCCGTGCTGCGCCATGGCGCTTCCAATGTCGCCCTGATCAGCGCCGACCAGTACAGGATCGGTGCGGGTGCGCAGCTGGAGCATTACGGCCGCCTGCTCGGTGTTCGTGTGTATAACGCCCACGATGCCGACAGCCTGCGCAACGTGCTCCTGCAGCTGCGCAGCAAGCACACGGTACTGGTCGACACCGCCGGCATGGCCGGCAACGATCCCAAGCTGCAGCAGCAGTTCGACACGCTGCGCGCCACCTCGAATCTTCGGGTCTGCCTGGTGCTCGCCGCCAACGCGCAGGCCCAGGCGATCGACAACGCGATCCGCTCGTACGCGCCGCTGTCGCCGCAGACCGCCATTCTTACCAAGCTCGACGAGGCGCCACTGATCGGCGGTGCCCTGTCGGCGCTGATTCGTCACGCCATGCCCCTGGACTACACCACCGACGGGCAGCGAGTGCCCGAAGACATCGCCTCCGCCGATGCGCGCAAGCTGGTCTGCCTCGCGGCGCAGCTGCTCAAGCAGCGTAACGAGGAGCCCGACGACGCCGTGCTTGCCGATCGTTTCGGTACGGCGGCGCCCGCGCTCGCCTGATCGGAAACCCGCAGAACGTGACTACCGCCACCGCACACTCTTTCACGGCAGTGAATTCCTTCATGACCACACACGTCGATAGCACCCAGGCCGCCGGCCTCAACTGGCTTGACGACCGTCGCCCCACCCGCAGCATTGCGATCGCGGGCGGCAAGGGCGGTGTCGGCAAGACCACCGTGGCGGTCAATCTCGGCATGGCCCTGGCCATGGGCGGGCGCGATGTCGTCCTGCTCGATGCCGACCTTGCCATGGCCAACATCGACGTCCTGCTCGGCCTCCAGCCGACCCGCCACCTCGGGCACATGCTCGAGGGCGAGTGCCGTATCGAGGACCTCATCCTCCAGGCGCCGCATGGCCTGAAGGTGATCCCGGCGACGTCCGGCGCCCGCCGCATGGCCCAGCTGCCGAACATCGAGCACGCCGCCGTGATCCGCGCGTTCGACGAATACCCGACCGCCCCCGAATACCTGATCGTCGACACCGCCGCCGGCATCTCGGACAGCGTCTCCATGTTCGCCGCCGCCTCCGACGAGGTGGTGGTGGTGGTCTGCGACGAGCCGGCTTCCCTGACCGACGCCTACGCGCTGATCAAGGTCATGAGCCGCGAGTTCGGCGTGAACCGCTTCCGCATCGTGGCGAACATGGTCCGCCACGCCCAGGAAGGCCGTCAGCTGTTCGAGAAGCTGTCACGGGTCACCAACCGTTTCCTGGATGTTTCCTTGGATTTCATGGGGATGGTCCCGCACGACGAGTACCTGCGCCAGGCGATTCGCCGCCAGTCGGCGGTGGTCGATGTCTGGCCGAGCAGCCGATCCGCGGTCGGATTCAAGAATCTGGCCAGGTCGGTCGATACATGGGGTGAACCCGAACCCCGTGCTCAGGGTCGCATCGGCTTTTTTGCCGAGCGGTCCCACCTGGGAGGAGGGTTGCCACTGTGAGCGTTGCGACGGAATACCTTGAAGTCACGCGGATCCCGGCAGATCAACTGGTGCGCACCCACGCGCCGCTGGTACGCCGGATCGCCTATCACCTGATGGGCCGGCTGCCGCCGAGCGTGGATGCGAACGACCTCATGCAGGCCGGAATGATCGGTTTGCTCGAGGCGGCAAGAAATTACTCGCCGACTCGCGCGGCCAGTTTCGAGACCTATGCGGGTATCCGCATACGGGGCGCGATGCTGGACGAACTGCGCAAGACGGACTGGACCCCGCGCTCCGTCCATCGGAAGTTGCGCGAGGTGGCTGAGGTGACCAGGCAGATCGAGAACGAAACGGGTGGCGATGCCGAAGACGCCGAGGTGATGAAGCGGCTCGGTATCGACGCCATGGAATACAACCAGATTCTGGCCGACGCGGCGAGCGCGCGGTTGCTCAGCCTCACGGCGCCGGAAGGCGACGAAGGCGCGGCGATCGACGTCGCGGACCCCGATGCAGCGGGTCCGGAAGGGATCTTCGAGCAGGACGGCTTGCGCGATGCGCTGGCGCAGTCGATCGACGGCCTGCCCGAACGCGAGAAGCTGGTGATGTCGCTGTACTACGATGAAGAGCTCAACCTGAAGGAAATCGGTGCGGTGCTGGGTGTGAGCGAATCGCGGGTGTGCCAGATCCATGGCCAGGCCCTGATCCGCCTCCGCGCACGCATGACGGGTTGGAAAGACAAGCATTGACGGCATTACGGTGCCGTCGCCGGTAAGAAACGCGCAGTCAGGCGGAGACGAGTTTTGGACAAGAACATGAAGATCCTCGTGGTGGACGATTTCTCCACCATGCGACGCATCGTCAGGAACCTCCTGGTCGAGCTGGGATTTACGAACACCCTCATCCAGGAGGCCGAAGACGGCAACGCGGCGCTCGTGATGCTGCGTGCCCAGCCCTTCGACCTGGTGGTGACCGACTGGAACATGCCCAACATGACGGGCATCGACCTGCTTCGCGCCATCCGCGCGGACGCCGGCCTGAAGTCGATGCCGGTGTTGATGGTCACCGCGGAGAACAACCGCGACCAGATCATCGCCGCCGCACAGAGCGGTGTGAACGGTTACGTGGTCAAGCCATTCACGGCGGTCACGCTGAAGGAAAAGCTCGACAAGATCTTCGAACGACTCGCCGCGGCTGCGGGCTAAGGGAATGACGATGAACACCATGCTTTCCGCCGGCCACGAGGTCGCCCCCGAACTGCGCGAGCTGCTCGACGCCGATGACAGCGTCGCCTTCGAACAGGCACTCGACCGCCTGCTGCGCAGCCGTGAACAGCACCTGTTCCTGGCCCTGGGCCACCTGGCGCGCGATCTGCACGAGTCGGTTCGCCGGCTCGCGTCCGACATTTCCAGCGACGGCGTGCCGGGCAACATGAGCGATGCGCGCAAGCACCTGCGCGACGTGCTCGAAATGAGTTCGCAGGCCGCCCACCGCACGCTGGATTTCAGCGACAAGCTGCGCCCGCAGGCGCAGGCGCTCGCCAAGCAGGCGGACGAGGTGCTGGTCATGGATCACGCCGATCCGTCCTTTGCCCCTAACGCGACGGCCCTGGCCGTGCGCGTGGGCGATTTCGCGCAGAGCTGCGATATCGGCCTGGGCGAGATGGTCGAAGCGCAGTCCTGGCAGGATCTCTCCGGCCAGCGCGTCGCGCAGGTCGAAGGGTTCATGGCGAAAGTGGAATCGTCCCTGGTCGAACTGGTGCGTCTCACCGGTTCGCTCGCCGGTGGCAGCCACGCACCCGCCGCGGACAAGGTGAGCCAGGACGAAGTGGATCGACTGCTCAGCGAATTCGGGTTCTGAGCGCCGTATGAGCGTGGAGCTGGACAACGAGCTGCTCAATGTCTTCCTGATCGAAGCACGCGAACTGCTCGAGAGCCTGGGCGAACAGCTCGTGGATCTCGAGGCCTCGCCGGGAGACGCCGAGCTGCTGAACGCGGTCTTCCGCGCATTCCATACCGTGAAGGGCGGTGCGGGCTTCCTTGGCCTCAATGCCATGGTGGAGCTGTGCCATCGCGCCGAGGACCTCCTCAACGAGGCCCGTAACGGCGCGGTGGTGTTGAACGCCGGCTTCATGGACGCGTTGCTCGAGTCGCTGGATCTTCTCAACGACATGATGCGTGCGGCCGACGCGGGCGTCCCCGCCGAGCCCGCGCCGCGTTCCGTGCTCGATCGCCTGCTAATTCCGGGTCGCGCGGGTTCCGCGCCACCGGTGGCGCTGTCGCCGGTGCCAAGCTCCGCACCCGCGGTGCCGGCGCCGTCTTCGCCGCGTGCCTACGATCCTATCGAAGACGAATTCGAAGCCATGCTGGATGCCGCGCGCAACGATCGCGCGCCGGCGTCGGCGCCGTCGGGCACGATCAACGACGACGAATTCGAGGCCCTGCTGGACTCGCTCTATGGCACCGGCGCCCCCGGCGCCGAACCCGGCGCGACCCCGGCCACCCCCGTGGGAGCCGCTTCAGCGGCGACACCGTCCGCACCTCCCGTGGGAGCCGCTTCAGCGGCGAAACCGGCCGCACCTCCTGTGGGAGCCGCTTCAGCGGCGATACCTGCTGCCGCGACGCCTGGTGACCCGAACGCCATCAGCGACGACGAATTCGAAGCCCTGCTCGATAGCCTCCACGGCACCGCCGCCCCCGGCGCGCTGGCCAACGTGCCGGCTGTCGCAGGAGCCGATTCACCGGCGAAACCCGCCGCATCGGCATCCCGCAGCCCTGTGGGAGCCGCTTCAGCGGCGATACCGGCCGCCGCGACGTCGCCATCGAAGCCTTCCGCCCCGGCGAAACCCGCCGCTTCGGCAGAAAAGCGTACCGCTTCGACCGCCGACACCACGGTCCGCGTCGACACCTTCCGTCTCGACAGTCTCGTCGACGCCGCGGGCGAGCTCGTGCTCGTTCGCAACCGCCTGACCAATCTCGCCCCGCGCGGGACCAACGACCCGATGGAACGCGCCATCGGCGAGCTCGAGCGCGTGGCCGAAGACCTGCAGAACGCCGTTCTGCGCATGCGCATGCAGCCTGTCGGCAAGCTGTTCTCACGCTTCCCGCGCATCATCCGCGACCTCGCGCGTCAACTCGGTAAAGACATCGAGCTGGTCACCGAAGGCGAAGACACCGATATCGACCGTACCGTCGTCGAGGCGCTCGCCGATCCGCTGGTGCACCTGTTGCGTAACGCGGTGGACCACGGTATCGAAATGCCGGACGTGCGCGAGCGCGCCGGCAAGCCGCGCTCCGGCACGGTGCGCCTGGCCGCCGGCCAGTTCGGCGACCGCATCGTCATCACCGTCACCGACGACGGCAAAGGCATGGATCCCGAGGTCCTGCGCCGCAAGGCCGTCGAAAAGGGCCTGATGGACGAAGAGCAGGCGGCACGTCTGGACGAGCGCGAATGCTACGAAATCGTCTTCCGTCCCGGCTTCTCCACCGCCGCCGAAGTGTCGGACATCTCCGGCCGTGGCGTCGGCATGGACGTGGTCAAGACCAAGATCGTCGAACTCGGCGGCACGCTGTCGATCGACTCGCGCGTCGGCCACGGCAGCACGGTGCGACTCTCGGTGCCGCTGACGCTGGCGATCATGCGCGTGTTGATGGTGCGCGTCGGCAGTCGCCTGCTGTCGCTGCCGCTGTCCAATGTCACCGAAGTCTTCGAACTCGTCCCGGGCCAGATCCAGGAGCTGGACGGCCGCATCGTCGCTTCGCATCGCCAGCGTGCGCTGCCGCTTGCCGATCTGGGCAACTGGGCCGGGGCGGCGGGGAAGGGTGGTCACGTCGTGGTCGTGCAGATCGGTCACCAGACGCTCGGCTGCCTGGTCGACGAGGTGCTCGGCCGCGAAGACGTCATGGCCAAGCCGCTGGGTCCGTTCCTCAAGGATGTTCCCGGCGTCGCCGGTGCGACGATCACCGGCGACGGCCGCATTTCGCTGGTGCTCGACCTGGCCGGCCTTGCCGACGATGCCGGCCAGGTGCTGCCTTCACTAAGGATGGCTGTCTGACATGGATATCGTGAGCGTCGTCGGAACGATCCTGGCCTTCGTGGTCATCATCGTGGGTACCATCCTCAAGGGCTCGAGTCTCGATGCCCTGTGGAACCCGGCCGCGTTCGTCATCGTCTTCCTCGGCACGCTCGCGGCGCTTCTCGTGCAGACCCCCGGCCCGGTGCTCAAGCGCGCCTGGACCATGCTGCCGTGGGTGTACCGCCCGCCGGATATCGAGTCGGAAAACCTCGTCAGCCGCATCGTCGGCTGGAGCGAGATTTCCCGCCGTACCGGCCTGCTCGGTCTCGAGCCGGCGATCGAGCGCGAATCCGATCCCTTCATCCGCAAGGGGCTGCAGCTACTCGTGGACGGCACCGAGCCGGACGCCATGCGCTCGGTGCTCGAAGTGGAGGTGTACGCCCGCGAGCACACCGACATCGAAGCTGCCAAGGTCTTTGAGAACGCCGGCGCCTATTCGCCGACGATGGGCATCATCGGTGCCGTCATGGGCCTGATGTCGGTCATGCAGAACCTGGCCGATCCAAGCAAGCTCGGCCACGGTATCGCCGCGGCCTTCGTCGCGACGATCTACGGCATCGGGCTCGCCAACCTGCTCGCATTGCCCATGGCGTCACGCCTGAAGGGCCTCGCTCGCCTGCGCTCGCAGATGCGCGAAATCCTTGTCGAAGGCCTGGTCTCGATCGCCCAGGGCGACAACCCGCGACACATCGAAAGCAAGCTGCAAGGGTTCCTGTCGTGAAGCGCCGCCACCACGAAGAACACATCAACCACGAGCGTTGGGCGATCCCCTATGGGGATCTGATCACGTTGCTGCTGGCGTTGTTCGTGGTGATGTATGCCGTGTCGGCGGTGAACGAAACCAAGTTCCGCGTCATGGCGCAGTCGATCAACGAGGCCTTCAACGGCACCGGCAAGGTCATCGAACCGATTCGCGAGGCCACGCCCGCTGCGCAGGTGCCGCTGCCGAACCAGTCGCGCGCGCCGGTTGCCGCACCGATCGCCAAGATCGACGTGCCGATCCCGCCGCGCAACCTCCCACTGCCGGGCCACGAGGGCGCCGCGCCCACGCGCCAGGAATCGGCGAGCGTCAACACCGCCACCGCGGCGAACACCACGGTCGGCAAGACCGAGGACGCGAGCCTCAGCCAGATTTCCGACGAAGTGCAGCGCGCGATGAAGCCGCTGATCGACAAGAACCTGGTCAGCGTGCGTCAGACCAAGGACTGGCTGGAAATCGAAGTCCGCACCGATATCCTCTTTCCCGTCGGCGTCGCCAAGCTGCAGGGCACCGCCGAAGACGTGCTGCGCAAGCTCGCCGGCATTCTCGGCCCGTTCCCGAACGCCATGCGCATCGAGGGCTACACCGACAACACGCCGATCGCGACCGCCACCTTTCCGTCGAACTGGGAACTGTCCGCCGCGCGCGCCGCCACCGTCGCCCGGTTGCTGACGGTCGGTGGCGTCGATCCGCATCGCGTCGGCATCGTCGGTTGGGGCGAATTTCGTCCGACGGCCGACAACGGCTCCGACGAAGGCCGTAACCGCAACCGCCGCGTACTCATCGTGGTGATGAGCGACAAGGCCGAGCCGGCGCGCTTCTACAGCGACGCCGATCGCCTCCCCGGTGCCGGTGCCGGTGCCGGTGCGGCCACGGCCACGGCCCCTGTCGTGGGGAATCGCTGATGCGTGTCTGGGCGATCTCGAACCAGAAAGGCGGCGTCGGCAAGACCACGACGACGGTCGCGCTTGGCAGCCTGCTCGCCGCGTCCGGCAAGCGCACGCTGCTGATCGACATGGACCCGCATGCGTCGTTGTCCGGCTATATCGGCGTGGAAGGCGGTGCGCACGGCAGCGTCTACGACCTGTTCGGCATCGGCGGCAATCCGCTGCCGCCAGGCACCCTCGTGCACGCGACGCAGTGGGATCACCTGAGCGTGCTGCCTGCATCGGCGGCGATGATCACGCTGGACCGCCAGTTGGGCACGCGGCCCGGCATGGGACTGATTCTTTCCCACGCGCTCGCCGAGCTCGCCTGCGATTTCGACCACGTGCTGCTCGATTGCCCGCCGACGCTCGGCGTGCTCATGGTGAACGCGCTGGCGGCGAGCGATCGTCTCCTCGTGCCGACGCAGACCGAAGCGCTCGCGCTGGCCGGGCTGGAGCGCATGCTGCGCAGCCTGTCCATGATTGAGCGTTCGCGGGGCCGACCCTTGCCACGCACCATCGTGCCGACCATGTTCGACTCGCGCACGCACGCGTCGCGCGCTTGCCTGGAACAGCTGCGCGAGACGTATGGCGAGGACGTGAGCCAGGCGGTGATTCCCACCGATACCCAGATTCGCGAGGCCAGTGCGGCGGGCGTACCGCTCGCCTCGTGGCCGGCCGCCCGCCGTGGCGGCCTGGCCTACCGACAGTTGCTCGATGAGCTGCTGGCCGCGTCGGCGGCGCCCGTGACGGATGCGGCGGCGTGATGCGCGCCCTCCAGGACGCCGAGCAGATCGTTGCCGACTACCTGGCGGAGCTGTTGATGCCCGCCTTGCCGGCGGCGGCACCGGACGCCGCGGTCAAGGTCGTCTCGATCGACCCCTGGCGCACGGTGCCGACGCCGGAGTCGCCGGCACCTGTCGACGTCCGCTACCTGCTGTGCCTCGCCGCGGGGGTGCGCCTCGCGGTACCGATGGCCGATATCACCCATATGCTGCCGATGCCGCCGCTGACGCCGCCGAACACGACAAATCCGATCTGCCTCGGTCGCTGGCGTCATCCCAGCGGCGAAGCGCGTGTCGCCGACCTCGCCGCGATCCTCTCGCCGGACATGGCCGGCGCGCAATCGTCCACGCTGGTCCTGCTCGGCGACCGCGCCTGGGCACTGGCCTGCGTCGTGGACGACGAGCCGGTGGAGATCGAGATGACGGCCATCCAGTGGCGCCCGGGCGCAACCACGCGCCCCTGGCTCGCCGGCATGTCCCAAGAACCCAAGTGCGGCGTGGTCGGTACCACGGCGCTGATCGAATGGCTGGAAAAGGAGCTGGGCCCGTGACCGATACCTTTCGCGACGGGCGTGGCGCCTGGCTCGGATTCTCCCTCAAGGGACAGCGCTACGCGGTGTCGCTCGCCAGCGTGCGCGAGGTGATTCGCTGCGGCGACATCACGCCCGTGCCGGGCGCGCCCGAGGACGTGCTCGGCATCGTCAACCTGCGTGGCCAGATCGTGCCCGTGCTCGACGGCCGTCGCCGCTTCGGCCTCGATGGGCGCCTCGACGCGGCCGATGAAGATGCCCAGCGCGTCATCGTCTTCGACGATGCCGGGAGCATCGTCGGCATGCGCATCGACGTCATCGGCGACATGCTCGAGTTCAACCCCGCCGATGTCGCTCCGCCACCGCCCGGCCGTGCCACGCGCCGCGATGACCCTGTCAGCGGCGTCATCACCCGCGACGATGGCTTCATCGCCTTAGTCGACATCCCCCGCCTCTGCAGGGCGTGATGCAAGGCTGGTCTCCTGCAAGAGCCCAGCTCCCTGTGGGAGCCGGCTATGCCGGCGATGGCTCTCGCCACACCCCGCAAAACATCGCGCTTCTGCCAAATCGCCCTTTGCGCTACCGTGTCCCCGCACCCAAGGGAACCCACGCATGAGCCCCGTCATCGGATACGTCCTGATCGCACTGGCCGTCCTTAACCTGGTCGGCTTGCTGTTGCTCTTTCGCCGCGTCGGCCTGACACCGTCGGCGGTGCCGGTCGAGACGCCCGTCGCTTCGGCAAAAGGCGCTGCGGCGGCTTACGAAGACATTCGTGACATCCGCGACGAGCCTACGCCAGCTGTGCCTCCGGATGCACTCGCCGCCATGCTCCGTCGCCTCGAGAACCGTCTCGGCGATATCGAAGACCAGGTGCGTCGCAATCCTGCCATGACCGTTGCGGGTGAGCCGGGTGCGGCTACCGATCGGGCGCTTGCGCTTGCGCAGCGTCTTGCGCGTCAAGGTGCCTCGGCGAAGGATATTTCTGAGACCTGTGGTATTTCGTTGACGGAAGCTGAGTTGTTGCAGAGGTTGCACGCGCCGCGTTGATCCATTGCGCGTTCTCACACCTTGCGGCGTTTGGCCGCGATCTCGGAGATCGACCGGCCGCCCGGTCGTCTGTGGCGCGTGCAACAGCGAATGCACAGACAACGAAACGACCGTAGCAAAACAATGCTGGGTTGTCTGTAAGGCTCGCATTGATTGACGGAGATTAGCGCCCCACGGAAAGAGCTCCGCGCGGGCTTTCTACCTTCGTATCAGATAAATCGGGTCCGGGTTGTGTGACCTGCGTCGCGCATGTGCGACGTCGAGCTATTTCTCAGATTTCTTCTATATGCACGGTCGGATTGCCCGTCTACGTTCGTAGTCTCATGACGATAACGAACTAAGGGGGAAGGATGCACAAGATTGCAGGTCTGCTCATCGCACTCGTGTGGGTGCCGTCGGCCGCGGCATCGATGCCGCATGTGGAGCTCGTCGTCGAGTACAGGCCGGTCATGGGCGCTCCAAATAGCGTGCGCCTCAAGGCCACGAATTTCGGTCCCGGAAACGCTTACGTGATGTCCTACCACACGGCGTTCGCGTTGCCCGAAGGGAGAACAACGGGAAAATGGCTTCAGGTGCGGGACGAATCGGGCATCGAAGTGGCTTACAAGGGTAGATGGGTCCTGACTCGCATGCCAGGACCGTCAAGCTACCGGAGCATTGCGCCTGGCGAAACGATCACATCGGACATCGATCTCGGAGCAGAGTACATATTGCCGGATGCTGGGAGTATCTCGGTCAGCTCGGCCATCGATGTCATGGACCGCGTGCCCAGGCTCGATGACATGGGCGAACCGGAGAGCGTGCCTCACGAACTTGTTCAAAGCGCGACCGTTCAATTCTCGGTGAGGCCTTCGCCGAGCCGCGCTCGGGCCGGAGTGGGCTCCGTCATACAGTGCAGCGCCGAACAAACGGCTTCCACGCAGCAGGCGGTCACCGGTGCGCAGGCCGCTTCCCACGAAGCATTGATGTTCCTGAGCTCACTCTATTATTCCGACCCCATCGATCCTGAGAACCCCGTACCGCCGCGCGTTCACATGAAGCCACATCTTCGATATCACTATTGGTTTGGCCAGTACGACGAGTGGGCCCCGCAGCCGCCCGATCCTGGCTGGGTGGACACGAACAATGCGATGGTGGACCAGGTGGTTGCTGCGACGTACGCTCGGTTGCTGGGGGGCGCACGAGCGGCTTGCGATTCCTGCCCCGGCTATGATCCGAGCTCGCGGGCGTGGAACGAGGGCGATCTTATTCACCTTTGTCCGGTCAACTTTCTCGACCCGGTGAACGGCGGCGTTACCTCTCAGGTTGGAACCATCGCGCATGAGGTTTCTCATCGCCCGGATAGCTACGCGATTCCGACACAGGACTTTCCTAATGTTAAGAATCGCGCAACGGCGCATGCGCTCGATCGGACAAGCGCAGTGCGCAGTGGAGCTAACTATGAATACTTCATCATGAATGTTCCGCTTGGGCGGGACGCGTTGGAGTGAGCGCCGCGTTGGGGTTGGCGTTGGCGGACTGATGTTGGCTGGTTTTCGCCGCTGAAGCGGCTCCCACAAGGAGCCGACTTGGTTAGCCTTACCTGCGACAGTGGCTTGCCCGTGACGAGGTAGAAGAGGTCACCGGGCTGTTCCATGACCGGGTTGGAGAACACCGTGGGGATCGGGCGTTGTGCGGTACCGGAGACGTAGAGGCCCACGGTCTGGCCGTCGGCGATGGCGGCATTGGGATTGAGCACACGCGTTGCGCGGACGAGGTGAACCTTCTGCCCGAGGTCGACACGGATATCCGCCGAGATCGGCGAGGCCTTGGTCGCACCGGCGCCGGGCAAGCGTTCGACATTGACGTCGGCGAGGTCGATGTTGCGCTCGCCGGTGACATTCATGCCCTTGGCGTCCTGCACGATCTGGATGTCGGGCGAGACGATGGCATTGGCAGCGGGAATATCGACGGCAGTGAATTTCGAGCCGTGGATGGCGAGGCGTAGTTGCGCGCAGGCGCCCACTGCGGCTGTGCCCTCGATGCCTGGCGTGCCGTCGCCGGAGGCGATCGTGCCGTCCCCGGCGTAGTTCTTCGCATCGGCCGTGGTCATGTTGATGCGGCCGTCCCTCGACACGTCGCCATCCAGCGTGCCGCCCTTGTTGAGCGAAGCGCGCATGGTGACGCGCTAGTTGTACGGCGAGAGCTGCGCGTTCGCGACGAGATTGTCGTAGACCAGCAGCGGATTTTCGCTGCGATCGGTGCAAGCGATCGAACCATGTGCGCTCGTGATGTTGGCCTGGCCCGACAAAGCGCCTGCGGCCGTGCGATGGATGCTGTCGTCGCCTTCGATGGTGCGGCAAGGTGCTTCGGCGAAGGACATTTCCGAGACGTGTGGGATTTCGTTGACGGAAGCTGAGTTGTTGCAGCGGTTGCACGCGCCGCGTTGATCCGATGTGACGTACGTCACGTTCGGGATCGCTGCGGAGATATTTCAGAATCCTTCCATATGACGTAAGAGTCGCCTGACATAGCGTGAGTAAGCCAACAGGCTCCCTACGTCAGGAAACGTCAGCATGAGAGTTATCTACAGAACCGCGTTCACGGCGGCTATCTGGTTTTTCGTCACAGCGGCTTATGCCGGCAATGAGGTGTCTCTGTCTCTGGCCCACGATGGCCGAGATGCTTCCGCGGCGAATTCAGTCGCCTTGACTCTCTCCAACGGCACAGAGCACGATATTTTTATTTACGGATACAACAGCGTCTTCGCCCAGCCCGATGGCCGGACGACCAGCAATTGGCTCAGTGTCACCGATGCGTTCGGCCACGAGGTCGCGTACAAGGGGCGCTATGTCGTCATGGGCGCGCCGCCGCCGTCCCTGTTCATCCGCATTCGGTCGGGAGAACACCTCGATGTCAAGGTCGACTTATCCCGGGAGTACGACCTTCCTCCGGCGGGATCGGTCACTGTAAAAACGAGCGTAGCGATATACGAGCGTATTCCGGCGATCTTGCCGAATGGGGAATCCGAGAGCATTGCTCACGAGTCAGTCGAAAGTAACACCGCTACATTTGTCGTGGCGCGTGCTGGCGCGCGTATCGCAGCGACTACTTCAACCATTCAATGCACAGCGGAGCAGCAAGACGCCACGAGCCGTGCCATTGCGGGTGCGAAATCGATTTCGGAGGCGGCTATGAATTTCCTGGGATCGCTGTACTACGTTGACCCGATCGATCCCGAGAATCCCTCGCCGCCACGAGTGCACATGAAGCCTCACCGCCGCTATTTGAACTGGTTCGGCAGTTGGGACGAAGGTGCGCCCCAAGCCCCCGAGCCAGGTTATGAAGCTACCGACAACACTCGCGTTGACGAGACCATCGTCGCCACATACGTCCGCCTCCAATCAGGTGCGATGACCGCTTGCGATCAATGCAAGGGATATCATCCGGCCGCCCGCGCTTGGGCAGAGGGCAAGCTCATCCATCTGTGCCCGGTGAACTTCACCGATCCCATCACCGGTGGGATCACCTCGCAGGCCGGAACCATCGCGCACGAGATTTCACATCAGGGCGACAGCATGGCAAAGGCCGCGGTGGATATCGACGGGGTCCGCGATCGGGCAAGCGCACACGCATTGCCCCGCTCGTCCGCCGTCCGTAGTGCAGCCAACTATGAGTATTTCATCACAAACGCGCCTCTTGGTCGGAGCTCAGCGGCAGCGAGCGGCACTCAACAGCCGCAAGCTGGTCACTGATCACCCAGGCAATGAAGCGTCCGTAATAAAAAACAATGCTGAGTTGTCTGTAGGGCTCGGGTCGATTGACGGAGATCGACGCTTCGGAAAGGAAAAAGGCCCTCGCGGGCCTTTTCCTTGAATCAGATAAATCGGGGACTGAGGCGAGGTGGTTTTCGCCGCTGAAGCGGCTCCCACAAGGAGCCGCCTTGGTTAACGCTCCAGGCGGTAGTTCAGGCTGGCTCGGCTGAAATCCGTGGCGTTTTGTGCTTCGAAGTTCCACTTCTTGCTGAAGAGGTATCGAAGTGTGATCACCTGGCCGGGATCGAACAGGCCCACGCCGTAGCTCAGGTACAACCGTGGAGACAGGTACTTGCCGACGGTGAATGCCGAGGTGCCACCAAGTGCATCGTTGTTCGATACACCAATGTCATCGACACCGATCTTCGAGCCGACGCTCTTCGCCAGCAGATCGCCCGCCGCCGAACCCAGTGCCTGTGCTGCCGCGCCCACCATGTTCCCCTCGCCACCGCTTACCTGCGACAGCGGCTTGCCGGTGACGAGATAGGAGAGGGCGTCGGACTGTTCCATGACTGGATTCGAGAACACGGTGAGGATCGGCCGCTGCGCGGTACCGGAGACGTAGAGGCCCACGGTCTGGCCATCGGCGATGGTGGCATTGGGATTGAGCACACGCGTCGCGCGGATGTTGAGTCGAGGATTGTCGATGGGTGTGGTGGCGAACAGCAGCTGGCCCTGCTGGATTTTCAGATCCTGCCCATACGCCTTATACGTACCGTCGACACCGATCTGGCCCTGGCCCGTCGTCGCGCGGCCCGGACGTTCGCGCACGTCGAGCTGGCCAGTGATGCGGCCATCGATGCCGAATCCAACGAGGTGGACTTTCTGCCCGAGGTCGACGCGGATATCCGCCGAGATCGGCGATGCTTCAGCGGCGGCTTCCTGCTGTTTGTCGTCGACCACGACGACATCGGGCGAGGCTTTGGTCGCGCCGGCACCGGGCAGGCGCTCGACGTTGATGTCGGCGAGGTCGATGTTGAGCTTGCCGGTGACATTCATGCCCTTGGTGTCCTGGACGATCTGGATGTCCGGCGAGACGATGGCTTTGGCGGCGGGTATGTCCACGGCGGTGAACTTCGAGCCCTGGATGCCGAGGCGCATCTGCGCGCCGGCACCGAGCGCGGCCGTGCCCTTGATGCCGAGCGTTCCGTCGCCGGAGCCGATCGTGCCGTCGACGGCGTAGTTCTTCGCATCCGTCGTGGTGACGCTGATTCGGCCGTCCTTGAGCTTCAGTCCTGCGCTCGGGACTTCGGCGGCGAACCCGGCGACAAGAGCCTGCCCGGTGATGGCCGGCGCAGCGAGGGTGCCGCCGAGGTTGAAGTTGGCTTCGAGGCCGCCCTTCACGTCGGCGACTTCGCTGGTGAACAGCTCGATGACACCAAGGTCGGTGAGATGCAGCGCGACGGTGCCGCCGAGCGCCTGTTGCGCGCCGCTAATCGACACGTTGCCATCCAGCGTGCCGCCCTTGTTTAGCGAGGCGCGCACGGTAACGCGCTGGTTGTCCGGCGAGAGCTGCGCATTGGCGACGAGGTTGTCGTACACCAGCAGCGGGTTCTCGCTGCGATCCGTGTAGGCGATCGAACCGTGCGCGCTCGTGATGTTGGCCTGTCCCGACAAGGCACCGGCTGCCGTGCGACGGACGCTGCCATCACCTTCGATGATGCCATCGGCACGCATCGGGCTGTTCGACTGCTCGGCCGCCGTCATGATCAGTGCAAGCGGAACCTTGCGCAGGCGATAGCTGCCGTCGAGGTTGCCACCCTTGTCCTGCTTCGCGGCCACGCACAGCAGCGGCTCGCCCGCGGTGAGGCAGAGATCGCTCATGCTCGCCGCGCCGTCCTTCCACGCAAGCTGGCTGCTGTTCTGCAGGCGCCAGCGCGGCAGCCCCTGATAGTCGATGTTGAGCGTGGACAGCGTACCGCTCCACGCGCCATCGCGCAGCGAGCCGGAAAGCTGGAGATCGGCGGCGAGCGGACGACCGGTCGCGTCGATGCTCAGCTGATGCTTCTCCTGCGTACCATTCGCGTTGACGGCGAGCCTGTCGAACACCAACCCACCCGACGCCACATGCGTGCCGACGACATCGACCTTGCCACCGGGTTTACTGATATCGGGAACATCGGCGTCGACGGTGAGCATGTCGACCTTCTGCCCCGCATAGACGATGGCGCTGCCGCGCACGTTCGCCTTCACCGCCAGCTTCGGCATGTTGCCCTTCGCGGAGACATCGCCCTGGATCCGCCCACCGGCATCAGGCAGCCAGTCTCCGAGCGATGTGATCGCCAGCTTCAGGTTCGCGTCGTTGGCGGCATCGCCTTTGGCGTCGAGGTGGACCGTGCTTCCGCCGGAGGCGAGATCGAGCGTGCCATTGACCACTTCGTTCGGCTTCAGCGTGAGCTTGCCGAAACCACGCAGCTGTCGCTGGCGTAGCGTGCCATCGAGCTTACGCAGATCGAGCGTCCCGAGTGGGCCGTCCTTCTCCATCTGTCCTTCGGTGGAAAGATCGAGGTTGAGGGCGCCGGGCCATTCGGCGAGAAGCTGGCTGGGATCGAAGCGCTCGCCCTTGAGATCGACCTTCCAGGCAAGCCGGGGCTGCAGGGTAAGCGTGCCGCTGGCGGCGAGGCTGCCGTTCGGCTGCTTCAACTGCACGTTATGCAGGGTAATGAGGTCCGGCTTGCCGTCCACGTCGAGCGTGAACTTGCCGACGTGACCGGGCGGCCCGATATCGACATCGCCCGCGGCGTGGTATGCCTCCGCGCTGCCTTTGAAGGTCAGCTGGCCGACGCTGGCGAGGTCCTGGCCGGCGACGTTTGCAGGGACGAGCACGTCTTTCCAGCCAAGTGCAAGGTCCGCCGAGACGGGCTGCGCGGCGATCTCCACCGTGCCGCGCGCGGTAAGCGAGCCTTTGACTTGCGGCGAGCTGACGGTGAGCTCATCGAGGTTAAGTCGTTTGTAGTCGTGATCGAACGCGGCCTTCACCGGCGTCAGCCGCACGACGTAGTCATTGAGATCGAGATTGCCCGTGAGATCCGCGTGGTATCGGTCACCCGATCCCTGCAGGGCAACGCCGAGCGACTGCAGGCTACTGTCGCCGATCAGCGGCTTGGGGTCGAAGCGTGGCGCGTCGATCTTCGCCGTCCAGGCGAAGTCGCCGCTTTGCACGAGGTCGGCGTCCACCTGCGCAACGAAGGGCAGGGTGAGCTTGATGATGGTGTGTGCTTTCGCACCGTCGCTGTGTGCCTCAAGCTCGCCGGCATAGTGGATGTCGCCAAGCTTCCAGCGGAAGCTTGCCTTGCCGTCACCCTTGTAGCCCTTGCCGACGGCGAGCGTGCCGCCGAGATCGGCCTGACCGTCGGGTGCTCGCAGCGCGAGGGTTTGCAAGGCGATGCCTTTCGATGTCCACGAGCCGACGAGGTCGAGCGAGTTGGATTCGAAGAGCGGCTGGCCGGCCTGCGTCACCTTCACGTGACCGATCTTGACCTTGTCGAGCACGATGTCGAGCGGTGGGTCGAGCGAGAACGGCTCGGACGCGGCGTCCGGTTCAGGCTGGCTGGCCGGCAGCGCAACGTCGATGCCGTCCGCTGTCAGGTCATAGACATGCGCGCGCTTGCGCAGCAACGAGCCGAACGAGAAATCGACATGCGCTCTGGCGACACGGATATCGATGCCCTTGCCATCGCGATAACGTACACCGGCGAGATTCAGCGGGCCGGAAAGCTGGCCTTCGGCATGTTCAACCGTGAGCGCGTTATCCGTAAACCCTTGCGCACGAGCGAGCGCAAAACGGAGCCCGGACGCACTGCCGACCAGCCACCACACGCTGAGCACGACGATCAGAAGCAGCACGCCTAGCGCCACACCCGTGCGGAACAGCCATTTCATGCCGATGCTCCTCACAGGTCGGGCCCGATGACGACGTGCAGGTGGATACCGTGCGACTCTTTGTTGCCCACCGGTACGGCAAGGTCGGCGCGGATCATGCCGACCGGTGACAGCCAGCGCACGCCCAGGCCGGTGCCGACGAGTGGCTTGTAGTCGGTGCCGGCAAAGGCGTTGCCCGCGTCGACGAAGGCGGCCATGCCCCAGTTGCGCGTGAAGTAGTGCTCCACCTCGGTGCTGCCCACGAGCAGATTTTCGCCGCCGATGACGCGACCGAATGAATTCTTCGGGCCGATGCTTTCGAAGTCGTAGCCGCGCACGGAACGATCGCCACCGGCGAAGAAGCGCAGCTGCGGGGGCAGGGCGCTGAAATCGTCGGTCCAGATCTTGCCCGCGGTGCCGCGGAGGATCAGGCGATTGCGTCCCCAGAAGGACTGGATCCACTTCGCATCGCCCATCACTTCCGAAAAGCGGGCATCGGAAAGCAGGTCGCCTGCCGTGCTGCGCGCGGTGAGGGTCAGCGACCAGCCGCTGCGTACGAAGGTCGGGTTGTCGCCTTTCTTCCGGCTCAGGGTGACTTCGGGATACAGCAGCGTGCTCCGGCCGTGTTCGAGGCCGAGTGCGTTGTCGCCTTCACCGCCGCGCTTGCCGACGGTGAACGTGCCGGACAGGGCATTGATGCCGATGGTGCGCGTCCAGCCGTGCCAGAGCCGTGTTTCGTTGGCGACCAGCTGCACCGTGCGCGACTTCGAGGTCACCGTGTTGGCGTCGCGATAGTTCGCGCCGAAGTTGAAGCTGCGCTGGTCGGCGCCGGGCATGGGGATCTGGTACAGCGTGGAGAGCGTCTTGAGGCGCTGCGCCATGACGATCTGGTTTTTCCACTTGTGGCCGCGATCGTTCACCCAGCGCTTTTCGATGCCGCCCTGCAGTCCGGCGCCGGTGTCGGTGCCGAAGAACGGGCCGCCGGTGTAGATGGTGCGCTTGGCCGGGGCGAGTTCCACGTCGATGTCGATCGTGCCGTCCTTCGCGCTGTCGGTATCCGGCATGACGTTGACCACCGCGAAGTAGTCGGCTCCGTTCAGCGCCTGCTGGAGATCGAGCAGCTGGTTCTGCGAGAAATAGTCGCCGCTCTTGAAGGGCACGTAGCGGTCGAGGAAGCCGTCGCGGAACTGCGAGTTTTCGAAGTGGATCTTGCCGTAGCGGTAGCGCTTGCCAGTTTCCCAGGCAAGTTGCACGGTGGCGCTGTGCTCGGCCCGGTTCACTTCCACGCGGTGGGTGACGAGCCTTGCGTCGAGGAAGCCCGATGCCGTCAGCGCGCCGCTCAAGGCGTCCCGGGCCGCATCGTACTGGCCGTCGTTGAGCGGTTTGTCCTTGAGTCCGGTCACGCCACGCATGGCACGGGCGATCGGCGGGAGCGTCGCGGGCTCCTTGTCGATGCTGAGGTTCACCGCCTTCACGGTAACCGGTGTGCCCGGCACGACGTGCAGGGTCACCTGCCAGTCGTTGCCGACCTGCTTGATGTCGCCCGTGGCTGTGGCTTCGTAGTAGCCGTAGGGCCGCAACGCGGCCTGAACCTCGTCGGGCGCCTTGTCGTAGAGGCGTCGAATCTGAGCCGCGGTCGCGTCACGCTTGGTGTACTGGCTCAGCTCGACGCCGGCGACGACGGCGTTCTTCAGGCTCTCGTCGACCCCGTCGACGGTGACGACAACGCCGGCGTGGGCGAGGGAGGGCAGGAGGAACCACGGCAGAAGCAGCAGTCCATGGCGTCTGGTTCGGCGCATGAGCATTCCGTTCCGGTCGTGATCCAACACCGTTGGGGTACGGCGGCTAGCGGGATCGCCTCCGGCGGCCCCTGACATTGAAATCTTGGCGTAACTTACCGTGCGCGGCGTGCAGGGTCGATACACAAACGTGAACGACCCCCGCCTTGTTCAGCCTGCCTCGTCACCGGCGCGATGCGCGATCCAGGCGCCGGCCAGCGCCGACACGTAGGGAATCGACTGTGCCGCGAGGATGAACATCCACAGCGTGCTCTCCACGTAGCTCGTGCCGTAGTGCATCGCCATGCCGACCACCGCGCAGAGCAGGGCGATCGCCATGAGACCTTCCTCACGCACCGGGGCAAACGCGGCAAAGCTGCTGCCGCCCATGCGGCGGCTCTTCGCGGTCACCACGAAAGCCGTCTTCTCGCGCGTCAGGCCATGCAGGATGCCTCGCGCGATCGCGTGCGAGAGGCCCATGCTGGCCACCGACGCCATGAGCGTGTCGTACCAGCTGCAGGGGACACGTGCGCGGTACAGCACGATGCCGAAGATCGCCTTGGCGAAGAAGAACCCGATCACCGGGATCAGGAACAGCTGCATGGGCAGGTTGAAATACTGCGGCGCGTAGATCATGCCGGCGGTCCACAGCAGCCCCATCATCGTGAAGACGAAGTGCAGGGCGTCGGCGAACCAGCTGAACCAGCCGGTGAGGAAGTGGAAGCGTTGCCCGGCGGAGAGCGGCCCCTTGCGGGTCATCCAGCTCCAGCGACCCTTGAGGATCTGCATGGCGCCGAAGGCCCAGCGGTAACGCTGGCTCTTGTATGCCTTGAAGTCGGCGGGGGTCAGGCCCTTGCCCATCAGCTCGTCCACGTAGACCAGCTCGTAGCCCGCATGCATCAGGCGCAGGCCGAGCTCGGCGTCTTCGCAGATCGTCCATTCGGACCAGCCACCGGTGCCCTCGAGGGCGGAGCGGCGGACCATGGTCATGGTGCCGTGCTGGATGATCGCGTTGCGCTCGTTGCGATGGTGCATGCCGATGCGGAAGAAGCCGTCGTATTCCCATGCGGTCATGCGGCGGAAACGGTTGTTCTCGAAATCGCGATGGGCCTGCGGGCACTGCACCACGGCCACTTTGGAGTCGTGGAAGTAGCCGGTGAGCGCGGCCAGCCAGTCCTCGCGAACCTCGTAATCGGCGTCGATCACGGCAACCACGTCAGCGCGCTCGTCCGTGGCGGTCAGGCCGAAGTTCAGCGCGCCCGCCTTGTAGCCGGGCCAGGGCTCCAGATGGAAGAAGCGGAACTTGGGGCCGAGTTTTTCGCAGTAGGCCTTCACCGGCTCCCACACCGCGGGATCCTTGGTGTTGTTGTCCAGCACCAGCACTTCGAAGTTTTCGTAGTTCAGCGCGGCCAGCGAATCCAGCGTGATCTGGACCATCTCCGGTGGCTCGTTATGGCAGGCCAGGTGAATGGAGACGAAGGGCTGTTTCTCGACCGGATCGTACGGAAGCATGCCGGCATGGCGCATCCAGTTGCGGCGCCAGAGCACCTCGGTGAACTCGAAGCCATTGATCAGCAGGATCGCCAGGATCGCGATCTGCGCCGGGAACAACAGGATCAGCATGGCCCAGTCGAACGGGCTCAGGTAGAAATTGAAGGGCAGGGTGGCCGACCAGACGATCAGGCCGCAGGCCAACTGGAGCAAGGCCATGAAGAACAGGCGGCCCATCAGCTTGAATCGGCGGAAGCGGCTACCGAACCAGACCATCGGGAAGAACGCCAGCACCGAGGCGGCGAACGCCTTCCACGGCCAGCTGGTGTCTTCGGTGACCGGGCCCTTGAACGGGAATTTCAGCTGGCGGTCGGCATTGAACATGCCCCAGTACGCGCCGGTGCGGCCTTCGCCCAGGTTTTCCTTCCACGGCTGGTCGATGGCTTCGAGGACGTAGTAGTCATCGATGCCCGCATGCTTGGCTGTGTTGAAGAAATCGCGCAGGAAGATCGCTTCGTTGGAAACGGTCGGATAGGCGTACTCGTGGCGGTCGCCGTTGGAAGGCCAGCCGATCTCGCCGATGGTGATGTGCTTGCCTGGGAACCGCTGCTGCAACGCCTTGAAGCTGGCGATCGAATCGGTCACGCCATCCTTGCGATCGATGCCGTTCCAGTACGGGAACAGATGGACGGTGATGAAGTCGACGTGGTCGGCCAGTTCCGGATTTTGGATCCAGATGTGGAACGGCTCGGCCATGGAGACCGGCTGGTGCACGGCGGCACGCACGCGGTCGAGGTAGGCCATCATCTGTTCGGGCTTGAGATCGCCGCGGTAGAGGACCTCGTTGCCGACGATGACGCGCGAGATGGTTTTCGGGAAACGGTGGGCCTGGGCGATCAGCGCATCGATCTCGCGCTCGTTGTTTTCCAGCCGGGTGTCGATGTTGGCGCCGGCCATGACGTCCAGGCCTTCCTTGTCGGCCAGGCGGATCGTCTGCGGGTTCTCCAGCATCGAATACGTGCGGATGCGCGGCGAATAGCGGTGGACCAGCCGGAGGTCGCCAGTGATTTCCGGATCGGAGGAGAAATCGCCCCGCATCGGATTCTGGTAACGCTGGTAGGCCGTGAAGGCGAAACCGGAGATGGGTCCATTCCAGTCGTCCGGGCCACGCGGGATGTTGCCCAGGAACCACAGGCCCACGTTGAGGCCCGCGACTAGGACCGCCAGCAGCAGCGCGGTAAGGATCGGATGGCTTCGTTCGGTCGTGGTAACAGCGCTCAAAAACAATCCCCGGACCGGTCGGCCCCCAAGTGGCATCAAGTGAGGTAACCGGGGGAGCTTAACGAACGTGGGGGGCTGGCTCAACGCATGGCGGCACGGCCGGTCAGGGGGAACTCAGCGTGGGGCGCGCTCGCGGCGCGCCCCACCTGCCACCGTGACCGCTTATTTCAGCAGGGAGCGGAGCATCCAGGCGGTCTTCTCGTGGTCCTTGAGGCGACCGGTGACCATGTCGGCGGTGCCTTCGTCACCTGCGGCCTCGGCGCCCTTGATGGTGTCGCGGGCCGTCGCGGCGGCGATCTCGTGGCCTTCGACCAGCTGGGCCACCATGTCTTTCCACTCCGGCACGCCGGCTTCTTCCTTGATCGAGGTGAGCTTGCCGAACTGGCTGTAGGAGCCCGGGGCGAACACGTCGAGGATGCGGATGCGCTCGGCCACTTCGTCGGCGGCCAGCCAGAGGGCGTTGTACTGCACCTCGAACATGGCGTGGAGGCTGTTGAACTGCGGGCCCGTCACGTTCCAATGGAAATTGTGCGTCTTCAGGTACAGCGAATAGGTGTCCGCGAGGAGCTTGGACAGATGCTTCGCGACCGCTTCGCGGTCTTTCTTGGCGATACCGATATCGATGGCCATGTAGCGACTCTCCTTGGTTTTTTCTTTCTTGGAGCAAAATCTTAACGAGCGGAACCGTCGACGTGAAATGAAACGTTCCGATGCCGTCGATAGACGCACGCTATTATTGGCGTTCCCATGAGTACCCCCACAAGCCCCGCAAGACACCCCGCCCCGGATCCGCGCCTGCGCGAGCTTCGCGACGCCCTGGGCCAGGTCACCAGTCGCGACTACGGCCGCCTGTCCGGCCGCTGGCGCGCGCTCTCGCGCAAGCCGGAGGCCGCGAAGATCGATTCGCTCGCCAGGGACATCGCCGTCTCGGTGGCGCGGCGGGCCGCGCGTGCCGCCTCGAAGCCGCCGATCACCGTCGATGCCTCGCTGCCGATCGCCGCGCGGGCGGAGGACATCATCAAGCTGATTCGCGAGAACCAGGTGGTGGTGCTGGCGGGTGAAACGGGTTCGGGCAAGACCACCCAGCTGCCGAAGCTGTGCCTGGCGGCCGGCCGCGGCGAAGCGGGCCTGATCGGCTGCACCCAGCCGCGACGTCTGGCCGCACGCTCGGTGGCGACCCGCGTGGCCGAAGAACTCGGCACGCCGCTGGGCGACAAGGTCGGCTTCCAGGTCCGCTTCACCGAGAAGGTCTCGGACCAGGCCCTGGTCAAGTTCATGACCGACGGCATCCTGCTGGCTGAAACCCAGTCGGATCCCTGGTTGTCCGCCTACGACACGATCATCATCGACGAGGCGCACGAGCGCAGCCTGAACATCGATTTCCTGCTCGGTTACCTGAAACGGCTGGCCCAGCGCCGGCCCGAGCTCAAGATCATCGTCACCTCGGCGACGATCGACACCGACCGCTTTGCCGCGCATTTCGGCGACGCGCCCGTGGTCGAAGTGGAAGGCCGGACCTTTCCGGTCGATGTTCGTTACCGTCCGCCGGGCGAGCGCGGTGAGGGCAATGTCGCGCAGATGATCGCCGACGCCATGGACGAGATCACGCGGGAGGACCCTCGCGGGGACGTGCTCGTCTTCCTTCCCGGCGAGCGCGAGATCCGCGACACCCACCTTCTCCTTTCGCGCAAGCAATACCGCGAAACCGAGGTGCTGGCGCTCTATGCCCGGCTTTCGGCCGCCGAGCAGGATCGTGTCTTCAAGCCGGGTACGAAGCGCCGGATCGTGTTGGCGACCAACGTGGCCGAGACCTCGCTCACGGTGCCGCGCATCCGCTACGTGATCGATCCCGGTACGGCGCGCGTCAAACGCTACAGCCAGCGCAGCCAGCTGGAACGCCTGCACATCGAACCGATATCGCAGGCCGCGGCGAACCAGCGCAAGGGCCGCTGCGGTCGCGTGGGTCCCGGCATCTGCTACCGGCTGTATGACGAAGCGGATTTCAACCTGCGCCCGGCCTTCACCGATCCCGAGCTGCTGCGGTCCTCGCTGGCCAACGTCATCCTGCGCATGCTTGCGCTGGACCTGGGCGACGTCGAAGACTTCCCGTTCCTCGAGGCCCCCGATCCGCGCGTCGTGGCGGACGGCTATCGGCGCCTTGCCGAAATCGGCGCGATCGACGAGGCCCAGCGCCTGACCGGCATCGGTCGTACGGTCGCCCGTTTGCCCATCGACGTCCAGCTGGCACGTATGCTCGTCGAAGCGCGCCGCCTTGGCAGCCTCCCCGAGCTGATGACCATCGTGGCTTTCCTGAGCATCCAGGATCCTCGCGAGCGTCCTCCCGAAGCCCGCGGCCAGGCGGACGCGGCGCACGCCCAGTTCGCCGATCCGAAATCGGATTTCATCGGCGTGCTGAATCTCTGGCGTGCCCATGGCGAGGCGGCCGAAGAACTCACCTCGTCGAAGCTGCGCGACTGGTGTTCGCGGCACTTCCTGAGCTTCATGCGCATGCGCGAATGGCGCGAGTTGCATCGGCAGCTCGTGCTGGTCACACGCGATCTGGATTGGTCGAGCAAGGTTCCCGCCGCCGCTGGCGCCCTCGCTGGCGACGCGCTTTTCGAAGCGGTCCACCGCAGCTTGCTCGCCGGCCTGCCCACCCAGGTGGGTCACAAGGACGAGAAGGGCATCTTTCGCGGCACGCGCGAGCGTCGTTTCCAGGTCTTCCCCGGATCGGCCCTGGCGAAAGCACCGCCGGCCTGGATATTCGCCGGGCAGATCATCGATATCGGCGGGCGCGTGTGGGCCATGATGTGCGCCCGGGTCGACCCCGCATGGATCGAGTCGCAGGCCAGCCATCTGGTTCGCGCCACGGCGCGTGACGCGCACTGGTCGCGCAAACGCGGCACCGTGATCGCCTACGAGCAGGTCACCCTGTTCGGCCTGGTGCTGGTCGAACGGCGTCCGGTCACCTTTCACAAGCAGGACCCACGACTGGCCCACGAGATCTTCGTGCGCGAAGCCTTGGTTCGTGCGGATATCGACAGCCGCGCCGATTTCGTCCGGGCCAACGCGCGCGTGCTCGAGCAGGCGCACGATATCGAGGCCAAGCAGCGCCGCGCGGGCCTGCTGCGTTCGGACGAGGCGTTGTCCGCCTTCTTCGACGGCAAGCTGCCCGAGGATATCGCCGATGTGCGCGGCCTGGACGCGTGGTATCGCAAGGCGGCACCGGCTGAGCAGGCCGCCTTGCGCTGGACGCTCACCGATGTGATGGACAGCGGCACCGGCCTCGATCCCAAGGCGTTCCCTGCGGCGCTGGACATCGACCAGCACCGTTATCGACTGGAGTATCGCTTCGTACCCGGCGACCCGGCCGACGGCGTCACCATCCAGGTGCCGCTCGCCTTCCTCAACGCGCTGCCCATCGCACGCGGGGAATGGCTGGTCGGCGGCCTGATCGTCGACAAGGTTGCCGAGCTGATTCGTGCGCTGCCCAAGGCGCTGCGCCGCAACTTCGTGCCGGCGCCGGATTTTGCGCGCGCCTTTGCCGAAGCCGAGGCGCCGCGCGACGAATCGTTGGCCAAGGCGCTGGCCCGCTTCCTCAAGCGGGCGACCGGGGTCGACGTCGACCCCGCCGCGTTCGCCGGCGCCGAGCTGCCGCCGCACCTGCTCATGCGCTATCGCATTCACGACGAGAACGGCCGCACGCTGGCGGAAGGCCGCGATCTGGCCGAGATTCGCGGGCGCTGGGAGGGCAAGGCGCGTGAGGCGTTCTCGCGCAAGACGGACGTCGAACTCACGCGCGAGGACATCGTCGCCTGGGATTTCGAGTCCATCCCGAAGGAGGTCCGTTCCGAAGGTGGGCTGACGGCGTATCCCGCGCTGGTCGACCTGGGCGAGGCAGTGGCCCTGCGTGTCTTCGAGCGCGCCGATGAAGCCGCCGAAGCCCATGTGGGCGGTGTCGAACGCTTGCTGCGCCAGGCACTGGCGCCGGAGTTCAAGCGCGCGCGGCGTCAGTTGCCGATCGCCAACCCGCTGTCGCTCAAATACGCGCCGATGGGCAGTGTCGAGGGTCTGCGCGAGGATCTCGTCGAAGGCGGTTTCAGCGATCTGATCGCCGAGCGCCGCCTCGACGCCCGCACCCAGGGTGAGTTCGAGGTCTTGCAGGTGCAGCTCGGCCGCGAGCTGTTCGCCGCCGCCATGGCCCGGCAGAAGCTGGCCGAGCCGATCATCGAGGCCCAGGCGGAACTGCGCCCGTGGATGGACCCGCCCCTGATGGGCTTCGCCAAGGCCAGCTACGACGACCTGCGCGAGCAGCTTGCCGCCTTGCTGCAGCCCGGTTTCCTGCGCGAACTGCCGACCTCGCGACTGGCCCATCTGCCGCGCTACCTGAAGGCCATGCGCCTGCGCGCCGAACGCCTGCGGCAGGACCCCGCACGCGACCAGTCGCGTATGCTGCAGGTGCTGCCTTACTGGCGCGCATTGCTCAATGCGGGGGGTACCGCCCTGGATGCGGTGGTCTGGAGCGAACTGCGCTGGTTGCTCGAGGAATGGCGCGTGTCGCTGTTCGCGCAGGAGCTGAAGACCGCCGAGCCGGTGTCGGCCAAACGTCTTGCGCGCGCGTTGGAAGAAGCCCAGGCAGCGCAACGATGACTACGCGGAAGGACGACGCCACGATGAGCGAGCAACGCGCCCCCGACGTCAGGGCCCCTGCCATGCCGTTGACCGACCGTGCGCGAGAGGCCTGTGCGCCGTTACCCGTCGCGGCCCGCGCGGAAGCCGAAACCGTCATCGAGTTGTTGCGCCTGCTCGGTTGCGACGACGAAACCTGCGCGTCGGCGTTGTGGTTCTCGCTGATCAACGGCCTGCCCGGAGCCGCCGACGAAGCGGCAAAAACCTGGAAACCTTCGCTGCGGCGACTCATCGAAGGCCAGGGCGAGGCCGAGAAGGTCTGGGCCCTGCATGCGCAGCGTGGTCCGGTCGGTGGTGCCGAAGGCTTGCGTCGGCTGCTGTTGGCGATCATTCGCGACCTCCGCGTGGTCTTCGTGCTGCTCGCCCGCCAGCTCGCCGCCATGCGCACGGCCATGGCCCTGCCGGACCATGAACGCCGCGAACTGGCCCAGCTGACCTCGGACATCCACGCACCGTTGGCCAACCGGCTCGGTATCTGGCAGTTGAAATGGGAGCTGGAAGACCTCGCCTTCCGCTACCTCGAACCCGACACGTACCGGCGCATCGCACGGCTGCTGGACGAGCGCCGTGCGGATCGCGAAAGCTTCATCGCGTCGAGCCTGGCCACGCTGCGTAGCACCCTGGAGGGCGCAGGCGTGCAGGCGGAACTCGCCGGCCGGCCGAAACACATCTTCTCCATCTGGAAGAAGATGAAGAAGAAGGGGCTGGAGTTCTCCGACCTCTACGACATCCGCGCCGTGCGTATCCTCGTCGACACTGTGGCCGATTGCTACGCCGCGCTCGGTCTGGTCCACAGCCTGTGGCCGCACCTCCCCGGCGAGTTCGACGACTATGTCGCGCGACCCAAGGGGAATGGCTACCGCTCGTTGCACACCGCGGTCATGGGGCCGGCGGGCAAGACGCTCGAGGTGCAGATCCGCACGCACGAGATGCATCGGGCCAACGAACTCGGTGTGGCCGCACACTGGCGTTACAAGGAAGGTGGTGGGGCCGACGCCGAGTTCGAAGCGAAAATCGCCTGGATGCGCAAGCTGCTCGAGCCGCGCGGCGAGGACGAAGCCGAGCTCGTGGCGGGCTTCGAAACCGAGTTGATGGAAGACCGCGTGTATGTGCTCTCGCCCAAGGGCGAGGTGATCGACATGCCGCGTGGTGCCACCGTGCTCGACTTCGCGTACCACATCCATACCGAGGTCGGGCATCGCTGCCGTGGCGCCAAGGTCAACGGACGCATCGTGCCGCTGACCACGCAGCCGCGTAGCGGCGACAGCATCGAGATCCTCACCACCAAGACCTCCGAGCCGAGCCGCGACTGGCTCTCGTCACACCACGGTTATCTCAATACCTCGCGTGCGAAAGAGAAGGTGAGGGCGTGGTTCCGACGTACCGCGCACGACGCCAACATCGTCGCCGGCAGGACGGCGTTGGAAAAAGAGCTGCGCAAGCTGGCGCTCGACGATGTCGACCTGGCCAAGCTGGCCACGCATTTCCGTCTCAAGGGTGTCGAGGAGCTCTTCGTCACCATCGCGCTTGGCGAAGTCACGCTGGGGCAGATCGCCCGCTCGCTGCAGGAGCCGGTGGAGCAGGGGATCACCCAGTCGGGCAATCCCGTGGCCTCGCGTGCGGCACAACACGATCGCGGCGCGCTTTCCATCGAAGGCGTAGGCAACCTGCTGACGACGCTGGCGCGCTGCTGCCAGCCGCTGCCCGGCGACCCGGTACGCGGCTTCATCACCCGCGGGCGCGGTGTGTCGGTCCATCGGGCCGACTGCGCCAGCCTGTCGCGTCTTGCCCGGAAGAATCCGGAGCGGGTGATCGACGTGAGCTGGGGCAGGGTGGAAGTGCAGAACTACGAGATCGACATCGAGCTGCGTGGCTACGACCGCAAGGGCCTGCAGAAGGATGTGGCGACCACGATCAGCAACACCGGGCCGCACATCGTCGCTTCCTCGAGCCGCGTGCACGTGCAGACAGGCGAGGTCGAAATGCGCTTCACGCTGCGCGTGAAGGACTATGAGCAGCTGTCGATGTTGCTGGGACGGTTGGGGGCGCTGCCGAATGTGACCGACGCCCGCCGCCTCGGCGGCCGATAAGGATCCGCTCAAGGAGCCGCTTTCTGTGGCGGCCGCTTCAGCGGCGATGGGGTGCTCGCCCAAGCCCGGCCCGCTGCCGCGGGATCGCCGCTGAAGCGGCTCCCACACGTCAGAACCCACCCATCATCATCGCCACACCCCAATCCTTGATCGGCGCTGCGATCAGCATGCGCCCAAGGATCAGGCCGAGGATCACCACGGTCGGCGAGAAATCCAGTCCGCCCAGGGTCATGCGTCCACGCAGCGGTCGCACCAGCGGCTCGGCCAGACTGGTGACCAGGCGCGCCACCGGGTGGTAGCGGTCCGTCGAGAGCATGCTCAGCAGGGACCAGACGAAGACCAGGACGACCCAGGTGAGCAGGAAGAAGTCGAGCGTCTCGCCGAGGCCGACCACGACCAGGCCGACCACGTTCGGCATGATGCCGGCCATGGCAACGATGAGCAGCCACTTCACGCACTCGAGCAGGAACACCGCCAGTAGCGCGCCCGTGTTAACCCGGCGAACGCTGGGCAGGACCTTGCGCACGGGGCGCAGCACCGGATTGGTGAAACGGTAGAGGAACTGGCAAATCGGGTTGTTGAAGTCCGCGCGGAACGCCTCGGCGAGCAGGCGCAGGACGAAGAGGGTGACGAGGGCCCCGAAAATGAAATCCAGGATCAGGGAGCCCGCGTTGGTCAGGTAGTTCACGTGTTCGATTCCATGTCTTCGGAAAGTTCAAAGCCGCGGCGGCGTGCCGCGTCGACGGCCCGGGCCACGATGGCAGGGAAGCCGTCGGCGCGGAAGCTGTCCAGCGCCGCCTGGGTGGTGCCGTTGGGCGAGGTGACGCGCTGGCGCAGCGTAGCCGCGCTCTCGCCGCTCTCGATCAGCATGCGGCCGGCGCCAAGCGCTGTCTGCGCGGCGAGGGCGCGGGCCGTCTCGCGGGAGAGCCCCTGAGAAAATGCCGCGTTTTCGAGCGCCTCGACTAGCAGGAAGAAATACGCCGGGCCACTGCCGGAAAGGGCGGTGACGGTGTCGAGCTGGTCTTCCTCGGGCACCCAGACGGTCAGTCCGGCGGCGTCGAGGACGTGCTGGGCCTCGGCGCGCTGGGGGGCACTGACCCGGCCGTTGGCGAACAGGGCAGTAGCCCCGGCGCCGATCATGGCTGGGGTATTCGGCATGCACCGGACCACGGGCAGGGCGCCGTCCAGCCAGCGCTCGATCTGGGCGATACGGATGCCCGCCGCGATCGAGATGATCACCGGGCGGTACTTCTGCACCACCGGCCGCAGGGCCCGGCATACATCGGCCATCATCTGCGGTTTGACCGCCAGGACAAGGATCGAGGCGCCTTCGGCGGCATCGAGGTTGTCGGTGTAGGTCGCCACACCGTACTCGCGGGAGAGCTCCTGCAGGGCCTCGGCGCGAGGTTCGGCCACGGCGATGCCGCCCGGCTGGGCGCCGTGGCGGATCATGCCGGCGATCAGCGCCGTGGCCATGTTGCCGCCGCCGATGAAGGCGATCCGATTCATGGGGGTGTCCGCTCCGTTCGCGACGTCTTTCACAGTCGTCGAAGCATATATGGTGCCGCGCCTTGCCGCCGACCCCCGGGCGTGTTTACCTATGCCGACAAAGATAGGGGACCCCAATGGATATCGCCGAACTCCTTGCCTTCTCCGTGAAGAACAAGGCCTCCGACCTGCACCTCTCCGCGGGCCTCCCGCCGATGATCCGCGTCGACGGCGACGTGCGCCGGATCAACATCCCCGCCCTGGAGCACAAACAGGTTCATTCGCTGATTTACGACATCATGTCGGACAAGCAGCGGCGCGACTTCGAAGAGTTCCTCGAGACCGACTTCTCCTTCGAGATCCCGGGCCTGGCCCGCTTCCGTGTCAACGCCTTCAACCATAACCGTGGCGCCGGCGGCGTGTTTCGTACCATTCCGTCCGAAGTGCTCACCCTGGAAGACCTCGGCGCGCCGAAGATCTTCCGTGAGCTGATCGAGCAGCCACAGGGGCTGATCCTGGTCACCGGCCCGACCGGTTCGGGCAAGTCGACCACCCTGGCGGCCATGGTCGACCACATCAACAAGAACGAATACGGCCATCTCCTCACCGTCGAGGACCCGATCGAGTTCGTCCACACCTCGCAGAAGTGCCTGGTCAACCAGCGCGAAGTCCACCGCGATACCCACGGCTTCAACGAAGCCCTGCGTTCCGCCCTGCGCGAAGATCCGGACTACATCCTGGTCGGCGAGCTCCGCGACCTGGAAACCATCCGCCTGGCACTGACCGCGGCGGAAACCGGCCATCTGGTCTTCGGCACGCTGCATACGTCTTCGGCGGCGAAGACCATCGATCGCATCATCGACGTGTTCCCCGCCGGCGAAAAGCCGATGGTTCGCTCGATGCTTTCCGAGTCGCTTCGCGCGGTCATCTCGCAATCGCTGCTGAAGAAGGTCGGTGGCGGCCGCATCGCGGCCCACGAGATCATGACCGGCATTCCCGCGATCCGTAACCTGATTCGCGAGGACAAGGTCGCGCAGATGTATTCGGCGATCCAGACCGGCCAGCAATACGGCATGCAGACGCTCGACCAGAACCTGCTGGATCTGGTCAAACGCGGCCTGATCACGCGTCAGGAAGGGCTGATGTACGCCAAGAACAAGGAAAGCTTCCGCTAGGCCCGCCCAGCAGGCCGTTCCTGCCATCCGGCGGGACGGCCGCAGACGGCCACAGACCGTGAAGGCGGTCGCTGCAGGGCTCTTCCCCGCGGTATATGATCGCCCCAGGGGCGCCGGCCCGGTCCGGCCATGGGGACACACGCGATGAGCGACTTCGATTTCACCTCCTTCCTGAAGCTGATGGTGCATAAGCAGGCCTCCGACCTGTTCATCACCGCCGGCGTCGCGCCGTCCATGAAAGTGCAGGGGCGCATCGTTCCGATCACGCAGAGCCCGTTGTCGGCGCAGCAATCGCGCGACATGGTGCTGAACGTGATGACTCCCGCTCAGCGCGAGGAGTTCGAGAAGACCCACGAGTGCCAGTTCGCCATCAGCGCCTCGGGCGTCGGCCGCTTCCGCGTATCGTGCTTCTACCAGCGCAACTGCGTCGGCATGGTATTGCGCCGGATCGAGTCGAAGATTCCGACGCCGGAAGAACTCAACCTGCCGCCGGTGATCAAGCAGCTGGCGATGACCAAGCGCGGCATCATCATCTTCGTCGGCGGTACCGGTACGGGTAAGTCCACCTCGCTGGCCTCGATGATCGGTTACCGCAACCAGAATTCCACGGGTCACATCATCACGATCGAGGACCCGATCGAATACGTGCACAAGCACGAAGGCTGCATCGTCACCCAGCGCGAACTCGGCATCGACACCGACAGCTGGGAAAACGCGCTGAAGAACACCCTGCGCCAGGCGCCGGACGTCATCATGATCGGCGAAGTGCGTACGCGCGAGACGATGGAGCACGCGATCAATTTCTCGGAAACCGGCCACCTGTGCCTGTGCACGCTGCATGCGAACAACGCCAACCAGGCACTGGACCGCATCCTGCACTTCTTCCCCGAAGATCGCCGCAGCGCGCTGTTCATGGATCTTTCGCTCAACCTCAAGGGCATCGTGGCCCAGCAGCTGATTCCCACGCCGGACGGCAAAGCCCGTCGCGTCGCCGTGGAAGTGCTCCTGGGCACGCCGCTGGCCCAGGATTACATCCGCCAGGGCGAGGTACACAAGCTGAAGGAGCTGATGCGCGATTCCAACCAGTTGGGCATGCGCACCTTCGACCAGAGCCTCGTGGAACTGTTCCACGCCGGCGAGATCTCCTACGAGGACGCCTTGCGTCACGCGGACAGCTCCAACGAAGTGCGCCTGCGCATCAAGCTGGCGCAGGGCGGCGATGCGCATACGCTCTCCCAGGGGCTGGAAGGCGTCGAGATCGACCAGGTCAGCGACAAGCAGACGTTCGGCGGCATGCTTTCCCGCTGATTCGCGAGCGCCTCGGAGGGTGGCAGACACGTCCTCCCTCCGAGGCGCCTGGCTTGCCGGCGCCGACAACGAAGAGAGGGCGCCTCGCGGCGCCCTCTCTTCGTTACTGCGGGACGTTGCTGTTACTTGGCAGCGGCAGACACCGTCAGGCCGCTCGCGTCGACGCTCTTGACGCCCTTGACGGCCTTGGCGATCTTCTCGGCGCTGGTCTTTTCCTTCGCCGTGGCGACCGTACCGGTCAGGGCGACGACGCCTTCGGTCGTGGTGACCGAGATGTCGCTACCCTTGACGGCCTTCTTGGTGGCGAATTCCGACTTCACCTTGGTGGTGATCCAGGCATCGTCGGTCTTGCCGGCGACGGTCTGGTTGTCGGCCTTGGCGGCGGCCGGGGTGGAGTCCTGAGCATTCACCTGGGCGAACGGGACCGTACCGAGACCGGCGACGAGGGCAGCAGCGAACAGGGCCTTGCGGAGGTTGGCATGGTTCATGGTGAGCTCCTTTTTACGAATCTGTGATGGGACTGGGGAACGGCGCCACGGGCTGTGGCTGCCTGTCCGGGACCTATGGAAACAGCGCATCCGTGAACGATTCGTGCCCGTAAAACTGCTCCGTTCAGGTTCGGCGGGTGGCCCATGCGGCTGCCGCTTCGCGCTGGCTCGGGAGGGAGGGGCTGGCTCGCCTTTGGCCTCGCATTGTGTCGCTCGCGTTGCGTCGCAAGAGCCGGCGGGTGCCACCCTCGGGGCCCCGTCTGCGGCGACCCGCGTCGGAAGGGCCGCGTGCCGCGGCCGTGTACTTATTGCCCTGCGGGCCGGGTCGGGCTCCGACTGGGGGTTTTCGACGCGACTCCTGTCGCGCGAAAACGGCCGGCCATCCCTGGCCGGCCCCCTGCGGG
>NZ_DATLIW010000014.1:0-31926 GCF_035539195.1 Luteibacter sp.
TTAGCGTAGGCGAGGGCTCCGACTGGATCAGGCCCGCAGGGGGCCGGCCAGGGATGGCCGGCCGTTTTCGCGCGACAGGAGTCGCGTCGAAAACCCCCAGTCGGAGCCCGACCCGGCCCGCAGGGCAATAAGTACACGGCCGCGGCACGCGGCCCTTCCGACGTGGGTCGCCGAAGCGGGGCCCCGAGGGTGGCACCCGCCGGCTCTTGCGACGCAACGCGAGCCGAACCAAGGCGAGGCCGAAGGCGAGCACGCTCTCAACGCGCCAGCGAAACCAAAGTCATGACTTCTTCGCTCCGTTGGCTTATCGCCGATGAATCGGCTCCCACATTTCTTTTTGAGTGGTTTTCACATAGCTGTAACAACGCCGTGCGCGTTAAACTACGCCCGTTTTGCCCCACACAAACTGGAGATTCCCCATGAGCACCCCGCTGAAGAACCGCCGCATCCTGCTCAAGCTCTCCGGTGAAGCCCTTATGGGAGCGGAGGACTACGGCATCGATCCCAAGGTGATCGGCGGACTCGCCAAGGAAATCCTCGAAGTGCGCGATGCCGGAGCGCAGATCGGCGTCGTCATCGGCGGCGGCAACATCTTCCGTGGCGCGGGGCTGGCCGCCGCCGGGATGGATCGCGTGACCGGCGACCACATGGGCATGCTCGCCACCGTCATGAACGCACTCGCCATGCAGGACGCCATCGAAAAACTCGGCGGCGAAGCGCGCACCATGAGCGCGATCAAGATCAACGAAGTCTGCGAGGACTTCATCCGTCGCCGGGCCATCCGCCACCTCGAGAAGGGCCGCGTCACCCTCTTCGCCGCCGGCATCGGCAACCCGTTCTTCACGACCGACTCCGCCGCCGCCCTGCGCGCCGTGGAAGTCGGCGCCGATCTGTTGCTCAAGGCCACCAAGGTCGACGGCATCTATTCGGCCGACCCGAAGCGCGACCCGGGCGCCACGCGCTATGACCACCTCACCTACAACCAGGTGATCGAGCGCCGCCTCGAGGTGATGGACACCGCCGCGATCGCCCTCTGCCGTGAAAACAAGCTGCCCCTGCGCATCTACGACATGACCCAGCCGGGCAACCTCATGAAGATCATGAAGGGCGAGCCGGTAGGCACCCTCGTCGACGCCGGCTGAGCTCCCCGCCTGGCCGGTTTCGGGCCCTTGGCGCGCTGCGGCACGGCCGCGGCGCCTGCGCTGCTATACTCGTTTGCTGACCTGATCCACCGGAATCCCGCTCATGATCAACGACATCAAAGCCGATG
Source organism: Luteibacter sp. (assembly GCF_035539195.1). Taxonomy (GTDB): domain Bacteria; phylum Pseudomonadota; class Gammaproteobacteria; order Xanthomonadales; family Rhodanobacteraceae; genus Luteibacter. The sequence continues at coordinate 1,271 of NZ_DATLIW010000014.1, forward strand.
CCCAGACCCGCATGGGCAAGAGCATCGACTCGCTCAAGCATGACCTGAAGACGATCCGCACCGGCCGCGCGAATCCGACCATCCTCGACAACATCGTCGTGCCTTACTACGGCACGACGACGCCCCTGGCGCAGGTGGCCAACGTGTCCACGCCGGATGCCCGCTCGCTTTCCGTGAAGCCGTTCGACAAGGCCATGGTCGGCCCGATCGAGAAGGCCATCATGGCCTCCGACCTCGGCATCACGCCGACCACCATGGGCATGGACATCCGCCTCAACTTCCCGCCGCCGACCGAGGAGCGCCGCAAGGAACTCGCCAAGAGCGTGTCGAAGGAAGGCGAGGCCGCCAAGATCGCCATCCGCAATGTGCGTCGCGATGCCGTCCAGCACGTGGCCAAGCTGCTCAAGGACAAGGCCATCACGGAAGACGACCAGAAGCGCGCCGACACCGACATCCAGGCCCTCACCGACAAGTACGTGAAGGAAGTGGACGACGTGGTCAAGGAAAAGGAAAAGGAGCTGATGGCGCTCTGACGCGCCATCGGATCAGGCGCCCATGGCAGCGAAGCCCGACGCCCGGGTTCCCCGTCACCTGGCCATCGTCATGGACGGTAACGGCCGCTGGGCGAAGCAGCGGCTGCGCCCCCGCACGTTCGGGCACCACGCCGGCCAGAAGGCGGTCAAGGAAGCGGTCGAGTTCTGCCTGCGCCGGGGTATCGCGTCGCTCACCCTGTTCGCCTTCTCCAGCGAAAACTGGAAACGCCCGGCCACCGAGGTTTCGGCGCTGATGGAATTGTTCCTCAAGGCGCTGGACAAGGAAGTGGACGAGCTGGACGGCAACGGCGTTCGTATCCGCTTCGTCGGCGACCTCGCCGCCTTCGCCCCCGAGTTGCGCGCGCGCATGCTGGCGGCCATGGATCGTACCGCTGGCAACGCCGCCCTGAACATGAACGTCGCCGTCAATTACGGTGGCCGCTGGGACATCGCCAACGCCGCGCGCCTCGCGGCGGAAGCGATCGCCCGCGGTGAATTCGCCGCCGGCGATCTGGACGAGGCACGCCTCGCTCATTACACCTGCCTCGCCGACCAACCGCCGCTGGACCTGTTCATCCGCACCGGCGGCGAACACCGGGTCAGCAATTTCCTGCTCTGGCAGCTTGCCTACGCCGAGCTCTACTTCACCGACACCCTGTGGCCCGACGTCGACCAGGCCTGCCTCGCCGAGGCCGTCGACGACTATGCCCGCCGCGAGCGCCGCTTTGGCCGCACCGGCGAGCAGATCGCCACGGGTTAACGCCGGAAACTCATGCTCAAGCAACGCATCCTCACCGCCGCCGTCCTCATTCCGGTCGTCCTGGCGCTGATTCTCCTGCCCCCGACCGGCTTCTTCGCCGCGCTCGTCGCCATCGTCTTCGTCGGCGCCGCGTGGGAATGGAGCCAGCTCGCCGGCAGCCGCACCCCGATCGGCCGTGGCATCGTCGCCGCTATCGCCGCCGCGATGCTGCTCGCCCTGCTGCTCGTCTGGACGCCCGGCCTGCTCACCGCCCTCACCCTCGCCGGCGTGGCCTGGTGGATCGGCTGCTGCTTCTGGCTGCGCAACTTCACCTTCGCCGCCGCGCCCAATGCCGAAAACCGCATGCTCAAGCTCGGCGCGGGCGCCCTGGTCATCGTGCCGACGCTCGCCGCGGCCATGTCGATGCATTCCAGCGACCACGGCCACTGGTGGACCCTGCTCGGCCTGGTGATCGTCTGGTTCGCCGACACGGGCGCCTATTTCAGTGGTCGCTATTTCGGGCGCCGCAAGCTGGCTCCGCGCATCAGTCCAGGGAAGACCTGGGCCGGGGTCTACGGTGCGCTCGTCGCCGGCTCGGCGATCACCGTGCTCGGCGCCTACCTGATCGGCGTCCGCGGGACCACGCAGCTGCTCGGCCTGGCCGTACTCGGCCTGATCACCGTGGGCTTCGCGGTGGTCGGCGACCTGTTCGAAAGCCTGATGAAGCGCCACGCGGCCGTAAAGGACTCGGGCACCCTCTTCCCCGGTCACGGTGGCCTGCTCGACCGTCTCGACAGCGTCTTCGCCGCCCTGCCCATCTTCGCGGCCGGCAAACTGCTGCTGGGCCTGTAATCATGGCTATCCGCCAGGTCGCGGTTCTCGGCGCCACCGGTTCGATCGGTGGCAGCACGCTCGATGTCATCGCCCGCCACCCGGATCGTTTCCGCGCCAGCGTGCTCGTGGCCAACCGCGGCAGCGAGGCCCTGGCCGTCCTGTGCGAGCGCTTCCGCCCCGACCTGGCGATCATCGCCGACCCTGGCATGGAGGCCGACCTCGCCCGCCGCCTTGCGGCCTCGGGCGTTCGCTGTGACATTGCCTCGGGCGCCGACGCCGTCGCCGCCGCAGCCGCCGGCCCGCTCTGCGACACCGTGGTCGCCGCCATCGTCGGCGCCGCGGGGCTCGACTCGACCTTTGCCGCGGCGCGGGCCGGCAAGCGCCTGCTGCTGGCCAACAAGGAATCCATCGTCATGGGCGGCGCCCTCCTGCTCGAGGCCCTGCGCCAGGGCGGCGGCGACCTCATTCCGGTCGATTCCGAACACAACGCCATCTTCCAGTGCCTGCCCGGGGGACGCCCGGAGCTGGCCAGGGCCGGTGTCCGCCGCCTCGTGCTGACCGCCTCCGGCGGGCCGTTCCGGGGCCGAACGCGCGCCGATCTCGGCGCGATCACCCCCGACGAAGCCTGCGCCCACCCGAAGTGGTCGATGGGCAGGAAGATCTCGGTCGACTCGGCCACGCTGATGAACAAGGGCCTGGAAGTCATCGAGGCGCACCATCTGTTCGCCGCACCGGTCGACTGCATCGAGGTCGTCGTCCATCCTCAGAGCCTGGTGCACTCGATGGTCGACTACGTCGACGGATCGATGCTGGCCCAGCTGGGCAACCCCGACATGCGCACCGCGATTTCCTGCGCCCTGGCCTGGCCGGAGCGGATCCACGCAGGCGTCGCCCCGCTCGATCTCGCCGCCCACGCCCGCCTGGACTTCGAGACGCCCGACCTGGACACCTTCCGTTGCCTCGCCCTGGCCTTCCAGGCGCTCCGTGCGGGCGGCGACGCGACGACCATCCTGAACGCCGCCAACGAGATCGCCGTCGACGCGTTCCTTGCCGGTACGCTCCCCTTCCTGGGCATTGCCGAACTTGTCGAACGCGTTCTTGAGGAACTGCCGGCCGAACCCGTGGTCGATGTCCAGACCCTTGTAGAACGCGACGCTGCCGCCAGGCGGTCGGCGCGGAACGTGCTGCACCGCGCTTACTGCTAAACTCGCTTTACCCAACGACTTTTTTCGAGACCCTCTCTTTCCGATGAGCCCCTTCCTAGGTTCCGTGTTCTGGCTGCTGGTCACGCTCGGCGTGCTGGTGACCTTCCACGAATTCGGCCATTACTGGGTCGCGCGCCGCTGCGGCGTCCGCGTCCTGCGCTTCTCGGTCGGCTTTGGTCGCCCGCTGTGGCGGCGCGTCGCAAAGGACGGCACCGAATACCAGGTGGCCGCCATTCCGCTTGGCGGCTATGTGAAGATGCTCGATGCCCGCGAGGGCGAGGTCGACCCGGCCGAGCGCGACCAGGAATTCACCGGCAAGTCGGTCTGGCAACGGATCGCCATCGTCGCCGCCGGTCCGGCGTTCAACCTCATTTTTACCGTCGCCGCGTTCTGGGCGATGTACATGATCGGCAAGCCCGACGTGGCGCCCATCGTGAACGCGGCACCGGACACCATCGCCGCCCAGGCAGGCATCCGCCCCGGCGACCGCCTGGTCAGCATGAATGGCGAACCGGTGACCACCGGCAGCGACGCCTTCGACGTGCTCGCCAACGGCCTGCTCGGCAACGAACCGATGCCGGTGCATGTGAAGGGCACCGACGGCAGCCAGCGCGATGTGGTCCTGCCGCTGCAGAAGCTCACTGCCGAAGGCGACATCGGCAAGAAATTCACCCAGCTCGGCCTGACCCTGCAGACGACGCCCTTCGTCGGCGACGTCATGCCCGGCGACCCCGCCGCCCTGGCCGGGATTCGCTCCGGCGATCGCATCGTCAGCGTCAACGGCAAGCCGGTGGCGGACTTCGACGCCTTCACCAAGCTGGTGCCGGAGCAGGCGGCGATCTCGCCGAAGCTCGCGGTAGTCATCGAACGTGACGGCAAGACGCAGACCCTCGACATCACCGCGCGGATGAAATCCGAGCGCGGCCAGGCCGCCCGCTGGATGATCGGTATCGGTGCCCGCGCCCCGGAGACCGCGACGCTGCGCTATGGCCCCGTGCGCGCCTTCGGCGAATCGCTGCAGACCACCTGGAATGGGACCGTCTCGACCTTCAACCTGATCGGCAAGATGCTTTCCGGGCAGGCTTCGACCAAGAACCTCTCGGGCGTGATCGGTATCGCCCAGGTCGCCAACGATTCGGCCAACCGTGGCCTGGGGTGGTTCCTGAACTTCCTTGGCCTGGTGTCGCTCAGCCTGGCCATTCTCAACCTGCTGCCGATCCCGGTCTTGGACGGTGGACACCTGCTGTATTACCTTATCGAGTTGGTCAAAGGCAGCCCGGTCAGCGAACGCAGCATGATCGCCGGCCAGTACGTAGGGCTCGCCCTGCTCTTCACGCTGATGGGGCTGGCGTTCTTCAACGACATCCAGCGAATGATCGTCTCGTGACGAGGCATCCGTATTACCCCGGCTGTGGGCGCTCGCGCGCCCATGGCCAGACGACGCCGGGCATGAGCCCTGCGCGTGCTCCTATTCGGTCGCCGGCCTCGTCCGCCGGCTTCTGGTCTTAACTCAACGGAATCGACGATGAAGCGTATCGCCGCCCTGATCCTGCTCGCCTCCCTGTCCGCCAATGCGCTTGCTTTTGAGCCGTTCGTCGTCTCCGATATCCGAATCGACGGTCTCACCCGCATTGCCCAGGGCACGGTGCTGAGCTATCTGCCGATCGAGAAGGGCGAGACCCTGAGCGACGAGAAAGCCCAGGCCGCGATTCGCGCCCTGTACCAGACGAAATTCTTCAGTGACGTCGAAATCGAACGCCAGGGCGACATCCTGGTGATCAAGGTCACCGAGCGTCCGGCCATCGCCAAGCTCACCCTGCGCGGCAACAAGGACATCAAGGAAGACGACCTGCGCAAGGGCCTGAAGGAGATCGGTCTGTCCGAGGGTGAAACCTTCGACCGCCTCTCCCTCGACCGCGTCCAGCAGGAACTCATCCGCCAGTATTACAACCGCGGCAAGTACAACGTGTCGGTCATCCCGCACGTCACGCCGCTGGACCGCAACCGCGTGGCCATCGACATCGAAATCCGCGAAGGCAAGGCGGCGAAGATCAAGGAGATCAACGTCGTCGGCAACAAGGCCTTCACCGACAAGGCCATCCGCGAAGGCTTCGAATCGAATACGTCCAACTGGCTGTCCTGGTACTCCAAGGACGACCAGTACTCGCGCGAAAAGCTCTCCGGCGATCTGGAAAAGCTCAGCAATTACTACATGAACCGTGGCTACGCCGATTTCGGCGTCGACTCCACGCAGGTGGCGATCAGCCCGGACAAGCGTGCGATGTACATCGACGCCAGCGTGAAGGAAGGCGAGGTCTACACCGTCTCCGACGTCAAGCTGCTCGGTGAACTCATCCTGCCGGAAGACACCCTGCGCAAGCTGGTGTACATCCACAAGGGCGATACCTTCAACCGTGCGGCCATCGAAGCCAGCACCGACGCGATCAAGGCCATCCTCGCCAACATCGGCTACGCCTTCGCCAAGGTGACGCCGGTGCCGAAGCTGGACAAGGACAAGCGCACGGCCGACCTCACGCTCTTCATCGAGCCAGGCAAGCGCGTTTACGTGCGCCGTGTGGTCTTCCAGGGCAACACCCGTACGGAAGACGAGGTCCTCCGCCGCGAAATGCGCCAGCTCGAAGGCGCCTGGTACTCGCAGGGCGCGATCGATCGATCGAAGACCCGCCTGCAGCGCCTTGGCTACTTCAAGACCGTCGACATCGACAAGGCCCTCGTCCCGGGCACGGTCGACCAGGTCGACCTGACCGCGAAGGTGGAAGAACAGTCCGCCGGCTCGCTGATGTTCGGCGTCGGCTACTCGCAGTACTCGGGCATCATCCTGTCGGCCTCGGTCTCGCAGAACAACTTCCTCGGTACGGGCGATCGCTTCTCCGTCGGCGCGGAAACCAGTACGTATTACAAGCGCATCAACGCGAGCTACACCAATCCGTACCTCACCGATTCGGGCGTTCAGATCGGCTACAACGTCGGCTACAGCAAGCTCGATTACGGCGACACCGACCTGGCCAACTACACGTACAGCACCAAGTCCTTCCAGACGACGCTGTCGATCCCGATCTCCGACTTCGATTCGCTGTCCACCAGCCTCGGCGTCAGCTCCAACCTGATCAATACCTCGCTGTACACGCCGGGTCAGCTGGTGGCGTACCAGAACGCCGTCGGTAACAAGACGATCCATTCGTGGACCTCGAGCCTCGGCTTCACCCACGACACGCGCAACAGCTACTGGGCGCCGACCCGTGGCGGTCAGCTGACGCTGTCGGTCGATGGCGCGCTGCCCGGCTCCACCGTGCAGTACTACAAGATCTTCGGCGAAGCCAACCACTACTGGCCGATCGGCAAGGGCTTCGTGCTCTATCTGGATGGCCAGGTCGGCTACGGCAAGACCTACGGCCAGAAGTACGACAACGATGGTTACGCGTACAACCCGCAGGATCCGAACAACCCGATCAAGATCTACTCGAAGGGCGACAAGGTAGCGTTCCCGTTCTGGGAGAACTACTACGCCGGTGGTGTGCGCGACGTCCGCGGCTTCCAGGACAACACCCTGGGTCCCCGCCTCTGCGACGGCACCAGCCTGAATGCGAAGCCCGACAAGAACGGCAACTGCACCGGCTACTACAGCTACGGCCAGCCGGTCGGTGGCGCCTTCAAGACCCTCGGCACGGCGCAGATGTTCCTGCCGCTGCCGTTCCTGAAGGATATCAACACCGCCCGCGTGTCCTGGTTCGTCGACGTCGGCAACGTCTACTCGTCCTACTCGACGTTCAAGGCCAGCGAATTGCGCGCTTCGACCGGTCTGTCGCTGCAGTGGCAGGCGCCGATCGGCCCGCTGATCATCAACTTCGCGGTGCCGTTCCGTAAGCAGTCCGACGACGGCCGGTTCGTCGAGCGTATCCAGTTCACGTTCGGCAGCCAGCTGTAAGGCCTGCGAGAAGCTAGAATCGAGGGGTGGTGCGGCTCCGGCCCACCACCCCTTTTTTATGGAGTGCTCCGTGAGCGGAAATCCGCAGTACACCCTGGCCGAGCTGGCCGAACGCTTCGGCCTCGAAGCGCATGGCGATCCCGCCACGGTCGTCGACGGCGTCGGCACGCTGTCGGCTGCCACGGCCTCCCAGTTCACCTTCCTGTCGAATCCGAAGTACACCTCGCAGCTGACCGAATCGCAGGCTGGCATCGTTGTCCTGGCCGCGGAGGCGCTGCCCTTGCGCAAGGGCGCCGCCCTCGTCGCCAAGGACCCGTACGTCGCGTACGCGAAAATCGCCGCGCTCTTCGAGCGCGTCGCCGCCGCGCCGCGTGGCATCCATGCCAGCGCCGTGGTCTCGCCTTCCGCCCGCGTGCACCCCACGGCAAGCGTCGGGCCCTGCTGTGTCGTCGACGAAGGGGCCGTGATCGAGGAAGGCGCCATCCTTGGGCCGCACTGCGCGATCGGACCGGGCTGCGTCGTCGGTGCGAACTCGCGCCTGGTCGGCCGGGTGACCCTGGTGATCCGCGTGACCCTGGGCAAGCGCGTCCTGGTCCATCCGGGCGCGGTCATCGGCTCGGACGGCTTCGGCCTCGCCTTCGACCGCGATCACTGGGTCAAGCTCCCCCAGCTGGGGGGCGTTCGCATCGGCGACGATTGCGAGATTGGCGCCAACACCACCATCGATCGTGGTGCACTCGACGATACCGTGCTCGAGGAGGATGTCCGCCTGGACAACCAGATCCAGATCGCGCACAACGTGCATATCGGCGCCCATACGGCGATGGCGGGCTGTTCCGCGGTCGCCGGAAGCGCGAAAATCGGCCGTTACTGCCTGATCGGCGGCAACGCCGGTGTCCTCGGCCACCTCGAACTGGCCGACCGGGTTACCATCACCGCGAAAAGCCTGGTCACCGCATCGATCAGGGAGCCGGGCGAATACTCATCCGGCACACCGTTGCAGGAAAACCGCCAGTGGCGGCGCAATGCGGCGCGCTTCAAACATCTCGACGAGTACGCGCGCCGCCTATCGGCGCTGGAAAAGGATAAAGGGCAATGACCGATACGAACGCTGCCGTGACGCTTCCGGTGGATGTAGAGCATATCCAGCGGCTGCTCCCGCACCGTTACCCGTTCCTGCTGGTCGACCGGGTGATCGAACTCGTTCCGGGCAAGAGCATCGCAGCGATCAAGAACGTCACGATCAACGAGCCGTTCTTCCAGGGCCACTTCCCCGGGCATCCGGTGATGCCGGGCGTGTTGATCGTCGAAGCCATGGCCCAGACCGCCGGCCTGCTCACCCAGCTCACCAGCCAGATCGAAGGCCAGGGCGGCAGCCCGCTGTTCTACCTGGTCAAGGTCGACAACGCCCGTTTCACCGCCGTCGTCGCGCCGGGCGACCAGTTGCGCCTGGAGGTATCGCTCAAGCGCCTCCTGCGCGGCATGGGCCTGTTCGAGGCACGGGCCCTGGTGGACGGCAAGACCGTGGCCTGCTGCGAATTGATGTGCGCCGCGAGGAACGATAAATGATTCATCCCACCGCGCAGATCGATCCGTCCGCGCGCCTCGCGGATAACGTCAGCGTTGGCGCCTTCAGCGTCATCGGCGCGGATGTCGTCATCGGCGAGGGCACGACTGTCGGTCCGCACGTGGTGATCGAAGGACCGACCGTCATCGGCCGCGACAACCGCATCTCCCAGTTCGCCTCCATCGGTGGACCGCCGCAGGACAAGAAGTGGCAGGGTGAGCGCACCGAAGTCGTCATCGGCGATCGCAACCTCATCCGCGAATTCGTCACGATCAATCGCGGGACCGGCGACGGCGGCGGTATCACACGGATCGGCAACGACAACTGGCTGCTCGCCTACGTGCACATCGCGCATGACTGCCAGGTCGGCAACCACGTGGTCTTCTCCAACTACTCGGCGCTTGCCGGGCATGCCGAGATCGGCGACTGGACGATCCTGTCGGGCTATTCCGGCGTGCACCAGTTCTGCAAGGTCGGCGCCCACGCCTTCATCGGCATGGGCTGCCTGGTCGGTTCCGACGTGCCGCCTTTCGTGATGATGGCCAACGAAACACGCGGACGTCCGCGCGGCATCAACAGCGAGGGCCTCAAGCGGCGCGGCTTCGATACCGCGCGCATAGCCGCCATCAAGCGCGCTTACCGCACGCTGTACATGGCCGGCCTCCCGCTTGCCGAGGCCCGCGAACAACTGCTCGCCCAGGCCGAAACCAGCGAGGACGTGCGTCACATGCTCGAGTTCCTCGACCGCAGCGAGCGCTCGCTCGCCCGCTGACGTCATGCAGCCGACGACGCCCGCTCCGACCTCGCCCACGATCGCCCTGATCGCAGGCGAGGACTCCGGCGACCAACTCGGCGCGGACCTCATCGAGGCCCTGCGCCAACGCTTTCCCGACGCGCGCTTCGTCGGCATCGGCGGTCCCCGCATGATGGCCCGGGGTTTCGCCTCCTGGTACGACATACGCGAGCTGTCCGTCATGGGCTTTGCCGAGGTCGTCAAACACCTCCCGCGCCTGCTTCGGCTGCGCAGGGGCCTGCTCGACAAGCTGATGGCCACGCGCCCGGATATCACTGTCGGCATCGACGCACCCGACTTCAACCTCGGGGTCGAGCGCAAGCTCAAGACCGCCGGCTTGCGCACGGTCCATTACGTCAGCCCCTCGGTCTGGGCCTGGCGCGAGAAGCGTGCGGAGAAGATCGGCCAGTCCGCCGATCGCGTCCTCTGCCTCTTCCCGATGGAACCGCCGATCTATGCGAAGCATGGCATCGACGCACGTTTCGTCGGCCATCCGCTCGCCGACCGCTTTCCGATGGTGTCCGACCGGGCGACGCCGCGCGACACGCTCGGCCTGCCCCACGACGCACCCGTGCTGGCCGTACTGCCCGGTAGCCGCCCGAGCGAGATCGATCGGATCGGCGCGATCTTCATTGCCGCGGCCAAGCGGGTGGCGGCCGCCATGCCCGCGCTGCGCATCGTCGTCCCCGCCGCGAACGAGCGCGTCCATGCGCGCCTGAAGATCTTGCTGGCGGATTTTCCCGGGCTGCCGCCGCTGCTTACCGACGGTCATGCCCATGAAGTGATGCTCGCCGCCGATGTGGTCTTGTTGGCCTCGGGCACGGCCACGCTCGAGGCGATGCTGGCGAAGCGCCCGATGGTGGTCGGCTACCGCGTGTCGCCGACCAGCTATCGTATTGCCAAGGCGCTGCGAATGCTCAAGACCGATGTGTACAGCCTGCCCAATATCCTCGCCCGCGCCTGTGGCCTCGGCCGTCGCTTGCTGGTGCCGGAATTCATGCAGGACGACTGCACGGCGGAGAACCTGGCCGATGCCACCCTGGCGCTGCTCGGCGACAGCGAGCGTCGCGGTGCCGTGGTGGCCGCGTTCGAATACCTGCACCAGGAGCTTCGCGGCGGCCTCGAGGGCCGGGCAGCCGACCATGCCGCCGAGGCCATCGCCGACCTGATCGCCGCCCCCGCCTTGCCGGGCGACGGGCGGCCGGCCTAGGCCGCGCCCATGCCTCGCAAGCGGAATGTCAGCAGCCAGCTCGGCCGCGACCTGATCGTCGCCGGCGTGGACGAGGCCGGCCGCGGTCCACTTGCCGGTCCCGTCGTCATCGCCGCGGTGATCCTCGATCCGGGCCGCCCCATCCGTGGCCTCAACGATTCCAAACAGCTCGCCGAAGATGTTCGCGAGAAGCTCTACGGCCGCATCGTCGAGCGGGCACTGGCCTGGTCGGTCATCTTCGTCGAGCGCGAGGAGATCGACCGGATCAACATTTTCCAGGCGACGATGGTCGGCATGACCCGCTCGCTGATGAGCCTCTCCCTGGCGCCACAGATGGCCCTCATCGACGGCAACCGGCTGCCGCGCACCCTGCCCTGCGAAGCCCGCGCGGTGATCGGCGGCGACGCCACCGAGCCGGCGATCAGCGCCGCCTCCATCCTGGCCAAGGTCAGCCGCGACCGCCACATGCATGCCCTCGACGCCGAGCATCCCGGTTACGGGTTCGCGAAACACAAGGGTTATGGCGTTCCGGAGCATCTGGAGGCCCTGGGTCGCCTCGGCCCCTGCGCGGCTCACCGGCGAAGTTTTGCGCCCGTCAAACGGTGGTTCGAGCCCGAAGCCGGGCCGATGGGCGACCTGTTCGCCGCGGCCGTCTGAACGCCTGAGTAAATCCGGCCTAAAGTCGGAATTGAACCTGCCGATACGAAGGTTACGCGCCCTCCCGTAGTGCGAGCCTTTCCCTATCGACGACAGGTAACACCCATGAAGAAGATCGCCATCGCCGCCGCGCTGTTCCTCGCTGCTCCGTTGTCCGCCCAGGCCGCCTGCGCCGCCAAGGACTTCACCATCGACGGCTTCGCCGTGAAGGTGCAGCAGGGCTCGGGCCAGCCGCGTTTCAGCATGAAGGGCAATCTCGTCAACAAATGCCCCGAAGCCGCCGCCGCGCAGATCCGCATCGACGCCAAGGATTCGAGCGGTAAGGTCATCGCGAGCAAGCAGGGCTGGCCGGCCGGCACCTCCAACATCGAACCGGGCAAGAGCGTCGATTTCGACCTCGGCCGCCTGTTCCGCTACTCGGCGGACATGTCCGACTACACGGTCGTGGTGACGGACGTGAAGGCCTGGTAAGTCGCCTCCGGGGCGTCGCCGTCCGCGGCGACGCCCTTACGTACGGCGACTAATGTCCGGCGGCCTCATGGTGCTTCGCTCCCAGCGTCCACCACTTGGTCGGCCATCCGTTACCGCGCTCTGTGTACACGGGCACGGTTGGCGGTATCAAAGACGTGCAGTTGTAGCAGGCAACGAAGTCTGTGGGCTCTGTGATGTTCTTATCGAGCTTCTGCGTGTAGATCGTGTAGTCACCGGGACCCAACCCGGCGTGGCGCGCGTGGTTGTAAGCCTGCACTTCCGCGTGCATGCCCGGAACGCCGTTGCGCGCGTTCATCGCGCCGCTCAGCTGGGTGGTTCGATCGATATGCCCCCGCAGCGTGAACCGGATGTCCTCGTGCAGGGGATTGGGTGCTTCGCGAGCACGTGCACTGCTTATGATTTTCATGGCGGCGTAGTGCGCGCCTGCCCCCTCGTAGGCCCGGGAGATCGAATCCACGAGCGCGTCGGTCGTGGTGGCCTTGAACTGGATGTTGCCCAGGAGTTCGACGCCTTCGAACGTGTTCTTCTTTGCCAGCGAGGCCGGCAAGTTGACAAAGCCGGCATGCAAGGTCTTCGTCGCGTGGACGTAGTAACCCGCATGCGCCGTGAGTTTGTTGAGTTCGGCCTTCCTTGGTCCTTTGGCCTCATGCTTGTTGTCGGTAGCTTGCTGGATGATTTCCCGCGTGATCGCCGAGAAGCTGGCCCAGCCCCCAAAGGCACCCACGCCTGTTCGATACACGGGATTGACGTTGCGGTTGAGATCCAAAGGCGCCAGGTCCCGCGGATCAGCCCGGAGCCTCTTCCGGATATCCCGCTGTATCTGCAGCTCCAACGGCACCAGCCTTTCCAAAGGTGCCGCCAGATCGAGAGCATCCAGCAAGTTGCGGTCCTCCCCGACGGTGCCATCGGCATCGAACAGGGTGACCGGTCGATTTGCCACCATCGAAAAGCGGTTGAGTCCGTCGATATCCCCGGCCGGATCGGGACTGATCCAGCGGCACAACCATGGCGCGTAGTAGCGGTAACCGTAGTAATACAGCCCGCTGGCGTCACGCTCCTTGCCCGAGTAACGGGTTGTCTTCCGGCTCGCCTCGATCTCGCTGCGCGCCGCCCACCACGCCGTGCCACCGAAAGGGTAATACCCTTCGTGGCTGATCACCTCGGCAGCCACGTCCAGCTCCAAGGAGCTCGAACCCAGGTGGTCGTCGATGCTGTAGCGCCATTGCGGCGGCGGTAGCGCTGCGCCCCCGTTCGCTTGCCAGTGCAGCCAACGCAGCGCGCCACGGCCGGCCGCAAGGCTCGCTACCTCCCACACCTCGCCCGTCGCCGTGTTCCGGTGCAGTTCCAGACCCGGCAGGTAGCGCACTTCGTCCACGTGGGTCACCGCCCGTGCCTGTACCGTGCGTACCTTCCGCTGGCGCATGCCACCGCCACCGTACACATAGGTTTCCTCATCGTTCGCCGCCGCACGCACCACCTGGGTCACACGTTGCAACTGGTCGCGTGCGTTCCAGTGCATCGTCGGACCATCCAATAGCTGCTGGTTGCCGTTGGCGTCGAAGCCCCCGACGAAGTCCGGCGGTGGCGCCCCCGCCGGCTGGTACAGGCTGCGATTGCTGCGGGCGGCCACCGCCATCGTCCGCGTGTACTGCGTCTGGTCGCTGCCCGTATGGCTGAGCGTGCGCAGGTTGCCGGCGGCGTCGTACAAGTAGGTTTGCGTGTACATGCGCCGCCGGCTGCCATCGCCGCCACCGGGCAGGACCAACCCCGGCAGGGCCGGGCCGATCGCCGCCTGCACGCTCTCCCGGCCGGTCGCCGCGATCAGCCGGTACAACGTGTCATAGCTGTAGTTGCTCACCGGGTCGACCTGCGCGCCATCGAACCAGGCGGTCGGTTGGGCACGGTCTTCGATCCGCGTGATGTTACCGACCGGGTCGCAGGTGTAATCGATGTCCTGCAGCAGCTTTCCCGTCCGTGCCACCTGCCGTTGCTGCAGGCGCCCGTCCACCGCCGACCAGGTGCTGCGGGTTTCCACACCGTTACCGGCCGTCTCGCTGATCGCCCGGCCGAACGCGTCGTACGCCATCGCGGACACCACGGTCACGGCCGTCGCCCCGGACGGCTGGAAGTCCACCTGCAAGGGGCTCCCCGCCACATCGACGGACCCGCGCCGCGTATGGCCGGCGGCGTCGATCTGTCGCCACGCGGCGCCTTGCGCGTCGTAGAGCCAGGCGGTCGTATAGCTCACCGTCGCGCCCTGCGCGTCGGTTTCCAGCAGCGCATCGCGATCGGCGAGGACGACCGGCCAGTCCGGTGCGGTCAACGCGGCAAGGAAGCGCTGCGTCACCGCCAGCGCCCCGCCGGACAACCCATAGGCGCCGACATCGCGGCTGCCGGCCGGGTCGTCGTGGCGGACCATCCGGCCGCAGCGGTTGGTCGCACCCTCATCCTTGGCACCGTAGGTAAATCGCTCCACGCAAGACGGCGCTTCGGCAGACAGCTGTTCGACCGTGCTCAGCGGACGCTGTTGCTCGTCATAATCGGTCCGCCGATGCGTGCCTCGTCCATCCCAACCTTCACGGACCTGCCCCGCATCGTCGAACAGCGCAATGCGCCAGCCCGCGTCCACGCTCGTCGCGCGCAGCGATTGGCCCGATAGCCCATGCCGCGTCGACTGGTTCGGCTCGCCTGCCTCCCCGCCATCCGCCCACAGGCGCGCGTCCCACTGTGCGCACAAGCGACCTCGCGCATCGTACGACTGGCGATCGACGTGCGCTTCGACCGTGTCGCCCTGCTGCCGGCGGTGATACGCCACCGTCCGCACCGGCAGGCCACGCGGATCGGTCACCGTGAGGGTCGGCGTACGCGCGTGCAACGAGGACAGGTGAGTCGTCATGTCGTCGCCATCTCGAGTGCCGTGTCGTTCTCGTCTTCCGCGACCACGTACCAGGGATAGTAGGTCCAGCGTTTCATGTACCACCTCACTATCCATGTGGCGGCAGCCGGGCGAGGCCCGCGCTTTAAGCTTCGCCGCGGCGAATCCTCCACGCGTTCCTCGCGCGGCGTGACGATCCGGAGAGGGCGCCCGAGCGGGTCGTAGAAGTATCGGTCGCAATAGCCGAACTGGCGGAACGACTCGTCCCGGATGTGCTCGTGCGTATTGGCGAAGTAAGGGCGATAGACGCGCACCGCCAGCCCCTTATTGTTGTACTCGACGCGCTCGGTCACCCGCCAACGGGTCGAGGTGATGTCGCGCGACGGCTGCCCCTGCTCATCGAGCACCAGGACGCCGTTCTCCACGACGTACGCTTCACCGTCCGGTACTTTCTGCTTGGCTTGCAGCACGCGACCGAAGCCGTCGTAAGCGCTCACCGCGATACGAATCTGCCGGTCGGGATCCGACGGATAGCGATCCGCGTACAGCGTGGCGCTGTGCACCGGTTGACGCGGCGACGCGAGAAGATCCCGGCGCACATCGTCCGGCAATCCGACGAAACGCGCCGGATCGGCCAGGCGCCAGCGCCCGACCGCGCGCAGGAAGCGTACCGTCTGTCCCTGTATGGACCAGAGCATCTCGCCCACGAGACCCGGCGGCACACGGGCCACCAATGCCGGATCCACCCGCATGCCACTGAATGCGTCATGGAAGAACGCCTGGGCGACACCCTGAAGTGCGCCATCGGGGTTTCCGATAGCCTCGTCCGGCAACGTGTAAGTGCGGACGAAACGGTCGATGTGCGCAAAGCCGACGGCTTTGGGCAGTCCCACCACACCACCGGCACCGATCTCGGCTTCCGTGCCCCAGAACGTACTGGCGACGACGCGCCCCAGTCCGTCGTAGCACGCTTCCTGCGAGTTCTGGTTGGGATCGTCGATGCGTGACGGCGCCAGGAACCGGTAGTCCACGGCCACCACCTGGGTCTTGCACCCGTCCGGCGCGGTCACGGCACGTGTCACGCAATAGTCGGTGTCGTACTCGAAGGTAGATTCGCCGGCGCCACGCACCGGCTTTAAGGCCGTCATTCGATAGAACCCGGACAGCCCGGCAAAGGTGGCAAAGCCGCGTTGGATCGCCCAAAGGTCCGGCGGCGAAGGGACCGGACTCGCCCCGGTAACGGGATCCCAGTGACCTATCGCCACGTAACCGGCATCGCCTAGCTTTTCGGCTATCTGGGCGGGCGTGGCCCCGAGTTTGCTCACGGTCTCGCCAGGCGGAATATAGGCCTGCAACGCCTGCTCGTCGAGTTCGGCACTCTCGGTGAACGCCGGCAACGCCTTGAAATCCGCGGCATCGTCAGCGCAGTCCTGGTAACGCAACAGCGCCTGCCCGGTAAGGATGCGCTTGCTTGCATGCGTGACGAACAACGACGACGCGCCGCGCAAGGCCTCGTAGCCGAGATCTTGCGGTGTCACGGCATCGTCTGTCCGGTGCAGGGACCATGCATGGCCACGGCTCCGACACGGTAGGTGCAGTCGCCAGTAGTCAGGGCCGAGGCCGCCATCGAGATGGATCGCCGCGCTGAGCGACTCACTCAGGTAATAGTGCTCTTGCGCCGTATCGTGCGCGTCGTTCCACCAACGCACGAAGTGTCCATGGTCTTCGCTTCCGTCATCGACAAAGGGCGGACTGGCATCCGCGCGACGGGCATAGACGATGCTCGCCGATTGCATGGCGTGGCCATGCCGGTCCCAGCGCAGGCCGAACGCGTGTTCGCAGCGTGGATCGCCCTGTTGCTCGTCGTAGTTGAACGCTCGCCGTTCGACCACGAGCGGAAGCAGGCGTGCGTGACGCTGACTTGTCGTACGCGGCGACAGGCGCCGTAACAGATACCGCGTTTCGGTAACGGAATACGGTGTCTGCGGCAACTCGGCCGGGGAAACGGCCACCCGCCATACTTCGCTGCGCCAGCTCATCCCGGCCAGCGCGCGTCCGGCATCGCGCTCCGTATCGGCGTGCAGGCCGGCATCGTCGTCCCACCGCGCCACGAGTCCATCCACGCCTGTCGCGGAGACCGTCGTGCTGCGTAACGTCGGCCCGAGGGGATGTTGCTGCGCATACGGGTCGCCGGCATACGTTCCGTCACGTTCCGGGTCCAGCGCCGCGCCCACGTGGAACCATGTGCGGGTCTGCACCGGCGCGATGAACCCCTCATCCGGCGTATCGCCGTCGGCCGGCGACTCGGTATCGGTCTGGCACAACCTGGCGAATCCGCGAAACTCCCGCTCGACGCCATCGTAGTACCCACCGCGATACTGGAACGACTGGGTCAGACGATTGCCGGTGATCTGGTCGATCTGTGTCTGCCGCGCGACGACGTGGACGGGGAACGGCAAGCGACATACGGCCGATGGCGGATCGGTGTATTCCTGCTTTTCATCGAGCCATTCCTGTGCGGAAGACCGGTACTCGACGCTGCCTTCCACGCCCATGTTGTTGTCTGTGCGACACAGAAGATAGGGCTTCGCCCCGTCGACGAAATCGCAGCGCCAGTGCACCGGTCGCAGGCCGGCCGGATCATCGCTTTCCAGCGCCGTACGCTGGACGGTGGCGACGAGGCTTGAGCATCCCAGGCCTTGAAGATCCGCAACGCTCAGTTCGGTGATGGCGTCGTATGACATCGCCTTGGGCAAGGTAAGCACGACACCGGGCGCAAAGCCGTGACCACTCTGGTTCATGAAAACCTGAACCGTGCGTCCCTGGAAATAAAGCAAATCGGTGGCGCCCGAACCGTCGAGATCGGCGAGTCGCACATGCGCCGGGTTGAAGCTCTCGCGTGCGAAGGGCAGATCCGCCAGCTTGATACGTGCGCCGAAGCGCCCTCGGCCGAGGTTGGGAAAGCAGCTGATTTCATCGTGTCGAACACGCAGTAGGTGCTGTTGGCCGCTACCGAGGACATCGCTGAAGGCAACCACTTCGAAACGACCGTCGCCCAGCACGGGGAGCGCGTTGGCCTCGGCATGTGCCACCGTGACCGGATCGCTGAACCCACGGTGCGACGGCTCGCCGGCATCGGCACGCAGGTTGCCGTAGAGACGAACGCTGCGTGTGCCGATTAGGACGAGATCGGAGAGACCCGCGCCCACCAGATCGGCCAGTTGTGCCTGCGGATGGAAGAACTCGGAAGGAAAGGCCGCATAGGGCGTGAACCGCCCCCATGCCTGGGAGGGATCGAGGCTGAAGAAACCGGCCATGCCCGGCTGCGCGACCACCCAGTCGAGGCGTCCGTCACCCGTCAGGTCGGTCAGGAACTGGCGCGTCGGTGAACGCAGATCCACCGTCGGTACCTGACCCAGCGACTGCCAGGGCGCGTAGGCGATATCGTCGCGCCCGCTGCCCGCCTGCACCTTGCGTATGGGCCGCCGATACCACCATCCGCTCTCGTCACGGCTCAACACGCCGGGGATGCCCTCGCCGAACAGGTCCACCATCTGGTATTGCCTGCCATCGTTCAGTCCGGGAAAGCGCATTCCGGCATCGGGCGAATCCGGCTCGAAGGGCACGAACGGGACGAATGGCGCTTCCTGGTTCATCGCAGGCAAGGCGAACCGGTGGTAGTCGAAATCCCGCGGCGGACCGTATTCCGGCCCGGCCTCGCCATAGCCGATGTCGTGGACAGCGACCAGTTGCGAGCCGGTGGTTTGCGCGTCGTATTCGAACAGGGTGCGCCGGACGAGGACGGGTTCGCCGCCCAGTTCGGGGAACGCGTGGAACATCAGTACCTGGCGGCAGAGCCGCAAGGTACGCACTTCGAAGCCATAGCGGTAATGCGCCACCGGATCCGGGCGCAACGGCCAGTCCGTGCCGACGGGAACGTCGTAAGCAGGCGTCGCGGCAAGCGCGGTGTCGCGCGCGCCGTAGTCGAAGATGAGATCGAAGTGCCACTTCCGTGTGCCGGGGTCCGGCTGCAACAGGAACGGCACCAGCACCGCCTTTGCGTCGTTATCGGACACCGGGGCGTGGTTGCCGAAACGTACCCGTCGCAGGTACCGCCTGCATTGGCGGTCGCGATTGCGCCAGCCACTCGGCAGCGCGTCGTCGTCCAAGCCCGCACCATCCTCGGCCTGATATTCGTAGTACACGTGCTCGCCATTGGCAGCCACCGACTCTTCCAGCAACCATTCGGCGACCCAGCGGACCTGTGAGCCGCCTTCCACGTGCACGTGCTCCGTACGCGAGGTCCTGCCATACAGATGAAGCGTTCCGTCGCCGGCATGGACGAGCCAGAAGGCGGTATCGTCATCGATTCCGCCGACCCAGCGCTCATAGCGCGTGCCACTACCCGCCACGCGCGCGACGTACCGGTCCACGTGGTAGTCGCCACCCAGGTCCATGCCCCGAAAGGTTCGCGTCTCCCTTCCAACCGGATTGCCGGCGGCGTCCAGTTCGAGCAGCAGGAGGTCGCCGTCGGGTGTCACGTACTCCTGCGCGATCGCCCGGCCCTGCGCGTCCTTGCCATACTGCGGCACCCCGTGGCTGCTTCGTACGCTTATCGCAGGGAGGGACAAGCTCCAGCCCTGGCCGAAGTCCGTGCGGCCGCCGAGACTGCTGTAGGACAGTGCAAGCGCGGGCGCGAATCCACGCCCTGGCGAGATCGGCAGCGGTATACCCAGCGACGACGCCCCGGACGTGCCGACCGCACCCCATCCATGGCCAATGCTCTGGATTGCCCCGCCGCCTTTCGGTAGCGAGGGAGGGGTGACTTCCATGTCCGCTGTGCCGTTCATGCGTTGCCCGGCACTTTCGGCAGAGGCGTTCCCGTGTCATTCCTTGACATGGTTGTTCCTTGAGGATGACGTTGATCCCGCTTTCCGTCGGAGCGGCGTTGAAACTCAAAGCGAGTTCACTCCCGCCGAATGCGTTTGTCTACACCACTAACGTTGTAGGCGCCGCCGAGCGCGCACGGACCAAAGCGCGGTCGATCAAGGGATCAGGCGGAATGCTGCCGAATACCATCATGGCGGGCAGCGCCACCGGGACCGACGGCTCAGATGGCTATCCAGCTTGCCCGCTCGCCGGCTTCGAAGCCGCTCTCGCGGGCCGGCAACCAGACCAGCGCATGCGCCGAGGCGACATTACTCAACATGTGCGAATCCTGATGGGGAAGGATGTGCAATCGCGCGCTTCCGTCGCCCAGGTCCAGCCGCATGCGAACCAGACGATCGCGCTCCGCATCGGCATCCACGGACGCCGCAAGGATCCCCTGCTTCCAGGCAGGCTGGTCGGTGGTTTCGCCTTCCAGGCGTCCAAGCACCGCACGAGCGTGGACCGCCAGACACACCAACACGGCAGCCGGGTTGCCCGGCATGCCCAGCAAAACCTTGCCCTCGCGCATGCCAAACCACAACGGCTTGCCGGGCTTTTGCGCGACCTTCCAGAACACCTTGCGCACGCCCAGACCATCGGCGACGGAGGGCACGAAGTCGCGATCGCCGACGGACACGCCACCGCTGGTGACGATGAGGTCGGCACTGTCGAGCGCCGCGCTCAGGGCCTCTTCGAGCGCCGTCGCGTCGTCCCGCACGTAGGCTACGACCGGCTCGCCGTATCCCTGTTCGACAAACCACGCGCGCAGCAAGGGGCCGTTCGCGTCGTAGACCATGCCCGGTGCGAGCTGCTCGCCCGCGCGCAGTACTTCGTCGCCGGTGACGAGCACGGCAACGCGGGGCCGACGGCGGACCTCGACCGTGTCGATGCCGGCCATCGCCAAGGCCGCCACCAGACCGGAGGTCACCCGTTGCCCGGGGTACGCGATGATGCTGCCCGCGGCGAGCTCCTCGCCTTCGTAACGGATGGCTTCACCGGTCCGCACGGCGTGGGTAAGCACGATACCCGTTCCGGTGCGCTCGACGATCTCCTGTCGCGCTACGGCATCCGCGCCCGCGGGAACCAAGCCTCCGGTCAGGATGCGCACCGCCTGTCCTGGGCCGACGACGACATTCGCCGGCTCGCCGGCCGCCGCCGTGCCGATGAGTGAGCGCGGCGCCTGGCCGTCCGCGCTACGTACCGCGTAGCCGTCCACCGCACTCTGGGTGAACCGGGGCAGCGCGATGCGCGCGGCGGGGGCCTCGGCCAGCACGGCACCGAGCGCGAGCTCCACCGACAGACGATGGGTGGGCAACGGCCCGACCCATTTCCGGTAGAGGTCGAAGGTCTCCCGCAAGGGCAGCAAGTCCATTCAGGTCGCCTCGCCGTAACCGCCGGGGTGGCGCGCACCCGCACGACCGGTTTCCAGAAGATGGATCAGACCCGGCAGGGTGGCCGCAAGGGATTCGCCCGCGCCACCGCGGCTGCCAGGAAAGGTCACCAATAAGCTGTCGCGAACGTAGCCTGCCACGCCACGCGAGAGCATGGCGAACGGCATGCGCTGCTGCCCGAAAGCGCGCGCGGCTTCCATGATCCCGGGAATTTCCACCTCGAGCATGGGCTTGACCGTGTCCACGGTGATGTCTCGTGGGCCCAGACCCGTCCCCCCGACGGTGACGATGATGGCGGTCCCGGCGTCGATCAGGGATCCCAGCAGGTCGCCCAGGATGGCCGCATCGTCGGCGATCACCGCGTACTCGACCGGGCCGAAGTTGGCCGCGATCAGGGCGTCGCGCACCCAGGCACCCGCGGTGTCCGGCTTGGCCCCGCTGGCGACGGTGTCGGACAGCACCACGACAGCGGCGCTGCGCGGCACCGACAGCTGCCGCTTGTAGTGCGACTTGCCCCCGGTCTTCCGCTCGAGACGACAGTCTTCGATGTGCAACTCGTCCGGTTCGGCATACGGCTTGAGCATGTCGTAGAGCGTGAGCGCGGCCAGGCTGGCCGCGGTCAGTGCTTCCATCTCCACGCCCGTAGGACCGATCGTCTGCACTTCCGCGATGACGCGCACGGAGGTCTGGGCGAGCTCGTAGGTCACCTCGGCGCGATGGATAGGCAGGGGATGGCAGAGCGGAATGAGTTCGTCGGTACGCTTCGCGGCAAGGATGCCGGCGACGCGTGCCGTCTTCAGAGGGTCACCCTTCTCGGTATCGCCGCTGCGCAGCAGCTCGATGCAGTGGGCCGGTGCGTGGAGCGTGGCGGTGGCGCGGGCGACACGCAGGGAATCCGGCTTCTGGCTGACGTCTTTCATCCGTGGCTCGTATGCGAATGGTGGCGATGCGAAGGCGTCGGGGTCTCATCGAGGTCGTCGCGAATGCAACATCCCTCGACGAAAGCACTGCTGCCGTCGGTATAGAACTCTTCTTTCCAGATCGGCGCACCGTGCTTCACAGCGTCGACGGCATACCTGCACGCGTCGAACGCTTCCGCCCGATGCGGCGCGCGGACGACGCAGACGATGGCGATGTCGCCGATCGACAGGTCGCCGAGTCGATGCACGATGCGGACGTAAGGCACCCCGAACCTTTCGCGCGTGGTGGCCTCCACCTCACGAACGATCTTGGCCGCGAGCGGCTCGTGAGCCGTGTACTTGAGGTGCCGCACCGAACGCCCTTCATGGTGATCGCGCACCGTGCCGACGAACAACGCCAGGCCACCGCATTCGGGGTGCGCATCCAGTTCGAGCAGGGGCTCCACGGTTACCGCCTCGTGGGAAAGCACCACACGTTCCATGCTCAACCTCCGGCCACGGGCGGCAGCAGGGCGATATGCCCGTCGGCGGGCACCGGATCGGCGCGGCGTACGATGGTGTCGCCCGACACGCAGGCGCAACGCTCCAGGGATGCGGCCAGTTCGGGACGCGCAAGCGCCAGCACGGCGAGGGCATCGGCGACGGTGTGCGTCCCGTCGGGCGCGTCGACCCGACAGGTGGCGCTGCCCGCCAGCCGCTCGAGGGTGGCAAAGAGTTCGAAAACGATCGATTTCATGGCGTATCCGGGAAGGGGCTCATCCGCCCATCGCATGCATGGTCAACGGCCTGTCCACCGGACCTGGGCGCGAGGCGTAACCGGCATCCTTCAGCCAGACCGCGCGACGCACCTGTTCGGCAAGCACGTCGTCGTCGATGCCTTCGCGCAGGCGTGCGCCCAGTGGCGTGCCCATCGGCGAGAACAGACAGGTAAAGAGTTCGCCCGTCGCGGTGAGGCGCAGGCGGTCGCAGGTGGAACAGAAAGGATTGGACACCGTGGAGATGATGCCCAGCGGGTAATACCCGTCGATGAGATAGGGCGTGGCGGGATCGTGTCCCCTGGGCTGGCCGACGACCTCGTGGCGCTCGCGTATCGCGGCCAGCATCTCGGCCTCGGACACCACGGCGTCACGCTTCCAGTGACCCGGGGCGTCCAGGGGCATGTACTCGATGTAGCGCAGGGGAAGATTTCGGGCCATCGCCCATTCCAGCAGGGGCACGACGTCCTTCTCGTTGTCGCCACGGATGACCACGGCGTTGAGCTTCACGTTGGCGCCGGCGGCGACGAGCGCATCGATGCCGTCGAGTACCGGAGCGACCTCGCGCAGGGTGAGTCGGCGGAACGTATCCGGATCGATGGCATCCAGGCTGACGTTGAAGTCGTCGATGCCGGCAGCGACCAGTTCACGAGCTTTCGGTGCGATGCGCGACGCGTTGGTGGTCATCGACAGGCGACGCAGGCCGCGCTCGCGAAGCGCGCCGATATCGCGCACGCACTCCAGCAGGTCGCGACGGAGCAGGGGCTCGCCACCGGTCAGGCGGATCTGATCGATGCCGTGGTCGACGAACAGGCCGGCCAGGCGCACGATCTCGTCGCGCGCCAGCAGGCTGGCTTTCGGCAGCCAGTCCGGATGCTCGGGCATGCAGTACGTACAGCGGAAGTTGCAGCGGTCGGTCAACGATATCCGCAGCTTGCGCTTGGTACGTCCATGACGGTCAATGAGTGGGGACATGTCGCCTCAGAAAAGCACAATGCGCGTAAGCGGGGTGTGTCCAGCCCCGCAAGCCCTTCACGTGCAATCGTGCCAGACTTCGGGCATGAACGCCTTGAACCCTTCCGCTGCGCAAGCATGGCCGGCCTGGCCCGAGTACGCGTTGGTCGAGGACCTCCTGCCCGCCCTTCGTGAGTACGCGCATGCCGGCCGGGTGGCGCTGGCCACGCTGGTCAGCGTCGCGGGACCGTCGCCCAGGCCGCTCTACAGCGAGATGGCGATCGCCGCGGACGGACGGGTCGCCGGTTACGTTTCCGGCGGCTGCGTCGAGGCCGCCGTCGCCGAGGAGGCCCGGATGGCGCTGGGCGAAGGCCGCCCGCGGCTGCTCGATTACGGGGTCGGCAGCCCCGTGCTGGACATCCAGTTGAGCTGCGGCGGCCGGATCGGCATCTTCGTTCGTGAACTGCACGAGCCGTCGCGGTACGTCAATACGCTTTCCGTCGCCCGCCGCGAACGGCGCACGGTCACGATCCTGTCGGATCGCGCGACCGGCGCCTGGGACGTCGTCGACGGTGCCCGGGAACCCGACGAACGACACTATGCGCGAACCCAGCGACCACCGCTGAGGTTGGTCGCCATCGGCGGCGATCCGGTCACGCTTGCGGTGGCCCAGCTGGCTCCGACACTGGGGGTCGAGGTAGTCCTGTTGCGGCCGCATGGCCCAGCCGAGCCTCCGCCGGGCGTTTCACTTGCCGGTTACGACCCACGCAGCCTGCCCGCGGCCCTGCGCGACCTCGCCCTGGACGACCGCACCGCCGTGTACTCGCTCAGCCACGACGCCGAAATCGACCATGCCGTGGCCGCGCATGCCCTGCATTCGCCCGCCTTCGCGGTGGGAATCCTCGGCAGCCGCAACAAGATCGGCGCGCGTGTCGAACGGCTGAAGGACGACGGCGTGGACGACGACGAGCTGCAAAAGCTGCACCTCCCCGCGGGCCTCCCGATCGGTGCGCAGACCCCGCACGGTATCGCATTGTCCATTCTTGCGCAGATCTGCCAGCGCGACCGCGCGCGTCTATCGTGACGAACGGCCACGATGCGTTGATCCTCGCCGCGGGTGGCAGCCTGCGCCTGGGCCGCCCCAAGCAGTTGCTGACCGTCGGCGGCGAGACGCTGGTCGCGAGGACGGCACGCATGGTCGCCGCGACCCGGCCAGGCAAGACCGTGGTCGTTCTCGGTGCGCATGCCGAGCGCATGTGCGGCCAACTGGCAGGCGCGATAGCCGTGTTCAACCCCGATTGGGCCACCGGCATCGCCTCATCCCTGAAAGTCGCCGCCGATGTGCTGGCCGGTCGCGCCGCCCCCGTGCTTGTCGTGGTCGTCGACCAGCTCGCGCTGAGCGAGGCTCATCTGTGGCGATTGCTCACCGCGCACGGCGGCTCGCGCGACACGGTTACGGCCTACGGCGACGCCATGGGCGTGCCCGCCGTGCTGCGAGCCGCCACGTTGGCGCGCGCCAAGGCGCTCGAGGGCGACACCGGCTTTCGTGCCCTGTGGCACGACGCCACCCCCGAAGCCGTTCGCGACGACGCCTTCGCCGACGACCTGGACACGGAAAGCGACATGGCACGCGCCATTGCGATAGGCGCCCTCGATCCGCAACGCGGGCATATGTAAACGGTTTGGCAAGCCGCTCGCCTCGATTCGCGCCGCCCCGTTCACGCCCTGATGCTTACAACCGTCGGGTGAGCCATCCACGGAGAACGGCATGCAGCCGAGAGCGCAACCACCTTCCGCGAACGCGGCCCGCCACCAAGCGACGCCAGTCGGCGGCGCCTTGCGGCCATCCGAACGCGTACCCGGCATCGATACGGTATGGACGCGGCTGCGCATCAACGGCACCGACCATGAGCTGGACATCGACCCGCGTGTCACGCTGCTGGATGCGCTGCGTGAACATCTTGGCCTGACCGGCTCGAAGAAGGGCTGCGATCACGGCCAGTGCGGTGCGTGCACGGTGCTGATCGACGGCCGCCGGATCAATGCCTGCCTGACGCTCGCCGTCATGCACGACGGCGACGCGATCACCACGGTCGAAGGGCTTGCACCGGGCGACGCGCTTGGCCCGCTGCAAGCCGCTTTCGTCAAGCACGACGGTTTCCAATGCGGCTACTGCACGCCGGGACAGCTGTGCTCGGCTACCGGCATGCTCGACGAGCTGCGCGCCGGATGGCCCAGTGTGGTGACCGAGGATCTGACCACGCCGCCGCGCCTGGGCGACGACGAGATTCGCGAACGCATGAGTGGAAATCTCTGTCGCTGCAGTGCCTATCCGAACATCGTCGCCGCGATCGCCGAGGCCGCGGAGGATGACGCATGAAGCAGTTCACTTACGAACGCGCCACGTCGCCGGCGGGTGCCTCACGCGCGGCGGTGATGCAACGGCGCACCCGCTTCATCGCGGGTGGGACCAACCTTCTCGACCTGATGAAGCTGGAGATCGAAACGCCCGAACATCTGGTCGACATCAATCGTCTGGGCCTGGACGTCATCGAAGAAACCGCCGAGGGCGGGTTGCGCATCGGCGCGCTCGTTCGCAATAGCGATCTCGCGGCCGATCTTCGCGTGCGTGAACGATACCCGGTGCTTGCCCGCGCCCTGCTCGCCGGTGCTTCCGGACAACTGCGCAACAAGGCGACTACCGGCGGCAACCTGCTACAGCGCACGCGCTGCTACTACTTCTACGACACGGCGATGCCCTGCAACAAACGCAACCCGGGCAGTGGGTGCGCGGCGATCGGAGGATTCAACCGCATCCACGCCATCCTCGGGACGAGCGAGTCCTGTATCGCCACGCATCCCTCCGACATGGCCGTGGCGATGCGGGTGCTCGACGCGACGGTCCACACCCTGATGCCCAATGGCGAGGAACATGCCATTCCGATCGCCGACTTCTACAGGTTGCCGGGCGATACGCCACAGGTCGAAACGGCGCTGCGCCCGGGTGAACTGATCACCCATGTCACGCTGCCTTCGCCCCCCGCGGGCCGGCAGCTGTATCGCAAGGTGCGCGACCGCGCGTCCTATGCGTTCGCCCTGGTCTCGGTCGCGGCGATCGTCGCATGTGACGGCGATACCGTAACCTCGGCACGTATCGCCTTCGGCGGGGTGGCCGCGATGCCGTGGCGCGACGAGGCGTTCGACGCCTCCCTGCAAGGGGCGGGAACCGATGAGGCCTCACTGCGTGCCATCGCAGACCATGCACTGGCCGGCGCGCGGGGCTTCGGCCATAACGATTTCAAGGTGCCGCTCGCCCGGCGGACGCTCGGTGCGGTGCTGGTCGAGGCATGTGGGAGGGACGGCGCATGACGATCCGCATGGACACGACCGTCGGTATCACGCCGCTCGACGACCGCCCCGATGGTTTCACCGGCAAGCCACTGGACCGCGTCGATGGTCCACTCAAGGTACAGGGCAAGGTGGCCTACGCTGCCGAACACGGCGGCGTCGGGGCGGTGGCGTATGCCTTTCCCGTCCTCGCCTCGATTGCCCGCGGCCGTCTCCTGCGTGTGGACACTACGGCGGCATGCCGGGCCCCCGGTGTCATCGAGGTCCTCACCGCGAAGAACGCGCCTCGCCAGGACAGCAGCGCCGAGGGCGCCATGCCGCAACTGACGGGCGACACGGTAAAGCACTACGGCCAGCCGGTCGCGCTCGTGGTCGCACAGTCCTACGAGCAGGCCCGCTACGCCGCGTCGCTGGTTCGTCCGGAATACGATGCGCAAGAGGGCCGATTCGATCTTGCCGCCGGCGTCGACACTGCCCGGACCCCGAAAGACCTGCCCTTCGCCAAGACCGACACCGGAAAGGGCGACTTCGAGGCCGCGTACGCGGCGGCACCGCACAGGCTCGACGTGGTCTACACGACGCCGTTCCAGTTCCATGCCGCCATGGAACCGCATGCCACGATGGCGAGCTGGGATGGCGACAAGCTTACCGTTCAGACGTCCAACCAGATGCCCACGCCCGGTCGCAAGGCGCTTGCCGCCACGTTCGGGCTCGCGCCCGGGAATGTCCGGCTGCTCTGCGCGTACATCGGCGGCGGGTTCGGCAGCAAGCTCGACGTACAGCCGGACGCCGTCCTGGCGGCGCTCGCCGCGAAAGCCACCGGGCGGACGGTCAAGCTGGTCCTGACCCGCCAGCAGCTGTTCCATGTGGTCGGGCACCGCACCAACACGATCCAGCGTGTACGTCTGGGCACCGATGCCGAGGGCCGTCTTCTTGCCGAGGCCCACCAGGCGTGGTCGGGCAACGAACCTGGCAACGACGAGTTCGAACCGACCGTCCTCGGCACCCGTTCACGCTACGCGGGCGAGCACCGCTTGAACACCCATCGGCTGGTCGATCTCGACTTGCCGCCTGCAATCTCGATGCGCGCACCGGGCGAGGCGGTCGGTCTGCTCGCGCTGGAAGGCGCGATGGACGAACTGGCCGTCCAGCTCGATATCGATCCGATCGAATTGCGCATTCGCAACGAGCCCCTGGTGGACCCCGAGCTTGGCGTGCCCTTCTCCTCCCGCAAGGTGGTCGAGTGCATGCGTGAGGGAGCGCGCCGCTTCGGCTGGGACAAGCGTGTGTCCCGCCCGGCGAGCGTACGCGATGGGCGCTGGCTCGTCGGCATCGGCATGTCCTCGGCGGTGCGCGGCAACATGCTGCAGGCATCGAAGGCGAACGTGACCCTGGATGCGACCGGCCAACTCACCGCACGCATGGCGATGACCGATATCGGTACCGGTTCCTATACCGTCTTCACGCAGATCGCCGCCGACCTGCTCGGCCTGCCGATGGAACGCGTCACCGTCCTGTTGGGCGATTCGGATTTCCCGGAAACGCCCGGCTCGGGTGGTTCGTTCGGCGCAGCCAGTGCGGGCTCCGGCCTGTACGACGCCTGCATGCAGTTGCGTAGCAAGCTCTGCCAGTCCGCGGGCATCGATCCGCAACGCGCCCGTTTCGAAGACGGTCACGTTACCGATGGCAAGAAACGCGTCGGTTATGCGGCCCTCGCCGGCACGGAGGGCGTGACGGCCGATGGAGGTGTCGAGCCGGGCACCAACAACACGAACTACAACCAGAACTCCTACGGCGCGTTCTTCGCCGAGGTCGGTGTGGACGTGGACACCGGCGAGATTCGTCTGCGCCGCATGCTCGGCGTATTCGCCGCCGGGCGCATCCTCAATCCGAAGACGGCGCGATCCCAGGCACTGGGCGGGATGATCTTCGGCGTGGGTTCAGCGCTCTCGGAGGAAATGGTCCTGGACGAACGCTACGGTGCCTTCGTCAACCATGACCTGGCCGAGTACCACGTGCCCGTCAACGCGGACATCGGCTCGATGGAAGCGATCTTCCTGCCTGAACTGGACGACAAGGCCAATCCGCTGAAGATCAAGGGACTGGGTGAAGTTGGCATCTCCGGCGCGGGCGCGTGCATCGCCAACGCGGTGTACAACGCCTGTGGCGTAAGGATCCGCGATTACCCGCTCACCCTCGACAAGGTACTCGCCGGATGGGCCGAAGGCGTCTGAAACCGCCGTTTTTCCGCATTGCGTCACAGGGACCCTGAAAAAAAGGGTCTCGAATGCGAAAAATCTTCGCGAACCCTATTTTCAGCGGACCAAAGCAACGCTAGAGTGAGTCGCCCGCTGGGCACCGGCCGGAAAGGCCGCCTCATTCGATTCAGTGACAAGGATAACCATGGCCACGACCAAAAAAACGGCGGCGAAGAAGGCTGCCAAGGCTCCCGCCAAGGCTGCCGTGAAGGCTGCGAAGGCCCCGGCCGCGCTCAAGCCGATCAAGGATCCGCTTTCGAAGTCCACGCTCGTCTCGCACATCGTCGAGCAGAGCGGCATTGACAGCAAGAGCGTGAAGGCCGTGCTGGCTTCGCTCGAAGGCGCGATCTCCGCGTCGGTTCATAAGAAGGGCGCCGGTACGTTCACGCTGCCCGGCCTGCTGAAGATCACCTCCGTTGCCGTCGCTGCGAAGCCGAAGCGCAAGGGCAAGGATCCGTTCACGGGTGAAGAGCGCTGGTTCGCAGCCAAGCCCGCCTCGGTCAAGGTCAAGGTCCGTCCGCTCAAGAAGCTCAAGGACGCGGCAGCCTGATCTTTCGCGGTGGCTTGAGCCGCCGCGATCGACGAGGTACCCGAAAGCCCCTGCCTTACGGCGGGGGCTTTTTTTCGGTTCGACGCAAGATTCCGGGGACGCGGCGAGCGCTGACGTGGCGGCGCAGAGCCTTCGGTGCCCACCCTCGCTGCTCAGACAGGTCCTCCGCGTTCGGTGCGGAAGGCCGCTTCGCGGCCAGTGTCTTATATGGCCTGCGGCCGCTCACTTGTGCGGAACTCGCCTCGAGGGTGGGCACCGAAGACTCTCCCGAACCGTGAGGCTCGCGTGGGTCGAGCCAAAGCGCGCGGCCGCATCGTCGACAAGCACGCCAGCACAAGCGCGACGAAGGTGTTTGGCAACCGGATACCAGCAACCGCTTCCGCTTCGCCCGGATGTTCCGGGCGCGGCCAGGGCCGACCACGCATCCCGCACCGGCTCTCCTTGCACTCAACCGTATCGTCGTGAGAGACCTTGGCGTCCACCCTCGAGGCGAGTTCCGCACAAGTGGAGCGGCCGTAGGCCAATAGGAACATGGGCCGCGGTAGCGGCCTTTCCTTCTCGAACGCGGAGGACCTGTCTGAGCAGCGAGGGTGGGTGAAGTGGTCAAGTATTTCTAGACACCCGATAGGGCGTTTTTCGGACCGACAGCATTTCGTGGATGGCTGGCGGGATCTGTCCGTTGGCCGCATGCAGGCGCCGA
>NZ_DATLIW010000015.1:0-244479 GCF_035539195.1 Luteibacter sp.
CGCCGCGCGCGAGGCCATGCACCCGGACGACCCCGGCCGGCACATCGCCTCGCCGCATCCGCTCGCGGTCACGAGCCCGCGGGCTACGGTACCCAAGGCGGGCGACGATCCGATCTACGCCGCGATCCGCGGGCAGCTACCGATGGATGTCTCCGACGACAAGGCGGCCGAGGCGGCCTTGCAGGCACGCCGCCTCGGCATCCATCACCCGAACCAGCTCGGCGACATCGATATCGAGGAGCGACGCATCGTCAGCGCCGGCATGTATGGCGGCCCGGTCATCGACTTGTCGATCGACACGCCCGCGCCGCCGAAAGAGGAAAGTCTCGCCCAGGCGACACAGCTCGACCAGCAGGCGGTGGCGATGCAACAGGAGAAGGACATGCAGATGCAAATGCAGATGCAGATGCAGCAGGTGGCCATGCAGCAGTCGGGGCCGGTCATGAGTTTGTAGCGGACACATGGAGAACGTATAAAAAAGGTTCATCGTGGATTACCGGGGACGGGTGCTCGGCATGCCGGGCGTTCGTTCGCACCTCGCCGATGGCTCGCCTTCGGCCTCGCGGGGCTCGGCTTCGCCATCGCTTTGTACACTTGGGCGTTTCGCGGGGAGACCTTGGCGCCCACCCTCGCTGCTCAGACAGGTCCTCCGCGTTCGAGAAGGAAAGGCCGCTAACCGCGGCCCGTGTACCTATTTGGCCTACGGCCGCTCCACTTGTGCGGAACTCGCCTCGAGGGTGGACGCCAAGGTCTCTCACGACGATACGGTTGAGTGCAAGGAGAGCCGGCGCGGGATGCGTCGTCGGCCCCGGCCGCGCCCGGAACATCCGGGCGAAGCGGAAGCGGTTGCTGGTACCCGGTTGCCCAATACCTTCGTCGCGCTTGTGTCGGCGTGCCTGCGGGCGATGCCGCCGCGCGCTTTGGCTCGACCCACGCGAGCCTCACGGTTCGGGAGAGTCTTCGGTGCCCACCCTCGAGGCGAGTTCCGCACAAGTGAGCGGCCGCAGGCCATATAGATACATGGGCCGCGAAGCGGCCTTCCGCACCGAACGCGGAGGACCTGTCTGAGCAGCGAGGGTGGGCACCGAAGGCTCTGCGCCGCCACGTCCGAGCCCGCCGCCGCGGCATCAGCCACTAAGTGAACCGATGCCTTCGGCGTCCCCGAAGGTCCGCGAAGAACCCAAAAAAAGGGCCGCCCCGCCTTCCGGTGGGGGCGACCCCTGTCGCAAAACGCGAGCTGCGCCTGTTATGACTTGCCGTGGAACAGCTCGCGTCCGATAAGCATGCGACGAATTTCGTTGGTGCCTGCACCGATCTCGTAGAGCTTCGCGTCGCGGAGCAGTCGTCCGGCCGGGAACTCGTTGATGTAGCCGTTGCCGCCGAGCGACTGGATCGCCTCGAGGGCGACCTTGACCGCATTGGTCGACGCATTGAGCAGGCACGCGGCCGGATCGATGCGCGACTTCACGCCGTTGTCGAACTGCTGGGCCACCATGTACGCGAAGCCGCGTGACGATTGCAGCGCGGTATACATGTCGGCCACCTTGGCCTGCATCATGCCGAACGTGCCGATAGGCGCGTTGAACTGCTTGCGCTCGCGCACATACGGAAGCACGAGGTCGACCGCGGCCTGCATGATGCCGATCGGGCCGCCGGAGAGCACGAGGCGCTCCGTATCCAGACCACCCATCAGCACGCGCACGCCTTCGTTCACCTCGCCCACGATGTTCTCGGCGGGGATCTCGCAGTTGTCGAACACCAGTTCGCAGGTGTTCGAGCCACGCATGCCGAGTTTGTCGAGCTTCTGTGCGGTGGAGAAGCCCTTCATGCCCTTCTCGACGATGAAGGCGGTCATGCAGCGGCTGCCGGCGGGACGCGGTGCCGTGCGCATGTAGACCAGCAGCACGTCGGCATCGGGGCCGTTGGTGATCCACATCTTCGTGCCGTTGGCGACCCAGACGTCGCCGACCCGTTCGGCATGGCAGCTCATCGAGCCGACCACGTCGGAGCCGGCACCGGGCTCGCTCATCGCCAGCGCGCCGACCCACTCACCGCTGGTGAGTTTGGGCAGGTACTTGCGGCGCTGGGCATCGTTGCCGTTGTGGTAGATGTTCTGCACGCACAGGTTGGAATGCGCGCCGTAGGAGAGGCCGACCGAGGCGGAAGCGCGGGAGATCTCTTCCATGGCCACCATGTGCGCGAGGAAGCCGAGGCCGGAGCCGCCGAATTCCTCGGGTACGGTCACGCCGAGCAGGCCCATGTCGCCGAACTTCCGCCAGAGGTCTTCCGGAAAGACGTTCTCGCGGTCGATACGATCCGCGCGTGGGGCGATTTCCTTCTCGGCGAAGGCGTGGACGCTTTCGCGCAGGAGGTCGAGGTCTTCACCGAGGGAAAACGGGCGCATACGTGCAACTCCGGGGGATACGGGTAAAAAGCTTCCCATCGTAACGCGCCGGAGAACTCAATCCACGGCGCGACGCAGCAATCAGACTGGCGGTAAGGCCGCGATATGGTCGTGAACGCGGACCAGCAGGAGGCATTGTCGCTCCACCAGGCGCACGGCCTCCGGCGCCTCCGCGACGCGGACCGACGTCCCGACCAGCAGGGTCGGCGTGCCCAGCGGTGGGGCCGGGGAGCCGACCCGCACATGTTCGGCAAGCGCATCCAGGCCGTGGGCGATCCGGGTGGCCAGCTCACCCACCGCGGTCGCGTCGTCCGGGGCCAGGGCCTGGCGGTGGGCGCCGAGTGTGGAAAGATGCGCCAATCCGGCTTGGAGGGCGGTGAGCAGGCGCAGGGCGCGCTCGCCGCGCGCGCGCGGATGGCCGGGTTCGGCGAGCAGCTCGTTCACGTTGCCGGCCACGGCCGCCTGCGCGGCGTGCGCGTCGCGGCGGGCGATGCGGTAGGGCAGGTCATCGGTTTTGCCACTGCGGTACTGCGCGGCGATGCGTTGCAGGTAGCGTCCATAGGCGAGCAAGGCGTCGGCGACGACATCCTCGAGGCGGCGCACGCGCCAGTCGGGCAGGACGAAGCGGATCGCGACGGCGGCGACGACCGCACCCAGCAAGGTATCGAGCAGCCGCGGACCGATCGCGTCGTACCCGGCGCCGACACGGTCGAAGCAGAGCAGGACGAACAGCGTGATCACGGCGGTCGCCAGCGCATAGCGGCGCAGACGGAAGGCGAAGAAGCCGGCGCCGGTGGCGACCAGCACGGGCAGGCGCCAGTCACCGCCCGGTAGCAGGCGAAGCATGGCCCAGCCGACCACCAGGCCTGCCGTGGTGCCGACCACGCGCTGGATCAGGCGACGGCGCGTGCTGCCGTAGCTCGGCTGGCAGACGAAGAGCGTGGTCAGCAGGATCCAGTAACCGTGGGAGGGATGCAGGGCAAGCATGAGCAGGTAGCCGGCAAGCATGCCGGTGGCCAGGCGCACGGCATGGCGGAAATGCATCGAACGTCGGTTGAGGCGCAGGCGGACACGGGCGATGGCGTCTCTAAGCGACGACGGCTCGTTGCCTTGCAGCGAGGTGTCCATGTCCTGCGGCAGGCTGCCTTCGTCCTCGATGCCGGCCTGAAGACGTTCCATGTTGGCCATCAGGGCGGAGAGCGCGTCGTCGATGGCTTCCTCCGGCGGGTCGCTGCGGCGGCGATACGCGATGGCCTCGCGCAGGTCGTCCAGGGCGGCGCGCGGCAACGCGATGGCGCTGAGCGGGGCGATGCGCCGGATGGCGTCGGCGCGTTCGCGACAGGCGACGGCCTGCAGGCGCAACAGGCGGCCGAATCGAAACATCAGGTCGCTGTGGTAGAGCGCGTCGGCGAGCTCGTCGTAGGGATAATGCGAGGAACTGATGCGCTCGTGGATGTCCTGCGCGACGAAGAACATCGCCAGGCGCGCCGCACTGCGTCCGCGTGGTTGGCGTCGGCCGATGCGGTCGATCAGTGCCGTGCGCGCGCCGGTCAGGGCCTCGACAGTGCGCAGGTTGCGCTTGGAGAAGTCGATGTCGAGCGCGGCGCGGTCCAGGCCATGGACGGGTTCGAACAGCGCGGCCTTGGCTTCGATGAGCGCGGCGAGCGATTCGAACAGCCGTGCCAGCGAGTGACGTACCGCACGTTGCGGCGCAAGCGCGCTCCAGAGCAGCGAGAGCAGGCCATACCATGCGGCACCGACGAGGATCGCCAGCGTGCCCTCGTAACCGGTACCGGCGGGCGCGGCGTCGGCGGCGATCATCGTATAGACCGAGAGGATCAGCGTCGCCGTGGCGATGGTGGCGTAACGTCCGCTGGCCGCGCCGAGCATCACGAGGAGGAAGGTGCCCAGGGGCAGGGCGACGGCGAAGAGGATGGGCTGGCCGATCAGGGCCCGTACGCCGGCAGCGGCTGCCGCGAAGCACAGCAGGGTGACCACCAGCCCACGGAGGCGGCCGCGCCATGCATCGTCGGTTTCGGCCAGGGCGCAGGCGATGGCGCCGAGCAGGGCGGGAACGATGGCGCTGGCCGGACCGACGAGCGTGCACCAGGCGGTAATGCCCGCCAGCGCGAGGACGGTGCGCAGCACGTCGGCGAAGCGGTCGGATTCGGCGAGGTGGCGTAGGGAAGGCATGCGCGTACTTTACCGGTCCTGCGTTGGGGCACCGAAGCTATCGCCGATGAATCGGCTCCCACAAGGGCATTGCGGATGAATCGGCTCCCACAAGGGCATCGCCGATGAATCGGCTCCCACAAGAGCCGGCTCCCACAAGGGTATTGCCGATGAATCGGCTCCTGCCGAGCGGGTGGTCTGTGCGGATCCAGCGATGCGGTTTCAGCAGAGCCCGCCGTTCACCGCCAGCACCTGCCGCGTGATGTATGCCGCCTCCGGGCTGATGAGGAAACGCACGGCGGCCGCCACCTCGTCCGGCGTGCCGGTGCGCTCCATGGGGATGACCTTCACGATCTGCTCCACCGGCACCTCGGGGTCGAGCATGTCGGTGTCGATCAGGCCGGGTGCCACGCAGTTCACCGTGATCTTGCGCTTGGCCAGTTCTACGGCGAGCGCCTTCGCGGCACCGATGACGCCGGCCTTGGACGCACTGTAGTTCACCTGCCCGCGGTTGCCGATGATGCCCGAGACCGAGGTGATACAGACGATGCGCCCGGGCTTGCGGCGGCGGATCATCGGCATCACCAACGGATGCAGCACGTTGTAGAAGCCGTCGAGGTTGGTTCGCAGCACCTGGTCCCAGTCCTCCGAGGTGAGTCCTGGAAAAGCACCGTCGCGGGTGAGGCCCGCGTTGCAGACCACCCCGTAGTACGCGCCATGCTCGGCCACGTCGGCTTCGAGCGCCGCGGCCGATGCGCCACGATCGGCGATATCGAACTGCATGACGCGTGCCGCCCGCCCCTTGGCGACGATCTCGGCGACGACGGCCTCGGCTTCCTCGCGCCGGGAGCGACAATGCACGACGATGTCGTAGCCGGCATCGGCGAGATTCAGCGCGATGGCGCGACCGATGCCGCGGCTGGAGCCGGTGACGAGGACGGTATCGTTCATGGTGCGGTTCCCTTGGAATCGAGTGTGTTGCGTGGATCGAGGAAAGGCGTGGGGTCCGGCGGACTGAACACGGTCAGCCGCGCTTCGGCATGGGCACCCTGGGTATCCACGCGACAGCTGAAAGAGCCCATGCCGTCTTTGTCATGGAAGGTTCGCAGCGCTTCGATCACGAGTTTCGCACCGGGCGGAAACCTGTCCGCATCGACACGATAGCTACGCGTGCCCAGCAGGAACCCCGGGCGGATCGCACCGCCGCCGGCGAGTACCTGGCAGCCGTTCCATGCGGCGATGGCCTGCGCCATCAGCTCGATGCCGGCCCAGCCGGGCAGTCCATCGGCTTCGACGAACGCATCGCCCTTGCGGACGATCCGCTCGCAGACGATTCGGTCGGTGTCCCATTCGAGGACGCGATCGAGCAGGATCATGCGGCCTGCGTGTGGAAGCAGTGCGTCGATAGGCCACGGCGTCATGCGGTGTGTGCCAGGATCAGGCTCGCGTTGTTGCCGCCGAACGCGAACGAATTGCTCATGAGGTAACGACGGCCGGGTGGCAGGCGGCTGTCATGGTCGGTGAAAGCCAGCGGCGGCAGCGATGGATCGGCTTCACCGTCCCATACGTGCGGCGGCAGACGGCGCTCGGGGTCGGTCAGCGCCAGCCAGCAAAATGCCGCCTCCAGCGCGCCGGCGGCGCCGAGCGTGTGTCCGGTGAGCGCCTTGGTCGAGGAGCAGGGCACGGGGCGGCCGAAGGTCGCGTCGACGGCGCGGCTTTCCATGGCGTCGTTGTGTTCGGTGGCGGTGCCGTGCAGGTTCACGTAGTCGATCATGCCCGCATCCAGGCCCGCCGACGACAGGGCACGTGCCATGGCATCGCTGGCGCCACGCCCTTCCGGGTGCGGCGAGGACATATGGTGAGCGTCGGAGCTCGCGCCACCGCCGAGAAAGACCACGGGAGCCGCTTCGCGTGTCATCAGGAACAGGGCGGCGGCTTCGCCGATGTTGATGCCGTCGCGTCGCCGCGAAAAAGGCTCGCAGCGCGCATCGGCCGTGGCTTCGAGGGCGTGGAAGCCGTTCGTCGCCAGGCGGCACAGGCTGTCCGCACCGCCACAGATAACGGCGTCGCAGAGGTCCGACTTCAACAGCCGTTGCGCACTGAGAAGGGCGCGCGCGCCGGACGTGCAGGCGGTCGAGATCCCGTAGGCCGGACCGGCGATGCCGAGCCATTCGGCAAGGAAGGCCGCCGGTGCGCCCAGCTCCTGGTCGGCGTAGCGGTAGTCGGCCGGCCAGCTGCCGGTCCGCCCGCGCGTGGCGATGCTGCGCGTCGCTTCCTCGATCCCCGTGGTGCTGGTGCCGATGACGATGCCGACGCGTCCGGCACCGAAGCGTGAGATGGCGTCGCGCAGTTCCGCTTCGATCTCCCGTGCGGCCAGCATCAGCAGGCGGTTGTTGCGTGTGTCCCGATGCGACAGCTCGGCCGACATCGCGGGCAAGGGGGCGGTCACATGGCCCACCGTCTGTGTCTGCCCGGGTACCCAGCCTTCGAGGTCGTGCAGGCCGTGCGTGGCCGCGCCGAACATCGCTTCCGCCACCGTGTGCTTGCCGGCGCCAAGCGAGCAGACCACGCCGAGAGCATTCAGATAGGTCGTCATGCGATCAGCCCGGTTTCCGCGCGGCTACGTTGACCAACGTTTCCTCACGCTTGCCGACCGGCGGTGCGGCCTTGATGCCCCAGCGCTCGAGCAGGCCGAAGTCTTTCGCACGGCTCCACCACAGGTAGGGCAGGGAAACCTGCGTATCGGTGAACACGAAGCCGCGCTCTCGCAGCATGGCGAGGTATTCGTCGGCGCTCTTCTGCACGTGCATCGGGTGCCGGAAGAACCAGCGGATCACCCAGGAATCGATGTACGCCTTGGTGGATTCGGCGAACAACAGCAGGCCGCCCGGCTTGAGCACGCGCCAGAATTCGTCCAGCGCGCGTTCCTGTTCGACCAGATGGTGGAAGGTCTGGTGGCAGAAGACGATGTCCACGCTGGCATCGGCCAGGTCGATGCGTGCGCAATCGCTGGCGAAGAGGTCCACCGCGATGCCCTCGCGTTCGGCTTCGGCACGGGAGAGGTCGATACTGTGCGGATCGGCATCGAGACCGAGCATGCGCGCGGGAGCGAACACATCGCGAAGATAGCGGAACGAGCGACCCTGGCCGCAGCCGACGTCGAGCAACGTACCACCCTGCGGCGAGGGCTCGCCGGCGAGCCGCTTGAGGTCGTTGATCGCCACGCGCAGGACATGGTGCTGCCAGGTGTGGGTGCGCAGGAAGACGAAACCGATCCGGGTTTCCTCGACATAAGTGGCACTGGCGTACTTCATCGGTGAGGCGTCCATGGCGATCAGGGCGACGGTCGACGCGCCAGCTGGCGCTCGATGTCGTCGATGAAAACGGAGGGTGAGACCAGCTGCATCTCGCCGTCGGCGAGGCGGACCGCTACCTGGATGGTGCTGGCGCGGGTCAGTCGCTCGCCGCTCGCGGCGTCGCTGAGGGTGTAATGGATCTTAAGCCGGTTCTGCCATTCGACCAGTTCGGCACGAACGCACAGTTTCTGGCCGAAACGGGCGGCACGCGCGTAGCGCAGCTGAAGGTCGATGATCGGCCATGCGTAGCCGGTGTCCTTCATGCGCACGTAGTCGTGCCCGAGTGCTTCCAGCAAGGCGCAGCGTGCGACCTCGAGATACTTGACGTAGTGCCCATGCCAGACCACCTCCATGGAATCGACATCGAAGAAAGGAACGGTCAGTTCGGTGTCGACGGCGAATACACCGTTAGCGCGCATCGTGGGCTCCGTTCGTACCGTGCCAGTACGCGTGAAAATTGAACCATTGCAAAGGGGCGGCGAGGCAATGCCGCCCGAGCCACTCGGCGTAACGCGACACCGCGGCGCCGATCGTGGCCTCGCGCGTCGACCGCTCCCATGTGGAGGCGTCGTCGAAACGGCGCAGGTGGATCGTGTAGCGCCCGGCGCGCTTGATACAGCAGACCAGGTTGACCGGACAGCGCAACATCGCGGCCATCAGCCAGGGTCCTTGCGGGAACGCGGCCGGGGCGCCAAGGAAATCGGCGTTCATGCTGCGGCCTCCGTGCTGGGGCACCCGGTCGCCGGCGATGGCCACCCATTCGCCGCGCTCGAGGCGCTGCGACAGATCCATCATCGTCGCCGTGTCGAGATCGCCCACATGCATCAGGCGCAGGCGGCGGTCGCCCGATTCGCCAAGCAGGCGGTTGAAGTGTGCCGCGTTGGGAAGGTGCATCAGAACATTCAGTGGCACACCCTCGCCGATCTCGGCCATGGCGCGGCAGACGTCCAGGTTGCCCAGGTGCGTACAGACCAGCAACTGCCCGCGGGAGCCCGAGCGGAGCGACTCGCGCACACCGTCGGGATCGTCCATGTCCACCGAGGACAGGCGCAGCTTGCCGCGCCAGACGTCGAAGCGATCGAGCATGCAATCGCCGAAGGCGAGGTACTGGGCCAGCACCGGCCGCCTGGGCGGGAACAGGTCCGTGCGGCCGCTCCACAGAGCCAGCCGTCGCTGGTAGTCGGCCACGATGTGTCGCGTGCCGCGGCCGGTGACGAAGAAATACAGCACGATGAGGTAGATCACCGGCGCGACGGGACGCCGGCCCAGCAGGCGTACGGCAACCGATGTGAGCTTGAGGCCGAGAAAGCTCCCACGCTCTTTTCGTGCCGCCCAGTGCGCGGCCCCATTGGCGGACTCAGGCATCGACGCCTTCCAGGCGAAGGTGGGCGGACGAGTAATGCGCATCGCCGGTGCGATAGGCGAAGTGCAGCCGGCCACGCGCCGCGTCGTAACGTAGCGTGAGCTCCACACGGTCGCCGGGACGCAGCAGGCGCTGGAACTTGAGCGCGTCCATGCCGCGGCACGTCGTGGGTGTGCCCAGTCGGGGCGCCGCGAAGGCGAGCGCCCAGCCGATCTGCACCACGCCCGGCAGCACCGGCGCATCGGGGAAGTGGTCCGCGAAACAGGCCAGGTCCAGCGGCAGCTCCAGCTCGATGACGTGTGTATCGCCGTCCAGCCGTTCGCCGAGCACGCGCGCCGCGGTGGGCAGGGGCGCCTGCAGGAGCCCGTCGACCTGCTTCGCTTCCGGCAGGATGTCGACGAAGCGCCAGACCATGGGGGTCGACAGCGCATCGTCGCCGGCCGCCTGTTGGCCGAGTTCGTTGATGAGACCCGTTCGGCCGTGGCGAAGCAGCGCCGTGCGCCCGGCCGGCGTGAGCGCGACGACCATGCCGGGCCCCAGCTTCCCTGCATAGCCGCCCGCCGCGTCGGCGACCCAGGGGTGCGAGTGCAGGCGCTGGGCCGCGTCGTCCATCGGTGCCTTGTTGATCCGGCGTCGCAGGCGCTGCCGCAGTATCCACTCGCCGACGAAGAGCACGCCCATCACCGAATAGGCGAGGATGCCGTTGTAGAAGGTCCACCACGACAGCGGGCCCCACTTGGCGAGCAAGGCCGACACCGTGCCGTTGAGGAAGAAGAACACCACCCAAAGCCAGGTGACCTTGCGGGTGTAGCGCACGGCCACCGGTGGCAGGTCGGGCTCGGTGACGCGCGCGATGCGCTCGATCATCGGCGGGCCGAATCTCAGGCTGAGACCGAAGGCGGCGAACAGCAGCGCGCAGATCAGGCTGGGGTACCAGCGCAGCAGGTCGTCCTCGCCACCGAAGGCGAGTACCGCGCAATAGACCAGCGTGACCCCCAGCATCCAGCGGCCGCCGGGCTGGCGCCACAGCGCTGGCGCGCGCACCAGCCAGAGGCCGCCGAGAATCAAGCCGAAGATCGGCGTGGAAACACGGTCCATGCCGAAGTAGACGATGAAGGGATAGAGCACGCCGACCAGCAGCAGTGCCATGTCGCTCAGTTTGCGCATGGGGCCCGGTTCGCTTCGACGTAATGGGCGAGGCTGAGCACCGTCTCGAAGTGGCGCCGCGCGTCGCGGGAGTCCGAGGCGATCTTCAGTCCGTAGCGCGTCTGCAGCGCGAGCGCCAGTTCCAGCGCATCGACCGAGTCCAGCCCCAGGCCCTGGCCGAACAGGGGCTGGTCCACGGCGATATCGTCCACTTTCAGGTGGTCGAGGGCGAGCGTTTCGATGATGAGGCCGGCGATGTCGCGTTCGAGGTCGTTCATGCCTTGAGTTCCCTGGCGTACAGTTGATGAAGGTGTTCGTTGAGCCGACGCGAAGCTATCGGCGCGGGCGCGCGCTCACTGAAGTCCGCCACGGCGATATCGTCGCCGACGCGAATGCGCATCCGCACGCGTCGGTTCGGCACGCTGTACCACGGCTCGGCCTTGGTCAGGGTGGTCGGCACCACGGTGATGAAGACGGGGGTGACGATACGCGCGCCGCGCACCGCGATGGCCGCGGCGCCGCGATGGAAGACCGGATCCATGCCGGGTGTCGTGCGTGTGCCTTCCGGAAAGACGATCAGCGTCTGCCCTTCACGGAGCACCTCGGCGGCACGCTCGAGCATGTCGGCACTGCCGTCGTTGCTGATGTACCCGGCCGCGGTGACCGGACCGCGCATGCACGGGTTCTTCCACAGGCTGTGCTTGACCACGCAGTTGGCTTCGGGCACGTGGCCGATCAGATAGACCACGTCGATCAGCGAGGGATGGTTGGCCACGATCATCTGGCCGGGCTGGCCAAGGCGCTCCACGCCGTCGAAGCGAATGTCGACGGTGCCGGTGCGATACATGAACTGCGAGTGCAGCCAGAAGGCGCGACCCACCGTGCGTCGCGCCCGACGCCGGCGTACGGGTTCCGGGCCCGGCCAGGCCAGCACGATGGGCAGCACGGCCACTCGCAGCACGATGCCGCCGATGCCGAACAGGGCGAAGCTCAGGGCGGTGCAGACGAAGCGCCATACCCAGAAATCGCGGCGGCGGGTCACGGAATCGGCTGCCAGGTCCATCGTCGTGTCTTCCACGGGTGGTCGAGGGTCGCGCCATCGTGCAGCGCGCGGACGAAATGCAGGGCGTGCGGGCCGGCGGCCGGCGGCGCCGCTTCCGTATTACCACGAAGCGATAGCCGCCAGCGCGGACCGGTCGCCATGCCGTCGGCGCGGGAAACGCGCAGGGCGACGGCATAGGAAAAGGGTACGTCGTCGATCCAGCCGTCGTACGCCTCCGCCGGGCGCTCCTCGGCGACGACGACGATCACCGACTCGGCACCGTCGCCAAGCAGGGCGACGGCCTCGACGATCGCGTGTTCGAAGGTGTCGGCTTCCCCGGCGATCGCCACCGATTCGCCGCGCTGGTCGCGCAGGATCGACCACTGGCCGGCAATGGCGTTGTGTACGGACAGGCCGAACTGCGTGGGCGACAGCGGTGCTTCGCGACCGATCTCGTCCAGCATGGCAAAGGTCCGCGTGGTCTCGCCGTGTCGCGAGGCATAAACGAAGGGGAGTTGCTCGTCGTCCGCACACATCGGCCATGCGGTGTGCATGACGATGCGGGCGAGGCGGCTGAGGCGGCGGCGCTGCATCGGCGCGACGAAGTCGCAAGCCGGCTGTTCGCCGGCATCGTCTGGCTGGTGCGGCGCGGTCGCCCAGTCGGCCCAGTCGGCCGGTTGCTCGATGCCGGGCGCCCATGCGGACCAGCGTTCGATGGCCAGCTCGATCATGCGACCGCCCCGGCGTACCGGCGGAAGACCAGGGCGGCACAACTGCCACCGAAGCCGAACGTGTTCGACATGACGCTGTCGACCGCCATCGCGAGCTCGCCGTCGATCAGCGGCGCGTCGGCAAAGGCGGGATCGCGATTCGCCGGCGTCGCACCGCCGAGCAGTACGCCGTTCTCCATCATCGCGATGGACGCGATAGCGTCGAGCGCGCCGGCCGCGGCCGGCGCATGACCGGTCAGGCCCTTGATCGAGGACATCGGCGGCACGGCGTGTCCACGCTCGCCGAACACCTGCGCCAACGCGTGCCATTCGGCCAGGTCGCCATGCACGGTGGCACACGCGTGGGTGTTCACGTAATCGGGAATCAGCCCGGCCAGATCGATCGCCTGGTGCATCGCTTCCGCCATGCCGCCCGCCTCGGGACTGACCATGCCGTCGGGATCCGAGGCGGCACCATAGCCGATCAGCTCGGCGAGGATGCGTGCGCCGCGCGCTTGCGCATGCTCGAGCGATTCCAGCACGAGCACGCCGGCCCCGCCGCCGAGCACGATGCCGTCGCGATCCGCATCGTAAGGGCAGGCCACGCGCTCCCCGGCCACGCTCGTCGTCGACAGGGCGTTCATCACGTCGAAGCACATGGCCGCCTTGTCGTGCAATTCCTCGGCGCCGCCGCAGACCACGATGTCCTGCCGGCCCAGCTGGATCAGTTCCATGGCCTGGCCGATGGCATGCGTCGCACTGGTGCAGGCCGAGCTGATAGTGAAGCCACGGCCGCCGAAGCCGAACGCGTGAGTGAGCGTCGCGGCTACCGCGCTGCCCATGCTGCGCGGCACGATGAAGGGCGACAGGCGCGAGATCCCGCGCGCGTGGAACATGTCCAGCCCGGCCTCGTATTCGGACAGGGCGGCCGAGGCACCCATGAGGATGCCGACATCGCGTTCGCGGATGCGCGCCTCGTCCAGTCCGGCTTCCTCGAGCGCTTCGCGGGTCGCATGCCAGGCGTACTCGGCTGCCTGCGGGAAATAGCGACGGAGCTTGCGCGGAGGCGGTTCGAGATCGCCGAGGTCCGCAGGCGCGGCGACGCGACAACGCATACCC
Organism: Luteibacter sp.; assembly: GCF_035539195.1. Lineage (GTDB taxonomy): Bacteria > Pseudomonadota > Gammaproteobacteria > Xanthomonadales > Rhodanobacteraceae > Luteibacter. The sequence continues at coordinate 13,313 of NZ_DATLIW010000015.1, forward strand.
AGCGCGGTGAAGTCGGGCATGTCGCGGAAGCCCGCGCGCCCCGTGCGCAGACCTTCGAACAACGCGTGGCGGTCGGAACCGAGACAGGACACGGCACCCATACCGGTGACGACGACCCGCCTCATCCGCCGTAGGCCTTGAAGATCAGCGAGGTGTTGATGCCGCCGAACGCGAAGTTGTTGTTCATCACGTGAGCGGTACGGATCTCGCGCCCCTGGCCGGTGAGGTAATCCAGCGGCGCGCATTCGGGGTCCGGCGTGTCGAGATTGATCGTCGGCGCGAACCAGCCGCCGCGCATCATCTCTATGGCCCACCAGGCCTCCAGTGCGCCACAGGCGCCAAGCGTATGGCCCACGTAGCTCTTCATCGAACTGATCGGCACGCCGCTGCCGAGCACATCCGCCGTGGCATGGCTTTCGGCGACATCGCCGCGATCGGTCGCGGTGCCGTGCGCGCTCACGTAGCCGATGGCCGTGGGTGGCAGGTCGGCATCGGCGAGCGCCATGCGCATGGCGGCAGCCATCGTCTCGCGGGTGGGCTGGGTGATGTGCTGGCCGTCGGAGTTGGTGCCGAAGCCGACGATTTCCGCGTAGATGCGTGCGCCGCGTGCGACCGCGTGCTCGTACTCCTCGAGAATCAGCGTCGTCGCGCCCTCGCCGACGACGAGGCCATCGCGTCCGGCATCGAACGGGCGCGGCGTGACTCGCGGGGTGTCGTTGCGCGTGCTGGTGGCGAAGAGGGTGTCGAACACGGCCGCACCGGGGCCGGACAGTTCTTCGGCACCGCCGCATACCATCAGGGTCTGCTTGCCGTGCTGGATGGCCTCGTAGCCGTAGCCGATGGCCTGGCTACCGGAAGTGCAGGCGCTGGACGTGGTGATGATGCGTCCCTTCAGGCCGAAGAACACGCCGACGTTGACCGCCGTCGTGTGCGCCATCATCTGGATATAGCTGGTTGCGGTCACGCCTTGCATGGAGCCGGTTTCCAGCATGCGCCCGATGGTCTTCGCCGGCTCGATGCTGCCGCCCGACGAGCCATACGCCACGCCCATGCGGCCGTCGGTGATCTCGGCGTGGCCAAGCAGGCCGGCGTCGTCGAGTGCACGTTCGCTTGCGGCGACGGCGAGTTGGGCCACGCGGCCCATGGAGCGCACGTGTTTGCGCGACCAGGTGGAGGGCAGGGTGAAGTCGTCGACGGGGCAGCCGAGGCGACCGTTCAGCGCATCGAAGTAATCCCATTCGTGCATTCGGCGCACGGCGTTGCGGAACTCGCGCAGGCGCGCTTCGATCGTGGCCCAGTCGTGGCCGAGCGGCGTGATGCCGCCGATGCCTGTGACGACGACGCGTTTCATCGCGCGACCTCCGGTGACGTGTGCTGCGTTGTTCATGCGGTTCGGTTCTTCGGTGCGGGGACGCTCACCGGCGCGAGCAGCGCGGTGAAGCCGATCCCGAGGAGCAGGGTAAGGCCAAAGTGTCGCAAGGCCGGCGTCGTGCTGAGCGCGAGCAGGCCGAAGGAGAGCAGGGCGGTTACCGCCGAAAGCAGCACACCCGCGTAGGCCGCGCCGGGGATATGGGCGACATGGGGTTCGCCTTCACGCAGGAAGACGGCGTAATTCGCGCCGACACCGAGTACCAGCATCAGGGCCATGACGTGAAACAGTGTCAGCGGCTCGCCGAGGTAACCCAGGGCGGCCACGCTCAGCACGATGCCCGCGGCCGGCGGCAACAGGACGCGCCAGGCCGCGCGAGCGCCGTAACGCCACAGGAAAGCGAGACCGACCAGGGCGAGCGCACCGCCCAGCCAGCCATCCGCATAACCGCGATAGCGACCGAAAAGTGCCGTGATGCTCGCCGGCTTGTCGACCAACGTAACCCCAGGCAGGCCATCGGACGCGGTACGCAGCAGGTCGACATCGTCCTGGCCCTGCGGCACGACGATGCTGCCGACGCCGTGTGCGCCACCACTCATCCATAGATAGCGGAACGGGGTGTACGCCGGCATGGCCAGCCAGTCGTCCAGGGTGAAAGCGCGCCCCGGCCATGCGGCGACGAAGCCGGCACCGCCTTCCGCACGGAAGCCGGCCTGACCCATCCAGGCGCTCATGCGTTCGCGTGGCGAGAACAGCGGTGTCAGCGCCGCGAGGTTCGCGGCCTGGCGATGCGCCGAAGGCAGCATGGCGCTGATCCCGGTCCAGCCGCCGAGTCTGCCGTCGCTCACCCAGGTCTGCAGCCGGTCGGTCAGTGCTTCTTCGCGCTGGAGCACATCCTCGGCGTTGGCGCCTTCGACCAGCCAGAACTGGCTGCCGCCGCCGAAGCCGGCGACGTCGCGGATCGTCGCGGTCTGCGCTTCGAGGGCTTTCGGCGGGGCAATGAGCAGATGGATATCGTCGTCGTGGCCCAGGCGGAGCCAGCCCGGAACGGCGACGACACAAAGCGCGGCCACCCCGAACAACGCGCGGCGCCCCGAGGCGATGCGCTGCCAGCCCAGGGCGAGACGAACGAGGGCTGGCGACAGCGGCGCGCGTGCGGGTTTCTGCGCCAGGGCGGGCAGCAGCCAGAACACGCTGGCACAGGCGATCGCCATGCCGGCGATCGCAAACACGGCCATCTGTCGTAGCGCCGGAAAGGGCACGATGGCAAGCAGCGTATAGCCGAGCAGGGAGGTAGCCAGCGCGAGCAGCAGCGCCGGACGGACCTGGCGTACGCCGCGCTCGGCGTTCCATTGCGCACCCGCATTCGCACGCGCGCACAGGTACTGGATCGAGTAATCGACCGCTTCACCGAGCAAGGCCGCGCCGAACACCAGGGTCAGCAGATGCAACTGGCCGAAGACGAGCACGGTCGTGGCGATCGCGCCGATGACGCCCAGGGCCGTGGAAACGAAGGCGATAAGCAGCGGCCGAAGCGAGCGAAACACCAGCAGCAGCAATAGCGCGATGCCGACGGTCGAGGCGATGCCGACGACATGCGTATCGTGCTCGGCGGCAGCGCGGGCTGAGGCGGCGTAGAAGATCGCCCCGGTGCGCAACAACGTCGTGCCCGGGTGCCTGGCGAGCATCGCGCTCTCCGCACGCTCCAGCGTGGCCAGCGCCCGACGCTGCACGAGGTCGTCGTACGAGGAACCCTCGAGCGTGGCGACGACCAGCACATAGCTGCCATCGTCGCGGTGCGCGGTGAGCAGGTCGTCCTCGGGCACCAGCGCCGAGCGATTCCACGGCTGGCGGTCCAGCCAGTGCTGCATCCAACCGAAGGGGTCGTCGGTGAGCTTCGCGCCGACATTGGCACCGAAGGGCTGGTTGAGTCGGCGCTTCAGCGCATCCACTGGATCGAAGCCCGGGGTGGTCAGCGCGGCCCGGTCTTCCGGCGTCAGCAGGTGAAAACGGAACGGCAGGAAGGGCGTGACCAGCTGGTCGAGATCGAACGGCGGCAACTCCGCGATCACCGAGGCAAAGACGGGATCGGCCTGCAGCGCCTTGCCGAGCTCCCTGGCTGCCGCTTTCGCGGCGTCATCGTCCTCGTTGTGGACGAGCAGCACCATCCGATCGCCGCTGGCCCGGGCGAGCCGCTCGACGGCTTCCTCGGCCAACGGATGGCGCTCGGTCGCGGGCAGCAGGGTGAGAACATCGGTTTGCAGCGGCGAGGTGCCGCGACCGAAGAGCAGCCAGGCGCATAGAAGGCAGACGACCAGCGACGCGATTGCGAACAGGCCAGCGCGTTGCGCGGTCGAGAACGCCTTCATGGAATGCCGAGCACCTTGGCTTCGACGAGCGTGAGCGAGCCGGCATCGCGCGTATTGGCGAAGGTGATCACGGTGCGCTCGCCGTTGGCCAGGCTTACTTCGATCGACTGGAGGAAGTCGTCGCCCTTGAGCGTGATGCCGGCGAGCACTTTCGCCACGCGCGCCTGTCGCGGTACGAAGTGCAGGGTCCAGCGTGCCGGTGTGCCCTCGGCGTCGATCGTGAATTGCCGCGTGGCATCGTCCGACTTGCCGGCGAGCAACGACTGCAGCATCCCGTAAACCTGGCCGACGCCACGATTGCCGTCGCGCACACGGTCGAGCGTGCCCTGCGCATTCAACCGCGAGGTGTTACCTGCGGCGAACACCAGGGTGTCTTCGAAGGGATCTCGCGTGTGCCAGACCATGCCGTGTCCGATCACGAAGAGCAGGTCGCCATGGCTCAGCTGCGGCTCCGCCAGCGCCGGATTCTCACGGCTCTGGGTGAACTCGGCGCGCACGTGTGGGTGCCTGGCGAGATGGCCGAGCACCTCGTCGGTAAGCGTGGGCGATTGCGCTTGCGCGGCGAACGCGCAGAGCAGGGCGAGGAATGCGATAAGGCGGCGCATCAGGGGTTCCCGCGGTTGAACTTGCGAAGGAGAAGGCGCGGCGCACGCGGCAGCATGCCCAGCAGCAGGCGCGTATGCATCGCGGTGATACGCGCGTTGTCGCGCCACATGCGGAAATGCGACAGGCCGTTCTCCGGATAAATCACCCGCGTGGGCAGGTTACGCACGGGCACGCCGCGCCAGAAGAGGCGAACGGCGATCTCGGTGTCGAAGTCCATGCGGGTCGGCAAGGGCTTGCGCGCGATCTCGGCGCGCGTCGCGTCGAGCGGGTAGAGCCGGAAGCCGCACATCGAGTCCTGGATGTCGAACGACAAGGTCTCGGCCCAGACGCAGGCATGGGTGAGGTAGCGCCCGTAGAGGCGGGCACGCGGCACGGAGTCGTCGTAAATCGGGCGCCCGCAGATCATCGCGTCCGGCGCGGCTCGCGCCTCGTCGAGAAAGCGCGGCACGTCGGCGGTGTCGTGCTGGCCATCCGCGTCGATCTGCAGGACATGGCTATAGCCGGCCTCATGGGCGGCAAGGAAGCCGGCGCTGAGCGCGGCACCTTTGCCGCCATTGGCGGGCAGGCGGATCAGGCGGAGGTCGCTGCGGCCGTCGACCAGCGCATCGAGGACCGCACGTGTCGGCGCATCCGAGCCGTCGTCCACGATCAGCACAGGCAGCCCATGCCTGGCGAGTGCGTTGGCGGTCGCGGCGATGGTCGTTCCATGGTTGTAGATCGGAACGACAGCGCAGGGCGCGAAGGTTCGCACCGCGGTGTCGCGGGGACCGAGCCTGCCCGCCATCGGTCCGCTCAGCGGGCGACGAGGGTCTGCACGGTGGCGACCACATCGCCCACGGTGCGCACGCTCTTGAAGTCTTCGGGCTTGATCCGGGTGCCGGTCATGTCCTGCACCTGGATGGCCAGATCGATGGCGTCGATGGAGTCCAGCTCCAGATCGGTGAACAGGTTGGCCTCCGGGGTGACCTTGGCAGGGTCGATCTCGAAGGTCTCATGCAGAACGGAGCGCAGACGCGCGAGCACGTCGTCGAAGGTGAAGGTTTCGGCTGGGATCGCGCTCATAAGCTCGGTAAGTCCATTTCATCCCCGGACGGACACGGTCGCCCCAGGCACAAGGGCAGCCACGCCGTCATCGAGGCGACGAAAGTCGTGTTCGGAAAGGTCTGGTTTGTTGCCGCCGCGAACGGCGTCCCCCTTGACCCAAAAGCTCCATGTAGGCAAAGCCTTACAAGATAGCCCGGGGTGATCGAAGTGTAGCAGATTGTCGCAGGGGGAGGGACCTGCGGCGGGGCTTGCGGTCGCCCTTGCGGTAACTCCGGTCGGACCCCTGTCGGACCCCTGCCGGACCCCTGTGGAAGCCCTGTGGGACCCCTGTGGGAGCCGCTTCAGCGGCGATAGGTACTAGCCGAAAGCCGGCCCGCTGCCGCGGGATCGCCGCTGAAGCGGCTCCCACAAGGGCACCGGCAGCGCCGCGCCCCCGGACAGACCTGCCACCCCGGACAGACCCGCGCCCCGGACAGACCCGCCCCCGGGCAGACCCGCCCCCGGACGCCGCGCACATCGTCCGCGGACACGCGCCGGCACGGCGGTTCCCAGGCGGAAACCGCATGGGAATGCGCCCTGCAGGAGATTTCGGCGGTTGGCACGCCCGATGCAACGGTAATCACGACCCCGCTTCATTCATCGTCACCAGGAGAACGACCATGAAATTCGAGACCGCCATGCTGAAAGGCTTCTTCGTCGCCGGCGTTCTGATCTGCCTGCTGAGCCTGGGCGCCATGATCGCCTCGCCCACGCCAGCCGTGGCCGCCGCGCAGATGATCGCCGCGGCGCGTTGATCGATGGCCGGCGCGACGACGACCGTCCAGCGTCACTCCGGCTCGATCAGACGCACGTTGGTCGCGTACAGGGGGCCGTCGACGCCCTCACCAAGATCGAACGATACCCGGTCGCCTGCCTTGAGCGATCGCCGGGGATAGGGCAGGCGGATCGTCTCGCGAAGGTCGGCCCTGGCTTCCGCTTCGAAGCAGGCGCGTGGCCACGTCGGTACGACGCTCGTGTCGATCGCCCAAGATTTGCGTTGTTCGTGCTTTTTCATTCGCATCCTCCAACAGTCCTGTGACGGATGAGAATGGAGCGCGCATCACGGCGCGCTCCACAGCAGGCTCGTTCGCTGCGATTCAGGCCTTCTGGACCTTTTCCGCCTGCGGTCCCTTTTGCCCTTGAGTGACGGTGAATGTGACCTTGTCGCCCTCGTTGAGCGACTTGAAGCCACTACCCTCGATCGATCTGAAGTGAACGAATACGTCGGGGCCATTCTCGCGCTCGATGAAGCCGAATCCCTTGGCATCATTGAACCATTTGACCTTCCCGTTCTCGCGATCCGACATGACATTTTCCTCTGCATGATCTTTGGGGCGATCGCGCATCCATGGCCTCGAAGCCGCCGGACGTATCGCCGAATGCATCATAAGTCCGTGGTCACCGCCCCGAACGCCTTGTGTCCCGACCAAACGTCGTAGGCGCAAGAGCGAAAAAAACCGGCGGATCAACGCAGCGGATCTCCTCTTGCCGGCTTCGCGTAGTGCTTAGGAAGACGCGATTTTTGCCACATTGCGAGCGGCGGAGCCTTTCGCGGTTTTCTCGATCTCGAAGGAAACCCGGTCTCCCTCCTTCAACGCTTTGTCGCCGGTTCCCTGGATGTCGCTCGACACCACGATGGCATCTTCTCCTCCGTCATCGGGGGCAACAACGCCAAAACCCTTTGTCACGTTGAACCACTTTACGGTTCCCTGCTGCATTCCCATGGTTGCTTTTGCTCCTTGCGTGGGTGAATAGGATGACGGAGTCCTCGCGATGACGACGAGTAGCGATGACAGACCGCCATGCCGCGTCCTTGAACGTTAAAGCGCGGTGGGTGCCGACCGCACGCGCATGACTACTCCCGCACTCTTCCACGGGGTAGTGGTATCGATGATCTGCCCCGAAAGAAGAATCCCTCCGGAGCGCTGCAAGGCGAAGCCCCGCGCAATCTCTTTGGGCGAGCCAAGAACGATGTATGCAAAGCCATGGTCGCCGAACGATTCATCCGGTATCCCAGCGGGTGAGTACCGCCCAACCAGGAAGCCACGTGCCGACCCACCGCCTAGCGAGCCGGCGACGAGGAGATTGCCTGCTTGATCGAACGCGCCTGTCGTCAGCCGCGATTGTCCAAGGCGATCGGGAGTGGAGATGGGCTTTCCGTCGCCAAAGCCCGGATTCGGGTGGCCGTTGGCGTCGATGCCGACGACGAATCCGTAGTCGCGGAAGCTTCCGTTACCCGAGCCAATCGCGTTTGTGCCTATGCCAATAAAGCCGCCGTCGCCGCTCGCGAGCAGCTGTTCGAGCCATGGGCGACTGACGGCCGGATCGGCCTCTTCAGGTAGGTGGTATGTGCCATTGGTTCCAAATGGCCCATCGATATCGCCGCTGGGAAGGAATCGGCGTACGAGCGCCTGCGATGCGTTGTTGCCGCCAAGCACGAACTTCTGCCCCTGAAGGACGGCATGATGAACGTTATCGTCCCGGCCGCCCGGAAACGACACGGGCTGGGTGCCTTCCTCGCCGAAGGAAGCGTCCATCTGCCCATTCTCGAGCAACCGCACGATCAAGGCGTCGACCTTCCCATCTCTGCGAAGCCTGCGGGCCACTACAGTGATCTTGCGGTCGGGCATGGGAATGACGGTGGCATGGATAAGAACATGGTTTGCGACGTCGATGTCGAGGTATCGCGTGCCACCCTCGCCGAACGATGCGTCGAGCGAGCCATCGGCATTGAACTTCGCAAGGAACGGTTCCTGGGCTGCGCCTGTGAGCGGTGGGCCGAGACTGCAGTGCAAGAGGATCTTGCCGTCCGGCAGAAGGAAGGGTTGAAGGCCTCTTGCCCCGATGGCGACTTCCGTGGAGGGCAGGTGCGGTTCGAACGGTGTGCCGGCGGCCGGTGGCAGCACGGTTGATGAACCGATTTCGATTGTCCCGCCGCGGCCTTCATAGACAGCGTATCCATTCACTCCGAAGGTGTCGTCGATTTGCCCGTCTGGGTGAAGCCTGGCAAGACCGAATTTCGAACCGATAGAAATATTGGCGCCGGGAACTGACAAGGCGACGAGGATGTACCCATCATCCCCCGTCGCCATGTTGTACGCATGGGTGATCGCGTTGCCGGATCTCAGGGTGACCTTGCCGTTGTCGCCGAACGAGGGGTCGAGCATGCCTGCTTTGACGGTTTGCGCATCCATGTCCATGTCCTTTTTCCGTTGAGACATGAATCTAGACGACGCACCGCGTCGCGGAATAGGCCTTTGGGTACCGGAAGAAATAAGAAAAAAGCCGCCGGATCAATCCGGCGGCTTTCCTGTTGCCCAATACGCGTAGCGATTACTGGCCGCGCATACGACCCTGGAAACGGGGCGCGCCGTTGCCCATGTGGGGCAGGCGGATCTTGCCGATCGCGCTGATGCGCTCTTCGGCCATGCGGTCCGCGGCCTTGTAGGTCGGGATGTTGTCGCGCGCGGAGATCTCGAAGATGCGACCGACGTTGTAGTAGATCGTGCGCATCATGCGCATGGCGCGCTCGCGGTTGTAGCCGTCGATTTCGAGCGAGACATTCATCACGCCGCCGGCGTTGACGGCGTAGTCCGGTGCGTAGATCACGCCGCGGCGGGCGAGTTCGTCGCCGATCGCGTCGGTAGCCAGCTGGTTGTTCGCCGCACCGCAGATGATCTTCGCCTTGATCCGGTCGATGGTCTGCTCGTTGATCGTACCGCCCAGCGCGCAGGGGCTGTAGACGTCGGCATCGACATCGTAGATCTCGTCGAGGCCGACGGCTTCGCAGCCCAGTTCGTCGACGCAGCGCTGCACGGCATCCTTGTTGATGTCGGTGACGAACACCTTGGCGCCCTGCTCGCGGAGCAGCTTGATGAACTCGCTGCCCACATGGCCGCAGCCCTGCACGGCGTAGCTGTACTTGCCCACGTCTTCGTTGCCGTGCTTGGTCTGCAGCGCGGCCATCAGGCCCTGCAGCGTACCGAAGGCGGTGAACGGCGAAGGATCGCCCGAGCCGCCGTGGACCTGGTGTACGCCGGTGACGTACTCGGTTTCGCGGTAGACGTATTCCATGTCGTTGACGTCGATACCGACGTCCTCGGCGGTGATGTAGCGACCGTTGAGCGAATTGACGAAGCGGCCGAAGGCGCGGAACAGCGCTTCGGACTTGTCCTTGGAGGGATCGCCGATGATGACGGCCTTGCCGCCGCCCAGGTTCAGGCCGGCCACCGCGTTCTTGTAGGTCATGCCGCGCGACAGGCGGAGCACGTCGTTCACGGCGTCCTGCTCGGTCTTGTACGGCCACATGCGCAGGCCGCCCAGCGACGGGCCAAGCACCGTGTTGTGGATCGCGATGATGGCCTTCAGGCCGGCGTCTTTGTTATGGCAGAAGACGACTTCTTCGTGGCCCGTGTTGGCGATGGTTTCGAAAATCATCGAACGCAAACTCCAGTTACAAGCGGCAGCAGCACCGCGCTTCTAGGTGAAGACCCGTGATGGGGATCACGAGTCGATAATGACCGTCCAAAAAAATCGCCCCGGCCGGTGGGCGGGGGCGAGATGTCGTGTCAGTTGCCTAGTTTAAACCGTTGTTGGCGTCCGTGTGGGTGCGCCGCAGCAACCGGCGTCACCGGACGGGTCAGCGGTGCCAGTGCGGGTCGCGGACCCAGGTCTCACGCTCGATGCGATAGCCGCGGCCGTAAGGACGCCAGACCGGCGGGCGGTACACGTAGCCAGGACGGAAGGCGTTCCAGCGTCCGCCGACCCAGACGTAGCGGCCACCGTACCAGTTCCAGTAGCCCGGGGCCCAGACGTAGCCGGAGCGCGGCGGCGGGACGCGCTCGAAGCGCGGCGGCGGCGGGCGCATGGTTACGACCTCGACATATTCCCGCGCGGCGGCTGGCGGGGTGTAGCTGGCAGCACCCGCGGCCAAGCCAAGGGCCGCCAGGGCAACGAGTTTGCGGGTCAGGGTCGTCATGGTGTCTCTCTCCTCCTCGGACGTCCGCGGTTGCGGATTCGTGCGCCAGAACGCGGTTTCCTTGCGCCGGGTTGACCCACCCTCCGAACTAGTGTTCAGCTTCGTGAAAGCTCGCCCATCCCCTCGGTTCACCGGTTCCCTCTCATGAAGCCACCCCGCCGCTTTGGCGTGCGCACCGTCGCGACCCTGCTCGGCATCCGCTTCGCCTACCGTTTCGGCAGTCGGCTTGCCCCGGCCCGGACAGTGGCCCACGCGGCCCGGCTTTTCCAGACGCCACTACCGAGCAGCCGCCAACGGGCGGCCCATGCGCAGGCGACCATGTCCGCGCGCAAGGAAAGGGTGGACGTCGCCGGCGAGTCCATCGTCACCTATGTCTGGGGCGATCCGTCCACGCAACCTTATGTGCTGCTGGCGCACGGCTGGTCGAGCATGGGCCTGCGTTGGGAAAGCTGGGCGCCGCCGCTTCTCGCCCGGGGCTGGGCCGCGGTGTCTTTCGACCAGCCGGGGCACGGGCAGAGCGGCGGTACGCTGTGCACCCTGCCGGATTTCGCCCGCACGGTCGCGGCCATCGGCCGCCACTACGGCGATGCGGAAGGCGTGATCGCGCATTCGCTGGGCGGTGCCGCGGTCACGCTGGCGCTGGGCGAGGGCTGGAGCGCGAAGCGCGTGGTCCTCATTGCCCCGGCGGCAGACCCGATGGCGGCGACTCGCCGCTTCGCCCGCTTCGTGCGCTTGAGTGAACATCTACGTGAACCCTTGCATCGCGCGCTCGCCGCACGGACCGGCGTGTCGATCGAGGCGCTCCATGTGGGCAGGCATGCGCCGCAGCGTACGCAGCCGGCGCTGATCGTCCACGACGAGTCCGATCGCGACGTGCCGGTGGAGGAGGGCGAGCTGTACGCACGCCTCTGGCCGGGTGCCGTCCTGCTGAAGACGCGGCGCCTGGGCCATCGCCGCATCGTCGACGATGAAGGCGTCATGACGATGGCGATCGCCTTTCTCGGTGGGGCGGAGGTCAGCTGAGCTACCATCGGCGTCTACCTCACGGAGCGGTCCCATGACAGCTACCTGCGCGATCTGTGGAGCGACGCACGAGGAAGACGAGCTGGAACTCAGCTACGGCCGGCCCGATGCCATTTTCGACATGCCCAACGACGAACGCTCGCTCGACGTCTACGAGAGCGACGATGCCTGCGTGATCGACGACGAACGTTTCTTCCTGCGCGCGACCCTGCCGCTACCGGTGCAGGGCCGCAAGGACGACTATCACATCGGCGTCTGGGTCGAGATCAGCGAGGAACACTTCCATCGCGTCGGCGATCTCTGGGACGACCCCGAACAGGCGGCGGAGCCGCCGATGCCCGCCACCCTGGCCAATGAAATCCGTCACCACGAGGGCAGCCTGGGCGAGCGCGTGCTCATGCAGCTGACCGGCCCGAATACGCGTCCACAGGTGTTCATCGTGGATCCGGAACTGCCGTTGGGACACGAACAACGGGCGGGGATCACCACCCACCGGGCAAGCACGTACTCGGCGGGATTGGCCAAGGCATAGGACATCGGCTTCGCTGCACCGCACCAGAGCCCGCACGGCCTCCGGCGTTAGAATTGGCGGGTTCCCCACCGCAGTCGATCCTTCCCCGGAGTTTCCATGAGCTCGCAGCCCAAGCACGTCCCCGCCAGCCACACCGACGCGGAGGCGACGCCGTTGCGCTTCGTCACGGCGGCGAGCCTGTTCGATGGCCACGACGCGGCGATCAACATCATGCGTCGCATCATCCAGAGCCAGGGCGCCGAAGTGATCCATCTGGGTCACAACCGCTCGGTGGAGGACGTGGTGCGCGCGGCGCTCCAGGAAGACGCCGACGCCATCGCCCTGTCGTCTTACCAGGGCGGTCACGTCGAGTATTTCAAGTACATGGTCGACATGCTGCGCGAGCGCGGCGCCGGTCATATCCGTGTGTTCGGCGGCGGCGGCGGTACGATCACGCCCGAAGAGATCCGCGAACTCCAGGCCTACGGCGTGGAGCGCATCTATCACCCGAACGACGGCATGAAGCTCGGCCTCACCGAGATGATCGAAGACGTCATGGCGCGGACGCGCGCGGCCGCCAGCCAGCGGGTCGAGGTGGCGCCGGCGGCGGCGTCGGTGGAAGACGAGATCTCGATCGGCGCCATGCTCTCGGCCATCGAGGAAGACCTGCTGCCCGAGACCGAACTCGCACGCCTGCGCAAGGAATGGCAGCTCGCCGGGAACAAGACGCCCGTGCTCGGCCTCACCGGTACCGGCGGTGCCGGCAAGTCCAGTGTGGTCGACGAACTACTGCTGCGCTTCCTGCACGCCTTCCCGGAGATCCGCATCGCGGTGCTTGCGGTCGATCCGACGCGCCGACGCAGCGGTGGCGCCTTGCTGGGCGACCGCATTCGCATGAATTCGCTGCGCAGCCCGCGTGTCTACATGCGTTCCATGGCGACGCGCCGCCAGCACGCGGCCACCTCCATCGTGCTCCACGACTGCATCGACTTCCTCAAGGCACAGGCGTACGACCTGGTCATCGTCGAGACCGCCGGCATCGGCCAGAGCGACTCGGAGATCGTCGATCTCGTCGACTTCCCGGTCTACGTGATGACCAGCGAATACGGTGCAGCCAGCCAGCTCGAGAAGATCGACATGCTCGACTTCGCCGAACTCGTGGTGCTCAACAAGTTCGACAAGCGTGGCGCCGAAGACGCGCTGCGCGACGTGCGCAAGCAGTGGAAACGCAACCGTACGGCGTTCCAGATGGCCGACGAGAACGTGCCGGTCTACCCGACGATCGCCAGCCAGTTCAACGACCCGGGCGTCACCTGGATGTTCGCCAATCTCTGCCGCCTCATGCGCGGCAAGCTTTCGTTGCCCGAAGCTGCCTGGACGCCGGATATCGACACCACGCTGCGCGAGCCGCGTGCCACCGTGTTGATCCCCGGCAATCGCGTGCGTTACCTCGCCGAGATCGCCGAGCAGGGGCGTGGGGTCAACACCGGTATCGCGAAACAGGCCGAGGCCGCCAGCAAGGCGCAGCATTATTTCGAATCGCTCAAGGACATCGGCGATGCCATGCTGCCGCGCGCGTTCGACCTGTACGATCACGACGCGCTCGGCGTCGACGGCGATCGCTCGCTGTCCACCCTGCGCCAGCGCTACAACGAGGCCGTGCGCGAGCTGAGCAGCGAAGCCATCGCGCTGTTGCGTGAGTGGCCTTCGCGCTTCGCCTCGGTCACCGACGAGTTCACCGAGTACCAGGTGCGCGACAAGGTCATCCGCGTCGAGAACTACCGGACCTCGCTGAGCCACCAGAAGATTCCCAAGGTGTCGCCACCGAAGACCAAGGACTGGGGCGAGCTGCTTTCCTTCCTCATGCGCGAGAACCTGCCGGGTTACTACCCGTACACCGGCGGCGTATTCCCGTATCGCCGTGCCGGCGAGGATCCCACCCGCATGTTCGCGGGCGAGGGTACGCCCGAACGGACCAACCGCCGGTTCCATTACCTCTCGCTGGGCGGCGCGGCCGCGCGCCTGTCCACGGCGTTCGATTCGGTCACGCTTTACGGTGAAGATCCGGCGCCGCGTCCGGACATCTACGGCAAGATCGGCAATTCCGGCGTTTCCATCGCCACGCTCGACGACATGAAGAAGCTGTATTCCGGCTTCGACCTGTCGGCGCCGTCCACGTCCGTGTCGATGACGATCAACGGTCCCGCGCCGATCATCCTCGCCATGTTCATGAATACGGCGATCGACCAGAACGTCGAGAAGTACCTCAACGAAGATCCGTCCCGCTGGGATGCCGTCAAGGCGCGTATCGCGCAGCTGTACCCCGACGGCAACCGCCCGACGTATACCGGTGGCTTGCCCGAGGGTAACAATGGCCTGGGTCTCGGCCTGCTCGGCATTTCGGGCGAGGAAGTGGTCGACGCGGAAACCTATGCGAGGATCAAGACCTTCACCCTAGCCAATGTGCGTGGCACGGTGCAGGCGGACATCCTCAAGGAAGACCAGGCGCAGAACACCTGCATCTTCAGCACCGAGTTCGCCCTGCGCATGATGGGCGATATCCAGCAGTATTTTGTCGACCACAAGGTGCGCAACTTCTACTCGGTGTCGATCTCCGGGTATCACATCGCCGAAGCTGGCGCGAATCCGATCAGCCAGCTGGCCTTCACGCTGTCGAACGGCTTCACCATCGTCGAGTACTACCTCGCGCGCGGGATGAAGGTGGACGACTTCGCCGCGAACCTTTCGTTCTTCTTCTCCAATGGCATGGATCCGGAATACACGGTGATCGGCCGCGTCGCGCGTCGCATCTGGGCCCGTGCCATGCGCGAGCGTTACGGTGCCAGTGCGCGCAGCCAGATGCTGAAGTATCACATCCAGACCTCCGGCCGTTCGCTGCACGCGCAGGAAATCCAGTTCAACGACATCCGCACCACGCTGCAGGCGCTGTATGCCTTGTTCGACAACTGCAACAGCCTGCACACCAACGCCTATGACGAGGCGATCACCACGCCGACCGAAGAAAGCGTGCGCCGTGCCGTCGCCATCCAGCTCATCATCAACCGTGAGCTCGGCCTCAACTTCAACGAGAATCCCTGGCAGGGCAGCTACGTGGTCGACGAACTGACCGATCTGGTCGAAGAGGCGGTTTACAAGGAGTTCGAAGCGATCAGCGAGCGTGGTGGCGTGCTCGGCGCAATGGACACCATGTACCAGCGCGGCAAGATCCAGGAAGAGTCGATGTACTACGAGCACAAGAAGCACGACGGCTCGCTTCCACTCATCGGCGTCAACACCTTCCTGCCGAAGGATCACGGCGGCGAGATCTCCACCGAGATCGAGCTCATCCGCTCCACGGAAGAAGAAAAGGGCCAGCAGATCGACAACGTGTTGCTCTACGGCCGCGCCCGTAACAGCCTCGCCCCGGAAAGCCTGCGCACGCTGCAGAAAACCGCACGCGAACGCCGCAACGTGTTCGAACAGCTGATGGACGCCGTAAAGAACAACTCCCTCGGCCAGATCAGCCACGCCCTATACGACGTGGGCGGCGAATACCGTCGCAACATGTAGTTCGAACAGCTCTTGTGGGAGCCGATTCATCGGCGATGGGTGCTAGCGATAGAGCGCCGGGCGGAGATATCCCCCGGCGCGGCGCAGCTCACCGACTCACAAAATCAATCTTAGACAACCCATTCACCTTAGCCTCGGCCAGCACCTTCGCCACGTCCTCGTACGAGGCGTCGTCCGACGCGCTGATGTGAATCGCCGGCTTGTCGCCCTCTTGCGAGCCGAGGATCTGCATCTGCGTCGCCAGTGCGGCGTCGGTCACCAGCACGTGGTTCCAGAAGGTCATGCCATTGGGTTCGATCGTGATATCGATGGGTTCCTGCATCGCCGTTGGCGGTTGCGAGCCGGCCGACGGCAGGTCCACGCGTGCCTTGTGCGCGATCACCGGTGCCGAGATCATGAAGATGATCAGCAGGACCAGAAGGACGTCGACGAGCGGGGTGACATTGATGCCGGAGAAAGGGGCAGCGTCTTGCCGTGCAGAGAAAGCCATGGTTCCTCCTACAGACGATATCGATGTGGTAATGCCCTGGTGCCTGGCCATGGGGGAATGCCCGGCGAGACCAGACTAGGCGCATAACGGCCCACGGCGCAAGAGTCAATGTTGAACCATCGCTGCCGTTCGTAGTCCCATGGGGGCTTGGTTCTGCAGGAGTAGGAAAGTTGAGTAGTCAGTCAACGGGTTCGAAGTGGGTTGCAGGTTTGCTTGTCGTCGCGATTCTCGTGGTGGTCGGCATCTTCGTCTACCGCGAGAAGCAGGCGCGCGACGCGCTGAATGCGCCGGCCTTCTCCAGCAGTCCAGCCGCCTCGGCGTCGTCGACCTCGGTGCGTGACACGCCACTCGTGCAGCATCCGATCGGCCCGGCCAGCGGATCCACGGCCGCCCTGCCGCCACTGGATCAGAGCGACGACGACGTACTCGCCGGGCTGATGGCCCTGACCAGTGACGGTGCCTTGAAATCGCTGTTGCGACCGGAAGCCATCGTTTCGCGCATGGTTTCCACCATCGACGCGTTACCCAAGCAGAGCGTCGGCATGAACGTGGTGCCCCTGCACACCCCGACCGGACGTTTCCAGGTCGTTTCCGACGACGGCAACTTCGTGGCGTCGAAGAAGAACGCCGAGCGCTACGCCACCTATATGTACGTGGCGGACAGGATGAATACGAAGGCTGCGGCCGCCTGGTACAAACGCAACTACCCGTTGTTCCAGCAGGCGTATCGCGACCTCGGTACGGATGGCTATTTCAACGATCGCCTCATCGAGGTGATCGATCACCTGCTCGCCGCGCCGGAGCCGAAGGGTAATCAGCAGTTGCTTCCGGAGAAGGTCGGTTACGTCTACGCGAACCAGGGCCTCGAACAGCTGTCGGTCGGGCAGAAGTTCATGATACGCGTCGGCCCCGAGAACGAGCAGAAATTGAAGCTCAAGCTTCGCGCGCTGCGTGAGGATGTGATCGCGCGGGACGCGACCACATCCGGTCCGGAACCCGGTGGTGCGCCGGGCCGCTAGTTGGACTTCAGCACCAGTTTGACGGTGCTTCCTTCGGTGATGTTGTAGTCAGCCAGTGACTTGCCGCCTTCAAGGTTTCGGCCAGCGAAAACGAGTGTCTGGTCGTCGGGATAATGCCCCTTGACGTCCTGGAGCCTCGCCTTGAGGTCGTCTACCGATTCGTCGGGATCTACCTGAAGGATCGTCTGATCGCCGCCAACGGCGTTTACCTGAATTTTCATGCCTGTCTCCTTGGCAAATGGTGATGGCATCCTGAGCGGCTGCCGGGCTCTTTTTGGGCGGGTGCGCGTGAAAGCTATGTGATGATCCGCGGGTTTGATCGGGGAGCATCGCCGCTGAAGCGGCTCCCACATCGGGACGACGAAGACATCGAAACGACGAAGACATCGAAACGACGAAGACGTCGGGACAGGGCGCGTCCCAGCGGCGATGCTTTTCGATCAGGGCGCGGCGGGCTTCGAAGGATCGCGCACGGGCACGCCGATATTGCACAGGTCGATCTTCCCCGCCGGGCGGGTGTAGAAATCGTCCTTGCGATTGCGCTTGGCCTCGATCACGGCGGCGAAGGTCTTGCTGTCCGTGCGTAGGACCTGGATCGGCGTGCGCTGCGCTTCGGGAATGTCGGCGGCGAGGCGCACGCTCTTGATCGTCACGCGTTGTTCGGGCTTGTCGTAGAAGCCCATCGGCTCGCCGCCCCGCGGGTACGCCGCGAGGAATTCCATGCCCTTGATGACCTTACCGGCCACGGCCAGGTTGCGGTCGAGGTTACGCGGGGCCTGGCCGATGATCGCGTAGAGCGAGCTGCCGTTGCCGGTTTCGGCGCCGACATCGCGCGCGACGCCGACCGTGCCGTAGCAGTGGGCGATCCATGCTTCGCCGGCCTTGGCGTCGCGGGCCACGGGGAAGCCTTCGGAGAAGCCCACCTCCGGTGCATAGACGTCGCCGTCCGGCAGCCTGGTGAAGGGAATCGCCTTGCCACCCAGCTTGCGCGTGAACTCCGGTGTGAGCGTCTCCTTGGCGCTACCCAGGCTCTTGGCCTTTTTCTTGTCGTCGCCATCGGGGTCGCCCCACTGGGTGACGAAGTTATCCTGCACGCGGATCACCTGGGTGCCGTCGAAATAATGCTCGCGGATCAGCGTGCGGATGTTGGCCGCATGTTCCGGCGACCAGTCCTGGGCCAGTTCGATGATGACCTGGCCCTGCGGCAGGTCCATGTAGACCAGGTTCTGCGGGTCCGGGGTGCGCCATTCGGCGGGGGTGGACTTGGCCAGCAGCTCCTTGGCCGTGGGCGTGTGCGCCTTCTTCGCCTCGTCGGCAACGGCGGGCATGGCGAGGGCAAGGGCGAGAGCAAGGCAGGTGCGAGCGAGCATGGGATCCCCGGATTGAGTACGAACCGGGAGAAAAGTAGCAGAGCCGGTTGTAGTGCGCTCGGGTTGAGTCCCATGATGTGTCATTCGTCATCCGAAGGCAGGCATGGATCCCTCCGTACTCGATAACCCGCTGTGGTACTCGCTCGCCGGCGAGCACGCGGCGCTGGCGCGGCGATCGGGCGATGCGCTCTGGTATGGCGACGCCTATGCACCCTTCGTCGCGGTGGCGAGCCGGGCTGCCCAGGTGATCGACGACCCCCGGCTGGAGGGACGCCGTTATTTCCTTGGCGTGGCGCCGAAGGTCTTGCCGGAGCGGTGGCTGCGCGCGGCGCCCGACGCGGGCCATGCCGTCCCGGATACGTTGCAACTCGTGCGCTCGCTGGACGCCCCTGAGCTGGAGACCGAGGAAACGGTCTCCGTGCTCGGCAACGAACACCGCGAGCGCATGCGAGCCCTCACCTCGCTGGTTTACCCGGAGTTCTTCCGCGAGCACACGGCGTCGCTGGGCACCTATGTCGGCGTGCTGCAGGAGAACCGGCTCATCGCGATGGCCGGCGAGCGGATGGCCGTCCCGGGCGGGCGCGAGATCAGTGCGGTCTGCACGCACCCGGAGTTCGCCGGGCGCGGCCTGGCGCGCGCGCTTCTCGCGGCCCTGGTGAACCGCCACCGCACCCAGGGGCTGGTTTCCTTCCTCCACGTGTCCGCCGGTAACGAAGGCGCCACGCGGCTCTACGAGAAGCTCGGCTTCGTCCATCGGACCACCTTGACGCTGACCGCCGTGGATATCGCCAAATCGCATTGAACGTCGATCAGGCATCCACGCCGAGCAGGGCCTTCGGTTCGAGATAAGCCTCCAGGCCGAAGCTGCCGTATTCGCGGCCCAGTCCGGATTGTTTGAAGCCACCGAACGGCGCCTTCGGCTCGTGCGCGAGCGTGTTGACCAGCACGCGCCCGGCATCGATGCGTGAGGCGACGCGGCGTGCGCGTGCGGCGTCCGTGGATAGCACATAAGCCTGCAGGCCGTAGGGCGTGTCGTTGGCGATCGCAATGGCGTCCTCGTCGTCGTCATAGGCGATGACCGACAGCACCGGCCCAAAGATTTCCTCGCGCGCGATCGTCATGTCGTTGCGCACGTCGGTGAACACGGTCGGCCGGACGAGCCAACCACGCGAATGGCCTTGCGGACGGCCTTCGCCGCCGGCGATCAGGCGTGCGCCTTCCTCGCTACCCTTGCGGATATAGCCCTGTACACGATCCCACTGCTTGCGGCTCACCATGGGGCCGACATCGGTCGCATGGTCGGAAGGATCGCCCGAGATCACCGCGTTCGCCGCGGCGGCGATACGCGTCTCGAAGTCGGCCAACCGGGAGCGTGGCACCAGCAGGCGCGTTCCCGCGATGCAGGCCTGGCCACTGTTGGCGAAGCCTGCCATCACGGCCAGCGGTACCGCGGTGTCGAAGTCCGCATCGTCGAGGATCACGACGGGCGACTTGCCGCCCAGTTCCAGTGTCACGCGCTTGAGGGTATCGGCAGCGGCGCGGACGATACCCTTGCCCACCGCCGTCGAGCCGGTGAACGAAATCTTGGCGATGTCCGGGCTGTCCACGATGGCTGCGCCGACCACGTCGCCACGGCCGGTCACGATGTTGAACACACCGTTCGGCGCACCGGCCGCATGCAGCGCCTCGGTGACGATACGGGTCTGCAGGGCACTCATTTCGCTGGGCTTGATGACCGCGGTGCAGCCGGCGGCGATCGCCGTGGCGAGCTTGCCGCAGATGAAGCCCGCATTGCTGTTCCACGGCGTAATGAGGCCGACGACGCCTACCGCCTGCATGACCACGGTCGCCGTGCCTTTGCGGCGTTCGAAGTCGAAGTGCTCGAGCGTCTCGATCGCGTCGAGGAAGACGCTGGACGCATGCTGGACCATCCAGCGCCCACGCTTGGCCGGCGCACCGTATTCCTCGAGCACGGCGGCGAAAAGTTCGTCGCCACGCGCTTCGATGGCCGCATGCATCCGGCGAAGCAGGGCGATGCGCTCGGCCACCGTCGTGCGGGAGAACGTCGGGAAGGCGCGCTTCGCCGCGGCGATGGCGCGGCGGGTGTCTTCCTCGTCGGCGAGACGGACGGTCCCGATGGCTTCCTCGGTGGCCGGGTTGAACAGCGCGAAGCGTTCTTCGCCATGTGGGGTCACAAAGGCGCCATCGATATAGATCTGGTCGATCGTGTGCATGAGGGTGTCCGAGAGGGGGAGGGTTTCGATGGAAAGGATGGGCGCAAAGGATTAGCCTGATAAGCAGGACAAAACCGGATAAGGCATGAAGCAGAGGCGGACAATGCGATCGGGACTCACGGAATTCGAGGCGGTTCTCGCGGTGGCCCGCCTGGGCAGCTTCCGTGCGGCCGCGGGCGAGCTGGAGATGTCCACGTCGGCGCTTAGCCAGTCGGTGGCGTCGCTGGAAGCTCACCTGGGCACCCGGCTATTCCACCGGACCACGCGCAGTGTTCGCCTCACCGAGGCCGGTGAGCGGTTTGTCGCCGACCTAGCCCCGGCCGTGGCCGGCATCCGCGATGCGATCGTCCGCGCAGGCGACGACGCGACCACGCCCAGCGGCACCCTCCGGCTCAATTCGTCGACGGGCGCCGCGCGCTCGTTGATGCTGCCTTTCCTCATCCCTTATCTGCAGCGCTACCCGAAGGTGCACCTCGATCTGGTCACCGAAGAGCGGATGATCGACATCGTCCGCGAGGGTTTCGACGCGGGCTTCCGCACGCTGGACACAGTGCCCGGCGACATGATCGCCGTGCCCTTGGGTTCGCCCATTCGCTTTGCCGTGGTCGGTTCGCCGGCGTATTTCGCGACGTACGGCCGTCCAGACGCGCCGACGGATCTGGGTCGGCACCGCTGCATACGCGCACGCATGCCGGCCGGACACATCTACCGCTGGGAGTTCGAACGCCACGGCGAAGCGATCAGCATCGATGTCGAGGGCCAGCTGACCCTGAGCCAGACCGACCTGATGCTCGAGGCGGCGCGTGCCGGCCTCGGGCTGACCTACCTGGCCGAGTTCCATGTGTCGAACGATCTCGCGGCGGGCACGCTCGAACGCGTACTCGACGACTGGACGCCGCCATTCGACCGCCTGTGCCTGTATTACCCAGGCAGGCGCCACGTGCCCGCCACACTCCGCGCGCTGATCGAGCTGATCAGGGAGAGCGGCTGAGCGCATGGGCCATGGGTCATGGCAAACCCTTGCGAGACGGCAGGCATCCTATCCGCAAGATTCCACGTCCCGGATGACCCATGCATCGCCGCTTCGCCCTGTTCGCCACACTTTGCCTCGCGGCTTTCTCGGCCCATGCCGAGGTGACCATCGATGGTCACATCGACCCGGCGGAATGGGCCGGCGCGCAACACATCACCGACTTCCGCGACACCCAGCCGAAGACCGGCAAGCCGGGCAGCCAGCCCACCGAGGCCTGGGTGCTCTCGACGCCGAAGGGCTTGGCGGTGGCCATCCGTGTCACCCAATCGGCCGACATTCCGCGCTCGAGGCAGCAGACGCGCCGCGACGAGGACGCGCTGGTCGACCGCATCAATGTCATGGTGGATTTCGATGGCGACGGCCGGGTGGGCTACGACTTCGAAGTCCGCTCCATGGGTGGCGTGGCGGATGAGGTGATCACCAACGAATCCGACTTCAGTTACGACTGGGACGGTCGCTGGGACCATGCAGTCAGCGAGGACGCCGAGGGCTACTCGGTCGAGATCCTGATTCCCTGGTACATCGCGCCGATGCGCCGGGCCGACGGCGGTAACCGCCACATCGGCCTGTACATCGATCGCGTCATCGCCGCGACCGGCGAGCGCATGGCCTGGCCGGCGATCGCGTTCGACCAGGGACGGTTCCTTTCCAGTTTCCAGAAAGTGTCGCTGCCGTCGTATTCGCAATCCTTGTTCGCGGTGACGCCTTACGTGGTCGGCCGGGTCGACCGTGCCCACGGGGGCGCCTCGTTCCAGGAAGGTGCGGACATCGTGTGGAAGCCGAACGGGCAGACCCAATTGACGGCGACCATCAATCCGGATTTTGGCCAGGTCGAGAGCGACGACCTGGTGGTGAACTTCTCGCCGGAAGAAACCTTCTTCACCGATAAACGCCCGTTCTTTACCGAGAACCAGGGCATCTTCGACTTCAGCCTGCTCGACGATTACTCGCAGCTCGTCTACACGCGGCGTGTGGGCGGCGAGTCGGACGACGGCCATGGGCCGGCGGATATTTCCGCCGCGGTGAAGGTCAATGGCAGCGTCGGCGACACCAGCTACGGCATCCTCACCGCGCAGGAAAAAGGTGACGACGGCCGTACCTTCGGTGCACTCCGCCTCACCCAGACCGAGGGCACGCAGACCTTCGGCATGCTTGCCACGCGGGTGAACCATCCCTACCTGAACCGCGATGCCAACGTGCTCGGCTTCGATCATCGCTGGCAACCGAGCGAAACGTTCACCGTTACCAGCAACGTGGTCGGCAGCAAGATCGACCAGCCACAGGCGAACGCGTCGGGGCTCGGTGCGACCAGCATCGTCTACTGGGAAATGAACCCGGTATGGAGCCAGCAATGGCTGGGCATGTACTTCGGCCATCGGCTCGATATCGACGACTTTGGCTACCTGCCGCGCAACGACATGGAATACCTGCACTGGGAAGTGCGTCGGCGCGATACCGATCTGCCTGCGGATTCCGCGTATGCGTCGCATCTTTGGCGCTATCGCGTCTCGGCTCAGGACAACACCGAGGGCCGGCGCATCTCCCGCCGCTTCCGTATCCAGCGTGACAGCCGGCGTCGTGACGGCGGTGACGAAGAGTGGCGACTCGATGCGTTCACCGCGGCCTACGACGACCTGCTCACGCGCGGCGGCAACCCACTGCACACGCCGCCGACCGCCAAGCTCACCTACCAGCGGGAGAGCCCGCGCATCGGCCACTGGAGCTGGAAGGACGAGGGGTTCATCGGCGGCAACCAGCTCACGGGATATCACCGTCTTTCCTATTACTTCAAGTTCACGCCGACCTACTTCATCACCGACGCTTTCAGCATCTTTGCCGGCGCAAGCTACGAGTGGGATCCGAACTGGCTGATCTGGCAGGACCGGGGCGGGCAGGTCTCGAACCTGGTCGGTTCGTACGACGGCCGCACGGTCGGTATCGACAGCGGGGTGAACTGGAATTTCGGCAACAGGCAGGAATTGCGCGTGAAGCTGCAGACGCTGGCCGTCGGCGCGAAGCTGCGCCAGGCCTACGAGATCAGCCCCGAGGGACGGGCGATACCCACCAGCGAGCACGTCGACGGGCTCGGCGTGGCCAACCTCGGCTTCCAGATCCGCTACCGCTATGAGATCGCGCCGCTGTCCAACCTTTATATCGTCTATAACCGCGGTGGCTACGAGGAAGACACCGAAGATACGGTGGGTTCGCAGTTTCGCCGTGGCTTTGGCCTGAAGGATGTGGAAGAGGGCCTGGTGAAGGTGGCCTACCGGCTCGAGTTCTGACGTTCTTCACGCGGGCTGTGGCATTCCTGCGCGATGCCAAAGGCCCGTAGCCCGATCGCCCACGCACCGAACAATCCCGTCCCCGGCCGGAGCATCGGCGAGCACGGCATCATCGGCAATCTCGATACCGCCGCGCTGGTCGCCAGCGATGGGACCATCGACTTCATGTGCTGGCCGCACATGGACAGTCCGACGGTGTTCGCAGGACTTCTCGATCCGGAAAAGGGCGGCGAGTTCAGCGTGACGCCCAGCCTCGCGGACGCGCGCACGATGCAGTTGTACGTGCCCGAAACCAATATCCTCATGACACGCTGGATGGCGGTCGCGGGCAGCGTTGAACTCACCGACTTCATGCCACACCCGGCGACCGATCCACGCGTGCCGCTTAGCGTGCTGCGCTGCCTGCGTGTGCCGCGTGGCAGGGTGCGGATTCGCGTGCATTGTCGCCCCCGTCTGGGCTACGCGAAGAACGTGCCGCAGGTCGAAGCGTATGGCGAGACGGTCGTATTTCACGACGGACCGCAATCATTACGCCTGGCTTCCTCCGTCCCGGTGATGATCGACGACGACCAGGGCGGCGCACACTCGGAGTTCGAGTTGGGGCCCGGCGAAGAGGTCTGGTTCGTCCTCTGCGACGAGGCGCACGATCCGCTCGATGCGCTCGAGTGCGCTGCCGCGTTCAACGAGACCGCCGAGGCCTGGCGTCGCTGGACGCGCAAGTCCAGCTATCGTGGGCGCTGGCGCGAGCGTGTCGATCGCTCGGCGCTGGTGCTGAAGCTGCTCACGTCGCACCGTCATGGGTCGGTGGCCGCGGCTGCGACCTTCGGCCTGCCCGAGGCCACCGGCGAAGGACGTAACTGGGATTACCGGGCGACCTGGATTCGCGATGCCTCGTTCACTGTTTACGCCTTCATGCGGCTGGGTTACATCGAGGAGGCGGAGCACTTCCGCCGGTGGATCGAAGCGCGGCTCGGCGATCTGGACCAGCGGTCGGCACTGCGCATCATGTATGCGATCGACGGCGGCGAAGCGGCGGACGAGGACGTCCTCGTCCATCTTGCCGGGTACGCCGATTCAAAGCCGGTACGGATCGGCAACGCGGCGCGCAGCCAGACGCAGCTGGACATCTTCGGCGAGCTGATGGACAGCCTCTACCTCGCCAACAAGTACGGCCGGGCGATCAGTCGCAGCGGTTGGCTGCACGTGGTTCGCATGGTCGACCATGTCATGCGCCACTGGAGGGAAGCCGATGAAGGCATCTGGGAGATTCGCGATGCCGAGCGTGAGTTCCTCCACTCGCGCCTGATGTGCTGGGTGGCGCTGGACCGTGCCGTGCGGCTGGCCAACAAGCGTTCATTGCCCGCGCCGATCGTCGAATGGGCCGCGGAACGCGACCGCATCGCCGAAGATATCTGGACTCATTTCCGGCATCCGCGACACGGCTATTTCGTCCAGTCCAAGGGAGGCACCGACCTCGACGCCTCGCTGCTGATGATGCCGCTGGTCCGCTTCGTTTCCGCCACGGATCCGGTCTGGCTCGATACCCTGGACGCGATCCGCGACCAGTTGACCGACGACGGCATGGTGTTCCGGTATCGCAACGACGACGGACTGGAAGGCGGCGAGGGCGCATTCACCACCTGCACGTTCTGGTACGTCGAGTGCCTGGCCCGCGCCGGTCGCCTGCACGAAGCGCGCGAGATCATGGCGCGCGGCGTGCTTTACTCCAACCACCTGGGGCTGTTCTCCGAAGAGTTGAGCCTTCGCGGCGATCCGTTGGGTAACTTCCCCCAGGCATTGACCCATCTGGCCTTCATCAGCGCGGCGTTCTACCTCGACCGCCAGCTCACGGACCCGGACGGGCAGACCTGGCAGCCCTAGACGAGCTGCAGGTCCCGAGGCTTCGCGCCGGGGAAGACCGTGGCGAGGTCCGCATCCGACAGGCCGTAGGTGCGGCGCATGAGTCCACCCAGCAGATCGCGATAGTTGTTCAGCACAGGGTAGTCGCGATTCTGCAGCAGGCTGGCCGCATTCACCGCCACCTGCTGGCCGGCGACGCGGCCGCCGTTGACCTTGCCACCCAGTACCCAGTACGTGGTGCCGTGCCCGTGATCGGTGCCCTTGTTTCCGTTCTCGCGGAAGGTGCGGCCGAACTCGGAAACCACGACCACCACCGTCTTGTTCCATTCCGCCTCGCCCAGTCCGTCGGCGAAACTGGCCAGGCCCTGGCCCAGCTGGTCGAGATTGTTGGCGAGCTGGCCGTCGGCGCCACCCTGGTTCACATGCGTGTCCCAGCCGCCGACATCGACGAAACCCAGGCGGAAGCGATCGCGCATGAGCGTCGCCATGCGCTGGCCCTGTTGCGCGAAGCCCCTCGCGTTCACGGCGCCGCGGCTGGCCGCGACCATTTCGGTCTGCAGATCCTGGGCCACCTCCTGGCGAAGTTGGAGGCCGTCGGTGGCGGCTGCCTGCAACGATGTGCCCTGGTACATGCTGGCCAGGATCTTCGATTGACGGTCGTCGAAAACGGCCTTGCCGCCGCCCTTGAGCGAGATATTGGGGATGTCGCCGGCACCGCGGAAACTCAGCGGCAGTGCATCGGTGAACGCGATCGGCGGCGAGCCGCGCAGCACGCCGGAGAGACGGCCCATGAAGCCCGAACTGTAACGGCGCGCGTCGCCGGCTTCACCGGCCTCGATGTTGTCCTGCGTTTCAAAGTGGCTGCGCGAAAGGTCGTCGGTGCCCGAGAACGGAACGAAGGCGAGTTGACGCTTATCCCATAGCGGCCCCATGGAGGCGGCGAGCGCAGGGGTGAGACCCCAGTTGGCGTCGAGTGCGCGCACGGCCTTCGGATTGCCGGCGTCCGGCCTGGCGAGCGCGATGGTGGGCCGCGATTCGTAATAGAAATCGCTGGAATAGGGCACGAGCATGTTGTTCGCGTCGTATCCGCCACGCAGGAAGACCAGCAGGAAGCGCGGCGACGAGGCGGGCGCGGCGAACACCTTGCCACCGAGCATGAGCGCGGGAACGGCAGCGGTGGCGGCGAGCAGGAACTGGCGGCGATCCATGGCAGGCCTCAGCGGTAGTTGAAGTCGGGGGACGAGAGCAGGAAGGTGTTCCATTCCTGCTGCGAGGTGGCCTGGGTGAGCGCGTCGCGCGTCTTCTGCGCCAGGAACGGATCGATGGTGGCGTAGTACGTGGGTGTGGTCAGCTGGGGAAAGCCGCCGCGTGTATGCGTACCTGCCTCGTCGAGGTCGAACAGGTGGTTGGCGCCGCTGCCGATCGACCGGGCGATCTCGAAGCGTTTGGCCACCTGGCCGGAGCTGGACCATTCCGAATCGTTCGTCGGCCAGCCGTCGGGGGTGATCCTGCCGAACGGTGCCTGGCCGAGCTGGTTGATCCAGTTCACCAGCGGGCGTGGGTTCGACACCGGCTTGCCGTCGTAGGCCAGGCGCATGGTCGAGACCAGGAATTGGGTCGGATCCTTGTAGCGCTTGCCGAGCGACGCGGTGAACTCCTTCGAGCTCAGCATCGTGTCCATCACGGCGGCGATGTCGCCGTCCGTGCGATGGAACGTCTTCGCCATCGCCTTGACGAGCGAGGGCGGCGGGTCGTTGGCGACGAAATACCGCGCGAGCTTGGTCGAGACGAACGTGGCGCAAGCGGGTTGGCTCACGATCAGGTCGACCGCCTTCTCGACTTCGTCGAAGCCACCGCCCTTGATCGATTGGCCGAGGAGCGTCTTGTCGCTGAAGTCGTGACGGTTCGGATTGAACTCGAACACCCCTTCCTGCACGTAATAGGCCTGCATATCGGGCTTCAGTTTGCGCGGTTGGCCGTCGAAGTTGACGCCGACGCCGGTGAGGATGCGCGCGAGGTTTTGCACGTCGTCCTGGCTGTAGCCACTGCCCACGCCGAGCGTATGCAGTTCCATCAGCTCGCGTGCGTAGTTCTCGTTGATCTTGTCACGGGCGTTCTGGACGTTGTCCAGGTACTCGAGCATGGCCGGGCTTTTCAGCGTGGCCATGACCAGGTCGCGGAACTTGCCCAGCGCATGCGGGCGAATGGTGTTCTGCGCGTAGTCGGCGACGACCCAACGCACGCGGCCCTTCGGCTGGAATACGCTGAAGTGGTTCAGCCAGAACCAGACCATCTGCTCGCGCAGCTGGTTCTCGTCGTAGATGGCGTAAAGCAGCTCGGACGCCTGCGCCTGCTGCGCGTATTCGTTGCCTTGTTTCTGCAGCGCCTGCTTGGCCGCCTGCTTGGCGTCGCCGTCCGGCATGGCGTTGATGTCGCGATACTGGTCGCGTATCTGCGCCACCAGCGTGGCCATGGGTGTTTTCATGACATCGAAGCCGTCGATCTGCGCGCGCACGTCGGCGGGCAGGCCATCGGTTTTCGGGTGAAGCTGATGGTCGAGGAAGCGCCGCCGACCCAGGTCGCGGTAGCTGGCGAGGGTGGCGGAATCGATGCCGAAGGTGACCCGGTCGAGCCAGGCGACGTCTTCCTTGGACAGGGCGTCGTCGCGCGCCGCGGCGGGCAGGGCGACAAGGGCAAGCAATACGGCGGCGGCCAACGCTCGCATGGAACCTCCGGCTTCGGTGGGACGTCCACCTTAAACGGCAACGAGGGCCGAAGGTTTACCCCTGCCTGACCGCAGGAACTTGCTGGCGCTGCCTTGGGTTCACATTTCGATTTCGTCGTCGCCGATGAATTCGATGGCGGCTTCGCGGCTGCCGGCGGTTTCCTCGGCAATCTCGCGCACACGCTCGCCGACCTTGTCGTTCGGCACTTCGACTTCGACGGTAAAGGTGCGCGAGCCGACGTCGTCGGACAATTCGCTCGAGCTGGAGTCGTCGCGGACGCCCATGCCGAAGTCGTCGATCTCTTCGACGCGTTCGACGCGGTCGATCCCGTGGATGGCGTTGACCACGTCGTCGAAGATGTCACGGTCGCCGGTGATGCGGAGCTGGATGCGGGGCATGGGGTTCTCCTGGATCGATGACGTCCGATGCTGGCGCCGGGCATGTATGCCCGAAGTGTAGGCCCGGCTAACATGGGATTTTTCGGCGCCGACATCCCATGCCCAAGACCTACGACCAGGCCTACTTCGACAAGTGGTACCGCAGCGTCGACCATGCCGTCGGCTCGCCCGCCGAGCTCAACCGCAAGGTTGCCATGGTGCTCGGCCAGGCCGAGTTCTACCTGGGTCGCCCGGTACGCAATGTCCTCGACATCGGCTGTGGCGAAGCTCCCTGGCGCGCGGTATTGCGTCGGATGCGCCCCGGCATCGTCTACCGCGGACTGGAGGCCAGCGAATACGCCGTGGCGCGTTACGGGCGTTCGCGCAATATCGGCTACGCCCGCTTCGGCCAGCTCGCCGAACTGCGCTTCGATACGCGCTTCGACCTGATCGTCTGTACCGACGTGCTGCATTACCTCAAGCCGGCGGAGATCCGCGCGGGCCTGACCGGCATCGGCGAGATGCTCGAAGGACTGGCCTTCCTGGAGCTCTATACCCGCGAGGACGATCCCGGCGGCGACCGCGAGGGCTTCCTGTCGCGGCCGGCGCGTTGGTATCGAGCCGCCTTCAACGAGGTGGGGCTGCTTCCCGTGGGCTCCCAGTGCTACGCCGGACCGCGACTGGCGCGCAGCGTGGCGGCACTGGAGACGCTCTAGCCCTCCCGCTGCCTCACGTTGCCATGAACCAGCCGGCCGCCGCCAGCGCGTTGTTGGCGGCGTGTGCGACGAAGCCCGGCCAGATGGACCCGCTGCGTACGCGCAACCAGGCGCAGAAGACGCCGACGAGGATCAGGTTGGGCACGGCGTACCAGAGCCAGTCCAGATCGGGCAGGTGCACCGCGCCGAAGACGATGGCCGAGATCGCGATGGCCCAGTTGTCGCCCAGGCGGGTTCGCAGTACGGACAACAAGGCGCCGCGGAACAGGAGCTCTTCGACCAGCGGCCCGACCACGACCACCACCGGCAGCAGGGCCACGCGCATGCCGACATGGGCGCGGTCGGCGATGTCGGTCACCGTCTGGCTGACGTCATGGTCGCCGGCCAGGAACTGGGTGAGCAGGCCGCCGAGCAGGGGCGCCAGGATGCCGAGCGCCGTACCGATCGCGACGTAGCGGCCCGAGGGCGCGGTGAATCCGAGGCCACCGGCGCCACCGTCGACCGTTTTTGCCGCCCAGCGTCGCACGATCCATGTTACGACCACCCCCGCGGCGCAGAGGAGGGTGAGGATCACCACCACGATCAGGCGATCGGGCTGGTCCGGTACCGCGTTGGGGAAGGTCCGGGCAATGAACTGCGAGGTGCCGCCGAACGCGCCACCGAAGCCGGCCTGCAGCGCGAAATAGGCGAGGATGGTCAGGGCGGTCTCGATCGTCCCCGGGGCCCTGGCAGGGAATCGGGGGGGCGAAGGGGAGGTGTCCAGGGGCGTGGAGGCGGGGGAGAGATCGTGAGGCATAAGCCACCGTAGCCGACGGGCCAGACCATCGCAACGGCGCTTCTGGCACAGACCGTCATGTGCCCCCTGTATAGTGTTGCGTCCCTTCCGGAGGAAACCGGGCGCCCCTCGCGCCGACCCATGTTCGCTTTCGACTGGCTTGCCGACCCATCGGCCTGGGCGGGTCTTCTCACGTTGATCGTGCTGGAGATCGTGCTCGGTATCGACAACCTCGTCTTTGTCGCGATCCTCGCCGACAAGCTCCACGCCCGCCAGCGCGATCAGGCGCGGCTCATGGGTCTCGGCCTCGCCCTGGTGATGCGCCTGTGCCTCCTGGCCGCCATGTCCTGGCTGGTCACGCTCACCCAGCCGTTGTTCAGCTGGAACGGCTTCGGCCTGTCCTGGCGCGACCTCATCCTCGTGATCGGCGGCGCCTTCCTGCTGTTCAAGGCCACCCTGGAATTGCACGAGCGCCTCGAGGCCGACGACGGCAGCGACGGCAAGGCCGCGCGCCGTGCCAGTTTCTGGCTGGTGGTGGCGCAGATCGTCATCCTCGATGCCGTGTTCTCGCTCGACTCGGTGATCACCGCCGTGGGCATGGTCGATCACCTGTCGATCATGATGATCGGCGTGGTCATCGCCATGGGCCTGATGATCACCGCGAGCAAGCCGTTGACGGTGTTCGTCAACGCGCGCCCGACGATCGTCATCCTCTGCCTGTCCTTCCTGCTGATGATCGGCTTCAGCCTGATCGCGGAAGGCTTCGGCTTCCACATTCCCAAGGGTTACCTCTACGCCGCGATCGGCTTCTCGATCATGATCGAGGCGTTCAACCAGACCATGCGACGCAATCGCCGCCGCTCGCTGCTGGTCGGCGGTCGGATCATGCGCGACCGCACGGCGAAGGCGGTGCTGCGCCTGCTCGGCGGCGCACCCGACGACGAAGGCGACAACGGCAAGAGCACACCGGCCACCGAGACCGCCGATACCGGGGTGTTCGGCAAGGACGAACTGGAAATGGTGCAGGGCGTGCTCGACCTGTCACAGCGGCCGGTCCGTTCGATCATGACGCCGCGTACGGAAATCGTCTGGGTCGACCCAGGCGAAGACCTGCCGACACTGCTGACCGAAGCACGCGAGTCCCCGCATCACTGGATGCTCGTGGCCAACGGCGACCTGGACGCGTTGATCGGCGTGGTGTCGTCGCGCGATCTGCTCGCCAGCCTCGCCGACCATGGACGCCTGGAAACCGAGCGGGTGGTGCGCAAGCCCATCACGGTGCTCGAATCGCTCAGTGTGCTGCGCCTTATCGACGAATTTCGCCGCGCACCGCTACAGGTCGCCCTCGTGGTCGACGAGTACGGCAGCATTCTCGGCCTGGTGACGCCGGCCGACGTGCTCGAAGTGATCGCCGGCGAGTTTCCCGACGAGACCAGCGAAGGCGATCCATCGGCGGTCAGCGAGCCCGACGGCGCGTGGCTGCTCGACGCCAGCCTGGACGTGCGTCGCGTCGAGCACCTGCTCGGTCATCGCCTGCCGGGCGCCAGCGACGGCAACTTCGCCACGCTTGCCGGTTTTGTGCTCCAGCGACTGGGCCGCCTTCCCAGCGCCGGCGACCGTTTCGAAACGGACGGACTGGAGTTCGAAGTCACCGCGATGGAAGGAGCGCGTATCCAGCGGGTGCGGGTCCTCGCCCTGGCCCGCGACGACGAGGATTGAGGCAGGAACCCGTGGGAGCCGCTTCAGCGGCGACAGCCAGGTTCCCGCGAACCCATCGCCGGCGGCGCCGGCTCCCACAAAGATCAGGCGGCAGCGTCTTCCGCCGGCGCGGTATTGTTTTCCATGATGGCCATGCCGATCCCGCCGGCGGCCATCAGCACGAGCGCGCCCCAGGCGATCATCGACACCAGGTAGCCCGGCCCGCGGCGCGAGGCCTCGCGCGCGTAGGCCCAGGCGTACCAGACCCGTCCGGCGAGCCAGACGATGCCGGCGATGCCAGCCCACAGCGGGTCGGCGTACTGGGCAGCCAGCCACAGGGCCGGGATGAACATCACCGCGTTCTCCAGCGTATTCATCTGCACCCGCCAGGCGCGCTCGAACGCCGGGTCGCCGGAGATCGACGGCGCCTTGATCCCATAGCGGTGACGCGCCCGGCCCACCATCCATACGGTGGCGAACATCAGGAGCAGGGTGAGCAGGGTAACGACGGCGGGGAGCTGACTGGTCATGAAACCTATCCGGAGGAGCGTATTCAGCCGCCGAGTCTAGCGGTTCTGGTCCATGCGATCATGCCGACCGTGTCTCGCTCCGGGGACACACCCATGGGAGGAGGGCGCCATGCTCTGGCAAAAAGGCCGTAGAAGCGACAACGTGGAAGACGCGGGAGAAGGCGGCGGTGGCGGAGGTCCTTCCTTCGGAGGGCGTGGCCTTGGCATCGGCGGCATCATCATCCTGGCCATCCTCGGCATGGTGTTCTACAAGGACCCCACGGCCCTGCTCGGCCAGGGCGAGCCGGGCGCGGCGCCCCAACAGCAGACCCAGTCGGCACCGCACCAGGCGGCGAGCAACGACCCGCAGGTGGACTTCGTCCGCGCCATCCTCGGCGAGACGGAAGACACCTGGGGCGAGATCTTCGCCGCCAACGGTCAGACCTACGAGCGGCCGAAGCTGGTGCTGTTCCACGGCGGGGTGCGCACCGCGTGCGGTTCGGCCTCCTCGGCGGTGGGGCCGTTCTATTGCCCGGGCGACCACAAGGTGTACCTGGACCTCGACTTCTTCCAGACGATGCAGGATCGCTTTCACTCGGCGGGCGACTTCGCCCGTGCGTATGTCATCGCGCATGAGGTCGGTCATCACGTACAGAACCTCGTCGGCGTGTTCGACAAGGTCAGCGATGCGCGCCGCCGCGGTGCGCGCCTGGAAGGTGCCAGCGGGCTTTCCGTCCGCCAGGAGCTCCAGGCCGATTGTTTCGCCGGCGTCTGGGCGAACCGCTCGCAGCAACGCCAGCAGTGGCTGCAGCCTGGAGACGTGGAATCCGCGCTCAACGCGGCGACCGCCATCGGCGACGACGCGCTGCAAGAACAGTCACAGGGCAGGGTGGTCCCGGATTCGTTCACGCACGGAACCTCCGCCCAGCGCGTGCGCTGGTTCAAGACGGGTCTCGAATCCGGTGACATCGGCAAGTGCAACACTTTCTCCGGTTCGATCTGACGCAAGCGACGTATGACCCATCCCTGTCTTCTCTGTGGCGCGTGTTGCGCGACCTTTCGCGTGGCCTTCCACTGGATGGAAACCGATCTCGCCGGCGGCATCGTGCCGTCGGCGCTGACCGAGCACCTCGACCCGCACCGGGTGAACATGCACGGCACCAACGCGTACCAGCCGCGCTGCAAGTCGCTGGTCGGTGAGGTGGGCGTCGCCGCGCATTGCGGAATCTACGAGGTCCGCCCTTCGCCCTGCCACGATCTCCAACCCGCCTGGGAAAACGGCGAGCCGAGCCCCCAGTGCGACAAGGCGCGCATCAAGCACGGGATGCAGCCGCTGACGTCGGACATGTGGGAGCCGCTTCAGCGGCGATAGTCGGTTTGTCGCGAACCCATCGCCGCTGAAGCGGCTCCCACACAAAGCGGGTCCCGCACAAAGCGGCTCCCACATAAAGCGGCTCCCACACAAAGAGCTTCCCGCACACAGCGGGTTCCAGATAAAGCAGCAAAAAAAAAGGCACCCGAGGGTGCCTTTTACCGACTCAGTAATCGCGCTTCTTGCGTGGCGGCTTGCCGCCACCGGCGCCACCCGGACCACCGGGGCGGGCGCCCTGGGGGCGGAAGCTACGCTGCGGCGGACGCGAGGCGTTACCGCTCTGCGGGGCTTCCACGCCGTCCCACTCGGCGATCTTCAGCTGTTGCTGGGCAACCCACACCTTCTTCAGGTGGGTGAAGATCTCCGGCGGCATGCCTTCCGGCAGGTCGATCAGGCTGTAGTCGTCACGGATGCTCACGCGGCCGATGAACTTGGCCTCGACGCCGCCTTCGTTGGCGATGGCGCCGACGATGTTGCCCGGCTTCACGCCGTGCTCGTGGCCCACTTCGATTCGGTACGTACGCTTGCCGGCTTCGGTGGTGTGCGGGCGCGGCTGGCGCATGCCTTCGCGCACCGGACGACGGTCGTTGAAGTCCCCGCCGCTCTCGCGCGGAGCACGGTCGAAGTCACGCTGCGGACGCTCGCGGTCGAATTCGCGTGGCGGACGCTCGGTGTATTCACGCTTGGCCGGCGGCTCGAGCAGCAGTGGCTGGTCGCCCTGGGCGATCTTGGCGAGTGCGGCGGCGATCTCGATCGCGGGAATGTTGTGCTCCTGCTCGAACTTCTCGACCAGCTGCTGGAACAGGCCGAGGTCGCCCGTCGCCAGCGTGTCGGTGATCTTCTGGTTGAACTTGTTGACGCGCGTGTCGTTGACCGCTTCGATGGTCGGCAACTGCATCTGCTCGATCGGCTGGCGCGTGGCGCGCTCGATCTGGCGGAGCAGGTTCTTCTCGCGCGGCGTGACGAAGAGGATCGCCTCACCGCTGCGACCGGCGCGGCCGGTACGGCCGATGCGGTGCACGTACGACTCGGTGTCGTGCGGGATGTCGTAGTTCAACACGTGGCTGATGCGATCGACGTCGAGTCCACGGGCCGCCACGTCGGTAGCGATGAGGATGTCGAGCTTGCCGGTCTTCAGCTGGTCGATCACGCGCTCGCGCTGCGCCTGCGCGATGTCGCCGTTGATCGCGGAAGCCGCGAAGCCTCGTGCCTGCAGCTTGCTGGCCAGTTCTTCGGTGGCCTGCTTGGTGCGCGTGAACACGATCATCGCGTCGAAGCTTTCGGCTTCGAGGATGCGCGTGAGCGCGTCGAGCTTATGCACGCCGCTGACGAACCAGTAACGCTGGCGAATGTTCGCCGCGGTCGTGGTCTTGTTCTTGATCGTGATCTCGACCGGTTCTTTCAGGTACGTCTGCGCAATGCGGCGAATCGGTGCCGGCATGGTCGCGGAGAACAGGGCGACCTGACGCGTCTTCGGCGTGGCCTGGAGCAGCTTCTCGACATCGTCGATGAAGCCCATGCGGAGCATTTCGTCGGCTTCGTCGAGCACCAGGAAGCGCAGGCCGGAAAGATCCAGCGTGCCCTTGTCCAGATGGTCGATGACGCGACCCGGCGTGCCGACGATCACCTGCGCACCGCGCTTGAGACCCTGCAGCTGCGGGCCGTAGCTCTGGCCGCCGTAGATCGGCAGGACCTGGAAGCCCGGCATGTAGGTGGCATACTTCTGGAAGGCTTCGGCAACCTGGATGGCGAGCTCGCGGGTGGGCGCGAGAACCAGCGCCTGCGGCTTGCCTGGCTTCAGGTCGATGCGCGAGAGCACCGGCAGCGCGAAGGCAGCGGTCTTGCCGGTGCCGGTCTGCGCCTGGCCGATGACGTCGCGGCCTTCGAGCAGCGGCGGAATGGTGGCGGCCTGGATCGGCGACGGCACTTCGTAGCCGACTTCGGCCAGTACGCGCATGACTTTTTCGTCGAGCGCGAGCGCGCTAAAACCGGGCTGGGCCGGAGCGTTATCTGTATCGGGGGATGACATGGCGACCTCGAAGAGGGGGCGCGGCGGCGGAAGCGGCGCCGGGCAGTAGCGGTATTGTAGCAGCGATGACCGCCTGGTGAGGCGGCCCATAGCCACTTGTTGCGTCGGCGTTACACTTCCCGGTCAGCTTTGGTAGGGAGAAGGGCATGACGACGATCGAGACGGTCTCGGAACAACGCTGCTTCGGCGGCATCCAGGGATTTTATTCCCATGCATCCGAAACATGCGGCGGTACGATGCGTTTTGCGGTTTTCATGCCTCCGGCGGCCGAAAACGGGCCTGTTCCTGTCCTCTGGTACCTCGCCGGACTGACGTGTACCGCTGAAACGTTCACGATGAAAGCCGGCGCGCAGCGTATCGCCGCCGAACTGGGCATCGCGTTGGTCATGCCGGATACGAGCCCGCGGGACACCGGTATCGCAGGCGCCACCGGCGACTGGGAATTCGGCGAAGGCGCGGGCTTCTATCTCGATGCCACGCAAGCGCCTTGGTCTTCACGTTTTCGCATGGCCAGCTACGTCGTCGACGAACTGCCCCGCGTGCTCGCGGAACGGTTCGCCCTGGACATGAGCCGGCAAGGCATTTTCGGCCATTCCATGGGTGGACACGGTGCGTTGACGATCGCACTGCGCAACCCGGGCCGGTATCGCTCGGTATCGGCGTTTGCGCCCATCGTCGCTCCCACCAGCGTGCCGTGGGGCGAGAAGGCGTTCTCCCGTTACCTCGGGGAAGATCGCAAGGCCTGGGCCCGCTACGATGCGACCCAACTGGTACGGCAGGGCGCCCGTTTCGACGGCCGGATCCTGATCGACCAGGGCGAAGCGGACGGCTTCCTGACCAGGCAGCTGCAACCCCAGCGGTTCGAAGCGGCCTGCGAGGAGGCGGGCCAGCCGCTCCGGCTGCGCATGCAACCGGGCTACGACCACAGCTATTACTTCATCCAGACCTTCGTCGAGGACCACCTGCGTCATCACGCGAAGGCGCTCGCTGCATGAGCGAACCCATCCGCATGCGAACACCACGCACGGTGATCCGCCTGCTCGATCCGGAAGAGGCCGACATGCTGCGCCGCTACCGTGTGGAGAACCGCGAGCACCTGCGTCCCTGGGAGCCCTTGCGCAGCGAGTCGCACTACACCGTGGAAGGCTGCCGGCTCGCCATCGAGGCGGGCCTCGAAGCGGCGAGGGCGGATCGCGGTTTCCCGTTCGTCGTGCTGACGCCCGACGGCAGCGAGATCATCGCGACGTTCACCCTTGCCAATGTCGTCCGTGGCGTCTTCCAGGCCTGTCATCTAGGCTACGGTATCGCGCGAAAACACGAAGGCCAGGGCCTGATGTACGAGGCCCTGGACGCCGCGGTCCGTTATGCGTTCGGCCCTCTGGACTTCCATCGCGTGATGGCCAACTACATGCCGCGCAATGATCGTAGTGGCCGCCTTCTCGGGCGGTTGGGCTTCGAGAAGGAAGGCCTGGCCAAGCGCTACCTGAAGATCGACGGGCTGTGGGAAGACCACGTGCTGACGGCGAAGATCAGGGCGCAAGGCTGACAAGCGACGACCGACGCGCGATCAGGCCTTGTTGGTGGCCGGACCCGTACGCTGGCGACGACGCTTGTGATTGCCGGTGTTCTCGCCGGTGCCCGCCGGCGAATGGCCGTGGGGACGGTGCGACGACGGGCGACCGGCGCTGCCACCGGCACTGGACGCACCTTGGCGACCTTGACCGTTCGACGGCGAACGGCCCTGGCCGCCGGCCGAGCGACCCTGGCCCCCACCGGAACGGCCCTGGCCGACCTGGTTGCGCGACGCCTGCGGCTGGCGCGGCTGCTGCTTCGGACGCGGCGCACCGGCATCCAGGCGCAGCGGCGTGCTCGGCTCGTAGCCGGGCACGTTGCTGATTTCCAGGTCGGTCTTGAGCAGGCGACCGATGTCGCGCAGCAGACCGGACTCGTCGTGGCTGACCAGCGAAATGGCCTGGCCTTCGGCACCGGCACGGCCGGTACGGCCGATGCGGTGCACGTAGTCTTCGGCCACCATCGGCAGATCGAAGTTGATTACCACCGGCAGCTGGTCGATATCGATACCGCGCGCGGCGATATCGGTCGCGACCAGGACGGTGACGCGGCCGGTCTTGAAGTCGGACAGGGCACGCGTACGGGCGTTCTGGCTCTTGTTGCCGTGGATCGCCGCGGCCTTGATGCCGGACTGTTCCAGGTGGCGGACCAGCTTGTCGGCGCCGTGCTTGGTGCGACCGAAGACGAGCGTCTGGCGGCGGCTGTCCTGCGACAGGATGTGCAGCAGCAGGTCGCGCTTGTTCGCCGCGTCGACCGGATGCACGCGGTGGGTGACCAGGGTCGCGACCGAGTTGGCCGGGGTGGTCGAGACTTCCTTCGGATCGCGCATGAACTGCTGCGCGAGTGCCTTGATTTCAGGCGCGAACGTGGCCGAGAACAGCAACGTCTGACGCTGGCGCGGCACGGCGGCGAGGATGCGCTTGAGTGCCGGCAGGAAGCCCATGTCGAGCATGCGGTCGGCTTCGTCGAGCACCAGGATATCGACCTTGGAGAGGTCGACCGAGCGCTGCTGCATATGGTCGATCAGGCGGCCTGGCGTGGCGACGACGACGTCGACACCGCGGCGCAAGGCCTGCAGCTGGTTGCCCATGCCGACGCCGCCGAAGATGACGGTGCTGGAAAGACGCACGTACTTGCCGTAGTCGCGCAGGTTTTCCTGCACCTGGGCGGCGAGTTCGCGGGTCGGGGTGAGGATCAGCGCGCGGATCGGACGGCGCGTGTCGCCACGGTCGTCCTTGGCAAGCAGCTGCAGCAGCGGCAGGGCGAACGCGGCGGTTTTGCCGGTACCGGTCTGCGCGGCGGCCATGAGGTCGTTGCCGGCGAGGACGAGCGGGATGGCTGCGGACTGGATCGGAGTCGGCTTTTCATAACCGGCTTCGGAAAGGGCGCGCAGCAACGCGGGCGCGAGGCCCAGCGAATCGAAAGACATGGAGTGAAGCTCCTGCGTGACTCGAGCGTTCCCTGGAACCGCACTACGAGTCGATGGATTGGCGGCCGCTAACCATGACGAAGACAGCAGGCTGGCCGGTGTCGAGCGCGCTTCCGAGGGTGGGGGAACGGGCGGGAGATTCTCCACGCCGGGGGTCCGCAAGGGAGTCGGAGCGCAAGCACGACCCGCCGAGTATACCTTATTGCGCCGCACAATGCTTCGACCCGGTAGGAGCCGATTCATCGGCGATCAGGAATGCCGGGAAGCGACCATCAGATAGCTGTTGTAGGGTGTGCGCCCGAACAGCGGCCGGAACTCGACCCGGATCCCCCGCGGCTCCAGCACCCCGCGAATATCGTCCTCGGTGGGGAAGTACTGGGCCCCGCCGGGAATCCAGCCCACGGCCTCGATGAACTTCTCCTCCCACACCGTGGCCCGATAACGCCACGTGCCGTCGCGGATCACGTTGCGCAGGATGAGCACGCCATCGTCGGCAAGATGGTCCACGGCGTAGGCCAGGAGGTCGGCCTGGCGGTCCTCCGGCAGGTAATGCAGGACATCCAGCAGGGCCACGTGCCCGCGAATCGCCTGTGGCGTGGTGGCGTCCACCTCGCTCAGGGAAAGGCTCGCACCCAGTCCGGCGCGGTCGGCGGCGGCCCGGCCCATGGCGATCTTCCGCGGATCGTGGTCCAGACCGAGGTAGTCGTCCAGTGCGCCACAGGCGTGCAGGTAATGGCCAAGGATGCCCAGGCCACAGCCGATGTCCAGCAAGGGCAGGCGCCGACCGGCGATCGCTGTCGCCGTGGCGGCATAGACAGGGTCGGTCGCGAGCTTGCCGTGGATGTAGATCCGGTCGCGGCGGCGACTGAACCGCGACGCGATGCGTCGCCGCGTGCGGGTTTCAGGGGTCATGAGCTGGTTTCCATCCTGGAAAGAGCCGGGCATGTCAGCCATGCCCGGCCGATTCGAATGACTAGTGCTTCTGCAGCGGATTGTCTTTCGAGAGATAGGCGTTGTATTCCTTCTCGTCGATCTTGCCGTTGTGATCGGTGTCGTTGTCGCCGATGTGCATGCGAAGCTGCTTCAGCCGCTCGTTATCCTTGGGGATATCGCCGCGGGTGATGTACTTGCCGTCCTTGGAGATATCCGAGAACGCGGGCGCGTCTTTGGCGCCGGCGGCGTCCTGCGCGAGAGCGGTGCCGACGCCAAGGCCGGCAATCAGGGCGAATGAAACGAGCGAGTACGAAAACTTCATGAGTCCTCCGTCTGTCGTGGAATGGCGTCGGTCGTACAGTGACGCGTCCCAGTGTAACCACGACACGTCGTCCCGTCGTCAAGCGGTCGTTCGGATTTCCCTCGCTGTGTTAACTTCGGCGCCGCCCGAATCTGCGTTGAGGAATATCTGATGCCGCTTCCCGCCGCGCTGCGCGAACTCGATTCGACTCAGCGGCATACCGTCATCGCCAGCTTCCTTGGCTGGACCCTCGACGCCTTCGATTATTTCCTGCTGACCTTCGTCATCCTCGCCGTCGCGGCGGAGTTCCACGTTTCCAAGCAGGAGGTCACGTACGGCCTGTTCCTGACCCTGGCGGCGAGGCCGATCGGTGCGCTCGTCTTCGGGCGGCTGGCCGATCGCTACGGCCGACGCCCCGTACTCATGTTCGACATCGTGCTGTTTTCGGTGCTCGAGATAGCCTGTGCCTTCGCCCCGACCCTCGGCATCCTGCTCGGCCTTCGCTTCCTCTTCGGCATCGCCATGGGCGGCGAATGGGGCATCGGCGCGTCGCTGGCGATGGAGTCCATCCCTGCCAAGTCGCGTGGCTTCGTCTCGGGGCTGCTGCAGAGTGGTTACCCCTGCGGCTTCTTCCTCGCCGCGTTGGCCAACTGGTTGCTGGTCGACCACATCGGCTGGCGTGGCCTGTTCATCGTAGGCGCCGCACCGGCCCTGCTGGTGCTCTACATCCGCCGCAAGGTGCCCGAATCGCCGGTGTGGGAAGGCCGCCGGAACGAAGCCCGGGAAAGTGTCTTCGTCTCCATGCGCGGGAACTGGAAGCGCTTCGTCTACATGATGCTGCTCATGGCCGCCTTCAACATGTTCAGCCACGGCTCGCAGGACATGTACCCGACCTTCGTGCAGGAAACGCTGAAGATCCCGGCTGGCTCGGGCACGGCCTTCATGCTCACGGCGCTGCTCAACCTGGGCGCCTTGTTCGGTGGCCTGACCTTCGGCTCGCTTTCCGAGCGGATCGGCCGGCGCAAGGCCATCATGATCGCCGCCCTGCTGGCGATCCCCGTGATTCCCCTCTGGACGTACGGTGGTTCCCTGCTGTTCCTGGGCCTGGGTGCGTTCCTCATCCAGGTGATGGTGCAGGGCGCCTGGGGTGTGGTGCCGACCCACCTCAACGAACTGTCGCCGGATGCGGTCCGCGGCACCTTGCCCGGCTTCGCCTATCAGATGGGCAACCTGCTGGCGGCGATTACCGCCACGGCACAGACCTGGATCGCGAGCCAGCGCGGCGGCGACTTCGCCTTCGCCATGTCCACCTGGATCGGGGCGGTCGCTCTGCTGCTGGCCCTGCTGACCTGGCTCGGGCCGGAGGCACGCGGCGTGGGATTCGGGAAGAAGCGCGATGCGGCGTGACGCGGGGCCCGCCGGCCGGTAAAATGCCCGGTTTTCATCCGGTAGAAAACGAACATGCAGGCTGGCAAGGACAAGGTCATCTCGTTCCACTACACGCTCACCGTCAACGGCGAGAAGGTCGAGAGCTCGGTGGAGGGTGGTGAGCCGCTCTGGATCCTGCTCGGTCACGGCCAGCTGATCCCGGGCCTGGAAGCCGGTCTCGAGGGCAAGTCGGTCGGTGACACCTTCGACGTCACGATCGAGCCGGAACAGGGCTACGGCCCACGCCAGGACGGTCTGACCCAGCGTGTGCCGAAGAAGTACTTCCCGCAACAGGGCAAGGGCCTGAAGGTGGGTGCTTCCACCGTCCTCTCGCTCAAGGAAGGCGGCAACCGTGTCGTCGTCGTGCAGAAGATCGGCTCCAGCGTCGTCGATGTCGACCTCAACCACCCGATGGCTGGCAAGACGCTCACGTTCAACGTCGACGTCCAGAACGTCCGCGAAGCCACGCCGGAAGAGATCGAGCACGGCCACGCGCACCCGAACGGCGACGCCGCTCACTGATCCGTTTTCGTCAGCGATATGTGAAAAGAAAGGCACCTTCGGGTGCCTTTTTTCTTGCCTGCGTGTCGGCAGTGAACGTATTCGGCAAAGGGACCCGATCCAGGCCGAATCGGCCCTTCCTGCCGTCTAGCGGGTGCGATCATCGAGAGGCACGCAGGCCACTGCGGGCACATTCCTCAATTAAAGGACACTCTCATGAAAAGCATGCCGCGCCTTGTTTCGTTCCTCGTCGTGTCTTTCGCCGCTGCGTCCGCCTTCGCCGCCGATGCCTCGCCGTCCGTTACTCGCACCGCCCAGAGCGTCAATGCGACCGTGCAGACGGCAGTACGTTCGGGCAGCGCCCCCCGGGCGGACATGGTGAAGTGCACCAATCCGCGTGAGTGCAGCGTCGGCTGAGTGTCCGACCATCGAGGCGACGCGATCTATCCTGTCGATGGGTCGCGTCGCTTAGGGATGCTGTGAAACGCGGCTGTGCACGGCTGCGCTCGAGCGCTTGATGCCGACGATGAGGCTGCTGGAAATAACCAGCGCGAGGATGACCTGCACACGGATCATCGCCGGATCGAGGAGGGTTTCGGATGTCGTGGCGAGGGCGATGCTGCTGAGCATTCCGCCGACCGCCGTACCGGTCCAGCCATGCCGCGCCGTGAGTGCGATGACCGGCACCGCCATGGCCAGGCGAAGTACATCCACGCCGATGCCGGACGACGCCGACGCGGTCACCGCGAAGGCGATCAACAGGGGCACGGCGCCCATGGCGACGTCGCGGGTGAGTGTGCTGCCGAAGAAGCGCTTCCAGGAGAGGCTTTCGCGGAACCACTCCCGTACGGCCAGGAGCATCGGCGCGAGACTGAGGGCTCCCAGGTAGGCGCCGAGCACGTACGCCAGCAGATCGATCAGGCCTTCGGCGCGCCAGGCGTCCCAACCGTCGGGGGCGACGATCAACGCGGCGAATACCGCCAGGTCGGTGCGCAGCGCTGTGACCACGGCGCAAACGAGCGTGGCGAACAGGAGCGTGTTTGCGTTTATCTGCCCATTGGCGTCGAAGAGCGGCATCCGCGAACGGATGGCTTTGACGAAGGGCATGCAAAGCGGAATGAACGGAATGGCCGAAACGGACGTCCATGCCCATCCGAAATCCGCTTCGTGCAGAAGCGCGTTCTGCATGACCGGCAGCGACTCGCCAAGGATCAGGGCGGGCCAGAACCGGTACGGAACGAGAAGCAGGCAAGCCAGGCGAAGCCCGGCCGTCAGGATCCAGTGCGAATACGAGAAATAGCGGGTGACCTCATAGCACGCCGCATACGCGGCGGCCACGGCCATGACTTGCCCCCATGATGCACGCTCGCTTTCCGCTCCTTGCATGCTGTTCGCTCCCGAGCGATGGTCCCCGTACGTCGTCGACTCGAAAAACCCGGGTCCTTGCTGGGCCGGCGGGCGTCATGGCGCATGATGTGGCCGCGGCCCGGGAATGGGAAGGCCACCCAACGACAATTCGCTGCGATTGCCGAATTTACGCCATGCTAACCCTTTCGGACGTCGCCGCAATGCCCTGACCTCCCGGTGCCGGGGCGCCGGGAGGTCAGGGTCGGACGATCGCTCAGGCGAGCGTCTTGCCGTTCACCGAGATATCGACATCCACATTGCCGCGGGTGGCGTGCGAATACGGGCAGACCTTCTCGTGAGCCGTCTTGACGATGTCCAGTGCCTGGGCCTCGTCGACACCCGGCAGGCTCACTTCGAGCT
The DNA here is from genome assembly GCF_035539195.1 of Luteibacter sp. GTDB lineage: Bacteria > Pseudomonadota > Gammaproteobacteria > Xanthomonadales > Rhodanobacteraceae > Luteibacter. The sequence continues at coordinate 57,243 of NZ_DATLIW010000015.1, forward strand.
TCACCTTGATGCCGAAGCCGGAGTCGTTGCGCGGGCCGATGCCGACCGAGCTGGCTACGGAGGCGCCGTCCACCTTGACCTTCTGCTGGCCGGCGACGAAGCGCACCGCGCCCTCGAAGCAGGCGGCGTAGCCGGCGGCGAAGAGTTGTTCCGGGTTGCTGCCGCCACCGTTACCGCCCATTTCCTTCGGCAGGCGGAGGTCGAGCTTGATCAGGCCGTCGTCGCTTTCGACGTGCCCTTCGCGGCCACCGGCGACCTTGGCGTGCGCGGTGTAGAGGACTTCTTTGAGGTTCGAGAGGTTGCTCATGATCAATGTCCTTGGCGTTCGTGATGGGGGAGGGCGTCGGCGGTGCCGGGCCACGAGAGATAGTTAAGCACGCAATTAAATCGTGTGCAATTTAAATGATGTGAAGACACGGCACGCGTTGCCATTCGTTCAGTTTAGGACGCGGCGACCGTAGACGAAGTTCTCCTTCCAGTACGCGCCGTCGAGGTCGTCCAGGCGAACGGTACCGCCGGAATTCGGCGCGTGCACGAAGCGGCCCTTGCCGACATAGACGCCTACGTGGGTCACATGCCCGCGGCCGAAGAAGACCAGGTCGCCGCTGGCCAGTTGCGACTCGTCGACCTTGGGTTTGTCCAGGGCGGCCATTTCGCCGGAGGTCCGCGGCAGGCGGACGCCGGTCGAGGTCAGATAGATGTAGTTGATCAGGCCGCTGCAGTCGAAGCCGCCCTGCGGCGTGTTTCCGCCCCAGCGGTAGGGCGTGCCGACCAGGCCGATGGCACGGAAAAGGACGTCGTTCGCCGCATCGGCGGGCGGCGCGTCGGCGGCGCGGTTCGACCACGAGAGGTTCTTGGCCAGGGGGACGGCGGCGGCCGGGTTTCGCTGTTGCGAGGACGAGGAGCGCCTCGGCGGGGCGCCGCTGCAGGCCACGAGCAGGCTCATGGCCAGTGCGAGCGCGACGGGGGCGAGCAAGCGGATCGGGCGTGGAGGAAAAAATGAAGCAGTGACGGACATCGGGCGTTTCCCCCTGTAGGAGCGGCGCGTCGAGGTTATCAAATCAATGGGTTGCGTGGAATACCTCGCAAAGCGCACGAATTCATGTGACGGACAGGCCGCAGCGCCCTGGGCGCCCGCTAAACTTTGCCGATGGATAGATCCCGAAGCGACGTTCTGATCATGGGCGGGGGAGTGATCGGCCTGGCGTGCGCGTTGTACCTGCTCAAGGCTGGCGCGAGCGTGCGTGTGCTCGAACAGGGCCTGCCCGGAAACGGGGCCTCGCACGGCAACTGCGGCACGATCACGCCCAGCCACGCGGGGCCGCTGACCATGCCTGGCATGGTCGGCACGGCGCTGCGCTCGATGCTAAGCCGCGACGCGCCGCTCTACGTGAACCCGCGACCGGATCCGGCCCGCGCGCGCTGGCTGCTCGACTTCGCCCGTCACTGCACCTGGCGCGACTACAAATACGCCGGAGAAGCGCGCGGCGCGATCCTCAACCGGTCGCGGGCCCTGCTCGGCGAGCTCATCGCCGACGAGGGGCTCGCGTGCGAATTCGAGGAGGTCGGCGAGCTTTACGTCTACCGCGACGGTCGGGTCATGCAGGACGACCGTCCGCACGTGGAGCTCCTGCGGCGGTTGGGCATGGACGTGCGTGTCCTGGTCGGCGACGACGTGCTCGCACTGGAACCTGCCCTGCGCGAAGGCGTGATCGGTGGCCTGCTTCATCCGGGCGACGCCCGCCTGCGACCCGATCGCTATGTGGCCGAGCTGGCGAGACGCGTCCGCGAGCTGGGTGGCGCCATCGAGACCGGTGCGCGCGTGGACGAGTTCGTGCTCGACGGCGAGCGCATCTCGCATGTTCGCACCACGGGCGGGGTGTTCAGCGGAGACCGCGTGGTGATGGCGCTTGGCGCCTGGTCGCCCTTGCTTGGCAAGCTGCTGGATATCCGCCTGCCGATGCAGCCGGGCAAGGGCTATTCGCTGACCTGGGACCAACCACCCGAACGTGTGCCGACGCATTCGCTGGTACTGCGCGAAGCGGCTGTCTGCGTGACGCCGTGGGCGTCCGGCTATCGCCTTGGCAGCACCATGGAATTCTCAGGTTTCTCGGAGGGGCTCAACCCGGTACGCCTGGAAGCCCTCCGGCGTGGCGCCGCGACCTACCTGCATGAACCGGAGGGGCGCGGTGAGGCGGTGCCCTGGTGGGGCTGGCGTCCCATGAGCGTGGACGAATTGCCGATCATCGGGCCGAGCACGCGATGGTCGAACCTGACCTACGCCACGGCGCACGGCATGCTGGGAATCAGCATGTCGGCGGCAACCGGCGAACTGGTGGCGAATCTACTGTCCGGCCCGGCGCCGATGCTGGATCCGACGCCGTATTCGCCGGCACGTTTCGGTCTGTAAAAACACAGCACAAGGACGGGCGCGTTTGCTACGGTGGCGCATTGACCTTGCTGGAGTGACGCATGACCGTGGAAGCCTTCGACCTCATCGTGATCGGCGGTGGCTCGGGTGGCCTCGCCGCCGCGATTCGTGCCGGCAAGCTTGGGGTGAAGGTCGCGCTCGTCGAGCCGGGTGAACTGGGCGGTACCTGTGTCAATGTCGGTTGCGTGCCGAAGAAGGCCATGTGGTACGCAGCGCAGATGGCCGAAGCGCAGTACATCGCCATGGACTACGGCTTCCACGACACGCCGGGCAGCCTCGACTGGCCGCGCTTCATCGAGCGGCGCGAGGAATACATCGAGCGTATCCACGGCAAGTACCAGCAGGCGCTCGATCTTGCCCATGTCACGGTCGTGCGGGAAACCGGACGCTTCATTGGCAAGGCGCGCGTGCGTGCCGGCGATCGCGAGCTCACGGCACCGCACATCGTCGTTGCCACGGGTTCCAGGGCGAAGCACCTCGACAAGCCGGGCTTCGAGTGCGCCATGGATTCGGACGGTTTCTTCGACCTACGCGCGTGCCCGAGGCGCGCCGCCATCATCGGCGGCGGATATATCGCCGTCGAGCTTGCCGGCGTGTTGCGCGCGCTCGGCTGCGACGTCCACATGTATGTGCGCGGACGCCTGATGGGAGGCTTCGACGAGGAGATGGCATACGGCCTCGGTGACGAAATGGAGCAGCATGGCATCCACGTCCATTACGAATGCCAGATCGTCGCGGCGCACCAGACCGACGGGGCCATCCTGCTCGACTGCGATCGCGGGGATCATCCGGGCCCCTTCGATGCGCTCATCGTGGCCATTGGCCGCGAGGCGAATACGGCGGCACTCGACATCGGGGCGATCGGCCTGGCCACCACCGGGACCGACGGCCACCTGCGGATCGACGATTGGCAGAACACGAACGTCGAAGGGGTCTATGCCGTCGGCGACGTGACCGAACGGATGGCGCTGACCCCGGTGGCCGTGGCGGCGGCGCGCAAGCTGGTCGACCGGCTGTTCGGCGGCAAGCCGAACGCGAAGCTGGATTACGAGAACATCCCCAGCGTGGTCTTCTCGCACCCCCCGCTGGGCACGATCGGCATGTCGGAGCAGCAGGCCCGCGAGGCCTACGGCGCCGATGTGCACCTGTACAAGCAATCCTTCGTGCCAATGCAGCTGGCCCTGGCCCGGCGGCCCATCACCACGCGGTTCAAGCTGATCTGCGTGGGCGAGGAGTCGCGGATCGTCGGTATGCAGATGCTGGGGCCGGGCGTCGACGAGATCCTCCAGGGCTTCGCCGTGGCGATCAAGATGGGGGCCTGCAAGTCCGACTTCGACGATACCCTGGCTGTCCATCCGACATCGGCCGAAGAGATGGTCCTGATGGGCGATCGGGTGCCCGGTTGAGCGCTACACTCTGCCCATGATTCCTTACACCCTTCATCGCGGCACCGCGCCGCTCCTGGTCAGCCTGCCGCACAACGGCAGCGCTATTCCCGATGACATGGCCGCCCGCATGAAGCGTCGGGCGCGAGGTTCGGTGGATACCGACTGGCACGTGGCCGAACTCTACGATTTCGCCCGCGAGATGGGTGCGAGCGTGATCAAGCCGTTTGCCTCCCGCTACGTGGTCGACCTGAACCGCCCGGCCGATGGCCACCTGCTCTATCCCGGCAAGAATGAGACCGGCCTCGTTCCGACCGTGCTGTTCGACGGCCGGGAGATCTATCGTCCGGGCGCCGAGCCGGACGCTGCGGAGATTGCCGACCGCGTCGAACGTTGGTGGAAGCCGTATCACCAGGCCCTGGCCGGCGAGCTGGCTCGCCTCAAGGCCGAGTTCGGCCATGTGGTGCTGTGGGAAGGCCATTCCATCCGGAGCGAGGTACCGATGCTCTTCGACGGTCGCCTCCCGGACCTCAACCTGGGTACGGCCGATGGCGCCAGTTGCTCGCCCGGACTGCAGGCGCGCGTCGCCGCCGTGCTCGAGCGCCAGGAAGACTATTCGTTTGCCGTGAACGGCCGCTTCAAGGGTGGCTATATCACCCGCCACTACGGCCGCCCGGGCGACGGTGTCGACGCGATCCAGCTCGAGCTGGCGCAGCTCAACTACATGGACGAGGATTCGTTCGAATACCTGCCGAAGAAGGCCGCGCAGGTGCAGGTGCTGATCGGCGACATGCTGCGCGTTTGCCTCGAAGGCGCCCGGGCCCTCACGCCGTAGATCGACGACCCAGGTGTGCCACGCACTTCAGCTCGATCGCGATCGGGGTCGGCAGGGCGGTAATTCCCAGTGTCGTCCGGCACGCATCGACCCCCGCGAACGCCTCCGCGTAAAGCCGGTTGTACGTGGCGAAGTCGCCAGCCATGTCGGTCAGGTACACGGTCACGTCGACCAGATCCTCGAAGCGTGCGCCGCTGGCCTCCAGCACCGCGCGAACGTTGGCGAACACCTGCCGGCACTGCGCCTCGATGTCGTAGGCAAGCAGCCTGCCGTCCGCATCGAGGACATTGCCGGGCACGGCATTCGTGGACGGCACGCGCGGACCCACGCCGGAAAGGAATAACAGGTCGCCCACGCGTCGTGCGTGCGGATAAGCGCCGACCGGCGCCGGTGCGCCGTCGGCGCGGATGACGTCATTGCCCATGATCGATGCAGACATTCCTGGCCTCGGTGAAGAAACGCATGGCTTCGTATCCGCCTTCGCGACCGACCCCCGACTGCTTCGTGCCGCCGAACGGAGTTCGCAGGTCACGCAGCATCCAGCAGTTGATCCAGACGATGCCGAAGTCCAGTTTTGCCGAGAACCGGTGCGCGCGCGATACATCGCGCGTCCATACCGAAGCGGCGAGCCCATAGGGCGTGCCGTTGGCGATGGCCAGGGCATCCGCTTCGCTATCGAAGGGAATCAGGCTGACGACCGGTCCGAAGATCTCTTCCTGATTCGTCGTCGCCTCGGGTGGGAGTCCTTCGATCACCGTCGGCTGGACGAACCAGCCCTCGGCGCAACGCCCTCCGACGACGACGCGTCCGCCACCGGTCAGCAACGTGCCACCCTCGTCGACGGCGCGCGCGATACAGCCGGTGACCTTGTCGAAATGCGCCTGCGAGACGAGCGCACCCAACTGGTTCGACGCGTCCTGCGGGTCGCCGACCTTCAGGGCACGCACGCGCTCGACATAGGCGTCGCGAAAGCGATCGTAGATGCCACGCTGCACGAGCAGGCGCGAACCGCAGAGGCAGATCTCGCCCTGGTTGGCAAAACCCGAGCGCACGATCGTGGTCAGCGATGCCTCGGAGAAGTCGAAGTCGTCGAACACGATCGCCGGATTCTTTCCGCCGAGTTCGAGCGACACTTTTTTCAGCCGTGGTGCGGCGGCACTCGCTATGGCGACACCCGTACGCGTGCTGCCGGTAAATGAAATCGCCTTCACCGCATCGTGCGTGACGATGGCCTCGCCGACGGCGGGGCCGGTGCCATGGACGATATTGAGCACGCCCGGGGGAAAACCCGCCTCGCCGACGAGGGTTCCGAGCAGCCATGCCGTGTAGGGCGTGACCTCGGAAGGCTTGGCCACCACCGTATTGCCGGCGGCCAGCGCGGGTGCGATCTTCCAGGTGAAAAGATACAGCGGCAGGTTCCACGGACTGATACAGCCGACGACGCCTAGCGGCAGGCGCAGCGTGTAGTTGATCGCACCGTGTTCCATCGCGTGCGACTCGCTGCTCCACTGGCTGGCGGCCGCCGCGAAGAAGCGCAGGTTGGCGACGGCGCGGGGAATGTCCAGCGAGCGGGCGAGGGCAAGCGGCTTGCCGCTGTCCTGCGATTCCGCCTCGGCGAACGTTTCCAGGCGAGCTTCGATCAGGTCGGCCAGACGGTGCAGGCAGCGCCCGCGTGCCTCGGCTGCCGTCTGTGCCCAACCGGGCGCCGCGCGAGCCGCGGCGGCGACCGCGTCGGCGACATCGCCGGCGTCCGAATCGGGGCACTGGGCAAACGGCCGGCCGACGGCGGGATCCACACTGTCGAGGTAGCGGCCGCCGCGCGGTGCGCGCGATCGGCCGTCGATGAGGTTGGCGAGAATCAGCATCGCCCGCCTCAGTTGAAACTGCGCGTGCGACCACCGTCGACGGTGATGCTCACCCCGTTGACGTAGCCGGCGGCGGGACTGGCGAGGAAGGCGATCACCGCAGCCACTTCCGCCGGGTCGCCGAAGCGCGCCGCGGGCACGCTGGCGAGCAGGCCCCGCTCGACGTCGTCGCGGCTTCGCCCGGCCTTGCAACTGGCCTCGACCAAGGCCTCCAGGCGTGGCGTACGCGTGTAACCGGGGAGCACGTTATTCACCGTGATGCCGTCCGCGGCGACTTCGGCCGAGAGTGTCTTGGCCCAGCCGGCGACGGCGGCACGCACCGTATTGGAGACGCCGAGGTTGGGAATCGGCTCTTTCACCGAGGTGGAGATGACGTTGACGACGCGGCCGTAACGGGCCTCGCGCATACCCGGCAGGCAGGCGCGCGTGATGACTTGCGCGCCGATCAGGTGCTGGCGAAAGGCGACGAGAAACGCATCGGGCTCGGCATTCCAGGCGGGGCCGGGCGGCGGTCCGCCGCTGTTGTTCACCAGTACGTGCACGGCGTTGAGTTTCACCACCTCGGCGACCGCTGCGGCCAGGGCATCGGTGTCGAGCATGTCGACGGCCACATGGCGATGCTTCTGTCCGGGTTGGCTCGCCGGCAGCTCGGCGGCGAGCGCGACCAGGGCGTCGGCGGAGCGGGAGAGCAGGGTGACGCTGGCGCCCAGTTCGGCCAGTTCGAAGGCGGTGGCCCGGCCGATGCCCTGGGAGGCGCCGCAGACCAGCGCGTGACGACCGGTGAGGCGAAGATCCATGCGTGCTCCCTGGTTGGGTGGCGGCCTGTCAGGCCTGTCTCATCGCCCACCACTGTAGCGCCATCGCGGCGAACCAGCACGGCCACGCGAACCAGGGCGCACGACGCCACCAGCGCTGCCAGCGGTCGAGGTCGTCGTCGTTGAACAGGGCCGGGGCGTCGGAGCGCAGCACACGGCGCATCCGCAGCCAGTTGGCCATGCCATTGGGGCGGCCGGTGTCGGCCTCGGTGATCGTCGTCCATTGGTCCGGATAGCGCCGGCGCAGCAGCGCGGTGAAGCGCCATTGGGCGACGAAATGGAAGACGAAGGCGGCCACCGCACCGAGCAGCAACAGCAGATAGAGGAGGACGGCGGTCTGCATGCTGGCTCAGCTGCCCTTTTCTTTCTTGTCCTGGCTCTGAGCATGGCCCTGGTCCTGGCCCTGGCCGAGGATATCGGTGGCCACCACCTGGCGAATCGTGGAGATCACGCCATTGCCCGGCTGGGCCTTGTCACAGACCGCGTTGCTTATCGCCTTCTTGTAGGTGTCGTTCTGCATGCCCACGAACAGCACGCCGTCCGGACCGTGCGGAATCTTGAAGCTGCCCGCCGCGGCCATCTTCACCGGCGCTTCCGCCGAGAAGTTGCTGGGCGACTGCTCCCAATAGGTCTGGCCCTTCTGCTGCTTGGCCGACGAATAGACCACCAGGTAGCGTGCCTTGTCGTCCTCGACCTTGAACTTGCCGAAGGCGCCCGTCGTGTCGTTGGTCCAGCCCATGTATTCGCACAGCTGGATGTCTTCGGCGTGCAGCGGTTGGAAGGCGTCGTCGAGCAGGACGACCGTCGGCGCGAACAGGTAGCTCGAGCTCAGCCAGCGGCCATTGAGTTCGGCTTTCATCGCGACGGTGTACGGCATCTGCGCGCCGGTCGGCAGGCGGAAGGCCAGGAAGTAGCTGCGATCGCCGTTGAGGTTGGCGACCGGGGTGTCCTTGTCCAGCGAGAAGCGCTGCGGCTGCCAGGGCAACATGTCCTGGTAGGACAGGTCGGCGAAGCTGCCACAGCACGGCGTGGCGCTGTCGAGCGCCTTGCGTGCGACATCCACCGCGTTCGTCGGATTTTCCGGCGGACGGAAGTTGGGCGGCACGATGGCTTTCATCGTGTGGCAGGCCGCGAGCGTGAGCATCGCGGCAGCGAGAAGCAGGGAGCGAATCGGGGAAGGGGGCATAAGGATCGTGGTTCTTAAAATTCGGCACTCCCTGCCGCGCGGGGATACGGGATGGCGTCGCGAATGTTTGCAAGGCCGCAGACGTAGACGAGAAGGCGTTCGAAGCCGAGGCCGAACCCGGCATGCGGCACCGTGCCGTAGCGGCGCAGGTCGCGATACCAGTTGTAGACGTCCTTATCGAGGCCGAACTGGTCCATGCGGCGGTCGAGGTAGTCCAGGCGCTCCTCGCGCTGGGCGCCACCGATGATTTCGCCGATGCCCGGGGCAAGGACGTCCATCGCCGCCACGGTCTTGCCGTCCTCGTTGAGGCGCATATAGAACGCCTTGATCTCTTCGGGGTAGTTCATGACGACCACGGGACGGCCGATATGTTCCTCGGCGAGGTAGCGCTCGTGCTCGGTCTGCAGGTCGACGCCCCAGGCGACCGGGTGCTCGAACTTCTTGCCCGACTTCTGCAGGATCTCGACGGCCTCGGTGTACTGGATCCGCTCGAAGGGTTTGGCGATGAAGGCTTCCAGCCGGGAAATCGCATCGGGCTGGATGCGCTCGGCGAAGAAAGCCATGTCGTCGGCGCGTTCGTCGAGGACCGCCTTGAAGATGCCCTTGAGGAAGAGCTCGGCAAGGTCGGCCATGTCGTTGAGGTCGGCGAAGGCGACTTCCGGCTCGACCATCCAGAACTCGGCCAGGTGGCGCGTCGTGTTCGAGTTTTCGGCGCGGAAGGTGGGGCCGAAGGTGTAGACCTTGCTCATCGACAGGGCATAGGCCTCGACGTTGAGCTGGCCGGACACGGTCAGGAAGGCCTCGCGACCGAAGAAGTCCTTGCGCCAGTCGATCCCGCCCTTGTCGTCGCGAGGGAGGTTGGCGAGGTCCAGGGTGGACAGGCGGAACATGTCACCAGCGCCTTCGGCGTCCGAGGTGGTGATGATCGGCGTGTTGATCCAGAAGAAGCCCTGCTCGGTCAGCAGGCGGTGGATCGCCATCATCATGGTATGGCGGACACGGGTCACGGCGCCGAACAGGTTCGTGCGCGGGCGCAGGTGGGCGACCTCGCGCAGGAACTCCATGGAGTGTTGTTTCGGCTGGATGGGGTAGGTCAGCGGATTTTCGACGAAGCCCGTGACCTCGACCCGGGTGGCCTGGATCTCGTAAGCCTGGCCCTTGCCCTGGGAGGGCACGAGCTTGCCCGTGGCGATGATCCCGGCGCCGGCCGAGAGGCGTTTCACGTCCGTCTCGTAATTGGGCAGATCGGCGGTGGCGACCACCTGGATCGGGGCGAAGCAGGAGCCGTCGCTCACGTTCACGAAGGACAGGCCGCCCTTGGATTCACGCAGGGTGCGGACCCAGCCGCGTACAGTCACTTCGTGTTCCGCCGCGGTCGTGCCGCCGGCGAGAGCCTGCTTGACGCTTACCACCGTCATCGATTGAAACTCCGGAAAAGGCACCGCACATTAAAGAGGGCGCATGGGACGCGACTCTGCATGATAATGTAAGGGCCACGTGAACGGCAGCGTTCTCCCGATATACCACGGTAAAAAAACGTCTTCATGAGCATCCAGATCACTCCAGCCGCCTCCGACCGCATGCGCGCCTTCCTGGCCAAAGCCCCCGAGGCCGCGGGTGTGCGTTTTTCGGTCAAGCGCATGGGCTGCTCGGGCTTCGGCTACGTGGTCGACCTGGCCGGGGCCGTCACCGCGGACGATCAGGTCATGGATATCGACGGCATCCGCGTGGTGGTCGATCCCAAGAGCCTGCCCCTGGTGGACGGCACCCTGATCGATTTCCAGCGCCAGGGCCTGAATGCCTCCTTCGTTTTCCACAACCCCAACGCCACGGGCGAATGCGGCTGCGGCGAGAGTTTCACCGTCGCATAGCGAAAAAAGCCCCTGTAGGAGCCGATTCATCGGCTTGTGGGCCCAGTCCCCTGTGGGAGCCGATTCATCGGCGAAAAGCCAACGGAGCGGTGTAGCCGGAAGGCCATCGCCGGCACAGCCGGCTCCCACACCTGGCAGCCCAGTCCCCCTGTAGGAGCCGATTCATCGGCTTGTGGGAGCCGATTCATCGGCGAAAAGCCAACGGAGCGGTGTAGCCGGAAGGCCATCGCCGGCACAGCCGGCTCCCACACCGGCTCCCACGCCGGGTCGCACTCAGCCCACCGGGTCGCATCAGCCCACCGGGTCGCACTCAGCCCATCCCTTGCGATAACCCCCCGTTTCTCCTTACAATGCGCGGCTGGCTCTCCCTCAAGGAGGGTCTTCTTGCCTCACCGCACGTTGCGGGAGGCTGCCATCCCCGCAAGGGGTGCATCCACAAGGAGTCACCATGCGTCATTATGAAGTCGTGTTCCTGGTCCATCCGGACCAGAGCGAACAGGTGCCCGCCATGATCGAGCGCTACAAAGCGCTGATCGAAGGCGACAACGGCAAGATCCACCGCCTCGAAGACTGGGGCCGCCGTCAGCTGGCCTACCCGATCGCCAACCTCGCCAAGGCTCACTACGTGATGCTGAACATCGAGGTTTCGCAGAACGCCCTGAACGAACTCGAGACGGGCTTCCGCTTCAACGACGCCGTCCTGCGTCACCTCGTGGTTCGCCGCGACGAAGCCGACCTCGAGCCGTCCTTCATCCTCAAGAGCAAGGAAAAGGACGAGCAGAAGGGTTCGCGTCGCCGTGACGACGACGGCGACGGCGACGATCGCCGCGGCGGTCGCGACAACGACAACGATCGCGACAGCGACGACTAATCGGGGATCACAGCCATGTCCAAATTCTTCCGCCGCCGCAAGTTCTGCCGTTTCACCGCCGAAGGCGTCAAAGAGATCGATTACAAGGATCTCAACACCCTCCGTCAGTACGTCACCGAGAACGGCAAGATCGTCCCGAGCCGCATCACGGGCACGAAGGCACGCTACCAGCGCCAGCTGGCGACCGCGATCAAGCGCGCTCGCTTCCTCTCGCTGCTGCCGTACACCGACAACCACGACGTCTGATCGCCGCGCGCCCTCCCGTCATGGGTCGGGGCGCTCGGTTCAAGGCATTTCGGACAACCGTCCTGGCTGCACGGGGCCCATTCCGTGCTAACGAAAAGTAAGGAAAATCCATGGAACTCATCCTCCTCCAGAAGGTGAAGAACCTCGGTAATCTCGGCGACAAGGTCAACGTCAAGCCGGGTTACGGTCGTAACTTCCTCCTTCCGACCGGCAAGGCCGCTCGCGCGACCGCCGCCAACCTCGAAGCGTTCGAAGCCCGTCGTGCCGAGTACGAAGCCAAGGCCAAGGAGCATCTCTCCGGTGCCGAGGCTCGTGCCGCCAAGCTCGACGGCGCCGAGGTCACGATCGAAGTCAACGCTTCGCCGGAAGGCAAGCTGTTCGGCTCGGTCACCCCGCGTGACGTTGCCGAGGCGCTGACCGCCAAGGGTCTGCAGGTCGACAAGAGCGAAGTGATCCAGGCCGAAGGCCCGTATCGCAATGTTGGCGAGTACGACGCGGTTGTCGTGCTCCACGCCGACATCACGCAGACGGTCAAGGTCAAGGTGGTCGGCGCGTAAGCTCCGAACATCGTTGAATCCGAAGCGGGCGCCCCTGGGGCGCCCGTTTTCGTTTGGACGTCCGCTCTTTTGCGTAACCTCTCATACGCCCTCGCGCGGCGACTTGCTGGCGCCGACCCTTTCATCGCGCGAAAACGGCGGTCTGTCGCGGCTTTCGTGACAATCGGCGCGCCCGCCGTTGGCGCGGAGCGATCCGGCATCTAGAGTCACGCGCCTGGTGCATTGGGCTGGCGTGGTAGGGATGAACAAGCGATGGTGGCGTTCGTGTGTCGGTGCGGCGGGCGGATCGATACTGGGCATGTCGGCGTGGGCCGCGGACATCCCGGCGGACGATCCGCTGATGGTCGAGGCCCGCTATCGCTATAGCAACCTGCATTCGGACGGGACGTCCCGCAGGGGGCATGCCCACACGTTTCGCGCACGCCTGGGCTACCGCTGGACCCTCGGCCATGGCTGGAGTCTCTATGGTGAAGGCATCGGTACCGCCTCGCTATTCGGCCGACAGTACGACGATGGCTCCGGTCAGCGTCCGTCGTACCCTGCCGAAGCCGATCCGGCTTCCACCGGCGTCAGCAACGCATGGGTCGGGTATCGCAGCGAAGCCTTCGCCTTTCGCGGCGGCCGGCAGTACGTGCGTCTGGACAACGGCCGCTTCTTCAGCAACAACCTCTGGCGACAGAACCTGCAGTCGTTCGACGGCTTGCACCTCGCGTGGAAGGCCTGGCAGGGCGCCGAACTCGGCTACTACTGGCTCGGGCGGGTGAACCGCACGCTCGGCGCCGACTTCCACGATCGCGACCAGCGTCGCTGGAAGCTCGACGCGCACCTGCTGCATATGGAGCAAGGGCTTCCTCTCGGCACGCTCGTCGCCTACGGCTATTTCGTTCGCAACGACACCCTGGCGACCCGCTCCGTCAAGACGTTCGGTGTCCGCTGGACCGGAAAGCACGTGTTCGGAGACGGTGGAGCAACCCTTGGGTGGGCGGGTGAACTGGCTCGCCAGCATGACTACGCGAACAACCCCTCCCGCTACGGCCTCGGCTATAGCTTGTTCGAAGCCAGCTATGGATACGCACCGCTGGCGGCTCGCCTGGGTGAAGAACGGCTGGGTGGCAACGGCCGGCAGGCGCTCGATGTCGCCTATGGCGCGGCTCGTGCGTTCAATGGCTGGGTGGTTGCCTTCCGCGTACCGGCATCCGGCGTACATGAGCGCCATATGGGGCTGATGGGCGCCGCGAACCTCGGGCGCAAGGTCGACTGGCAGCTGACCTATCGGCATTTTCGGGCAGCGACGAACGGTGCGCTGCTTGGGCACGAAGTAGACGCCGGCCTGGCGGTGACGCTGGGCGGTGGCTTCTCGCTGGATTTCCAGTACGGCGACTATCGCGCGGCTCGCCACGGCGTGGACGAACGGAAGTTCTGGGTGGTTGGCGAATACCGCTTCGGGGCCGCTGCCAGGTAGTCGTGAAGGGTTTCCCACAACTTATCCACAGACTTATCCTCTCAACGCCTGAGACCAGGGCGCGTATGATGCGGGTACGGCGACCCGGACCCGGGTAAGTGCCGACAGCATCCCGAGGAAATCCATGGCCTTCAACCCCGAGCGCGGTGAGCGCGGTGAGCGCAAGCGTCGTCGCGAGCCCACGCCGTTCGACTCCCTGCGTATTCCGCCCAATTCGATCGAGGCGGAGCAGGCGGTACTGGGCGGCCTCATGCTTTCGCCCGATTCGCTCGACAAGGTGGCCGACAAGCTCACCGACGACGATTTCTACCGCAAGGATCACCGCCTTATCTGGCGCGCCATCAACGAGCTTGCCAACAAGGGCATGCCCTGCGACGCGGTGACGCTCGGCGAATGGTTTGTCGCCAACGACCTGGCTGAGATGGTCGGCGGCGCCAGCTACCTCATGGAGCTGGCCAACTCGACACCCAGCGCCGCGAACATCGGCGCCTACGGCGACATCGTTCGCGAAAAGTCCGTGCTGCGCATGCTGATCGACGCCGGCACGTCGATTACCGAGGACGGTTTCCGTCCCGAGGGCAAGAGCGTCCAGGAAGTGATGGAGCTGGCCGAGCAGCGTGTGTTCCGTATCGCGGAATCCGGCGCGCGCGGCAAGAAGGACATCGTCTCGGTGCGCGAAGCGGTCGGCGAAGCTTTCCGCATGCTGACCGAACGCTACGAGAAGCGCGGCCAGCTCACCGGTCTTTCCACTGGCTTCACCGATCTGGACGAGCTGACCTCCGGGCTGCAGCCGTCGGATCTCATCATCGTCGCGGCGCGTCCGTCGATGGGCAAGACCGCCTTCGCGCTCAACCTCGCCGAAGCCGCGGCGATGCGTGGCAAGAAGGCCGTCGCGGTGTTCTCCATGGAAATGTCGGCCTCGCAGCTGGCCTTCCGCTTGATTTCCTCGCTCGGTCGCGTTCACGCGCAGCACCTGCGTAACGGCGACCTGGCTGAAGAGGACTGGCCGCGCGTCACCTCCGCCATCACCATGCTGTCGGACGCCAAGATCTTCATCGACGACACGCCGGCCATGTCGCCGGTGGAAATGCGCTCGCGCTCGCGTCGCCTGCAGCGCGAACACGGCCTCGGCCTGATTGTGATCGACTACCTTCAGCTGATGCAGGTTCCCGGCAACAGTGAAAATCGCGCGACGGAAATCTCCGAGATCTCCCGTGGCCTCAAGGCGCTGGCGAAGGAACTCAACGTGCCGGTGATCGCGCTGTCGCAGTTGAACCGCTCTCTGGAGCAGCGCGCCGACAAACGCCCGATGATGTCCGATCTTCGCGAATCCGGCGCTATCGAGCAGGACGCCGACGTCATCATGTTCATCTACCGCGACGACTACTACAACAAGGAGTCGCCGGATAAGGGCCTCGCCGAAATCATCATCGGCAAGCAGCGAAATGGTCCCACCGACACCGTGAAGCTGGCCTTCCTCGGCCACTACACCAAGTTCGAGAACTGGGCCCCGGATTCCTACGTAGGTAGCTTCGACTGATTCGATGTGGGAGCCGATTCATCGGCGAATGGGATCGCCAGGGGGTTCTAACGATGCGTATGGTGATGTTCCTCGCGGCGATGTGCTTCGCGGGTTCGGCGATCTCGGCGACTCGGCCGGCCCGGATCTTGCTGCCCGACAACCCGACGCCCGACGAGCGCGCCGACATCGAGCAGCACCTGAACGACTGGCCCTTGCTCGCCCGCTTCGCGAAAGACAACGCCACGTACCCGCCGCCGAAGCCGGGCGAGAAGCGTGTCGTCTTCTTCGGTGATTCGATCACCGATTTTTGGGGCAGGCCGGTGGGCGAATTCTTCCCGGGCAAGGGCTATATCAATCGCGGTATCAGCGGGCAGACGACGCCGCAGATGCTCGTACGCTTTCGCGCCGATGTGATCGCCCTGAAGCCGGCGGTTGTCGTGATCCTCGCCGGGACGAACGATATCGCCGGGAACACCGGCGCGTCGACGCTGGCGATGATCGAAGACAACCTGTCCTCGATGACCGAGCTGGCCCAGGTCCATGGGATCCGCGTGGTGATCGCGACCTTGTTGCCCGTCGCCGACGACGTGGACAGCCAGCAGACGCTGCGACGCCCGCCATCGGCCATTCTCGCCCTGAACGCCTGGATTCGTGGTTACGCGGCGCGCGAACATCTTTCCTTGCTGGATTACTACCCGCTCATGGTCGACGAACGCGGGGCGTTCAAGCGTGAACTCAGTGACGACGGCCTGCATCCGAATGCACAGGGCTATGCCGTCATGGCACCGCTCGCACAGCGTGCGGTGGACGTGGTGTTGGCGGTGGACTCTCGCTAGGCCCGCCACCGCCACCCCCGTGCCACACGGTTGCCCGTTCGATGCGGCTAGACTGGGCAGTCCTCCTCGCCAGCGTTGTCCGCTTCCAAGCCCATGAGTCGTACCACCGTCGCCACCATCCATCTCGGCGCATTGCGCCACAACCTCGCCCGTGTCCGCACCCTGGCGGGGGATGCGAAGGTCATGGCGGTGGTGAAGGCCGATGCATACGGACATGGCCTCGAGCGCGTCGCCCGGGCCCTCGATGGCGAGGCGGAAGCCTTTGCCGTGGCCGCCATTGCGGACGGCCTGCGCCTTCGCGCTGCCGGCCACCGGCAGCGTATCGTCGTGCTTTCCGGTCCGGATACGCCTTCGGACATCGCCGAAATGCAGCGCCTCCGCCTGGATGCGCTGATTCACCACGACGCCCAGTTGCCCTGGTTGGCCAGGGCCGACCCGTCGCGCGGGCCTTTGCGCGCATGGATCAAGATCGACACCGGGATGCACCGGCTCGGCTTTGCGCCGGCGCGTGCGCGCGAAGTCCATGCGGCCCTGCTGGCCATGCCTGCGATCGACGCCGAGATCGGGTTGATGACCCATTTCGCATCGTCGGAAGAGTTCGAAGGCCGCGATACCGCACTGCAGATCCAGCGCTTCAAGGACGCGACCGCCGGCCTCGCCGGTCCCCGGGCACTGTCCAACTCCGCAGCGGTGCTTGGTTGGCCGGACGCGCGCGGCGACTGGGTTCGTACCGGCGGCCTCCTATACGGCCTTTCCGTGGTGGAAGGTCGCTCGGGTGCCGATTTCGGCTTCCGGCCGGCGATGACCCTGTCGACCCGCCTGGTGGCGATCAACCAGCTCGCGAAGGGCGAGCGGGTGGGCTACAACGCCACCTATGAATGCCCGGAAGACATGGCGGTTGGCGTCGCCGCCATCGGCTATGGCGATGGCTATCCACGCAGTGCCGCCGGTGGCACACCGGTGCTGGTCAATGGCCGCCAGGCGCCGCTGATAGGTCGCGTGTCGATGGACCTGATCACGATCGATCTGCGCGGCGTTCCCGACGCCCGCGCAGGCGACCTCGTGACGCTCTGGGGCGAAGGCCTGCCTGTCGAGACGGTGGCCGCCGCGGCAGGTACGATCTCCTACGACCTGACCTGTGGCATGACGCGGCGCGTACTCTTCGTCGACGACGAAAGCTGATCGTCGCGTCGTATTCCGCGTATCGCTCCGTGCGACGCGGTCGCGCTATATAGCTCCCTCACTTTCCGGAAGATCACGACACGATGGCCAAGGCCAAGACCGCCTACGTTTGTACCGAATGCGGCGCCGAGCACAGCAAGTGGCAGGGCCAGTGCGCGGAATGCGGCGTATGGAACGTCCTTTCCGCCTTCGTCGTCGAATCGGCCAAGCCTGCGGCGGTGGCATCGATCGGCTCCCAGCGCGGCGGATATGCCGGCGCTGCGGCAGGTGCGCCGAAGATCACGCCACTCACCGAAGTCCTGCTCACGGCGGAGGCGCGCACGCATACGGGAATCGGCGAACTCGATCGCGTGCTCGGTGGCGGTCTGGTCGATGGCTCGGTCGTGCTGATCGGTGGCGACCCCGGTATCGGCAAGTCGACCTTGCTGCTGCAGATGCTCGGCACGCTCGGGGCCGTCCTGCCCAGCCTCTATGTCACGGGCGAGGAATCGCTGGCCCAGGTGGCCGGCCGCGCCCAGCGCCTCGATCTGCCCCTGGCGCCGCTGCATGCGCTGGCGGAAACCTGCATCGAGCGCATCCTCGAGCAAGCGATGACCGCGCGACCGCGCGTGCTGGTGATCGATTCCATCCAGACCATCTGGACCGAGATGCTCACCGCGGCGCCGGGCTCGGTGAGCCAGGTGCGCGAATCCGCGGCGAAACTCACACGCTTCGCCAAGGAGACCGGGACCTCGGTGTTCCTGGTCGGTCACGTGACGAAGGAAGGCGGCATCGCCGGTCCGCGCGTACTCGAACACATGGTCGATGCCGTACTGTATTTCGAAGGCGAATCCGGTAGCCGCTTTCGCGTGCTGCGCGCCTTCAAGAACCGCTTCGGCGCGGTGAACGAACTTGGTGTCTTCGCCATGTCCGAAAAGGGCCTGCGCGAAGTGCCTAATCCCTCCGCCATCTTCCTTTCGTCGCATGCCGGGCCGACGCCCGGCAGTGCCGTCATGGTCACCCGCGAAGGCACGCGTCCGCTGCTCGTGGAGGTGCAGGCGCTGGTCGACCAGTCGTCGTTGGGCAATCCGCGCCGGGTGGTGCTGGGTCTCGAGCAGAACCGGCTCGCCATGCTGCTGGCCGTGCTGCATCGGCATGGCGGCATCGCCGCCTACGACCAGGATGTCTTCGTCAACGTGGTCGGCGGCATTCGCGTGCAGGAAACGGCATCCGACGTGCCGGTGTTGATGGCCGTGCTTTCGAGCCTGCGCGACCGCGCGCTGCCGGAGAAGTCCATCGCTTTTGGCGAGGTCGGTCTGTCCGGCGAAATTCGTCCCGTGCCCAATGGCGAGGAGCGTCTCAAGGAGGCGGCCACGCACGGTTTCCGTCGCGCTGTCGTGCCGGCGGCCAATGCGCCGAAGAAGGGGCGCGTGGGCGAGATGGAAGTCATCGGCGTCGAGCGCCTGTCGCAGGCCATCGACGCCTGCCGCGACTAAGAGGTGCTGCCAGGGGTTGCTGTTCAATGTGGAAGCCGACAAATGTAGAAGCCGACAAATGTGGGGGCTGAAAAATGTGGGAGCTGAAAAATGTGGGAGCCGATTCATCGGCGACGGCCAGGTCGCCGCCATCCCCATCCCCGTCGCCATCCCCATCGCCGCTGAAGCGGCTCCCACACAAAGCCGGTCCAACAGGTAGCCGGTTCCAACAGGTAGCCGGTTCCAACAGGTAGCCGGTTTCCGCCGCAGCCGCGCTCAGCCGGTCCGGTGCAGGATCAGCTCCAGCACCAACTTCGTACCGAAGAAGGCCAGCAGCAAGACGCCCATGCCGATCAAGGTGAGGTTGACGGCGCGCGTGCCGCGCCAACCGTAACGCCAGCGACCCCAGAGCAGGACGCCGAAGACGATCCAGGCCACGATCGACAGCACCGTCTTGTGCACCAGGTGCTGGCTGAACAGGTTGCCGACGAACAGCGTGCCGGTCACCAGGGTCAGCGTGAGCAGGACGAAGCCCACCGCGATGAGGCGGAACAGCAGTACCTCGGTGAGCGTGAGCGGGGGCAGGGCGCGCAACCAGTGGCCGAACTTGCTCCGCCTCAGCGCGCGTTCCTGAATGGCCAGCAGGATCGCCAGCGCCGCGGCGATCGAGAGAATGCCGAAAGCGAGCACGGCGATCGTCACATGCAGCTCGATCTGCCAGGTCATGGCTTCCGGCGCGGTGCGCGGCGCGATGAAGGCGTCCATGCCGAGAAAGACGGCCGACAAGGGGAAGATCAGGATGCCCAGGCCAGCCACGGGGCGAGAAAGATTCACCAACAGGGTGAGTGCCGAGGCGATCCAGGCGACCAGGGAAAGCGCGGCGAAGAAATGCAGGTCCAGCGTGCCACGGTGAGCGCTCAGCAGAAGTCCCGCATGGGCCAGTGCGGCCAGCGTCGCCATGGTCATTCCAACGCGCGCCAGGGGCTGGCCGCCCGTCATCAATGGCCGTGCAAGCACGCCTGCGGCAGACAGGTAGAGGACGATGGCGGCGAGCGCGAGAATGGCGACGATCATGGACGCGCAGTGTGGCATAGCGGCCCGGTATCGTGAATGCGACACGTTGGCAACGCCCGCCGTACGGCAGCGGTCCAGTCCGGCTATAATCGGTCGTTTACAGCATTCATCGACTCGCCATGTTCGAATCGCTCAGCCAACGCCTCTCCGACACCGTCAACCGCCTGCGTGGTCGTGGCCGGCTGACCGAAGAAAACATCCGCGAGACCCTGCGCGAAGTCCGCATCGCCTTGCTCGAGGCCGATGTCGCCTTGCCAGTGGTGAAGGCGCTGATCGAGCGTGTGAAGGTCCGCGCGGTCGGTCAGGAAGTCCTCAAGAGCCTTTCGCCGGGCCAGGCCCTGGTCAAGGTCGTCAGCGACGAGCTGACCACGGTGATGGGTGTCGCCAATACCGAGCTGAACCTCGCCGCCACGCCGCCGGCCATCGTGCTGATGGCGGGTCTGCAGGGCGCGGGTAAGACCACCACGGTCGCCAAGCTCGCCCGTTTCCTCAAGGAGCGGAAGAAGAAGCGGGTCATGGTCGTCAGCTGCGACGTTTACCGTCCGGCCGCCATCCAGCAGCTGCGCACGCTGGCCGAGCAGGTCGAAGTGACCTTCTTCCCGTCCGAAGCCGGGCAGAACCCGGTCGACATCGCCAAGGCCGCCGTCGCCGCCGCCCGTCGCGAGGTCATGGACGTGCTGTTGGTGGATACCGCCGGCCGCCTGCATATCGACGAAGCGATGATGGACGAGATCAAGGCGCTGCACGCCGCGCTCGATCCCATCGAAACCCTGTTCGTGGTCGACTCCATGACCGGCCAGGACGCTGCCAACACGGCCAAGGCGTTCTCCGACGCGATTCCGCTCACAGGCGTCGTCCTGACCAAGACGGACGGCGACGCCCGCGGCGGCGCCGCCCTGTCGGTGCGCTACGTGACCGGACGACCGATCAAGTTCCTCGGTGCCGGCGAAAAGACCGACGCCCTCGAGCCGTTCCATCCGGATCGCCTTGCCCAGCGCATCCTCGGCATGGGCGACGTCCTGTCGCTGGTCGAGGAGGTCGAGCGCAAGGTCGACCAGGAGAAGGCGCAGAAGCTTGCCGAAAAGGTCATGAAGGGCAAGCGCTTCGATCTCAACGACATGCGCGACCAGCTCGAGCAGATGTCCAACATGGGCGGCCTGGCCGGTCTCATGGACAAACTGCCGGGCATGGGCAATCTCCCGGACAACGTCAAATCCAAGGTCAACGACAACGAACTGAAGCGCATGGTCGCGATCATCGGCTCGATGACCAAGAAGGAGCGCCGGCACCCGGATCTCCTCAACGGTTCGCGCAAGGCCCGTGTGGCCCGCGGTTCCGGCACCCAGCCGGCCGACGTCAATCGTCTTCTCAAGCAGTTCATGCAGATGGAAAAAATGATGTCCAAGTTGTCCAAGGGCGGCAGCAAGGGCCTCATGCGCCAGATGCGTGGTGCGATGAAGGGTATGGGTGGCATGGGCGGAATGGGCGGCGGTATGCCGCCGATGCGCTAAACCCCTTCCATTTTCTACAACTTTCGCTAAAATGCCGGGTTTACCGCGCCCGCATCTAGCGCGCGCCTGCCGGCACCCGGCAATTCTGGAGCTCGTAATATGGTTAAGATTCGTCTTTCGCGCGGTGGCGCCAAGGGCCGTCCGTTTTATCACGTCGTCGTGACCGACCAGCGCAACAAGCGCGACGGTCGTAACATCGAGCGCGTGGGCTACTACAATCCGGTCGCTTCGGGCGCTGATAAGCGTCTCGAACTCGACGTTGCCAAGGTCCAGGCCTGGGTGGCGAAGGGTGCACAGCTGACCGATAAGGTGCGTGCCCTCGTGAAGGAAGCCGGCAAGCTGGCTGCTTGATGTCGACAGGGCTCGGTAAGCGCGTCCGGCTCGGACGCATTGTCGGGCTCTACGGCGTGCAGGGTCAGGTCAAGCTCGAAAGCTGGACCGAACCCCGCATTCAGATCTTCCAATACCAGCCATGGCTGCTGACCGCGCCGGGCGTGCAGAAGGAGATCGGCGGGATCCGCGGACGCGCGCAGGGTAAAGGCCTGGTGGCCACCCTTCCGGGCATCGAGGATCGCGACCAGGCGACCGCATTGATCGGCTGCGAGATTACCGTTTCGCGTGATGTGCTGCCGCCCCCCGCACCGGGTGAGTTCTACTGGACCGATCTCGAGGGTCTCGAGGTCGTCACCACGGAGAACGTCGTCCTGGGACGGGTGAACCATCTTTTCGCCACCGGCGCCAACGACGTCATGGTGGTGAAGGACGGCGAAAGGGAGCGACTTATCCCGTTTGTCCAGGGCCCCTACGTGCACTCCATCGATTTCGATGGCCAGCGCATCGTGGTGGACTGGGACCCCGAGTTCTAGAGCGACGATTCCAAATCATGCGTATCGATGTGGTCTCGTTGTTTCCCGATTTCATCCGCCAGTCGGCTGCGGTCGGGGTGGTCGGCAGGGCGCAGCAACGCGAGTTGTTACAGGTGGAAACCTGGAACCCCCGCGATTTCGCTCCCGACAAGCATCGCACCGTGGATGGCCGCCCCTTTGGCGGTGGGCCGGGCATGGTGATGCTGATCGACCCCTTGCGAGCTACGCTCGCGGCGGTTCGTGAGGCGGCACCGGATCCGGTGCACGTGATTTACCTCAGCCCGCAAGGTGCGCGGCTGACGCAGGGTAGGGTGGAAGCGCTGGCGAATATGCCGCGAATTGCCCTGATCTGTGGACGTTACGAGGGCGTGGACGAACGCCTGCTGCAGCACGAGGTCGACGAGGAGCTCTCAATCGGCGATTATGTGCTGTCTGGCGGGGAGCTTGCCGCAGCGGTGGTTATCGATGCGGTGGGTCGTCTTCAGGACGGTGCGTTGAACGATGCACAGTCCGCCCAGCAGGACTCCTTCTCGGATGGCCTGCTGGACTGCCCGCATTACACCCGTCCCGAGCATCACGATGTTTGGGGCGGCGTGCCGGAGGTGCTGCTTTCCGGCGATCACTCGGCTATTCGCCGGTGGCGTCGCAAACAGTCGCTGGGTCGTACCTGGCTGCGCCGGCCGGACTTGCTAACGCAGCGTGCGCTCGATGACGAATCGAGGGTATTGCTGGATGAATTCCGCCGTGAGTATGCACGGCTAAACGGTGCGGCCGATATCGACCGCCGTAACGAAAATTGATGACAGGTGTGCCATGAACAAACTTCTCCAACAGTTCGAAGCCGAGCAGATCACCCGCCAGCTGCCGGATTTCGGTCCTGGTGACACCGTGGTCGTGAACGTCAAGGTCAAGGAAGGTACTCGCGAGCGCGTCCAGGCGTTCGAGGGCATCGTCATTGCCAAGCGTAGCCGCGGTCTGCACTCCGCCTTTACCGTGCGCAAGATCTCGCACGGCACCGGTGTCGAGCGCGTGTTCCAGTCGCACAGCCAGGCCATCGACTCGGTCGAAGTCAAGCGCAAGGGCAAGGTCCGCGGCGCCAAGCTGTACTACCTCCGTGGTCTGGAAGGTAAGGCTGCGCGCATCAAGGAAGACGTGGCCGCCGCCGCTGCTGCCAAGGTCGCGAAGAAGGCCGCCGCTGCCGCTGCCCAGTAAATCCGGCAGCCAGCGCAAAGAAAAAGCCCGCGAGTGATCGCGGGCTTTTTTGTGGTCTGCCATCAGGTACGCCGGATAGAGCACGCCTTCTTGTGGCCTGCCATTAGGTACACCGGATATAGCAAGCCTTTCTGTGGTCTGCCATCAGGTACACCGGATAGAGCACGCCTGCTGTGGGAGCCGCTTCAGCGGCGATTGGGTGCTTGCCGATACCCGGCCCGCTGCCGCGGGATCGCCGCTGAAGCGGCTCCCACAGCCGCTGAAGCGGCTCCCACAGTCAGACCGGCATGTATTCCTCGGCCAGCACCTTGGCCGGCTCCTGCAGGAAGTTGCCCTGGACGAAGTCCACGCCGCAGGCGAACAGCAGCGACGTACTCACCGCGTCCTCCACCCATTCGGCTACGGTCTGCTTGCCCGACGCATGGCCTTCCTTGCAGATCTCGGCGATCTTCTTCTGGTTTTCCGGATGCTGCGGCAGATCGGTCATGAAGCTGCGATCGATCTTCAGGAAATCGGCTTCGACGTGGTTGAGCATCTGGAACGAGTTCAGGCCGGAGCCGAACTGTTCGATGGCGAACGCGCCGCCCGCCTTGCGCCAGCCGGCCACGAACTCCTGCGTGGGACGCAGGCTGGTCAGTACCTTGGATTCCGGCATCTCGATGACCAGGGTGCTGCGGCGCAGCTTGGCGGTCTCGAGACGGCGGCAGAGCCACGGTAGCAGGTCCGGGTCTTCCAGCGATTGCAGGGTCATCTTCACGAAGTAGGTCGTGGTGAGCCCGTCGTTTTCGCGGTGTGCCAGTGCGTCGATGGCGTGGCCGAGCACCCAGCGGTCGATGGCCGGGAGGAGGCCGTTGCGCTCGGCCACCGGGAAGAAGTACGACGGCAGCACATCGCCCTTCGGGCCACGCATGCGCACCAGGATCTCGTAGAACTCGCCGGCCGCATCCTGCAGGCTGATGATCTGCTGGTGGTAGAGACGCAGGCCATCGGTCGATAGCGCATGGCGTACGAGGTCGAGCCAGTATTGCTCGCGCTCGGCATCGGCTTTCTCGCGGGCGCTGGGATCGTGCAGTTCGACGCGGTTGCCGCCCTGGTTCTGGGCATTGCGCAGCGCCGCGCTGGCTTGTTCCAGTACGGCTTCCGTGTTGGCGTTCTTTTCGGCGATCAGGGTGCCGCCGATAGTGATCGTCACACTCAGCGATCGCGTGCCCGCATCGATGATGTGTTCGGCAATGCTGGTGCGCAGGCGTTCGGTGAGGGCGGCATGCTCGAGATCGCCGCGCGGCGCCAGGATCAGGCCGAGCGTGTGGTCGCCGAGGACACCGGCGACGTCTTCCTCATCGATCGATTCGTTGATCTTCGCGGCAATCGCGGCGAGCAGCTTGTCGGCGTTACCGATACCCGCGCTGGCCACGATCTCCTTCCAGTTGTCCGGTTCGAGCAGGAGCATGGCCTGGCCCTCGCGCCCGGCCGCGGCGGCGGCGACGGCTTCGTCGATGTGCTCGAGCGTGCGCGCGCGATTGAACAAGCCGGTGACCGAATCCCGCTGCAGTTGCGCGACCAGGGCGGCATCGACCATCTGCTGCCGGAACACGATCTGCAGGCAGGCTTCGCCCTCGAAGGTGGCGTGGGCGAACTCGACAAGGGCCTTGAAGGTACCGCCGTCGTCGCGGCGCGCCAGCAGTTCCAGCGGCGGCGGCGCCTTGTCGCCTTTGGACAGGCCGCGCAGGACGCCCTTGAAGTCGTCAGCGTGGGTGCCGGCGATCAGGTCGAGGATCGGCAGGCCGAGGATGTCGTCGAACTCGGCAAAGCCGAAGGCCTCCAGGTAGGCCTGGTTCACGCGAACGTGCATGCCTTCGTGGACGTAGGCAATGGCGTCGCGCGAAGAGTCGAGCAGCGAGTCGCAGCGGCGCTCGGTCTCGCGGAGCGACGTTTCCAGACGGCGCACCTGCCGCCGCGTGGAAAGGGCCTCGAATTCGCGCTGGACCACGGCCAGGACCTGGTCGGATCGTTTGCGCAACGCCACGCCGCGCGATCCGTCGGCGAAGAGATCGGCCACGATGTCGTCGCTGAGGCTGTTCACGACGGCGATCAGGGCCAGGTCGCGCCCGCTGGAATCCAGCTGGCGAGCGACGGCGGCAGCGTCGATGCCGGGCACGCCGGGGTTCATCAACACCAGGTCGGGCACCAGTTCGTCGAGCGCGGCCTGGATCTCCGGCGCGCTGGTTGCGCGGGCGGGGCGCACGGCGATACCGCCATTGCGCAGTACGTTGATCAAAAGCTCGGCGTCTTCAACCGAGTCTTCGATGAAGAGAATCCTGATGACGTTGTCGTGTTTCATGCCGTTCCGAAATGCCGCTTGCTACCCCGCGAACCATGGCTGGTCCGCTCCCCCGTCTCGCGGTCCGGCCAGGTCATGCTGGTCGGATGATGCCCATACTAGCGCGCGAAATCGGCAACGGGGCGTTTGGAAGGGTCGCCCTGCAGTTCACGCACGAGTTTTGGGACGAGGTAGCCAGGAAGCCTGCCCCGAAGCACTTCCATGAGCGCCAGGGCACGCTGGTCGGACACCTCGAAATGGGCCGCCCCGGCGACCTTGTCCAACTGGTGCAGGTAGTAGGGCAGCACACCGGCGGCGAACGAACGCTCGCACAGGGCGACGAGGGTATCGGCGTCGTCGTTCACTTCCTTGAGCAGCACCGCCTGGTTGAGCAGGGTGGCGCCCGCCGCGCGAAGGCGGCCGCAGGCGGCGTCCACGTCGGCATCGAATTCGTTGGCGTGATTGGCGTGAAGGACGACGACCTTCTGCAGGGGCAGGGCGGCCAGCCAGTGCGTGAAGGCGTCGTCGATGCGCTCGGGCAGGACCACGGGCAGGCGGGTATGGATGCGCAGGCGGATGACGTGAGGCATGTCGGCCAGTCCGCGGGTCAGCTCCTCGAGCTTATGCGTGGCCAGGGCGAGGGGGTCGCCGCCCGAGAGGATCAGCTCGCGAATGCTCGGGTCGGCCTTCACGTGGGCCAGCGCGTCGCGCCACTGGGCCGCCGCCGCGATCTCCTCGCCGTAGGGGAAATGCCGGCGGAAGCAGTAGCGGCAGTTCACGGCGCAGCTTCCGCTGGCGATCAGCAGGGCCCGGCCGTCGTACTTGTGCAGCACCCCGTGTCCAGCGCGTGAGGCCATGTCGCCCACCGCGTCCACGGTGAAACCGTCGACCTCGTCGTGCTCCGCCCGGCGCGGGAGCACCTGCAGGAGCAGGGGGTCGTTGGGGTCCCCGGGTCGCATGCGGGCCGCGAAGCCCCTGGGCACGCGCAGGGGAAAGCCCGCGTCGTCCGGCGGCAGGAGATCGGTCCGGTGGCCGAGGCCGACGACGCGCAGCAGTTCCCCGGCGTCCGTAATGGCGTCCCGCCATAGCTCGCGCCAGCCCGTGACGGGCGGCGATAGGCGGGAAGTGGGGCTTGCGGTTATCATTGTGGACCTTGGATCGGGCTCTGCAGCCCGTGACAGAACCTATTTTAGCCGCCCAGCGGGGCGGATATAACTCTGGAGCAGATACAGATGGGCATGCTTGGCCTCAACGACGTCAAAACGGGCAAGAAGATCATCCACAACGGCGACCCCTGGGTCATCACCGAAGCGGACTTCATCAAGCCGGGCAAGGGCCAGGCGTTCACCCGCATCCGTATCCGCAATCTCAAGGACGGACGCACGACCGAGCAGACGCTCAAGTCGAGCGATTCGTACGAAGAAGCCGATGCCGTCGACACCGATGCCCAGTTCTCGTACATCGAGGGCACCGGCAACGATCGCGAGTGGATCTTCATGCACACCGAAACCTTCGAGCAGCACCGCGCCAGCCTCGCCGCCATGGGCGATGCCTGGAAGTGGCTGAAGGGCGAGGAAGAGTGCGTGGTGACCCTGTTCAACGGCAACATCATCGCCGTGCAGGCTCCGAAGTTCGTCGAACTCAAGATCGTCGAGACCGACCCGGGCGTGCGCGGCGATACCTCGGGCGGCGGCGGCAAGCCGGCTACCCTGGAGACCGGCGCCGTGGTTCGCGTGCCGCTCTTCGTCAACCAGGACGAAGTCATCAAGGTCGATACGCGCACCGGCGAGTACGACAGCCGCGTCAAGTAAGGCGCAGCGTCTGATGCATCGATCGGCACGGCGGCCCTCCCGGGCGCCGTGCCGTTTTTTTTACGCTTCCCCGAGCCCGCCATGACTTCCAGTCCCATCGACATCGACCTCCTTATCGAAGCCCGCTGGGTCGTCCCCATCGAACCGCATGCCGTGGTCCTCGACGACCACGCGGTGGCCATCGACGGCGGCGAGATCCTGGCGATCCTGCCGATCGCCGACGCGCGCGCGACCTACGCGCCGCGCGAGCGCGTCGAGCTGCCCGAGCACGCGCTCATGCCGGGCCTGATCAACGCCCACACGCACAACCCGATGACCCTGTTGCGCGGACTCGCGGACGATCTGCCGCTGATGACCTGGTTGCAGGAACACATCTGGCCGGCCGAGGCGCGCGTGATGGGACCGGACTTCATCCGTGACGGCGTCGAACTCGCCGTGGCGGAAATGATCCGTGGCGGCACGACCTGCGCCAACGAAAACTATTTCTTCCCCGACGTGATCGCGGCGACCTACAAGCAGATGGGCTTTCGCGCGGTCATCGGCCTGCCGGTGATCGACTTCCCGACGCCCTGGGCAAAAACCTCGGACGAATACTTCAGTCGCGCGCTGGAAGTGCACGAGGCGCTCAAGGCCGAGCCGCTCCTGACCACGGCCTTCGTGCCGCATGCGCCCTACACGGTTTCCGACGAGAACTTCGTACGGATTCGCGACCTGGCCAACGAGCTCGACATTCCGATCCACCTGCACACGCACGAAACCGCGCTCGAAGTGCAGCAGGGCAAGGACAAAGACGGCGTGCGTCCCTTCGAGCGCCTGCAGAAGCTGGGCATCGTCACCGATCGCCTGCTCGCCGTACACATGACGCAGCTCAACGACGACGAGATCGCGGCTTGCGCCGCTGCCGGCGTTTCGGTGGCGCATTGTCCCGAGTCCAATCTCAAGCTCGCTTCCGGTTTCTGTCCGGCGGAGAAGCTGCGTGCGGCCGGCGTCAACGTTTGCATCGGCACCGATGGCTGCGCCTCCAACAACGACCTGGACATGTTCGGCGAAATGCGCACGGCCGCCTTGCTGGCCAAGGCCGTCGCCGGCGATGCCGCGGCGTTCGATGCCGCGTTCGCCCTGCGCGCCGCCACGCTCAATGGCGCGAAGGCGATCGGTCTTGGCGATCGCATCGGTTCGATCGAGCCGGGCAAGCGCGCCGATCTCACGGCCGTGCGTCTGGATGCGATCGAAACGCAGCCGCTCTACCATGTGGCCTCCCAGCTGGTTTACGCCACGGGTCGCCACCAGGTCAGCGATGTGTGGATCGATGGCCAGCGCAAGCTCGCCACCGGCGAGCTCGTCGGCATCGACAAGGCGCGCATTCTTTCGAAGGCTCGTGCCTGGCGTGAGATCATCGCCTCCGAGGAGGAAGCGTGAGCGATACCGAACATCTGTACCTCGTCCTCGTCGTGCGAACGCCGGCATTCCAGCCGGCGGCGGGCGAGGCGCACCAGGCCTTCCTGGCTGGCCTGATCGCGAAGCAGCAGCTCGAGATGACCGGTCCGTTCACCGATGGCACGGGCGGCGCGTATCTCGTGCGCGCGCCGAGCCTGGCCGCGGCAACCGAACTCGCGTACGCCGATCCCCTGCACACCAGCGGCTCGTCCACGCTCACTGTCCACGAATGGCGCGTGCGTCGCTTCGCGCCCGAGGCCTGAATCATGCAAACCAACGCCAATGTCAGCGCGGAAGAAATCGCGCGTTTCGAGAAGCTGGCCGCCCGCTGGTGGGATCCCGACGGCGAGTCCCGTCCGCTGCACGACCTTAATCCGGTGCGCGCGGCCTATGTCTCCGGACGCGTGAACCTGCGCGGCGCGAAGGTCGTCGATGTCGGCTGCGGCGGCGGTCTGCTGAGTGAGGCGCTTGCGCGCGCCGGCGCCCATGTCACCGCGATCGATCTCGGCGCCAAGCTGATCGAAATCGCCAAACTGCATCTGTTCGAATCGAACCTGCAGGTGGATTACCGCGTGCAGTCGTCGACCGAACTCGCCGAATCCGAGCCGGCCTCGTTCGATGCGGTCTGCTGCATGGAGATGATCGAACACGTACCCGACCCGGCCGCCCTGATCGGCGATCTCGCCGCCATGCTCAAGCCCGGCGGTCAGGTGTTCCTGTCCACGCTCAACCGCACGCCGGCGGCCTTCGGCGCAGCCATCGTCGGTGCGGAGTACCTGATGCGCCTGCTGCCGCGTGGTACGCACCACTACGCGCAGTTCCTCAAGCCCTCGGAAGTGGCGGGCCTGCTGCGCCGC
This sequence comes from Luteibacter sp., assembly GCF_035539195.1. Lineage (GTDB taxonomy): Bacteria > Pseudomonadota > Gammaproteobacteria > Xanthomonadales > Rhodanobacteraceae > Luteibacter. The sequence continues at coordinate 86,849 of NZ_DATLIW010000015.1, forward strand.
TTCGGTCTCGACGTCGAAGACATCAAGGGTCTCGCGTACAACCCGCTCACGCGCAACGCGAGCCTCTCGTCGAACACCGCGGTGAACTACGTGCTCAGCGCGAGGAAGGTCGGGTGAATCGTTTGCCGTTCACGCTGGACGGGGTGTTCTTCGACCTCGACGGCACCTTGCTGGACAGCGCGCTCGATCTGCACGGTGCACTGGTGGATCTGTGCGCGGAGCAGGGCGTCGCGCCGCCTCCGTACGAGCGTGTGCGCCCGGTGGTCTCGCGAGGCTCGCGAGCGATCGTCGCCGTGGGCTTTCCCGGCCTCGACGCGGACGCCGTGCTGGCGTGCGTGCCGCGATACCTCGAGATCTACGAAGCGAACATGGCCCGGCATACCGTGCCGTTCGACGGCGTCGAGCCGCTGCTGGCAGGCCTGGATGCCGCCGGCATCGGCTGGGGCATCGTGACCAACAAGCCGGGCTTCCTGACCGACGGGCTGTTGCCGCAGGCGGTGCCGCATTGGAAGCCTGCCGCCGTGGTCTCGGGCGACACCTTGCCGGTGAAGAAGCCCGATCCGGCACCCGTGCTGCACGCCTGCGCCCTGGCGGGCTGCGACCCGGCACGCTCGGTTTTCGTCGGCGACGATCGCCGCGACGTCCAGGCCGGTAACGCGGCCGGCCTGTTCACCGTGGCCGTGCGCTGGGGTTATCTGGATGGCGGCGATCCGGACACCTGGGATGCCGATATCGTGCTCGACAGCGTTGGCGATCTGGCCGCCTTGCTTGGCGTGAGGGAGATCCCGGCGTGACCGACGGCGCTACCCAGAGTTTCGTCGATAAATGGCTGGCTGTGCAGCCGCAACAGCGCGTCGCCTTGCCGTTCGTCGAAGTGTCCGTGCGTGACGCGCATGTCGCCCTTGCCGCCTTCGAACACGAGCTGATCGCGTCGGCGTACGGTGTGCGCGAGCCGCAGGTCGCCGCCGCAAAACTGCAGTGGTGGGCCGAGGAATTGTCCGGCGCCGCGGCCAGTGGCGGCCGGCACCCGTTGACCAAGCCATTGTTCGCCGACGATCGGGCCCGACGTATCCCGGTCGATCGCTGGCTGGCGCCGGTGCTTGCCGCGATGGCCCAGCTGGAGCAGGGCACGCCCGCGGATTTCAGCGCGCAGGTGGCCGCTTCGCGTGGCATGCATGGTGCGCTCGCGGCCCTCGAGAACGCGTGGTGGTTCGGTGCGGATGCGCCGGTCGAGGCCGCCTCGCGGATCGCCACGTTGTCGCACCTGGTGTTCGCGCTGTCCCGGCTGGAGTTGGACGCCGAGCGCGAGCGGCTGCCCCTGCCCATGTCTCGCCTGGCCAGGCATGGGCTCTCGCGTGGCCAGCTCAAGGACGATACGCCGGCCCGGCGCGAGGCCTTGAAGGCCCAGCTCGCGGAGCTGGCTGCCGGCCTGCGTGAGGCCCTGGCCCTGGGCGAGCCCCTGAGCACGTTCCGCGGCCTGGAGGGCCGTACGGCGCTGTCCACGGCCCGTGCCGCAGCCAAGGCAACCGAACCCTTCCGTGAACTGCACTTACGGCAGTCGCGCAGCGGGCCGGCGACAGCCATCCGGGCCTGGCTGGCCGCACGGCACGCGGCACGATTCAGCTGAACGGACCGTTTCCTTGCGCGGACCATTGAGCCAATCCTCAACATCCCCATTTCGGTCACGGTAAGCCGGCAACGGCACGTTCTCCCTAGGATCACCCGATGTATATCCAAGATTCCCCGACCCGCCTGCTCCCCGACGTCGCGTCGCAGGAGCATGCCCTCGCCATCGGTACCCTGGATTGGGTCGGCATGGATGGCATGGAGATGCCGGTGCAGTTCGACGCCGGCGACGGCGATGTCCGCTCGACTGGCGCGCGCGTGGGTGCCTTCGTCAACCTGAACAAGCCGGAGGCCCGCGGCATCCACATGTCGCGCCTCTACCTGCTGGTATCGGAGGCACTTTCCGCCGGACCGCTGACCATCCACGGCATCCGCGACCTGCTCGGTTCCTTCCTGAGCTCGCACGAAGGCCTCTCCGACCACGCGAAGATCACCATCGGCTTCGAGCACCTGGTTCGCCGTCGCGCCCTGCGCAGCGACAACAGCGGCTGGCGCGCGTACCCGATCACCATCTGCGCCACCCTGAGCGGCGACAAATTCGCGATCGAAATCACCACCGACGTGGTCTATTCGTCGACGTGCCCGGCATCGGCGGCACTGTCGCGCCAGCTCATCCAGGACAATTTCGCGAAGACATTCTCCGCCGAGGGCGCCCTCGACCGCGACACCGTCCTCGCCTGGCTCGGTACGGAGCAGGGCATCCTTGCGACGCCGCACGCGCAGCGCAGCACGGCGACGATCCGCGTACGTCCGGCGGGGGAGGGCGTGTTTCCGCTCATCGACATGATCGATAACGTCGAAGCCGCTCTTGGCACGCCGGTGCAGACCGCCGTGAAGCGCGCCGACGAGCAGGCCTTCGCGCTCGCCAACGGCGGCAATCTGATGTTCTGTGAGGACGCGGCCCGGCGCATCCAGAAAACCCTCGATGCCGATGCGCGCGTCGCCGACTTCCACGTGCGCGTGGCGCATCACGAAAGCCTGCATCCGCACGACGCGGTCGCGTTTGCCTCCAAGGTCCGCTAACTGCCGTCGTAGAAGCCGCTTCTGTGTGGAAACGGCCCCTGTATAGGAACCGCTTCTGTATAGAAACCGCTTCTGTACAGGAAGCGCTTCTGTGTGGGAGCCGCTTCAGCGGCGATAGGTGCTCGCCTCAGTCATCGAGATTTCGCACCAAGGCATCGCCGATGCATCGGCTCCCACACGAATCCCGACTCGCTTCGTGCTACTGGATACCCGGCAACAGCAGCGGATCCAGCCTCACCCCGAACCAGTTGAAGCCCCAATGCACGTGGGGCCCGGTCGCTCGACCGGTCATGCCCGCCAGGCCGATTACCTCGCCCTGCTGCACGTGTTGCCCCACCTTCACGTCGATCCGCGACAGGTGCAGGAAGTTCGACGACAGGCCGAAGCCGTGATCGAGCAGCACGGTGCCGCCAGTGAGATAAAGGTCGGGTTTGGCGAAGGTGATGATGCCGTCGGCCGGTGCCTTGACCGGGGTGCCCTGCGGCACCGCGATGTCCATGCCCGAATGCGGTGCCTTCGGATCGCCGTTGTAGATGCGCTGGTTGCCGAACCGTCCGCTGATCCGCCCCGTCACCGGCCAGATGAAGCCGTGAGCGAAGTCTTCACGCGCGTCGTCGCGATCGCGCGCGGCGACCACTTCGGCCTGTTCGCGCTGGATGCGCGCCGCGATGTCCGGTGGCGGGTTCACCGTCGTCGGCGGCACGCCTTCGACGCGCTCGATCGGCCAGTCGCGCGGCGTCACGCCGAGGCTGTGCTTCGCGCCGCCGACGACGACCTCGATCGGCCCTTGCTCGTCGCGTCCCGCACCGAAGACGAAGATGCCATCGGCACCGACGTGGACGGGTTTGCCGCCCACGGTCACCCGCGACCCCGGCGCGGCATGGCCGATGACGAGACCGCCCTGGGACACGCTGGAGGGCAGGTCGGTCACGGCCGCGGCGGCCGAGGCGGAAAGGATCAAGGCGGCGATGGCGCTTACGACTTTCCTCATCGGTCGAACGTCAGTCGCTGGCCGCGAACGCTCTCATCCACCTTCTTGCCGTCCCACACGCGCTGGCCGTTGACGAAGGTCGAAGCGATGCTGCTGCTGAACGTTTCGCCTTCGAACGGGGACCAACCGCACTTGGACAGCACTTCCTCACGAACCACCGTGTGCTTGCGCTTGGGATCGACGAGGACGAGATCGGCGGCATAACCCTCGCGGAGGAAACCGCGGTTCTCCACGTCGAACAGCTTGGCCGGCGCATGGCATACCGCTTCGACGACGCGTTCCAGGGTCAACTTGCCCTCGAACACGCGCTCCAGCGCCGCCTGCAGCGCGTACTGGACCAGCGGCAGGCCGGACGGCGCCTTGTCGTACTTCTGCGCTTTCTCTTCGAGCAGGTGCGGGGCGTGGTCGGTGGCGAGCACGTCCAGGCGGCCCTCGGCCAGGGCCTTGGTGATGGCCTCACGGTCCGCTTCGTCCTTGATCGCCGGATTGCACTTGATCAGGAAGCCGAGGCGCTCGTAGTCCGGCGCGGCAAAATGCAGGAAGTGCACGCAGGTCTCCGCGGTGATCTTCTTGCCTTCGATCGGGCCCGGTTCGAACAGGGCCAGTTCGTCGGCGGTGGAGATATGCAGCACGTGCAGACGGGTGCCGTGTTTCTTCGCCAGCGAAATCGCCAGCTTCGTGGACTTGATGCAGGCCTCGCGCGAGCGGATGAGCGGGTGCTCGAACGCGGGAATATCCTCGCCATACTTTTCGTGGGCCTTGGCCAGGTTCACGTCGATCATCGGCGTGTCTTCGCAATGCGTGATGATCGGCGTCGGCGCGTCGCGGAAGATGTGGTCGAGGGTTTCCGGGTTGTCGACCAGCATGTTGCCGGTCGAGGCGCCCATGAATACCTTGATGCCCGGAGCCGCCTTGGGATCGAGCGCGCGGATGGCCTCGAGGTTGTCGTTGCTCGCGCCCATGTAAAAGGCGTAGTTGACCCGAGATGTTTCGGAGGCTCGCGTGTACTTGGCTTCGAGCGAATCGCGGTCCAGGGCCGGTGGCTTCGTATTCGGCATCTCCATGAAACTGGTGATGCCGCCGGCGGCGCAGGCGGTGGATTCGCTGGCGATATCGGCTTTCTGGGTGAGGCCGGGTTCGCGGAAGTGCACCTGGTCGTCGATCATTCCCGGCAACAGCCACAGGCCGGACGCGTCGATCACCTGTTCGTCACGCTCTTTTTCCAGACCTTGGGCGATGGTCGCGATTTTTCCATCGCGCAAGCGCACATCGGCGGTGAAACGGCGGCCTTCGTTGATCAGTTCGGCGTTCTTGATGAGCCAGGCGTCAGTCATGGATATGTGCTCCTTGGGCGCCACATCGGCGCAGGACAAAATGATCGGGTACGGGATCCAGGCCACCTTCGCAGAACGGCTGGCAGCGGCAAAGGCGCCAGGCGCCAAGCACGGAGCCGCGCACCGGACCGAAGCGGGCTATGGCAACCCGTGCATAATCGGAACAGGATGGATGGAACCGACAGCGTGCCCCTAGAAGGGGGCTCAGCCATCGTTTATAGAGGGACAGAAGGAATAGAAGGAGGCGGGTCACTTTTCAGTCCGGTGTCGACCGGCGTCAGCCAGTCGACAGTATCCCAGAAGATAGGTTGCTGGGCTAACGCATCTGGGCTATAACACCCCGCCGCCACGGCCACCGAGGTGAAGGAAATGGCGAAAATCGCTCGTAGTTCCGCAGCTGCCAAGGGCACCGCCAAGAAGGGCGGAGCCGGTGATGTGAGTAAGGCCAGGACGGCTACGGCCGGGGTAACGACAAAGGCGCCGGTGAAGACCGCGGTCAGTGCCGCGGCCAAGCCCGCGACGAAGACCTCGGCCAAGTCGGCTCCCCAGAAGGCTGCGCCCGCAAAGTCCGCGCCTTCGAAGAGTGCGCCCGCTAAACCGGCGGCCAAGGTTGCCGCCAAGAAGGCACCCGTCAAGGTCGCGCCGGTGAAGGCGACGACCAAGGCGGTGCCGAAAGTGGCCGCCAAGACCGTGGCAAAGGCGCCGGCGAAGAAGCCTGCACCTGCCGCACCCAGCAAGCCGGCGCCCGCAGTGAAGGCGGCGCCTGCCAAGAAGACACCCGCGGCGCCGGCCAAGGCCGCGCCCGCGCCCGCACCCGCGCCGGCGGCGAAGAAAGTCGCCCCGGCCAACGATGTCGCGCCGCCCGTCAAGGGTCGCACGGCATCGGCCGTTGCCGCTGTGACACCCCGGACAGCGTCCGCGGTGGGCAGCGCTACCTCATCCAGAAACGAGAAGTCCGCTCAATCCAGCATGAACAGCACAGCTTCCAATACCGCCGAAAACGGCATCACGCGTGAGGACGGCCGCTACGCGCTGCCGGCTTCGACTGTCATCGACCTGCCCAAGGGCTACAAGCCGGGCAGTGACGAGGAGTACATGAGTCCTCGTCACCTTGCCTATTTCCGCAACAAGCTCAAGGACTGGCGCGAGCAGCTCGTCGAAGAATCCCGCCAGACCATGGACAACCTCCGCGAGGAAGTCCGTGACGTGGGTGACGAGGCCGAGCGCGCCACGCGCGAGACGGAGAACTCGCTCGAACTGCGTACGCGCGACCGCTACCGCAAGCTCATCTCCAAGATCGACAAGGCCCTGCGCCGGATCGAGGAAGGCCGCTACGGGTTCTGCGAAGAGACCGACGAGGAAATCGGTGTGGAGCGCCTCGACGCCCGCCCGATCGCCACGTTGACCCTCGACGCGCAGGAGCGCCGCGAGCACCTGCAGAAGCAGATGGGCGACTGACCCTGGCAGATGGGCGACTGACCCTGTCTTGTTTCGAGTAAGGAAAAAGCCCCGCTATGCGGGGCTTCGTTTGTTGTGGGAGCCGCGTCATTTGTGCGAGCCGCTTCATTTGTGGGAGCCGCGTCATCTGTGGGAGCCGCTTCAGCGGCGATGGGTGCTTGCCGCACCCTGGCCCGCTGCCGCGGGATCGCCGATGAATCGGCTCCCACAGTGTCAGCCTCCCACAGTGTCAGCCTCCCAGGTGTCAGGCTCCCACAGTGTTGGCCTCCCAGGTGTCAGGCTCCCACAGTGTTGGCCTCCCAGAGGGCCGGCCTCCCAGAGAGTCGGCTCCCACAGGGTCGGGTCCTAGAGGGTCGGGTCTTGGAGGGTCAACCCCCGAGGGTTGCGGCGGCGTACGCCTTGGCCTTCGCCAGCATCGCCGCCAGGCCGTTGGAACGGGTGGGGGAGAGATGCTTGGCCAGGCCGATCTCCTGCACGAAGGACGGTTCCGTATCGACGATCTCGCGCGCCGAACGGCCCGAGTAGACGCGCAGCATCAGCGCGATAAGTCCGGAGACGATGGCGGAGTCGCTGGCGGCGTCGAAATACATCTTCGAGGCATCCCCCGAGGGAATCAGCCAGACCATGGATTGGCAACCGTGAACGCGGTTCTCTTCGGTCTTGCGATCGTCCGGAAACGGCGGCAGCTGCCGGCCGAGGTCGATCAGGTACTGGTAGCGCTCGGTCCAGTCGCTGAAGAAGGCGAATTCTTCGGCGATCGCGAGCTGCGCTTCGGCAGCCGTGGCTTCCTGGGGTTCGTTCATGCCTTCACCACACTCCAGCGCGTGCCCTGTGCGCTGTCTTCGATCGCGATGCCCAGGTCCTTGAGCTGGTCGCGAATGGCGTCGGAGCGGGCGAAATCCTTCGCGGCGCGGGCGGCGCGGCGTTCCTCGAGCAACGCCTCGATGGCGCCCGCGTCGATGGCTTCGCCCGGATTGCCCTGGCGGAACCAGGCTTCGGGATCTTCGGCGAGCAGGCCGAGCAGGGCGGCACCGCCGAGCAGGGCGGCCTTGGCGGCAGCGCGTTCCTCGCCCGTGGCGCGGCGCGCGCTATCGGCAAGCTGGGAAATTTCAGCCAGCGCCTGCGGTGTGTTCAGGTCGTCGCATAGCGCTGCCTCGACGGCCGGCGGGATCACCGGTACACCGGCGTCCACATCGGCCATGTCGCGCAGAACGCCATACCAGCCGTCGAGCGTGCGCACGGCCTGGGTCATGGCGGCATCGGACCAGTCCAGCGGCTGCCGGTAGTGGCCGCGCAGCAGCATCAGGCGGAGCGCTTCGGCGGGATGCTTGTCCAGCAGCTGGTGCAGCTGGAGCACGTTGCCGAGCGACTTCGACATCTTCCGGCCGTCGAAGGTGAGCATGCCGTTGTGCATCCAGAAGCGCGCGAACGGCTTGCCGCCGTGCGCGCAGACGCTCTGGGCGATCTCGTTCTCGTGATGCGGAAAGGTCAGGTCGACGCCGCCGGCGTGGATGTCGATGGTGTCGCCCAGGTGGGCTTCGCTCATCGCCGAACACTCGATGTGCCAGCCGGGACGGCCGCGACCCCAGGGGCTGTCCCAGCCTGGCAGGGTTTCATCCGAGGGCTTCCATAGCACGAAGTCGCCGGGGCTTTTCTTGTACGGCGCCACCTCGATGCGCGCCCCGGCGAGCAACTCGTCAGGGTCGCGGCCGGAGAGGGCACCGTAGGCGGGGAACGACTCGACGTTGAACAGCACGTGGCCTTCCGCCTCGTAGGCGTGCCCGCTGGCGATCAGGCGCTCGATCATGCGGATGATCTGAGGGATGTGATCGGTGGCGTAGGGCTCGACGTCCGGCGGGGCGACGCCGAGGCGCGCGAGGTCCTCGTTATAAGCCTTGGCGAAGCGCCCGGTGATCTCGCCGATGGGTACCCCGGCGGCCGCCGCCGCGGTGTTGATCTTGTCGTCCACGTCGGTGACGTTCCGGGCGTAGACCAGCTTCGGGTAATGGCGGCGGATCAGGCGTGCCAGCACGTCGAAGACCACCGGCGGACGCGCGTTGCCGATATGGATGTAGTTGTAGACGGTGGGGCCGCAGACGTACATGGTCACCCGCTGCGGATCGAGCGGGCTGAACGCTTCCGTGCGGCGCGACAGGGTGTTGTAGAGCGAGATCGGCATCGGGGATCCGTGGACGGGCGCGGCGGGCGGCCGGTCGGAGATATTAGCAAGCCCGGCCCGATGTGCGGCGCACGCGCCGGGAGGAATTCGGTTGACATGACGATGTGAAGTCGGGCCTGGCCTCTCTAAGCGTGGATTCAGCGTGAACTTGATGAAATGCACGGGTAGGCGTCTTGTGCGCCTGGCTGGAGGTTCTCCTAAATGTCTCGCCTGCTCATCCCCGCGATCATCCTCGCGGTATTCGCAACCAGCGCCGGTGCCCAGGACGGCCGTTATGGTCCGCCTCCGGGTCCACCGCCCGGCCCGGCCCAGGGCCCGGATGACAACACCCACTTTGGCTGGGCCGACGTCTTGCGCGTCGATCCCGTCTACGGCGTCGCTCGCGTCGAGACCCCCCGACAGGAATGCTACGACCAGCCCGTCGTCCGCCAGGAGTCCAGCGGTAACAGCACGGCCGGGACCATCCTCGGCGCCGTGGTCGGCGGCGTGCTCGGTAACACCGTCGGCAAGGGCGACGGCCGCAAGGCCGCCACCGTGGTCGGCGCCGTCGCCGGCGGCGCGGTCGGCAACAACCTCGCCCACCAGGGCGACCGCACCTACTCGGGCACGGAAACCCGCTGCCGCGACGTCAGTTCGGTCTCCGAACAGCGCCGCATCGCCGGCTACGACGTCGAGTACCGCTATCGCGGCGAGGTCTACGTGTCGCGCCTGAACTACGACCCGGGCGAGCGTCTTCGCGTCCGCGTCAGTGTGGCGCCTGCCGACTGAGTCGGTTTCGCACCGTGATCCGAACGGGGGGCCGCGAGAAATCGCGGCCCTTTTTTGTTGTGGGGCGCCCGTCTTGCGCGCCGCACCAAATCCCGGCATGATCGCGGTTCCACTTTTCCAGACCTTGCCGTGTCCCATACCGTCTACACCGCCGTCGTCTTCACCAGCGCCCGTATGGCCGCAGGGATGACCTCGCGTGCTCGTCGACCGTACATCGGATACTCGGCCGGGTAGGCTGTCGCGCGCTTTTCATACGCATCGACTAAAAAACCCGGCCCTGCGCCGGGTTTTTTTGTTTCCGATTCCTGACCCTCCGCCTTCTTCACTTCCTCCACGGCCGACAAGGCCACCGACCGATCTGGACCGCCATGACCGTTCGCCACTTCCTCTCCACCCAGGATTACAGCCGCGCCGAGATCGACGCCCTGCTCGCGCAGGCGGCGGAGTTCAAGCGCTCGCCGCAGGGCCAGCAACTGGCCGGCAAGTCGATCGCACTGATGTTCTTCAATCCGTCCATGCGCACGCGTACCAGCTTCGAGCTGGGTGCGTTCCAGTTGGGTGGCCATGCCATCGTGCTGTCGCCGGGCAAGGACGCATGGCCGATCGAGTTCGAGGTCGGCGCGGTGATGGATGGCGATACCGAAGAGCACATCGCCGAAGTGGCTCGCGTGCTGTCGCGCTACGTGGACATCATCGCCGTGCGCGCCTTCCCGAAGTTCGTCGACTGGCAGGTGGATCGCCAGGACAAGGTGCTCAAGTCGTTCGCCCAGTACGCCACCGTACCGGTGATCAACCTCGAGACGATCACCCATCCCTGCCAGGAGCTGGCGCATGCGCTGGCGCTGCAGGAACACCTGGGCAGCCTGCAGAACAAGAAGTACGTGTTGACCTGGACCTATCACCCGAAGCCGCTGAACACCGCGGTGGCCAACTCGGCCCTGCTGATCGCGACGAAGATGGGCATGGACGTGACCCTGCTGTGCCCGACCCCGGAGTACGTCCTGGACGAGCGCTACATGGACTTCGCCAAGGCCAATGCGAAGGAAAACGGCGGTTCGCTTCAGGTCTCGCACGACATCGAGTCGGCCTACCGCGGTGCGGACGTCATCTACGCCAAGAGTTGGGGTGCGATTCCTTACTTCGGCCGCTGGGACGAAGAGAAGGCCATTCGCGATGCCAACAAGCACTTCATCGTCGATGAGGCCAAGATGGCCCTGACCAACAACGGCCTCTTCAGCCACTGCCTCCCGCTGCGCCGGAACATCAAGGCGACGGACGCGGTGATGGACTCGCCGGCCTGCATCGCCATCGACGAGGCCGAGAACCGCCTGCACGTGCAGAAAGCGGTCATGGCCTCGCTCATCTCGCAAGCGTCGGGCGCCAAGTCCGGCCTCGGTTTCTGATTCGCCTTTCCCCTGTCCGTTCAACGTTCTTCCGGAGCCTTCATGTCCAGCCAAGATATCGTCCTCGCCTTTTCCGGCGGCCTCGACACCAGCTTCTGCGTACCCTACCTGATGGAGCGCGGCTATGCCGTGCATACCGTGTTCGTCGATACCGGCGGCGTCTCGGCCGAGGAACGCGAGTACATCGAGCAGCGCGCGCATGAACTCGGCGCGGCCTCGCATCGCACGGTCGATGCCTCGCAGGCGATCTGGGACAGCTTCGTCACCCCGCTGATCTGGGCTGGCGAGTTCTACCAGGGTCAATACCCGCTGCTGGTTTCCGACCGCTACCTCATCGTGAAGGCTTCGCTGGAGCGTTGCGACGAACTGGGCACGAAGTTCTTCGCGCACGGCTGCACGGGCATGGGCAACGACCAGGTCCGTTTCGACCTGACCGTTCGTGCGCTGGGCGATTACACGATCGTCGCGCCGGTGCGCGAAATCCAGCGCGAGCACACCCAGGTCCGCGCCTACGAGCAGAAGTACCTTGAAGACAAGGGTTTCGAGGTCCGTGCCAAGACCAAGCACTACACGATCAACGAGAACGTGCTCGGTGTGACCATTTCAGGCGGCGAGATCGACGCGTGGGAAATTCCGGGCGAGGGCGCGATCGGCTGGTGTGCGCCGCGCGCCGAATGGCCGTCCGAACCACTGCGCGTGGAACTCGGATTCGAGAAGGGTACGGCGGTGTCGCTCAACGGCAAGGCAGCCTCGGGCCCGGAGATCCTCGGCTTCCTCAATCGCGAACTGGCGAAGTACGGCGTGGGTCGCAGCCTGTACACCGGCGACACCAATATCGGCCTGAAGGGTCGCATCGTGTTCGAGGCCCCGGCGCTCACCGCGCTGCTGACCGCGCACCGCGCGCTGGAAGAAACCGTGCTCTCGAAGCAACAGAACCGCTTCAAGCCGGAAATCGGCCGCAAGTGGACCGAGGTGGCCTATGAAGGCTTCTTCAACGATCCGATCAAGGCCGACCTCGAGGCCTACCTCGTTTCCACGCAGCGCAAGGTCGACGGCAAGGTCATCATCGAAACCCGTGGCGGCTCGGTGTACGCGGTGAAGGTGGAATCGAAGAACATCCTGCATTCGGCCAAGGCCACGTATGCGCAGGCCGCGGACTGGGGTGTCGCCGAGGCCGAGGGCTTCATCAAGCTCTACGGCATGAGCTCGACGATCTGGGCGGAAGTCGACCGAGCCAACGGGAACTGATCCGACACATGGACAAACTTCTCGACGACACCTTGACCCATCTGCGTGCGCTGGTCGGGTACGACACGCGCAATCCACCACGAGAGATCGGCACGGATGGCATCTTCGATTACCTGCGCGCGAACCTTCCCGGGTTCGACGTGCAGGTGACCGATTTCGGTGCCGGCGCCGTCAATCTTTACGCGGTGCGCGGCAAGCCGAAATATCTGTTCAACGTGCACATGGACACGGTTCCGGATTCCCCGCACTGGACGGCGAGCCCGTTCGAGCTGCGGGTGACGGAAGACCGGGCGATCGGCCTGGGCGCCTGCGACATCAAGGGCGCGGCCGCGGCACTGGTGGCCGTGGCCAACGCGACCCAGGGCGACATGGCCTTGCTGCTGTCCACGGACGAGGAAGCCAACGACGCGCGTTGTATCGACGGCTTCCTGGCGACGCCGCGAGACTACGAGGCGATCATCGTCGCCGAGCCGACCAGGGGCGAGGCCGTGCTCGCGCATCGTGGTATCCATTCGGTGCAAATGCGCTTCCAGGGTCGGGCAGGGCACGCCTCCGGCGAGCAGAAGCCGTCCGATAGCGCCCTGCACCAGGGCATTCGCTGGGGCGCGGCCGCACTGGACCATGTCCAGGCGCTGTCGCACGAGCGCTTCGGCGGCCTCACCGGCCTGCGCTTCAACATCGGCAAGGTCGAAGGCGGCATCAAGGCCAACGTGATCGCGCCGACGGCGGACATCCGCTTCGGCTTCCGCCCGTTGCCTTCGATGGATGCGGACAAGCTGCTCGAGACCTTCCGCACCCTGGTTGAGCCGGCGCCGGTCGAGTACGGCGAAACCTTCCGCGGCGATTCGCTGCCGGCAGGGGACACCGCGACCGCCGAGGCCCGCCGCCTCGCCGCACGCGATATCGCCGACGAGCTCGGCATCCCGGTCGGCAACGCGGTCGACTTCTGGACCGAAGCCGCGCTGTTCTCGAAGGCCGGTTACACCACCTTCGTCTACGGCCCCGGCGACATCGCCCAGGCACACAGCGCCGACGAATGGGTCCTCCTGGACCAGCTCGCGCATTACGCACAGACCATCCATCGGATCGTGGACAGTGGAATCTAACCAGCATACCCGCAAGACGATCGTGCGCCTGCTGTCCTCCATGGGCAGCGCGCGCGAGATCCAGCAGTACCTCAAGCGCTTCTCGCAGCTGGATGCCGCACGCTTCGCCGTGGTCAAGGTCGGCGGCGCCGTGTTGCGCGACGACCTGCCGGCGCTGACCTCTTCGCTGTCCTTCCTGCAGCAGGTCGGCCTCACGCCGATCGTGCTGCACGGCGCCGGCCCGCAGCTCGACGAAGAGCTGTCGGCCGCCGGTATCGAGAAGAAGACCGTCAATGGCCTGCGCGTGACCTCGCCCGAAGCGCTGGCGATCGTTCGCCGCGTGTTCCAGGCGCAGAACCTGCGCCTGGTCGAGGCCTTGCAGAAAGTCGACACGCGCGCCACCTCAGTGCCGTCCGGCGTATTCGCCGCCGACTTCCTCGACCAGGGCACGTTCGGCCTGGTCGGCAAGGTCCGTGAGATCAACCTCGCGCCGATCGAGGCCAGCCTGCGTGCGGGATCGATCCCGGTCATCGCCAGCCTGGGCGAGACGGACTCGGGACAGATCCTCAACATCAACGCCGACTTCGCCGCGAATGAACTCGTTCGCGTGCTGCAGCCCTACAAGATCGTCTTCCTCACCGGGACGGGCGGCCTGCTCGACGGCGACGGCAACGTGATCGATTCGATCAACCTGTCCACCGAGTACGACCAGCTGCTCAAGCAGCCCTGGCTTCACTCGGGTATGCGTTTGAAGATCGAACAGATCAAGGATCTCCTCGACGACCTGCCGCTGACCTCGTCCGTGTCGATCACTCGCCCCGCCGAGCTGGCGAAGGAGCTGTTCACCCACAAGGGCTCGGGTACCCTGGTCCGGCGCGGCGAGCGCGTGCTGCGCTACGAGTCGTGGGAGGGCGTCGACAAGGAGCGGCTCCGCGAGTTGATCGAATCCAGTTTCGGCCGTCCGGTCGTGCCCGATTACTTCGAGCGCACGAACCTGTATCGCCTCTATGTCTCCGAGAACTATCGCGCGGCGATGGTACTCACGGCCGAAGAGGGCTTTGCGTACCTGGACAAGTTCGCCGTGCTCGACGAAGCGCAGGGCGAAGGCCTGGGTCGCGCGGTCTGGCAGGTGATGCGCGACGAGAACCCGAAGCTGTTCTGGCGCTCGCGCCACGGCAACGTCATCAATCATTTCTATTACGCGGAGTCGGACGGCTGCTTCAAGCAGTCGCGCTGGAAGGTGTTCTGGTACGGCCTGGACAACTTCGCCGATATCGAACGCTGCGTCGCGCATTGCGCCACGCGCATACCCACCCTGCAGGACTGACCGGTCATGGCAACCAAGACCATCGGCATCGTCGGCGCGCGCGGCCACACGGGCGCCGAGCTGATCAAGCTCATCGCGAACCATCCGCAGCTCGAGCTTGCCTTCGTTTCCTCGCGTGAGCTGGATGGGCAGCGTCTTGCCGACCACAGCGACGCGTACACGGGCGAACTTGCCTATAGCAACCTGGATCCGGCCGCGGTCGCCGCGCAGGCGGCGGACGTGGTGATCCTGGCGTTACCCAATGGCAAGGCGGCGCCCTACGTCGAAGCGATCGACAAGGCTGGCGGCTCCACGGTAATCGTCGACCTCTCGGCGGACTACCGGTTCGACGAGCGCTGGTACTACGGTTTGCCCGAACTCTACCGCGATCGCTGGCGTGGCGAGAAGCGCATCAGCAATCCCGGCTGCTACGCCACGGCCATCCAGGTCTCCATTGCGCCGATCAAGGATCTGCTCGCCGCGCCGCCGGTGTCGTTCGGCGTTTCCGGTTATTCGGGTGCCGGCACGACGCCGTCGGACCGCAACGATCCCGAAAAACTGCGCGACAACCTCATGCCTTACGCGCTCACCGGTCATATGCATGAGAAGGAAGCGAGCCGCCATCTCGGCTTGCCGGTGGAGTTCATGCCGCATGTGGCGCCGCACTTCCGTGGGCTCACGGTCACCACCAATCTGTACCTGGCGAAGCCGGCCAAGCGCGAGGAGATCGTTCTTCGCTTCGAAGCGCGCTTCGATAAGGACAAGCTGATCCACGTGGTCGACGAGGCACCCTGGGTGAGCCAGGTGGCACACCAGCATCACCTCGACATCGGCGGCTTTGCGATGTCCGTCGACGGCCGTCGTGTCGTCGTCGTTGCCACGCTGGACAACCTGCTCAAGGGCGCCGCCACGCAGGCGATGCAGAACGTCAACCGTGCGCTCGGCTTCGACGAGCTCACCGCCATTCCGCTTTGAGCGAAAGGACCTTACGATGACCCAGCCGCTCTGGCAGAAATCCGATACGCAGGTCGACGCACGCATCATGCGTTTCCTTGCCGGTAACGACGTCGTCCTCGACCGCGAGTTCTTCCTGCACGACATCACGGCGAGCAAGGCGCACGTCGAGGGCCTTGCGAATATCGGCGTGGTTTCCGGCGACGAGCGCGACGCGCTCCTGCGGGAGCTCGACACCCTGGCCGCCGACTTCTCCGCCGGTGCGTTCGTCCTCGACGATCGCTTCGAGGACGGCCACTCCGCGATCGAAGCGCGCCTGACCGAGCGTCTCGGCGACGCGGGCCGTCGCGTGCATACGGGCCGCAGCCGCAACGATCAGATCCTCGTCGCCACGCGGCTGTGGCTGAAGGAGAAGCTGTCCACGCTGGAGAGCCATTGCCGTGCCATTGCCGAGGTGTGTCTGCAGCGCGCTGCGGGCGATTCGGTGCCGATGCCCGGTTATACGCACATTCAGCGCGCGGTGGTCTCGTCGACCGGCATGTGGTTCGCTGCATTCGCCGAGGCCTTCATCGACAACACCCTCCGTGCGCGCCAGGCCCTCGAGCTGATCGATGCCAACCCGCTGGGCACGGCCGCGGGCTACGGCGTCAATGTCGCGTTGGACCGTGCGCATACGACGGCAGCACTCGGCTTCGGGCGCATGCAGGTGTCGCCGATCTACGCGCAGCTCTCGCGCGGCAAGTTCGAAATGGCCGCGCTCGATGCCGTTGGCACGGCCTTGCTCGACACGCGCCGACTGGCGTGGGATCTCTCGCTGTTCACCACGGCCGAGTTCGATTTCGTCAGCTTGCCGGGTGAGTACACGACGGGTTCGTCGATCATGCCGAACAAGCGCAACCCGGATGTCGTGGAACTGTTGCGCGCCAGCTACGCCAGCGTGGCCGCCGCACGCACGGAGATCGAGCAGCTGCTGTCGCTGCCGTCGGGCTACCAGCGCGACCTGCAGTTCTCCAAGGGTTCGCTGTTCCATGGTTTTTCCATGGGCCTGGGCGCGCTCGAACTGCTGCCCGATCTACTTGCGCGTTTCAGCTGGAAGGCGGAGAAGATGCGTGCGGCGATCGAGCCGGCCATGTACGCGACCGACGTCGCCATCGAGGCGGCCGTCGCCGGCGTGCCGTTCCGCGATGCCTACCGTGCGGCGGCCGAAACGGCCGCGTCGTCGGGGGAGGGTCGTACGCCGGAATCGAGCCTCGCAGCGCGTACCTCGCCCGGTGCCGGTAACGACCTGATGCTCGATACCCTGCGTGCGAGACTGGCAGCCCTGACGGGCTGATCGCCGCTGAAGCGGCTCCCACACAAAGCTCCTTGTGGGAGCCGATTCATCGGCGAAGCTCTTGCTTCTCTGTGGGAGCCGATTCATCGGCGAAGCTCTTGATTCTCTGTAGGAGCCGATTCATCAGCGAAGCTCTTGCTTCTCTGTACGAGCCGATTCATCGGCGAAGCTCTTGATCCTTTGTAGGAGCCGATTCATCGGCGAAGCTCTTTGTGGGAGCCGCTTCAGCGGCGATTCGGGACAGCCACAACGATAGGGAAAGACCATGCCATCGCCCTTCACCGAGCAGTCGCTACCCCATTGGCACCGCGCCGTGCTCAAGGTCGGTAGCAGCCTCCTGACCGCCCCCGAAGGCGGCCTTACCGGCCGCCACGCCAAAGCGCTCGCCGCCTTCGTCGCCCGCAGCCGCAGCGCCGGCCGTGAGGTTGTCATCGTATCCTCCGGCGCGGTGGCCGCCGGACGCGGCCTCGCCACCCCGGAACGCGCAGCTGGCCTTCCCGGCCGACAGGCGCTTGCCGCCCTCGGCCAGACCCGCCTCATCGCCCTTTGGCAGACCTTCTTCGACGCGCCGGTCGCCCAGGTGTTACTCACCCACGACGACCTGCGCAACCGCCGTCGATACCTCAACGCGCGGACCACGCTGCGCGAGCTGCTTTCGCTCGGTGCCATTCCGGTCATCAACGAGAACGACACGGTTGCCGTCGACGAGCTGAAGCTCGGTGACAACGACAACCTCGCCGCCATCGTCGCAGCCCTCGTCGATGCGGACGTCCTGTTCATCGCCTCCGATGTCGCCGGCCTCTACACGGCGAACCCGCGCATCGATCCAATCGCCGAGCCTATCGACGAGGTCGCCGAACTCACCGAGGAACATAGGGCCAGCGCCGGCGGGACCGGCAGCGCGGCGGGGACGGGCGGCATGCGGACCAAGCTCGAAGCGGCAGGGAAGGCCGCGGCAGCCGGCATCGAGACGATCCTGTTCGACGGCCGTGACGTGGCGTGCATCGAGCGGCTCGCGGAAGGCATGCTGACGGGCACCCGCCTTCGTGCGCCGAATACCCGCCTCGCCGCCCGCAAGTACTGGCTCCGCCACGCCCCTCCGGCTGGCAAGATCACGGTCGACACGGGTGCCGTCGACGCCTTGCGTTCTCGCGGCGCTTCTCTGCTTCCGGGCGGTGTGGTTGCGGCGGAAGGGGACTTCGCGCGCGGCGACGTGGTCGATATCGCGGACGAGCATGCACCGTTCGCGCGTGGCATTGCGCAGTACTCCGCCGCCGACGTGCGCCGGATCGCGCGCCGTCACACGCGCGATATCGAGACCGCGCTCGGCTATAGTTATGGCGAGAACGTCGTCCATCGCGACGACCTCGTCGCCCTCTCCCCATGAGCGAGGCTGCCATGCCATCTTCCCTGCGTGACAAAGCGCTGGCCTGCCGGGATGCGGCATCGTCGATCGCCAGCCTCGATACGGCGGCCAAGCGATGTCTCCTGCTCGCCATGGCGACCGCGCTTGCAGCGGATGCGACCTTGGTGCTCGATGCCAACGCCAAGGACATGGCTGCCGCCCGCGCGAATGGCACCAGCGACGCCATGCTCGACCGGCTGCGACTGGACGCTTCGCGCATCGCAGGCATCGTGCGCGCGATCCGCGAAGTGGCCACGTTGCCTGACCCGGTCGGGGTCACGACGCGGTGCGAGACCCGGCCCAACGGCATCACCGTCGAGCGCGTGCGGATTCCGCTCGGCGTGATCGCCATGATCTACGAGGCACGGCCGAACGTGACCGCCGATGCGGCGGCGCTGTGCCTGATGGCGGGGAACGCGGTGATCCTGCGCGGCGGTTCCGATGCCATGCATTCGAATATCGCGATCGCCACCGCCTTGCGGCGCGCGCTCGCGGCGAGCGGTATTCCCGAGGCCGCCCTGACCCTGATCGACGACCCGCGCCGCGAGACGATGGTCGAGCTGCTTCAACTCACCGATATCGTCGACCTGGCCATTCCCCGTGGCGGCGAGGGCCTCATCCGCTTCGTCGCGGAGCATGCGCGCGTGCCGGTGATCAAGCATTACAAGGGTGTCTGTCATCTCTACGTGGACCGCGACGCCGACCCGGTGCTTGCGTTGCGCTTGCTGGTCGATGGGAAGACAAGCCGGCCTGGCGTCTGCAACGCGCTGGAAACGTTGCTTGTGCATAAAGACATGGCGTCCACCTTCCTGCCGCATGCGATAGAGAAGCTGCGCCGCCTGGGCGTCGAGATCCGTGGCGACGAGGTGACCCGTGCGCTGGCCGACGACGTCGCGCCCGCCAGCGAAGACGATTACGCCGCCGAATTCCTCGACCTCATCATCGCGGTGCGCGTTGTCGACACCCTCGACGAGGCGATCGCGCACATCCGACGCTACGGCTCGGATCACACCGAAGTGATCGCGACACGCGATCCCGTCGCGGCCGACAGTTTCGTTCGCGCCATTCGTTCCGCGGTCGTCATGGTCAACGCATCGTCGCGCTTCAGCGACGGCGGCGAGCTCGGTCTTGGTACGGAGATCGGGATATCGACCACGCGCTTGCATGCCTATGGACCGATGGGTGCGGAGTCGCTCACCGTCGAGCGCTTCGTTGTGCGTGGGGAGGGGCAGGTGCGTCACCCGGCTAGCGAACGCGTCGACGACGCCTCCGGACAGTGATTCAAAGCCCGCGGGCGTTGAGCTTGATGCGTAGCGACTTTCCTATTCGTCAAGCCCGCCATTTCGATCTTGGTGTGTCCCTCGCGTATCCATCGATAAGGTGTTGACGGACGGAATCTTGCGTTCTCCGTTCTCCGGCCTTGCTACTGCAGTAGCAGGTTGATGGCTTCGAGATCCTCCATACCAAGGCTTCCGTCCGCCTTCTTAAGCAGCAGTTTGTCGAGGATGAACTGGTGGCGTGCCACCGAGTGGTCCATCAACGAACGGGTCAGCTTCTGCTGAACGATAAGCAGGTCGATGATGGTGCGGCTACCGACTTCTATGCCGGCCTGCGTTGCATGGTGTGCGTTCTTGAAGGACTCTACCTCCGCTTTGGTCGCAGCAATCTTGCTGACGCCAGCGACGACCGATCGGTGATACCTGAGTGTGTCGCTAACCACTCTTCGACGGGTCAATTCCAGGGAACCTTGCGCTGCTTCGCGCTGATCGATCGCCCGACGAACATGCGAGCCTTGCGTTACCGCGGAGACGATGGGGACCCTTAGCGTTAAGCCGATTGTGAAGCCGCTTCGCCGCCTTCGTCCCTGGGTGTTACCGTGTGCCGACCTGGTCGGTGTTTGGGTCCACGCTGCGGTTCTCTTGTAACTCAAGGCGGCGTCGATCGTCGGCAAATCGCCGGCGCGAGCCGTTGCAACACCCTGCTCCGTGGACTCGAGGTTGTACCGCGCCGCCAGGACGCTTGGGTTGCCCGCGACCGCTCGAGCTACGGATGCCTTCAGGTAGGCCGGCGGTGGAGCATCCACGGGCAGCAGCTCGCGTAACTTCTTCAGCCTGCCAACCGGTTTGCCGGTGATCTGGCTGAGCGCTTCCCGCGAGTCTGCAAGAAGATGCTCTGCCGTGATGACAGCGGCGATAGAAGTGCTGTGTCGGGCTCTGGCATCTAGTACATCCGCCGTCGTAGCGAGGCCGACCTTTGAACGCACGCTTGCCTCTTCCTGTTGCCGGTCTAGAACTCGTTCGTTGGCCTTGGCGAATGCCAGAGCGTCGTCGTTGGTGAGGACCTCAAAGTAGGCTGTGACCACACGCGTTGCCAACTGCTGAAGAGCGGCCTCGTATGTAGCATCTTGGGCTCGAGAAGCCGATTTGGCTGCGCTCAGGCGAGAGTGCCCGCTAATGTCGAACATCCGGTAGTCGATCGTGATCGCCTGGGTGCGGTGACGCGTGTGGCGGTGACGCACAGGAAAGGCCGTTTCGCCCCAGTCTTTCTCGATCAAGTTTAGATTGGCGCTTATCCTGGGCAGCAGCGGGGCGTGGGCAAGGCTCACGTCTTCACGTGCGGCCTGTTTTATAGCGTCGAATCGGGAGATAGTGGGATCGTTCGATCGAGCATGTTTGTACGCGTCCATAAGATCATATGCGTGGCTGCACGATGGGGCTAGCATCGTTGCCAGGGCAATGGGAATACGCGTCATTCGCACGGTTCGCTCTCGCAGTCCTTCGATCGAGGCATGCTGCGCGATTACGCCAAGTCAGAGAACCGGAAATTCCCACGCGTTGGTGTAGGCGATTGCCTCGTTCGGAAGCCTCGGCGGATATACGGATGGCGAGAGCAATCGCGCGCGTCCGCTCAGCCGGGCCGGCCGAGCCCGTCACGAATCCGCTCCGAAACATCCATCATCGCGTACCACGCCCGCTCGACCGCGCTCGCCAGCGCATCACGATCCAGTGCCACGGTCTCCGCGCGTCCACCTTCGTCGGGGATGTACTCGATAAGCACCCGCTGCCCATCGATCCAGGCCTGGTCGCCGGCAAGGAAGAGGGGATCCTCGAAGCTGCCCATGCCCGGCTCGGGCGGCATCGCAAAGGCCGTGCGGCCGTCGCGCGGTGCGTGCCGAAGAAGCTCGATCACCCGCTGATAGGAACCATCTTCGTCGTCGAGTTCGAAGGCGATGCTGTCCATGCGCGAGCCCGCGTAGAGCTCGATGGAGCCCGTGAAGATGGCATGCGTCGCGTGGCCGTCGAGGCGGACGCGTGGATTCGTCAAAATGTCGCGCAGGGCCGAGACATAGCGTGTGGTGACGTCGGGATGCTCGCGCAACCACACGCTGCTGACATCCTCGATCGCCGTGACATGACCATCCATCTTCGCTTCGACGCCACGATGCGACACCGTAGTCGGGCGATCGGGCAGCGCGACAGGCAGGCCGCCGGCCTTCAGCCCGAACATCACCCGTCCAGGCGCCACCCGCAGCCAATGCGTCACGGCCTGTACGACAAACCCATCGCCGTGCTCGCTGTACGGCGGCGGAAACAGCTCCTGCGCGCTCACGCCTGCGTCCCGCGCCACGCTTCGATCGCCTCGACCGCGCCAAGGCAGTCCGCGAAGCGGTTGTACAGCGGCGTCGGCGAAAGGCGAATCACATCGGGTTCGCGCCAGTCGCCGACGATGCCTTGCTGTTCGAGGTGGCCGAAAAGCGCACGCCCCGCGTCGCGACCGGCGCGCACGCGCACCGAAAGCTGCGCGCCACGCTGCAAGGGATCGTTCGGCGTCACGATATCGAGCGTATCGTCGAGTCGGCTACGAATGAGCCAGTCGAGGTAGGCGGTGAGGCGGCGGCTCTTCGCCACCAGGTTCGGCATGCCGGCTCGCGTGAACACATCCAGCGACGCGCGCAGCGGTGCCAGCGCGAGGATCGGCGGATTGGAGAGCTGCCAGCCGTCCGCACCCGGCGTAGGTACGAATTGGGGCCCCATCTGGAAACGCGTCGACTTGTCGTGACCCCACCAACCGGCGAAGCGCGGCACGTCGGCCGTCGCGTGGCGCTCGTGCACGAAGCAGCCTGCCACCGCGCCGGGGCCGGCGTTGAGATACTTGTATGTGCACCACACGGCGAAATCCGCACCGCTGTCGTGCAGGGCGAGCGGAAGATTGCCCACGGCATGGGCCAGATCGAAACCGACGAGGCAGCCATGCGCACGCGCCAGACGAACGATGGCGGCAAGATCGAACACCTGGCCGGTGCGGTACTGCACGCCGGGCAGAACGACGAGCGCCACGCGATGCCCGTGTGCCGCGATGGCCTGCGAGATCGCCGCCATCGACAGCGTGCCGCCGGGACCGTCGGGCTGGATTTCGATCAGATCCGTCGCCGGATCGAAGCCGTGGAAACGGACCTGGGACTCCAGGGCGTAGCGATCCGTGGGAAACGCGCCCGCTTCCATGAGGATGGCGTGACGTTCAGCGGTCGGCCGATAGAAGCTGACCATCATCAGGTGCAGGTTCACGCCCAGGGTGTTCATGGCGACCACTTCGTGCGGCCGCGCACCGACCACCTCGGCCATCGCGTCACGCACGTACTCGTGGTAGTGCATCCACGGCGAGCGACCGCGGAAATGGGCCTCGACCGCGAGCTCCGACCAGTCGGCCAGTTCCGCCTCCACCGCGGCGCGGACGCCCTTCGGCTGCAGGCCGAGCGAATTGCCGCAGAAGTACAGCGTCTCCCGCCCATGGTGCGGCGGGATGTGGAATTCGTCGCGGAACGCGCGCAGGGGATCGGCCGCATCCTGGGCGTCGGCCCAACCGCGCGTCGCTTCGAAAACGGTCATACGTGGACTACCTTGGGTGTCAGGAGGGCATGTGGGCGGCGACGTCGGCGCAGCCCTTGTCGAACGAGGCATTCCACTTGGCATCGCCGTTGGGGCGGATGCAGCGGAGCTGGATCGCATAGCCGCCACTGTAGAAATAACGCTCGAAGTAGTCGAGCTTTACCTTGCCTTCCTTTGCCGTGTAGACGTTTTCGGTCGGGGAGGTGGCCTTGCCCGCGGCGTATTCCGTCAGGCCGGAGGCACGGCTGCGCAGGTTGCCCGAGAACTGCTGGAAGCCGTTGAGGTTGGGCACCTTCTTCAAGGTAATCGAGACGCGTGCCAGGGTGGCGTCCGCGGCGGCGCCGCCGGGTACCTGGAACACCTGGGTCTCGGTCTCGCCTTCGGACTGCATGATCGGCACCCAGGTGTCCGGCACCGGCACATGGATGGCGCCGCCCGCCATGGAGACGTCGGCAGCCGTAGCCAATGAGCTGCTCAGCAGGAGGGCAAGCGGAAGGGTACGCAGGAGGCGCTTCACGATCAGGGGTTCCCCGTAGAGGCCGCGGCGGCGCGGCGCAACGCGGGCATTCTTGCACAGCGTCCGGTCATGCATGGCCGGCGACAGTGTGCGTTGCGTCACGCCACCGCGGACATGGTCTGGAAGCGAGAGAGCGGGACGCCCAGCCATTCCAGCGCGGTGCCGTGGAACAGGCGGGCGCGGGAGGCGTCGTCGAGGCCCAGCGCCTCGATACCGCTGCCGGGCTCCTGCTCGCCCAGAGGGAAGGGGTAGTCGGTGCCGAGCATCACGCGCTCGGTGCCGGCGACCTCGAGCAGGTAGCGCAAGGCGGCGTCGTCGTGGACGCAGGAATCGAAATACATCCGAGAGAGGTACTCACGCGGATTGCGCGCGTTGTCGGTGGCGACGAGGTCCGGGCGCATGCGAAAGCCGTGTTCGATCCGGCCGATGGAATACGGGAAACTGCCGCCACCGTGGGCAAGCATGATCTTCAGCGACGGCAGCCGTTCCAGCACGCCGCCGAAGATCAGGGCACAGGCGGCGCGCGACTGCTCGGCCGGCATGCCGACCAGCCAGGGCAGCCAGTATTTGGGCATCGATTCGGTGCCCATCATGTCCCACGGGTGCACCAGCACCGCGGCGTCGAGATCCGCGGCCGCTTCGAAGAACGGGAACAGCTCGGGCGCGTCGAGGTTCCACGCGTTGCAGTGCGAGCCGATCTGCACGCCCTGCAGGCCGAGTTCGTCGACGCAGCGTTCCATCTCGCGGATCGCCAGCGATGGCGACTGCAGGGGCACGGTGCCGATACCCGCGTAGTGGCGGGGATGCGCCTGGCAGACGGCGGCCATGTCGTCGTTGAGATGCGTGTGCAGTTCCAGCGCCTGATGGCCCTTGGCCCAATAAGAGAACATCACCGGCACGGTGGAGACCACCTGCACGCCGACACCGAAACGCGCGTAGTCGGCGATGCGGTGTTCCGCGTCGAAGGCGGATTCCCAGACTTCGCGGAAAAACCGGCCGTCCTTGTAGATGCGATGGTGTCCGCTGGAATGGGTCATCACCGGGAAGCGGTCGTCGCCGTAGCGGGCCGCGAGATCGGGCCAGTCACGGGGCAGGATGTGCGCGTGGGTATCGATCTTCAGCATGGGGCCGAGTGTAGCGCCGGCAGCGCGCCGGAGCCTCTCGCGGTGCAGCAAGCGACGCCAGCGGCGCAGGCGCGGTCTCAGGCGGGGGTGACGGCGCGCCGGGTCACCACGTGCGCTACCGTATCCACGTTATCCGTCAATCGGTCCGTCAGACGATCGACCGCCTCGGCCAGTTCCCGGTCTTTGGTTCGCGCCAGGGCTTGCACGAGCGCGCGCTGGTGCTCGCGCAGGTCGGGCGGGACGAGCGCGCCTTCGGCCACGGTCAGCGCTTCACCCTGCGCGCGCAGGGCGAGCGACGCCTCGCGAATGAACGGACCGACATGGACCCACGCCTCGGGCACCTCGTCGACATCGATCAACGCCTCCAGTGTCATCGCGGTACGCGCCAGGCGGTTGCCGTTGGCATACAGCGTCTCGGCCAGTTCCTGCAGGACCGCCGGCGTACCCGGCTCGGCGCGCATGCGATCGACCGAGGCCTGGGCGTTGGTGCGGGCGGTTCGGGTGGCATTGCGAACCTGGTGACGCGTCGCGCGGTCGGCAGGCTCGACCAGGGTGTCGAGGTAATCCGCATAGGCGCAGAGCATCTCCGACAGCGCGATGCGCGCGCGACTGCGCTCCCACGACGGCCAGAGGACGTAAGCCAGCAAGGCCATGGCGCTGCCCAGGGCGGTGTTGAGCACGCGATCGGACATGGCGTTGAACGGATCGACCCCTTCGAACGACAGCAAGACGACCACGGTGCCGGTCAGCGCCGCCACGGCGATGCCGTAATGCGCGCCGGCGAGATAGCGGAAGGCCACGCAAAGCACACCCATCACCGCGATGTGCGCCCACACCACATCGGGTGTCAGTCGCAGCACGAAGGTGGTCAGCATCAGGCCGAGCACGGTGCCGACGACGCGCAGCAGGCCGAAGTTGAAGGTCGCGGCGAAGTCGGGGCGCAGCACGATGGCGGCGGTCATCGGCAGCCAGTAACCGTGCGGCAGCTGGACGTATCGCGAGACGGCGAAGGCCAGGGTAAGCACCACCGCGCAACGCACGGCATGGCGGAAGGCCACTGACTGCGGGGTGATGTTCGCGCGCAGGGTGGCCAGGGGCGAGGCGCTGCGCAAGGTGTCGGGAAGACTGGTTTCCGCGCGCTGGGCGCGTTCTTCGCCGCGGCTGCCCGCCCAGTTCGTATTGCGTACCACGGCGGCGAGCTGGCCGGACAGCGCCTGAATGTGGGCGCCGACGCCGGTGCCGGTCGAGCCGGCGAGCAGGGCCTTTTCGCTTGCCTGGAGGGTCGCCAGCGCCCGCTCGGCGCGCTGCGGCGGCTCGGCGGCGTCCAGTGCATCCGCGGTGGCGGCGAGGACCCGGGCGGCATCGTTGCGGAACATCTCGCCCATGCTCTCGCGCTTCACTTCCAGCTCGGCCATGGCGACCAGCTCGAGGCGAATGCGCTCGGCCAGTTCCAGCAGCACGCGGAAGGCTTCCATCGCGCGGCCGTGCGCATGATGGCGGCCGAGCAGGGTGAGATGCAGGGCGTTCATCGCGTCGGTGATGCCGGGCGCCTCGCCGTCCTTGTGCGGCTTGCGTGCAAGGTCGGCGAGGCCGCGATAGACGAGGGCGAGCGCCGTCCGTTCCGGGCGGTAGCGTTGCAGCGGCCACGCCGCGATGGAAAAAACGGCAAGGAGCATGCCGCCGGCGAAAATCAGGCCGCCGCCGGCGAGCGCGCCGTAGATGTCCTTGGGCGTGGCCGCCGTGATCACCAACAGCAGCATGCTTGTCATGCCCACGCGCGCGATGTCCGCACCGAACACCACGAGCAGGCCGCCGAAGAAGCCGCAAAGCGCGCAGGCGACGCACATCGGCAATACGTCGTCGCCGATCAGGAATCCGACCAGCGAGGCGATGCCGGCAGCCAATGCCGCCAGGAAGAGACGATTGAGGCGTTGCTGGTAGGGCCCGGGCTGGTCCGAGAACATCGTGTCGAGCGCACCGGCCGCGATGCCGATGCCCACCTGGGGGTAGCCGGTATACATGCCCGCGGCCAGCGGCAGCACCACCGCGGCGGTGTTGCGCAGGGCAACCCGCATGGGCACGTCCGGTCGCTTCGTCCGGATCAGCGTGTCGACGACGCTGGCGCGGAAGGAGTAGCTCTTACTCATCGTGTCTGGGGCTCGTCCTTTGAGCCGGTGATTCTGCCGCAGCATCCCTGACTGCGGAGCGAGCGGGACGTCGGGACGGAAGCGTCGTCGAACGGTTCCGTCCCGTCGCGATCACGAAGCGCGGCCTGCGAACTCGCCGGTGAGCGTATTCACTGTCACCTTTTCCCCGTTGGTGATGTACTCCGGCACCTGCACTTCGATGCCGGTCTGCAGCTTGGCCGGCTTGTTGCGCTTGGTAGCGCTGGAACCCTTCAGTTCCGGTGCCGTGTCGGTCACGACCAGGACGACCGAGGTCGGCACCTGCAGGCCCACCGGCGCTTCGTCGATCACCTGCACGTAGTAACCCTCGAGGTCTTCCACGACATAGCCGGCGTTCTCGCCGACCACGTCGGGACCGAGCGTGTACTGGGTGTAGTCCTCGTCGTCCATGAAGACGAAGTTGTCGCCGTCCATGTACGAGAACTTCGCCTGGCGGCGCTCGAGGCTGACTTCCTTCAGCTCGTCCTCGGCGCGCAGGCTGAGGTCGAACTTGCGCTGGCCCGGGATCGAATACAGCGTGAACCGGAAGGTCACGTTGCCGCCGCGCGCCGAGGGCGAGCTGCGTTCGATATCGCGGACCTGGTACACGGTGCCGTCGTGCTCGACGACGTTACCTTTCTTCACATCAGATGCTTTCATGGCGTTCGACTTCGATGTCTTGGGGTTGGAATACGTTGCAGCGGATTACTTCGGGGCGAGACGGACGGCGCCGTCGAGGCGGATCGTTTCGCCGTTGAGGTAGCGGCTGTTGATGATGAAGGCCACCGTGTCGGCGAACTCTTCCGGCCGACCCAGGCGCGACGGGAAGGGAATCGAGGCAGACAGCGACTCCTGCACGGCAGGCGGCATGCCGTCGACCATGGGAGTCCAGAAAATGCCCGGCGCGATGGTGTTCACGCGGATGCCGAAACGCGCCAGTTCACGCGCCATCGGCAGGGTCATGCCGACCACGCCGCCCTTGGAGGCGGAATACGCGGCCTGGCCGATCTGCCCCTCATAGGCGGCGACCGATGCGGTGTTGATGATCACACCGCGCTCGCCGTCTTCGCCGGCGGCGTTGGCCTGGATCAGCTGCGCGGCGGCCTTGGCGACATTGAAGCTGCCGACCAGGTTCACCATCACGGTGCCCGCGAAGGTGGACAGCGGCATCGGGCCCTCCTTGCCGAGCACACGGCCCGCGCCGAGGATGCCGGCGCAGTTGACCACGACGTTCAGGCCACCCATGGCGGCCTGCGCGGCGGCCACGTTGGCGGTGACGCCTTCTTCGGAGGTGACGTCGGTGCGCTGGAAGCTGGCGTTCTTGCCCAAAGCGGCGGCCGCCGCATGGCCTTTCTCTTCGTTCACGTCGAAGAGGGCGACCCTGGCCCCGGCGGCGACGAGGCGCTGCGCGACGGCGTGGCCGAGACCGGATGCGCCGCCGGTGATGACGGCCCTGACCTGTTCGAGCTGCATGAATACTCCGCTGGTACGACTGGCAAAGAAGCCAATCTTAGCCGAGGCCCATGCCGCCCGGCTTGCGGCGACGCGACAGGGCGGCGACGACCGGTCAGAGGCTCCGCAGAAACCGATCCATCGCGCCGGAGCCGGTCAGCGCGGCGAACGGGATCACCGCCGTCGGTGGGGTTTCGGGTTCGGACAGAAACAGGCTCCACACACCGACATCCCACCATTGTCCGAGCTTGTAACCCGCCTTCGGCCAGACGCCCGCCGGTGCGAAGCCCATGGCCTCGTGCATGGCCACGCTGGTGGCGCCGGGCAGGGTGATCACGCCCACGGCCTGGTTGATGCCCTGCAAGCGCATGGCCCCGAGCAGCGCGCCGTACAGGCGCCGGGCGATGCCGCGACGGCGCGCGTTCTCGTGCACATAGATCGAGGTTTCGGCGATCCAGTCGTACGCCGCGCGCTCGCGGAAGCGACCTGCGTAGGCGTAGGCGAGCACCTCGCCGTCTTCCTCCCAGGCCAGCCACGGATGCGTGGCCAGCCGCGTGCGAAGGCGCCCGCGCATGGCTTCCTCGCCCGGCAGGTCCGTTTCGAAGGTGATCGCGCTGGTTTCGACGACGGGGGCGTAGATGGCGTGGCAGGCGGCGGCGTCTGCCTCGGTGGCGATGCGGATCAAAGCGGCTTTTCCATGAAGATGCTGGCGGGATGGGAACGATGATCGCCGAACGGCGGGCAACGGCGATAGCCGGAGCGCTCATAGAGTTCGATCGATTCGGTCTGCGCCGTCCCCGTCTCCAGCTTCACTTTCGTCCCGCCAGCCGCGCGGACCTGGCCCTCGAGGGCCTCGAGCATCTCCTTGCCCAGGCCCATGCCGCGGCAGGCCGGCACGACGTACATGTACTTCAGTTCCACATAGTCGCCCTGGTCGACGCCGGCGCCGCAGGCCAGCGGCGTGCCGTCGACGCGCGCGGTCATGAAGGTCACGTTCGGCTGCCGCAGGCTTTCCACGCCCACATGCTGGGGCAGGGGTTGATGGTAGAGATCGGAAAGGTAGCCGTGCAGCTGCTCGATCAGCGGCAGCACGTCGTCGCGGCCCGGGTCGTCGATCGCGAACAGCAGCGTGGGTGGCTCCGGCGCGACGATCAGGTCGCCGTCGTTGAGATGGCGCAGGAAAAAACGGTCGCAGCTGAAATGCCCGGTGCCGCCCATCGGCGCGTCGATGCGCGCGAAACCGTGGCGCAGATAAAGCACCTGGGCGGCGTCCATGCCCGTCAATGTTTCCAGGTAAATGCGCTGGAAGCCCGCGCGGCGTGCCGCGTCCAGGCAACGCCGCATAAGCCGGGAGGCCGCACCGATACCGCGTGCCTTGGGCAGGAAATACATCTTGCGCAGCTCGCAGGTGTCCTCGTCGCCGCCTTCCAGCGGCGCGATGCCCGCGCCGCCGATGGCGTGCCCATCCTTTTCGACGACGAAGTAGGCATGGCGCGGTTGCGCGTAGGCGGCGGACAGGCCATCCACTTCGGGATCGTGGATGGCGAAGCCAGGGCCATCCGCACCGAATTCAGGCATGACGTTGCGGATCACGGCGGCCATGTCGGCATCGTCGCGAGGTTCGATGGGACGGATCGTGTAGTCGGTACGCATGCACCGATGCTGCCACGGATCGCCTGCGTTACGGAATGACGGCGCGCAGGCCGCCCCTCACGCCGCTGTCCGCGCCCGGGTAACGCGGCTGGCGGTTTCCTTGCCGAGCTGGCCGGCGAGCCATGCCCCGGTCTCGATGAGCCGCTCCAGGTCCACGCCGGTCGTCATGCCCATGCCGTGGAGCATGTAGACGACGTCCTCGCTGGCGACATTCCCGGTGGCGCCCTTCGCGTACGGGCACCCCCCCGTGCCGGACACCGCGCTGTCGACCACGCGCACGCCTTCTTCCAGGCACGACAGGATGTTCGCCAGCGCCTGGCCGTAGGTGTCGTGGAAATGGACGGCCAGGGCGCTCATGGGCACCTCGCCGGCGACGGCGCGCAGCATCTCGCGCGCCTTGGCTGGCGTACCCACGCCGATCGTGTCGCCGAGCGAGATCTCGTGGCAGCCGAGTTCGTGGAGGCGACGGGCGACGCGAACCACATCGGCCACCGGCACGTCGCCCTGGTAGGGGCAGCCCAGCACCGTGGAGACGTAGCCGCGCACGGCGACCCCATCGGCCCGGGCGCGCTCCATCACGGGGACGAAGCGTTCGATGGATTCATCGATCGACGCATTGATATTGGTGCGATTGAATGCCTCGGACGCGGCGGTAAAAACCGCCACTTCGGTGGCGCCGACCTCGCGCGCACGCTCGTAGCCCTGGAGGTTGGGCACGAGCACGGGATAGACGACTCCCGGTGCCTTGCGGATGCCACGGAACACCTCGGCGGCGTCGGCAAGCTGCGGCACCCACTTCGGGCTGACGAAGCTGGTCGCTTCGATCGTGGCGAGACCGGTGGCGGACAGCCGGTCGATCAACGCGATCTTCACCGCGGCGGCGAGCATCGCCTTCTCGTTCTGCAGGCCGTCACGCGGACCGACTTCGACGATACGTACGTGGTTCGATGCGTTCATGGCTATTCCGTTCATGCCGGTTCGGCGAAGCGCACGAGGATCGCGTCGGCATCGACGAAGTCGCCCTGCACCGCGGATATGCTCTCGATGGTGCCGGCGCGTGGCGCCTTCAAGGCGAGTTCCATCTTCATCGCCTCCATCACCAGCAGTTCCTGGCCTTCCTCGACCACGTCGCCGGCGGCGGCGCGAACCAGCACGATGCGGCCAGGCATCGGCGCGGCCAGGTGACGGGCCGTCGTGCCTTGTGCGCCGGCCCAGGCGAACGCGGGGGCGCGTTCGAAGTTCCAGCGACGCCCCGCTTCGTCGTGCACGCGGATGCGTACGCCCAGCATGCCGAGCGGCAGGCGGCGCGAACGACCGTCGAAACGCGCCGACAGCACGTCGCTGCCAAGGCGCGCGCCGGCGACCGTGCATGTGGCATCACCGCTGCGCAGCACGTAGTCGCCACCGTGGCCGTGCGCTTCGATGTCATGGCGCGTCTCGCCTTCGATCAGTGCCACGATGCGCTTGCCCGCATGGCCGATGCGCCAGGCGTCGGCGCTGGCCCAGGGCGAGTGTGGGTCGGCGGCCGCACCCTGCTGGGCGAGTTCGTCGGCCATCAGCACGGCGGTCGCCGCGGCGAACAACTCGGTGTTGCCGGCGACGCTCGTGCCGGTGAGGAACTCCTCAAGATGGCGATCGAGATACCCCGTATCGATGCGCCCCTCGACCACGGCCGGATGTCGCGCCAGTCGCTCGAGGAAGCCGACGTTGGATTTCGGTCCGACGATGTCGATGACGGCAAGGGCGTCACGCAGGCGCTCCAGCGCCTGCTCGCGATTGCGGTCGTGGACGATGAGCTTGGCGATCATCGGGTCGTAGAAGATCGTCACCGTATCGCCGCCGATCACGCCACCGTCGAGACGGACATGGCGCGAGGGCGCGGGCAGGTTGAGGGCCAGCAGGCGGCCGGAGCCCGGCAGGAAGTTCGCTTCCGGGTCCTCGGCGTACAAGCGCACTTCGATGGCGTGACCCTGTGCGTGGATGTCGCTCTGGGCCAGCGGCAACGGCTCGCCGGCGGCCACGCGAAGCTGCCATTCGACCAGGTCCAGCCCAAGGGTTTCCTCGGTGACCGGATGCTCGACCTGCAGGCGCGTATTCATCTCCATGAAGAAGAATTCGCCATCCTGCGCCACGATGAACTCGACGGTGCCCGCGCCCACGTAGTTCACCGCGCGCGCGGCGGCCACGGCGGCCGCACCCATGCGCTCGCGTCGCGCGGCGTCGAGGAAGGGCGAGGGCGTTTCCTCCAGCACCTTCTGGTAGCGCCGCTGGGCCGAGCACTCGCGCTCGTTGAGATGGATGAGATGGCCGTGCGTGTCGCCGAACACCTGGAACTCGATATGCCGCGGGTGTTCCACGTAGCGCTCGAGGATGACGCGGGTGTCGCCGAAGGCATTGGCCGCCTCACGCTGGGCCGAGGCGAGCGCCTCGGCGAAGCTCGCGGCGTCGCGGCAGATCCGCATGCCCTTGCCGCCGCCACCGGCCGCAGCCTTGATCATCAACGGGAAGCCGGTGTTGGCCGCCTCCTTCGCCAGCCGCGCGGGATCCTGGTCGTCTCCGTGGTAACCGGGCACCAGGGGTACGGCGTGGGTCTCCATCAGCGCTTTGGCGGCGGCCTTGGAGCCCATGGCGTCGATGCTTTCCGGACGCGGGCCGATGAAGGCGATGCCGGCTGCCGCGCAGGCGCGTGCGAAATCGGTGTTCTCCGAGAGAAACCCATAGCCCGGGTGGATCGCCTGGGCGCCGGTCTTGAGGGCGACCTCGATGATCGCGTCGCCGCGCAGGTAGGACTCGGCGGGGCGGGGCCCGCCGATGGGCCAGGCCTCGTCGGCCAGTCGCACGTGCTGGGCGTCGGCGTCGGCCGTGGAATACACGGCCACGGTGCGGATGCCCAGGCGGCGGCAGGTCCGGATCACGCGACAGGCGATCTCACCACGGTTGGCGATCAGAATGCAGTCGAACATGCGGCTCCCGGTGGGGCGTCGAAAGGGGAAGGGAAAGGCGGGAAAACTAGCAGATTACGCGTCGTCGGCGGGTTGCGCCGCAGCATCGCGAAGGGGCGGTGATTTGCAGTCGGGCGGCCGGTCGCCTAGCCTTGAGGGCCCCCAAGGTCGCCCACACGTCCTTTCTTTACTCTTCATAGCGAGAATTTCATGCAGATCGCCAACCGCCATGCCGTTTCCTTCCACTACACGCTGACCGACGACCAGGGCAACGTCATCGACAGCTCGGATGGCCGCGAGCCGCTGGCCTATATCCATGGCGAAGGCCACATCGTGCCGGGTCTGGAAAAGGCGCTGGAAGGTCGGTCGGTCGGCGATCAGTTCAAGGTCGACGTGAGCCCCGAGGAAGGCTACGGCGTGCGCCACGACGAGCTGGTCCAGGTGGTTCCGCGCGCCGCTTTCCAGGGCGTGGAAGACCTGCAGCCGGGCATGCAGTTCCAGGGCCGTAACGACCAGGGCAGCATCAACGTCACCGTCTCCAAGATCGAAGGCGACAACGTCACCGTCGACGGCAACCACCCGCTGGCCGGCCAGACCCTGCACTTCGCCGTCGAGATCACCGGCGTGCGCGATGCCAGCGAGGAAGAACTCGCACACGGTCACATCCACGGCGAGGGCGGTCACCACCACTAAGGCGTTCGGCACGCCTGTTGCCAGGATCTTCGCAGGGGCCGATCGATCGCCGATCGATCGGCTCCTGCCGAGCCAGGAGGAATCCGCTCAGTACCAGTCCAGCAACGACACGCCGACGCCGAGGTACGTGGCGCGGTGGTTGTAATCGATCAGGCTCTCGCCGTAGCCATCGAACACCTCGAGGTAGCCGCGAAGGTTGTGCACCACCGGGAAGCTCCAGGTGCCGCGCAGCGAACCGTGCGAACGATCGCCGGTGCGGAACGAATGCCGGGCGGTCAGTGCAAACTCGTTGGCGCCCATTTCATGGACGATCTGGATTTCGCCGCGACCCATGTAGTCCTGGATATTGGGGTTATCGTCTTCCTTGCCGCCCTCGGGAATGCGCCACCACGGACGCAGATTCACCACCCAGTTCTCCCGTTCGAAGCCGAAGTCGGCGACCACGCGGTTCCAACTGCGTGAGAGCGGATCGGCGCGTCCATTGGACTGGTGGTTCACGCCGATGTCGGCTAGCCGTCCGCTCCAGCCGAAGAGGTTGTAGTTGGTGTTGAACACCAGCAAGGCTTCCGGCTCGTAGTTGGTTTCGCGGAACGGCCGCGAGTTTTCCTTGTTGTAGACCTGCCAGCGGGACGACTGGGTATAGCCGACCCAGAGATCGCCGTTGTCGCCGAAGACGTTTTCCCAGACCTTGGTTTTCAGGCTGATCTGGAACTTGGCCTCGACGTTCTGCAATTCCTGCGGAACCGTCACGGTATGGTTCGGTGCCGGGCTGGATGGCGTCTTGTTCTGCTTGGTGGTGCCGAAGAACGGCAGCGCATACGTCGGCTTGTAGCCACGCAGGTTGAACGTGCCGAGCTTGCTGTCGGGCGACAGTTCCCAGCGACTGTCCAGAAGGGAAACGGGGCGGGCCACGTCCTGCGAATTTCGCGTGGCGAGATCCACGCTGATCGATTCGCCCTTCTCGTCCTTTTTCTTCGCGGCCTGCGGAAGCTTGTCGCGTCCGGTTGCCTTGTCGTAGCAAAGCAGGCGTTGCGCATCCGTCTCGATGGCCGAGCACGCGCGAATGTCGATTGGGCTGGGATTCTGCGCAAAGGCGAGCCCCGCGTGGAGGCATGCATAGGCGCCCAGGGCGCCTGCGGCATGGAATCGCTTCATGTGGTGTCACTCCCTGAATGCCGGTCGGGCACGGCGAGCGGGGAGTTTAGCTGGCGCGAATGTGTGAAGAACGTGCAGTGCCGATGTTAGCTGCACGGAAAGACGCAGGGCCGGGTTCCGGCCCTGCGTGGTCGGTCTGCGACCGCGGTTACTGGCCGCTGGCGCCCGACTTCTGTACCCACTTCTGGTACTCGGCCTTGCTGATCTTTCCATCGCGGTTGGCGTCCGCGTATTGGAAATCGTTGGCCAGCAGCGGGAAAGCCGACGCCTGGGTCGGGGTGATGTAGCCCTTGCCGCCCGAAAGCGTCGCGAAGTCCGGGGCCGGACCCGAGGGCTTGGCCGGCGCAGGCCCGCTGTTCACGGTGACCTGGCCCTGTGCGGTAGGCATCGTCGTTCCCGTCGAGCCCGCTTCGGGATTGGGCGGCGGTGGCGCGTTCGATGCCGGCGGCGGCATCCCCGCCGGATCGGCGGCCGGCGGCGGCATGGCTGGCGGTGCATCCGCCGGCGGAGGCGGTGTCGCCTCGCTCGGCGGGGGAGGCGGCACCTTTGTGGCCGGTGGCGGTACCTGAGCGAATGCCGCGCCTGCCAGCAGCAGCGATGCGCCGAGTGCAACGGCGCGAGCTTGCTTATTCATTGAAAGCCTCCTTTCGTCAGCGGTGGTGGGGTGGTCGTTGCCGACGCTAGCAAGGAACGATTTAATGGCGACCCAACTGCGATCAGGCCTATACCGTGCCGTCACGCGTATCCGACGTCGTCTCCACAGGCGACGTGCTCCGGCTCTCCCGCCGATCCGTGCAGCTGATCCACCTTGCCGCACAAGGCTTGCTTCGCCGTCGCACGCGGAAGGCGAAACGCAGCGACATTGGCCCGACCATCGCCGCCATGGGCATGCTGCAGATCGACACGATCAACGTCGTCGCGCGGAGCCCGTACATGGTGCTGTTTTCGCGGTTGGGTGCCTATCGCAGCGCATGGCTGGACGAGGCGCTGGCAGAGGGCGACATTGCCGAGTGCTGGGCGCACGAAGCGTCGTTCGTTCCCTCGTCCGAATATCGTTTCCACCGCGACTACCGTTCCGGTCGCGGCGGTCACTGGGCCCACAAGAGCGCCGAGCGTACGCGCGCCGAGGCCGGTGCCGACATGGATCTCCTGCTCGAGCGGATCCGTAACGAAGGGCCGCTCCGTGCCGCGGACTTCGAGCGGGATGCGCCCGCTGCCAAAGGCTGGTGGGGCTGGAAGCCGGAAAAACGCTGGCTGGAGGCGTGGTTCGCCCTCGGCGCGCTGATGGTGACGCGCCGCGAGCGGTTCCAGCGCGTCTACGATCTCGCCGAGCGGGTCACCGCCCGCTGGGTCGAGCCGCCGCCCGTAGGCGCGCTCGACGAAGCGGATGTCCGCCGTCACTTCATCCTGGAGAGCGTGCGTGCGCTGGGGGTCGCGAAAGCCCGCTGGATCGCCGACTATTTCCGCCTGAAGCCACGGGTGACGGACGCGGAACTCACCCCACTGGTCGCGCAGGGCCTGCTGATCGAGGTGGCGGTGGAGGGCTGGAACGAGCCGGCCTATGTGCACCGCGATCACGCGTCCTTGCTGGACGAAGCCGCGGCCAACCTTCTGAGGGCGACCCGCACGACCCTTCTCTCACCGTTCGATCCGGTGGTGTGGGACCGTGCCCGTGCGATGGACCTGTTCGACTTCGAGTACACGCTGGAGTGCTACACGCCGGCGGCGAAACGCATGTACGGCTACTACGTGCTGCCTATCCTGCATCGAGGGCGCCTCGTTGGCCGCCTGGATGCGAAGGCGCACCGGCAGGAGGGCTTGTTCGAGGTGATCGGTGTCTGGCTGGAGGCGGGGGTCTCGGCTTCACCCGGCCTGGTCGCGGGCATTGCCTCGGCGATCGGCGAGTGCGCAGGATGGCATGCCACGCCACGAATCGCGATCCAACGCAGCCAGCCCCGGGGGCTGGCCGCATTGCTTCGTACCGCGCTCGCGGGATGACTCAGCGCGTGGAAGCGGGCGCCGGCGTATCCGCGCACGACTTGCCATGCAGGGCGTCCTTGAGCTGGGTGGCCAGGGAGACGCAGCGGTTCTGCAGCTGATCGCGCATGTCCGGATCCTGCGACTGACGGAGCAGGCTGGTGCGCATCATTTCGTAGCGGGGTTCGATCTGGTCGCGGGCGAAGACGCCGGCAGCCAGATGGCAGCTCTTGTAGCTGGCCAGGTACTCGTCGCAGGCGGCGATGCCCGTGCTGTCCGGCAACGGCCCGTTCGCCGCAGGTGCCGTCGCGCCGGAGGTCTTCTTGGCGGCCGGGGCGTTGGTCACGCTGGTGGTGGCGCTACGGGACTTCGTCGTGGTCGTGCTCGTCGTCGAGCTCGGCGAGGCCGTGACGGTCTGGGTGGTGGCCGGCTTGGGCTTGTGGTCGGCGCAAGCGGCCAGAGCCAGTGCGCAAACGGCCAGCGGGACGAGGCGGGTGAGATGTCGGGTCATGGCGGTCCCCCTTGGACTGAACGTGGACGGATGGTAGGCGAAAAATCGCACGGCGGGTGCGACGGGAGGCAAGCATGTGCCGCCGAGGGGTGAAGGGAGCGTCAGGGCGGGCCCTGGCAGGCCCTGGAGGGGTGCCATCGCTATTTATCGAAGGGACGAGTATAGTTCGCCGACTGTGTTTGCCGGGGTCATAGAGTTACGTTGACCCGATGCAGCTGATCACGGATCCGCAACATCGCTTCGCTCCTCGCGTTTCCTTGCACACCAGTTCCAGCGGCGGTCAACCGATCGCCGGTTTTATTCGCTACACAATGTATTGGAGTGTTTCTATGTCGGATCGTGAAATCGGCACCGTCAAGTGGTTCAACGACGCCAAGGGCTTCGGCTTTATCTCCCGTGAGAACGGCCCGGACGTGTTTGTTCACTTCCGCGCCATCCAGGGCAACGGCTTCAAGTCCCTCGCCGAAGGCGAGAAGGTCTCCTTCAAGGTCGTCAACGGCCAGAAGGGTCTGCAGGCTGAGGAAGTCAACAAGGCGTAAGCCTTCTGACATCCTTGCCGCATGAAAAGCCGGGCGGCAACGCCCGGCTTTTTTCATGCCCGTGAATCGGAAATGACCGGCGACCCACCGAATTATTCCTAAGAAAGTCGCCATTTTCACGAAAAAAGTCGTGATGGACGTCAAAAAATCGTCCTATGTAGGCATTCCCCTACAGAACTTGGGTCAAATGTGGTTATCATCCACCCTACTGTGTCTGCGCGGTCACGAGAGTGGCCCGATGTAAGCGCGAAGTTTACGCTCCATCGCCTCACCCGGTCCTGCATTCCCAGTAAGTCGCCGGCTCGCGAGCCGGGTTTTCGAGTGTTGGATAGAGGTGTGTGTGATGGCAACTGGTACTGTTAAGTGGTTCAACGACGCAAAGGGCTTCGGCTTCATCACTCAGGATGAAGGCGGCCCGGACGTATTCGTGCATTTCCGTTCGATCCAGGGCAACGGCTTCAAGTCGCTGCAGGAAGGTCAGAAGGTCGAGTACACCGTAACTCAGGGCCAGAAGGGCCCGCAGGCGGATAACGTCAACCCGAAGTAATTGTTCGGGCTGGCTCGCGCCGCTCGTTCTTGCACGACTTCTGCTCTCTCGGTGCATTCGCACCGAGAGAGCTTTTGGGTGCATGACTGATCGCTCAGTGAATGCAGCCACCCTGGACCGCCCGCTACGCGAGGCCATCCGGTTGCATATGGCCGACGGCGCATCCGCCGATCTGGTCCTCTATCGCCCCGACGGGGACGAACTTGCCACCTTGCTCTGGGTCCCGGCCCTCGGCGTGGCCGCGCGCCACTATGAATCCCTGGCGCTTGCGTTGGCCGCTCGCGGCATCGCTGTAGCCGTACACGAGTGGCGCGGGATCGGCTCCAGCGACCGGCGGCCTGGCCGACGCTCCGACTGGGGCTACCGCGAACTTCTCACCGACGACCTCCCGAGCAGTCTGCACGCCCTGCGGAAGGCGGTGCCGTCGTCACCTCTTTATGTCGGTGGACACAGTCTGGGCGGACAACTGGCCAGCCTGCTCGCCGCGACGACATCGCTGCCCCTGGCCGGGCTGGCGCTCGTGGGCAGTGGCGCGCCTTACTGGCGTTGCTTCAAGCCCTGGGTAGGCCTGGCTCTCGTCGCTGCTCCCGTGCTGGCCAACGTGGTCGGCTGGCTTCCGGGGCGCCAGGTGGGTTTCGGCGGCAACGAGGCCCGTGGCGTCATTGGCGACTGGTCGCGCACGGGCCGCACCGGGCGTTATGCCGGGCGAGGTATCGACGTGGATCTCGAGGCGGCCCTGGGCCGACAGCGGGCGCCGGTCTTCGCCCAGCGCCTCCGCGACGACTGGTTCGCCCCCGAAACGTCGCTGGATTTCCTGCTCGGCAAGATGCCGGAAGCGCCGCGACGGATCGACGTCATCGGTGCCGACGATCTCTCCGGCAAACCTGCCGATCACTTTGCATGGATGAAGGTACCGGCGGACATAGCGCGCCGGTTGGCCGAGTGGATGCAAGCCGGATAGGGCGCCGGGAACGATCCATCACCGCGTTCCGTGCATCGGCTACGCTTGTCGCCTACCACACCCGGAGAGGCGCCCCATGACGATAGTCCCCATCGACGGCAAGCAGCGCGATCTCGGGGGCGGCTTTGTCGTGCGGCGCATGTTGCCCCACCTCAAGGCCCGCCACGTGGGGCCCTTCGTTTTCTTCGACCAGATGGGCCCCGCGGCCTTCGGCGAGGACACCGGCATGGACGTGCGCCCGCATCCGCACATCGGTCTGGCCACGGTCACCTGGCTGTTCGCCGGTGCGATCCGCCATCGCGACAGCCTTGGCAGTGCCGTCGACATCCACCCGGGCGACGTGAACTGGATGACGGCGGGGCGCGGTATCGTCCATTCCGAACGCACGCCGCCGGACGAGCGTCACCACGGCCAGAACCTGCACGGTATCCAGGTATGGTTGGCGCTACCGAAGACCCATGAGCGGATCGAACCCGAGTTCCATCATCACGGCGCCGATGCGTTGCCGAAGGTGAAGCGAGCTGGCGCGGACCTCGTGGTCATCGCCGGCGATGCTTTCGGCGCGACGTCGCCGGTACGCGTGTACGCCCCGATGTTCTTCGTCGAGGCGCGGCTCGAGGCCGGAGCCTCGCTGACCATGCCGGAGCAGCATCGGGAGTGGGGCGCTTATGTGGTGGAGGGCGCCGCCCGCTTCGGCGATCTCGCGCTGGGGGCCCTGGATATGGGCGTGGCCCATGACGGCGAACCGCCCGTGCTCACGGCGACGGAGCCCTCGCTGGTCATGCTCTTCGGCGGCGCGCCCCTCGATGGCGAGCGTCATCTATGGTGGAATTTCGTCGCGAGTTCGCCGGAGCTGATCGAGGCCGCCAAGCTCGACTGGTCGCAGGGACGGTTTCCCATCGTTCCCGGCGACGAGTACGAACGAATTCCCTTGCCCGAGTATTGATCGGAGCCCGCGATGGCACGCTTTGCCAGCTTCCGTGATTTCTATCCGTATTACCTCGGCGAGCATGCCGACGTACGCTGCCGACGCCTGCATTTCGCCGGCAGTTGGATCGTGCTCGTGGCGCTGGCGATGCTCCTGGCCACCGGGCAACTGCGCTGGCTGTTGCTGGCGCTGGTCGGTGGCTATGGCTTCGCCTGGGTCGGGCACTTCGTGTTCGAGAAAAATCGCCCGGCCACCTTCCGCCATCCGTTCTACAGCCTGATGGGTGACTGGGCGATGTTCTGGGACATCCTGCGCGGGCGCGTCTCGCTGCGCTGAGCACTTGCCGAGAGGCCCGCGCCGAAGGTCAGGCGACTTCCGTCGACGGCGAGCGCGCGGCATCCCTCGTCGAGCGGCGCGTGGCACTCCATGCCGGCAGGTCCATCGCATCGCGCGCCACGCGGCACACCTGGATCAGCCGTTCCACGTCGGC
The DNA here is from genome assembly GCF_035539195.1 of Luteibacter sp. Classification (GTDB taxonomy): domain Bacteria; phylum Pseudomonadota; class Gammaproteobacteria; order Xanthomonadales; family Rhodanobacteraceae; genus Luteibacter. Next base: position 127,502 of record NZ_DATLIW010000015.1, read on the forward strand.
GTCGGTCATGCCCGCATTGAGAGTCAGGCGCAGCAGCGAACGGTTGACCGTCGTCGCCGGCGCGCTGAACACCGAGCCGAACACGCCGTGCCGTTCCATGACATCGCGTACGTGTCCTGTAAGGATCTCAGCGCCGGCTTCGAATGCCACGATCTGCTCGGTGCCGTCCGCGATGGGATAGCCCAGGTCGGTCAACTCGCCGCGGACGCGACGCGTCACCTGCCGCAGTCGTTGGCGCCTCCAGCCTTCGGATTGGATGACGCGATGTGACGCGGACAGACCGGCCAACTCGTGAGGGAGCAGTGAGGAGCTGAAGATCGCCGGAAGCGCCTCGCAGCCGAAGTAGTCCTTGAACGCCGTGGTGCAGGCGATGAAGCCGGCACGCGAGCAGTAGGCCTTGGCCAGGCTGGCGGTGATGAAGTGGACGCGGTGATTGAGGCCGAGGCTGGCCACCAGGCCTTCGCCCCGCGTCCCGTGCGTGCCCAGCGAATGCGATTCGTCGACGACGAGCACGCAGCCGCGCTCGTGGGCGATCCTGGCGATCTCGACCAGCGGCGCCACACTGCCGTTCGTGCTGTATACCGCATCGACCACGATGACGCCTGGTCCGTTGCGCAGCACCTGGCGTTCGAGATGGGTCATGTCGTTGTGCAGCACCGACACGGCCCGTGCGCCAGCGCTGCGAATACCTTCCCAGAGGGAAGCGTGCGCCAGCATGTCGACGTAGACGGGCACGCGTTCGCCGGCGATGGATTGGATCAGGCCGACGTTGGCGGCAAAACCGGATTGCGCGAGAATGCCGTCTTCGCTGCCGACAGCGCGTGCGAGTTCCGCTTCGACGCGGTGCAGCGGGTCGTCGGCGTGTTGTTGGAACAGTGCCGACATCATCATGCCGAGTCCGCCATTGGCCAAGGCGTCGCGTTGCGCTTCCACGATGGCCGGATGTCCGGCGATCGCCAGATAGTCGTTGCTCTGCAGCATCAAATCGGCATCGGTCGGTTGCCGGCCTCGCAAAATGTGACGGCCACCCCAGTCGATGGCAACCCGTTCGTTGTGAAATTTGTCGACCCTGCGCTGCACGAAGTGAGGAAGCGTCGGCGCTTTGGCGATGCGATGCAGGACGGAAACGTTTTCCATGGTTCTCTCTCTCTCTGGCAAGGGAATGGGCGATATCCACGACGCCGTCCTGCGGACGGCGCACGCACGTCGGCCTCGCCCGGGCAGACGCATGAAGATTGAGAGAGGCGTCCTGCGAAGCCCGCTGGCGGGCGGGCTCCGGCCTCATGCCATTACTTAGAGAGACGTCGCGCAGCCCGCGCGTCGGAACGACGGCAGGCACGCGACAAAGGACGCCCGGCGCACCGGATGGTCCGGTACGAAGGCGTCCTATAGATTGAGAAATGAGCCCGATTAGATGAAACGTGGCCTGCTATCTGCAGAGAGGCTCAGGTCCTGCTCGCGCAGCCAGCTCCGATACGACTTGATGTGTTGCAGGCGGAAGCGTTCCACGTCGTCGATCAACGCGTAGTAGTACCACTGTTCGCCGGAAACCGCTGTCGCCGGGTACATGTGGGCTTCCGGATTCTCCAGACCCCTGGTGTAGAAGCCGTCGGCCGAACGGAACCAGGGCAGGGCCTCGCGGCCGATGAGGGCGTCGAGGATGGCCTTCGGGGCGCCCAGATCGTCCGCGATTTCACAGTGGGTACGCATGTCCTCGTCGGTCTGGACGAGCAGGAAGCGCCCGATGCCCCAGGCGTCGATCAGCAGCAGACCGGTGGGATTGCAGTGTACGTAGCACTCCACCGGCTGGAAGGTGGCCGTGACGCTCTGCAGCACCTCGCGGAACGCCGGATCGCGCAGGAAGCGAAAATTGCCCAGGGCCAGGGTTTCCGCGACGAAGGCGCTGGCCCGTTCGAAGTAGCGGCGCTGCAGCTCGGTGATCGCGGTTTGCAACTTCTCGATGGCCAGCGGGTCGTTCTTGCGGATGAAACGGTCGATGACCCCCGAATTGAAGGCGTCGATCGCGGTGGCATCGTCGGCGCGGCCGGTCAGCAGGATCTTCCCGATATGCGGATTCGGCAAGCGCTTGCAAAACGTGATGCCATCCATCTCGGGCATGGCCTGATCCACCACGACCACCGAAATCTCGGCGAAGCGCTCCGGGTCGTAGACCACGCGGTGGATCGAGTCGATATCGAGTGCCACGAGCTCCTGCGTTTCGGACGGGCGGTCCTTCCATCGGTACAGCCAGCCGCCACCCGGAACCGGGCGGCTGCCGTTGTTGCCCAGCGTGGCCAGCGCGCTGCGCGGCGAACTGAAGGTGCGTACGCGCACCATCGGGTCGAGCAGGAGCGGTACGACGTCGAGGTATTCCTCGTGGTCATCCACGAGGAACGTCGTCGTTGGAAAGTGGAAGGGCTGGATATCGCCCTGCGAGTTCAACGTCATCACTGCCGGTCCCCGGTCTCCGCATGCGGAAAGGTTAGGGTGAATTCGGTGAATTCACCCAGATTGGTTCGGCAGACGATGCCACCTCCCATATGCTCCATCGCCGCGCGGCAAAAAGCGAGACCTATTCCTAGCCCGGTGATCGACCCGGTGCCCGGGCTGTCGCTCGAATACGAGTAGAAACGGTTGAAAACACGAGGTACGACGTCCGCCGGGATGCCCGGGCCGGTGTCGTAGACACGGATGCGACCACCCGCTTCGCCGGGCTCGATGAACACGCCGATCTCGCCCTTGCCGGCCCGATCGGTATGAAAAAGCGCATTACGCAGCAGATTGAACAGGACGTGGACGACCAGGCTTTCCTCGCCAAGCAGGGAAAAATCCCCGGTCGGCGAAAGGGTGATCCGTTCGCGCTCGGCACGCGAGCCGTAGGGAAACCGGCGTAAGGCCTGCTCCACGCATTCGCGGGCGGTGAGGGGGATCAGCGGCACCTCGCCGATCGGCCGGGCGGAAAGCAGGAGCATGTCGATGATCGTGTTGGCGTAGGTGACCTCGCGCTCCATGACCCCGATGCTGCGCTCCAGCGCGTGCAGGTTCTGCGCGCGAAGTTCCGGGACCGGAAGGCCCTCGCCCTCGGCCAGGCGATGGCTGCGGATCAGGTCGGGCATGAAACGGGCCACGGCGCGCGCGGCGATACGCAGGGAGCCGAGCGGTGTACGAAGCTCATGGGCGATGTTGTTCGACGCCGCGGTGAGGGCTTCGATCCGCGATTGCTCGGCCATTGTCGAGGAAACCGTGCATGTGGCTCCGCCGACCATGCCGAACAGCAGCAGCGGAATGTATTCGAGCATCGTCTGCGCGTGCAGGTGCGCCTCCGGCGATAGCACGAACACCACGCCGGCAAGCACGCTGCCGATGCTGAAGACGAGCAGGAAGCTGACGATGTCGAACAACATCATCAGGAGCATCACGCAGGCGAGGTGGGTCATCAACCAGGCAGGCGTGGCGTTACGCAGGGTCATGTAGCCGACGAAGAAGGGCATCGCGACCGTCATCGCGAAATACCAGTACGTGGGCAGGTGCGTGCGCAGCCGGCGTGGCCACCAGGGCAGCAGGGCCAGCGGAATGAAGGTGGCGCTGCACACCAGCCGCATGGGAAGGTTTTCGTAAGGTTGCGGAAACAGGTACGCCCAGACCGGGTAATACACGGCCAGGCAGAAGCTGCCGACCACGCCGATCGCGACCATCTTCGGCTGCGAATAACGCGTGCGCAGGAACATGGTCGTTTCGAAGCGCGCCATGGCGCGCACCAGCAGCCACCACTGCATGCGCAGGAAGCCAGTGGGCCTGTCGGGTGGCAACTCGTTCATGTCAGCGGTAATGCTGGTGGCACGACTGGCAGGCGTCGCCTACCGGTTTCAGGGCGGCGATGAGTGCCGCGCAGGTCTCCGGCCCGGCGGCGACGGCGCTGTCGAGCGCCTCGAGGAGGCTGTCGTCGGCCCGGAAGAATTCGGGCTCCATATCGGGGAAGGCCTCGCGGAGGTCGCCGGCGGCTTCCCGCATGCGGGCCAGACGGTCGGTGCTGCCCTTGGCATCGCACTGTTTCGCCCGCACCTTGGCCTGCAGTGCGCCCATGTGGTGTTGCATCACGGCCATCACGCCACTGTGGAACGGGGTGCCCTGGTGAAGGGCCGCCAGGGCGAACGTGGCGCCCATGGCGCCCACGGCCAGTCCCAGGATGACGAGAAGCAGCGCGCGCATCGGTGATCCATGGCTCTCCGGGCCGTCAGCATAGCGGACGGTTCCATTCTTTCAATATGAGACAATGAGCGTAATACCCCACACCGAGATCCCCGTGAGTACGGCCCAGGCCGAACGCTTCGCCGGCATCGAGCGGCTTTACGGCCGCGGCACCCTGGACCGCCTCGCCAACGCGCACGTATGCGTCATCGGCGTGGGTGGCGTTGGTTCGTGGGCCGCCGAAGCGCTGGCCCGCAGCGGCATCGGCCGGCTCACCCTGATCGACGGCGACGACGTCTGCCTGTCCAACACCAACCGGCAGATGCACGCCCTGGACGGCCAGTACGGCAAGCCCAAGGTCGGCGTGGTCGCCGAGCGGGCCCACGCGATCAGTCCGACCATCCGTCTCGAAGCGATGGAGCGGTTCCTCACCCCGTCCACGCTGGACGAACTGCTGGACCGCCACTACGACGTGGTGATCGACGCCTGCGATGCGCTCAAGGTGAAGCTCGAGACCGTGGTCTGGTGCCGCCGGCGCAAGGTGCCCCTGGTGACCGTCGGCGCGGCTGGGGGGCGCACGGATCCCACCCTGATCCGGGTTCGCGACCTCTCGCGTACCGAGCACGACGCCATGCTCAGCATGATCCGGAAGAAGCTTCGCCAGGAGCACGGCTTTCCGCGCAACCCCGATCGCTTCTTCGGCGTCTCGGCCGTCTACTCGATGCAGAACGTGCAGTACCCGCAGGCCGACGGCAGCGTATGCGGCGTCCGGCCTCCCGGAAGCGACGCATTGAAGCTGGACTGCGGCGGTGGTCTCGGGGCGGCGACGCATGTCACCGGCGCGTTCGCCTTCGCCGCCGTCGGCAAGGCGCTCGAGAAGCTCACCGCGACCAAGGGCTGATCGCCAGCCTTCCGTTGCCCGAAGGCGCGGTCCTCAGCGCACCCCGGCGACGATCCGCAGCGCTGTTTCGAGTCGATCGAGGTCTTCCTCGGCGCCGAGGCACAGTCGAACGCCTGCGGCGTGTTCGCCGTCGGCGGCCAGCGGCTTTACGGGAGCGACGTGAACGCCGCGCGCCAGCGCTCGCGCTTCCAGGTCGGCGGCGTCGTTGCCCGGCAGCCACACGTGCAGACCATTTGCGGCGACCAGGTCGTCGCCGAGGATGGCGCGAGCGAGGCGGTTACGCTCGACCATGCGGTCCGCAAGTTGCGTCAGCAAGGCATCGGCGACGCCGTCCGCCATCCATCCGGCCACGATGGCCGGGAGCAGGGCGGGCAGGCCGTCGGTAGCGAACCGGATCGTCGACGCCGCACGCTGATGGCTGGCCTCGTCGGGAAGCAGGAGCCAGCCCACGCGAAGTCCCGGACCGAGGACCTTGCCGATACCGCCGGCATGGAGGCAGCGGTCCGGGACCAGTTCGGCGAGCGGTGGGAGCTGGTCGCGGCCGTGCCATGCCAACGGCGAGTACACGTCGCCTTCGATGATGGTCAGGTCGCACCGCGTCGCCACGGCTGCGATCTCGCGACGGCGTGCCAGGGGCATCGTCGCGGTCGTCGGATTCTGCAGCGTGGGCTGCAGATAGACGCAGCGCGCACCGGTTGTCGCCGCGAGACGCTCCAGTTCGGCGGGTAACATGCCGTCGCCATCCATGCCCACGCCGGCGACGCGGATGCCGCGCGCCTCGGCGCTGGCGCGCAAGCCATGGTAGGTCGACGATTCCACCAGCAGTGTCTCGCCGGCGAAGCACGCTTCGTCCAGCGCCAACGAGAGCGCGTGCCGCGCGCCGAGGGTGACCACCAGGCGACGAGGATCGACGACGATATGGCCGCAGCGGCGGCGCATCCAGCCGGCGATCGCTTCGCGGATGCCCAGTCCGCCTTCCATCGAGGGGTAGGCCAGCAGTTCGGGACCCACGGGGAAGGCCGCGAGGGCGGCGGCGAGATGCTCCGCGGGCGCCTGGCGCAGCGGAAGGTTGACGGCCAGGTTGTAGTGGGCGTTCATCGATCCATTGTAGGCGGCAGGCGCTACCCTTACGCCATGTGGTGCGTCTATCTCATCGAATGCCGCAATGGCGCCTGGTACGCGGGGATCACGAACGACCTCCCGGCGCGCTATGCCGCGCACGTCGCCGGCAAGGGGGCCCGCTTCACCCGGGCCAATCCCCCCGTACGGCTGCTGGGCTCGCGTGCCTTCGCCGATCGATCCGCGGCCTCGAAGGCGGAATGGGCGGTCAAACGCTTGCCCAAGGCAAGGAAACTCGCCTGGTTGGAAGAAGGCGAAGATACCGCGCCAACGCCCACCCCAGCCGCCGATCGCGGCACAATGTGAGCGATAGCACCGCAACGACGCAGGCAACGTATTTGGAAACGCGCTTCCACACGAAGGTCACCCAGGACTGGCAGGACTGGATCCGCGAGGCTCTTGCCGCCGGCAATTCGCCGGCCGACCTGCTGGGAACGATGAAGGCAAACCAGTTCGACGAAGGCGTGGCCCGCGAGGCCATCGTCACGGCGCTGTTCGGCAGCGCGGTCGCACCGGTCGCCGCGCACGCGTCCGCGCTTACGCCCTTCCACGGTCGTCTGGACGACGGCCATGTCCTGCACACCCCCGACCGCGATGTCCGCGTGCTGCTGCGTGTCGCCCGGCCGACCATCGCCGTACTCGACGACGTACTCGGCGACGACGAATGCGATGCGCTGATGCGGATGGCGATCCCCCGACTCGAACGCTCGGCCGTCGTCGGCGTGGCGGATGGCGTGAACACCGTCATGGACATACGCACCAGCGATGGCGCGTACTTCCAGCGCGCCGAGAACGAACTCATCCGCCGCATCGACGCGCGCACGGCGGCGATCATGCGCTTACCGGAAGATCGCGGTGAAGGCCTCCAGGTGATGCGTTACGGCCTGGGCGGTGAATACCTGCCGCACTTCGACTACTTTCAGCCGGACGAACAGGGCAGTCAGCCGCACCTCGCGACCGGCGGCCAGCGCGTGTCCACCTTGATCATGTACCTGCAGGATGTCGAAGCCGGCGGCGAGACGATCTTTCCCCGCATCGATTTCAGCTACGTGCCGCGCAAGGGTCAGGCCCTGTACTTCGAATACACCGCGGCCGACGGCTCGCTCGATCCACTGACCTTGCATGGCGGCGCACCGGTGCTGCGCGGCGAGAAATGGATCGTGACCAAGTGGATGCGCGAACGCGCCTTTCCGGGCTGACCGTTACTCTCTTCAACCGTGACCTCTGGCCTATATCGGGCCGGTGTCGGAGCCCGCAATCTCGCTGGGTTATCAGGGGAGGGTGGATCCATGCGCCGTAAGGCAGCCAGAGTCGTTCGTTGCATCGCCGCGGGCGTGTTTTCATGTGCCGCGGCTGCCTGGGCCCAGACCGGCCTGCCGGTGCCCGCCGCGACGGTCGCGACCGTCGCGAGTGTTGCGAGTGTCGCGACCGTCGCCGACGTGCCGGCGGAAATCCCGTTCGCCCCGCCGCACGCCGCCTTCGTCAGGACGCCGAGCGCCGCGAATGCCTGGGGTGGCGCTCGCACGGGAAGCGAAGCGACCTTGTCCGATCGCGTGGTGTCCTATCGGATCCAGGCACGCCTCGATCCGGACAGGCACACGGTCGACGGCCAGCAGCAGTTGACCTGGCGCAATCGCAGCGACCGCCCGGTGCATGCGGTGTTCCTGCACCTCTACCTCAACGCCTTCGAAGGGCAGGGCAGTACCTTCTTCACCGAGCGCGACGTGCTTGCCGCGCACGGTGGTTCGCGCGGCATCGCCGAAGTGAAGAAGGGCGAATGGGGCCACATCGACCTGGGCAACGTCGATCAGGATGGTGCCCGGCTGACATGGCGCTACGTGCACCCGGATGGCGGCCCGGCCACCGACCACACCGTCGTTCGTGTCGATCTCGCGCAGCCCGTGCCGGCAGGCGGCAGCGTCACGCTCGACATGACCTTTCACAGTCAGTTGCCGCGTGTCATCGAGCGCACCGGATATGTGGGCAAGTTTCATCTGGTCGGCCAGTGGTTCCCGAAGATCGGCGTCCTCGAGCTGCCCGGGGAGCGGGGTGCCACGGAGCCGCGTTGGAACGTGCACGAGTTCCACTTCAACAGCGAGTTCTACGCCGACTTCGGCGAGTACGACGTGCGCATGACCGTGCCCAAAGAGTATGTCGTCGGCGCGGTGGGCGAACAGCAGGGCGATCCCACGGCCGAGGGCAACGACCTGGTCTGGCATTTCGTCCAGGCCGACGTGCACGACTTCGCCTGGATGGCCGCGCCCGGCTACAAGACGCTGGACAGCGACTACAGCGTGCCGGGCAGCCCGACAATCAAGGTCCGGGTGATCTATCCCGCCGAGTACGAACTGGACGCCAAGCCCGTGCTGAAGGCATCGATCGATTCGATCGCCTATTTCTCGCAGACGCTCGGTCCGTATCCGTACAAGACGCTGACCGCCGTCGTGCCGCCGTTCAATGCGAGCGAAGCCGGTGGCATGGAATACCCGACCTTCTTCACCGCGGACCATGTCGCCCCGCTGGTGCCGAAGACCTTGAACGAGTATCTGCTCGACTTCGTGACCATTCACGAGTTCGGTCACGGTTATTTCTACGGGCTTCTCGCCTCGAACGAGTTCGAGGAGCCGATGCTCGACGAGGGCCTCAACGAATATTGGGACGAGCGCATGCTGCGCGAGCACGGCCGGCAGGTTTATCTCACCCAACCGATCTGGAAATTCTTCGGCGTCGAGGCGCCGATCGGTCCCTTCATGCTCGAACGGATGCTTTCCACCCTTGCCCATCCTGCCGATCCGCTGGGCCAGAATGCATGGGACCGCCTGTCCAGTTCCGACTATGTCACGGTGTATTCGCGCACGGCCACGGCCATGCACGATCTCGAGGAACGCCTCGGCAAGCCGGTGATGGAGAAGGCTTTTCGCGACTACTACGCCACGTGGCACTTCCGCCACCCGTCGATCGCCGACCTGCAGGCGAGTCTCGCCGAATCGTCGGGTAAGCCGGCTGTCGTGGCCCAGGTGTTCGATCAGTACGTGTACGGCACCGAGACCGTGGACGATCGCGTCAGCGAGATCGTCAGCGACGAAGTGCTCCCGCTTGCCGGCACCTCGATCAAGGATGGCAAGCGCGTCGAGTTGAGTCATGAGGACAACGACGAGGCCGTAGAGAAGCAGCGCAAGGCCTGGGAGAAAGATCATCCCGACGCGAAACCGGGGACCGGTCCCTTTCCATGGAAGACCACGGTCACCGTGCGTCGCGATGGCTCGCAGGTACCGCAGACGCTGCGGGTGACCTTCGCCGATGGCTCGGCGCAGACCGTGCGCTGGGATGACGACCGGCGCTGGGCACGCTTCGTCTTCACCGAGCCGGTGAGGGCCACCTCGGCCGAACTCGATCCTGACCGCAAGATCTATCTCGACGCCAACAAGCTCAACGACAGCCGCACTGTCGAAGACAATCACGCCGCGTCCAACCGTTGGGGTTCGGATTTCGCCGCGCTGCTGCAGGGCATCTACACGGTGCTGGGGACGCTATGAACAGCCATTCCAAACGTTCTGCCCTGGCCGCCATCGGTAACGGCGCCCTCGGCGGTCTGCAGTGGCGTCTCCTGCTGCTGTGGATCCTGATCTCGCTGCTGCCGACGCTGGTCGTCGCGCTTCCTTTGTGGAGCACGCTCGACGCCATGCTGGGCAATTCCGTGCACGCGGAGGCCTGGGCGAAGCACTTCGACGGGCTGATGTTCGGCGATGTCTTCAATGCGCTGGGACGCAACAATCCATGGATGGGCATGGCCTTCGTCGCGGGTACGATCCTGACGCTGGCCACCTCGCCCTTCCTTACCGGGATGGCTGTCGCGGGTGGACGCGCCGGGCGCGCCCTGAGCTTCGGCGGTCTGTTGCAGGGGGGTGCGACCGAGTACGGACGCATGCTGCGTCTGCTGTTGCTGTCGCTGGTTCCCTATGGCGTGTTCGCGCTCGTCGCGAAGGTCGTGTCGTCCTTCGCGGACGACAGTACCGACGCGGCCTTGCTGCCCGCCACGGCCGATATGTACGCGTACGGCGCGCTCGCCGTCGCTCTGCTGTGCTTCGCGATCGCCCAGATCGTCGTCGAATCGGCGCGTGCCCAGTTCGTCGCCGACATCGTGCTGCGTTCGGCCTTCCGCGCGCTCGGGCGGGGCTTCGTGCAGTTCATTCGCCGGCCGTTCGCGAGTTTGCTGGTCTACCTCGTCATCACCCTCGTCGGTGTGGCACTGGCGGTCCTGATCGGGGCATGGCGCGGCCACACGGTGGCCTCGGGAAGCGGCCTGGTCGTCGCCTTCCTGATCGTGCAGTTGGGTGTGGTCGTGCTCGCCTGGATGCGTACGGCGCGACTGCTTGCCATGGCCGGCATCGCCGCGGTCAATTCGGCGCAGCGCCGTCGCCGCACGGATTTCGCGCCAGCGCTTTGATTGCTTGCGCTTTCGCCGTGCGGGCAATCAGCTCGCGCGGCGGACTTCGCGGTGCGGCGGGTAGTAGGCGAACAGGTGGGTCGCGCCGCCGAGGAAATCGATGTTGTCGATGTGCTCGCCGCCGAGACGCTCGGCGACGTGGTCGGAGGCTTCGTTGCCGATCCGCACCAGACTGATCACACGCTGGGCGTGCATCTCGTTCCAGGCGAAGGCGAGGATGGCTTCGCCGGCTTCGGTGGCGTATCCGTGGTGGCGGTGTTCCGGCTTGAGCATCCAGCCGAGCTCGAGGTCGGGCCAGCCTTCCGGTTTCATCAGGCCGGCACGGCCAACGAATTCGCCCGTGTCTTTCAGCTCGATTGCCCACATGCCACAACCGCGGAGCGCCCAATGGCCGAGCAGCATGGCCATGGAGCGCCACGCGTTCATGCGATCCAGCGGCTGGCCGTCGCCGATCCAGCGCGTACTCTCGGCGTCCGCGAGCATTTTCGCGTAATCGTCGAAATGGCGTTCGGTGAGGGCGGTCAGCCGCAGGCGCGGCGTTTCCAGAACAGGGATATCGGACATTGCCATCGAGGTAACCAAGGTATCAGCCGAGCAGGGCGGCGAGGGCGCGCGTGCTTAGCGCGAGACTGTCCTGCCAGGACAAGCCGGTTATTTTCTCACCAGTTGCCCCGTCATTAAAGCTCTCGTTCTCGTCTGGCGGGAGGAGGTGGCGATAATCGACTGTTATTTCAGTACCTTGGGGCAGGTTCTTCGCGGCAAAAATAAATCCCAGGTGCCAGATGCCGGTGGGTTCGAAGCTGTGGTTGACGTAGCACTCGTCGGGCCACTCGGGCGAAACGGTGTAGCGGTCCTCGAACCAGCGGGCTGCGGCGTACTGGTTGGCTGCCAGGGCGGGCGTGGCGAGGATCTCGGCCCAGGAATGGGTGCGGTCGATGGCATCGGGCGCGGTGACGATGCGCCCGGCGTCGACGTCTTCGTCGACGAACAAGCCCTTGCCAGCCCCGGGAATACCCGAAGCGGCGATACGGTAGCGCGGCAGGATCATTGGATCATCGGGCCCCTGTTCCGACCGGCAGGGCGCAGGAGAAAGCGCCGCCGGCACGGGGCGCGAGTGTAGCGCGTTCGGCCGGCGACGGAAGGGGGTGGGTGGTCAATCCTCGGCGTCGGCGCCCCGGGCTTTGGCGGGACGGGACGGTCGGGCTTTTTTCGCCGGCTTGGCGCCGTCGACGAGGATGGACTCGCGGTTCCTGTCGACCAGCGACTGGCCGATGCCCTTCACCGAGGTGAGCTGGTCGGCGCTGTCGAAGTCGCCGTTCGCCTCGCGCCAGGCGATGATCGCCTGGGCCTTGGCGAGGCCGACACCGTCCAGCGCCTGGGCCAGCGCGTTGGCGTCGGCCGTGTTGATGTTGACGGGTGTGCCGGCCAGGGCGGGCGTGGCGAACAACAGGGTGGCAAGGGCAAGGACAAGGGGTTTCATGGAGGCTCCTGGGTGAACGCGCCGGATGACGCCGAGCCACTCTGCCCGGCGATCCGGCGGTGGCGAACCGGCGTGGCGGGACGCGCGGCGTGCGTCACCGGCGCCGCGCGCACGGCGGACGGGCCCACCCGTAGCCGGTCCCTTCCGCGGCCGTCCGACGGGGCACCCTTACGAGGCACTGGTACAATCGCCCTTTGACCTCACGAGTCCTCTCCCCATGGATACCTCCCGCATTTCCTCCTTCGTCAGCGGCCTCTGGGACGCGGAAATCGTCCCCCAACTGGTCGAATACATCCGCATCCCGAACAAGTCGCCGATGTTCGATACGAAATGGCGTGAGCACGGTTACATGGACCAGGCCGTGGCCCTCATGGAGACCTGGGCGCGCTCGAAGCTCGGTGCCCTCGAAGGCGCATCGCTCGAGGTGGTTCGCCTGGAAGGCCGTACCCCGCTGATCTATATCGACGTGCCGGCCCAGGGCGTTCAGGGCGCGGGCACCGACGAAACCGTCGTGCTCTACGGCCACCTGGACAAGCAGCCGGAGATGACGGGTTGGGCCGAGGACCTCGGTCCGTGGACGCCGGTGATCAAGGGCGACAAGCTCTACGGTCGTGGCGGCGCGGACGACGGCTATGCCATCTTCGGCTCGCTCGCGGCGCTGCTGGCCTTGCGCGATCAGGGGATTCCGCACGCGCGCTGCGTGATCATGATCGAGGCCTGCGAGGAATCGGGCAGCTACGACCTGCCGTACTACGTCGACCACCTCGCCGAGCGCATCGGCAATCCCGCGCTGGTCGTCTGCCTGGACTCCGGCTGTGGCAACTACGACCAGCTGTGGCTGACGACCTCGCTGCGTGGCATGACCGGCGGCAACCTGACCGTGCAGGTCCTGGAGGAGGGTGTGCATTCGGGCGATGCTTCCGGCGTCGTACCGTCCAGCTTCCGTATCCTGCGCGATCTGCTGAGCCGGCTCGAGAATCCGCAGACCGGCGCCATCGTGCCGTCGGAGCTCTACGTCGACATTCCGGCACAGCGCGTCGAACAGGCTCGTCGCTCCGCCGAAGTGCTCGGCAACGACATCTACGACAAGTTCCCGTTCGTCGAGGGCATGAAGCCCGTGACCGGCGACCTGGCCGAACTGGTCCTCAACCGCACCTGGCGCCCGCAGCTCGCCGTGACCGGCGTCGGTGGCATGCCGGCGCTCGACAGCGCGGGCAACGTGCTGCGCCCGAAGACGGCGGTGAAGCTCAGCCTGCGCGTACCGCCCACGTTGTCCGGCGCCGAGGCGGGCAAGTTCCTCAAGCAGTTGCTCGAGAAGGATCCGCCGTATGGCGCAAAGGTGACCTTCGATCTCGAGAAGGACGGCAGTGGCTGGAACGCGCCGGCGCTTTCGCCCTGGCTCGAAGAAGCCGTGGCGAAGGCCTCCGAGCATTACTTCGGCGCCCCGGCGGCCTATATGGGCGAAGGCGGCAGCATCCCCTTCATGGGCATGTTGGGCGAGAAGTTCCCGCAGGCCCAGTTCCTGATCACCGGCGTGCTCGGGCCGCACTCGAACGCGCATGGCCCGAACGAGTTCCTGCACATTCCCACCGGCAAGCGCGTGAGCATGGTCGTGGCCGACGTCGTCGCGCGACACTTCCAGGAAGCGTCCCGGGCATGACCGTCGACCTCGCCACGCTCGGCGGCCGTCTGGCCGCCGTGAGGGCGGCGATCGACGCCGCCTGCGCGAAGGCGGGCCGCGATCCGTCCGAGGTCACCCTGCTGCCAGTGAGCAAGACGTTCGACGCCCAGGTCGTCCGCGAAGCGGTGGGCCTGGGGCTGCGTCGCTTCGGCGAGAACAAGGTGCAGGAAATCCAGGCGAAGTCCGTGGCCCTTGCCGACGAGAACCTCGACTGGGTCGTTATCGGCCATTTGCAGACGAACAAGGCGAAGCCCGTGGCGGCGATCGCCAGCGAGGTCCAGTCGCTGGACCGCCTGGACCTGGCCGTGGCCCTGGACAAGGCCCTGCAGGCCCAGGGAAGGGGCATCGACGTCCTTATCCAGCTGAAGACCTCCCGCGAGGAGAGCAAGTTCGGCCTTGCCCCCGATCGGCTCGCCGGCTTCCTGGAGCAGATGCGGGCATTTTCCTCGCTGCGCGTGCGCGGCCTGATGACCCTGGCCGAGGCGTCCGAGGACGAGGCGGTCGTGCGGGGCTGCTTTCGGGCCTTGTATCAGGCGCGCAACAGGGGTCGCGAGGCGGGATTTCCGCTGGATCGGCTATCCATGGGAATGAGTGGCGATTTCGCTTTGGCGATTATTGAGGGCAGTACCGAGGTGCGAATAGGCAGTGCCATCTTCGGGGCGAGGAACTACAAGCCTTAGCGGTGTCTAACAAGGGAATTGGCGGGTCCGGCGGTCGTGACGATCCCCGGATACGGTCACAAATGTGAAAGCAAGCCCTTATATCCATTCAGAATTCCCGCCCGCAGCCCGCAGTTTCCTGCGAGTTCTCTGAATATTTCCTAGGAATGGCATTTTTTAACTTTATGCCAACAACTAGATGGATGGGGTTTGCTAACTTCACCCCTCGTTCACGGTCGTCCCACACTTTGGCGGCTTAACTTTCCGATGAAAAGGCCTTCTCGCTCATGCTGTTAAAGCGACTGACCGCTCTCGCGTTAGCCACCACTTGTATCGCCGCCGTAACACCTGTCTTTGCCGATTCCGTCACGCCTTCGCAAGGCATCGACCAGTCTGCTTCGCTGTTGTTGACCGATCTGCCGGTGTTTGCGCCGGCCGCGGCACTCGCCCAATCGACGGTTCCCGACCTGGCCAGCCTGACCGCTCCCAAGGCACCGGCTGCCGCTCCCGCCGCCGCCCAGGTCGCTTCCAGCGCCGGCGACGCCGACAACCAGGCCGACGATGACGACGACAGTCTCGTCGCCGCCGCTACCGCCAAACTGGCCGGTCACGTCGACGGTCATGCCCGGGAGTCGCTCCTGGCCTTCGCCATGAAGCTCCGCGACATCCGTTACCACCGCGGTGGCCGTGCCCCGTCCACCGGCTTCGATTGCAGCGGCTTCGTCCGCTACGTGTTCATCCACAGCATCGGCCTCGATCTTCCGACCAACTCCGCCAGCCAGTTCCTTGCCGGCCTGAAGGTCAAGCGCAACGAAATGAAGACGGGCGACCTGGTCTTCTTCCGCACTCGCGGCAAGGCCGTCTCGCACGTCGGTATCTACATCGACAACGGTCGCTTCATCCACTCCCCGTCGGCAGGCAAGACGGTGCGCGTGGACAGCCTCAACGAGGCCTACTGGGCCCAGCACTTCGTCGGCGCCAAGCGTCCCGAAGGCATTGCAAAGATCTGACGGAAGCCCTTCAACGACTATTTCCGAAACGGCGTGCTCCGGCATGCCGTTTTTTTTGTCTGCGATTCGGGCCGGGCGTTATCCTATGACGATGCCCCGCCAGCCTCCTCGCGCACCTGGTCCCCGGTTGCGCCGCCCGACGACACCCGTGTTCGGCCTTGCCCGCGTGCTTTCCAAGCGCGGCATCTGCTCGCGCAGCCAGGGCGAGAAACTTGCCCGCGAGGGGCGGGTGCGCGTGGACGGCAGGATCGTCCGCGATCCTGAATTTCCCATTGCCGGGCACGAACGGATCGAACTCGACGGTGCGGGCGCGGCGACGGCTGCCTCTGTCTATATCGCCATGAACAAGCCCCGTGGTGTCGTCGTCACCGCTGCCGACGAGCGCGGACGCGATACGGTCTATTCGTTGCTGGAGGGCGCCGGATTGCCCTGGCTGGGTCCGGTGGGGCGGCTCGACAAGGCCAGCGAGGGCTTGTTGCTCCTGAGTAACGACACGGTATGGGCCGCCGGTATCACCGAGCCCGCCACGCACGTGGCGAAGACCTACCACGTACAGGTCGAAGGGCGCCCGGACGAGGCGACCGTCGCCGCCATGCTCGCGGGTGTCATGGATGCGGGCGAAACGCTGCGCGCCACCGCCGTTTCATTGCTGAGGCAGGGTGAGCGCAATGCCTGGCTGGAGGTGACCCTCGACGAAGGACGCAACCGGCATATCCGGCGCTTGCTCGCTTCGCTGGGCTTCGATGTGCGGCGCCTGCTGCGCACGGCCATCGGGGAGCTGCGGTTGGGTGAGCTGGCGAAAGGGCAGTGGCGGCACCTCTCCGATGCCGAGGTGGCGGCACTCAGGCGGCGGTGAGGTGAGCCCCATCGCCGCTGAAGCGGCTCCCACAGAAAGCGCCACGATGCCCCTGTAGGATCCGCTTCAGCGGCGATGCCCCGTGTAGGAGCCGCTTCAGCGGCGATGCTCCGTGTGGGAGCCGCTCCAGCGGCGATGCCCCCTGTAGGAGCCGCTTCAGCGGCGATGCCCCCTGTGGGAGCCGCTTCAGCGGCGATGCTCCGTGTGGGAGCCGCTTCAGCGGCGATCCGCGCGCCAGCGCGGCCCATCTGCTCAACCCTTCAAAACGCCCAACTGCTTACCCACCTTCGTGAACGCGGCGATCGCCTTGTCGAGGTGCTCACGCGTGTGCGCCGCGCTCATCTGCGTGCGGATGCGTGCCTTCCCCTGCGGAACGACCGGAAAGAAGAAGCCCGTGACATAGATGCCTTCCTCGAGCAGGGCGGTAGCCATCGCCTGGGCCTGCTTGGCGTCGTAGATCATCACCGGAACGATGGGATGCTGGCCGGGGCGGATGTCGAAACCGGCTTCGGTCATCTTCTCGCGGAAGTAGCGGGTGTTCTCCTTCACCTTGTCACGCAGGTCGCCGGCGGCATCCAGCATGTCGAACACCTTGCTACCGGCGGCAACGACATGCGGCGGAAGCGAGTTCGAGAACAGGTAAGGACGTGAGCGCTGGCGTAGCAGTTCGACGACTTCGCGACGGCCGGTGGTGAAACCGCCGAGTGCGCCGCCCAGGGCCTTGCCGAGGGTGCCGGTGATGATGTCGATCTTGTCGAGCACGCCGTGGACCTCGGCGGAGCCGCGTCCGGTGTCGCCCAGGAAGCCGGTGCAATGGCATTCGTCGATATGGACCAGGGCGTTGTACTTCTTCGCCAGCGCCGTGATTTCGGCCAACGGCGCGATGAAACCGTCCATCGAGAAAGCACCATCGGTCGTGATCAGCTTGGTGCGCGCGCCGGCGGCATCGGCCGCCTGCAGCTGGGCCTCGAGGTCGGCCATGTCGCAGTTCGCGTAACGGAACCGCTTGGCCTTGCACAGTCGGATGCCGTCGATGATCGACGCATGGTTCAGCGCGTCGGAAATGATCGCGTCTTCTTCGCCGAGCAGGGGCTCGAACAGGCCGCCGTTGGCGTCGAAGCACGCCGCGTAGAGGATCGTGTCCTCCTTGCCGAAGAACGCTGCGATCTTCGCTTCCAGCTCCTTGTGCAGATCCTGCGTGCCGCAGATGAAGCGCACGCTGGCCATACCGAAGCCGTGGGTATCCAGGGCGTCCTTGGCTGCCTGGATCACATCGGGGTGATCGGCCAGGCCCAGATAGTTGTTCGCGCAGAAGTTGAGTACCTTGCGGCCGCCTTCGAGTTCGATCTCGGCGGACTGCGGCGAAACGATGATGCGCTCGCTCTTGAACAGGCCCTGTTCGCGAATGGAGTCGAGTTCGCTGGCGAAGCGCGTCTGGCCCGGATAGGTCATGGTGGGAGTTCCGGTGGGAGGATTTCTCAATTGTGAGGCCTCCCGCCCAGTGAGAAAACCCGTAGATCGCGCCGGGGCGTCAGTGAAGTCCGAAATCCACGCGGGTGGTCTTCCCGCCATCGTCGATTCCCTTCGGATCGAGCTTCGGCGCCAGGACGAACACCCTTTTGTCGTCGACTTTGCCCTGCAGCCACTGGCGAACCGCGTTCGCACGACGTTCGGCGAGATGTCGCAAGGCGTCGGCGTTCACAGGCATGTTGGTTTCCATCAGGGTGCGCATCTCATCCGGCGGCTGCGACTTGGTCAGGCCGATGACATTCTTCGGCTTGGGGAAGTCGGCGTGGCGGTAGGCGCGCTCCAGATACTTGTCCTGTTCTTCCGCCGTCGGTGGGGAGGTGTCGTCGCCCTTGGCGTCGATCTGCTCCTTGCGAATGAGATCATCGACCATCACCTTGCGCAGGCCCGACTCATCCTTGCTCGTATCGATGCGGCCGATGATGTCGAGGCTGATCGAGGGCTTGTCGGCCAGGATCTTGACGATCTGGCCGAGCTTGTCCTGTGCAGCCGGGTCGAGGACGTCGGAGCCAGGCGCGAACTCGACGTAGCCGAGATCCTCGCGACCGCCGCCGGCGGAGGCAAGCAAGCGGAACGGCGAGGTGACCGCCTTGACGATGAGATTGCCGATCGCGCGCCAGACCAGGCCGCCGACGCTGAAGTGAGGGTCGTCCAGCGAACCGGAAACCGGTACGTGCACATCGATCCGTCCCTGGCTGTCCTTGAGCAGCGCCACGGCCAGCTTGACCGGAAGATGGCTGATCCCCGGGCCCTCGATGCGGTCGCCGAAGGTGAGCTGGTCGACGAATATGTGGTTGTCCGCGCTCAGTTTGCGCTGGTCGAGCGTGTAGTGCACATCGACATTGAGCCTGCCGCGCGTGATCGGATAGCCCGCGTATTTGCCGGAGTAGGGCGAGAGATTGGTGAGCTGGATGCCCTCTGCCTTCGCCGTGATGTCGAGGAAGGCCACCGGCGCCAATGGGTTGATCGTGCCCTCGATATCGACGGGTGCGTTATTGTCGAGCTGGCCCTGCAAGGTGAGGGGAGCGGGAGGTGCACCGCCGACCGTGCCGAAGGCACCGATCTTGCCCGTCAGCTGGGTGACGTCGGCGGTGTAGTTCGGCTTGATGAAGTTATCGGTGTAGTTGAGCTGGCCGCGCGTGAGTGTGATCTGGCCGATGCGTATGTCGGCCTCCGGGCCCGTGGCGGCGGGGACGGCAACCGGTGCAGTCGCGGGTGCGGTCTTCGGTTCGGGGTTGGCCTGCGCCTGGGTGACCGACACCGCGCCGGGCGCTTCCGGGCTGGCAACGACGTCCTGGAGATTGAGGCGGCCCGTCGCATTGATGATGACGCGCGCGTAGAAGTCATCCAGCGCGAGGCCGCCGATGGCGACATGGGGAATCCCTTCGCCCAGGGCGACCACCATGTTGGTGGCGCTTAGCGAGGTCCAGCGCAGGAAGTCGTCGTTGGTCACCTTGTCGAGCACCCGTACGCGACCCAGCGTGGCCTTGCCGCGATAGCCGATGCGCGCCGCATCCTTCAGCGCGGCATAGCGCAGCTGGCCGTCGAGGCTGAGCAGTCCGCTGCTCACCCGCACATTGAGCGGTACCGTGACCAGGGTCTGCAGCGGTGCCACGTCGATGCGCGTGGCCTGGACCGTCAGGTCGGCGTCCAGCGGCTCGGGCCTGACCGTGCCGACGACGGCAAAGGCGCCATCGCCCAGCGCGCCCTTGAGGTCTAGCTTGAGCGGTTTGCGAAAGTCGTCGGACAAGCCATCGATGCTGAAGGCGGTCGCGGCCATGGCGACGGCGTTGCGTTTGCCGGGTGCCTTCGCGTCGCGCAGGGTGATCTTGCCGTCGTTCAAGCCGAGATGGGCCACACTCCAGCGCCAGGCCGCACCGGCAGGATGCGCCGGTGTGGCCGATGGTGGCATCACGCTGGCCAGGTCGAGGTTGCCATTGGCCAGGCGTTGCACGTCCAGGCTCAAGCCACCCAGCAGCAGTTCATCGATCCGCGCTTCGCTGGTGGCGATGTCGATCAGGGCGATCCCCGCGGTCAGCGATGTCCAGGTGACGGGCGACACGCGGCCATCCCGTGGCACGAGCGTGAAGCCGTCCAGTCGTGCTTTCGCAGCCGTGATGCGCAGCTTCGCACCGTCATGCCAATCGAGTGCCAGCGTGCCGTCCGCACCGATCTTGCCGCCGGTGATGTCGGCATTGATCAGGGGCGGTGCCAGCGGCATCAGGGCCGAGAGCGATACCTCCTTCAGGACGAGCTTGCCGGCGTAGTTGCCCACCGGGAGGTCGAGCTTGCCCTGGGTCGACACCGAACCATCGGCCATCGTTGCCGACATGTCGAGCGCGGCCGCCGGCGCCTTCACCGTACTGAGGCCACGCAGGCTGCCCTGCAGGTGGTCCAGGGTGAGGTGCGCCGGTGCGGGCGCGGCGAGGTCCGCGTATTCGAGATGCGAGTCCTTCAGCGTGAGGTTGTCGATGCGAACGTCCATGGGCGCCGCTTTCGGATCGGGCGGCCCGCCTGACGTGAGCGCGTCGAAGTTGCTCTTGCCGCCGGGTAGCCGCGCATAGCGAACGGACGCCCTCTCGAGGGTCACGGCGCCGAGCCGGTAACGGGAGGTGAGCGGTTCGAGCACGGTCAGGTCGGCGGCGCCATGGCCCAGTTCGAGCAAGGACGATCCGTCCTTGCCGGTAACCTTCAACTCGTCGAGAGCCAGACGGCCATTGAGCCGGATGCTCGGGTGCGCCTGCGCCATGACGAAGTTCAGCGCCAGCACGCCGGTGAGCTTCCCGCTGGGTACCGCGACCGGCAACGGACCAGGCACGAAGCCGACGTAGCGGGCCAGGTCCAGATGATCGAAACGGAACGTTATCGATGATTCGCGGCTGCTGGCGAAGGGCTTGGTCTGGCCCTGGGCGTTCAGCGGGCTGCCATCGACGTTCATCGCCAGCAAGGGCTGTACGAAGATGTCCGTGTCGCTGGGCAGGCTGGCGACAAACGGGATGCCGAGTTCGAGGTGATCGATACGGTGCGTGGCGTCGAGCACGCGGTCATCGAAATCGATCTGGCCGCCATGCAGCGCGATGTTCGATACGGCGAAGCGGGCCGGCCCTGTGTCCGGCGCCGCCGGCTGGCTCGCCAGGCGAGCCAGGATGTCGGTGAAGTTGAATCGCTGCGGCGCCGTCCGCTGGATATGGACGCGAGGACCTTCGACGCGTAACTCGTCGAGGATCGGCGCCGCGCGGAACAGCGAGGCCCACGAGGCGTTCGCGGTCAGGCGGTCGACATCGACGAACGCCGTATGGCCGTCCGCTTCGCTGATGTGGAGGCGCTCGATGGTGAGCTTGAGGGTGAACGGGTTGAGGCTGACCTCGCCCACGGAGACCGGACGACCGAGCGCCGTGCTGGCGCGGGAGGCGATCTGCGAACGAATGAGCGAGGGCGCGGCGAGAAAGCCGAGCAGCCCGAAGAGCACGATGGCGACGAGCACGCCGAGCCCGATGCGCCGGCCACGGCGCGACCGATAGACGGCCAGGGCCTGGTCGCGACCCTTGTCCCAGCGGATGTTCCGCCACGCCTTGCGAGTATCCATACTTCCGCCCCTTTCACCGCGTTGCCCCCGACGGAAAGTGTACTCGTCGGAGGCACGCGTGGGCGGTGGTCAGCGACCTGGGTGGATCAGGTCCAGGAACAGACGACCTTGCCACACTGGCCGGCGTCCATCAGGTCGAAGCCCCTCTGGAAATCGTCGATGGCGATCTGGTGGGTGAGCACCTTCTGCAGCGGAAAGCCGGTAAGGACCATCTGGGTCATCTTGTACCAGGTCTCGTACATGCGACGACCGTAGATGCCTTGGAGGGTGAGGCCCTTGAAGATGACCTTGTCCCAGTCGATGCCGGCACCGCGCGGCATGATGCCGAGCATGGCGATCTTGCCGCCGTGGTACATGCAGTCGAGCATGTCGCCGAAAGCGCGCGGATTGCCGCTCATCTCCAGGCCCACGTCGAAACCTTCGATGTGCAGGTCCTTGACGACATCCTTCAGCGACTGGTTGGCGACGTTCACGACGCGGGTGGCGCCCATGTCGGCAGCTAGCTTCAGGCGGTAATCGTTGACATCGGTCACGACGACGTTGCGTGCGCCGATGTGCTTGGCGATGCCGGCGGCAATGATGCCGATCGGGCCCGCACCGGTGATCAGCACGTCTTCGCCGATCAGGTCGAATTCCAGTGCGCAATGGGCGGCATTGCCATACGGATCGAAGAAGGCGGCCAGCTCGGACGGAATCTGGTCGGGGATCGGCCACAGGTTCGAGGCCGGCATGGTCATGTACTCGGCGAAGGCGCCGTTGCGGTTCACGCCGATACCGACGGTGTTCGGGCAAAGGTGCTGGCGACCCGCGCGGCAGTTGCGGCAGTGGCCGCAGACGATGTGGCCTTCGGCGGAAACGCGGTCGCCGATCTTGTAGCCGGTGACGCCCGGGCCCATGTCGACCACGCGACCGACGAACTCGTGGCCGATGGTCAGGCCAGGGGTGATCGTGCGCTGGGACCACTCGTCCCACTTGTAGATGTGCAGGTCGGTGCCGCAGATGGCGGTCTTCTCGACCTTGATCAGGACCTCGTTCGGGCCGACCTGCGGTACCGGCACTTCTTCCATCCAGATGCCCTGTTCGGGCTTGCGCTTGACCAGCGCCCTCATCGTCTGCTGCATGGTTATCCAGGATTGTCGTGGGGACGGCCCGCGGCGCGGACCCAAACCGGCATTATAAGCCCGCGGGGCGGTCGAGGCTTGTGCGGCGCGGCATTGCCAGTCCCGGAGGGGACCTCTATGGTCGGGCGCAGTTCACGGCCGACAGGGGTAACGAAAAATCATGCGGATCCGCTCGATGATGTTGGGAGCAGCCATGGCGCTGGCGTTGGATGCGAAGGCCGACGAGGGTATGTGGCTACCGTCGCAGCTGCCCGAAATTGCGAAGAATCTCAAAGACGCCGGTTTTCGCGGCGATCCGAAAGACCTCGCCGATCTGACCCGGGCGCCGCTGAATGCGGTGGTCCGCATCGGCGGTGGGACCGGCTCCTTCGTCTCGGCCGACGGCCTGGTGGTGACCAATCACCACGTGGCCTTCGGCGTGATCCAGTACAACTCCAAGCCCGACCGCGACCTGATCACGGACGGCTATGTGGCTGCCGACCGCGCGGGCGAGCTGCCGGCGAACCCCGATTACCGCCTGCGTGTCACCGTCGGCTTCGACAAGGTGACCGACCGGGTGTTCGCCGGGGCCAGGGGGAAGACGGGCAAGGCTTACTACGACGCCGTGGACGCCGCGAGCAAGGCGCTGGTCGCCGAGTGCGAGACGCAGGACGGCATCAAGTGCAGCGTGGCCAACATGTTCTATGGCCGCGACTTCTATCTGGTTCGCCAGCTCGAGTTACGGGACATACGCCTGGTCTACGCGCCGCCGCGTGCCATCGGCAACTACGGCGACGACATCGACAACTTCGTCTGGCCGCGTCACGCGGGCGATTTCACCATCCTGCGCGCCTATGTCGGCAAGGACGGCAAGCCGGCGGACTTCTCGCCGGACAACGTGCCTTACCATCCGCCGTCGCACCTGCAGATCGCGACGGAAGGCGTCGCCGAGGGCGATTTCGTCATGCTCGCCGGGTATCCGGGCATTACCTATCGTCATCGCACGGCGGCTGAATTCGCCGACCAGATCGAGTGGCGCCTGCCGACGTCGGTGGCCGTGCTGAAAGCCTTGCAGGACGTGATCGAGGCGGGAGGCAAGGCGGACAAGGAAGCCGGCATCCGTTACGCCTCCCAGTTGCAGACACTGAAGAACGGTATCAAGCGTTTCAGCGGAGAGCTCGAAGGTCTCGAGCGCAGCGACGCCGTCACGGTACGCCGCGAGGACGAAGGCGCGATGCTGGCGTGGCTCGGCACGCAGCCGGAAGCAACGACGCTGAAGCCGCAGATCGACCAGGCCATGGCGCTCATCGCGCAAGGCAAGGATGCGCGCGAGCGTGACTTGCTGGTAGGGCTGCTCTCGAGCCAGACCCAGCTGATGCGCGGTGCGCTGTCGGTCGACCGACTGGCCGTGGAACGCCCGAAGTCGGACGCCGAGCGCGAATCGGGCTATCAGAAGCGCGATGAGGAACTCATCCAGGGCCAGCTGAAGCAGATCCAGCGCCGTTACGACCCCCGCGTGGAAAAGGCCCTTATCACCTCGCTGATCACGCGCTATCAAATGCTGCCGGATGCGCAGCGCCTACCTGAAGTCGACAAGGTATTCGGCCGCACCGCGACGGATCTCGCCAGGGCGCTCGACCGCATCTACGGCGCGACCCGGTTCGGCGACGAGGCAGAACGTACGCGGTTGTTCTCGGCGGCACCGGCCGAGGTCGAGAAAAGCGACGACCCCCTACTGCTGGCGGCGCGCACGCTGCGTCCTGCGCTGCTACGCATCGAGAACGAGCGCAAGACGCGCGAAGGCGATCTCCTGCGCCTGCGTCCTTCCTATATGCAGGCGTTGATTGCCTACCGCCAGAAGCAGGGCAAGGCGGTCTATCCCGACGCGAACTCGACGCTGCGCGTGAGCTACGGCAAGGTCACCCCGCTGAAGGCGCGTGACGCGGTCACCTATGCACCGTTGACCACCGTGCAGGGCATCGTCGAAAAGAACACGGGCGTGATTCCGTTCGACGCGCCGAAGCCGCTGCTCGATGCCATCCACAAGGGCGACTTCGCGGGCTACGTCGATCCCAAGTCCGGTGCGATGCCGGTGGACTTCCTCAGCAACCTCGATACGACCGGCGGGAACTCGGGCTCGCCAGTACTCAACGCGAAGGGCGAACTGGTCGGCCTCAACTTCGACAGCAACTGGGAAGCCGTCAGCGCCAGCTGGATGTACGACCCGCGCTACAAGCGGGCCATCCACGTCGACATGCGCTACATGCGCTGGCTGATGGACAAGGTGTATCCCTCGCCCTCGCTGCTTAAGGAGCTTGGCGTTCCCGCTCGATAGCGTGCTGTCGGCAACCGTCAGGCGTTATCCACACGGATTGTGGATACCGCCTGCATAACCATGTGGACAAGTCCGTTTCGGCCTTCACCACCATGCACTTGCGTTGCGCTGCTTACTTCTTGCTCACGGCCCGGAACGCGCCTTCGCGATATCCACAGGGAGTGTGGACAGGCCCTGCATAAGCCTGTGGACAACTTGGTTCGCGCCTTTGCCGCCATGCACTTGCGTTGCGTTGATTACTCAGTGACCAGACTTGCGACGACGAACTCGTCATGACGATATCCACAGGCTGTGTGGATACACCCTGCATAACCATGTGGACAAGTCGGTTTCCGCGTTATGTGGCATGGGCTTGCGTTGCGCTGGTCAGAAAGTGATCGCCGCTGCGGCGATGCCGACAGCCGTTGCCGAGTGCGCTAACCTTGCGGTCGATTTCTCGCCGTTCGAGCGCATGGCCAGCGACACCCGTCCCCTCGCTATCTTCCTGATGGGCCCGACGGCATCGGGCAAGACGGCGCTTGCCTGTGCGCTGGCCGACCGTTATTCGCTGGGTCTGATCAGTGTCGATTCGGCCTTGGTCTACCGTGGGCTGGACATCGGCTCGGCCAAGCCGGATGCCGAGACGCTGGCGCGTTATCCGCATGAGCTGGTCGATATCCGCGATCCGGCCGAGCCTTACTCCGCTGCGGACTTCCGCAGCGACGCCCTCGCTGCCATGTCCCGCGTCGTTGAAGCGGGCAGGGTGCCCCTGCTGGTCGGTGGTACGGGCTTGTACTTCCGCGCCCTGCAACGTGGGCTGTCCGACCTTCCTGAAGCCGATCCCGCGCTGCGCGAGCGCCTAGGTGCGGAAGCTGCCATCGTCGGTTGGGCGGCGATGCATGCGCGCATGGCCGCGCTCGATCCCGTCGCCGGTGAGCGTATTCGGCCAGGCGACGCCCAGCGCATCCAGCGGGCGCTCGAGGTCATGGAACTCACGGGCCAACGGCTGACCGATCTGCAGAAACAGGCGACGGGCGACCGGCTGCCCTGGCGTGTGCTCAAGCTCGCCCTCCTGCCGGACGACCGCAAGGCGCTTCACCAGCGAATCGCGGCCCGTTTCGACGTCATGCTGGCCGACGGATTCCTCGACGAAGTTCGCACCCTGAAAGCGCGTGGCGACCTCCATGCCGACCTCCCGGCGATCCGTGCCGTGGGTTATCGGCAGGCCTGGGAGTACCTGGATGGACAGGGCGATGCCACGAACCTGCGTGACCGTGGTATCTATGCAACGCGGCAGCTCGCGAAGCGGCAGATCACCTGGCTGCGGAGCGAGCTGGACGCGCGCACGTTCGACCCGGACCGGGGGGATCCGTTGCCGGAAGTGGACAAGGCTCTCGGGCAGTTCCTGGGAATGCCGATGTCGTCACGTCCGGCGCTTCCTGCTGGCGTTTAAAAGCAGTTAAGATTCAAGACACTTGGGCTGGGGCGCCGTTTGGCGTTTTTTACCCGGACCCGTACGAAAGGCGTAGGGGAGAAGAAGAAATGTCCAAAGGGCAGTCGTTGCAGGATCCGTTTTTGAATGCGCTTCGCCGTGAGCGCGTGCCGGTCGCCATTTACCTGGTGAACGGTATCAAGCTGCAGGGCACGATCGAGTCGTTCGACCAGTTCGTGGTTTTGCTGCGCAACCAGGTGAGCCAGATGGTCTACAAGCACGCCATCTCGACGGTCGTTCCGAGCCGCAATGTGCGGGTCGGTGGTCATGAGAATCACCCGGAATCGGGTGCGGCAGACGCCGAGGGTTGAGGGGCCCCGGTGGCAACCCATATGTAAAGGAACGGGTGCGCGTATGCTTCGGCATGGCGCACCCCTTCTTCTCCATGAGGTCATCCCCCTAAGTGTTCGATAGGCAAAAGAAAGGCGAGCGGGCCATCCTGGTCCTGCCGCATTCGCGTGGCGAAGGCGACGCGATCCGCCGTGGCGAGGAATTCGCCGAGCTGGTTGCATCGGCTGGCGCCGAAGTGCTGGCCAGCATCCCGGCCCGGGTGGCGACACCCAACCCCCGTTTCTATATCGGCAGCGGCAAGGCCGACGAGGTCGCCGAGGCCGTGCGCGCGCTCGAGGCCGATCTCGTCCTCGTCGACCATGAGCTGACGCCTGTTCAGGAGCGCAACCTCGAAAAGCACCTGCAGACGCGTGTCGTCGACCGCGCCGGGCTGATCCTCGACATCTTTGCCCAGCGCGCCCGGTCCCACGAGGGCAAGCTCGAGGTGGAGCTCGCCCAGCTCAAGCACGTGGCTACTCGCCTGGTTCGTGGCTGGACCCAT
The DNA here is from genome assembly GCF_035539195.1 of Luteibacter sp. Lineage (GTDB taxonomy): Bacteria > Pseudomonadota > Gammaproteobacteria > Xanthomonadales > Rhodanobacteraceae > Luteibacter. The sequence continues at coordinate 154,694 of NZ_DATLIW010000015.1, forward strand.
CTGGACGCCCAGCGCGGCGGTGCCATCGGTAACCGCGGCCCGGGTGAAACCCAGCTGGAAACCGACCGCCGCCTGCTGGCCGAGCGCGTGAAGATGCTGAGCAAGCGACTGGAGAAGGTGCAGACCCAGCGCGACCAACAGCGCCGCTCCCGCCTGCGCAACACGGTCCCGCGCGTCGCCCTGGTCGGCTACACCAACGCCGGCAAATCCACCCTGTTCAACGCGCTGACCACCGGCGGCGTGTACGTGGCCGACCAGCTGTTCGCGACGCTGGACCCCACGGTGCGCAAGATCGATGGCCTGGCCTGTGGCCCGGCGGTCATCGCCGACACGGTCGGCTTCATCCGCGAGCTGCCGCATGATCTCGTCGCCGCCTTCCGCGCGACCCTGGCCGAGGCGCGCGACGCCGACCTGCTCATCCACGTCAGCGATGCCGCCGACGAGGAGCGCGACATCCTTCGCCGCGTGGTCAACGAGGTGCTGGAGGAGATCGGCGCCGGCGACGTACCGCAGCTATCGGTCATGAACAAGGTCGATCTGATCGATGCCGAACCGCGTGTCGACCGGGGTGACGACGGCAAGCCGCGGCAGGTATGGCTCTCCGCGGCGAGCGGCCTTGGCCTGGACGGGCTTCGCGACGCTCTGGGCGAACTGCTTGGCGGCGACCGGATTCGTGCGGGCCTTGAGCTTCCTCTCAGCGCCGGGCGCCTCCATGCCCGCCTCAAAGCGGCTGGCGCCATCGCCGGTGAGGCTATCGACGAGCATGGCTGGCACCTCGATATCGACGCTCCACGCTCCGTCCTGGCCCCGCTTATCGGCGACGATGCCAACGCGAGGCCGCTCCGCGACCTCATCGACCCACCTCACGCGGAGTTCTGATCGGGCGGCACCGACCACCGATCCGCCCCCGTCTGCTAGAATTCACAACGTTTGCGTGCCCATTCGGCGCGGCGACGGGCGTCACCACGCCCGCCGCCCATCCCCGCCGTTCGGGTCCACCTGAAGGCTTGCCAGCCGCCCACCCTCCGGTCCCCCAAGGAGACTGTCGCCCATGGCTTGGAACGAACCCGGTAACGGCCAGAAGGATCCCTGGAACCGCAACCGGTCGAGCGGGCGCAAGCCCGACCTCGACGGCGTGATCAAGAGCCTCAAGGCCCGCTTCGGCAAGTTCGGCGCGGGTAGCGGCGGCGTACTCGCCATCGTGCTGGTCTTCATCGTGGCCTGGCTGCTGGTCAGCAGCTACACGGTGATCGACGCCCGCCAGGTCGGCGTCGTGCTGCGCTTCGGCCAGTTTTCCCGCGTGCTGCCCCCTGGCTTCCACCTGAAGGCACCGAGCCCGGTCGAAACCGTGACCAAGGTCGAGATGACCCAGGTCCGCTCGATCTCGGACAACGTGTCGATGCTGACCCGCGACGAAAACATCATCGCGATCGACTTCAACGTGCAGTACCAGGTGTCGGATGCGCGGAAGTTCCTGTATTCGAACAACGACATCGAAAACGGCACGATGAAGAACGCCTCGGAGGCGGCCGTCCGTTCCGTCGTTGGCGCCAACATCATGGACAACATCCTGACCACGCCGGGCGTCGACACGCCGGCGCCGGCGCAGGCCCCTGTCGCGGGCGTCGCTCCCGCGGCGAAGGAAACCCTGCAACAGCAGACGCGCGACATTCTCCAGGCCACCCTCGACAAGTACGACGCCGGCATCCTGGTCACCGGGGTCAGCTTCCAGAACGTGTCGCCGCCGAAGGAAGTGAAAGACGCCTTCGACGACGTCAACGCGGCGCGCGAGGACAAGCAGAGCGAAGAGAACAAGGCCCGTGCCTACGAAAGCCAGGTGGTGCCCGTCGCCCGTGGCGATGCCGCACGCATCGCCGCCGAGGCCCAGGGCGATCGCGTCGAGCGCATTGCGCGTGCCAACGGCGACGTCGACCGCTTCGATGCGCTGCTGAAGGAATACCGGGCCGCGCCCGAGGTCACGCGTCGCCGGCTGTGGCTGGAGACCGTCGAGGAAGTCATGGCCGGCAACCCGAAGGTCGTCGACGGCACCAACGGCAAGAACATCATCCAGCTTCCGGTCGAGTCGAACGGCGGCACGGTTCGCAACGTGCCGGGCGTGGGTCCGGTCATCCAGTCGGCGACCACCGACGCGAATCCGAATCCGCAGGGGAATGCACAGTGAAATACATTTCCGGCCTCATCGTCCTCATCGTCGTCCTGCTGGCGTTCAATAGCGCGTTTGTCGTCAAGGAAGGCGAGAACGCCCTCCTGCTGCAGTTCGGTCGCATCGTGCGTGCCGACTACCAGCCCGGCCTTCACTTCAAGATCCCCGTGGTGCAGCAGGTGATGCGTTTCGACAATCGCATCCTCGGCCTCGACGCGCAGCCCGAGCGTTACTTCACGCTGGAGAAGAAGAGCGTCAACGTCGACTTCTACGTGAAGTGGCGCATCGCCGACAACGCCGCTTACTACCGCGCCACCTCCGGCGAGCAGACGCAGGCCATCCAGCGCCTGACTCCGATCGTCAAGGACGCGCTGCGCCACGAGTTCAACTCGCGCAAGCTCGAAGACCTGATCGCCGGCGGCCGCGAGGACATCACCGGCCAGGTGCGCAAGGACACCGACCTTGCGGCACGGAAGAACCTGGGCATCGCCATCGTCGATGTGCGCATCAAGCGGATCGACCTGCCCGATGAAGTGAGTGGCTCGGTGTACAAGCGCATGCGCAACGAGCGCCTGCAGCTGGCCAACGAACTCCGCTACACGGGCCAGGAAAGCGCCGAAAAGATTCGCGCCGACGCCGACCGTCAGAAGGTGGTCCTGCTCGCCGACGCCAATCGCGAGGCGACCAAGGTCAAGGGTGACGGCGACGCCCAGGCGGCCGCGATCTACGCCCAGGCATACAGCCAGGACCCCGAGTTCTTCTCGTTTTATCGAAGCCTCGCGGCGTACCGTAAAGCCTTCGCCGACGGCAAGGGTGTGCTGGTGCTCAAGCCCGATTCCGAATTCCTGCGCTATCTCAATGACGGCCCCGGCCGCGCGCGCTAAGCAAGATCCCTATCGCCCTGTTGGGCACCGCAACTAAAGAGAACCGTCAAAATGGGTAAGTCAGTCGTTATTCTGGGCGCGCAATGGGGCGACGAAGGCAAGGGCAAGATCGTCGATCTTCTCACTGAGCGCGTCGGTGCCGTCGCGCGTTTCCAGGGTGGCCATAACGCCGGCCATACGCTGGTTATCAAGGGCAAGAAGACCGTCCTGCACCTGATTCCCTCCGGCATCCTGCGTGACGACGCACTCTGCCTGATCGGTAACGGCGTGGTGCTGTCGCCGGCCGCGCTGATGAGCGAGATCGCCGAGCTCGAGGCCCAGGGCGTGGACGTGCGTCCGCGCCTGAAGATCTCGCCGGCCACGCCGCTGATCATGCCGTACCACATCGCGGTCGATAAGGCGCGCGAAGTCGCCTCCGGAGCCAAGGCCATCGGCACGACCGGTCGCGGTATCGGCCCGGCCTACGAAGACAAGGTGGCACGCCGCTCGATCCGTGTCGCCGACCTCATGTACCCGCACGAGTTGCCGGAGAAAGTGCAGGCCGCTGTCGAGTACCACAACTTCGTCCTCACCCAGTGGCTGAAGGCCGAACCGGTCGACTACCAGACCGTCCTCGACGAAGCCCTCACCTGGGGTGAGTACCTGCGCCCGATGGTCGACGATGTCGCCACGATCCTGCACGACGTGCGCAAGGAAGGCGGCAACATCCTGTTCGAAGGTGCGCAGGGCGCGCTGCTCGACATCGACCACGGCACCTATCCGTACGTCACCTCGTCGAACACCACGGTTGGCGGCGCGCTGGCCGGTACCGGCGTCGGCGCGCGCGATATCGACTACGTGCTCGGCATCTGCAAGGCCTACGCCACGCGCGTGGGCGGCGGTCCGTTCCCGACCGAACTCAACGACGACATGGGCGAGCTGCTGCGCAAGAAGGGCAACGAGTTCGGTGCCAGCACCGGCCGTCCGCGTCGCTGCGGCTGGATCGACCTCGTCGCGCTGAAGCGTGCCGTGCAGATCAACGGCATCGATGGCCTGGCGATCACCAAGCTCGACGTGCTCGATGGCCTGGAAAGCATCAAGGTCTGCATCGCGTACGAGTACCGTGGCAAGCGTCGCGAACTCGCTCCGCTGGACGCCGACGGCTGGGCCGAATGCAAGCCGGTCTACCTCGAATTCCCGGGTTGGGAAGAATCGACCGCCGGTATCCGCGACTGGAACAAGCTGCCGCCGGCCGCTCGCGCCTACCTGCGCGCCGTCGAGGAGCTTTCCGGCTGCAAGCTGGCGCTCGTCGCCACCGGCGCCGACCGCGACGACACGATCGTCCTCGACGATCCGTTCGGCAGCGACGACAACTGCTGATCCCCCACGATCGGCGATAACGAGAACGCCAGCCCCCCGGCTGGCGTTCTTGTATGCGCAGGAGCCGGCCATGCCGGCGATGCTCCATATGTGGGAGCCGGCCATGCCGGCGATGCCCCATGTAGAAGCCGACCATGCCAGCGATGCCCCATGTAGGAGCCGGCCATGCCAGCGATGCCCATGTGGGAGCCGGCTATGCCGGCGATGCTCCATGTGGGAGCCGGCTATGCCAGCGATGGGTGCTCGTCGCTAGCCCATCACTGAGCGACGCGCTCCGCAGGCATCGACGACGTATCCGCGCCCACGCGAGAAAGCATCGACGATGCATGCCCGCCCGAACGCCCGGCCTCCAGCGCGTGCAGATCGAGCTCTTTCACCGACACCGGCCGGAAGTTTTCGTCGAAAGCCACATCCCCCAGGGTCCAGCCGGCCTTGCAGCGTACGGCGCCCCAGAATCGACGGAAGGCATGCCAGTGCAGTCCGACCAGGCCTTTGTCGTTGTCGGCATCCACCATCGGGTCGCCTACGCCCGTCGGCCGGATCGGCTCGCCGTAGAGGGCCGTGCCGAACACGACATCCCAGACGGAGAACACCTGGCCGAAGTTGCAGTTGTGCAAGGTAGGGCGGTCGGGATCGACCAGCATATGGTGCAGGCGGTGGAACACCGGCGAGACGAACAGCCGGTCGAGCACGGGGCCGAAACGTACGCGCACGTTCGCGTGCGAGAAGTTCTGCACCAGCTCGCCCAACAGCATGAGCCACGCGAAGTCCGTCGGCGCCACGCCGATGATCAGGCCCACGCCGGCCAGTACCATGGATTGCAGGAAGCCGTCGACGAGGCTGCCACGATCGTTCGTCCAGCAGCTCATCTGTCGCGTGCTGTGATGCATGCTGTGCAATGCCCACCACCAAGGCAGCGCGTGCTGCAAGCGGTGCATCCAGTAGTAAACGAGGTCGTAGATGACGTAGTAGACGATGAACAGCGCCAACGGATGCCCATTCAGCGCGGGAACCCAGTGCGTGATGCCCAGGAGCGAATCGTCGCCGGGCGAATCGTTGCCGCCGCCGAAATAGTTACCGATGGGCGTCAGTACGAGGTAGCTGAACATCGGAAAGATGCCGAGCAGCATCATCAGCGTGTATTGGAAGTCCACGCGGGTGAGCTTGCGGTCGGTCCATCGTTCGGCCGGTACGACCGACTCGAGCGGTCTGAACAGGAAGGCGATGATCGCCACCTGCAGGGCGGAAATGAGAATGGCTTCCGCGATTTCACGCGGGTCGCCCGCAAGACCGTTCAGGTGCAGGAAGGCGAGGAACGGGACGATGGCGTGGACGCTCGTCCAGTCGACCAGATGGGACCACAGCGCGAACATGCGACGACCTTCAAGACAGTGCGATACGCCGCAGGTGTGCACGCGGCCGATAGCGGCATTAAGCTTCAGTGCTCTTTCGCAGGGCTTTCCGTCATCATGCGCCAAATTCCCGGCATCGTCATCACGGGTCCCCTGGGCCAGGGCCGCCCGGCATGAGCCGCAGTCTCGCCGAATGGCTCGCTTACCAGGAAGGCACGCATCCCCGTGAGATCGCGCTCGGTCTGGACCGGGTTCGTACCGTGTGGCAAGCGATGGGCGCCCCGCGCCCCGCGCCGTTGGTCATCACCGTCGGTGGCACCAACGGCAAGGGCTCGACGGTCGCCTTCCTGGAGGGGATGCTGCGCGCCGCCGGTTACCGCGTCGGCTGCTACACCTCGCCCCATCTGCTGCGCTACAACGAGCGGGTGCGTATCGAGGGGGAGGACGCCACCGACGAAGCGCTGGTCGCGGCGTTCGAACGCATCGAGGCCGCACGTGGCGCTATCCCACAGACTTACTTCGAGTTCGGCACGCTGGCGGCGATCGACCTGATGGCCCGCGCCGCGCTGGACATCGCCGTGATCGAAGTCGGGCTGGGCGGCCGCCTGGACGCCGTGAATATCGTCGACGCGGACGTGGCTGTGATCACCACCATCGATCTCGACCACCAGGACTGGCTGGGCGGCGATCGCGACAGTATCGGTCGCGAGAAGGCCGGCATCGCCAGGGCGGGGCGTCCGGCCGTCATCGGCGAGCGGTCGCCTCCCGCTGGGCTCGTGCAGGCTTTGCGTGGCATCGGGGCCGACGTGGTCGCAAACGGCACGGCGTTTTCCGTCCGCCGCATGGAGGGGGACCCGGTCTGGCAGTGGTCGCATCGTGACGGAACCCTCCTCGACCTGCCGTATCCGCGACTCGACGCGCCGGTGCAGGTCGACAACGCGGCCACGGCGATCGCCGCCATCCATGCCCTCGGCGCACGCGTCGACGTGAACCCGGGTGCGATCCGGCACGCGTTGACGGGTGTCCGCGTCCCGGGCCGTCTGCAGCGGGTTGCCGAGCACCCGCTCACCCTGGTGGATGTCGGTCACAACCCCCAGGCGGCACGCGCCCTGGCAGCGTGGCTGGATGCCACGCCGCGGACGGGCCGCGTGCGCGCGGTGTACGGGGCGTTGGCCGACAAGGATGTGGGTGGGGTGATCGAAGCGTTGGTCGATCGCGTCGACCAGTGGTACCTCGCCGGGCTGGATCGCGACACGCCCCGGGGGCTCCCCGCGGCGGCCCTCGCCGGGAGCCTCGCGGCGGTCGCGCCGAAGGCCGCCGGGCGTGCGTTTGCCGACGTCGCGTCGGCATGGACGGCGGCCCGCGCGGAGGCCGGCGAAGACGACGTGCTGCTCCTGTTCGGTTCGTTCTTCGTCGCCGCCGCCGCACTGTCTCACCGTACGTGAACGCCCGGGCGTGAGCGGCGGCGGGGCCGTCGATTGCCGGTTATAATCGCCGCGATTCGCATTGCGTCGGTCGTATGGAGCTTTCCTTGAAAACACGTCTGCTGGGTGCCGCCGTTCTGGTTGCTCTGTTGGTTCTTTTCGTGCCGATGATGTTCTCCAACACACCGCCCAAGAGCGACGCGGACCAGACGGTCAGCCTGGAGATTCCGCCCGCGCCCGATCGTGAACTGCAGACGCGCACGCTCGACGTGGCGCCCAATGGCTCGCCGGCCTCGGTCAGTGGCCCGCAGGCCGCCGGCGGCCCGGTGCGTCCCACGGCTACCCCGGTCGACGCGACCCCGCCGGCCGCTACCGTCACCCCCGGCAACGGCAACAAGCTCGCCTCGGTCGATATCGCCTCGCGCAAGCCGGTCGACGCCCTGCCGGAAGACTTCGCCAATGCGCCGCCGGCAGCCAAGCCGGTCGCCACCCCGGCGACCAAGCCGGTGAAGCCGACCGCCGTTGCGGCTCCGGCCCCCGTGGTCGCGACGCCACCCGCCGCCGCCCTCCCGGCCGGTACCGCCGCGCGTGGCAGCTTCACGATCAACCTCAGCGCCTACGCCGACCGCAGCAAGGCGGACGCGCTGGTGCAGAAGGTCCGGGCCCTGGGTTATCCGGTGAACACCTCCGCATCCAACCAGGCCGGCAAGGCGCTGACCCGCGTCACCGCCGGTCCGTTCGAATCGCGTGCCGCGGCCGAAGCCGCGCGGCTCAAGATCACCGCCGCCGCTCCGGGCGCGCCTGCCACGCTCTCGTCCAAGGCCGAGACCCAAACGGCGGACGTGCCGGCGCCACCAAAGGCGGCTCCCGTCGCGGCTCCGGCCACCGCGAGCGCCGCCGTGCCGGTCGCGCCGCCGCACGCGGGTGGCTTCGCCGTCCAGGTGGCTGCCGTGAGCAGCGAGGCCGAGGCCACGCGCCTGCGCGACAAGCTGCGTGGCGCGGGCATTGCCGGCTATGTCGATAGTGTCGCGTCCAGTGCCGGTGCCAAGCTGTGGCGTGTGCGCGCCGGGCCCCAGACCCAGCGTGACGACGCCGTGCGCCTTAAAGACCAGATCAAGGCCAAGGTCGGCCTGGATGGCGTCGTCGTTTCGGCGCCGTAAGGCGCTGCGACTCGCTCTCAACGTGAAACCGGGGACTGTCACGTGAATTGGATCGACTGCGTCATCCTGGCGATCCTGTTCATCTCGGTCTTGATCGGCCTGGTGCGCGGCCTCATTTCCGAGGTGCTCTCGCTCGTGATCTGGGTCGCCGCCTTCTGGGTGGCCTGGACGTATGGCCCGTCGCTGGCGCATTACTTCGAAAGCAGCGTGTCCCTGCCTTCGGCACGTGTGGCGATCGGTTATGGCTTGTGTTTCATCGCCGTGCTGCTGGTCGGCGGGCTGATCCGGTTCATGATCTCGCGCTTGGTCGCGAGTACGGGACTGGGCGGTACCGACCGCTTGTTCGGCATGCTGTTCGGCCTCGCGCGCGGTGTGCTCATCGTGGCCCTGGTCGTGTTCGTCGTGAGCTTCACGCCCCTGGCAAACGCCCCCATGTGGCGCGAGTCGGCGATGATGCCGCAGTTCCGTGGCGCGGCCGAATGGCTGGGTCAGCAGGTTCCGGAGAATGTGCGCGGATACATGCATCCGCCTGCCGCTCTGGAGAACCTGAAGATGCCGGACGTGAAGCTGCCCAGCAAGGACGACCTCATGAGGTTGCGCGATTTCTCCACCCCCGCGCAACCGGACAAAGATCACGTTCACCCTGCCGCCGCGACCACGGCGGCCACTTCGTAGAAGGCAACACCCATGTGCGGAATCATCGGCATCGTCGGCACCACGGAAGTGGCGTCGGCCCTGTATGACGGCCTGACCGTCCTGCAACATCGTGGGCAGGATGCCGCCGGCATTGCCACCGTGGATGGCGCGCGGCTGCGCCTGCACAAGGGCAACGGACTGGTTCGCGACGTCTTCAACTCGGCGGGCGTCAGCAAACTGCGTGGCCGAATCGGTATCGGCCATTGCCGTTATCCGACCGCCGGCTCCGAGGGCACGGACGAGGCCCAGCCCTTCTACGTCAACTCGCCGTACGGCATCGCCTTCGCGCACAACGGCAACCTCGTCAACACCGAGGCCCTGCGCAAGGAAATGTTCGAGGACGACCGTCGTCATATCGACACGGATTCCGATTCCGAAGTACTGCTCAACGTGCTCGCGCACGAGCTGCAGGTGGACGACCGCGGCGACCTCACGCCGGAGCATGTCTTCAAGGCGATCGCCGGCGTACACGCCCGTGCCCGTGGCGGTTACGCGTGCATCGCACTGGTGCTCGGCTACGGTCTCATCGCCTTCCGCGATCCCAACGGCATCCGCCCGTTGGTGCTCGGTGAACGCATCACGGCCGAAGGCCACGAGTACGCCATCGCGTCGGAGTCCGTCGCGTTCGATGTGCTGGGCTTCAAGCGCATTCGCGACATCGAGCCGGGCGAAGCGGTCATCGTCACCGAAGGCGGCGAGCTGCACACGCAGCGCTGCGCCGAGGGCGCGGTCCATGCGCCCTGCATCTTCGAATACGTGTACCTCGCACGTCCGGACTCGATGATCGAGGACGTCTCCGTCTACAAAGCGCGCCTGCGCATGGGCGAGAAGCTTGCCGAGAAGATCCTCCGCGAGCGCGGTCCGGACCACGGCATCGATGCGGTCATTCCCATTCCGGACACCTCGCGCACCGCGGCCAGTTCGCTGGCCCAGGCGCTGGGCGTCCCGATGCGCGAAGGCCTGGTCAAGAACCATTACATCGGCCGCACCTTCATCATGCCGGGGCAGGGCGAGCGCGTGAAATCCGTGCGCCGCAAGCTCAACGCCATCGACCTGGAATTCCGCAAGAAGAACGTACTGCTGGTGGACGACTCCATCGTACGTGGTACCACCTCGCGGCAGATCATCCAGATGGCGCGCGATGCCGGTGCGAAGCATGTCTACTTCGCCTCCGCCGCACCGCCCGTGCGCTACCCGAACATCTATGGCATCGACATGCCGGCTGCTTCCGAACTGGTCGCTGCGGGACGTACGGTGGAAGAGGTTGAGAAGGCGCTCGGTGCCGACTGGCTGGTCTACCAGGATCTGGAAGACCTGATCCAGGCAGTGGCCGACGGCAACGAAGAGCTCACGCATTTCGACACCTCGTGCTTCTCCGGCGAGTACGTGACCGGCGTCGACGCCGGCTTCCTCGAACAGCAGGAAGCCATGCGTTCGGATTCGGCCAAGAACGAACGTCGTAGCGCCTGAGCGACCGGCGGCGCGTTCCGGCGCGCCGTCATGCCGTGATGCACGATCTCCACGCCGCCGCGCGCCGTTGCCTCGAGGCGACCGATCCCGCCGAGAAGGTTCGCCTGAGTTTCGCGACCTGGGCGGCATTGGGCGAGGGCGCGCTCGCACCCGACGCGTCATCGCCGCCGCCGCTCCCCATCGGTTTGCCGGGACGTCCCGAACGTCCGCGCCTGGTGCCCTCGCGCGAGCTGGCGCAACGTGGTCTCGGTACGCCCGAAGGACGTGCCGCGCTCGTGCACGCGATCGCCCATATCGAATTCAATGCGATCGATCTCGCCTGGGATGCGGTGTACCGATTCCGCGGCAAGCCCGACGCGTATTACCGCGACTGGGCATCCTGCGCCAACGACGAAGCCCGCCATTTCACCATGCTCTCCGCTCGGCTTGCCGAGCTCGGGCACGCCTATGGCGATTTCGATGCCCACAATGGCTTGTGGGAAATGGCCGAGAAGACCGCGCATAGCGATACGGCGCGCATGGCGCTGGTACCGCGCGTGCTCGAGGCGCGCGGACTGGATGTGACGCCGGGCATGATGGAGCGCCTGCGTCGGCAAAACGACGAGCGCACCGTTGGCATTCTCGAGGTGATCCTGCGCGAGGAAGTGGCCCACGTGGCCGCCGGCACGCGCTGGTTCCACTGGTGTTGCGCGCGGGATGGCATCGAGCCGGAAGCGACGTTCGCCCAGTTGCTGAACGATTATATGAACGGCTCGTTGCGCGGGCCGTTCAACCTCGATGCACGGCGCGAGGCAGGGTTCTCGGAGTCCGAACTGGTGTGGCTCGCGACATTGAGCTGAGGTGCCGTTCGCTGTTCGCTGCGCAGGGATCGCCGATAAATCGGCTCCCACACAAAGCCTGACCGGTGCGACGAATAGGCAGTGTGTGGGAGCCGATTGATCGGCGATGGGTGCTTGCACACAAAGCCTGACCGGTGCGACCAATAGGCTGTGTGTGGGAGCCGATTCATCGGCGATGGGTGCTTGCGACTGAAGGGTGCTTGCGAACCGCTATGTCCGCCAAAGCCCGCGTAAGTCGAGCCGGTTGTCGTCGATCGCCAGCACGGAGCCATGGTCGTACCAGTCGCCCAGTACGATGCGCTCGGCGTTCGCCCCGTCGAGGACGAAGGGATGGATCGCCGGCCGATGCGTGTGCCCGTGAATGAGCCGATGCACGCCCGCATGGCGCAGCGCCGCTTCCACGGCGCCCTGGTTTACATCCATGATCGTCTCGTCGTTCTGGCCGGTGCGTGCCTTGCTGTCGCTGCGCGCCTTGGCGGCGAAGGCACGACGTGCCTCCAGGGGCATCGACAGGATCTGCTGCTTCCAGGCATCGGTACGCACCTGCGCCCGCACGGCCTGGTATTCGACATCGTCGGTGCACAGGACATCGCCGTGCATGAGGAGGGTCGGTGTACCTTCGATATCGTGGACGGTGCCGTCGTCCAGCAGGGTCATCCCGGCGCGCTCGGCGAAGCGTTGGCCAAGCAGAAAATCGCGATTGCCGGCCATGAAATAGACCGGCACGCCGCTCTCATGCAGGGCGCGCGTCGCCGCAGCGATGCGGGTCGGCAGTTCGGCGTCGTCGTCGTCGCCGATCCAGGCTTCGACGAGGTCGCCGAGGATATAGAAGGCGGCCGCCGAGCGTGCCTCGTCCGAACCGAGGAACTGTTCGAACAAGGTGGTGATGTCCGGACGCGCCTCGTCGAGGTGCAGGTCCGCGATGAACAGCGTGCTCATGCGGCCTTCGGCGGGGCGGTCTTCTTCTCGCCCTTCTTCGTCGGGGTCGGCTTGGCCGGTTCCGGCGCGGTCTTCGCCGGTTCGGCCGGCGTCCCCGTCGTGGTGGCTGCCGCGGGGCGGGCCTTTTCCTCACCGACAACATTGGCCGAGTCGATGATCACGATCGGATTGGGCACGTCGCCGACGAAGGGGCCCTGCGCGCGGGTGGGCAGGGCGGCGATCTTGTCGACGACGTCCATGCCCGAGACGACCTTGCCGAACACGGCGAAGCCCCAGGTCAGGCCGCTCTGGTTGCTGACGTAATCGAGGCGGCGGTTGTCGACGAGGTTGACGAAGAATTGCGCGGTACCGGAATTCGGATCGCCCCCGCGGGCGACCGCGAGCGTGCCACGCGTGTTGGACAGGCCGTTGTCGGCCTCGCTGGGAATAGCCGCACGCGTGCGTCGCTGGGTCAGGTCGCGGCTGTAAAGGCCGCCCTGCACCATGTAGCCGTTGACCACCCGGTGGAACACCGTGCCGTCGTAGAAGCCGTCGCGCACGTATTGCAGGAAGTTGGCGACGCTCTTGGGCGCCTTGTCCGGGAACAACTCGAACGTGACGTCGCCCTGGGTGGTGTGCATGACCACACGCGGGTGGTCGACGGACGCCGGCGCAGGCGCTGCCGGCTTGGTCGCCTGGGCCAGGGAAATGGCGGGCAGGGCGAGTAGAAGGCTGGCGAAGACGGCTTTGAGCATGGGTTACCGGTCGTGACGGTGAAACAATCGCGCCATGATACGCCCGTTTGCCGGGCCTATCGCGGTCATTCGGTGACGATCTCCAGATCCAGTCCGAGCTCGGCCAGCGGCTCGCGCTCCTGGTCGAGATCGGCTTCGGTCAGCGGGTGCTGGTCCAGCCAGTCCGCCGGCAGGGAAAGCCGCAGGCGTTGGCGCGAGGCGCTGACACGGATGCGGGGCAGGGCTTCGGCGCGACGGGCGCGGCGGAAGAGGACACCCAGGCGGAGGATCGCCGTGATATGCCGGGCCAGCACGCGGTAGCGCACCGGCAACGCCGAGATAACGGATTTCTCCGGCTTGCGGCGATGGCACTCGACGATGGCGGCCAGTAGCTGCTGTTCCTGCCGCGAGAAGCCGGCCAGATCGGCGTGACGAAGAATGTAGCCGCCGTGGCGCTGGTGCTGGCTGTGGGCGATGGCCAGCCCGAGTTCGTGCACACGCGCGGCCCAGGACAGCCACTCACGGGCGTCGTCGTCGAGTTTCCAGGCCTTGCCCAGCTGGTCGAACAGGCTCAGCGCCGTGGTTTCGACGCGACGCGCCTGGGCGCGGTCCACGCCGTAGCGGCTGGCCAGCGAGTCGATGCTGGCCATGCGCGGGTCGGTACCGGCGGAACGGCCGATCAGATCCCAGAGCAGGCCCTCGCGCATCGAACTTTCCGAGACACGCAGGCGCTCGATGCCCAGCGCCTCGAAGGCGGCTTCGAAAATGGCCACGCCTCCGGCGAATACCTCGGCGCGGTCTTCGGCCAGGCCCGGCAGCTTGAGCACGCCGGACGAGCCCTGTTCGATCAGTGCCTCGCGCACGGCGGCCAGCGATTCGGGCGTGATCCCGTCGTCGGAGAGTTTCATCGCGCGGACCACGGAGCCGATGGACTTGGCGGTGCCGGACGAGCCATAGGCATCGGCCCAGCCAGCCTCGCGGTAGTCCTCGGAAAACTGCTGGAGCAGCACACCGATCTCGCGGCGGGCTTTCTGCCAGCGCTTGCGGGTGATCTTGCCGCCGGGGAAGAAGCGCAGCGTGGAGGCGATGCAGCCCACCTGCACGCTTTCGGTCAGCAGCGGCGCGGTACCGCGGCCGATGATGAATTCGGTGCTGCCGCCGCCGATGTCGATGACCAGACGGTGATCGCGCGAGGCCGGCAGGTCGTGCGAGGAACCGAGGAAGATCAGTCGACCTTCCTCGCGGCCCGAGACGATTTCCACCGGGTGCCCCAGCGCGGCTTCCGCGGCGGACAGGAAGGCATGTGGCGAGGCCAGCCGACGCACGGTATTGGTCGCCACCGCGCGCACGTGCAGGGCGGGAATGCCGGCGATGCGCTGGCCGAAGCGGGCAAGGCTGGCCAGCGCGGCGGCGCGGTGGCTCGCGTCCAGCGTGCCATCGGGGCGCAGGCCCACAGCCATGCGGACGGAGTCGCGCAGACGGTCGATGACACGGGGCTCGCCGTGTTCGTAACGCGCCACCACCATGTGGAAGCTGTTGGAGCCGAGGTCAACGGCGGCGAGGAATTCGCCTTCGTTGATCTGCGATTTACCTATGGTCGGCAAGAGATCTGTCCGCAGCGGCGTATCGGGGGATTCTGGCATGAGGCCGGGGCTTGCATGCAACGCCTTTTGTCAGGCTGGCTTTGCGATGCGGCTCTTGGGCAAGGCGGAAAGCACGAACAACACGATGCAAAGGAAGCCGAACACCCAGTAATCCGTGGGCGCAGGCCCCCACCAGTGGCGATGCCATGGAACGTTCTCCGGATTGAAACGCGCCAGGCCGAAGGCCGGGTTGAGGATGAACCACAGGCCGTCCTCGGCAACCCAGAAAAGCATGACGCAGGCGATCACGCGAACCTGTGCGCGCCAGCTCCAATAGCCCTGGAACACCATCGGAAAATGGAAGAACAGGGCAATGAAGGGAAAGACCCAGGCGTGGTAGCCGGTCATCGGCCGTCCACCCCAGAGCAGGTCGAGCAACCAGTGGTTCTCGACGCGCCAGGTGGGCAGGCTGGTGGCCCAGCCGTGCGGGCCTTCGATTTCCACCTCGACGTGGGCAAACATGAAGGCGAGCACGAAGGTGATCGCCGCGGTTGCCAGGACCGCGACGAGACGGCGACGGGGCGAATGGCTCATCGGCCATCCAGCAGCGCAAGCACCGTGTCGACCACATCGCGCGCCGCATGCGGGCGACCGAGGGCTCGTGCGCTGGCCGCCATGGCGGCCAGGCGCGTCGGCTGTTCCTGCAAGTCGCGGATACGCCAGGCCAGGGCTACCGCGTCGATGGCTTTCCAGGCGGCGCCCTGTTCGAGCAGGTAATCCGCGTTACGTTCTTCCTGGCCGGGAATGGGTGCGTTGACGATCATCGGCAGGCCGACGGCAAGGCACTCCGACGTGGTCAGTCCGCCGGGCTTGGTGATCGCGAGGTCGCAGCAGGCCATCAGCCGCTCCACCTGGCGTGTGAACCCGTGCGGAAAAAGGCGCCCCGCATGCTTCGAGGCGGCCAGCACGCGCAGTCGCTCGAGCATCTCCGCGTTGCGCCCGGCCAGCACCACCAGCTGAAAATCGCCGCCCTCCGACAGCAGCTTGTCGGCCAGTTCGTCGAGCCCGCCGACACCGGCGCCGCCGCCCATGACGAGATAGGCGGGGCGATTCTGGTCCATGCCGAATTCCGCACGCAGGGCGCGACGATCGTGGGCCTGGCCGAAGGCGGGCATTACCGGGATGCCGGTCATGTGGACGCGCTCCGGCGGCAGGCCGACCGCGCGCATGCGATGGGCGATCTCCGGGCTCCCGGCAAAGTAGCCGGTCATGCCCGGAATCACCCACATGCGATGAAGGTCGAAATCCGTGACCTGCAAGTAGACCGGCACGTTGACGCGGCCTTTGCGGATCTGCCGCATCAACATCTCCGCCGGCAGGAAGTGCGTGCAGACGATGGCGTCGGGCGCGAAGTCGGCGATCGCCGCACGCAGCCTTCTTGTGTTCAGCCGCTCGATCGTGCGGCGCATGCGCTGCATGACGGCTTCGGGGCGCGCGTCATCGGTGATCCGGTAAAGCATGCCCCACAGGCGCGGATAGTGCGTGATCAGGCCCAGGTAGAAATCGGCGTAGATCCGGCGAAAGCTCGACGGCACGAAGTCCATCACGTCGAGGTGACGCGCCTCCACGTCGAGGCCATCCGCCGCCAGCGCGCCGATGGTCGCTTCGAGGGCATCCGCGGCGCGCACATGACCCGCGCCGGCCGACACCGAAAGGAGCAGGATGCGCCTCGTCACGCGCAGTATTCGGCCAGCAGCGCCTGCTGCGCGCTGTACGGGGCTTCGCCCGTGGCGGGGATGCGACGTGTGTATCGGCCATCGTCGCCGAGCATCCAGGCTTGGGTGTTGTCGCGCAGGTAATTGTCGAGGGTTTCGTCGTACACGCGTTTGGCCAGGTCGGGGTCGAGGATGGGTACGCCTATTTCGATGCGACGCATGAGATTGCGCTCCATCCAGTCGGCGCTTGCGCAGAACAGTTCCGGTTCGCCGTCGTTGCCGAACCAGTACACGCGACTGTGTTCGAGGAAGCGGCCGACGATCGAACGCACGCGGATGTTTTCCGATACGCCGGGGATGCCCGGACGAAGGGTGCACGCGCCACGGATGATCAGGTCGATCTGCACCCCGGCGACCGAGGCCCTGTACAGGGCCTCGACGACGTGCGCCTCGTTCAGCGCGTTGAGCTTGGCGACGATGCGCCCGGGACGCCCGTTCCGCGCGTGCTCGATCTCGCGCTCGATGCGGGCCATGACGCCACTGTACAGCGTGAAAGGCGAGTGCAGCAGGCGCTTGAGCTGGATCATCGGACCCAGGCCCGACAGCTGCTGGAACACCTTGTGGATGTCTTCGCCGATTTCCGGGTGCGAGGTCATCAGGCCGATATCGGTGTAGCCGCGACTGTTGCCCTGATGATAATTGCCCGTGGAGAGATGCACGTAGCGGCGCAGGCCCGTTCCCTCGCGACGCACGATCAGCAGCATCTTGGCGTGCGTCTTGTATCCGACGACGCCGTAGACCACCTGCACGCCGGCTTCCTGCAGACGGTTCGCCAGGCCGATGTTGGCCTCTTCGTCGAACCGTGCGCGCAGCTCGATCACCACGGTGACGTCCTTGCCGTTGCGCGCGGCTTCCACCAGCAGGTCGACCAGGGGGGAATCCTTTCCGGCGCGATAGAGCGTCTGCTTGATCGCCAGCACGCCGGCGTCTTGCGAGGCACGGCGCAGCAGTTCCACCACCGAGGCGAACGATTCGTACGGATGATGGAGGAGCACGTCGCGCACGCCGAGGACGTCGAATTCGTTGACGCCCTTGCCGAATGCCGGCGACAGGCGTGGAGTGAAACGCGGGAACTTGAGCTCGGGACGATCCAGCTGGTCGTAGATGAGACTGGCGCGGATGATGTTGACCGGGCCGTCGCAACGATACACATCGGCTTCTTCCAGCTGGAAGTTGGCCATCAGCATGTCGGTGATGTTGCGCGGGCAATCGGCGCCGACTTCGAGGCGCACCGGTCGCGCATAGCCGCGCCCGACCAGTTCCTCGCTGAGTGCGCGGGCGAGGTTTTCCACTTCCGCTTCCTCGACCACCAGCTCGCTGTTGCGCGTGACCCGGAACTGATACGAGGCGCAGACATCGAAGCCAGGGAAGATCTCGTCCGCGAAGGCCTGCAGCACTTCGGCGAGGAAGACGAAATCGCCGTCGCCTTCGGATACTTCGGCGGGCAGCTTGATGATACGCGGCAGCGAACGCGGCGCACGCACCAGCGCCATGTGACCTTCGCGCCCGAACGCGTCGCGACCCTTGAGCACGACGGCGAGGTTGAGGGTCTTGTTGAGGATGCGCGGGAACGGATGCGAGGGGTCGAGACCGAGCGGCGACAGCACTGGCTGGATCTCGTTCTGGAAGTAGCCGAGCAGCCAGCGGCGCTGCTTTTCGGTCCAGGTGTCGCGGGTCAGATAGCGAATGCCCTCGGCACCCAGCGCGGGACCCAGCTCGTCGTGCCATATCGCGTAGATCTCCGCGACCAGTTCGAGCGTGCGCTCGCGGATTCGCGCGAGGATGTCCGTCGACGAGAGTCCGTCGGCGCCTGGCGTGGTCGCGCCCAGCGCGTGCTTGTGCTTGAGCACCGCGACGCGCACCTCGAAATATTCGTCGAGGTTGTTGGTGACGATGGTCAGGTAGCGCAGGCGCTCGAGCACGGGCACATCCGGATCGCGCGCCTGGGCGAGCACACGGAAGTTGAACTCCAGTGCCGCCAGCTCGCGGTTGATGTACAGCGCAGGGGCGCCGAGGTCGACAGACTCGCTCATGCTGTTCGCTGATCCTTTCACGACGTCCGATGGTGGCGTATCGGACATCATGCCGGAAAGCGGCATCGCAGCAACCTGGCGGCGCTTGCCGGCCATCGATTACAGGTGCAGGCCGGCCGCTTCCTGCAGCCGGGCGCCATCGAGCAGGCGGTCGCTGCCGAAGACGCAGGCGAAGGTCGAACCCTTGCCCGGTTCGCTCTCGATCACCAGGCGCGCCTGGTGCAGGTTGAGCACGTGCTTGACGATCGACAGGCCCAGGCCGGTGCCGCCCGAAT
The DNA here is from genome assembly GCF_035539195.1 of Luteibacter sp. Taxonomy (GTDB): domain Bacteria; phylum Pseudomonadota; class Gammaproteobacteria; order Xanthomonadales; family Rhodanobacteraceae; genus Luteibacter. The sequence goes on from NZ_DATLIW010000015.1 coordinate 173,360, forward strand.
CGCGCGAACGGCTGGAAGAGACGCGATAGAAACGTTCCGTGAGGCGTGCGATATGCGTGGCCGGGATACCGAAGCCGGAGTCCTGCACGGAGAATTTCGCGCCGCCTTCGGCGTCGGCCCAGCGGATCGCGATGCGCCCGCCGGAAGGGGTGTAGCGCACGGCGTTGCTGACCAGGTTGGAGAACGCGCTGTGCAGATCCTTCGGCGAGCCGAGCAGGTCGGACGCCGTGGCCATATCCAGCGAGACGGTGTGCCGTCCCTGGCTGAGTGCTTCTGCCTCCTTGCGCAGGCTGGCCAGCATGGGCGCCATCTGGACGTGTTCGTCGGCCACGTGGTCCTGGGTTTCCAGGCGCGACAGTGTGAGCAGGTCTTCGACGATCTGGCCCATGCGCTTGGACTGCGCGCGCATTTCGTCGAGCACCGGTGCCAGTTCGGGGACGTCTTCGGGATCGAGCAACTCGAGGTAGCCGTGGATCACCGTCAGCGGCGTACGCAGTTCGTGGGACACGTTGGCGACGAAGTCCCGACGGATCTGCTCCAGGCGTGTGAGATGGCTGGTGTCACGCGCCAGCAACAGCCGCTGCCGGCTGCCGAAAGGGAGCAGGGTGGCGGTGACGTGGCGGTTCGGATGGCCCGGCGCCGTCACGTCGTTGAGCGGTTCGCGCGCACCTTCGGAAAGCCACTCGGCCAGTTCGGAGTTGCGCAGGAGGTCGGCAAGCAGGCGGCCGCGATCGCGCGGCCGCTTCAGGCCGAGCAATTCCTCCGCCGCGTGGTTGAACCAGCGAACGTGCTGCGAGTGGTCCAGGAGGACCACGGCGTCGGGAAGGGTCCCGGCCGCGCTGCGCAAATCACGCAGGCGGGATGCGATACGGCGGGTGCGAGTCATCAGACGGTCATACTCGGGGGCGGGTGTTGCGGGCGTTTGCAACATTGGCCCCGACTTGTGACGGAACAGCGACAGCAGTACGACGATTTCCGACAGCGCGACGACGGTCACGCCAACCAGCGCCGCACCCGCGAGCGCGCCGACGGCGCCGCCCACGACAAGGAGGGCGGCGCACGCGGCTGGCAGTCGCCAGGAAGTAAGGATGCGAGGTGGCATGGCGCCCAAGATAGCGCGGCTACCCCGCGCTAGCCTAGGTATTCGCGGAGAAGCGATAGCCCGCGCCACGAACGGTCTGCACCATGTCGTCCAGCTTCCAGGGTTCGAGGGTCTTGCGCAGGCGGCGGATATGCACGTCCACCGTGCGCTCCTCCACATAGACGCTACCGCCCCAGACATGGTCGAGCAGCTGGGCGCGCGAGTACACGCGCTCCGGATGGGTCATGAAGAAAAACAGCAGGCGGTATTCGGTCGGCCCGATGGGAACCGCTTCTTCGCCGGCGAATACGCGATGCGCGGGCCCGTCGATGCGCAGGCCGCCGAGTTCGACGATACCGGAGCCGTCGTCGCCCTGGCTGCGGCGAAGCACGGCCTTGATCCGGGCGATCAGTTCGCGGGTGGAGAAGGGCTTGATGACATAGTCGTCGACGCCGGCTTCCAGCCCGTTCACCCGGTCCATCTCCTCGCCGCGGGCGGTGAGCATGATGATCGGGATTTCCCGGGAGAGCTCCTCGCGGCGCAGCCGGCGGGCGAGTTCGAGCCCGCTGGTGCCCGGGAGCATCCAGTCGAGCAGGATCAGGTCCGGGACGCGCTCGGAGATGGCCATCTGTGCGGCGCGGGCGTCGGCGGCGTGAGCCGCGTCCATACCCGCCTTGCGAAGCGCGAAGGCGACCATGTCGCGAATCGATGCTTCGTCTTCCACGATGAGAATGCGTTTATGCACGCGTAAGGCCGCTCGTTGGCTGTGACGGTCATATTGCAGCCATGCAGTGTTACACGGCAATGACAATTGTCACGAAAGTCCACCGATTCTTGCGACTCGGGGTCACTGGCTACGCCCGTCCGGGTTGTCGTCCGTGGTGACCCGTTTCTTGCGCAACTCCAGCAGGAGCGGGGTCAGGTCGCTGATCCGGGCCTGGATCCGGGAGCGCTGGTAGTAGTCCAGGTCGTCACGTTTGAGCAGGCGGCGCAGCTGCTCCATCGCGTCGAACGGCCGGCCCGAGAGGTACGCACTATCGGCATAAGCCTCCGCCGCCCGTACCGAATCGCCCGAGCGCTCGCTGGCCCGGGCGAACGTACGGAAGATCTCCGGGTCGTCGCTGTCGTCGAGCATGGGCTTGAGCAGCGCCGCGGCTGTGCGCGATTCATCGGCGCGGCCGGTATCGGTCAGGGCCCGGGCGTAGCCCAGGGTCACCGCGCCGTTGCGTGGCGAGTTGTCGTGCAGGATCTTGTAAAGCGCCATGGCGTCGCCGTGACGCCCGGCTTCCACGTAGGCATCGGCCAGGGCCAGGCGCAGCACGACGCTGGCGGGCTGGCTTACCAGCAGCGGTTGGATCTGCTCGGCCGCCTGCATGCCGTGGCCGCTGCGGATGAGGGCGATCGCATACCCGTAGCGATTGGCCGCGGTATCGAAATCCTTGCGCTTCAGGTTGGTGGCGTAGAAGTCCGCCAGCTTGCGGGCGTCGCCGGAGAGCACGCGGATGCGCTCGCGCATGAGCGCATAGGTATCGGCTGCGCTGTCCGGCACGACCTTGCTGCGATTCGGGGTCAGCTGGGTGTTGTCCTTCACGTAGAGCACAGGCGCCGTGCTCTTTTCCCACGTGGCCTTGTCCAGGGTGGGTTGACGTGGCTTGCCGGCATTGCGCTGCTCGATCGCCCGTGCCCGTCCCTTGGCATCGCTGATGCGTTCGAGGGTGACCGGGTGGGTCAGCAACAGGGAGGGCGCGGCCTCTTCGTCCTCGCCCACGCGCAGGGTGTCCTGCATGCGGCCGAAGAACTCGGCCATGGCCTCCGGGTCGTAGCCGGCATTGGCCAGGGTCTGGATGCCGACGCGATCGGCCTCGATCTCGTCCTTACGGGTGAAATTGATCTGTCGCTGCATGATCAGGCCCTGGCCTCCCATAAGCACGGCCGGGGCGGCATCGCCGGCACCGCCGCCCGCGCCCGCGGCGATCGCGCCGAGCAGGACCAGGGCCATCAACGGCGCGTTCTTCTTGGAGTCCTCGAAGGCGCGATAGAGGTGGTTTTGGGTGATATGGCCGATTTCGTGCGCGATGACGCCGGCCAGTTCGCTCTCGCTGGTGGTGATATCGATCAGGCCGGCGTTCACGCCGATGTAGCCGCCCGGGGCGGCGAAGGCGTTGATCTGGCTGTCGTTGACGATGAAGAACTGGAAATGGTCCTTCGGCCGGTCGCTGGCCGCGACCAGCCGAAAACCGAGGTCGTTGATGTACTGGTCCACCAGTGCGTCGTCGACGGTCAGGTTCAGGGTGTGCATCTGGCGAAGCATCTGCTCGCCGTACTGGTTCGCCTCACGCGGGCTCAGGATCCCGGCGGCGGAGCTGCCCAGGTCGGGCAGGCGCACGTTGTCCTGGGCGCCGACAACGAAGGTGGCGAGGGCGCTGGCGGCGAGCAGGGCGAGACGGGGCAGGGGTTTGCGCATAGGTCGGGGACGATACCATCACCAAACGAAGAGGTAACTTCCACGGCCGTGGGAGTCCGATCGCCTTGGACCGCGCCGGCAGGGCAGGGTTCGTCGATCTTGCAAAATCAGCCCTGCGACGCCATCTTTTGGCTATTCGTTTCCGGAGTATTCCCTCCATGTCCACGCCCGATATCACCATCTATTCGACCGCTGTCTGCCCTTACTGTGTCGCCGCCAAGAACCTGCTCAAGGCCAAGGGCCTGGGTTGGAACGAGGTCCGCATCGACATGGATCCCGCCCAGCGCGACCTCATGCTCCAGAAGAGCGGTGGTCGTCGTACCGTGCCGCAGATCTTCATCAATGGCACGCACGTCGGCGGCTTCGACGACCTCGCGGCGGCCGATCGCAGCGGCCGCCTGGCCGAGATCCTCGAGGCGGCACACTGATGGGCGACAATCGCGTCGAAGAATTCACCGCGTTCCGCAAGCGGATGAACGAGCGCATCCTCGGTGAGGACAACCAGGTGGTTCGCCGTTTCTTTGCCTTGGACACTCAGACATACCGCGCGGGCGCCCTGGACGTGAAGACCAAGGAGATGCTCGGCCTGGTCGCCTCGATGGTCCTGCGCTGCGACGATTGCATCAGCTATCACGTGGCCCAGTGCAAGGAAGCCGGGGTCGATCGCGACGAATTCTTCGAGGTTTTCAGCGTCGGCCTCGTGGTCGGCGGCTCCATCGTGATCCCCCATCTGCGTCGCGCCGTCGATTTCCTCGACTCCCTGGAAGGCGAGGCACCGACCGACGCCGAAGCCTGCGCGGACCATCCTGCGGCCTGATTGGCCGCCGTGCCGCCCCGATCGGGGCGGCATCCTTGAAGGAAGTGGGCAGGATCGCCGATAATTGGGCGATTTTTCTCCCCGCGCGCGCCTTCGGCGCGTGTCATGCGACCTGCTTCCCTTCAGGAGTTATCCCCATGAGCAAGACGATTGCCGTGATCCCCGGCGACGGCATCGGCCCCGAGATCATGGACGCGACCATTCGCGTTCTCGACGCCCTCGACTGCGGTCTGACCTACGAGTACGTCGACGCGGGCGTGGTGGCCCTGGAAAAGCATGGCGATCTCCTGCCGCAGAACACGATCGACAAGATCGCCGAGCACAAGGTGGCGCTGAAGGGTCCGCTGACCACGCCGATCGGCGGTGGCTTCACCTCGATCAACGTGACCCTGCGTCGCAAGTTCGATCTCTACGCCAACGTGCGTCCGGCGATCAGCTTCCCGGGCACCAAGGCGCGCTACGAAAACATCGACATCATCACGGTGCGCGAAAACACCGAAGGTGCGTACCTGGCCGAAGGCCAGACCACCACGGGCGAGGGCGACAACGAAGTTGCCGTTTCGATGATCCGCAACACCCGCCCGGGCATGCAGCGCATCTGCAAGTACGCCTTCGAGATGGCCCGCAAGAAGGGTCGCAAGAAGGTCATGGCGGTGCACAAGGCCAACATCATGAAGACCTCGTCGGGCCTGTTCCTGACGGTGGCGCGTGAAGTCGCCAAGGATTATCCGGATATCGAGTTCGGCGAGATGATCGTCGACAACGCCTGCATGCAGCTGGTGATGAATCCGTACCAGTTCGACGTGATCGTGACGACGAACCTGTTCGGCGACATCCTCTCCGACCTCTGCGCCGGCCTCGTCGGCGGGCTGGGCCTCGCCCCGGGTGCCAACATCGGCAAGGACGCGGCGATCTTCGAAGCCGTCCATGGTTCCGCTCCGGATATCGCCGGCCAGAAAAAGGCCAACCCCTGCGCGCTGCTGCTCGCCGCGGCCGACATGCTCGACCATCTCGACATGGTCGCCAAGGCAACGCGCCTGCGCGCGGCCATCCGCGACGTGATGGAAGCCCGCGACCGCACCACCCCGGACGTCGGCGGCACCGGTACGACGGACACCTTCGGCGACGCGATCGTCGAGCGGATCCGCGCTACGGCGTAAGCCGTTCGCCAGGTGGTGAAGAGAGACCCTGCAGAAGTGCGGGGTCTTTTTTTTGGTTCATCGTGGATTACCGGTGTCCGGGCGCCCGGCTTTCAGGTCGGGCATTCTTTCGCACCTTGCACCGGGCGACGTGAACCGGCCTTTTCCTTGGGCCGATTCACCGCATCAGTTGTTTCCGCGGAAGAACGGATACGGCGCGAGGAAGATCAGCCAGATCATCAGCACGATGCCGATGTACTTGATGGTGCGGAACAGTTTCGGATTGGCTTTCTTGAACTTGCGACTGCGCTCCCGGCCGCGGTTGTTCAACGCGAACATGCGATTGACGAAGCCGACCTGTTCGCCGCTGTCGTCGCTGTTCGGCGAGGCGGTGATCGAGCCCATGAACGCGCCGACGCGCTTGTTGATGGCGGTCATCACGCGGTTCTTCAGCGGACGCTCGACGTCGGCGAAGAGGATCACGCGGGTCTGGTTCGTGCGGTTCTCGGCCCAGTGCACGTAGGTTTCGTCGAAGACCACGTCCTTGCCGTCGCGCCAGGCATGCATTTCGCCGTCGACGAAGATCCGGCAGTCGTCGGAGTTCGGGGTGATCAGGCCCAGGTGATAGCGCAGCGAGCCGGCAAACGGGTCGCGGTGCGGGTTGAGCTTGCTGCCCGGCGGGAGCAGGGCGAACATGGCCGCCTTCACGCTGGGGATGGCATTGAGCAGCTTCACGGTCTCCGGGCAGAGCGCTTCGGCCGAAGCCAGCGGCTCGCCGTACCATTTCAGGTAAAAGCGCTTCCAGCCCTGCTTGAAGAACGAATTGAAGCTGGCATCGCTGTGTTTTTCGGCGGAGCGGATGAAGCCCTCGTCGAACAGGTGCATGGCTTCTTCGCGGATCTTCTCCCAATTGCCCTGGAGAAGATCGAGCTGCGGAAATCCGGCGCGGTCCAGGATCGGCCGCGCGGGAACGGCGGAGAACGCGTACATCAGCAGGTTGTACGGCGCGAAGATCGCCGAGTGGTCCACCAGCTGGCGGTCGAAACGCAGGCGGGAACGTCCGCGCAGGTGCACCAGGAGCACGCAGAGAGTGAACAGGATCAGCACATACAGGACGATGAAGCGGGGCCCGAGGAAATTCATGGGTTGGACTCGACCAGGACAAGCGATACGTATGGCCGCGCGCGGCCTGTATCAACGCGCCTAGGATACTCCGCCCTCAGTGCCCGAGCACGTGGACCGGACCTGTGCCAGGCCGCCAGGCTCGCTGGAAGGCCTTGTTCACCCAGACAATGGCCTCCCGGGCAGCGACGTGTGGCGATTTGCCCCGAGCCAGGCCTGCCGTCACCGCCGAGGCCAGGGTGCAGCCGCTGCCGTGGCCTTCGATCGGCAGGCGCGGGTGGCGAACCTCGGTCACGCCGCTGGCGTCGTAAAAGCGATCGATCACCTGGCGGCCTTTGCCGTGACCACCTTTGAGCAGTACGCCGCGTGCACCGAGGGCGAGCAGGTCCGCACCGGCGGCGTCCATGTCACGGCCCAGTGGGCGGCCAAGCAGGGCTTCGGCCTCGGGCAGGTTCGGGGTGAGGACGTCGGCCAGCGGAAGCAGAGAGGCGATCATGGCCTCGAGTGCGCCGTCATCGAGCAGGCGCGCACCACTGGTCGCGATCATTACCGGGTCCACCACCAGCCACGCTGGCTTGCGCATCCGCATTTCCGTCGCCACGAGCCGTACCACCGCGGCGTTGCCCAGCATTCCCGTCTTCACCGCTGCGATCGGGAAATCGTCGAACACGGCGTCGATCTGGCTGCGGATATGCGCCAGTGGCAGGGTATGGATGGCTACTACGCCGCGCGTGTTCTGAGATGTCACTGCGGTGATGGCGGTCAGTCCATGCGTGCCACGCGCGTGAAAGGTCTTCAGGTCGGCCTGAATGCCGGCGCCGCCGCCGGAGTCGGAGCCTGCGATGGTGAGGGTGTTGGGTTTCGCGTCCATGCCGATCAGGATAGCTGCTGGGGGGGCGTCTTTAAGAGCGTTCGCCGCTGAAGCGGCTCCCACAGGGGAGCGGCACCTAAAGTGACGCGGCTCCCATCGTGGAGCGGCACCTATAGTGACGCGGCTCCGACAAGTGAAGACATGGGCTTGCGCGGGGAGAGAGCCGGCCTTGAAGCGCGGGCATCGCTGCCCGCGCTTCAAGGTGCTGTCTTTGCTGTTGCTTACGCTGTCTTTGCTGTTGCTTACAACGCTTCGGACGCGAAATCGGCCAGTCTCGACCGCTCGCCGCGCTTGAGTGTGATGTGCCCCGAGTGCGCCCACATCTTGAAGCGGTCCACCGCGTAGGTGAGGCCCGATGTGGTCTCCGTCAGGTAGGGCGTGTCGATCTGCTCGACGTTGCCCAGGCAGACGATCTTCGTGCCTGGGCCGGCGCGCGTGATCAGGGTCTTCATCTGCTTCGGCGTGAGGTTCTGGGCCTCGTCGATGATGAGATAGCGACTGAGGAAGGTGCGGCCGCGCATGAAGTTCAGCGAGCGGATCTTCACGCGGGAGGCGAGCAGGTCGTTGGTGGCCTGTCGGCCCCAGGAGCCGCCTTCCTCCGGATTTGCCAGGACTTCGAGGTTGTCCGTGAGGGCGCCCATCCATGGCGTCATCTTCTCTTCCTCCGTGCCGGGTAGGAAGCCGATATCCTCGCCCACCGACACGGTCGCGCGGGTCATGATGATTTCCCGGTACCGCTGCTGGTCCATCACCTGGGCCAATCCCGCGGCGAGGGCGAGCAGTGTCTTGCCGGTACCCGCCGTGCCGAGCAGGGTGACGAAGTCGACGTCGGGGTCCATCAGCAGGTTCATCGCGAAATTCTGTTCGCGATTGCGTGCCGCGATACCCCACACGCCGTGCGCGGCGTGCGTGTGGTCGTCGAGCAGGACGAGCTTGGCCTTGCGGTGCTCCTCGTCGCCGCGGATCTCGATCACGCGTAGCTCGACGTCGTTCTCGCCGGGCATGTACAGGCACTCGTTGGCGTACCAATGCTCGTCGTCGCGCACATCCACTTCGTAGAACGTGCGGCCACGCTCGTTCCACGAGCGCAGTTCCGGATGCCGGGTCCAGAAATCTTCGGGTAACTCGTCCGAGCCGGTGAAGAGCAGGGCGAAGTCGTCGAGTGCGCGATCGTTCTCGTAGTCTTCGGCGGTGATGCCGTAGATCGAGGCCTTGATGCGGAGGTTGATGTCTTTCGAGACCAGGATGACCGGGCGATCCGGGTACTGGTCGCGCAGGTCGATCACCGACGCCAGGATCTGGTTGTCGGCCTTGCCGTTTCCGTGGCTGGTGCGCTGTTGGAAAAACAGCCGGCCCACGGCGCCGCGCTTGAGCTTGATGCCCTGCGGATTGATCAGTTCCACGCCGTTGCGGATACCTTCGCCGCCACCGCGTTCGATCAGTTCATTGAGGAAACGGCTTACCTGGCGGCCGTTGCGCGAAACTTCCGAGCCGCCTTTCTTCTTGTCGTCCAGTTCCTCCAGCACCGTCATAGGTATGAAGACGTCGTGCTCCTCGAAGCGGAACAGCGACGTCGGATCGTGCAGCAGCACGTTGGTGTCGAGGGCGTAGATGCGCTTGCTTCCGGTCATACGGAAGTGACCTCATGCTGAGGTTGCAATACCGGCCGCACGGCGACGGCCGGGGGGAGGAGCCGCATGACGCGGTATCCGTCACGCGGTGGGAACACTCTCGAGAACGGCTCGCGCGTGGCCGGGGATCTTGATCCCGCGCCATTCCGCGGCGAGCTTGCCGTTGGGGTCGATCAGGAAGGTGCTACGGACCACGCCGAGATAGCGCTTACCGTAGAGGACCTTCTCGTGGATCACGTCGAACGCCTGGCACCAGGTTTCGTCGGCGTCGGAAACCAGCGGGAAGGGCAGTTCGTGCTTGGTGGCGAAGTTCGCGTGCGAGCGCACGGAGTCGCGGGATACGCCGATGACCTCGGCGTTGCGGGCCTGGAACTCGCCGTAGAGATCGCGGAAGTCCTTCGCCTCGTTGGTGCAGCCTGGCGTGTTGTCCTTCGGGTAGAAGAAGACCACGACCCACTTGCCGTGGAGGGAGGCCAGCGACAGGGTCAAGCCATCGCCCAGCGCGCCTTCGAGTTTCGGTAACTTCTTGCCCTTGCCGATCATGCGTAGGTCTGTCTTCCCTTGGGTCAGAACTTCACGGGGTCCATGATGGCATCGAGATTGAGGCCATCGCACAACTCGAGGAAATCGTCGCGCAACGCGGCGATGTGGGTTTCCGAAGGGATGCCGATGGTGATCTGCGCCTGGAACATCTCGGCGCCGGTCTGCATCGCCTGGTAACGCATGGACGTGAGCTGCTCGACGCTGATATCGCGGCGCGAGAAGAACTCGATGATCTTGACCAGGATGCCCGGTCGGTCGGCGGCGATCACCTCGACCAGATAGGGCAGCAGGTGCGATGTCGGCTCGCGCGGCGTGGTGCGGTAATGGACGATCTGCAACTCTTCGTCGCGGGCCAGCTTGCCGAGGGCCGTTTCCAGCTTGGCCACGGCATCCCAGGCGCCGGAGGCGAGCAGCATCACCGAGGTGTCGTTGCCGATGGTGGAGACGCGGGCGTCGGCCATGTTGCAGCCGGAGTCGGCGATGCGTTTGGCCAACGCGAGGATCGGGGCGCGGTGCGCCGGCGACAGCGTCGAGATGAGGAGCTGGTTATCGGCGGTGGTGCTGCGTACTGCGGAACGATTCAAGGCTCGACTACCGATGGCGCGACCCGCGGGGCGCAGGGCGTCGCTACGGGCCCGAGCTTACTTGGCCGCGTCGCACGCAAGCAAGACACTCCGCATGGAATGATGGATATGCGCCCCGAATGGACTCGCCGCAGGTGCCCCGGTAACATGCGAACGGCTGGTAACTCAACGGGTTTCACCTTGGACATCTCCGGAAGCATCACCGCGCTGGCGACACCGTTCGCCGCCGACGGCTCCCTCGATCTAGACGCGTTCGGCCGACTGCTCGACCAGCAGATCGCCGGTGGCACCCAGGCCGTCGTGGTCGCCGGGTCCACGGGCGAGTCGCATTTCCTCGAGCACGAGGAATTCGAGCGCCTGCTCGCCTTCGCCGTGAAACACGTCAACCACCGCATTCCCGTCATCGCCGGCACCGGCGAAGCGGGCACGGCTAAAACCGTTGCCACCACGCGCCGGGCCAAGGCCCTGGGTGCGGACGTCGCCCTCGTCGTGGCGCCTTTCTATGTCCGTCCCACCCAGGAAGGCCTGCGCAGGCACTTCCTCGCCGTGGCGGACCAGGGCGGCTTGCCGGTCATCCTCTACAACGTGCCCCCGCGCACCGGCTGCGACATCGCGCCGGAAACCGTGGCGGTGCTCCGCGACCATCCGGGCATCATCGGCATCAAGGAAGCCCGGGGCGATGCCGAGCGCATCCTTGCCCTGGCGGAACTTATTCGTCCGGATTTCGTCTACCTCAGCGGCGACGACGGCTCGGCCCACCAGGCCATGCTGGCGGGTGCCGCTGGAACCATTTCGGTCGTGGCCAACCTCGTGCCCGATGCCTTCCGCGCCTTCTGCGACGCCGCCCGTTCGGGCGATCCGGAGAAGACCGCGAGGGAAACGGCGCGGCTGGCCCCGCTGATCGACGCACTCAACTGCGCGCCGAACCCCATCCCGGTCAAGGCCGGTCTGGCTGCCCTGGGGCTCGGTTCGGCCGCTCCACGCCTGCCCCTGGTCGAGCTGGAGGCGGGCCCGGCGCTGGACCGGGTGCGCGAAACGCTCGCCGCTCTGGCACCATTGTCGTCCGCTGCCTGAAGCAACCCTATTCAACGGAACCCGAGTTCATGAAGAAAACCTCGTACGCGCTGGTCGTCCCGGCATTGATCCTTTCCGCCCTGCTGGTGTCCGGTTGCGGTGCGTTCCGCTCGAAGAAGGACTGGGATCGGGCCCAGCAGGAAGCCCCGCTCGAGATCCCGCCGGGCCTGGATACGCCGTCGACGAGCGCCGCCCTGGTCATTCCTGACGTCGGTTCGGGTGCCGCGGCCGCCAACGCCGCCGCGACCAATGCCGCGCCGGTCTCGGATGGCTTCATCCTGGCCGATGACGTCGAAACCGCCTACAAGCGCATCGGCGAGCAGCTGGGCCAGGGCGACCTGGGCAATGTGCTCTCCCACGACGATGCCAGCCACACCTACCAGATCGCCGCGAAGCCGGGCCGTCCGGAGTCGCGTCCGGGCCTGTTCCGCCGTATGTTCGGCGCCGGCAAGGACGGCAACAACCAGGACGCCAAGGACGCGCCGGCCTCCGCCCAGGGCGCGAGCCATACCGTCGTGCTGACCGTCAATCCGAGCGGCACCGGCAGCGAAGTCCGTGCGCAGGGCGACGCCGATGGCGTCCGCCGCGTGGTCGATGCGCTGAAGTCGCGGATGGGCAGCAAGTAAGCCGGCTTCCCGTCCCACGAAAAACGCCGCCCTCGAGGCGGCGTTTTTTTTGGGGATGTGGCGTTTTTTGGGGGATGCGGCGTTTTTTTGGGGTTTTCCGGGAGCGGCTATCCCTGGCGGCTGGATTGCGCTGCGGGCTCAGCTGGCGGGCTCTTTGTGGGAGCCGGCTATGCCGGCGATGACCTCACCAGCTAACCCGCTCCGTGGGCTTTTCGCCGCTGAAGCGGCTCCCACATGTCGCCGCTGAAGCGGCTCCCACATGGCTCCCACACGGATCCCCCGCATGGCTCCCGCGGGGCTCCCGCGGGGCTCAGCGCTCGAGCAGGCTGAGCTTGTCCGGCTTGCCTTCCCAGTCCTTGGCGTCGGGCAGGCCGTCCTTGCGCTCGGTGATGACCGGCCATGCCTTGGCGAGCTCGGCATTGAGCGCGACGAACACTTCCTGGCCCGCGGGGACGTCGTCCTCGGGGTAGATCGCGTTGATCGGGCATTCCGGCTCGCACAGGGTGCAGTCGATGCACTCGTCCGGGTTGATCACGAGGAAGTTCGGCCCCTGGTGAAAGGCATCCACCGGGCAGACCTCGACGCAGTCCGTGTACTTGCACTTGATGCAGTTGTCGGTAACGACAAAGGTCATGCGAAGAATGGGCGCCGAGTGAGAAAAAGTGGTGCTCCCTACGAGGTTCGAACTCGTGTTCCCGCCTTGAGAGGGCAGTGTCCTAGACCACTAGACGAAGGGAGCGGGTCGTACGTGGGGTACGAAGCGCGCTAGTATAGCGAAATCCCGGAGCCGGGCAACGGTTTTTTGCGTGCTCGTCGGCCGGGGTCGAATTCGTTACATTTCCCACTTGAAGGACGCCTACGCGCCCGCCAGGACCACGACCGCTTGAATCCCGAAACCAGGAATGAGGTTACGCCGACGCTCCGCGTCATCCCGCGCGAACACCACTCCATTTCCCGCAAGAACATCAGCAAGGCCGCGTTGCGCGTCCTCTACCGTCTGCACGACGCGGGGTTCGCTGCCTACCTGGTCGGCGGTGCCGTGCGCGACCTCTTGCTCGGCGGTCACCCGAAGGACTTCGACGTGGCGACCAACGCCACCCCGGACGAGGTCAAGGGCCTGTTTCGCAATTGCCGCCTGATCGGCCGACGCTTCCGGCTCGCCCATGTCGTCTTCGGACCGGAGATCATCGAGGTAGCCACCTTCCGTGGCACCGGCGAGGACGGTACGGGCGGCGAGGGCGACCGGCACATCGTCGACGGCCGGATCGTCCGCGACAACATCTGGGGCACGATCGAGGAAGACGCCGTACGCCGCGATTTCCGCGTCAATGCGCTCTATTACGACATTTCCGACTTCAGCGTGCGCGACTACGTCGGCGGCATGCAGGACCTCGAAGACAGAACCATGCGGCTGATCGGCGACCCCGACCAGCGCTACCGCGAAGATCCGGTGCGCATGCTGCGCGCGGCGCGCCTGGCCGCCAAACTCGGGTTCACCATCGACAAAGAGGCCCTGGCACCGTTTGCCTCGCTGGGTCATCTGTTGGGTGAAGCCGCGCCGGCTCGCCTGTTCGACGAATCGCTGAAGCTCTTCCTTGCCGGCCATGGCCTGAAGAGCTTCAAGATGCTCGAAGCCTGCGGTCTCCTGAAATTCCTCTTCCCGGCGACGGCCCGCGCCCTCGAGCGCGGCGACCAGGCGCTGCGTGCGCTGGTCGAGCAGGGCCTGTCCAACACGGACGCGCGGATCGCCGAAGGCAAGTCGGTGACCCCGGCCTTCCTCTACGCCGTGCTGCTATGGGGCGAAGTGCGCGACCAGGCACATGGCTGGATCGCCCAGGGTTTCGACATCAACGAAGCCTGGCAGCGTGCCGCCGTGCATGTCGTGGGCGAGCAGTGCCAGCGCGTCGCCATACCGCGCCGCTTCACCTTCACGATGGAAGAGATATGGGCGCTGCAGCCGCGCTTCGAGCAGATCCATCGCAAGCGCGTATTCCGTCTCATGTCGCATCCGCGTTTCCGCGCGGCGTTCGATTTCCTGCTCCTTCGTGCCCACGAATCCGAGCGCATGCGTGAGCTCGGCGAGTGGTGGGCGCACGCGCAGCAGTTGCCGCCGGAAATGCTCGCCGCCGCGCTCGGTGGCGGCGGGGTGCCGGTGCACGAGGCGACGGTCGCGGCCACGGCGCCCGCGCGCAAGCGTCGTCGCCGACGCAAGCCGGGTGGTCGCGGCAAGGGCGATTCGGGCGGCGCGTGAGCGTTCGTGCCCTGATCGGACTCGGCGGCAATCTGGGTGACGTGCGTGAGCGGCTCGACGCCGCGATCGCCGCCCTGGATGCGTTGCCCGGCATCGCCGTCCTGGCGCGGTCGCGGCTCTACCGCACGCCGCCATGGGGTCAAACCGCACAACCGGACTTCGTCAACGGGGCCATCGCCATCGAGACGACCTTGCCGGCGCGGGACCTTCTGGAAGCCCTGCTTGCCACCGAGCGCGCGTTCGGCCGGATTCGCGACGGTGAGCGCTGGGGGCCGCGCACGCTCGACCTCGACCTGCTGACGTACGGCGACGAGCTGATCGACGACGAGCGCCTGACCGTGCCGCATCCGCGGATCGCCGAGCGCGCCTTCGTGCTGCTGCCGCTGGCGGATATCGCCGCCGACGCCGTCCTGCCGGGTATGGGCCGTGTGCGCGATCTGCTGGGAGCGATCGACACGCATGGCTGCACGCCGCTTTCTTGAGCCTCGGTTGAGCTCGCGCTCGTCAAGGCGGACAATTCCCGTTTCACCCAACGAGGCGACACAGCGTGTACGTGGAAAAAACGAGCGCGCCGGCGCGTAAGCCGGTGACCGTGCCGGGCCTGAAGGCGATGAAAGCCGAAGGCCGGAAGATCGTGATGCTCACCGCCTACGACGCGAGTTTCGCTGCCCAACTGGAGTCCGCCGGGGTCGATGTCGCCCTCGTCGGCGATTCGCTGGGTATGGTGGTGCAAGGCCGTTCGAGCACGTTACCGGTCACGGTCGACGACATGGTCTATCACACCGCGGCCACGGCGCGCGGGCTCTCGGCCACCCTGTTGGTCGCCGATCTGCCGTTCATGAGCGACCGCGACGTCCCGCACGCCATGGAGGCCGCGACGCGGCTGGTTGCGCAGGGCGGTGCCGCCATGGTCAAGATCGAGGGCGCCGGTCGCATCTGCGAGGTCATCGCGGCGCTGGCCGAGCGCGATATTCCCGTCTGCAGCCATCTCGGCCTCACCCCGCAGTCGGTGAACAAATTCGGTGGCTACAAGGTCCAGGGCAAGACCCAGGACGCCGCCGACAAGCTGTTCGCCGATGCGAAGGCCGTCGAGGCGGCGGGCGCCGATCTGCTCGTGCTCGAGTGCGTGCCCTCGGCGCTGGCGGCGCGCATCACGGCCGAACTGTCCATTCCGGTGATCGGGATCGGTGCGGGCCTGGATTGCGACGGTCAGGTGTTGGTCGTGTATGACCTGCTTGGCCTCACGCCGGGCAAGCGGCCGAAGTTCTCCAAGGATTTCCTCGCCGGACGCGATTCCATCCAGGCCGCCATCGGGGCCTACGTCGCGGACGTGCGCGAACAGCGCTTCCCCGGCGCCGAACACAGTTTCAGCTGAGGGATCCACCATGCAGACCGTTACCGACGCCGCCTCGCTCCGCGCCACTGTTCGCGGCTGGCGCAGTGCCGGCCAGAACGTCGGCTTCGTGCCGACGATGGGCAACCTGCACGCCGGGCATCACTCCCTGCTGAAGCTGGCCCGCGCCCGGGCCGACCGTGTGATCGCCAGTGTCTTCGTCAACCCGACCCAGTTCGGACCGGGCGAGGATTTCGAGCGCTACCCGCGCACGCTGGCCCAGGACCAGGCAGGACTGGCCGAAGCCGGTTGCGACATCCTGTTCGCTCCGGAGGTGTCGACCCTGTACCCGTTCGGCGCCGCCTCCAGCGTGAGCATCCATGTGCCCGACCTGACCGAAAGCCTCGAAGGCGCCTTTCGTCCGGGTCACTTCGACGGTGTCGCCACGGTGGTCGCCAAGCTGTTCAGCCTGGTCCAGCCAGACCTGGCCGTGTTCGGCCAGAAGGACTTCCAGCAGCTCAAGGTGATCGAGCGGATGGTCCGCGACCTGTCCCTGCCGGTGAAGGTCATGTCCGGTCCCACCCTGCGTGAAGACGATGGGCTGGCGATGAGTTCGCGCAACCAGTACCTGTCGACCCAGGAACGCGCTCGCGCGCCGCAGATCTATTCGACCTTGCAGCAGACCCGCGAGCTGTTCCGCCAGGGCCACAGCTGGCAGGCGCTGGAGCAGGCCGCCAAGGCCCGTCTGGAGCGAGCCGGCTTCGTCCCGGACTACGTGGCGATCCGCCGCGCGGAGGACCTCGCCGAGCCGGGTCCGGAGGAACGGGAAGGGCTGGTGGCGCTGGTCGCCGCCCGGTTGGGCGCTACGCGCCTGATCGACAACCTGCCTTTCGACTGAATCCCTTCACGAACGGGGACTTGCGTTTCCCTGCGCCGTCCCCCATAAAGCGCACCGACAGAGGAAGCCCACGCGACGGAGCGGGCAACCCTCCGTTAGAATGGGCGTTTTTGTAACCGCCAAACTCCAGAGACCGCCATGCACCTCAACATGCTCAAGTGCAAGATCCACCGGGCCACGGTGACTCACGCCGAGCTGAACTACGAAGGTTCGATCGCCATCGACGGCAACCTGCTGGACGCCGCGGGTATCCGCGAGTACGAGCAGATCCACGCCTGGAACATCAGCAACGGCGAACGCTTCGTCACGTACGCGCTGCGTGCGGAAGAGGGCTCGGGCATCATCTCCGTGAATGGTAGCGCCGCGCGCCGCGTGTCCACCGGCGACCTGGTGATCATCGCCGCCTTCGTCGGCCTTTCCGAGGCAGAGATGGCCAAGTACCAGCCGGACCTGGTCTACGTCGACGCGGATAACCGCATCACGCATACGAATCATTCGATTCCGAAACAGGCGGCGTAACGCCGCCTGTTTTTTGCAGGCCCGCCGTGGTGCAGGCCTGCCTTGTGTGGAAGCCGATGCTTAGTGTGGAAGCCGAGGCTTCGTGTGGGAGCCCATGCTTGTGGGAGCCCATGCTTTGTGTGGGAGCCCATGCTTGTCGGAGCTCATGCTTTGTGTGGGAGCCGATTTATCGGCGAAAGGAATGGCCGCACCGCCGCTCCGTCGGCTTTTCGCCGCTGAAGCGGCTCCCACATTCCTCATATCCATACAATCCACTTACGCTGCACTGCGGTAAGATCGCGATTCCCCTCTCCGTCGCCGCCAAGTGGAAGCCATGGAATCAAAGCACGACCGTCTGCCCTCCTTCGAGGAGCACGCCTCCCGTCTCGCCGCCACCCATCTTCGCGCCCTCGTCCAGGACGAGGCCCGCGGTGAGCGTCTGCGTCGACGCATGGGTCCGATCCTTCTCGACGCCTCCCGCCAGAAGCTCGACATCGCGGCGCTCGACGCCGTTGGCGAGTACATCGAAAGCACCGGCTGGAAAGCCGCGCGCGACGCGATGTTCGAAGGCAAGCACATCAACACTTCCGAAGACCGCGCCGTGCTGCACACCGCCTTGCGCGGTGGTGCTTCGCGCAATCCGGCCGCGCCGGCGGACGTCCGCAAGGAAGTCGCCGACGCGCTGGACAAGATGGAAACCCTGGTCAACGCCGTGCACAAGGGCGAAGGCGAATCGGTCGGCCTGATCGGTGGCGTCACCGACGTCGTGAACATCGGCATCGGTGGCTCGGATCTCGGTCCGCGTCTGGCCGTGCATGCCCTCGAACAGTTCCATGTGGACGGTATCCGCAGCCACTTCCTCACCAATGTCGACGGCCAGGCCGCGACCGATCTGATGAAGGTGCTGGATCCGGCGCACACGCTTGTCATCCTGGTTTCCAAGAGCTTCAACACGCAGGAGACGCTGCTCAACGGTGGCGTGTTCCGCAACTGGATCCTCAAGGCCGAAGGTGGCGACGAGGCGAAGGCGTCGAAGCATTTCATCGCTGTCAGCTCAAACGACGAAGCCGTGCACAAGTGGGGTGCCTCGCAAGTGCTGCCGATGTGGGACTACGTGGGCGGCCGCTACTCGCTGTGGTCGGCGGTCGGCGCATCGATCGCCTTCGCCATCGGCATGAAGGGCTTCCGTGATCTGCTCGCCGGCGCCGCCGAGGCGGACGATCATTTCCGCAGCGCGGAATGGAAGGACAACCTCCCGGTCCTGCTCGCCATCGCCGAGATCTGGAACCGCAACATCCTGGGCACCACCAGCCGCGCCGTGATTCCCTACGTGGACTCGCTCGTCGACCTGCCGTCCTATCTCCAGCAGCTGGAAATGGAAAGCCTCGGCAAGCACGTGCACCCGAGCGACGGCAGCGAAGTGAAGCAGGCGAGCGTCCCGGTGGTCTGGGGCAGCATCGGCACCAATGCGCAGCACGCATATTTCCAGGCGCTGCACCAAGGCACCGACGTCGTCCCGCTCGAGTTCATCGGCCTGGTGAAGCCGGCGCATCCGCTGCGCGAGAACCAGGACGTACTCACCTCGAACCTGCTCGCGCAGGCCGCGGCGCTTTCGCTGGGCAAGACCTACGAGGAAGCCCTCGCCGAAGCCAAGACGGGCACCGACGAACAGCGCCACGCGCTTGCCGCGCAGCGCACGTTCAAGGGCGATCGCCCGAGCACCGTATTCATGCTCGACTCGCTCACTCCGCATTCGCTGGGTGCGCTGATCGCGCTGTACGAGCACAAGGTATTCCTGCTCGGTCACCTGTGGGGCATCAACGCGTTCGACCAGTGGGGCGTGGAACTGGGCAAGGTCATCGCCAAGCAGATCTACCCCTCGCTGGCGAACGACAAGGACGCCGGCGATCTGTCGCAGTTCGATGGGGCCACACGCGCGCTGATTACGGCCATTCGCGCGCGTCGCTGAGCGCTCTCGCTCTGTTGGTGAAACGAAAAGCCCGGCTCACGCCGGGCTTTTTCTTTGCGGGAAGCGTTCTGTAGGAGGGGGCTTTGTGTGGGAGCCGCTTCAGCGGCGATGGGGTGCTCGCGGCAACCTTGATATCGCCGCTGAAGCGGCTCCCACATGAAGCGGCTCCCACATGAAGTGGCACCCACATGTAGTGGCACCCACATGAAGCGGGACCCACATTGACGTGGCACCCACATGAAGTGGCGACTCAGACCTCCAGGGTCGCCAGGTCGCCCTTGTCCTCCAGCCACTGCTTGCGGTCGCCCGCGCGCTTCTTGGCCAGCAGCATGTCCATCAGCTTGTTGGTGCCGTCGTCCGCTTCGATGGTCAACTGGACCAGGCGGCGCGTGTCCGGGTGGACCGTGGATTCGCGCAGCTGCGCCGGGTTCATCTCGCCCAGGCCCTTGAAGCGCGTGACGCTGACCGCGCCCTTCATCTTCTCGCGCTCGACCTTTTCCAGCATCAGGCGCTTTTCTTCCTCGTCCAGGCAATAGAACACCTGCTTGCCGACGTCGACGCGGAACAGCGGCGGCATGGCGACGAAGACATGGCCCTGGCTGACAAGGGTGGGGAAATGCTTCAGGAACAGCGCGGAGAGAAGCGTGGCGATATGCAGGCCGTCGGAGTCGGCGTCGGCGAGGATGACCACCTTGCCGTAACGCAGTCCGCTGAGGTCGTCCTTGCCGGGATCGCAGCCGATGGCGACGGCGAGATCGTGTACTTCCTGCGAGGCGAGCACGGCATTCGAGTCGACTTCCCAGGTGTTCAGGATCTTTCCGCGCAGCGGCATGATCGCCTGGAAATCCTTGTCACGCGCCTGCTTGGCCGAGCCGCCGGCGGAGTCGCCCTCGACCAGGAAGATTTCGGTGCGGCTGAGATCGGTGGAGGCGCAATCGGCGAGCTTGCCGGGCAGGGCGGGGCCGGAGGTGATCTTCTTGCGTACGACCTGCTTGGCCGCCTTCAGTCGTGCGCTGGCGCGTTCGATGGCGAGCTGGGCGATCTTCTCGCCCAGTTCCACATGCTGATTGAGCCACAGGCTGAAGGCGTCATGGACCACGCCTTCGACGATGCCGGCGGCAGCGCGAGAGGACAGGCGCTCCTTGGTCTGGCCGGCGAACTGGGCATCTTGCAGCTTCACGCTGAGCACGAAGGCCAGACGTTCCCAGACATCTTCGGGTGCGAGCTTCACGCCACGCGGCAGCAGGTTGCGCAGGTCGCAGAATTCGCGGATGGCATTGGTGAGGCCCGAACGCAGGCCGTTCACATGGGTGCCGCCCTGCGCGGTGGGAATCAGGTTGACGTAGCTTTCCTGTACCAGGTCGCCTTCCGGCAGCCAGGCAAGGGCGACATCGAGGGCGTCGGTCTCGCGGGCGAAATGCTTGACGAACAGGCCCGGCGGCAGGGCCTCCGCACCTTGCAGTTCGCCGCGCAGGTAGTCGGGCAGGCCATCTTCGAAATACCACTCGGTGGTTTCGCCGGAGGCTTCATCGAGCAGGCGCACCGTGAGGCCCGCGCAGAGCACGGCCTTGGCGCGGAGCAGGTGCTTGAGCTTGGAGACGAGGATCTTCGGCGTGTCGAAGTATTTCGCGTCCGGCCAGAAGCGCAGCGTGGTGCCGGTTTTCTTCTTTGGGACGGTGCCGATCACTTCGAGCTCGCTGGCGCGATCGCCGTTGGCGAAACTCATGCGGTATTCCTGCCCATCGCGACGGATGGTCACATCCACCTTGTGCGAAAGCGCGTTGACCACCGATACGCCGACGCCATGCAGGCCGCCGGAGAAGGCGTAGTTCTTGTTCGAGAACTTGCCGCCGGCATGCAGGCGCGTGAGGATCAGCTCGATACCGGGCACGCCCTCGTCGGGATGGATATCCACCGGCATGCCGCGACCGTCGTCGGTCACTTCCACCGAGCCGTCGTTGAACACGGTCACTTCGATGGTCTTGGCGTGGCCGGCGAGGGCTTCGTCGACCGAATTATCGATGACTTCCTGCGCCAGATGGTTCGGCCGCGAGGTGTCGGTGTACATGCCGGGGCGGCGCTTGACCGGGTCAAGGCCGCTGAGGACTTCGATGTCTGATGCGTTGTAGCGAGTATTCATTGGGTATCGAGGCCGTTCGTAGCCGGGCAGGATGGGGTCAGGTCACTTGAATGGTCAAGCCTGGGGAATGATCAAGCCTGGGGCTATGGCGTATCAGCCGGCGAGATTCCAGGCTGGCTTCGGTACGGCGGATTTCTGTGGGAGCCGCTTCAGCGGCGACTGGGCGTGGCGGCGTCTTCGCTTTGTTGGCTTTCGCCGCTGAAGCGGCTCCCACATAAAGCGGCTCCTACATAAAGCAGCTCCTGCATAAAGCGGGCTGCTACATAAAGCGGCTCCATGGAGATCAGAGCGGCGCGCAGTGCCATTGGAGCCATTCGCGGTCGGCACCGTCGAGCAACGGTGACAGGGCCGCACGTACCGTGGCGTGATAATCGTCCAGCCACGCCCGTTCGGAGGGTTCCAGCAGGCGAGGTTCCAGGCCCCGGCGGTCGAACGGGCACAACGTGAGCGTTTCGAAGGCGAAGAAGTCGCCGAACTCCGTGCTGTCGGCCTGGGTCACCACGGCAAGGTTTTCGTGACGGATGCCGTAGCGGCCAGGCTTGTAGAGGCCGGGCTCGATCGAAGTGATCATGCCGGTCTCCAGGGGCACCAGGCCCACGCCCGTGCGCGGTGGGCGGATGCTGTGGGGACCCTCGTGAACGTTGAGGAAGTAGCCCACGCCATGGCCGGTGCCGTGGCCGAAGTCCATGCCTGCGGCCCAGAGCGGCGCACGGGCCAGGGCGTCGAGCTGCGGACCGCTGGCGCCCTTGGGAAAGCGCGCCCGCGACAGCGCGATCATGCCCTTGAGGACGAGGGTGGAGTCGCGCTTCTGTTCGTCGGTGACCGCGCCCAGGGCGAGCACGCGGGTGATGTCCGTGGTGCCGCCGAGGTACTGGCCGCCGGAATCGACGAGCAGGAGGCCCTTGGCCGCCAATGGGCTGAAATGCGCTTCCGTGGCACGGTAGTGCGGAAGGGCGCCATTGGCCTGGTACGCCGCGATCGTCGAGAAGCTCTCGCCCACGAAGCCCGTCTGGGCGGCGCGCGCCTCGCGCACGATGGTGTCGACGTCCAGCTCGGTCAGTGGCTCGCCGGCGGCAACGCCTGCCTCGATGCGACGGAACGCGTGCGCCAGTGCCGCGCCGTCGCGCCGCATCACGTCGCGGATGTGGTCGAGTTCGTCGGTGGTCTTGCGCGCCTTCTGCGCGGTGGATGGCAGCGCGGCACGAACCTGTCGCACGCCTGCCGGCAGGCCCTCGAGTACCGAGACGACCACGCGGCCGGCATCCAGCATCAGGACGGCATCGTCCGGCAACGCGGCAACGGCGGAAGCCACGGTGCCGTAGTCGGCCAGGGCGATGCCATCCGCGGCCAGCCCGCGCTTCACCTCGGCCGGGACCTTGGCGGCGTCGACGAAGAGGGTGGCCTTCGCGTCGTCGATCAGCAGGTGGGCCAGGAACACCGGGTTGTAGTCGACATCGGCGCCGCGCAGGTTGGTCAGCCAGGCAATGTCGTCGAGGCTGGAGAGCAGGTGGTGCGTCGCGCCGGCGCGGAGCATGGCCGTGCGGACGTGGCGGAGCTTGTCGGCGCGGTCGACGGCCGCGAACGGCGCCGCGTGAACGTAGATCGGGGCGTCGGGGCGGCCGGGCCGCCCGGGCCAGATGCTGGCCGGGAGGTCGAGATCGGTCCGCAGCGTGGCACCGGTGGCGCCAAGGCGCCTGGACAGGCTTTCGGCACCGGCCACATCCAGGCTGTCTCCCGCGATCGCGACCACGTCGCCCGGGCCGAGCTGGTCCGCCAGCCAGGCGACATGCTCGGGCGTGTGTGCCACGTTGAGCCGCATCAGTGGCAGGCCGCTACCGGCAAGCTCCTGTTCCGCTTGGGAGAAATAGCGCGAATCGGTCCACAGGCCGCCACCGGTCGCGGTCACCACCAGGGTGCCGGACGAGCCGGTGAAGCCGGATAGCCATTCGCGGGCCTGCCAGCGCGGCGGCAGGTATTCGGACAGGTGAGGGTCGGCGGTGGGGACGACGACGGCGGCGACGCCTTCACGGGCCATGGCGGCGCGAAGGGCTTGGAGACGAGCGGGGATGGGCTGGGCGGTCATTCCCCGATGGTAAAACGACAGCTCCGATTCGGCACGTTCAGTCTGCCCCTCGCGAGGGAGGGCGCGCTCGGGTAAAATACCGATTTCCAGCACTGGCTGCTCGCATGACTCCCCTGATTTTCGTCACCGGCGGTGTGGTGTCTTCCCTAGGGAAGGGCATCGCAGCGGCGTCGCTTGCCTCCATTCTCGAGGCGCGCGGTCTCTCCGTCACCATGATGAAGCTCGATCCGTACATCAACGTGGATCCGGGCACCATGAGTCCCTTCCAGCACGGTGAGGTCTATGTCACCGACGACGGTGCCGAGACCGACCTCGACCTGGGTCACTACGAACGCTTCGTGCGTACGCGTCTCACCGGGAAGAACTCGATCACCGCCGGCAAGATCTACGAATCGGTCATCCGCAAGGAACGCCGCGGCGATTACCTCGGTGCGACGGTGCAGGTCATCCCGCACATCACCGACGAGATCAAGCATTCGATCCACGAGGCGACGCGCGGTTACGACGTGGCGCTGGTGGAAGTGGGCGGTACCGTGGGCGATATCGAATCGCTGCCCTTCCTCGAGGCCATCCGCCAGCTGCGCATCGAGCACGGCGCGGAGAAGTGCATGTTCGTGCACCTCACCCTTGTGCCGTACATCAAGGCCGCCGGCGAGATCAAGACCAAGCCCACGCAGCACTCGGTGAAGGAACTGCGCTCGATCGGTATCCAGGCCGATGTCCTGCTGTGCCGTTGCGAAGAGCCCCTGCCGGACGCCGAGCGCCACAAGATCGCCCTGTTCACCAACGTGCCCAAGAACGCCGTCATCAGCACCATCGATGTCGACGTCATCTACAAGCTGCCGATGTGGCTGCACGAGCAGGGTCTGGACGAACTCGTCATCAAGCGCCTGGGCCTGGACGCCGGTCCGGCGGACCTCTCCAGCTGGATCCGCACGGTGGAAGCCGTGGAACATCCGCGCGACGAAGTCACCGTGGCCATCGTCGGCAAGTACGTCGAACACAAGGATGCCTACAAGTCGCTGGCCGAAGCGCTGCGCCATGGCGGCATCAACCAGTCCGCCCGCGTGAACCTGCGCTGGGTGGATTCCGAAGATGTCGAAGCGCGCGGTGCGCGTGCGGTCCTCGGCGACGCCGACGCCATCCTCGTGCCGGGCGGCTTCGGCAAGCGCGGTTTCGAGGGCAAGATCCTCGCGGCGCAGTTCGCCCGCGAAACCGGCATCCCGTATTTCGGCATCTGCTACGGCATGCATGCCGCCGTGGTCGAGTTCGCGCGCAACACGGCCGGGCTCAAGCAGGCCGATTCCAGCGAGAACGATCGCAACACGCCCGACCCGGTCATCGCGCTGATCACCGAATGGACCACGGCCACCGGCGAGACCGAGCAGCGCAGCGAGCGCTCCGACCTCGGCGGCACCATGCGCCTGGGTGCGCAGGAATGCCGCCTGAAGGCCGGCACGCTGGCGCGCGAGCTGTACGGCGAGGACGTCGTCCGCGAGCGCCATCGTCATCGTTACGAGTTCAACAACCGCTATCGCCAGTCGTTCGAAGACCTCGGCCTGGTCATCTCGGGCAAGTCGATGGACGATCTCCTCGTTGAAATCGTCGAGCTGCCGCGCCATGTGCATCCGTGGTTCCTGGGTTGCCAGGCGCACCCGGAATTCACCTCCACGCCGCGCGAGGGCCATCCCCTCTTCATCGGCTTCGTTCGCGCCGCCCGCGAGTACAAGGCCGTCCGTGACGGCGAAAAGCTCGCCATCCGTTCCGAGGAGTCCGCTGCATGAAGCTCTGTGGTTTCGAAGTCGGCCTCGACCAGCCGCTGTTCCTGATCGCCGGTCCCTGTGTCATCGAATCGATGCAGCTCCAGCTCGACGTCGCCGGCAAGCTGAAGGAGATCACCGATCGTCTCGGCATCAACTTCATCTTCAAGTCCAGCTTCGACAAGGCCAACCGTTCCTCCGGCGGCAGCTTCCGGGGGCCAGGCCTCGAGGAAGGCCTGAAGGTGCTCGATGCGGTGAAGAAGCAGATCGGCGTGCCGGTGATCACCGACGTGCACGAATACACCCCGATGAACGAGGTCGCCGCGGTCGTCGACGTGCTGCAGACCCCGGCCTTCCTCTGCCGCCAGACCGACTTCATCCAGAACGTCGCCCGGGCCGGCAAGCCGGTGAACATCAAGAAGGGCCAGTTCCTCGCGCCATGGGACATGAAGAACGTGGTGCAGAAGGCTTTCGATGTCGGCAATAACGACATCCTGGTCTGCGAGCGCGGTGCCAGCTTCGGCTACAACAACCTGGTCTCCGACATGCGCTCGCTCGCGGTGATGCGCGAGACCAACTGCCCGGTCGTCTTCGATGCCACCCATTCGGTGCAGTTGCCGGGCGGGCAGGGCACCAGTTCCGGCGGCCAGCGCGAATTCGTGCCGGTGCTGGCGCGCGCCGCGGTCGCGGTGGGCGTCTCCGGCCTGTTCGCCGAGACCCATCCGGATCCCTCGAAAGCGCTCAGCGACGGCCCTAACGCCTGGCCGCTCGACCAGATGGAAGAGCTCCTCGAGACGCTCATGGAGCTCGATGGCGCCGTAAAGCGTCGTGGATTCAAGAACCACGCTTGATCGTTCCTCCGGAACGGTATGATTGATGGATTGGCGGGACCGCAAAGGTCCCGGGGAGACGGGCTGGATGGTCGAGGACAACGGGATCCACGTCGCGGGCGAACCTCGCCAGCGTGCGGCGCGCCTGCCGCAGTCGGGTCACGGCATCGCCTCGTTCGTCATCGCCCTCGTTTCCGGGCTCGTCGTCCTCGCGGGCATTTCCTTTGCTGCGCTGATGGTCGCCTCCGGCGACCCCGAGCAGCACATGGAAGTGTTCGGTCTGGTCGGCCTCATCCTCTGCGCCTTTCTCATCCTTGCCTTCGTCGGCCTCGTGCTGGGCTTCGTCGCCCTGCGCCGGCAGGACCGTCGCCGCACGTTCGGCGCGATCGGGCTGGGACTCAATGCTTTCATCCTGATCGGTACCGTAGGGCTCGCGTTCCTCGGTACTTTCTTTCGTCATTCCAACTCGTAACGGGAAGCGCATGACCACCGATATCACCAAGATCCACGCCCGCGAAATCCTCGATTCCCGCGGCAACCCGACCCTCGAAGCCGAGGTCACCCTGGCCGACGGTTCCTTCGGCCGCGCGGCCGTGCCGAGCGGCGCCTCCACCGGCACGCGTGAAGCGGTCGAGCTGCGCGATGGCGACAAGAAGCGCTACGACGGCAAGGGCGTGACCAAGGCTGTCGGCAACGTCAACACCACGATCGCCAAGGCGCTCGCCGGTTTCGATGCCGCCGACCAGAAGGGTCTCGACGCCAAGCTCATCGCGCTCGACGGCACCGACAACAAGGGCAACCTGGGCGCCAATGCGCTGCTCGGCGTTTCCATGGCCGCCGCCCATGCCGTAGCCGCTTCGAAGAAGCAGGCCCTCTGGCAGTACCTGATGGTCGACGGTGGCGGCTCGTTGCCCGTGCCGATGATGAACATCATCAACGGTGGCGCGCACGCGGATAACAATGTCGACGTGCAGGAGTTCATGGTGCTGCCCGTCGGCGCGCCGACCTTCGCCGAAGCGCTGCGCTACGGTGCCGAAATCTTCCACGCGCTGAAGTCGGTGCTGAAGGGTCGTGGCCTGAACACCGCCGTCGGTGACGAGGGCGGCTTCGCGCCGAACCTCAAGTCCAACGTCGAAGCGCTCGACACGATCCTCGAAGCGGTGAACAAGGCCGGTTACAAGGTGGGCAGCGACATCCTGCTCGGCCTCGACGTGGCCAGCTCGGAATTCTTCAAGAACGGCAAGTACGACCTCGAAGGCGAGGGCAAGGTGTTCACGCCGGAACAGTGGGTCGACACGCTGGCCTCGTGGTCGAAGCAGTACCCCATCGTCACCATCGAAGACGGCATGGCCGAAGGCGACTGGGCCGGCTGGGCGCACCTGACCAAGGCCATCGGCGAAGGCATCCAGCTGGTCGGCGACGATCTGTTCGTCACCAACCCGAAGATCTTCCAGGAAGGCATCGACAAGAAGATCGCCAATGCCATCCTGATCAAGGTCAACCAGATCGGCACGCTGTCCGAGACGCTCGAAGCGATCGCCATGGCGGACCGCGCGAAGTATGCGGCGATCGTCTCGCATCGCTCCGGCGAAACCGAAGACACGACGATTTCGGACATCGCCGTGGCGACCACCGCGACCCAGATCAAGACCGGTTCGCTGTGCCGTACCGATCGCGTGGCCAAGTACAACCAGTTGCTGCGTATCGAGGAAGCACTCGGTGCCAAGGCCCGCTACGCCGGCCGGGATGCGTTCCCGAGCCTGTCCAAGCTGCCCGGCTGAGTCGTGCCTTGAGCAACGCGGCAATCCTGCGCTGGATCGGCCTGATCCTCGTCATCGTCCTCATCGCGCTGCAGCTGAAGCTGTGGGTCGGTGGTGGGGGCATGGCCGAGGTCGATTCGCTGCGCGCGTCGGTGCAGAAACAGACCGAGGAAAACGCCGCGCTGCAGAAGCGCAACCAGGCGCTTGCCGCCGACGTGGAAGATCTCAAGCACGGCGAGCAGGCCACCGAAGCGCGTGCGCGCCAGGAGCTGGGCCTGATCAAGCCGAACGAGACCTTCTACCAGATCGTCGAGCCGGGGGCGGCGACCAGCGCGCCGCCCCCGCCCCCGCCCGTCGGTCCCGGCACCCAGTGATGGACGCCTTGTGGTGCGTGGTACCTGCCGCCGGCCGGGGCGTCCGCGCCGGAGGCGATCGGCCGAAGCAGTACCAGCCCTTGGCGGGCCGGCCGCTGCTCGATCACACGCTGGAACGCCTGGCGGCGCATCCACGCATCGCCGGGCTGGTCGTCGTCATCGCGGCGGACGACCCTCATTTCTCTGCCGTCGATAGCATCGGCGGTAAACCCCTCGTCACTGCCGTCGGTGGTGGCGAACGCAGCGACTCCGTCCTGGCCGGCGTACTCGCCTTGCCGGCGGTGGTCGCACAGGACCACTTCGTGCTGGTCCACGACGCGGCTCGCCCTTGCGTGCGCGCCGACGACATCACCCGGCTGATCGACCAGGCCGGCAGGGGCGAGGGCGGCCTGCTCGGCGCGCCGCTGCGCGATACGCTCAAACGGGCGGATACCGGCGGTCACAGCACGGCCACCGAACCGCGCGAAGGTCGCTGGCGGGCGTTCACGCCGCAGATGTTCCGGCGCGGCGCGCTCGCCCATGCACTCGCCCTTGCCGCCGCGGACGGTATCGTCGTCAGCGACGAGGCGATGGCGATGGAGCGCACGGGTGTCCTGCCGTTGCTCGTGGAAGGCTCGGAAGACAACATCAAGGTGACGACGCCGGCGGACTTCGCGCTGGCGGAGTTCCTGCTCGGGAGAACTCGGTAATGCGTATCGGACAGGGATTCGACGTCCACGCCTTCGGCGAAGGCGATCACGTGATGCTCGGCGGCGTGCGCGTGGCGCACGCGCAGGGCGTGCTTGCGCATTCGGACGGCGACGTCGTGCTGCACGCGCTGTGCGACGCACTGCTCGGCGCCCTGGCGCTGGGCGACATCGGCAAACACTTCCCGCCCTCCGACGAGGCGTGGCGCGGGGCAGACAGTCGCAGCTTCGTCCGCGCCGTGGCCGCCATGCTTGCCGAGCGCGGCTACGCCCTGGGCAATGCCGACATCACCGTGATCTGCGAGGCACCGAAGGTGGGCCCGCATGCGCAGGCCATGCGCGAAACGATCGCCGCCGATCTCGGCGTCGACATCGATTGCATCAGCATCAAGGCGACCACCACCGAGACCCTGGGTTTCACCGGTCGCCGCGAGGGCATCGCCGCCCTGGCAACGGTGCTGGTGCAGCGGACATGAGCGAGACCGAGTCACGCACCTCCACGCCGCGCCTGCACGACCGGCTGGAGGCGATCACCGATCTGCTGCGCCGTCGTGAAGGCCTGTTGGCCTTCGCCGGTGCGGCGCCGGATGGCGACGACTCGCCCCTTGGCGCGGCCAACGCGCAACTGCAGGCCATCCTCGACGGCCTGCACCCCGCCGATCTCGCCGACATCTTCGAGTCGTTGCCGCTGCAGGACCGCCTCGCGGTCTGGCAGCTGATCCGTAGCGACCGCGACGGCGACATCCTGCTCGAAGTGTCCGATTCGGTGCGCGAATCGCTCATCGCGGATATGGACGATCGCGAGATCCTCGCCGCCGTGGAGCCTCTGGATGCGGACGAACTCGCCGACCTCGTCGACGACCTTCCCACCGAAGTGCTGCCCGAACTCATGGCCAGCCTCGACGCGCAGGATCGCGAGCGCGTGCAGGCCGCCATGTCCTACGAGGACGATCAGGTCGGTGCGTTGATGGATTTCGACATGGTCACCATTCGCGAGGACATCAGCCTCGAAGTGGTGCTGCGCTACCTGCGTCGCTTCGACGAGCTGCCCGCGCAGACCGACAAGCTCTTCGTGGTCAATGCCGAAAGCGTGCTGACCGGTGTGTTGCCGCTGCACTGGCTGCTGGTGAACTCGCCGGACAAGATGGTCCGCGAGATCATGGCGCCGGACGTGAACACCTTCCGCCCCGAAGACGACGCCTACGACGTCGCCCAGGCCTTCGAACGCTACGATCTGGTCACCGCGCCGGTGGTCGACGCGGGCATGCACCTGATCGGTCGCATCGCCGTCGACGCGATGCTCGATTTCATCCGCGAGGAAAGCGAAACCGAAGCCCTTTCGCGCGGCGGCCTGCGCGAAGAGGAAGACATCTTCGCCTCGATCTGGAAGTCCGTGCGCAATCGCTGGGCATGGCTGGCGATCAACCTCGTCACCGCCTTCGTGGCCTCGCGCGTGATCGGTCTGTTCGAGCATTCCATCGAGAAGCTGGTCGCGCTAGCCGCCCTGATGCCCATCGTCGCCGGTATCGGCGGCAACTCGGGCAACCAGACCATCACCATGATCGTTCGCGCCATGGCCTTGGATCAGGTCGGGACATCGCAGGTGCGCCGGTTGTGGCGCAAGGAACTGGGCGTGTCCTTGTTCAACGGCCTGGTCTGGGGTGGCGCCATCGGCATCGCCGCGTGGCTGCTCTACGATAACCCCGCGCTTGGCCTGGTCATGACGTCGGCTATGACACTGAATCTCCTGCTCGCCGCCTTCATGGGCGTGGGCATCCCCATGCTGATGGTCAAGCTCGGTCGCGATCCCGCGCTGGGCTCCAGCGTGCTCATCACCGCCGTGACCGATAGCGGCGGCTTCTTCATTTTCCTGGGGCTGGCGACGATTTTCCTGCTCTAGAAGGCCGCAAGACATGACAGACAACGAACTTCCCTTCGCCTTCGGTGCGCCGCCGCTGCGTGGCCGCCTGCGTTCGACGCCCGAGGATTTCTTCGTCGAGGAACTTCTCGGCTACGAAGCGGACGGCGCGGGCGAGCATGCGTTCCTGCTGGTCGAGAAGCGCGGCACGAATACCGAATGGGCGGCGCGCGAACTCGCCAAGTTCGCCGGTATCCAGCCGATGAACGTGGGATACGCGGGCATGAAGGATCGCCACGCGGTCACCCGCCAGGTCTTTACCGTGCACCTTCCGGGCAAGGCCGATCCGGACTGGTCGGCGCTGCCGTCGGAGGACATGAAAGTCCTCTCCGCCGCTCGTCACTCGCGCAAGATCAAACGTGGCGCGCTGCGTGGCAATCGCTTCGTGCTGGTACTGCGTGAGGTGGAAGGCGACCGCGCCGCTGCGGAGGAGCGGCTCGCGGCCATCGCCGAGCGCGGTGTGCCGAACTACTTCGGCGAACAGCGGTTCGGGCTGGGCGGCAACAATGTCGCCCAGGCCAGGCAGATGTTCGGTGGGCGTCGCGTCGATCGCGACAAGCGCTCGATCCTGCTTTCCGCCGCGCGTTCGCACATCTTCAACGGCGTGCTGGCCGAGCGTGTCGGGGCAGGGCAGTGGGATACCCCGATGGATGGCGAGATATGGTCGCTCGAGGGGTCGCGCTCATGGTTCGGTCCCGAAGCATTCAACGACACATTGGCCGAGCGTCTCGCGCGCTTCGATATCCATCCCTCCGGCCCGCTGTGGGGTGATGGCGAGCCGCCGAGCAGCGGCGCGGTCGGCGAACTCGAGCGCATGGTCGCCGCACGCGACGACGATCTGGCCAAGGGCCTGGCCGGTGCCCGCATGGACCAGGAGCGTCGTTCGCTACGCCTGCTGCCGCGCGATCTTACCTGGCGCTGGCTGGACGACGGCGCGCTGGAGGTCTCGTTCGGCCTGCCGGCCGGTGCCTACGCGACCACGGTTCTGCGGGAGGTCGCTGCGACGGTTTAGTGATGTTCGCCTTGCGGCGAGTTGCCTGTCGCCGCTGAAGCGGCTCCCACAGGAGGCAGCAGCTTCCACAGGAAGGGGCAGCTCCCACAGCAGGCAGCAGCTTCCACAGGAATCTGCGCAGTCAGCCTTTGAGTAACACGACGTAGCTCCTTGTGGGAGCCGCTTCAGCGGCGAAGGGGTGCTCGCCCGAAAGGGTGCTCCCCGCTAACCCTTCAGCAACACGACCACGGCGCCGGTGCCGCCCTGCATCGGCCGGGCCGAGGCAAACGCCACCACATCGTCGCGTCGTCGCAGCAGTCGGTCTGTCAGTCCCTTCAGCACCGGCCCGGCCGCCTTCGAGCGCAGCCCCTTGCCATGGATGATTCGCACGCAGCGGATGCCGTCGTGGCGACATTCCGCAAGGAACTCCGCGATCGTCATCTGGGCGGCCGCGGCGTTCATCTGGTGCAGGTCCACGTCCGCCTGAATGCTGAACTGGCCGCGCTTGAGCTGTTTGAGCAGCTTCGGTGGGTAGCCGTCGCGCAGGTAGGACAGTTCTTCGCCCACCTCGAGATCGGCGGGATCGTAGTCGAACAGCAGCGATTCGGCCGGTACGGCCGCCTCGTCGGCGTCGCGCATGTGCGGATACGGCTCGGGGCGGGGGCGCTCGGGCAGCGACTCGACCGGCGCCATCGGCCGCACCTCGCCAATCGCCTCGCGAAACAGGCGGCTGTCGTCGTCGTGCAGGGGTGGCGCGCGTCGTTTCATGGCCCTCATCCTAGCCGCGTTTCGTGAATCCCGCTGCCCGGTCCGGTAGACTTGGGCGGTCGGGCGGCCTTGTCGATATAGGGCCGCCGCACCCGATTTTCGATCTGGATCAGCATGCAAGTTCTGGTTAGCAACGACGACGGCGTAGAGGCTCCGGGCATCCGGATTCTCGCCGGGCGTCTGGCCGAGTTCGGCACGGTGACCGTGGTCGCCCCCGACCGCGATCGATCCGGCGCGAGCAATTCGCTCACCCTCGATGCGCCCATCCGAGCGCAGCGCATGGAGAACGGTTTCTATCGCGTGGCGGGCACGCCGACGGACTGCGTCCATCTCGCGCTCGCCGGCATGCTCGAGCACCAGACCGACATCGTCGTCTCCGGGATCAACAACGTCGCCAACCTCGGTGACGACGTCATCTATTCGGGCACCGTCTCGGCCGCCATGGAAGGGCGATTCCTCGGCCTGCCCGCGATCGCCGTGTCCCTGGTGACCAAGGAAGGCTCCGGCCGCCACTTCGATTCGGCGGCGAGCGCGGTGCTCATGATCATGCGTCGCCTGATCGTGGATCCGCTGCCGGCGGACACCATCCTCAACGTCAACGTCCCCGACCTGCCGTGGGAAGAGATTCGCGGCTTCGAGGTCACGCGCCTGGGCAAGCGCCATCGCGCGGCTCCGGCTATCCGCACCGAAGATCCACGCGGCCGCACCATGTGGTGGATCGGGCCGCCCGGCGAGATCGACGATGCCGGTCCCGGCACCGATTTCAACGCCGTCGGCCGCGGCTTCGTGTCCGTCACGCCCATTCACACCGACCTGACCCGCTTCCAGGCCCTGGAGAAGGTGAGCAGCTGGATGATTCCGCTGTCGTCGGCGATGGGTAACGAGGAGGCGGCTTGAGGTGGTGAACCTGCATGCCCTGCCTGCTTCGGCACTACGTGGCGAGGGAATGACCTCCCAGCGCGCCCGCGACCGCCTGGTCGCGAAACTGGTCGAGGAAGGTATCCGCGACGAGCGGGTACTCGAAGTCATCCGCCAACTGCCACGCCATCACTTCATCGACCAGGCGCTGCATTCGCGCGCCTATGAAAACACCGCGCTTCCGATCGGCCACGGCCAGACGATCTCCCAGCCGTGGATCGTCGCGCGGATGACCGAAGCCCTGATCGAACGCGGGGTACCCGAAAAAGTCCTCGAAATCGGTACGGGCTCGGGCTACCAGGCCGCCGTGCTGGCTGGCATCGTGACGACGGTCTATACCGTGGAACGCATCGAGGAACTGCTGCGCCAGGCGCGCCGGCGGTTCCGTCAGCTCGGTATCGAGAACCTCCGTTCGCGCCACGACGACGGCAAGCTGGGCTGGGAATCGGACGCGCCATTCGACGCCATCATCCTCACCGCTGCCGGCGATCGTGTGCCATTGAAACTGCTCGACCAGCTTCGTCCGGGCGGCGTCCTCGTCGCCCCCGTGGGCAGCCCGAGCCAGCAGGTGCTCCTGCGCCTTCGCAAAGGCGACAACGGCGAGGTGATCCGGGAAGAACTCGGCGCCGTCAGCTTCGTGCCGCTATTGGGCGGCATCGGTTGATGCGTCACTACCACAGGGAAAACCGCTGAATGCGGATGTTTGCTTCGCTATACGAGCGCGCCATCGTCTGGGCACGCCATCGCCATGCCGTGCGCTATCTGGCCGGCCTTTCCTTCGTCGAGGCCTTCATCTTCCCGATCATGCCGGAAGTGATGCTGGCACCGATGATGCTGGCCGAGCCGCGGAAGGCGTTCCGCTATGCGAACTGGAGCCTGCTGTTCTCGCTCGCCGGCTCGCTGGTGGGCTACATGCTCGGCCACTATGCCTACGAGGGTCTGAAGCCGCTGCTCGAGTCGATGCACCTGCTCGCGCCGATCGAAAAGGGCGTGGCGAACCTGCAAGCCGACATGACCGCGCATTCGTTCGCCTTGTACGTCGTGCTGGCGATGGCCGCGCTGCAGCCCGTCGTGCCGATGAAGTTCGTGACGTGGGCTGCCGGCATCGTCGGTGTGCCGCTGCTGCCTTTCCTGCTCTGCGTGCTGATCGGTCGCGGCAAGCGGGTCTGGCTGCTGGCCCTGCTTGTCCGGCTGTTCGGTGAACGCGCGGAGCGGGTCCTGCATAAACACATAGAGTGGATAGGTTGGGCTGCTATCGTTGCAGTCGTCCTCCTGGCCGTGTGGTGGTTCCTGCTGCGATGAGTGCCCGTGAAAGGAAATCCGCGATGCTCATGATTCGTCCGCTCGCCCTGGTCGGCGTGCTGTCGGCTGCCGTGGTCCTGGCCGGCTGCGATGTCACGCGGAGTTCCGTCGTCGTCACGCGGAGCCCGGGCAGCTATACGCCCGCACATGCCGTGACGCCGCCGCCGCCGCCGGGCGGCAGCTACCGGGTCATGAAGGGCGACACCCTCTACAGCATCGCCTTCCGCAACAAGGTCGATTTCCGCGACCTTGCCGGCTGGAACGGCATCGCCTCGCCGTACACCATCTGGCCGGGCCAGGACCTGCGGCTATCGCCGCCGGGCCACGACAACAACAAGTCAGCGCCGTCGCATGCCGCGCCGGTCGTGGTGGCCGCGCCGTCGCCGGCTGGCAACGCGCCACATGGCACGCCGCCTGCACAACCGGCGCCGCCGGCCCAGCCCGCCCAGCCGGCGTTCCAGAGCGTCACCGACGCCGATGCCGCACCTCCCGCCGTCCCGGCACCCGCCACCACGACGAACACACCGGTGGTCGTGGCCGGCAAGCCTGCCGAGTCGGTCGTTCCGGTTGCGGTTCCGGTGTCGCCGCCAAGCGCGACGAACACGCCCGCTCCGGCACCCGCACCGGTCGAGAATCCCCCGGCCGCCACCCCGATCGTCACCAGCGGCGCCTCGCGCAATGCCGGCGGTATCGCCTGGCGCTGGCCTGCCGACGGCACGATGTTGAAGAAGTTCTCCTCCGGCGACGCCATTCCCGGGATCGAGATCGGCGGCAAGGCCGGCGACCCGGTCCGCTCGGCCGCCGACGGCGTGGTCGTCTACAGCGGCAATGGCCTGGTCGGCTACGGCGAACTGGTCATCATCAAGCACAGCGACAGCTTCCTCTCCGCGTACGGTCACAACCGCAAGCGACTGGTAAAGGAAGGCGAAAAGGTGAAGGCCGGCCAGACGGTGGCGGAAATGGGTTCGAGCGGGGCAACGCGCGATGAACTCCAGTTCCAGATTCGCCGCGACGGCAACCCCGTCGATCCGCTGCAGTACCTGCCCGCGAAGTGACCTAGCCCTGCCGCTTCCGGCGGATCTCGAAAGCCTGCAGGTGGGCGAAAGCCACCTCGAGCATCGGCGCTTTCACCCCGGCATCCCGCGCCCGACGCAGCATGTCGCCGACGATAGGGTCGGCTTCGATACGCTGCCCCGATTCCAGGTCGCGAAGCATCGATGCCGTCAGTGGCGAGCCTTCCTGCGTCAGGGTTTTCCAGGCGAACGCGCGGGCGTGGTCCGGAACGGCGTGACCGGAGGCGCGCGCCACAGCCAGGCATTCCTCGTACATCTGCTCGGTGAGTTGGCGGCCATCGTCCGTGGCGACGATGTCGCCCACGCTGGCCCGGAACAGGCAGGTCGCGCCGGCGAGGGTGGCGAGGAAGGCGAACTTGGCCCAGAGGTCGCGCTCGATGTCGGTCGAATGGGTGTAGTCGATTCTTGCGTTGGCAAAGGCGTCGGCGATGGCGGTGCAACGGGCATCGCGCCCGCGGCCTTCGCGTTCGCCGAAGGTCACCGACGCGCCGTTGCCGAAGTGGATGATCTCGCCATCAGGACCCTTCGCCGCGCTGATGACGCACATACCGCCGATCACCCGGTCCGGGCCGAAGCGCTTGTCGAGGACGGGGTAGTGGGCCAGGCCGTTGAGGATCGGCAGGATCGCCGTGGTCTCGCCGACCGCCGGGTCGATCGCCTCGATCGCCGAATGCAGGTCGTAGGCCTTGCAGGAAAGCAGCACCAGGTCGAACGCGCCCGCGGCGCCGACGGTCTCGGCCGTGACGTGCTTCACCGCCAGGGTGGCGTCGCCGAAAGGGCTCTTGATCACCAGCCCGTTCGCATCCAGCACCGCCGCTCGTTCCGGCCGGACCAGGAAGGTCACGTCCGCGCCGCCCTGGCTCAGGCGGCCCCCGAAGTAACCGCCGGTGCCGCCGGCACCGAGAACGAGGATGCGCATGGGTGGGTTATCCCTGGGGCAGGATGAAGGCCGCCAGGACCTTGCGGCCCTCGCCGGCCAGGAGGCTGTAGGTGCGCGCGGCCGAACCGTTGGTCATCGCCTCGACGCCGATGCCCTGGCGCAGGAAGCCGGCCATGACCTCGGCCGGCGGGAAGACCTGTCGTTCGCCGGTACCGATGATGACCAGTTCCGGCTTGAGGTCGGCGATGAGGGCGACATCGGCAAGCGTGAGCTGTTTGGCGTCGGTCACCGGCCAGTCTTCGACCACCTGTTCGGGGGTAAGGAGCAGGCTCCTGTGAAAGTCGCGGTCGACGATCGTGACCGTGTTCGCGCCCACCCGGCGCACGAAAAGGTACTCGCCAGGGTGCTCGAACGAGAGGTCCATGGCGGGTTACCGGGGCAGGGCGAGCTTCGGGTCCTGCTCGTTCCGGCGGAACAGGACGACGATATGGCCGATTTCCTGGACCTTTTCGGAGCCGGTCTGGCTGGTCAGGAAGTCGATCTGGGCCTGGCGCTCGTCCTTGTCGCCTCCGGAGAGCTTGACCTTGACCAGCTCGTGGATGTCCAGGGCCTGGGCGAGCTCCTTGGCCACGGCCTCGGTGGCGCCCTTGTTACCCAGCAGGACGACCGGCTTGAGATCGTGGGCCATGCTGCGGAGATAGCGGGACTGTGTAGGGGAAAGCGACATTGCGTTCAGGTTCGATGTGCGGCTGACAGGCGTCAAAGGGTATCATGCAAGGCCCGCTCCTTATTAAGACTCTGGTCGAAAGCCATGGCACGCAGCAAGACCAGCTCCCAGTGGCTGAAAGAGCACTTCGACGATCCCTACGTAAAAAGGGCTCAGGCGGAGGGTGCGCGCTCGCGCGCCATCTACAAGCTCGAGGAGCTGATCGAGCGGGATCGCCTTATCAAGCCCGGCATGACCATCGTCGACCTCGGCGCCGCCCCTGGCGGCTGGTCCCAGCTGGCTCGCCAGCGCCTGGGAGACACCGGCAAGGTCATCGCCATGG
Organism: Luteibacter sp.; assembly: GCF_035539195.1. Classification (GTDB taxonomy): domain Bacteria; phylum Pseudomonadota; class Gammaproteobacteria; order Xanthomonadales; family Rhodanobacteraceae; genus Luteibacter. The sequence continues at coordinate 210,793 of NZ_DATLIW010000015.1, forward strand.
ACATCCTGCCCATGGCCAGCCTGGCCGGCGTGGAGTTCATGCAGGGCGATTTCCGTGAGGAAACCGTCCTCCGCGAGCTGGAAGGCATGCTCGGCGGCCAGAAGGTCGATCTTGTCCTGTCGGACATGGCCCCCAATATGTCCGGTGTGGCACTGGCCGATCAGATCCGCGCGATGGACCTTTGCGACCTGGCTCGTCAGTTCAGCCTGGACTGGCTCAAGCCAGGCGGGTCGTTCCTGGTGAAACTGTTCCAGGGCGTGGGTTTCGACGAATATCTTAAGAGCTTGCGCGCTGACTTCAGTCGCGTGACGATGCGTAAACCGAAAGCCTCCCGCGCACGTTCGGCGGAGGTGTATGCACTGGCGACCGGCCTCAAGTCGGCGTCCCGGTAACCTGGCGAGAACACCGCATGAATGAGATGGCAAAAAATCTGTTGCTCTGGCTGATCATCGCGGTGGTCCTCCTGACCGTGTTCCAGACCTTCAATCCCCATGGCGGTTCGTCGCAGGACATGTCCTACACGACGTTCGCCCAGAACGTCGATAACGGCAACGTCGCCAACGGCACGATCACCTCCACGGCGCCGCCGACGATCACCGGCAAGCTGAAGGACGGCGGCGCGTACCGCACCGTCGTGCCGATGGTCGGCATGTCCAGCAGCGACCTCGTCAAGCAGATGCGCGACAAGGGCGTCGAGCTGAGGCAGGAGCCCGCCGACAACGGCTTCTCCCTGCTCGGCCTGCTCTTCAACTGGCTGCCCATCATCATCTTCGTCGCCGTGCTGATCTGGTTCATGCGCCAGATGCAGGCGGGCTCCGGTGGTCGTGGTGCGATGAGCTTCGGTCGCTCTCGCGCCAAGCTGCAGGGCGAAGACCAGGTCAAGGTCAACTTCACCGACGTCGCCGGTTGCGACGAGGCGAAAGAGGAAGTGGGCGAGCTCGTCGAGTTCCTCCGCGATCCCGGCAAGTTCCAGAAGCTCGGCGGCAAGATTCCCCGCGGCGTCCTGATGGTCGGCCCCCCGGGTACCGGTAAGACACTGCTCGCCAAGGCGATCGCCGGCGAAGCCAAGGTGCCGTTCTTCTCCATCTCCGGTTCGGACTTCGTCGAGATGTTCGTCGGCGTCGGCGCGAGCCGCGTGCGCGACATGTTCGAGCAGGCCAAGAAGCACGCGCCGTGCATCATCTTCATCGACGAGATCGACGCCGTCGGTCGCCATCGCGGCGCCGGCATGGGTGGCGGTCACGACGAGCGCGAGCAGACACTCAACCAGTTGCTGGTCGAGATGGACGGTTTCGAAGGCACCGAAGGCATCATCGTCATCGCCGCCACGAACCGTCCCGACGTGCTCGATCCGGCCCTGCTGCGTCCGGGTCGCTTCGATCGCCAGGTCGTCGTCGGCCTGCCGGACGTGAAGGGGCGCGACCAGATCCTCAAGGTGCATATGCGCAAGGTGCCGACCGCGGCGGACGTCGACCCGATGGTCATCGCGCGTGGTACGCCCGGCTTCTCGGGCGCCGACCTGGCCAACCTCGTCAACGAGGCCGCCTTGTTCGCCGCGCGCGAGAACGCCCGCGAAGTGCGCATGAGCCACCTGGACCGTGCACGTGACAAGATCCTCATGGGTGCGGAGCGTCGCTCCATGGCCATGAACGACGAAGAGAAAAAGCTCACCGCGTATCACGAGGCCGGTCACGCGATCATCGGTCGCCTGGTTCCCGAGCACGATCCGGTCTACAAGGTCACGATCATTCCGCGCGGTCGCGCGCTGGGCGTCACCATGTACCTGCCGGAAGGCGATCGCTACAGCATGAACAAGGTGGCGATCGAATCGCAGCTTTGCTCGCTGTATGGCGGCCGCGTCGCCGAGGAACTCATCTTCGGTCACGACAAGGTCACCACCGGCGCCTCGAACGATATCGAGCGTGCGACCAAGATGGCCCGCAACATGGCCACGAAGTGGGGCCTGTCCGACGAGCTAGGCCCGGTCACCTACGGCGAGGAAGAGGACGAGGTCTTCATCGGTCGCTCCGTGACGCAGCACAAGAGCGTCTCCAACGAGACCGCTCGCAAGATCGATGAAGTGGTACGCACCATCCTCGATCGCGCTTACGCGCGCAGCAAGGAGCTGCTGACGACGAACATCGACAAGCTGCACGTCATGGCCGAGACCCTGCTGCAGTACGAAACGATCGACGCACGCCAGATCGACGACATCATGAATGGTCGCGAGCCCGGCCCGCCGATCGACTGGACCAAGCCTGGTTCGCCGCCTCCGCCGCCCCCGCGTGGCGACGCTGGCTCGGCACCGGACAAGGTCGGCAAGCCTGCTACGCAGCTGTAAGAAGGGAAGGGCGGCCACTGGCCGCCCTTCTTCGTTGAGATGCAGCGCTTCTCCGGCCGATGCTTCTCCCGCCAATGCTTCTCTAGGGGGAAGGCTTCTCCGGGGAGAGACTTCTCCAGGGAGAGGCTTCTCCAGGGAGAGATTTCTTTGTGAAAGGCTTCTCCGTGGGAGGCTTCTTTGTGGAAGGCTTCTCTGTGGGAGCCGATTCATCGGCGAAGGCGTGCTCGCGAATACGCGCGCCCCCGTCCAGTCGGACGGCCAATTCGCTCATTTGTTACCGGCGTGAGAAAAAAACTTTCAGAAAAGTGTTGACGCCCACGCTCGATATCTGAATAATTCCGCTTCTCGACACGGCGCCAACGCTTCACAGCGGCAGGCAACGAGTCAAAGGTTTAAAGTGTGCGCCCGTAGCTCAGTTGGATAGAGTACCAGGCTACGAACTTGGTGGTCGGGAGTTCGAATCTCTCCGGGCGCACCATCTTTAAAAAGCGGTTGAAAGTGTGGTGTGTTCATACGGATTGACGGGCTTGGGCTTGACCCGTAACATTTGAAGGCTTCACCAAAGCATCGGTGGATAATTTAAGTTTCGGGGTATAGCTCAGTCTGGTAGAGCGCCAGCTTTGGGAGCTGGATGTCGGGGGTTCGAATCCCTCTGCCCCGACCAGTTGGCGTTCTACGTACAGTGCCTGCGCCTGTAGCTCAACCGGATAGAGCATCGGCCTTCTAAGCCGACGGTTGCAGGTTCGATTCCTGTCGGGCGCGCCAGATGGTGTTTTATGGTGGGCGTAGCTCAGCTGGTTAGAGTACCGGATTGTGATTCCGGATGTCGTGGGTTCGAGTCCCATCGTCCACCCCACTTACAACGTGCGATGTGTTTCAAAATGGGCCGTTAGCTCAGTTGGTAGAGCAGTTGACTCTTAATCAATTGGTCGTAAGTTCGAATCTTACACGGCCCACCATTTTGGAAGGCGCTTAGGGAAACCTAAGCGCCTTTTCTTTTTGCTCGTAGGCTTCCCGAGGGTAGAGCGATGGATACCGGCAAGCCTGCCAAGCCGAGAACGCCGCGACGTGATGGACGTCCAGGCTCAGGCCTGTTGATCCGGCCGCATGTGGGTGCGGAGACGCGGGTGAAGTCGGGTGGGCGGGCGGATAACCGTTCTGGCACTGCGGGGACAACGTCGAGCGGCCCGTCAGCCGCTCGACATGATCGAAGTCGTGAAGATCCAGAAATCTCGGAGTGACTGTCGGTTTCGCGGATCAGAAGACGCTGAAGGAGTTTGCATCGTGCACACATTGGCCGCCGCCGCACGCGGTCATTCGGGTGGGTGCTGTTCCTGCCGAAGGCATAAAGCAGTTGACGTAGACGTCGCTGGTGCCAGAAACCCCGCCAGGTGTCGGGTCGTTGGCCGACTGGCGGCACCGATTGTCTATGACAAGGTCGCTGGTGACCGTGCTTGCGGAGTCGAGGCGATAGGTCGATGTGCCACGGTGCACGGAGTTCTGATTTGCGGAGACGACATAGTTCCCGGGGGCGACCGCTTGCAGATAAGGGGCACTGTTTTCTTGGGGAGCGGCAGAACTCGGGTCCACGGGCGATTCGGAACGACATGCTCCGCCTCCAAGCGTATCGGGGCTCAGCCTGATGACGCTGCCTCTGGAGACCTGTGAACCAAAACTGGCGCAGATCCGTTCGTCGAGCTCCCGCGTGGCCCGGGGCTGAGAGCTGTGCAAGTACAGATAATCACCATTCTCGAGTTCGATAAGGTGCTGCTCGACGAGCACGTCCATCCCGTGCTCGTCTTTCAGGATCACTTGCCGAACGATGCGTTTCTCGCCCTCGGGCGAAATGCTTGCGCTTTGCTGAGTAACCTGCGCGATGACGAGGGCCGGGAACGCCGCGGCAGCGAGCGGAAGTAGATATCGCATTGGGTTGCCTCCTTGGCTGGGAGGGCCAGGATCGGTGTATGCGCGACTCGATTGAATACGTAAATTCTGAAAAATGGCCTACATTTTGATCTGGGTTCGCGGCGTCCTCTGGGCCACATCCGTCCACGCCTACCCGGTGATAGACCTGAGAAGGCGTGAGACCTAGAATGGCCCCGCGAGCGAGAGTGGCGGAATTGGTAGACGCACCAGATTTAGGTTCTGGCACCGCAAGGTGTGTGGGTTCGAGTCCCACCTTTCGCACCAACCTCAAGTGAATTGAATCATGCACTTAGGGGTTGCGATGTCGTAAGAGTTACATCTAACGTAATCATCTCTGTCCCGTAACGCTCAACCCCTCGCAAGCGAGGTGCCGCGAAGGGCAGTGAGTGCCGCAGCTCCGTCGACCATGCTGTCTGTCTCGACTTGAGCGTACGTATCGGCGGTTGTCTTGATCGTCGTGTGGCCCAGCCACTCTTTCACCAGATTGATGTTGCCCGTGGCCTTCAGCAGGCGCGTCGCGCACGTGTGGCGGAGGGCGTGGATCACGCAATCCCCGCCGAGGATGCCTGCGAGCTTCTTAGCGGCGTTCCAGACGTGCTCGGCACGATTCTTCCCCAAGTCCTGAAAGGGACCGACAGGACGGGTGCCCTCGGCTTTGATCGCGAGCAGGATGGCTGTCGCCTCCTCCGTCAGCGGCACCGAGCGCGCCTTGTTGTTCTTGATTTCTTTCATGCGGTACAGCCGAATTACTCCGGCGCCGTGCTCGATGCCTTGTACGTCAGGCCTGCGCAGCCGCAGAGCTTCACCAAGACGGACGCCGGTCTCCACGAGCACCTTGAACAGCCTCAGATAGAAGTGCGCGTCACGGCGACGCGGAGAGCGTCCCTTAGTGCCTGGCATCACTGTGTCCAGTTCGGCGACCGCCTTAAACATAGCTGCCTCCTGCGAGTGCGTTAAAGAAAACTTGCGGGCGCCCAGCTCGGGAAGGTACTTAATCTTCGGGATTGTCTTCGGGCCAGCCGGTAGCTCGCTAATTGCGCTGAACATGCGGCCCAGGCAGGCGAGGCGACGATTGATCGTGCCAGGCGCGCTGGGCGGCTTGGAGTCGAGCCGCTCGGTGATATATCCCTCCCACGAATTGCGTGATTACGAGCAGCGTCTCAGCGACACGAGGCGGCAGATTCAGCGTCACAACCGCGACGTGTTCAGTGTTCTCGACCATACGCACGACAGGGACACGGGTTACTGTTGAGGTGACTTTCATGCTCAAGCCTCCGGATCGAAGGGAATGGTGGAGATCGCGCAGACGCCGCGCGAACGTGGTTCGTTACTGGCGTGCAGCTCGGCGTCGTAGAGCGCTTCGCTCTTGCAGCTCCCGGCCCACTGGCGTCCCTCGTGTTCGAAGACGGTGACGTAGGAGCGGAGTGGGTTTCTGGATGCGGACTTGCTGGCCATGCGGGTTCCTTGCTGGTCGTTGGGCATGAAAAAGCCGCCTCGTGGGCGGCTGGTTGTAGAATTCGTCCCAGGGAAGGCCCAAGGGGGGCGAGGTGTTATGGCCGTTTTTGATCTTTATTCGAAACGACGCAGGCGGGAACGTGGTGACATGTCTGACGTCTACACGTACGACGACATGCCGGAGCCTCTACGCGTGCAAATCCTGCACATCATTGGCGACGCGATCGGGCGGCCCTATTTCAACGGCGAACATCCGGCTGGGGAAGCCTACGCACTGATTGTTAAAACGCTGCGATCAGAGTACGGAACGTTCCAGTTGGCTCCGCAGCCCTTGAACATGAAGAGCGAATTGTTTGAGTTCTTTCTAAGAGAGAAGGACGTCGATCGATGTCTAGACGTTGTAGAGCTTTCCATGCGCGTCATTGAGCGTTTTGTCGCTGAGCAGTACCAATACTGGGGTAACGTTGAGGATGTCACCCTCACCCCTGCTGATGCGGTCGCTGATTTGAACACTCGCCTTCGCGAAAGTGGCGTGGGATACCAATATGTTTCGGGGGACGTGGTTCGTGTCGATTCCCAGGTGATCCACGCGGAAGCCGTCCTGCCTGTTCTCTCCCTCCTACGACTAGCGGGATTTGAAGGCGCCGACGCGGAATTTCTCGAAGGTCACCTACAGTACCGGAAGGGTCACTTTAAACAGGCCATCGTGAGCGCTTGCAAGGCGTTTGAAAGCACGATGAAGGCGATCTGCGCGGAACAGAATTGGACGGTCGACGCTGATGCATCCTCGCGAAAGCTCGTGAACACTGTGCTTAGCCACGGGCTCCTTCCACAGTACATGGAAACCCAGCTTGGTGCGGTTCGCACGCTCCTTGAGAGCGGCGTGGCTACCGTAAGAAATAAGAATGGCGGACACGGGGACGGTTCGGTGCCCGTTGACGTCCCAGACTGGTACGCGCGCTACGCGCTGAATCTCACCGCGACAACGATGTTGTTTCTTCTTGAGGCACACCAGCATCTAGAAAGGGGTTGAGGCCAGAACCCGAAGACCGAGGCGTTGTACAAAATGAAGGAGATGTCGCCGTCCAGCTTCATGTCACGCAGGTAACCCCTAGGGTTCCCTAGGGAGTCTTAAGGGGGAAACTTCGTTTCCCTCCTAAGTTCCGAGTTTTATCCCTTGAAGGAGGGGGTGGCTGACCCAAGGTGCCGAGAGGCGGCACGGGGCCGTATAGGGAGAGACCATGGATTTTGATGCAGAGCTTGACAAGCTCGTCGCCGCGAAGAACAAGCGAGATGCGGATGCCCGCCGAGCGGCCGACTACTCGAAAGACCAGCAGACGGCGTTCCTCGCCGTGTGGGCGGCTCACGCGAGGGATGTAGTGCAGCCGACATTGGACGCGCTTGCGGACTCTGCTAGAGCCCGAGGCATGGATGTGAAGGTCGACTACGCCGTTGATGTCCACACCGGAGCGATCCACGAAGCCACTTTGACGGCTTTCAAGCCGCTTGGTCCGCTGAAAGCTCGGAGTTATCTGAAGGTGCAGGCGGGCGTTGGTTCGCAGCGCGTCGTAGTCGAGTCCTACATCCACGGCTCTGGCGCCGGGGCCGTGACACAGACGTTTCCTATCGGCGTGGTAAATGCTGAGTTCCTTAAAAAGGAAACCATGGCTGTCGCCCGTAGCATCATCGGTTGAGGTGCGTGCCAGGGCGGGGAGCGGCCATTGCCTATCCCCGCCCCGAGCTTTGACTGGAGATGCAGCGCCTACGCCGCGAAGTGCTTCGCGACCTCGCGCAAGTGGTCGAGTTCGAACTCGTTATTGACCACGATAGAGACGACTCGCAGGTTGCGCGCTCGGGCTTCGGTTGCAGCGAGCAGCTCGGCGTCGAGCAGCGTCACAGCGATGCAGCGCTCGCCCCACTTGCGTCCTTCGGATTCGAAGACGGTGACGTACTGGCGCTGTGCGGTTCTTGCGGAGTACTTGCGGGCCATGCGGGTTCCTTGCTGGTCGTTGGGCATGAAAAAGCCGCCTCATGGGCGGCTGATGGTGTGTAGGTCGTGCAAACAGGTTGCATAAAAAAAGCCGCTCTTTCGAGCGGCTTCAAGTGAGCAATTCATTATCGAACTATCGAATCCAACCTAGCTTGTAGATGACTGTTGCGATGATGAACACAAACGCTACCGCGACTGCCATTGCCTGGAGTCGCCGCGTCTGAGGGATCTTCGGCACGTATCGTAACTGGGCGAAGATGAGGCCAGCCTCGACCAGCGTGCAAGCGACAATCGTCCACTGAAACGGTGTTAGGTCAAACGTCAGAATAGCAATCATCGAGTACGGCCCCTTTGTTACCAGTTACCCGGACCTGGGTACGTGGAGTTGCAGGTTGCGTTATCTTCAGAGTAACTAGCCAGCGCATCAGCCGCCACGACATACGAGCCGACGCATGCCGCAATCGCAACACCGGTCTCAGCAGCCGCGCACGTTGCCAACGTGGCCGTACCACCACCGACGATCAGCGTGACATCAGAGGTCTTGTGCTGGCAGTGTTCTTGCCGCATGGCTTCCCAGTAAGAGTAGTCCGGGGTAGTGGTGCCGCCGCCGGCTCCATTCGAGTCCCAGAAGTCGAAGTTGTAGCCACCCCAACCGCCAAAGTCGTTGTCGACGACATCTCGGCAGGAATACTCCGCATCGCAACCGAAACCGTCACCGCCAGGGGAAGGATAGAGATTCGGGCTCATAACAGCCTGGGCACTCATCATTCCGTTGTTGCCCACCTTCATCGCTGATGGGACAACAGTGCCACTCTTGATGAGAAGTGAGGTCTTCTTCGGATTGGTCAACAACGCCTGGAAGCGCGCCTGAAGAGCTGCGGCCTGATTCGGGTCGTTATTTGAGGCAGCGAGAAACGCCTGCGAGGCGGAAACCTGGGCGCTCACTCGACCGTTCGAAACCGTGGCCGTGTTCGCTGCCATGTTGATGTTCATCGTCACACCATTGGAGTCGTAGACTGCGATAGTCGACCCGGAAGGTGTGATAGAGAACGAAGTGATGGTGGGCGCAGGAGGGTGAGGTGGAGGAGTAGTTCCGCCGCCGCCGCCGGGATCACACGTGTCGCACCTCATGTTCGGCTGAATGCCGTGGGATGCGCTTGCAGATGACGTTTGCTGCGCCACTGCGGCACCAGCGAGGGAAAAAAGGACTAAAGCAGCGAGAAAGCGGCGAGACATCGACAACTCCTGTGGACGATGAAACTGCGGTTTGCCGCAATGTGCGGCGAGTGATGTGAGGCCCGTCCCCGACAATCCTGCGGGTTCTCACTGAGCGCAAGCAATCACGTTGGATTGCCCGCCGCACGCAATGTACGAGCAAAAATTCGCGCTGCGCAACAGCAAGTTTTTACGCTTCCAATGCGGGGCTGGCGTCGTTTGGATGTCTGCCGAAAAGGCGCACAGCGGCTAAGCCTTCGCTTGGACTCTCGCCGCCACCCCCTCGGCGATACTCCCCACGGTGACGCCACCTGCGTAGTCGAGGATCCGGAACCTCAAGCGGCATCCACAGCGGGACATGTCCGTGTAACCTCTTGATCTTCTACCGAGGCAAGTGGATGTAGACTCCGGCACCGCAAGGTGTGTGGGTTCGAGTCCCACCTTTCGCACCAACCAGGGGTCGTACCAAGACCAATGACGAGCAGTTCGCTCATTAGCGCGGCCCTGGGCGTCGCGGCAGGGTGGTCGTCTTGACTTCAGTGCAGGCCAGTGGGCCGAGGTTCTGGTGGTCCAGGCTTGCCGGCGTTGCCGCGCTGGCCGGCTTCTGCGTAGCGCTGTCCATCCACATGCGAAGCATTCTCCATCTGCCGGTTCCAACGGAATCATGGCCGGGCTGTCCGCTTTCGTTCTGTCTCTTCGCCGGCGCGTTTCTCGTAGTCCTGCCCATGATTCGCGACGCCGGTGACGGCCGGCTCGGTGCGGTATCCAATGTGCGAATCGTCGCTGGCATGCCGACGTGGGCGCGCCTGGCGATAGGCGTTTGCGCCGTCTACGTAGCCATCAACTTCGCCTGGGGGCTGGTCGGTCACGGCGGGAAGGTGCGCGTGTCGGACGGCAGGGCGGTTGCCTACGTATCGGGCGTTTCGCGCGTTCTCAGTGACGGCGAGTATCGAGACTATCTGGCGTGGCAAGTCCGCCTGTGGTCGGGTCACCTACTCATCTTCTACCTGGTTCCCGCGTTCTACTTTCTGTGCGGGCCGGGAGCGAAAGAGCAGGCTGCTCGATAGGGCAAGCGTCGTCGCGTCTTCAGGCGAGCGACGTCACGATATCCGTGGCTTCAACGACGTCATGATCCCGGTAGTTTCAGCACGTAGGGGTACCAACGCGCCTGCGCGTTGATCTTCATTCAGACGGGTGACTGCGTTCGCCGGGCTACGATGGTGCCCAAAACGGCAAGCACGACCGTGATCGCAAAGTTCGCCGCGAACGCCGCGGTGTGCGACACGTTCAACAGTGCCGCGAACAACGTGCCACCGATCGCCAGCGTTGTCGCCACCATGAGCGATTCGCACAACTGCAAGGCCGAGCTGTTGCTGCCTTGCTCGTGTTCGCCGGACATGGAAAGGGCGAGTACGGCGACCGTTCCGTAGAGCATGCCCATGCCGAGGCCGGTCAACAGCCAGCCGAGTACAGCGGCTGCCACCGGCATCCACGGGAACGTGGCGAGCGATGCGGTGACGACACCGAGCACCATCAGCGCGGTGCCGCGAGTGAGCAAGGCCTGCCGGGAAATGGTCGCGTAATGGCCCTGGTACCACGAGCCCGAGAACCATCCGATCGCGCCGACACTGATCGCCAGGCCGGACCATGTCGGCGACAAGCCGTGTTGCTGCGAAAACACCAGCGGAAGAAAGGCCTCCGCGCCGAAGAAGGCGGAGGCGGCGACACCGCGCAGCGCGATCACGGCCGGTAGCCCACGCGCGGCGCGCAGCGTGCCGACGGGAAGAAGTCGGCGACCGCAACCGACCAGCAGCGCGACGGCGGGCACGAAGAGCGTGATGGCCAGCCAGCCGTGTTCCTGCCCGGCGACGAACAGCAGGCAGGTGCCCAGGGACGCACCGATCGCGTTCACCATGCGACCGGGCTTCTCCTCCTGGGCGTGCGTCGGCGGCGCCAGGGAGTTCAGGGCGCCGCGAAGGGCGGCGGCCGCAGGCAGGGCGAGCAGCGGCACCGCGAGGAACACCCAGCGCCAGCCAAGGTGTTCGACGATGGCGCCACTGATGGCCGGACCGATCAGCGCCGGCACCACCCAGCCCGCCGAGAACGACGCGAATACCTTCGGACGCAGCGACTCCGGGTAGAGGCGCGCCACGATGACGTAGAGCGCCGGCGAGAGGCAGCCAGCGCCCAGGCCTTGTACGAGGCGCCCGACGATCAGGGTCGGCATGTTGTGGGCGAACCCCGCAATCAACAGGCCGGCCACGAAACCGAGCAGGCCGGTCCAGACGGCGGGGGCAGGCCCCTTGCGGTCGCTCCATCGACCCGACAACGCCATGCCGATGACGCTGGTCGCCAACAGGCCGCCGAAGGCCAGCGCATAGACACGCAGGCCGTCCAGCTCGCGCGCCACCGTCGGCATGGCCGTGGTCACGGCCAGCGCCTCGAAGGCGAGCAGGGAAATCAGGGCGACCATGCCGAGCGTGGCGGCCCGGTAGGTCGGAGAGAGGATGCCGTCGGCGAGGGGAGGCGCCGAGGGTCGGGTAAGGTCGGGGTTGGACATGCCCGCGTTCATTCTTTTTCTTCCTTGGGGTGGGGAGTTTCGCACGCTTGCGCGAGGCGACCGAAGCGCGCAGGATGGGACCTCAACCTTGGTTGAGGTCAAGCGATGCGGGAATTGAGCGTGGGTGACGCGGCCAAACGCGCCGGTGTGGCGGTCTCGGCCCTGCATTTTTACGAACGCAAAGGGCTGATCCGCAGCCTGCGAACGGCGGGAAACCAACGGCGCTATGCGAGCGATGTGCTCCGGCGGATCGCGGTGATCCGGGTCGCCCAGCGGGTGGGTATCCCGCTGGAGGCCGTGCGGCGCGCCTTCTCCGCCCTCCCCGAGGAGCGGACGCCCAGCCGTGAGGAGTGGGCACAGATGTCCGCCGCATGGCAGCAGGAGCTGGAGGAACGGATCAATCAGCTGACCAATCTGAAGGAAAAACTGACCGAATGCATCGGCTGCGGCTGCCTTTCGCTGACGGCGTGTGCCCTGGCCAATCCCGGGGACGCCCTGGCCGCGGATGGTGGCGGTCCCAGGCGCTGGACCCCTGCCTGACGCCTGTTGCGGCGGCAGGAGGGCAAAACGTAGAATGGGCAGTCATTTGCGGGGTTTTTCACCCCATCGCGCCACGACTCGTGGTGGTTTCAGGAGAGGTCATGCAGGTTTCGGTTGAGAATGTCGGCAAGCTCGGGCGCAAGCTCACGGTGAAGTTCCCGGCTGAGCGCCTCGAGTCGCAGGTCAGCCAGCGCATCGCGGAAATGGGTCGTACGGTGCGTCTGAAGGGCTTCCGTCCCGGCAAGGTGCCCACCAACGTGATCAAGCAGCGCTTCGGCGCGCAGGTCCGTGGCGAGGCGCTGTCCGAACTGATCGGTACCACGCTGCGCCAGGCTGTCGAGCAGGAAAAGCTCCAGCCGATCGCCAATCCGGCGGTGGACACCACCGGCAACGCCGAGAATGGCGAGATCGCCTACACGGCCACGTTCGAAATCATGCCGGAGTTCCCGGTCGTCGACGTCGCGGCCCTGGAAATCTCCCGTCCCAAGGCTGAAGTGAAGGATGCCGACATCGACAAGATGATCGAAACCCTGCGCACCCAGCGCCGCAGCTTCGACGAAGTCGATCGCGCCTCCAAGGACGGCGACTTCGTCATGTTCGAGTACGCCGCCGAAGCCGGCGACTACCGTTTCCCGACCGAAGGCCTGGAGCGCGCGGGCAGCGTGCTCGGCTCGGGCACCCTGTTCAAGGCGCTCGACGAGGCCCTGACCGGTCGTTCGGCCGGCGAAGACCTCGTCCAGGACGTCGCCTTCCCGGAAGACTTCCGTAACCCGGAGCTCGCCGGCAAGACCGCCAAGGTCACCTTCAAGATCGTCAAGGTGCAGGAGCCGAACCTCCCGGCGGTCGATGCCGAGTTCGTGCAGCTGTTCGGCGTCGCCGACGGCGACATCGAATCCTTCCGCAAGGAAGTCCGTGCCAACCTCGAGCGCGAGCTCAAGGCCACGGTCATGGCTCGCCTGAAGTCCGAAGTGGCCGAAAAGCTGGCCAGCGCCTATCCGGACCTCGACGTTCCCGACCTGATGGCCGACGCGGAGGCCCGCAGCCTCGCCGCCGGCAACCTGCCGCGCGGCCAGGAGCCGAGCCCGCAGATGGTCGCCGAAGCCACCCCGTTCGCTCGCAAGCGTGTGCTCGCCGCGCTGCTGATGGGTGAAATCGCACGCAAGAATGAGATCCGGATCGATCGCAAGCGTATGGCGGAAATGCTTTCCGCGATCGCTTCGACCTATGAAGAACCGGAGAAGGTCATTGAACTGTATAACGGCGATCCCCAACTGATGTCGGGACTGCAGAACCGCGTGATGGAAGATCAGGTGGCCGAGTGGGTGGCGGATCACGCCAAATCCACCGACCAGGAACTGAGCTTCGACGAGGTGATGCGCCCGATCGGTGCCTAACCGCATCGGTCACTTGCAACAGCCGGGCCCCACACGAAGGAGAGACCGCATGTCCATGGCTCCGATCCAGAACCTCAACCTGGTGCCCATCGTCGTCGAACAGACCTCACGCGGTGAGCGTTCGTACGACATTTACTCGCGTCTCCTGAAGGAACGCATCATCTTCGCCGTGGGGCCGGTCGACGATTACATGGCCAATGTGATCGTCGCCCAGCTGCTGTTCCTTGAGTCGGAAAATCCGGACAAGGACATCAACCTGTACATCAACAGCCCGGGCGGTTCCGTCACGGCCGGCATGGCGATCTACGACACGATGCAGTTCGTGAAGCCGGACGTCAGCACCATGTGCATCGGCCAGGCCGCCTCGATGGGCGCCCTGCTGCTGGCGGCAGGTGCGGCGGGCAAGCGTTACTCGCTCCCGCATTCGCGCATCATGATCCACCAGCCCTGGGCCGGTGGCATTTCGGGCCAGGCCACGGACATTGAGATTCACGCCCGTGAAATCCTGACCATGCGCGAGCGTCTCAATGCCATCCTTGCCCACCACAGTGGCAAGACGGTCGACGAGATCGCCCGGGATACCGAGCGCGACCGCTTCATGAGCGGCGCCGAGGCCCAGGCCTATGGCCTGATCGACTCGATTCCCGAAAAGCGCACGGTCGATACCGTCCGTTCAGCTTGATTTGAACGTTTTCGCTTGTGAAAACCGGCACTTCGCTCCTGATTCCAGGGGCGAAGTGCTGTGCTATTCTCAAAGCGTACCTGGATTCTCAGTAGGGCCCAAAGCATGAGCGACGAGCGGCAGAGCCGTTCCAACGACGGCGGCAAGATTCTTTACTGCTCCTTCTGCGGCAAGAGCCAGCATGAAGTGCGCAAGCTGATCGCCGGCCCCAGCGTGTTCATCTGCGACGAATGCGTTGAGCTGTGCAACGACATCATCCGCGAGGAACTGGAAGAAAAGGCGGCCTCCGGCCGGACCCAACTTCCTAAGCCCCGCGAAATCATGGAAGCCCTCGACCAGTACGTGGTCGGCCAGACGCGCGCCAAGAAGGCGTTGTCCGTCGCGGTCTACAACCACTACAAGCGCATTGAATCGCGCCAGAAGAACGACGAAGTCGAGCTTGGCAAATCCAACATCCTCCTGATCGGTCCGACCGGTTCGGGCAAGACGCTGCTGGCCGAAACGCTGGCGCGCCTGCTCAACGTGCCGTTCACGATCGCCGATGCCACGACCCTCACCGAGGCGGGCTATGTCGGTGAGGATGTCGAGAACATCATTCAGAAGCTTCTGCAGAAGTGCGACTACGACGTCGAGAAGGCGCAGAGCGGTATCGTCTACATCGACGAAATCGACAAGATCTCGCGTAAGAGCGAGAACCCGTCGATCACCCGCGACGTCTCTGGCGAAGGCGTGCAGCAGGCCCTGCTCAAGCTCATCGAGGGCACGCTCGCCTCGGTGCCGCCGCAGGGTGGCCGCAAGCATCCGCAGCAGGAATTCCTGCAGGTCGACACACGCAACATCCTGTTTATCTGCGGTGGTGCGTTCTCGGGTCTGGAGAAGGTCATCCAGCAGCGTTCCGAGACCACGGGCATCGGCTTCGGCGCCGAGGTCCGCTCGAAGGAACGTACGGAGAACGTCGGCAAGATGCTTTCGGAAGTCGAGCCGGCGGATCTGGTCCGTTTCGGTCTGATTCCCGAGTTCGTCGGCCGTCTGCCGGTGGTCGCCACGCTCGACGAACTCGACGAGGCTGCCCTGGTGCAGATCCTCACCGAGCCGAAGAACGCGGTCACCAAGCAGTTCAAGAAGCTGTTCGACATGGAAGGCGCCGAACTGGAATTCCGCCCGGAGGCCCTGTCCGCCATCGCCCGTCGCGCGCTCAAGCGCAAGACCGGCGCGCGTGGACTGCGTACCATTCTCGAACAGGTGCTGCTCGACACGATGTTCGAACTGCCCTCGCTGGAACATGTCAGCAAGGTCGTGGTCGACGACGCCGTGATCGATGGCCAGGCCGAGCCGTATCTCATCTACCGTGGGAACCTGCAGCAGCAGCGGATCGCGGGCGAGGGCGGCGACGCAGCCTGATCGTCGCATAAGCGAGCTACCGCGGCCCCGGCGTCCAGCGACGCCGGGGCCGTTTTTCTTTGTGCCGGCCGCACTTGATCGACCCTGCGCGAACCACCACTTGACGTGTATGGCGGCTCCGGCGCAGTGTCGGGTCGCACCCCCAAATTCTCCGAGGGAAACCCCAAGCACATGGCGAAGAATCGCAGCCAAACCACGAGCGGATCCGAGCTGGACCTGTTGCCGGTCCTGCCCCTGCGTGACGTCGTCGTCTACCCGCACATGGTTATTCCGCTGTTCGTGGGACGCGACAAGTCCATGCGCGCACTGGAGCGGGCGATGGAAGGCGAACGGCAGATCCTGCTCGTCGCTCAAAAGAGCCCCGACATCGACGATCCGTCGATCGGCGACCTCCACTCGGTCGGCACGCTCGCCGGCGTCCTGCAGTTGCTGAAACTGCCCGATGGCACCGTGAAGGTGCTGGTCGAGGGGCAGTCGCGCGTGCAGATCGATGCCTTCGAAGACGAAGCCGGCATGATGAGCGGCAAGGCCCGCGTCATCGAGCCGATCTACAGCAGCAACGAGCGCGAACTCGATGTCGTGTCGCGTTCGCTGGTCTCCCTGTTCGAGCAGCTGGTCAAGCAGAGCCGCAAGCTTCCTCCGGAAATCCTTGCGACGCTCTCGGGCATCGACGATCCCTCGCGCCTGGCCGATTCCATCGCCGCGCACCTTTCCGTGCGCATGGGCGATAAGCAGCGTGTGCTCGAAGCGGCCGACGTCGGCCAGCGCCTCGAGTTGCTCATCGGCCTGGTCGATGGCGAGATGGACCTGCAGCAGGTCGAGAAGCGCATCCGCGGTCGCGTCAAGTCGCAGATGGAAAAGAGCCAGCGCGAGTACTACCTCAACGAGCAGATGAAGGCCATCCAGAAGGAGCTGGGTGAGGGCGAAGAGGGCGCGAACGAGATCGAGGAGCTGCAGAAGAAGATCGACGCCGCCGGCATGCCCAAGGCCGTGCTCGCCAAGGCGCGCCAGGAGTTCAACAAGCTCAAGCAGATGTCGCCGATGTCCGCCGAGGCCACCGTGGTCCGCAACTACCTCGACTGGGTGGTCGGCGTGCCGTGGAAGAAGCGCAGCAAGGTCCGCAAGGATCTCGCGCTCGCCCAGGAGACCCTCGACGCCGATCACTTCGGTCTGGAGAAGGTCAAGGAGCGCATCCTCGAGTATCTCGCCGTGCAGCAGCGGGTGAACACGATGAAGGGTCCGATCCTCTGCCTCGTCGGTCCGCCCGGCGTGGGCAAGACCTCGCTCGGCCAGTCGATCGCCAAGGCGACCAACCGCAAGTTCGTCCGCATGAGCCTGGGTGGCGTGCGCGACGAAGCGGAAATTCGCGGGCATCGTCGCACCTACATCGGTTCGATGCCGGGCCGCATCGTGCAGAACCTCAACAAGATCGGCACCAAGAACCCGCTGTTCGTCCTCGACGAAATCGACAAGATGTCCATGGATTTCCGTGGCGATCCGTCGTCGGCGCTGCTCGAGGTGCTCGATCCGGAGCAGAACAACGCGTTCAACGATCACTACCTGGAGGTCGATCTCGACCTCTCCGAAGTGATGTGGATCGCGACGGCGAACTCGCTCAACATTCCCGGTCCGCTGCTCGACCGCATGGAAGTGATCCGTATCCCCGGTTACACCGAGGACGAGAAGCTCAACATCGCGCAGAAATACCTGTTGCCCAAGCAGCTGAAGGCGAACGGCCTGAAGGCCGAAGAGCTGACGGTGGGCGAAGATGCGCTTCGCGATATCGTGCGCTACTACACCCGCGAGTCCGGCGTGCGTAACCTCGAGCGCGAAATCTCCAAGATCTGCCGCAAGGTGGTCAAGGAAATCGCCCTGGGCACCGTCCCGGCGAAGGCCAAGGCCAAGGTGAAGAAGACCGCCGCCAAGGCCGTGAAGGGCAAGGTGCTCGCTCCGGACCAGGTGCGTGTGGACGGCGAGAACCTCGATCACTTCCTCGGCGTGCGCCGCTTCGATTTCGGTCGTGCGGAACTGCAGAACGAAGTGGGCCTGGTCACCGGCCTGGCCTGGACCCAGGTCGGCGGCGACCTCCTCAGCATCGAGGCCTCCGTGGTCCCGGGCAAGGGCCGTCTGATCCAGACGGGCCAGCTGGGCGACGTCATGAAGGAATCGATCCAGGCCGCGCTCAGCGTGGTTCGCGCCAGGGCGGAAGCCCTGGGTATCGATCCCGACTTCCACCAGTCGCTCGACATCCACATCCACGTGCCCGAAGGTGCCACCCCGAAGGACGGTCCGAGTGCCGGTATCGCCATGTGCACCGCGCTCGTTTCGGCCCTTACGAAAGTGCCGGTGCGTTCCGAGGTGGCCATGACCGGTGAGATCACCCTGCGTGGTCGCGTCCTGCCGATCGGTGGCCTGAAGGAGAAGCTGCTCGCGGCCCATCGCGGCGGCATCACCACCGTGATCATTCCGGACGAGAACAGGAAGGACCTCATCGATCTGCCGGAAAACATCACGACCTCGCTGGCCATCCATCCGGTGAAGTGGATCGACGAAGTGCTGAACCTGGCGCTGGAGCGTCCGCCGGCACCGAAGAAGGCCGGAGACGGCGGTGAGAAGGTCGAGGTGCCGCTCGAAGAGGCCAAGGCCGGTAAGGGCAAGGGCAAGGCATCGCCGTCGCTCACGCATTGATCCGGGCCTGTCGTTTCGTGTAACAGGCAAAAGGGCGCACGCGAGTGCGCCCTTTTCATTTTCGCTGTCCTGTCATTGATGGTTCGCGATAATCGTTTTGCTCCTCCCTTGCAAGCCTCCGTGAAGGATGCATACGCGCTGAAAGCGTTGGTATTGCTCGTATTGCGATGGGGGGAGGGCACTGGTATAAAGGCGGCTCCGCAATCGTCCGCGCCGCAAGGGCGCCACGGATTGCGGGTCGTCGAACGATGCCAAAAGCTTGCGTTCGAAGATCTATCGTCTTCTCGTACAGGATCGCTGTCCGGCGATTCGAATTACCTTTGAAAGGGAGTCACGTAATGAATAAAACCGACCTGATCGCCGCCATTGCTGAAAAGGCTGAACTGTCGAAGGCTGACGCTGGCAAGGCGCTCGAAGGCCTGATCGAAGCAGTGAAGGACACCCTCAAGAAGGGTGAAGACGTCGCCCTCGTCGGCTTCGGCACCTTCAAGCTGCGTAGCCGCGCCGCCCGTACCGGCCGCAACCCGCGCACGAACGAAGAGATCAAGATTCCGGCGTCCAAGGTCCCGGCCTTCACGGCTGGCAAGGCGCTCAAGGATCACGTAAACTAAGCAGTCTTGCCGTAGCGGGTGCTTAGCTCAGCGGTAGAGCGTCGCCTTTACACGGCGCTGGTCGGGGGTTCGATCCCCTCAGCACCCACCACGGGAAGTGGAGTGGTAGTTCAGTCGGTTAGAATGCTGGCCTGTCACGCCGGAGGTCGCGGGTTCGAGTCCCGTCCACTCCGCCAATCCGCAAAGGCGCCCGTGTGGCGCCTTTGCTTTATCTACCGTCGGTAAGGATTTGCCGACGCCACCTGTGCGAGTCGCATCATGCTGCAAGCCCTGCGTAACAAGATCCATGGTTGGCCCGCGGCCATCGTCCTCGGCGTCTGCGTGTTCGCTGTTGCCTTCTTCGGCATCGAGTCGTACTTCGTATCGCGCGTCGATACGTATGTCGCGAAGGTGGGCGACCACGAGATTTCGCAGCAGGACTGGCAGAACCGGATGAACGAGCTGCGTCAGCAGATCGCGCAGAATCCCAGTTCGCCGTTCACCGTCGCCGATCTCGAGAAGCCCGAGCTCAAGCAGCAGGTGCTCGACGGCATGATCGCCCGGGTGCTTCTGGACAAGGCCAACACCGATCTCGGCCTGCAGGTCTCCGACGCCAGTGTGCGCGAGGCCATCGGCTCCGATCCCGGCTTCGCCGTGAACGGGCAGTTCAGCCCGGACGCCTATAAGGCCATTCTTTCCATGCAGGGCATGAGCCCGGCGATGTACGAGTCGAAGATCCGCGCGGATCTCGGCAACCAGATTCTTCCGCAGGCCATCTACGCGACCACCCTGGTCAGCGATGCCGATGTCGATGCGTTCTTCCGCCTGCAGCTGCAGCAGCGCGACCTGCGCTTCGTCGAACTGGCGCGTCCGTCACTCACGGATGCCACGGTGGCCGACGCGGATATCGAAGCGTTCTACAAGTCGCACGTGGCCGACTACACCACGCCCGAGCAGGTCTCGGTGCAGTACCTCGAAGTGAAGCAGTCCGAGCTCAAGATCGGCGAGCCGACGGACGCCCAGCTCCACGAGTTCTACGACAAGTTCAAGCAGCGCTATGCACAGCCGGAGCAGCGTCAGGTCTCGCATATCCTGATCGACGTGCCCAAGAACGCCACGCCCGACCAGCAGAAGGCCGCGCTGGAGAAAGCGAAGAAGATCGCCGCCGAAGCCACACCGGAAAACTTCGCCAAGCTCGCCGCCGAGAACTCCGAGGATCTGGGTTCCAAGCGTAGCGGCGGCGACCTGGGCTGGCTGGAAAAGGGCGTTGCCAACGCCGCCTTCGACACCGCGCTCTTCGGCATGAAGAAGGGCGAGATCACGAAGGAGCCGGTGCTGTCGCCGGAAGAGGGTTACCACATCATCTGGCTGCGCGATGCCCGCGAGGGTGACGCCAAGCCGTTCGCCGACGTGCGCGCGCAGCTTGCCGCGGACTGGGCGAAGGGCGAGGGCGAGCGTCTCTACAACGAGCGCGCCGGGCAGCTGGCCGATCTGGCCGAGCGCAACCCGGGCTCGCTCGATGCCGCCGCGAAGGAACTCGGTGTCGAGATTCGTACCACGCCGATGTTCGGTCGCCAGGGTGGCGAAGGCCTGACTGCCGATCCGAAGTTCGTCGCCGCCGCGTTCGCGGACGACGTGCTCAACCAGGGCAACAATTCCTCGTTGGTCCAGGTCGACAAGGGCGACGCCATCGTCATGCATCTTGCCAAGCATGCCGCCGCCGCGCCGAAGAACCTGGCCGATGTCCGCGACGCGATTCGTCAGCGCATCCTCGACGAGCGTGTCGACGCCATGGCGAAGAAGCAGGCCGACGAGCTCGTCGCACAGCTGGCCAAGGGCGGCGATATCGCCGCGCTCGCCAAGGCCCCGGTGCACGCGGTCGCCGCGCTGGAGCGCAGCAAGCTCACCACGGTGAAGGACGTCCCGCAGCCGATCCTGCAGCGCGCCTTCACGCTGCCGCACCCGGTCGACGGCAAGCCGAGCTGGGCGGTCATCCAGACCGGCGGCGGCGCCTATGCGGTCGTCGCCATCGACAAGGTCACCGACGGCGATCTGTCCAAGGTCAACAAGGCCGAGCGCGATGGCCTGCGCGGCCAGATGACGGATGCCATGGCCAAGGCCGTGACGATCGAATACGTCGAGGCCCTGAAGAGCCGCGCCGATATCAAGATCGCCCAGGACCGCATGTAAGTCGCGGTAGCTTCCATGCTTCACGCAAAGGCCCCTCCCGAGGGGCCTTTTCATGCCTGCCGTCCGTGCGGAAGCGCATGGTGCGCCGGGCCGATTACAATGGCCGCCTTACTGCGTCAAAGGGACAACCCGTGATCATTACCCCGAAGGTTCGTGGCTTCATCTGCACCACCGCTCATCCGGTCGGCTGCGAGAAGAATGTGGAAGAGCAGATCGCCATCACCAAGGCCAGCGGCGCGTTCGCCGCCGGCCCGAAGCGCGTGCTCGTGATTGGTGCCTCCACCGGCTACGGCCTTGCCTCGCGCATCACGGCCGCGTTCGGCCAGGGTGCCGCCACGCTGGGTGTGTTTTTCGAGAAGCCGTCGAGCGAGACCAAGACGGGGACGGCGGGCTGGTACAACTCCGCGGCCTTCGACAAGCTCGCCACGCAGGCCGGCCTCTACAGCCGCTCGATCAATGGCGATGCGTTCTCCGACGAGACGCGCGCCAAGGCGATCGAGATCATCAAGGCCGAGATGGGTGGCCCGATCGACCTGGTGGTGTATTCCCTTGCCTCGCCGGTGCGCAAGCTGCCGACGACGGGTGAAGTCGTGCGCTCCGCGCTGAAGACCATCGGCGAGACGTTCACCGCCTCGTCGGTCGACACCAACAAGGACGCCGTGATCCAGGCCTCCGTCGAGCCGGCCACGCAGCAGGAAATCGACGATACCGTCACCGTCATGGGTGGCGAAGACTGGGCCCTGTGGATCGCCGCGCTGAGCGACGCCGGCGTGCTCGCCGAGCATGCGACCACGGTGGCGTACAGCTATGTCGGTACCGAGATCACCTGGCCGATCTACTGGCACGGCACGCTGGGCCAGGCCAAGCAGCATCTGGATCGCACCGCCAAGCAGCTGGGCGAGACGCACAAGGGCCTGCGTTCGTACGTCGGCGTGATGAAATCCGTCGTCACCCAGGCGAGCTCGGCCATCCCGGTGATTCCGCTGTATGTGTCCATGGTCTTCAAGATCATGAAGGCCAAGGGTATCCACGAGGGCACCATCGAACAGATCAACCGCCTGTTCCACGAGCGTCTGTACCGCGCGGACGGCAAGGCGCCGGAGACCGACGCCGAAGGCCGCCTGCGCCTCGACGACTGGGAACTGCGCGACGATGTGCAGAGCGAGTGCAAGGCGCTGTGGCCCACGGTCACCACGGAAAACCTGTGGACCGACACCGACTACGCCGGCTACAAGCACGACTTCATCAAGCTGTTCGGCTTCGACCGCAAGGACGTCGACTACGCGGCCGACGTGAACCCGGACGTGCGCTGGAACGTCGTCGAGATGTAATCGATAACCCGCCGGAAAGGCCATACCCCTGCCCGGCGCGAGCCATTTCATCGGCGATGCTGTTTTTTTTGTGGGAGCCGCTTCAGCGGCGATGCCCTTGCTCGGCAGGAGCCGATGTTATCGGCGATTCCTGACGGTGTCGCAAGCACCCATCGCCGATGAATCGGCTCCCACAGAAAGGCATCGGGGATGACTTGGCTGGGGGCGTCAGCCCATCAGACCGACGATTCAGCCCAACAAACCGACGATATGGAAGCCTGCGTCGACGTAAGTGACCTCGCCGGTCACGCCTGACGCGAGGTCCGAACACAGGAAGGCGGCCACGTTGCCGACTTCCTCCTGTGTCACGCCGCGACGCATGGGCGACACGTTGTCGACCTGCTCGAGAATGCGGCGGAAGTTACCGACGCCGGATGCAGCGAGCGTCTTGATCGGGCCCGCGGAAATCGCGTTCACGCGCGTACCTTCCGGCCCGAGGTTATAGGCCAGGTAGCGCACGTTCGCTTCGAGGCTGGCCTTCGCCAGGCCCATGACGTTGTAGTTCGGCAGGGCGCGCTCGGCGCCGAGATAGCTCAGCGTGAGAATGGCGCCGCCACGCCCTGACATCAGCGGGCGCGCCGCTTTGGCCAGGGCGGCGAGGCTGTAACTGGAAATGTCATGCGCCACGGCGAAGTTCTCGCGCGTGAGGTTGTCGAGGAACTCGCCCTGCAAGGCTTCTCGCGGCGCGAAACCGACTGAGTGGACCAGCACATCGAGGCCGTCCCAATGCTGGCCGAGTTCGGCGAACACGCGGTCGATATGCGCGTCGATACCGACATCGCACTCCAGCACGAGGTTGGAGCCGAACTCCGCGGCGGCTTCGTCGACGCGATCCTTCAGGCGTTCGTTCTGGTAGGTGAATGCCAGTTCCGCGCCTTCGCGATGCATCGCCTCGGCAATACCCCAGGCGATGCTGCGGCGGCTGGCGATACCGACGATGAGGGCCCGCTTGCGATGCAGGAAGCCCATGACCTCAGCGCGACGCGGTGAGGCGCAATACCTGGCCCGGCTTCACGGCCTGCGTCTGCAGGTCGTTCCATTTCATCAGCTGCTCGACACTCACCTGATGCCGGCGCGCGATCGTCCAGAGCGATTCGCCGTCGTTGACCTTGTAGACGATCGCCACGGCCTTGTCCTCTGCCTTGGCGTTCTTGCCGGTCTTCGATGCCTTCGCCACGGCCGTGGCCTTGCTCGACTTCGCCGCCTTATCCGCTTTCGCGAGTTCCGCTTTCGACAGCTTCGCACCCTTGGCGTTCTTGCCGCTCTTGCCGGCCTTGCCGTTCTTCGCGGCAGGCACATCGGCAACCGCATCGTCATCGACCGACGAGGAGGGCTCTTCGATGACAGCAGCGACGGGGCCGAGGTTGTACTGGTCCGCGGCGGTTTTCGGCAGCAGCAGCGACGACGACACCGTGCCCTTCGTGGTGCGATAGGCCGGGTTGAAGTCGCGCAGGTCGTTCATCGACAGGCCGGACTGCTTTGCCGCCTGGGCGAGCGACTGCGGGTTGGAAACTTGCACGACCTGCAACGCGTCCTCGCCATCCTGGCGCGGCAACTGCACGTTGAAGCGGGCAGGGTCGCGCACGATGCAGGCGATCGCCATGAGCTTCACCAGATGCTCCCTGGTGTTCGCCTTCATCGGCACATCCGGCAGGCCTTCGTCCGCCGTCGGACCACCATGCTTGTCGATGGTCTTCTTCAGGCCGAACTCGCCCGCGTTGTAAGCGACGTCGACCAGGCGCCAGTCGCCGAGGTCGTCGTAGTAGCGCCGGATCATGTTCATCACCGAGTTGGTCGACTTGGTGATGTCGAGGCGCTCGTCGTAGTTCTTTTCCACGCGTAGGCCCAGCGTGTGTGCTGTCTGCGGCATGATCTGCCACATGCCGGCCGGGCGATTCTTCGCGCCCGGCACATGGCGGTACTGGCTTTCCACCCACGGCAGCAACGCGAACTCGCCGGCCACGCCATGTTGCGCCGCCGCCTTGTGCGCGTAGACGATCAGCGGCAGCACTTCGTTCACCTGCTGCTCGAAGCGGTTCGGCATCCGGGTATAGGTGCGTGCCCAGCTGACGACTTCGGGACCGGCTTCGCAGCCCGGCATGGCGAAGCTGTCACGCATGTCCGACCAGAAGTCCGGCGCCGCGGCCGGGCGCACTAGCTTCGGCGACATCGAGACGTCCTGCACCGGGGCGACGCTGGGCGCGGGTGCGGGCGCCACGGGTACCGGCCGCTGGGGAGCGGCGGCGCAGGCCGTGAGGACGAGGGGAATGAGTGCGGGAAGGATGCGTCGGGTAAGAGCCATCATGCGGTGAATGTGTCCTTGGCCCGACGCAGCGCGGCGAAGCGCTCCGTCCGCGTGGCGGATTCCTTGCCCTGGGCTTCGACCCAGCGACGAATAGCGTCGCTGTCCACGCGCAGGAAGGGGTTGGTGGCGAACTCGTCCGCAAGTCGGCTAGGCACGGACGGCCGGCCTTCCTCGCGCAGACGCGCCACCTCGTCACGACGGAGGCGCAGGGGGGCATTCTCCGGATCCACGCTGAGCGCGAAGCGGATATTGGCCGCGGTGTACTCGTGCGCGCAGCAGACCAGGGTCTCCGGCGGCAGGTCGGCGAAGCGTTCCAGCGAAGCCAGCATCTGCTCCGGCGTGCCTTCGAACAGGCGGCCGCAGCCGACACTGAAAAGGGTGTCGCCGCAGAACAGGAAGCCCTCGCCGAAGTAGGCGATGTGCGAGCTGGTATGGCCCGGCACGGCGATCACCTTGAAAGTGGCCTTCGGCGATTCCAGGGTGATGATGTCGCCGTCTTCGACGAAATGATTCTTCGGCTGGATGCGTGGGTCAGCCGTGGCATACACCTCCACGTCGTGGTCGCGGACGAGGTCCGAAACGCCACCGATGTGGTCGTTGTGGTGGTGCGTCAGCAGGATAGCCTTCAGCCGCCAGCCTCGCTCGTCGAGCGCGGCCTGGACGGGGGCGGCTTCACCGGGATCCACGACGAAAGCGTTGCCTTCGTCATCGGCGACCAGCCAGATGTAGTTGTCGCTCAAAGCCGCGACGGGAACCCAATGCATCGGGCCGAACTCCGTGACGTCGGTAGGGCGCGAACACCCAGTGAGTGGCCGCCGCTGGGTGATACCAGTCGGGCGGGGCGGCCGGACTATATCAGCCGGGTATATCCCACTCGTTAGGACCTCGTTAACCCGTGCGGGGCCCATTCAAGATCACTACACTGTTCACACATGCCCACCCTGGCCCCCGACATCTATGCGACGCCGCAGATCGGCAAGCTGCTCGCCGACGAGGCCCGCGTGCTCTCGCCGCTGCTGACGCGCTGCACCGGGGAGCATGGCCTGCACCTCACGGCCTCCTTGCACGCGGATCCGCCCGCCTTGCCCCTGCTGGGCCACTGGGCGACCGTGCGGGTTGCCGGCCCCCTCCTGGGCGGCGACATCCGCGCGAGTGGCCTGGAGGCCCTCCCGTTCGCCGACGACGCCTTCGGGGTGGTGCTGCTGCGGCACGCCCTGGAAACCACGGCGCGCCAGGACAATCTCCTCGACGAAGCGATCCGCGTGCTCGCCCCCGGCGGCATGCTCGCGATCACCGGCATTCACCCCGTCGGCCTGTGGTCGCCCTGGGTCGCCCGGCAGGCTCGTGGCACCCGCCCGCGCCTGACCTGGCCCTGGTGGTGGAGCCAGCGGCTGGTCCGCGACGATTTCGAGCTGTCCATGCCGCGGCGGCTGGGCAGCGCCTGGCCGCGCGCCGGCGGTTCGCCGGTCGGCGAATCCATGGTCGGTGGCGGATACATGCTTATTGCGCGCAAAAAGCGTCCGGCAGCGGTACCCTTGCGCCCCCGCATGGCGGCGGTCGAGGCACCCATGCCCGGCACGCTCGCTTCTGGCGCCCGTCGCAACGCACGTGAGTCCATCCCTTGACCGAAATCACCACCGAAACCGTTGAAGCCTTCACCGATGGCGCCTGCCTGGGTAACCCCGGCCCAGGTGGCTGGGCCGCCCTGTTACGCGCCAAGGGTATCGAAAAGATGCTCGCCGGCGGCGAGCCCGACACCACCAACAACCGCATGGAAATGATGGCCGCGATCTCGGCGCTCGAAGCGCTGACCCGGCGCTGCCACGTGCACCTGATGACCGACTCCAAGTACGTCATGCAAGGCGTGCAGGAGTGGGTGCCGAAGTGGCGCCGCAACGGCTGGAAGACCGCCGACAAGAAGCCGGTGAAGAACCAGGACCTGTGGATTCGTCTGGACGCGGCCGCTGCCGCGCACACCGTCACCTGGGAATGGGTGAAGGGTCACAACGGCCATGTCGAGAACGAGCGCGTGGATGTCGCCGCGCGCGATCAGGCGATCATCTACAAGTCGAAGGGGAAGGTGGCATGAGGCAGATCGTTCTCGATACCGAAACGACCGGCCTCGAGGCGCACCTCGGTCACCGCCTGGTAGAAATCGGCGCGGTCGAGATGATCGGTCGTCGTCCCACCGGCAATCATTTTCACACCTACCTCAATCCGCAGCGCGCGATCGACGAAGAGGCGAGCAAGGTCACCGGCATCAAGGACGAAGACCTCGTCGACAAGCCGCTGTTCATCGACAAAGTGGATGAGTTTCTCGACTTCATCCGCGGCGCCGAGCTGATCATCCACAACGCGGCGTTCGACGTCGGCTTCCTCAACGCCGAGCTGAAGCGGGCAGGCGAGCACTACGGGCAGATTGCCGACTACGCCACCGTGCTCGATACCCTGCTGATGGCGCGCCAGATGTATCCGGGTCAGCGCAACAGCCTCGATGCGTTGTGTAAGCGCCTCGGCGTGGACAATACCAAGCGCGACCTCCACGGCGGCCTGCTCGATGCGCAGCTGCTGGCGGACGTCTATATCGCCATGACCACCGGTCAGGGCGGTCTCGAATTCGCTTTCGACGCCAACGACGAGCGCAGCCGCACCAGCGTATTGCAGGACATCGTGATCAAGCGTCGTCCCATCGTCCGTCGTGCGGATCCCGAAGAGCTCGCGCGGCACGCGAAGCGCCTCGAAGCGCTGGACAAGTCGGCGGGTGGGCAGAGCGTCTGGCGGAAGATGGAGACGTCCGACACGATTCACTGAGTCGGCATGTTTCGCGCGGCTTAGGCGGCCGCGCGAAGCAGGATCGCCGTGATGTTGTCGCGGGCACTGCCCTTGAGGGCTTCGAGAAGCAGGTGATCCACGCTTTCCTGCGCGGCGATGTCCGTGCGCGAGACGATGGCGCCGATACGCACGTCGTCCACTTCATCGGTCAGGCCATCGGTGCACAGCAGCAGTCGTGCGCCTTGGGACAGCTCGCCCTTGGCCAGGCCGATGTGGAGCTGGTCCGGCGAGGTGATGCCCAGGGCCTGGGTGAGCACGCTGCGCTGCGGGTGGATGCGTGCCTGGGCCTCGGTCAGCTCGCCGGCCTCGACCAGGGCTTCGACGATCGAATGGTCGTGCGAGAGGCGCTTGAGCTCGCCGTCCCAGATATAGATGCGACTGTCGCCGACCCAGGCGGCCTCATAGGTGCGGCCGACCAGACGCACGGCGGCGATCGTCGTGCCCATGGGGCGGGACTCGGACAGGCCGCTGGACCGGGCGATCAGCGCCTCGTTCACCCGTTGGATCGCGTCCACCAGGGACTGCCCGGCGGTGACCTGGGCCACCACGCCATCGCGCGCCGTGGCCGAAGCCACCTCGCCGTGCTTGTGGCCGCCCATGCCATCCACGACCAGGAACAACCCCAGCCCGGCGTCGGCGTAATAGGTGTCCTCGTTTCGCGTACGGCGAAGGCCGGTATGCGTGCCGTGTCCGAACTCGATCATGGGTGCCTTGGAAGCTGGGGAAGGGCGCCGCGGCGCCGGAATGCTCAGGGAGGATGCCGCATCAAAAGTCTGTTGTCACGGCAGGAGAGACCCACTATCATTGCGGGCCCGGCAGAGCGAAAGCCCTGCCGACGACCGTTCCCGGAGAGGTGGCAGAGTGGTCGAATGTACCTGACTCGAAATCAGGCGTACGTGTAAGCGTACCGTGGGTTCGAATCCCACCCTCTCCGCCAGTAAGCAAAAGGCCCTGTATTTACAGGGCCTTTTTGTTTGGCGGAGATTTACCCGTCGGGTCGCAAATCGGGACACACGAGATCGAGACTTCCGCACTACCTTGTTCGCCCTCCGGCACCTGGCGTTTCCGCCAGCGTGTCCCGGCTGACCTCATCCGCGTCTTCGGGTGTCGGTTCCTTAAAAGGTCCCTACGGACCCGCGACCCCCTGGTTGCCGAGCGCCTCGCGCTGGGGATGCCATCAAGGCGGTAGTGGCTGAAAGCAGTGAGTGCAGGGGCGCTGTTTGAGCCCGCCTTTCTGTCCACTCCGCCGACAGTGTCATGCGAAATCCTTCCCCATGGGACGCCAAAGCGCCATCACCGATGCCCGCTGTTCTCCGTAAAACTCCATGTTGACGAACACAGCATCTGGCCTTTCGAGGACCTGGTAGGCAAAGATTTCCGGATGATCACCGCACTTTCCGTGCTCGACCTGATGGCATCGGGCACGTTCGGGGAAATCGCACCCAAGAGGAATTTCAGGTAGTCATCGGCGGCGGAGGTTGCGTTGTTATGCAGCCTGCATGAGGGCACCGTCATCAACCTGTTCCAGTCTTTTTCCCCAGGAAAGAGACATCTGGCAGGGACATGCTCTCTTCCCGTCGCGACCGCATCACAGTGATAACAGGTGCTGGTTTCGTATTTCATCGGCAAATCCCTTGCAAGGGCGGGGCACGACCCCGCCCGTCTCCTCACCTTGTTATCGAAGGTCCAGCCGCCTGCTGGACGTCTGGCGCCACTTGCTGCTGGACCTGTTGCTGGGCCTGTGCCTGCTGCT
Organism: Luteibacter sp.; assembly: GCF_035539195.1. GTDB lineage: Bacteria > Pseudomonadota > Gammaproteobacteria > Xanthomonadales > Rhodanobacteraceae > Luteibacter. Next base: position 240,025 of record NZ_DATLIW010000015.1, read on the forward strand.
GTTGCAGAGCGTTGTTTTGCACATGCGCCAATGATTCCTGGCTACTTTGTGCAATCGGAGTCTGGACGGCCTGCATGACATCGACTTCCACGAACTTCTTGAAGGGGGAGTTGAGTTCACCCTGGATGGCATAGCCACGGTTGGCGTCGTCCGACAGGGCCACATGGTCGATGCGGTTGAAGCCGGCGGCTGTCGCAGCCGAAGTCAGGGAGCCCGCGAAGTTCTGTGTGTGTGGGCCCGGCGCGCGGCCCTGCTCCTGGTCAATTCTTGCCACACAGGTGTGGGCTTGCTCGTAAATCCCGTTTGCCGGATGGCGGGCATCGAGCAGGGTGGGGACGCTCTGGGTGGTCGCCTGCAGGTGGCTCTTCGCCTCACCGATGGCGGCCATCGTCGCCGGTCCTGCCACACCATCGGCTTTCAAACCGTGTGCCGTCTGGAAGGCTTCAACGGCTTCTTTGGTGTGGGCACCGAAATGCTGGTCGGGACGGATGGCACTGCCATCGCGGGCCGTGATGCCGAGAGCGGCAAGGTCGGTCTGGAGTGCCCCGACTGTGGGGCCGTGGTCACCCTGTCTGTGGGCGTGCCCGGCAGCAGCAGGAGCATGGGTGGCAGCCTGGCGGTGTGCCGCCAGGGTGGCTTTCAACTGCGCGTCGGTCAGTGGCGGCGTCTGGTTTGTGGTGCCGGCTTTCCAGTACTCGGCACGAGCGATGCCATCGAGCAGCGCGTTGCGCTCGTCCGGGTTCATGTCCCGGACTTTCTTCCCATGCAGGTCGTGCCCCTCGGCCAACGCTGTCGCGTAAATCGTCTTCGCCTGCGCGTCGTGATGGGTAGCTCCGCTGTAGTCCGCCTTCGAGTAACCCTTGACCAGGTCCTCGACGGTGTCGTCCGCATGCTGGTCGACAACGAGCTTTTTCTGGGCGTCCCGTCCCGCCTCATAAGTCTCGAAGACGGCATTTCCCCAGTGGTCGAGGTCGACCACACCGGCATACCGGGACTGCGCTTGCTCCAGGGCCTTTTCCTTCGAGCGCGTGCTGTGGACCGTCTTGTCCGCACTGCCTTCAAACTCGAACTTGAGATTGCCCGGATTGTTGTTCCGCCATGACACCGTCCCGTCCTGTGCCGTCACCCACGTGTTGTCCTCCATCTCAAAAATGCGGGTCATGCCCTGGCTTGCCACGAGGCGGGTCACCTTCTTATCCGACACAACGTCCATATTTTTTCCTTGATAGAGGCCCTTGGGCCGTCAGATGCCCTTGCTGCAATCGGTGCGGATTTCCTTGCACGCCTGGCCTCCGCCTGCATTGCAGGCGGCCATGGCACGGTCCACGGCCTGTTTCTCGTCCCTGGAGTCTGCCCCGGCACCGCCAAAGGAGCGGGCGGCCGAGTCGCGCACCAGAGAGATGCAGCCGTCTTGTTGCTGGACCAGCACGGTGCAGTCTTGCTTGTTGCAGTCACCTTGCAGTTTTTCCCAGACCGAGTCGGGCGTGGGATTGCCATGCATGAACATGAACTTGCCTGACTTGTGGTTGACCACGAGGGTGTTGAGGAAGACAGGGACCGTCCATTTCGCATCCATGTCCGCAGCAAGACCTGATGCGGGCAACGCGAGCTTCTCTTTTTTCTCCGGTCCGCGTCCTGCCACCACCGATGACCGGACTGCATTCGCGACATGCCACTTGCCGGACTGGCGGACCAGTTCCAAAACTGTGGTTGACGATTTCTCCCCGCTGTCCATCTGCTCGATGTGCACATGCCCAGGGGTCACCTTGACGTAATCGCCATCAAACGGGTCATCGTGGAACTGGCTACATTTCGAACAGGCGATGAGCTTGTCACTGGAAAAATCCGGGACGAACTTGCCGTCTTTCCTGCCAAACATCACCAACGTGCGGTGGCGGACATCGTCCTTGTCGGGAGCAGTCTCGAACACGGCCACGGCGTCCGCATTGGACTGCTCGCCGCTGGATGCAAACGACAGCAAGGTGGTGCCGGCTGGGGCAGCGGCCGTGACCTCGGCTGGAGCCGCTGGTGGTTTTGATGGCGACGATGCAATGGCAGGGGCCGTGGTCATCATCAGGGCAGCCAGTGCCAGTCGGAATGTCCGTGTCATCGCCAACTCCAAATGGGGAAATCCGGAGAGTAACCGAGACACTGCCTGGTGGGTGATAACTGATTCAAATATCCGGCCAGACGCTCTGCGCGTTCGGTGCAGTGAAGACCCGTCAAGTGGTTGTAGCCACTCAATTGCGACCGTCATCGCATTATCCGGAAATGTAGGACTTCCCCTACAGACACCGGCGCCCGGTCTCCCTTACCTTCGCCTGGGAGCGGGGCGGTCTGGCCCCTCAGGGGAACACCATGGACAAGTCGGCCCGCTGGAAGGGCATCCTTCGCAGGATGTGCCTCGGCATTTTTCTGTTCGGCCTGTGGGGCACGGCAGGCGCGGGCCATGCGCCCATCATCTTCTACAACGTGCCGAACTTCTACAGCAGTGGCTGGGACGAGATTCGCTACCAGACGCCCTACGACGCATTTGCGATACCGTGGAATGCACACACGCACGTCTACCCTGCAGGATGTCGTGACTGGAATCTCGTTTCAGTGCAAATGGTGCATGCTGACGGGTATGAAGACGGCGACATTTATGAGGCTATCGCCGACACACGCCTCTACGATTGCTCTCCCGGCGACGCTGGTGTTTCTTACGCCTCTGGTGCGCGGCGCTGGGCAATGTGCCCCGGTTACACTTGGGGGCCATACAATGCAGACGCCTGGCCCGACAGCCAATGTCCGGTTGTGACCCCTGACCCGGATAAGAGCAGGGGCAAACCCCAATGCCCTGTCTGTGCAGTTGGCGACCCTGTCAATCCGGCGACTGGAAACAAATTCGAGTTGGTCGACGTTATCGCGGGGCAAGGAACATTCCCGATAAAGCTCACGGTCGCCTACAACAGTGGTCGGAGCGCGCCGATACTCAGTCCGAACCAGCTCTCGCTGGGCGCCCGTCGCGTACACAACTTTCAAATGCGGGTCGTGGTCGAGACCAACCCGTCGGTTACATCAGCGTACGTGCTACGTCCCGATGGCAAGATGTATGGGTTCGATCAGAGCGGTACGGCGTGGGTGGGAGATCCGGACGTCGCGGAAACTCTTGAATCGACTCGCGACGCCCAGGGAAATATCACGTCTTGGACATACACTCGAGAGGACAAGACACGGGAGACCTATGACGCGACCGGCACTCTGACGGCCGTAATCCGTCAGGACGGGATGGTGCAGACACTGGCATACGACGCTAATGGTCAACTTAAGTCCATTACCGATCCGCAAGGGAGAAGCATTCTCTTTGCGTGGGATGATCAGAATCGCATTTCAGGTATCCAGGGCCCTGCTGGTGAAAACTACGTCCTTGGATACGACGCATATAACAACCTTTCAGTGTTGACGTATCCCGATGGGGCCATCCATCGATACCTTCATTGGGAAAACGACGGCGCCACCAATTTCGCCGGTCCGAATGATCTCACTGGCCAAATCGACGAGTCCGGCAATCGAGTCGATACGACGACCTATAGCTCCTACGGGTTGGTGACTAACACCGTTGGGGCCGTTGGGACGAACCCGACAACCATCACAACCAATTCGAACACCACTCAGAACGCATCCATTTACTCGGTAACTGACGGAACTGGAGTCACGACATCGACTGCCGTCTCCTACATGTTCGGCGTCAGCAAACCGGTGACGGTGACCCGGACCTGCCAGGGCTGTACGACCCAGACGACCACGTACACCTACGATGCCAATGGCCGCATCGCGTCCCAGACCGACGGCAACAACAACGTCACTGCCACCACCTACGACGCCCAGGGCCTGCTCCTGTCGAAGGTGGACGCCCAAGGCACAAGCAACCAGCGCACCACCGAGACCACATGGGATTCACCCCTGCGGGTGCCGCTTGTGCGGACGGTCAAGGACGCATCAGGCACCGTCAAGAGCAAACAGGGCTGGGCCTACAACACGGCTGGTCAGGCAATCGCCCAATGCCTCATCGACCCGGTAGCGGCACCCTCCTATACCTGCGCCTCGACTGGTACTGCGCCCACAGGTGTCCGCCGCACGACCACCACCTACTGCACGGTGACCAATGGCAGCACGTGCCCGCTCGTCGGCCTGCCTCTCATCGTGGACGGCCCACGCACGGATGTCACGGACACCGTCTCTTACGCCTGGTATCCGACCACCGACGAATCCGGCTGCGGCACGGTGGGCGGAATTTGCCACCACCTCGGTGACCTCAAGTCCACCACGGACGGGGCAGGGCTGGTCACCACCTATGTCAGCTATGACAAGGCCGGCCGGGTGACCCGGATCAAGGACCCGAACGGGGTCCTGACCGATTTTAGCTACACACCGCGCGGCTGGCTCGCCAGCAAGACGGTCCGTGCCAGCACC